>JAQTWV010000002.1 GCA_028689115.1 Candidatus Altimarinota bacterium
ATATTAGGCTCTTGGTAGTTATAACGGTTGAGGTACACCTGTTCCCATCCCGAACACAGAAGTTAAGCCAACTCGTGCTAATGGTAGTGCATCTCGTAGATGTGCAAGAGTAGGTAGCTGCCAAGATCTTGATATCAATTTTTTTGTAAATTGCGCGTGCATTTTTATGCGCGAGTAGCTCAGCGGAAGAGCAGTGGCCTTCTAAGCCAAAGGTCGTAGGTTCGATCCCTGCCTCGCGCACCATTTTTTTGACCCGGGTGATTAGCTCAGTTGGCGAGAGCATCTGCCTTACAAGCAGGAGGTCATAGGTTCGAATCCTATATCACCCACCATTTTAAAAATAAAAAGACTCTGATTTAAGTTAAACTTAGATTGGAGTTTTATTTTGTTTGGATTCGAAAGGAGGGTTTTTCTGAAAGAAAAATTTTATTGTGACGAATAGGAACAATAAAAACGGAGGTCTGACCCTTTAGGGCAACGAATCCTATATCACCCACCATTTTAAAAATAAAAAGACTCTGATTTAAGTAAAACTTAGATTGGAGTTTTATTTTGTTTATTTTTTGTTTATTTAAAGTATTTGTGTTATTATATCTATAATATTATATTTATAATTTTATGACTTTGTTATTACTTTCAACCTCATCATTAAATTGATATTGATTACATAAAATTTTTTATTTTGCTAAAAATGCTTGATTTGATGGTATTGATTTATTATTAAATGAAGATAATTTTGATGTTTGGAATGAAAAATATTTAGAATCATTGTGCAGTGAATTTGGTATTAAAGTATTGTCTATTACAGCACCATCTAAATGATTAGATGATGAATTAGTAGATAGAATAATTTCTATATGAAAGTATTTAAATGTACAATTAATTACTTTTTCACCACCATATTTTAAAGATACAAATTCAACTTGGTTTTCAAAAAAATTACCTAAACTTAAAAAAGAAATTACTTCTTTTTCTATTTGAGTTAAAAACGTTGAACCTGAATTTTTACTTCTAGTAATTCCAAAGTATAGAAATGCCTCATTGCTAGATATAAAGAAAATTACTGGTACTACTTGTTTAGATTTATCATGTATTGATTGATCTTCTTGATTAGATATTCTCAAAGCATATAAGATTCTTTGAAGTAGTATTAAAAATATTTATTTAAGTGATAAGCATTCTCAAAAGTCATGATTATTACCATGAACTTCAGGTTGAGGTATATCTTATTTACCTTTGGAGAGCTTCTTGATGAAACTTAAAACTACTTGATACTCTGGTTTTATATCATTAAAGGTTAATCCTACAGAATTATGAGCTTGAAATGATGAGTTAGTTTTTCAAAAATTTAAGGAGATTATTGTTTATTATAAAAAATATTTTTTAAATTATAAATAAAAAAAAGACCAAAAATGGTCTTTTTTTTATTCTTCTAAATGTTTTTTTCATTCAATATATGCATAGTACCATAAAGATGTTTTAAATACTTCTAAAACTGCTGTTAGGTATCATAATGCAAGAATTAATCATATGAATATAATACTAAGTATAGTAAGTGCTATTATCAATAAAAATTTAGTTGTAATTAATCATATTACTACAAATATCATTATTGGGAAGAATAAGAATATTATGAAATTTATTATTACTCTTAGATTTAAGAAAAAAATTAAAAAATATAATTTAATTGTTTTCTTTAAATTTAATATACTTATTTTTGATGATTCTCATATTGATTCAAATACATTTTTACTATTTAGTACGATTGAGTACTTTGAGTAAACAAATAATATATTTAAAATTAATCCTAATATAAATATAAATATAAATATATAGTTTATAATCATTATAAATTCAATTCAAATAAATCTTATCATAAACAAATAGAAGTTTAAGATACTCATTATTTTAAATTCAGAAAATATATTGTTATATTCAAATAAAGGCAAGAAATTGTATAATCATTGTCAAAATGCTTCACTTGATCAAATACTATTTCATTTGTTTTTGAAGTCTATATATTTTATTAATCATCATTCAAAAATAGGAATAGCAAGTGTATAAACTATTATGAATGTAATTCAAACTACAATTGCTTCAAATCAGTAATCTGACTCAAGGAAATATAGCAATTTTTTTAAAGTTTCATCCTTATTTCAAAATATAACTACATATGTATATATTGATTGGTAAACTAAAAGAAATGTCAAAAAAATTATAGAAAGTAGTCATGGGAAAATATAAAATTTTTTTATTTTATGGTCGTCTCTTATTATTTTCCGTGCTGGAAGTATAATTTTTTCCTTTAAATCATTATTCATAGAGTTTTTTAAATATAAATTTAAAGAAATTTCAAATACTTTTATTTTCAAAATTTATTATTTTATTTTCTTTTATATATGAAGAATTTAAAACATATGATCTCAAAGCCTTATTAGGTAATTTATTGTATGCAAATTTATTTTTTAAATTTTTATCTACAAGTAAATTTATCTTAGGAGTATAAAGTGTTTTTATTACTTGTTCATCTTTTAGTATTTCTAAGATTTTATTTTCATTTTCAGTTATTTTTTCTTCACTTAATATATCAGATTTTAGTTCTTCTAATAATATATCTAAACTTGTTTTTTTGATATTACTAAAATTATATCAAGTTTTTGATTGACTTGAGTGAAAATAAGGGAATATATTGAATTCAAAATATCCTAAATTTACTCAAGTTAAAATCATATCATAATCATCTTTATTTGATAAAACTTTAGCTACACTGTTTAAATCAAAAGGAACTAATTCAATTTCAATTCATAATTCTTTTAGCGAATTTTTAACAAAATTTGCTGTTTGATCAAGTGCTTTTTCTGTATTTAAATAATAAAGTCTAAGAGTAAATGGATTTAAATCTTTATCATAATATATATTTTCATCGAGCTTATTTACTTTTTCAAATTTATCCTTATCTATTTGATTAACTGCATCTTTTTTCTTTTTTTCTGCATCAATCTTATTTGTTTCTGCTTGTTCTAATGCTATTTTTTTATTTTCTGCATCTAAATCTAAAACAAATTGTTTTTCAGCCTTATTTAATTCATCTTTATCACTATTTAGTAGGAAATTAACTTCTTCTTTAAAAATCTTATTATTATTAATTACAAAATATATTTTGTAATTATTTTTTCAAACATTAAAATTTCATAGACTAGTTTTTAATCTATAGAAAAATTTTTCATCTCATAATTTAAAACCTTCTAATTTCTTATCATTTATATATACTTCTTGAACTCATGATTCTACTTTTCATTCTAGAAGTATATCATCTTTTGTAACAAAATTATATTTTTCAACGTATGTTGGTTTTACTATAATTTCTGATTTTTTTTGAAAAGCATCAATTGTTAAATTATCATTACTAGGTTCAGTTGTACCAGTGCTTGTTGTTACTTCATTACTAGAATTAGTTGCTTCTAAGCTTGGCATTAAGTCATCAATGTATTTTGATTTTTTATAATATCACAATGTTTTCATTACTGATTCAAAATTTTTGATACTTGTTTCTTTATCTATAGAACTACCTGTTAAATATGGATTATTAACAACATCAAAATTATCTTTTCATAATAATTCTACTAAATTGTTTGAGTTTATCTTACTAAAAATATAATTTCTAAAAGTAGTATCAGTGACTTTATTTTGATTTATAAATAATCAGACAAATTGTGGTAGAGTATATTTAGAGCTTTGAAGTCTAGGAATAGATCAACCAACTATATTTCCATCATCATTAAACACATTTACTGATTGTTTATTTTTTAAAAATGTATTTGTATCTGGAAATATATTTAAAATGATTTTTGAGATATTTCATTTATTATAATATTCATTTTTATCTAAAATAATTTTTGAAACTCAGATAGTTAAATCAGAACTTACACTTGATATCTTAAAATCTCATGAGTAAATACCTCAATTTGTAGGGAAATTTCAAAATATATTTTCTTTTGATAAACTATCAATATTTTCTTTTGAAAGTATTGGTTGAAAAAAAACATTTAAAAAATTTACATCTTTTTTATTATTTTTAAATGTAATTACGTTTTCTTTATACTCTATACTTGTATCTTCAAGTAGGGAATTTAGTATGATATTTGAATTTGTTGATTTAATTAATTGATATGTAGAATATATATCTTCTGCAGTAATTTTTTTTCAATTTGACCATATTGCATCATCATTAATATAACACTCTATATTTACAAGAGAATTTATATCACAATTTGCTATATCTCAGATTATTTTATTTTGTTCTAAATCATATTTTAATAATGATCTGTATAATAATCAAACAACATATTGATTATTTCAAGATAGGTTTTTAAGAGGATTTAAACTTGGAAAATTTCAAATTAATCACTCTGAAATAGTCCCTCATTTTACAGGAACTGTTTTAGCATCAATATATAAAAAAATATATATAAGATGGAATAATGAAGTAAACAAAAATAGAATACTTATTAAAAATAAGTATTTTTTTAGTTTAATAAACTTTTGAGTTATCATAAAATAATGAAAAATTATTTAATTAGAAATAATGCTAATGAATTTAAAATAAATAAAACTCAAAGTATAATTGTAGCATTTTGAAGTATTTTTTCAGGACCTCTTTTAGTTACTTCTCCCATACCAGAACTCATATCACTTAGATTTAAAGATACATTTTTGTTTTGTATTAAAACAATAAAAATAAGCAATACAGAAACTATAACTTCACTAAATTTTAAAATATCAAACATTGGTCTATTTTTTAGAAAATAATATTGTATAAAACATATTCAAAATTGTAAAAATTGCAACTGCAATTATGAAATTTATTCATCAGTTGATTGTATAAGTAATTCAAGGAATAACTAAAATTTCATTAAATATATAATCAAGCAACCAAAGAACGATTCAATTTACAATAAAAGCAACTAATCATAAAAAAACAAAAAATAATGGCAGAGATAATATCTTTAATATTGGTTTTATAGTTATGTTTATAAGACCAAGTAAGGCTCATCAAATAATGTATGTTTTTATTCATCATTCTACTATTATTCAGGCTTCTACTCATTTATCAGGATTCATACCTAATAGATATGTAAGCGCAAATAATATAAGAGCATTAAATAATATAGATAAAAATATTTTCATTTTATAATTTTAATAAATTAATAAGTTTTTCGCTATTTGTTAATTTTCATCATTTACCTTCATTTAAATATTGAGGTAATATATTTTTTAAGTCTAAACAGATATTATTATCTATTTTTAAGTCTATTTGTTTAATTCCTTTTTTGTTTAAATTTAATCTAAGTAAAATTGCCGTATCTCAATAATATATATAAGAAAATTCATTTATACTTGAAAATTCATAGAAATAATCTCATATTTTAACTCCTAAATCTGTTATTTCTACATAAATAGTATCTGAAGAATTGTTTTCAATAAAAAAACTAACTCAAGCTATTAAAAAAACTATAAAACTTAATCAATATTGTTTTGTAAATATTCACCAAATTGCTAATCATAAAATAACACTTATCGCTATAATATACCAAAGTTTACCTCTATTTTTAGTATCTGAAAAATTCCATTTATAAATTGTATTAGACATTTTTAACTTAAGTTATCAATTATTAATTTTATAATAAACCATGCAAGACTAGCAATTACAAATCAACCTATAGCCATAACAATTGTATTTTTTCATTTTGATTTATCTTGTTCAATTGATCAAAAAAGTATTTGATATGCTCAAATTATTATAAAAATAACAGCAATAGTTCAAGCTATACTCATAGCAAAATCTATGGCTCATTTTATAACTCAAGGTATATCATCAACATGTATTTCTCACTTTTTTAATTTTGAATCACTTAAACTATTTCAAAGTATTCATGCATCACTTGCAAATACATTTGAGTATGACATGATTATTGCAAATATATAAAAAAAATATTTTCTCATAATTAATTTGTTATGTTATATGTTTCTATATCTCAAGAAATACTACCTACACTATCAAGCCTTGGATTATAATAATCTGTCAGAAAATGAACTAGTTCTTCTTTAGTAAGAGTTTCTGCTTTTATTCAAATATTTTCAAGTCATGTTTTTGTTCCATTAAATCTTGCTAGGAGTCATTTCTTTAATTTAGTAAATGTTCTTTGTTGAGATTTTATAGAAACTATGTCAGTTGCTTGATTTATAGATTTCCAAAATGAATTAAATATTCAAAGAATAGAATCATCTTTTACACTCTTATTTCATTCATTATCAAAAGGAATAATGATGTAAAATTCTTTCTTCATAATTTGGGCAACTTCAATAAGTTTCCTTAAATATTCTATATATTCATAAGTTTGATTTTGAAGAAGAGAATTAGTTTGTTTTATAGCTTTTTCATTTAGATTTGATAAATAAGTTTCTATATCCAATTTTTTTGATCTAACTAAGATTTGAATAGGATAATCTAGAGAATTAAGAAATCTTTGGAAACTTATTATAATAGAGTCTTGTTCATCTGTATTTTTAAGCAAAAAATTTATAGTAGAACATTTTACAACTAATCTAGCACTCCCATCTTTCATTATAAGTATATTTTCTTTTATACTTGAAAAAGGTAAGTATCTTTGAGTTGAACTATCAGGATGTTCTTTTTTATTTGTTTTTATTGGCACTTTTAAATTTTTAATAATTAAATTTTATTTAATTTATCTTCTATATCTTTTATCTTATCTATTTTATCTTTAAAATCTACTTTATTATCTATTTTATTTTCTATATTTGTAACAAATCATATATCCATTAATGAATAACTATCAACTGATTTTACCCATTTTCTGGTATCAAGATTTACTTTATATCTTACAAATGATAGTACGAAGTTAGTAAATGTCATTTCAGAATACTTAAATACTGCTATAATTACTCAAGTCAAAGCTATTAAAATAGCTGGAATCGCAGCAACTTCTTTTCATATTGGCAAAAGTGATTTAAATACTGAATATCAAATTCAAAATCAAATCATTACTATTATTAGTTGTCTTAAACTAAGTCATAATAATATCGGATCTTCATTTTCAATTTGGACTGGAATCTTATATTGCATATTTTTGATTAATTATTTAATTAACTTTTTGTATTTTAATTATTTTTTCTTAATTTCAAAATACTTCTTTCCATATTTTATCTTCTAAATCTTGCATAATTATATAATCATTGTCTAATTCATGATCATATCATAAAATATGTAATATTGAGTGAATTAGTAGTTTATAAAATTCTTTTTCTTCTCATAGAGAATATTCTATAGCTTGTTCTTTTATTTTGCTTTCTGACATAATAATTTCTCAAGCAATATCATCTTTTTTTAAATCATTAAAATCATCAAAATAATGAAAACTAAGAACGTCAGTTGTTTTATCAATATTTCTATAATTTTTGTTCAAATTTTTTATACTATCATCATCTAAAAACACTATATTTAGTGTTCAATTTTGAGGTATATTTACTATATTAAAAATACATTCAAATATAGAGTCAATACATTTTTTGTTTGTATTAAAACTTGGCGTTGTTAAGATATTGTAATTAAACATTTTAAGTATTTTCTTAAGAAAAATAAGCTAAATTTATTATATATATATTGCAAGATTTTACAAAATTATTATAATATTTATGTCTATTTTATAGGTGGCAGGTCAAACTAATTTTCCTTACAAATATTAGTAATTTGATATATCTTAGAAGTTTTACTATGAGGGTTAATATGGGAACACATATAAAAAATTATTTATTTGTGAACTTGCTTTAATGCTATATATTTTCTTTCAGAAATAATAACGGAAATATCATAAAAATTCCGAAATAAGGAATACAAAAATTTTGACTGACCATAAATATGGATAAAAATACATGATAAAGATTATAATTAATTGTAATTTTTATCTTGTATTTTTTTTGATTAATTATATATTATATACCATTAATTATAATTTAAGTTTTTAAGATATGACTACTTTTGAAGAAAAAAAAGTTCCTTATGTAAATGAAACATGTATTGGTTGTGGTGCTTGTGTTGCAATTTGTAATGAAGTTTTTGATCTAGATGATGATTGAAAAGCATTTGCAATTGAATGAATGGATAGCTCAAATGCTACTTGAATTGATGACGCTATTTCGGCTTGCCCAGTTAATGCTATACATTATAAATAAAAAATGTAAAGCTAATTTTACTAAATTTAGTTGGTAATTATTGAAAAAAAATATACAATTTAAACGTTATTTATTTTTATTTATATAATAATAATTTAATTATGAAATTACAAAAAGTTAGATTAGCTTTTACGCTTATCGAGTTACTAGTTGTTATTACAATTATTGGTATTCTTGCTACTGGAGCAGTTTCTATTTTTACATCTCAAATACAAAAGGCAAGAGATTCTACTAGAATTTCTTCAATAGAAGCGTTAAAAGCTTCAGTTGAACAAGTTTATCAAGATACTTGAGAATACCCACATGCAGATTTATTTTTTACTGAAGTTCAAGATTACTTAGAAACTATGCCAAGTGATCCTAAACATTCTCAACCATGTAATGATAATTGAGTAACTTGATGAGTTGATTGTGGTTATGCATATATTACTAGTACAGATGCAAATGGTATACTTTATGGTACATATGAATTATCATCAGCATTTGAAAATTCTTGAAATTTAACTGCTAGAGCTGAATCTGATTCTTGAACAGATGATCTTAGATTAGAAATGTGAATTGATACTGCTTGAAATGATACAGTTGTTGATGATGGTGATATTACTGGACTTGGTACTTCTTGAGCTTGTACTCCTGCTTGAGCTGTTGCTGTAGCTTGAACTGATTTAATAATTATAAATTGAAATCCTGCTACTGCTTGAAATGAATGTGGTTAGTTAAAAAATCTCTTATTATAAGAGATTTTTTTATTTATTAATTTTGTAAAAAGATAATAAATTCATATAATGAATTTATTATCTTTTTATTTTTTAGTATGATAAAAAAGCTTGTTTTTGGTTTTTTAATTTTAACTTTAACAATATCATTATTTTTTATATTTTGACTTAAAAAAAGTGATAAACTTGATGATATAATTAAACCATCAGATATTATTTATGGATATGATTGAAATCATCTTTGAATAAAAATCAATGATATTTTAAATAAAGAAAATTATGATAAAGTTTGAATAAATCCTGAAAAATATACTACAATGAGTGATTTTTTAGTTGATTTTAAAACTTTTTCATGAGTTACTATTGATCCTATAAATGAAAAGTTTTCAATTGCTATAAAAAAAGAAAATGGAAATATATTGTATATTCCATTCAATTATCAAAAAAATAAAGATATATTTGATAATAGTGTAAATAAAAATTTAGCTATTTTAGATATATATTCTTCATATAAAAATGATTTAATTTATGGTTGATATAATTCAAATTCAAACTCAAAAGTTATTTTTGAGTGAGATATGGTTCATCCACTTACTGATAGATTAAATGATATTTTTTCAACTAATGTAAATATTTTTGATGTTGTAAGTGATCTTAAAAAATCAAAGGTTATTTGACAAGAAAATACTGAATTACTTGCTTATCTAGATGATTTTGTATGAAATTATACTGAAGCAAATACTACTAGAAAAAAAGCATGTATAGATTTTAATAATTGTGATAAAGATATAAAATTAGAGGTTTCTTGAAAAGTAGTTGATATAAATTGAAATTCAGTTTCTTGAGCTAGAGTAGAGTTATTGAATGATAATAATAATTTTGCACTAACAAAAGATGATTGATCATACAGCTTTTCTTTTAATGTGTTTCCTTTTACTCATCTAAGATTTAAAACTTCTATTTTATGATTTAGCGATGCTTTTAGTTCTTATAGCTTAAATGATTATTTTTTACCAATAGATTCTAAAAAAATAATTGTTGATTTCAAATTATCAACTCCAGAAAAAGTTATAAATATAACAAATGAAAATATAGAAAGTTATAAAAAATGAATTTATTATGTATTAGAAGATGATTTTTCAAAATATTTCATTCCAAAGGATTGATTATATTATGAAAATTGAAAAAAATTTGTAAAGTGAGATTTTGATGTATATCTATACCATTTTAAAAAATCATCAAATATGTCAAATCTGCTTGAAAATGATACATTTGAACCTGTTTATTGATATGTTTGAAATATAATGAAAACATTTTGAATGCCATATATTCAATTAGTTGAAAAAGGTACAAAAAAAGAATTATTTACTAAATCTTCAAATCCTATTCTTTTACAAAATCAAGTTTATCATATGAAAGAATTATATGATAACTCTGATTGAATCTATACTGCATTGACAGATGAAGATATGCAGTATTTGGTTAAAATTTCAAATGAATCAGAAAGTTCATATCCTATAGATTTTGATTTTTTGACTAAGAACAATTTTCTTAGATGGCCAGCTCGGTGGTCTTTAGATAGAAAAACTTGAGTTTGGTCAAATGTATGACATAGAGTATTAAATGTTTGAGGTTTAGTGGAATTACCTTTTTTTCACATTAAGGATAATTAAAAAATTAAATTTATTATATATTATAACTTTGTATTTATGAAAAAAATAGCATTAGCTTTAGTAGCTTTAGTTTTAGTTTTATGAGGAGGTTCTTATTTTTATTTTTCAAATAATGTTTGATTGTCTAATGTTGAAGCAAATCCTGACTATATTTGTAAAAAATCAGTTGTAGATTCTCCATGTGTTATTACAACTTGTGAAGATTGGAAAACAGACTGAACAAGAAATTGTAACTGAACAAAAACAACAGAAGTATCATATTATTTGGTTCGTACAAATTGTGAGGCATGATATACAAAAGTTGCTTTATGATGAAATGCAGGTTGAGATAGTGGTAGACATACTGCTGATTATGTTTCTTGAAGTGAAAGTTGTACTATAGTTCAAGTTGATAATGTTCCACCTTTAGGAGATATTTCAGAGTAATTACCTTACTATTAAAATTAAAATATGAAATTTTTAAAAATATTATTATTTATTTTTCTACTTTCTTCTATTTGATTAGTAAAAGCTTGATATAATTACCCTTATGTTTGTAATTTTCCTTCTTGTTATAGTACTGAGCTCAAAGAGTTAGATAAATCGTCAGAATGATATTTTCTTACAGATACTACTATTAGTCATGTATGAAATTTATCTGATTTTCTTGATAATAAACTACAAGATTATATTGATTATTATGGGAGTGATAAACTTACTATAGTTGATTATTATAACTGAACTTGAAGTATTTTTGATAAAGATATTACTTTAGATAATTTATTAAACATAAATACTGTATTTTATACTGCAAAAAAAGTATGAAGTGAAGTTAATATAGAAGAAACTTACATAAATTGATATGATTATTTATATAGTAATTTTACAGATATTATTAATGAATTACATTTTTGATATCCAATTTGAGCTAAGAAAAATAAATTAAGTGATATTTTATGGAATATAGTTTTATATGATCATAATTCAAAATTATTTAGTATTAGAAATGTTTGTGATGATTCAAGTTGTGAAAAAACTAGATATAAATGAGTTTCATATAATATAACAAATTCATATTATTTGCTTTCTTGAAAGTCTAAGCATAATAGTCAGTTTGTACTAGATACATTTAAGATTTCAAATGATTATAATATTTCTCATGTTTATTTAAAAGCTTGATGATCTGCAGATTTTAATTTTTGATTTGAAGATTATTTAGATGTAGGTTCAACAAATACAAAATATAAATACACGATTTCTTATAAATATGAGTGATGACCAATCCAAAATTTATTTTCAGAAACTATTAAGATTTGAAATGATTTTAGTGTAACTTCTGATACAATTACTCCAGCTGTTTTAAACGATATTATTGATTTAACTGTACTTAGTAATAAATTTAAAAAAATTAGACTTTGAGTTAAGGAATGAATTAGATTAACAAAGGTATGAAAAATTACATTTTACTTAGCTGTTGAAAATTTAAATACTGGTGATAAATTTGATACTACTGCGGTTAATGAATATTCTCCATTATATGTTATTCCAAATGATACAGTTACAAGTTGAGATGGAATAATATTTTGATTTACTAAAGCAACAAATGATGCTTGATATAATATTGGAGATACTTTTAACGTTACTGTTAATTTAAGAGATGAATACGATAATGAACATTATGATTATATTAATTGATATGATATATCTCTTGAAACATGAAGTTCAAGTTTTATAGAGTTAGCTAAAGCTGGTTCTGCCATTTATTGAACGACTCTTTCTTGAGTAAAAAGTGATGTGAATTCTCCATATTCTATTGATTTTAAGTTTAGAATAACAAAAGAAGGTTATCATGATTTAAATGGTTTTAAATTTAAAATTAGAAATAAACAATCAACCACTTCTTATAGCGATCCAGCAACTTATACTTATTTTAATCTTATACCATCAAGTTTATATGATGGTGAACAAAAGATGAAAGTTTATATTAAATCACCACTTATAACTGATTTTCCTATTTCTTGTACCTCATGACCAGTTACACTAAAAACAGTTTGTACATCTGATAATTTTAGTTGATGTAATTCATCTAAGGATCAAAGTATTACATTTACAAATGAATCTGACAATTGAAGTATATGAGTTTTATCTATAGTTGACTATGCTTATAATGTAAAAAATTATAATTATGTAATGAATCATATAGATAAAACAGCTCCAGTTATATCTGTTTTTAAATGAGTTACTCAGCTTAATTCAAATTCTTATAAATATAAAGCTAATAGTGATGAATTAAAATTAAATTTTTATGAAAAAACTACATCAAATTGTAGTTCTGAGATTAATTATTTAGTTAAAGTAAATTGAACAATAATTTATGATAGTTTAATTTGAAGCTCAAATTTAGATACAACTATTTCTGATTTCTTCAAAACGACTTGAAATAAAGAATTATATATAAAAGCAACAGATAAATATGGAAATTTTAGTGAAAAGGTTATAAATTTTTCTATTTATCCTGATGATTTAGATCCTAGTAAATCAACGATTTCATTTACAGAAACTGATAATAAGTATGCTAATTATTCAGATTATTATGTATATACTTTAAATTTGAGAGATAAATATAATAATCCAATTTATGGTAAAACTTTAAATTTTTTAAATCAAGATTGTTCATTTTTTACTTGATGTGATACTCTAAAAACTAATATGTGATCTTTGCCTTATTCTTGAGCAGATGCTTTAGTTGAGTATTTATATTCATCACCAAGTGATATTAATTGAGATATAAATTTTAGAATAAAATCATATTCTCCATGAATTTTTACTTCAAGATTTAAAATTACCTTAAATGATTGGAATGAAAGTTATATTGATTTACCTAGTGTAAGCGATTATTATGTGACAAATATTTCTAATAATTCATTTAAAAAATTGTTTACTTGAGAAATTTTTGCATCTGATGATGATTGAGTCTCTTGGGATGCACTTCCAGAATATGGAACAGAAATGAAGTATAAAATAATTGTTAAGCCAATTCCTGCAGTATCAACATTACCTATAAATTTATCAAATTTTAAATCTGATATTATAGCTGTAGATTTAGCCAATTCTGAAGTACAATGAGTTTCAAATATTTCTTGATTAACAACTAAAACACCAACTTTTACAGCAAAAATAAATACTTCAGTTACAGCAACTTCTTTTTGAACTCCATGATTACAAGTTTCAGATAATGCTAATTTATCAACAATTGTTATAAGTTATAATATTTGATGAAAGGATGTTACATCATTTTTATCAGCTTTAGATGTTTGAAATGATAGAACTCCAATATCAATTAAAAATACTTCTTGAGATGTATTTTTATGAATTCAAGTTATTTGATCTCTTCAATGATGATGAAAATCAGAATTTACATGACAAGAAGCTAATTTTTCAGATATTTCTAAGAGTGATATGAGAACTACAATAAGAAAAAATGCTTTTACTCAAATTAAAAATATGACTAATAATCAAATTGTTTCTTGAGTAAAATATGTTATTTGAGATGTAACTTTATCTTGAGAAATTTCAGGTTATGAAACACTTGTAGTAAAAGATTGAAATGTAATTATTTCTTGAAATTTAAATTCTGCATGAAATAAATTGTGAATAATAGTTTTAAAAGATTCTTATAATATAAATTCAGATTTTAATTGAAAATGAAATGTATATGTAAATTCTAATGTTTCTAAGATAAATGCTACAATCTATGCAGATGGTTGATTTATAAGTTCTAATTCTTCTTGATTACCTTATTTATCAGATAGTGTATCAAGAACAAGTGATTTAAAAAATCAATTATATATGAAATGAAGTTTATTTACTAGAAATACAATTGGTTGAGCTATACTTGCGGGGTGAGATTATATCTTACCAGGTTGAGTAAAAATTACTTGAAATGACTCGAATTTCAATAAAGCTATGATATATGATTTAAATTATATTAGAAGATGAAAACTTAATTGTATAGAATTAAGTCCTTGAATTTGTAAATATGATAAGTGAGCATTTGTAATTGAATATGATTCAAAAGTACAAACTAATCCACCAAAATTATTTTCAAATAAATAAAAAAACACTTAAAGATTTATCTTTAAGTGTTTTTTTAGTAGCTAGTTTCAACTTCAGTTTTTATTTCATATATTATATAATCTGCTTCATTGAAGCTTTTTTCATTAAGTTTTTCTTTTAATACTGGAATAAAATCATCTCAAGTTAATAATTTAGGATTTATATTTGGTAGTATACAAGCCATTTTAGAATAATCTTTTTTTATTACAATTACTCATGATGTAGTAGGTTCAATTTGTTTTATAGATTTTTCTTTTAAGATTTCTCTTTTAGATATTTTATCAACTCTTATTTTTAATTCACTTGCTTCATTTAAACTAACTGCTTTAAATCTAGAATCTTTACTAAGCGCGTGAATTGTATTTTCTATGATTTCAGATACAGCATTATCTTTTATTTCTTTTATATTTCAGGCTGATCCTCTAATTTCTCATTTATAATAAAGAGTTACAAAAACTGAGATTTTTTGTTCTAAAAGAAGAGGATTTTCAACTTTTATATCAAAACTTCTAGGTGCTTGTAGATTTTTCATATAAAAATCTATCGTTTGTTTTACTATTTCTAACATTTTATTTTTATTTTAAAAATTAAATACTATTTTTTTCTTCCTCAATTCTAGTTTTTTCATCTTCTTCTAACTCTATTTGGTAGAATATATCTCATAATTGATCAAGAGATGTATAGTTATAATACTTATAATATAACATCTCAAATATTTGTCTAAAAAATACAGTTGTAAAGTTTATTATTGGTAATAATAAAGTTAATATTATCAATTTTGCAGTTCAAATTCATAGAGAGTTAAATATCCAAAGTGAAAATAAAATGCTTACAAATAATCCTATAAAAGTTCAATAAAATCATATTAATATATATCTATAATTATTAAATATTTCAAGTAACAAATTTGTTCAAAATATGATTATTAATACATGAAATATATAAACTAAAATTATATTATTGTAATCCATTAATCATGTGTAAATATAAATTGGACTTATAAAAATATAGATTAGTAATTGTAGGAAAGCAAGTTGTCAAAATATAACTATATTTCTTTTGTACTTTTCTGAGTCTGTCGTACTAAGTATAAAATAAGTAAAAAAAGATGTTAAACTTGTACCAAATAATGTAAGAAGTGAAATAATTATAGGGAACATAGAGTTTGTAGGAACTCAAGTTTTACTTACTTCAAAAGTAGAAACTATGTTTAAAAAATTTGATATTAAAAAAGTAACAATTATTATAAATATACTTCAAATAACTCACGCAATAAAAACTCAAAGTGAGTTTATTAACATATCAGAAAATTTTAGTTTTCTAGGTGATAGAAACATATTTTATTTTTTATTTTTTAAAATACATATTGCATAAATAATTGCTCAAATAGTTATAAATGAATCTGCTAAATTAAATATAGAAAAATACTTAACTCACAAGAAATCTATAACTTTTGAATTAAAAACTCTTTCAATTCAGTTTCAAATAGCTCATCATAAGATTAATCAAAAAGATATATCTATAAAAATATTTTTTTTATATCTTTCTTCTTTAAAATAATAATAAAAAATTCATATTATCAAAATAATAGTTATTAATTTGATAAATGGAAGTGCAATTGAAAAAGCAATTCCAGTATTTTCAAAATATTCTAAATAAAAAAAATCTCATAAGATATTTATCCTATTATTCAAAAAATTAAGAGCTATGTTTTTTGTTAGTAAGTCTAAAATTAGACTTACTATTATAATAATATAAAAAATCATTGACTATTTTTATTAAATATTTAATATACATATTACCAATTTTAAAAAGGTTACCAATTTTAAAAAGGGGAAAAGGTGATACAATGTTATATATACTTGAAGGTGCAAATGAAAATGATTTCTGGATATTTTCAAAGATAATCTCATATTGCTTTGACTATGTCGCAGTTGTCAATAATTCATACATTACAAATTCTTATTTAGTGATTTCTTATTGGTTAGCTATTGGCCAAACAATTAAGGAAATTACTCAGTGAGTATCATAAGCTAGGGAAAACCCCTAGCTTTATTATTTTAGAATTCACACAACTATATTGTTTCTTTCTATTTTTCACTCAATTATCTCAAAAGTATTTTGATCTGCTTCTATGTAGTTTTCTGTCCAACCTTTCCATTTTATTTTTCAGTTTTCTTCTTTTACTACTTCAATTAAAACTCTAAACTCTTTTCATATATTTCTTTCTATAAATTCATCTCTTATATTATCTCAAATTGCTTCTAGTTTCCACATTCTTTCTTTTTTTGTTTTATCATCTATTTGGTTTGGAAAAATTCAAGCTGGAACACTTTCTCATAGATTGTGAGCTGAAAAGGGAAAAGCATGTATTTTTGTTATAAGTCAATCTGCTACTAGATTGTAAGTTTCCAAAAAATCGTTTTCAGTTTCTCCAGGAAATCACACTATTAAATCTGCTCAAATACTTATTTCTACATTGTCTTCTCTTTTTAGATTTTTTGTATTAATAAGTAGTTTTTTCATGTATTCTCAATCATAATGTCTATGCATTGATTTTAATATATTGCTAGAACCTGATTGAACAGAATAATGAAAATGAGGATAAATCCTAGTATTTTTAAATAACTCTAAACATCTATCATCTATAAACTCTGGTCACATAGAACTGATTCTTATTCTAGGAATTGTTGTTTTTTCCAAAATGTATTCTATTAATTCAGCAAAACGTGATTTTCAAACTTGATTAGTATCTGCTAGTCACCAAGCAGATAAATTTATACCTGTTAAAACCACTTCTTTTCATCCAGAAACTTCAAATTCAAGAATTTCTTCTACTATATCATCTTTATCTCTATAATAGTGTCATCATCTTTTTTTAACTGTTAAACAAAAAGTACAAAAACTATCACATCAACCTTGTATTAAAAGAAATTTTTTAGTATATATTTGAGGAATATTTTTAAATTTTTCATTCAAATCTAGCTTGTTATATGCTTTATGTTTTTTTTCTTCTTTGCTATCAATTATGTCTTTTTTTAGCTCTTCTGGCTTTTCTCCTAATATTTCTATTTTTCATTCTAGATATTTTAAATCTGGATATATTTCAAAAAAATCTTCTTGAGCATCTCATCTTTTAAAAGCTCAACATCAGCTTATAAATATTTTAGGAGAGTGATTATTTAAATTCTTTAAATTAATTCATTCAGAAATAGGGCCAATTTGATTATCAAATTGGGATTCAGACAGTCTTCATTCATTAATTCAAAAATTTAAATAATCTTGCTCTAATTCTTTCGACACATCTTTTACAAATTTTATCCATTTTCTTTTGGCTTGATCTGTAACTACACAGCTAGCAATAAATACTCATTCTTTATCTCTTAAATATTCTGAATTTAACCATTCATCTGTATAATATTTATTTACTTTACATCAAAAAATCTTGTATTGCATTATTATTTTTTTATTGTTTATTTTTAAGTTGTAGTTATTATATTGCAAATTTATTATTTTTAAAATTAATAGTTAAAAATGCTAGAAAGCAATTTTATAAAATACAAGATTTGAGTTGATGAAGCTGGTAGATGACCATGGCTTTGAAGTGTAGTTGCTTGTGCTTTGGCATTTAATCCAGAAAATATGCCAGACAAAGAATTTCTATCTCAAATTAATGATTCTAAAAAACTATCTGAGAAAAAAAGGGAATTACTTTTCAATCAACTCATTGATTTTTCTATTTGAGACAATCCAAAATTATTTTTTTGAGTTGGAGTTGTGGATAATTACATAATTGATGAAATAAATATAAAACAAGCAAATAAAGAAGCAATGAAGAGAGCTTTACTTGAACTTAGTAGAAAAATAGATTTTTCATCATTAAATTGAGTTTTTATTGATTGAAATGATAATTATAAATTTGATATACTAGAAAAACCACCTATTTTTATTGTTGAGTGAGATTCAAAGGTAGTTGAAATTTGAGCTGCAAGTATAATTGCAAAGGTTTTTAGAGATAAATTAATGATGCAATATGCTCTACTTTATCCTGATTTATGATTAGAAAATCATAAATGATATGGTACAAAGAAACATAGTGAATATTTAACTGATAAGAGTAAAATAACTTGAATTCATAGATTAAGTTATAAACCAGTCAAAAAAATACTTGAAGCAAAACCAAAATTACTTCTTCATATTTGTTGTTGACCAGATGCAACAGTTCCAATTATGGATTTGAAAAATGATTATGAAATAATTTGTTTTTGGTATGACCCAAATATTCAACCCAAAAAAGAATACAATAAGAGACTCAAAGAATTTATAAAGGTTTGTGAAATAGAAAATGTGGAATATATAGTTTGAGAATATGATGTAGAAAATTTTTTTTCAAGAATAAAATGACTTGAAAACACACCTGAAAAATGAGAAAAATGCACAAATTGTTATGATATGAGATTAGAAAGATCAGCTTTGGAAGCAAGAAAATTATGAATAAAATATTGGACTTCAACACTAAATACTTCACCACACAAGGATTTAGAAAAGATGTTTATATTATGAGATAAGTGGAGTCTAGAAGAGACTTTTGATGATGATAAAAAGCAATACTTAAAAGAAAAACTTGAGTTTCTAAAGATAGCTTTTAGAAAAAATGGATGATTTAAAAGAAGTGTAGAATATACAAAAAAACACAATATTTATAGACAAAATTATTGTGGTTGCATATATAGTGATACTTTTGATCCTAAAAAATTTAGTTGATAGTAATAAATTATGAAAAAAGTTTTAAAAGATAAGATTATAAATATAGAAGATACTTCACTTTTTGATAATAAATTTTTATTTTCATATTTAGATTCAGATTATAATTTAGATAATGTGGAAGTTTTTTATATGTCAGAATTATTAAAAGAAAAGGAAAATATAGAACTTTTAAATAATTTAAATTGAAAATTTGCAATGTACTCTGAGGTTTATTCTCCAAAAGATGAGCTTGAAATTTTTGAAAATTTATTTAATTATGCATTAAATAATAATAAAAAAATTCATATAGTTTGAATAACTCTAAAAGAAGAATTAGATATTTTGGAGGATTATTATGTAAAAAGCTGATATTTAAGAACTGATGTAAATTGTTTTGTACCTGATTTTAAAAATACTCTAGTAACTGTTTCTGTTAATATAGAAAATCTTATTTGGAGATGAAGTGATTATAAGGCAAATCAAAAAAATATATTTTTTATCCCACCAGTTAGGGAAAGTTGACAAAATAAAGCAATGTTTAAGTGAATAAATAGATGAAGTATTGCATGAATTTATATAAAAAATTATAATGAATTTAATATAAATTTTTTACAAGATTCAATTAAAAGTGAACAAATATTACCTTTGACTTTTGCGCAAGTATTTAAGTATAATTTGCTTGATATTTGATTTATGTGAAAAGAAAAAGACTTAATAATTTCTTATTAAGTCTTTTTTATTTTAATATATTTCTATATCTAAATTATCTTCCAAAATATTTTTATTAGTAAAATCAAGTTTTAGAGTTACCTTATATATTCAAGGTTTTCAGTAAGTGTGAGTAGGATTTGCTTCAGTTGAAGTTGTTCCATCTCAAAAATTCCAAAAGTATGAAGCTATTTGTCATTCAGATTTATTTGATGTAAAATCTATTCATTGAAGAGTTGGAGCTTTTTTCATACTAACTTCTATTTTCGCACTTTGAGGAGTTGGCTTTAAAATTAACTTTTTGCTAGTTGAATATGATTTTCAATCAGAAGTTACAACTGTTAATTTTATATCATAATCTCAAGCCTCAGTATATCTTCTTCAAGGTACTATAGCATCTCTTTCTTCTTTTATTCAATCTCCATAATCCCATATAAATTTAGCAATATTACTATCTTTAACTTGAGATTTAGATCAATCTAATTTTATAATAACTGGAGCATATTCACTATCTGCAATTATATCAAATGTGATAATTGCATCTTTTTTTATTGCTTCAATATATATTTTTTCTTCTATAGCTACAATATCAGTATCAACTTTTCTATTTACAAAGTAATGTTTAGCTGTAATTACAATATTTCATTCTTTATTTAACTCATAATTTCAAGTTTTTCATGTAAAATCTATATTTCAATCAGAATCATAATCCCATTCTATTTTTGAAAGATTATATAGTGTAGAGTCTGCTTTTATAAATCTTCAATCTAGTTTTATTTGGCTAGGATATCATACTTCATTTAAGAAATATTCATTTAATGTTGGATTATATGAAACATCTTTTATTTCTGTTCCATCTGCAAATATTTTTAATCAATCACTAAGTTTTAATACTTTTGGTAATTGAATTGTTTTTGTTATAGTTTTACTTTCTCATGCAGAATTTATCATTTCAACTTTAACAGTTTGTTCTCAATAGTTTACAAATTTGTGTTTTACTTCACTTGCTTTTTCACTATTTTCTATATCTCAAATTTTTGTATATACTTGTTCTCAAACTGTCCATATATATTTTTCTATATATCATGCTCATATATCATTTGCAAGATTTTTTACACTTAAAGTTACTTCTAAATCATTTACTAATCATCTTTCAAATCATATTTCTCAATCAATATTTACCTTATCTTCTCATTTTATTATAAATAATTTATCAAAAGTATCATTTTCATTTGAAGTTGATTTTTTAATGTACATTCAAAATATTGTATCTTCAAAAATTGGTTTTCAGTTTATAAATTCGCTTCATTGCCAAACTGGTTCTTTTAAATCATCCATAGTATACCATTCTATTTTTCATAGTTGTTCTAAACTTTTTGCATCAAATGTTACAAGTTTTCATCAACTATTTAATTTTTTTTCTTTAATTCATACAACATATGTTATATTTATATATGGCATTGTTTCTACTGTTTTTTGAATTTCTTTTCATAAAGAGTCAATTCAATTAATAGTTAATTTTATATCAGTAGTTCATATCTTATCAAAAGTTTTTATTAAATTTGGTAAAACTGTCTCTTCTACATTATCATTTCAAAAATCCCAAGTAAAATTTTTAATCTTTATTCATTTTTTTTCTTCAGCTTGTGCTAAATATGTTAAATCAAATTTTAATTCTATTGGTCAAATTAAATTTGATGTATCACTTATGAGAGCAGATTCTTTTGAGAAGTTTTCATTTACTAATTTTGAATTATCATAGATTTGAATTTCTCAAAATGACATTTCTTGCCAATTTGGTAGATTTTTTATTTTTTGATCTACAACCATCCAAGCAGTTGCAGTTATAAAAGTAATTATTAAAAGAATTACAGATAATATAGCAAATTTTATTTTTTTCTTTTTAAATTCTTTTTTTGTTAAGAAAAATTTAAATAAAAATATTATTAATAATATAGTTTCACTTAATACTATTATAGAAAATATGATAGTAATTAATTTTGCAATAAATGCATTTATTTCATTTAAGTTTATTCATAATCATGCAAAAAATTTTACATCATCAACAGTTTTTGCATTAAGTACTATAAATCACAAAAAACTTCAACCAACGATAAGTAATATGATTGATAATATTAGCATAAATGACAATATTTGTCACGTACTCATTTTTTTAGTATCTTTTTTAGTTGCTAATTTTGCAACTAATCTTGATTTTATAAATAATTTTTCTCAAAAATTACTAGGAACAACTTTTGTAATTAATTGAAAGTTTTTTTCATCAAAACTTATTCATCAATTTCATTCTTGATTTGAGTTATTATCTTCTAAATTTAGTTTAGTTGCTCATTTTGCTTTTAATAAAATATTTGAATAAGTAGGGTATTTTATTTGTTTAGTATCAACAATTACATTATTTTTTCTAAATTCTACTTTTACACTATTTTCATTTGGTTCAAAAGTAACGAAATCATATTTTTTTTCTTCAAGTAACAATAAAATATCATTTAAAGAAACAATATTTATATCATAAATATTGTTTTCATTTATTTTTTCTTCTATTTTTTCTGGCAAATCAAACATAGAAATTAAATCTGAGTTATCAATTTCTTTTTTATTCGCTTCAATATCAGCATTATTTTGGCTTAAATTTCATAATATATCATTTTCTTGATTATCATTATTTTTTTTAGGCAATTCCATTTTTATATATTTATAAATTATTTATATTATATTATCATATAATTATTAATTTTCATATAAATAACTATTGACAAAAAAAAAAGTCATTTTTTTATAATGACTTTTTTTTATAATGCAGCAGCAGCTTGGTTTAAGTTACTTGCTACAACAGCAGCAGCAGTTAAGAAAATTAACATGTAAGTACCTGAATGAAAGCTTGTATTTTTTTCATCCCATGCCTTAATTGCTCACATTATATTTTTTATTTTTGTTTTCATAATTTTTTATGATTAATATTAATGTAGATAAATTGTAACACATAAAAAATAAAAAAACAAAAAAATGAAAAGTATTTTTCACTTTTCATTTTTTATACTCTAATTTTTTTTACTTTTTCTTTATTAAATAGAGGATTTTCATTTTTATTTTCTTCTTTTATTTTTGTTATTTCATCTAAGTTTATAGCGTTTAATTCCATATTTTCTTTAGATAAATCTATTTGTTCTACTTGTTCTATTTTTCTAATTGAAAATATAGATTTTACAACCTTATATTCTACTTCATTTATTAAATCTCTAAATTTATAATAGGCTTTTTCTTTATAAACTGTTAGAGGATTTTTTTGAGCGTATCATTCAAAAGCTACTTCTTCTCTTAGAGAACTCATTCCATCTATATGTCTCATCCAAAGTTCATCAATAGAACTTAAAACAATTCTTCTTTCTAAATTTAAATATTCTTCTTCTGAAACAGCGTCAGCTTTTAGAGCTTCAAATTCTTCTATTGCAATTTTAGAAATATATTTTGATAATTCATCTGCTTCAGATATTCATACAATATCATCAATTTCTATTTTGTCATTAAGAGCTTGTATTCATAAAAACTCATTAACTTTTGTAATTATTTCTTTGTTTGAAGAGTTATTATCATTTTCTTTTTTAGAAAATTCAGAAACTACAATTGAAGATATTTGATTTTCAATCATTTTTTTAATATCTTCATGAATATTTTCACTATCAAGAATTTTATTTCTTCTAGAGTAAATGATATTTCTATGTTTATTTATAACATCATCATATTCTAAAATATGTTTTCTTACATCAAAATTGTGTCATTCTACTTGTTTTTGAACTCAAGTAACTCTTTTTGTAAGCATTCCACTTTGAGCTAGAGGTTCATCGTCAGGTAGGGAAGCAAACATAGGCGAATTGAAAACGCTAAACAATTTATCTCAACCAAAGATTCTCATTATATCATCATTTGGCGAAATAAGAAATTGAGTAATTCAAGGATCTCATTGTCTACCAGCTCTTCATCTTAATTGGTTATCAATTCTTCTAGTTTCGTGTTTTTCAGTACCTAAAATAATTAATCATCCTAAATCTGCAACTCATTCTCATAATTTAATATCAGTACCTCTTCAAGCCATATTTGTAGCTATTGTTATAGCTCATTTTTGACCAGCATTAGCTACAATTTCAGCTTCTCTTTCATGATATTTAGCGTTTAAAACATCATGTTTTATTCATTCACTTTTTAATCTTTCACTTAAATATTCACTTTTTTCTACTGAAACAGTACCAACAAGGATTGGTTGACCAGTTTCGTGCATTTCTTTTATAAGTTTTATAACATAATCAAATTTACCTTTTTCATTTTTAAAAAGTAAATCAGATCTATCTTCTCTTGCAATTGGTTTATTTGTAGGGATGATAAGCGTATCAAGTCCGTAAACCTTGTAAAATTCTTCAGCTTCAGTAACTGCAGTACCAGTCATTCAAGCAAGTTTCCAATACATTCTAAAATAATTTTGAAATGTAATAGACGCTAGTGTTTTACTTTCTTGTTTTATTTCTACATTTTCTTTTGCTTCTATAGCTTGGTGAAGTCATTCACTATATCTTCTACCAGCTAAAACTCTACCAGTATGTTCGTCAACGATTTGAACTTCTCAGTTTATAACTAAATAATCCTTATCTTTATGATAAACTGCCATTGCTTTCAGAGCGTTTTCTACGTGGTGAATATCATTGTAATGATTTGAAACATATATATTGTCTATTCTCAAAAGTTCTTCTATTTTTTTTATTCAGTCTTCTGTTAGAGTAGCTGATTTTTGTTTTTCATCTATCTTGTAATGAATTCCATTTTGTAAATGCTTAATTAAAGCTGCAAATTGCATATATTTACTAGTTGGTTCATTGTCTGGCATAGAAATTATAAGTGGAGTTCTAGCTTCATCAATCAAGATAGAATCAACTTCATCTATAATTGCAAAAAATAATCTGCTTTGAGCTTTTTCATCTTTAGAAATAACCATATTATCTCTTAAATAATCAAAACCTAATTCATTATTTGTAGCATAAACTATATCACATTTGTAAGCTTCTTTCTTTTCATTTTTATTTTGAGAATTTACAACAACTCAAGTAGTTAATCATAATGCAGAGTATAAAACTCACATTTCCATACTATCTCTTGTAGCTAGGTAATCATTTACAGTAACTATATGTACACTATTTCAAGTAAGTGCATTTAAATATGCTGGAAGAGTTGCAACTAGAGTTTTTCATTCTCAAGTTTTCATTTCACTTATATTTCATTCATGAATTGCTAAACCTCAAATAAGTTGAACATTATAAGGAATCATATTCCAAATTATACTTCTACCATCTTTTAGTTCAAAGCTTTGACCATTTATAATTTTTGCAGCAGTCTTAACCAAAGCAAATGCTTCAGTTTTTATAGTGTTTAGTATTTCTTTTATTTTTTTTGTATCTTCAGCATTTCTAAAATCAAGTCATTCAAACATTGCTTTGAATTCTGCTGTTCTTTTTTTTACATCTTCTAGAGTGTATGATTCTTGAGATTTTTCAAATTCTTTTATTTTATCTACTAGTCTAGAAATTTCTTTTACTTTCTTTTCACTTGGGTCACCAAATATGGCTTTAATAATGCTTTCTATCATTTTTTGTTTGTTTTTATAAATTAGCTATGAGATTATAAGTAAAAAAAGTGATAAATCAAAAATAGTTTTTGCTTTTTTGAAAAGTATTTATATACTAGTTATATACTTAAAATTAATATACAATTATGATTTCATATATAACTTGAAAAATAATAGAACTAGACTTCACTCATACAACTATCTTGTTAAATTCTGGAATTGGTTATGAGGTGGGAATTAATGAGCTTACTTATTCAAAAATAGCTCTTGAAGAAGATGTAAATTTCTTTATATATCATTATAAAACTGAAAATAGTGAGAATCTTTTTTGATTTTTGGATAGAGAAGAAAAAAGAGTTTTTGCTGAACTTATAAAAATCTCATGAATTGGTTGAAAAGTAGCTATGCAAATATTGTCTCTAGGAGTTGAAAGATTGGTTTTAGCTATAAAAAGTGAAGATAATAAAACAATAGAAAGTATAAAATGAGTTGGTAAAAAAATGGCAGAAAAAATAATCTTAGAGTTAAAAGATAAGGATTTTGCTATAGATTTTAGAAAAAGTGAAAATGTAATCAAAGCAAATTCTATAGATTCAACTCTGCATTCTTCTATAAAATCAACTCTAACTGCTATGTGATACAATCCAAAAGATATAGATACAGTTTTGTTTAACTTGCCAGAATGAATAAATGAAACTAAGGATATAATTCCTTATGTTATAAAAAGTTTAAGTTAAAAATATTTATTAAATTTAAATTTATGACTCTTGAAGTAGCTTTGATAATTTCTGTTTTATTTTTAATTGCAATTGTATTTTTTTTGATTGCAAAATTGACAAATAAAAGTGCTCCTGACAATTCTATGAAGATGTTACAAGATCAGATCTTGGCACTAAATAAAAATCTAGATTTTAAGCTTAGTGAATCAAATAGAAATACTATAAAACAAGGAGAAATAAATACTAGCATTACAAAAGAAGCAAGTCAAAAAATAGAAGAAATAACTAAAAAATTGTCTAGTTTGGAAGAAACAAATAAGCAGATAAAAGATATTTGAAGTCAATTAGAGTGACTTGAAAGTATCTTAAAAAATCCTAAACAAAGATGAATTCTTTGAGAATATTTTTTAGAAAATGTTTTGAAAAATATACTTCCACCAAATAATTTTGAGTTGCAATATCATTTTACTAATGGGGAAATAGTTGATTGAGTTATATTTGTAAAAGATAAGATAATTCCTATTGATTCTAAATTTTCACTAGAAAATTATAATAGGGTTTTAGCTGAAGAAAATCCTATTCAAAAAGAGCTTTATATCAAGGATTTTAGATCTGATTTAAAAAAGAGGATTGATGAAACTTCTAAGTATATAAGACCAAGTGAGGGGACAATGGATTTTGCTTTTATGTTTATACCAAGTGAATGAATATATTATGATTTGCTTGTAAATAAGATTTGAGCTTTGAAATCAAATACAACTGATTTGATAGAATATGCTTTTAAAGAAAAAAAAGTAATCATAGTAAGTCCAACAAGTTTTTATGCTTATTTGCAAACTGTAATGCAATGACTAAGAGCTCTTCAAATAGAGGAAAAAGCGCAAGATATCAAAAAGCATGTAGAGAAATTATCTCGTCATTTGGATGCTTATGAAGAGTATTTAGAGAAACTTTGAAATAGTCTTTCTACAAGTGTTTCTCATTATAACAATGCCTATAAAAAATTTAATTTAATTGAAAAAGATGTAGTAAAAATAACAGATGAAGAAAAAGAGAGTAACATAATACAATTAAATAAACCAGAATAAAATAAAAAGCTTTTAGTCTAGACTAAAAGCTTTTTATTTCTTAAAAATATTATGTGATATAAAATAGAATTATTGATTATTTTGTATTTTATTGTTTTATTTAATTTTAAAAACATATAAATGACTATTAATAGACTACTAATTATTGTTTTTAACATTGTGTAAAAAAGTTTTAACAAGGTTGTTCTAAAATTGTTAGCAAAAATTGTAAAAATCATTAACTTACTATAAGTCACTTTATTTTTTTATATGGTTTTATATGGTTATAAAAGTTATTAAGACAAGAGATTGAGACTTGCTACACTTCGATAGAAGTAGGATAGAAAGAGTTATAGAAAAAGCAGCAGAAAGCGTATGAGAAAAAAATCTAGATTTCGTAGATTACGTAACAGATAATGTTATTGAAGCTTTAAATAAAAAGTTAGAAAAACTAGATAAAACTCAGTTTATAACTGTGGAAATGATTCAAGATCAAGTTGAATTTGAGCTTATGGAATCAGGGTATTTCAAAGTAATGAAACACTTTATTATTTATAGAAATAAGAGATCTGAAGCAAGAGAAAAAGCAAAAGAAAAAGTAGAAAAAAAATTATCTGAAAATACATTTAAAATTATTAAAACTACTGGGAAAAAAGAAAGTTTTAATATGGATAAGATAGAAAAAACTTATAAGATTGTAAGTTATTGATTAGCTAGAAAATGTAAGTTTGAAGAAATATCTGATAGTTTTAAAAAATACATAGTTGAAGGTATGAAAACTAGTGACATCACTAAGATGCTTATAAAATCAGCTATAGATTTGATTTCTATTGAAAATACTTCTTGGCAATTTATTGCTTGAAGATTTGCTTTGATTGATCTATATAAAGAAGCTTCAAACAATAGAAAATTAGATATCAAAAAAATATATGAAGCTAAACATTATGTAGAATTATTTGATGAATATGTAAAAAATGGATTATATTCTAAAAATTTCTATAATTACTATACAAAAGAAGATATTTTAGAAGCAGGAAAATATTTGAAAAAAGAATATGATTTTGAATATAATTATACAACTATTTTGATGTATAAAAAGAGATATCTTTTAAATCCAAATAAAAAAGTAAAAGAATTACCTCAAGAAATGTATATGAGTATAGCTTTGTTTTTAGCTATGCCTGAACCAAAAGAAAATAGATTAAAATTTGCTAAAAAGATTTATGATTATTGTGCTTCTGGTAAGATTTCACTTCCAACTCCAACTCTATTAAATGCTAGAACAAATTTTCACCAATTATCAAGTTGTTTCAAATTTAATGTAGAAGATGATTTAAGAGCAATATATCATTCTATTGAAAATATGGCTCAAGTATCTAAATTTGGTGGTTGAATTTGAGTTTATCTAGGAAATATTAGAAGTAGATGAGCATATATTAGATGAGTAAAATGAGCTGCTGGTTGAGTAAATCCATGGGTTAAAGTTATAAATGATACTGCTGTTGCTGTAAACCAATTGTGAGCTAGAGCATGAGCTATTTCAGTTACACTTGATGTATTTCATAGAGATATTTATAGTTTTCTAGATTTACAAACTGAAACTTGAGATATTAGAAATAAAAGTTTTGATGTATTTCCAGCTGTAAGTTTTCCAGATTTATTTATGGAAAGAGTTGCAAATGATGAAAACTGGACACTTTTTGATCCAAAAGAAGTAAATGATGTTACTGGTAAAAAATTACAAGATCATTTTTGAGCTGAATTTGAAGAATTTTATAGACAATGTGAAAAAGATGATAGATTAGAATTAAAAGAAGTATGATCTGCTCGTGATTTATTTAAAAAATATTTAAAAGCAACTGTTGAAACTGGTATGCCGTACGCATTTTTTAGAGATACTGTAAATGCTATGAACCCAAACAAACATGCTTGAAATATTTATTCTACACAACTTTGTGTAGAAATATGTCAAAATACAAGTCCTTCTAAATTTATAGAAGAAACAATTGAAGATGGAAATATAATTATAAAATATGAACCAGGTGATAGTGTAGTTTGTAATTTAGCTTCTATAAATGTGGCTAAAGTAAACACTCCAGAAGATATTAAAAAAGTATTACCAGTTGCAATGAGATTACTTGATAATGTAATTGATTTAAATTTCTATCCTATAAAAGAAGCTGAAAAAACTGCTAAAAAATATAGATCAGTTTGACTTGGATTCTTGGGACTTGCTGAATATTTAGCAGTAAATAAATTGGCTTATGATAGCAAAGAAGCTAGAGTTGTAGTTGATGAATTATTTGAAAAATATGCTTATCAAACTATTAAATCTTCAAATGAATTAGCTGCTGAGAGATGAGTTTATGAAGTTTATCAAGGTAGTGAATGGTCTAAATGAATACTTTTCTGAAAAGATAGTAATTGGTTTAGAAATAATTCAAAAATGAGTACAGAATGGTTAGAATTAATTGAAAATATTAAAAAAACTTGAGTTAGATTTGCTTATCACTTAGCTCCAGCTCCAAATACTTCAACTGCTTTGGTTGTTTGAACTACTGCATCAATTCTACCTATTTATAAAAAATACTTTGTTGAAACAAATGCAATTGCGCCAAGTGTAAATGTAGCACCAAACTTAAATGAAGACAATTTTTGGTATTACAAAGAGTATGTAAATATGAATATGAACGATGTAATAGATATGGTTTCTGTAATTTATAAATGGATTGACCAATCAATAAGTTTTGAATGGATGATAAATCCAGCAAATGTTTCTCCAAAAGAACTATATGAATATTATTTTAAAGCACATAGAGAAGGTATAAAAACAGTTTATTATGTTAGATCTATGAGTCTTGAAGTAAAAGAATGTGTAAGTTGTAGTGGGTAATTTAAAGAGATAGTTTTCTATCTCTTTTTTTGTTTTAAAAAATCCATATTAAATTTATATTAAATTTTTTACAAAGTAAAAAAATATGTTATAATCTAATCAATATTAAATTTAAATTAAATTTTATGTGAGAAATTTTTGATTCAAGAGAAATAGAAATAGAATCATTAAAGTATAGAGTTAAGGGATTGATAAATTTTGATTATGAAGTTTGGTCAAGGTTACAAGAATATTCAAATATTTTTGGTAATATTATATTAAATGAAGAGAATATTTTAGCGTCTTGAAGAATAAAAAAAGAAGAAATAGAAAAATATGAATCAACTGTTCATAAGATTTTAACTTTAACAGATATAGAAATAGTTGATTTATTATCAAAAAATAAACCAAGCATTCCTTGAACAAATGCAAATATAGATTCTATAAATAGAGCATTTGGAGTTAATTAAAACTATATATTGTATTTATAAAATATATAAATATACTATATCTTGTAAAGTAATTAAAATAAATATAAAAATAGTCAATCGAAAATTAATAAAAACACTTTGAAAAAACTACATATTGTATATAGTAAAAACAACTATATACAATATGTAGTTTTTGTTTTTCTAAATTTATTTTAATATGTCTATATATAAGGTTAAAAAAAGAAATGGAGCAATTACAACTTTTGATAAGAAAAAGATTGAAGATGCTATAATAAAAGCTATTAAATCTGTTTCTTGAGATGATTTTTCTCAAGTTCCAGCTATTACAAATATGGTTATTGATTTGGTAGAAAAAAAAGTTTGAAAAAACATACCAAGCGTTGAACAAATACAAGACGAAGTTGAAGAAGTTTTAATAAAAGAATGACACGATAAAGTTGCTAAAAGCTTTATATTATACAGACAAAAAAGAAGTGAATCTAGAACCGATAAAAATGTAGTAATTGAAGTTGGTCAATCAATGGAAGAATATTTAGAAAAATCAGATTGGAGGATAAATGCAAATGCAAATTCTGGTTACTCGCTAGGAGGTATGATTTTAAATATTTCATGAAAAGTAACAGCTAATTACTGGCTTTCTCATATTTATCCTGCTGAAATCGGAAATCTTCACAGAAATGCAGATTTTCATATTCATGATTTAGATATGTTTTCAGGTTATTGTGCAGGGTGGAGCTTAAGAGCATTACTTGAAGAATGATTTAATGGTAGTGATAAGAGAGTAGATTCATCTCCAGCAAGAAACTTGCAAGCTGCTGTTAATCAAATGATAAATTTTCTTTGAACTCTGCAAAATGAATGGGCTTGAGCACAAGCATTTTCAAGTTTTGATACTTATCTAGCACCATTTGTACATAAATACAAAGAAGAATTAGAACAAGAATTAGATGAAGTAAATGCATCATTTAATTCTGAAGTAGAAAAAAAAGAATATATTAACAAAAAAACATATAAATATGTTTATCAACAAATGCAAAACTTCATTTTTGGTTTAAATGTTCCAAGTAGATGGTGAACTCAATCTCCATTTACAAATATAACTCTTGATTGGACTTGTCCAGATGATTTAAAAGAAAAAGCATTATTCTTAGGTTGAATTGAATCGGGTTATTATAAGAAAAAATATGGTGAATTAGAAGATGAAATGAAGATTATAAATAGAGCACTTATTGAAGTTTATGTAACTTGAGATAGAAATGGTAGAGTTTTTACATTTCCAATCCCAACTTACAATATAACTCCAGATTTTCCTTGGGATGATCCGGATATAGATTTATTATTTGAAATGACAGCTAAATATGGGTTACCATATTTTCAAAACTTCGTTGGTTCTCAATATAAGAGAATAAAAAACAAGGATTGAATTATAGAAAAAGTAGAAAATCCAGATGCTTATAAACCAGGTGCAGTTAGATCAATGTGTTGTAGATTACAACTTGATTTAACTCAACTTGAAAAAAGATGAGGTTGATTATTTTGAAGTGCAGAAATGACTTGAAGTATTTGAGTTGTTACTCTAAATATGGCTCGTATTGGTTATAATTTTGCATGAGATAGAGAGGCTTTTAAAAAACATGTAGTTTACTTGATGGAACAAGCAAAGATTTCACTTGAACTTAAAAGAAAAACAATTACTAAATGGTTAGAACAATGACTTTATCCTTATACTTATAGATATTTAAGAAGTTTTAGAAATCATTTTTCTACTATTGGTTTAAATGGTATGAATGAAGCAATTCTAAATTTTACATCTTGAAAAGAAGATATTTCTAGCGATTGGTGAAAAGAATTTACTATGGAAATAATTGATTTGATGAGAGAAAAACTAAAAGAGTATCAAGAAGAAACAGGAAATATGTATAATCTAGAAGCAACTCCTGCAGAGTGAACTACTTATAGATTTGCAAAAGAAGATAAAAAACAATTACCTTGAATAATTCAAGCAGGAACAGCTGAGGCTCCTTATTATACAAATTCATCTCAATTACCGGTTTGATTTACAAATGATCCATTTGAAGCACTTGATGAACAAAATGAACTTCAATGTAAATATACAGGTTGAACAGTATTACACTTGTATATGTGAGAAAGGTTAACTGATAGTAAATCTTGTAAAAATTTTGTTAGAAATGTGTTAACAAATTATAGTTTACCTTATATAACTATTTCTCCTACATTTTCTATTTGCCCAAAACATGGTTATGTAAATTGAGAACATGATTTTTGTCCTAAATGTGATGAAGAATCTGGATATACTTGAACTAAATTTGATTTAAAAACAAGAGCTATTTATACAGATGATAGTGAAAAAATGAAGAAAATAGAAAATTCTGAAATTTAATAATAAAAATATTATATTTAATAATTAACTTTAAAATTATGTCAACAGTTTTTATAAACAAAGAATGAAAAGAAGTAGAAAGAACTAGATGTGAAATCTATACTAGAGTTATGTGATACCATAGACCAGTTACTAGTTTTAATATCTGAAAAAAAAGTGAATTTTATTCTAGAAATTATTTCAAGGAAACAAATCAAAATACTGATTTCGTAAATAAATATTGTTAAGTTTAAAAATATTTATAATATTAAAACAATATTTTTAAAGATTTTTTATGAAAAGAGCTGATATAAAGGTTTGATTTGCCTGTAATAATCATTGTACTTTTTGTGTTCAATGAGACAAGAGATATAAATATAAACCTAGAACATTGGATGAAATAAAAACTATTATATTAAATGAGTATAGTCTTTGAGCTAGATATGTAGTTTTTACTTGATGAGAACCAACAGTTCATCCAAACTTGGTTGAAGCAATAACTTATGCAAGGCAATTATGATTTGTTCAAATTCAAATTCAATCAAATTGAACTAATTTTGATGATATTGAATATGTAAAAAAATTGATAAATGCTTGAGTTACAGAGTTTAGTCCATCAATTCATGGTTTTAAAAAAGAAACTCATAATAAACAAGTTTGAACACCTTGAGCTTGGGATAGGGTAGTAAAATGACTAATAAATCTGAGAAAATTAAATTGTATAGTTATTATAAATTCTGTAATTACAAGTGATAATTATAAGGAAATTCCACAACTTGCTAAGTTACTTATTGATTTAAAAGTAAACCAATTTCAATTTGCATTTGTTCATATATTGTGAAGTGCCGATAAAAATAAGGAAAGTGTTGTTCCAAAAAAATTGAGCATTATTCCATATGTTCATAAAGCTCTTGATATAGCAAAACAAGCTTGAATTCCAGCTTATACTGAAGCTATCCCATATTGTTTAATGCAATGATATGAGTATGCAATTTCAGAAAATATAATGCCAGAAACTTCTATAAACGATGCTGAAATGAGAACTGAAAGTTACGCAGAATATAGATGGAATGAATGAAAAAGTAAAAGAGAAGAGTGTAAAACTTGTCTTAAATATAAAGTTTGTGAATGACCTTGGAAAGAGTATCCAGAAATGTATGGATGGGATGAATTTGTTCCTATAAAATAATAATATGCAAATATCTGCAATAAATAAATTTTCACTAATAGAATTTCCATGAGAAATATCAACCATTGTATTTACGCCTTGATGTAATTTTAGATGTGATTATTGTCATAATAGTGAATTTGTATTACCAGAAAAATTAAAAAATGTTTATAAAAATCTAATAATGGAAAAAGCATTTTTTAACTTTTTAGAAAAAAGAAAATGAAATCTAACTTGAGTTTCTATTTGTGGTTGAGAACCAACTATGCAAAGTGATTTAAAAGAGTTTTGTAGGAAAGTAAAATCATTTTGATATAAGGTTAAGCTTGATACAAATGGTAGAGATCCAAAGATAATTAAAGAGCTTTTAGATGAAGACTTAGTTGATTATATTGCTATGGATATAAAATATGATATTTGAAATTTTTCTTTTGTAGCTTGAATAAAGTTAGACGAAGATGTATATTTAGAAACTATAAGATTTCTTTTAAATTCAAATATTGATTATGAGTTTAGAACTACACTTATAAAATGAATTCATAATGAAAATATAATAGAAAATATTTCAAAATATATTTCATGAGCTAAAAATTATTATTTACAAAATTATAGATCAGGAAATACTTTAAATCCAGATTTTAAATGAGAAAGCTTTAGTCAAAGCGAACTAGAAAGATTTAAAAATATTTCTAGTAAATACATAAAAAATGTTTGAATTAGAAACTAAAAAATATGATTATTTTTTAGTTTTTTTTAATTGCAATATTACTATATTTAGTATAATAGTTTTACTTTTAACTCAATATATTGTAATTATTTAAGTATGTATTGTATAAATTGCTGACATGATAACACCAGAGTAACTGACTCTAGAACTTCAGAAGATTGAAAAGCAATAAGAAGAAGAAGAGAATGTGAAAATTGTCATAATAGGTTTACAACCTTTGAAAAAATAGAAACAGCTGATTTGATAGTTGAAAAATCAGGAAATAGAAAACAAAGATATGATAAAGATAAGCTTGAAGATAGTATTTTAAAAGCAGTAAATAAAAGAAATATAAGTATAAATTCTATAAATGATTTAATTAGAAAAATGGAATTTAAATGGTGAAATAGAAATGAAATAACATCGAAAGAAATATGAAAAGATGTTTTAGACGCATTATATAGTTTAGATGAAGTGGCTTATATTAGGTATGCTTCTGTTCATTTAAATTTTGAAAATGCAAGTGATTTTATAGAGTTTATAAACAAAAAAAAATTTAATTAATTGTTTTTTTAACAAGAAATTAACACCATTTTTTAAAATAAAATGATTTTTTAATTAAAATCGTTAAATTTATTTTAAGTATATTTTTTAACATAAGTTTGAAGATGACACAATCAATGCATGCAAATCCAATTTTTAATCCAAAATGAAATGATGATGTTTCACACAGAACAATAATAAAAGGAAATACAACTGGTTTATTCCAATTAAATGCAGTTAAATATAATTGGGCAAAATCACTTTACCAAGTTATGGTTTGAAATTTTTGGCTTCCAGAAAAAGTAAAATGATTATGAGAAGATGCTACTCAATTTAAAAAAGAATTAACTGCTGATGAAGCCAGAGCTTACAAATGAATCTTATCATTTTTAATATTTTTAGATAGTATACAAACTGTAAACTTGCCTAATTTTAATGACTATATAACAGCTCCAGAGGTAAATTTAATCTTGTCAATTCAAGCTTATCAAGAAGCAATTCACAGTCAATCTTATGCTACTATTCTTGAAACAGTCGTTGATAGTAAAGAAAGAGATGAAATATATTATTTTTGGAGAAGTGATAAAAATTTACTTGAAAGAAATGAATTTATAGGATGAATTTATCAAAAATTTATTGATAATCCAAATGATGAAAATTTCTTTGCTGGTATAATTTGAAATTTCTTATTAGAAAGTATTTATTTTTATAATTGATTTGCATTTTTTGATACTCTTGCAGATTCTTGAAAGATGGTTGCAACAGATAGAATGATAAATTATATAAGAAGAGATGAATTAACTCATGTTACTATTTTTGCAAATCTTATAAAAGAAATTAAAAAAGAATTTCCAGAAATGTATAGTGAAAAACTTATACTTGATATGATGGATACTGCTGTTAAACAAGAGATAAAATGGTCTAAACATATTCTTTGAGAAAAAATCATAGGTATGTGACATGAAAATATAGAAAATTATACTAAATGGCTTGCAAATGAAAGACTTAATATGCTTGGAATAAAACCACTTTATAAGGATGTAATCAAAAATCCATATAAACATTTGGATAGACTTCAAGATAATAATGGAGAAAAATGAAATTTCTTTGAATCTACAGTTACAAACTATGCACAATCAAGTGCTATGAAATGAAGTTGGGATTTTTAACAAACTAAAAAACTTGCCAAAGGCAAGTTTTTTTATTATCTTAATCTGTCTTCATGTACACTATTTGCAGCAAGACATCATTCAGCTGCACTCATAATTGTTTGTTTAAATTTATTACTATTTGTAGTTACATCTCCGGCAGCGTAAAGTCATTTTACACTAGTTTCTTGTCTAGCATCTACTACTAAACATCATTCCTCATCTTTTTTTAATTCCATAGAATCAACAATAGATGTATTAGGAATTGTTCAAACTGCAACAAATAATCATTCTGCTTTTATTTCTTTTCAAGTTTTTAATCTAACTCAAGTCATCCCTAGCGCATCTCAAACTATTTCTTCTACTTCTTCATTTAATACAAACTCTATATTTTCTTTATTTTTTGCTTTCTCAATCCAAGAAGTTTCAGCTCTAAAAGTATCTTTTCTGTGAACTAAATATACTTTTTTACAAATATCAGCTAAGTAAAGAGCTTCTGTTAGAGCAGTATTTCAACCACCAACAATTACAATTTCTCTATTTCTGAAAAACATTCAATCACAAGTTGCACAATAACTAACTCATTTTCACATAAATTCATTTTCACCTTTTACTCAAAGATGTCTATGATTATTTCCAGTTGCAATTATAACATAATTTGATTTAAATTCTTTTCAAGAAATAGTTTTTACATTGAAATGACCTTTGTGTTTAGTTACTTCACTAACAAATTCACTTATTATTTCGCTTCCAGAGGAAATTGCATGTTCTTTAAAAGAGTCCATTATTTCTTTTCCTGGTGCTGAAATAGTTCCTGGCCAATTTTCTACTCTATGAGAAGTTGCTAGAGCACCTCAAGCTTGTGCTCAAATAATCAAGTTTTTAATCTTGTATCTACTAGCATACATTCAAGCTGGGTATCAAGCTGAACCTGCTCAAACAATAATTAAATCATAATCTATATTTGTCATTTTTAAATATTTATTTTTACTAAAAAATAATTTAATATTAAATTATTTATAGTTTTATTTTATTAAGTTTCTATACTTTGTAAAGTAATTTTTTTATTATGAGAATAGTTCTTATAATAAAGGTTTTATATTACATTGACTTTTTTAATATTTAATCTATATTTATATTACTTTTTAATTAACAATCTTTTAAAAGGAGTTTGTTATGAACAGACCTACTCCTATGACAGGAAGAGGAAAAACTAGGATACAAAAAAAACTTTGGAAGCTTCGTTATGATAGAGACTCTAAAAAAGTGGAAAGAGATTTTCATTCATATAGGGATAATTTTAAACATAGCATTCCAGATGAATTGGAAGAAAAATCTAATAAAATATCTGAGAAAAAAATTGAGTTTTTACACTGTAAGAAAGTAAAACACAAGAAAAAGAAGTATGGCATAAAAGATTTTTTTGTTGCACTTATCTTCTTTTTCTTCAAAATATTTAACCCGTCCTGATGAAAGTCAGGACGGGTTTTTCTTTAAGTATTTGATAAAATTAAGAAAAAAGATAAACTAATGCTTAATAAAATTAAGAAAAAAAATATGAGTAGACAAGTTTCAAATAGAGAATTAGAACAATTTCAAGAAAATTTAGAATATTCAAATAAAGAACTTAGAGTTTTTTTAGCAGATATTCTTCCAGAAGATATAGAAATAAGGCAAAATATGGCTGATAGAATGCTTGAACTTGAAAATTTGGTAAATACATATGGTTGAGTTGTAATAGTTAAACATATTCAAAATAAAAGTGTTCCTGATTACAATACTTTTATTTGAGAATGAAGACTTGATCAAATAATTGAAGAAATGCAAAGAGAAGAAGCAAATATTTTGATATTATGAAATATTTTAAAACCAAAACAAATATATGCTATAAATGAAAAACTTAAACCAATTTGAGCAAAAGCTTGGGATAGAGTAGATCTTATATTAAAAATATTTGAAAAAAATGCTCAAACTAAAGAATCAAAAATCCAAATTGAGTTAGCTGCAATAAAACATATGTGACCTCGTATCTTTGATATGTGAATGGAACTTTGAAAACAAGCATGAAAAGGTAGCTGAGAGTCAAATACTGAGATAATGAAAAGACATCTTCAATCAAGAGTTTTATCTATAAAAGAAGATTTAGCACATTTTGAAAAGGTTAGAGCTCAACATAGACAATCAAGAGATAGAAAATGAATTAAAACGGTTGGAGTTGTAGGATATACAAATGCATGAAAATCAACTCTTACAAATAGTTTAACAAAAAAATGAGTATTAGCAGAAGATAAGCTTTTTGCTACGCTTTGAACTAGTGTTTGAAAGATGTTTATAGAGGCAAGTTATGATGAAAAAACTTGAGCATATATTCCACCAAAAGAAGTGCTTATAAATGATACAATTTGATTTATTAGAGAATTACCACCACAACTAATAGAAGCCTTTAAATCAACACTTGAAGACTCAATTGAAGCGGATTTACTATTACATGTTATAGATTGTTCTGATCCAAAACTTGAAAACAAGATAAAAGTAGTAGAAGAAATACTTGAAAATATAAAGGCAAATCAAAAAAGAATCTATGTTTTTAATAAGATGGATTTTCTGTGAGATGAAGAATTTATAGTTGAAGTTAAGTGAGAAAAAAAAGTTTATAAAAATAAAAGAGAATATTTAACTGAAAAATATACTCATCTAAATCCTATTTTTATTTCTGCATCAAATAAGGAAAATCTAGATTCCTTGAAAAACAAAATAATTGAAAATTTATACTTTTAATAAGATTTTATGACTGATATGTATGTTTGAATTTTTATAATATTTTTTGTATCAATAGCTTCATATGCTATTTTTACAGTTGTAAAATATTCAATTAAGAAAAAATTACCAAAATCTAGAAAAGTATATTTAAATAGATTATTAAAAACTATATCGAAAAAAGAATCAAGTAAGGAAAAAATAATAGATTATGATAAACTTTATCATAAAATACTTGTTGAACTAGGTTATAATTGAACTTTCTGAGATATATTAAAATTAGAACCAAATGAAATTTGAAATATAAACAAGGTTTGGGAACTTCATAAACTTAGAAATAAGTTAGTTCATGATTTTGATTTAATAGATGAAATATTTTTAAAAAGAAAAGAAGAAGAGTATTATAGAGAATTATTTTTTATATTAAAATAGAAAAAAAATATTTGTCTATTTAAAATTTTCCTTTAAAATAGCCAAATTTAAAAAAAACAAAAACAATTTAATGCGAATTTAATGTCGTATTAGTAAAATAGAAAAGTCCCTGGGAAATATGTGATTTAGGAGAGCCACATTTTCATTTCCGGGACTTTTTTTATTTTATTAATTTCACATTCTTTTTCAAGATGCATTATTTAATCTAGCAAGCATTTCATCGTTTGTTTTCCAATCAACACAAGCATCAGTTATACTTACTCAATATTTTAAATTATCACTTAATGGTTGATTTCATTCATTTATATTTGATTCTATCATTACTCAAACTATTCTTTTATTTCATATTTCTAATTGTTTAGCTATGTCTTCGCAAACAATAGGTTGATTGTTATGATTTTTACTACTATTTGCATGAGAGAAATCAACAATTATTCAAGTTTTTACTCAAGCTTTATCAAGTTTTGTAGAAGTTTCTTCTATACTTTTTTCATCATAATTAGTTCAGTTTGCTCATCATCTAAGAATTATATGTCCATCAGGATTTCAAGAAGTTTTTACTTTTGCGACTCTTCATTCTTTAGTTACTGATAAGAAACTATGGTTTCATCTAGCAGATTTTATAGCATCTACTGCAATTTGTAAATCTCAAGTTGTTCCATTTTTAAATCAAACTGGCATGCTTAACCCAGAAACAAGTTTTCTATGTTCTTGACTTTCTGTAGTTCTTGCTCAAATTGCTCACCAAGTAACTAAGTCACCAATATATTGAGGAGTTATAGTATCTAAAAATTCTACTGCTGTAGGAATTCACATCTTATTTATTTCTAAAAGCAGTTTACGAGCTATTTCTAGACCAGAATTTATATCACAACTATCATCTAAATATGGATCATTTAATAATCATTTCCATCCAACTGTGGTTCTAGGTTTTTCAAAATAAGTTCTCATTACAAGAAATAAATGAGGATTTATTTCTTGTACTTTTTTTAAAAGTTCAGCATATTCTAGAGCTTCTTCAGGATTATGAATAGAACAAGGACCTGTAATTACAAGTAATCTTGGATCATCTAAATGGATTATATTACTTGTTGCATTTCTGCTTAACTCTATAAAATCAGCAGTTTTTTGATCAAGAGGGTATTTTTCAACTAATTTTTTAGGAGTAATTATTTCCTCAATTCATTCAATTCTTTTATCATCAACAATTGAAAGTGTATCTTTTATCGGTTGGTTCATAAAAATATTTTTAAAAAATAAAAAGTTATAAAAAAAGACCTTTTTTCAAAGGTCTTTAGTTTTTATAAAAATTGTGTTTAAATTTATATACTAAAAAAACATCCTTTGAAGAAGAATATATTTCAAAAGAAGAAGAAAAAATAATTTTGTCTTAAATTTCTCATTTTTTTTAGTTAAAATTTACGCTTATATTATTAATTATTTTTGATTATATGTCAAATATAATTTTATTTTTTATATTTTATCACATAAAAAATAAATACAAATATGGCATTATATAGCCTTTTTAATCTATCTATTTTCCTTGGTCAAGTGATTAATCTATAAAGCCATTCTATTCCCAAACTTCTCCAAATTTTTGGAGCTCTTTTTTGAAATCATATAAAGTAATCAAAACTAGAACCTATTCCTAGTCCTATTTTTATATTTTCACAAGCTTTAATTATTTCTATAACTGATTCTTCTTGGCGTTTCATTCAAAGAGTTGAAAAAAGTATCTTACTAGAACTATTTTTTATGTTTTTTATTATTTCTTCCTTTTTGTTAGGTTCATAAATAAAATAATCAAAATCTAGTTTTGGAAATTTGTTTCTAAGTAATGATGAGAATATTTTTTGAGATTCAACTTTTCTTGAATCTGTAGGGTTATATAAATCTATAATAGTTACTTTTATATTATTTTTTTCACTAAATTCTACTAAATCTTTTGTTAAATCACTTCAACAAATTCTTTCACCATATTTTTTATATAGAAATTTTCTTCTAAAAAAAAGATTAAAGAAAAAGTAGGGTAATAATAGAGTATTTATAAATTTATTATAATTATTATCTATTATTTGATAAGCAATATAAAGACCAATTCAATCAGAAGTATTGTAGTTTGCTTTTTTTATTAATTTTTCAAACTCTTTGTCTTTTATAGTTTTTAAAAGTATTTCTGGATTTGGAGTAAAAACTATATTTTGATTTTCAAATTTAGTTATTGATTCAAATAATCATCTATAATTTATTTTATCTATTTTTATTCAAAATACTTGCATATATTTTAGTTAAAATTAATATATATTATATTACAAATAATTTCTCAAATGCAAAATCTAGAAAATAAAAAAATCGCACTTGTTTGTGATTGGATAAAAGATTGGTGATGAGCTGAAATAGTTTTGGAACAAATGCTTGAAATATTTCCTAAAGCTGACATTTTTACTAGTATTTTTTTTCAAGAAAATAATCCTATTTTTAATGATAGAAATATAACTACAAGTTTTATTCAAAAAATCCCATTTCTAAATAAATCACATAAATTAGCACTTTTTTTTAGACCACTTGCTTTTGAAAGCTTTGATTTAAGCTCTTATGATATAGTTATAAGCTTAACAAGTGCAGAAAGTAAATGAGTTATAACTAAACCTGAAACACTTCATATTTGTTATTGTCACACGCCAACTAGGTATTTTTGGAGTCATTATCACGAATATATAAATATGATGGAGTTTGGTTTTTTAAATCCAATTTGAAAATGGCTGATGCCAAAAATAGTTCATAAACTTAGGATTTGGGATTTTATAGCATCAAAGAGACCTGATTTTTTTATAGCAAATAGTGAAAATACTGCAAAAAGAATAAAAAAGTATTACTCTAGAGAAAGTAAAGTAATTCATCCATGTTTAGATATAGAAAATATTCCATTTGAAATAGTAAAAGAAGATTATTATTTTTATAATGGTAGATGTATTCCATATAAAAAATTTGATTTAATTGTAGATGCTTTTAATGAAAATGGTAAAAAAATAAAGATAGCTACAAATACACCAAATAAACTTTATGATTATTTAAAGTCAAAATCAAAACCAAATATAGAATGGATTTTTACAAATAATTTAGAATATATAAATAAATTGCATTCAAAAGCAAAAGCATTTTTATTTCCACCAGAAGAAGATTTTTGATTAGTTCCAATTGCTGCAATGGCTACATGAACGCCAGTTATAGCGTATTGAAAATGATGAGCACTAGAAACTGTTGTTTCTTGAAAGACTTGAGTATTTTTTAAAGAACAAAGTATAGAATCATTGAATAATGCGATAGAAAAATTTGAAAGTTTAGAGTTTGATTATCTAAAAATTAGAGAACATGCTTTGAAGTTTGATAAAAAGGTTTTTAAAAATGAAGTTATGGAATTTATAAATAAAAGATTAGAAAATTAATTTTCTAATCTTTTATTAAATTCTTTAATAATTAATTTTTTATCTTCTATTGTTAAAGTAGGATTTAATTTTCAAAAATCTCAATGTTTTGAATCTGTAAATCATATTTTATGATTATCACTTCAAGCAGTTATGATTATTCAATATTTATTTTTAAATTCATAAATAATTTCAATCCATTTTTTATCTGCTTTAGTATTAATTTCTATTCAGTTAACTCATATTTCAAAGTAGTACGGAAATATATTTTTAAAATATTCTAATCACTCTTTTTTAAAAGTTAAATTAGGATGAGCAATAGATAATATTGCATTATTTGATTTTCTAAGAGCACCACATACTTCAATACTTGGTTCATATTCTGGTACGTCAATTCAATATTTTAATCAATAATCACTATAAAATTCTCATTTTTCTTTTAAAAATATTTCAAAAAATATTTCTGGATCCATATTTTTAATTCATGATATATTTTTTGCTAATTCAACGTTATATGAATTATTTAATAAAAATTGAGATATATTAAACCTATTTAATGAATCAATTTTTTTTCATAAATTTAACCAATAATTTAAAAAATCATTTATTTCTATTTTAAATCATTTTTCTTTTAATTTTTCAATTTGTTTAATTATAAGTTGTTGTTTTTTTTCAACTGTATTTTCTAATATCTTTTTTATATCATCTCAGAATTTTTTAGAGTAACAAGTTAAATGTAAACTTTTTTTGTTTTTTAAATCTCTAGTAGATATTTCGGTTGATTGACAAGTATTTATTCAAAAAGTTTTAGCATTTATTGCAAATTCTCCTCAACTTATCATATCATGGTCAGTTAAGGCTATAAATTTTAAATCTTGTTCGGATGCTTTTTTTAGTATTTCATCAATTGAATTTTTTCAATCTGAGATATTTGAGTGGAAATGTAGATCAAACATATTTAATTATTTAAAAAATAAAATATGTTTATATAATAGTTTTATTTAGAAAAAATGTTTTTATTTATGATGTTTATGTAAATATTTAAATATATTTTATATTTTTTTTCTTTATTTATAGATTAAAATTACTATAATTAAAAGTGTAATATATTTTTACATATTAATATGAATTATAAGTTATTGAATAAAATTGGTTTAAATGAGCTAGAATCAAAAATATATTTATTTTTGATTTCTAATCCTAAAAAAACTATAACAGATTTATCAAAAGATTTATTTATAAATAGACCAAAACTTTATAAGATTTTGCCTTCTATGTTAGAACAAGGACTTATTTCAAAAATTATTATTTGAAAAAGAATATTTTATATAGCTGAAAATCCAAAAATTCTAAATTCTTATTTAGATAATATTAAAAATGATTTTGAGTTATATATTCCAGAATTAGAAAAAGAATTTTCAAACAATTTTACTAAGCCAGTATTTAAGCATTTGTCTTGAAAATCAGGTATTAGAAATATATTTTTAGATATATGAAACTCACTAAATAAATGAGATATTTTTTATAGATATAGTTCTAGAAATAATATATCAAAAACTAGTATAGATAAAAAAGAATATGATAAATATAAAAAACTAAGAGAAGAAAAAAAATTGGAAAGAATGGTTATAACTAATGATTATTTGAATAAAATAAAATGAAATAAGATTGATAAAGAAGTTGTAATAGTTCCAAAAAATTTTGATATTTTTGAGGATAATATTACAAAAATTATTTATGGAAATAAAGTTGCTATAATTGATTATAATACTGAGGAATCATTTATTATAGAGAGTTTTATATTTGCAAATTTTGAGAAAAAAATATTTAAATTACTTTTCAATTTTTTAAAATCATTAAAATAAGACCGCAAAGCGGTCTTATTTTAATGATTTTTTCGAAATAAATGTGTTTATCTTACTTTTATTTTCATCTAAATTGAAACAATTATAGTTTCTATAATGTTTTAAAATAAGATTAAGTAAGCTTCAATTTTTTGAAATATCTAAACTCTCAATTGGATTTTTTAAGATAATATCATCGTCTTTATCAGCTTGTAAATTTCAAATTGTACTTGTATCAAAAGTATTATATTCTAGATTGCTTGTTCACCAGATTCAGTTTGGATATTTTAATCCGGAATTAACTATTTCTAATTTGTTATCATTTTTTGTATATATTTTTTCATCTCACTGAGTGAAAAAATAAAATTCTCTTTCATCCGTTCAGATAACTAGTTTCATAGTGTAAACTCAAGCTTCTGAAAAAACACCCGGATTTGTTAAATCTATATTATATGTTGTTAATGAATTGAAATTTTTTGCTTCACTTGTTGCTCAACTCATAAAAGTATATGTAAATACATTATTATTATATGATTTTATATCACTTGCTTCATCATTATTAAAATCAGTATTTATATCAATAGAACTTATATTAAAATCTAAATTGTTTTTATAAAATTTTATAAAAATCTTATCTACATTATTTTGAGTAACTCACGAAAAACTAAGTTTTATATCTGGTGTTGCAATTATATTACTTGAAAATTTAATTATTTCAGAGTTTCAACTATTTGAAATATAAAGTGATTTTGTTGGTATATCATAATATAATCAAGTTGGCTCATTTAAACCATCATTTTCATCTAAAAGTTTATGAATTGTAGTTCCAGAAAGATATAAGATTCTATTATTTAATGTATCACTAAAATATAACATTTCAGAGTCAGAAGCCATTCAAGTAGGTGAATTTAAATAAATTCAAGTCGCACTCATTCATTCTTCAAATTTATCTCAGAAAATTCATCTTCAAATTATAGTATTTCATAAATTATCAGTTATCTTATGTTCTTTTTGATACGAAATGTAATTATTTCATTTATGATTTACACTTCAAGTTAGATATGAATTTGTACTTAAATCTTCGGTAATTTCAAAAAAAGGAATGAAATTTTTTATAAAAATATGTTTTGTATCTGTATCTTCACTATTAATATCATCACAATAATATTGGTCTAAATTTGATTCTCAAATATATGTAAAACCTCAATTATCAAAGATATTTTCTCTCTTAAAAATTACTCAAGAACTAGTAAAAAATAGACTTCAAGAATCACTTATACTTCAAATAGTTTCATAAATATTTGATGCAAAATCATTTAAAGCAGAAGCATTTTCTATAGATTTTTGTTGCAAAAAAATATTTTGCATTCAACTTGATACAAAAACTCAAATAGAAACCATTAAAACCATAGAAATAGTTATTCAAACTATGAGTTCTATTAATGAAAATCAGACTATTTTATTTTTAAAATCCATTTATCTACTACATATTTAGCATTTAAATTATTTTGTTTTATCCCATTTATATCTTCATTTATATCTTCTAAATAATTTATAAAAGTTAAATTATTTTTAGAATATATAATCAAATTTTCCAAAAATTCTATATAATCTTGTTTTTCTAGTTTATTTTTGAAAAAATATGAGATTATTTCATTACTTTCATTACTTAAATAATTTTTTATCAAACTTAGATAAAAAGAATTATCTTTTTTTATTGATCAAATATTTAAATCTATTGTTTGAACTCTAGAAAGTATAGTTTCTAAAATATTATTTTCTCAAACATTTGTAGTGAAAATTATGTTTCAAATTCCAGGTTCTTCAAAAAATTTTAGAAGTGAATTACTAGAAGTTGGAGTTAGTCTAGATATATTTTCTATAAGAAATATTTGAAACGTAAAAGGTGATTTTGAGTTTGAAAATTCTATAAAATTTTTGATTTCTTTAACCTTGATTTTTTCTCAATCATCTTTAAATATATACAAATATACGTTTGGAATTTCAAATTCTCTTAACAAAGTTTTGGCTATATTTTCTACTTTTTCATTCAGCAAATCTATATTTTTACCCATAAATAAAAAAGGAGACACTTCTCCTCCTTTTTTTATTTTTTCACTTATTTTTGATATTGTATTATCCATTTTCAGCTGAATTAATTATGTCATTTATTAAAGAATCTATATCATTTAATATTTCTTCTTCAGTTACATTTTCTTTAGAAGTTTCATCGTTTGTTTCAACTATGTTTTCTATATTTTTTTCCACACTTACATTTGTATTACCATTATTAGAAATTTCAACTTTTACTTCTGAACCAGTACTTTCTACATCATCTTTTAATTCTTCAAATGTTACTCAAGTTTCATCCATTATTTCTATATTTACATCAGAACCAGAATTAGTTTCAGGAGTTGTTTCTTCTTTATTTCAAATAATACAAGATGATAAACTTATAGATAATAATGCTATTATTATTAATTTTTTCATAGATTTGGTATTAAAAATTATTATTTTCTATATTTTAATTTAAAAATAAAAAAAATCAATAAAAAACATTTTAAAAACAATTTAATGCAAATTTAATGTGCCATTAGTATAATTTAATTTTATTATTTAATATTTAAAAATGATTAGTAAAATAAATTCTATAGCTATAAATTGAATAGTTTCTGATTTGATAGAAGTAGAAGTAGATATAAATGCGTGACTTCCTAGTTTTACAATAGTTTGATTACCAGATCAATGAGTTCAAGAAAGTAAAGAAAGGCTTAGAAGTGCACTAAAATCAAGTAATTCTAAACTACCAACTTCTAGGATTACAGTTAATTTAGCACCAGCTGATATAAAAAAATCAGGACCAAATTTTGATCTAGCAATTGCTGTTTGAATACTAAATCATGAGTGAATTATAGAGGATGATTTTTTGCTTGATTCTATATTTGTTTGAGAATTGTCTCTTGATTGAAAATTGAGAAAGATTTCATGAGCACTTCCAACTACAATTTGAGCAAAAGAAAAATGATTTAAAAGAATATTTTTACCACTTGAAAACTCTCGTGAAGCGTCAATAATTCCAGGAATTGATGTAATTTGAATCAAGGATTTAAAAGATTTAGTAGATATTTTAAACAAAGATAAACCATTAGAAATTACGCCAAGTTATGATTTTAGAAAAAATAAAGAAGAAGATTTTTTAGAAAACAAATATGATTTAAAATATATTCTTTGACAAAATCATGCAAAAAGAGCTTTGGAAATAGCTGCAAGTTGAGGACACAATATAATTATGAGCTGACCACCAGGTTCTTGAAAAACTATGTTAAGTAGAGCTTTTTCTACTATATTACCAGATTTAACGATAGACGAAGCAATTGAAGTTTCAAAGATTTATAGCATTTCTGGATTACTTTGAGTTGATAATCCTATAATTACAAAAAGACCTTTTAGAACTGTACATCACACTGCTAGTGCCGTTAGTATAATTTGATGAGGTAGAAACGCAAAACCAGGAGAGATTTCTCTAGCTCATAAATGAGTTTTGTTTTTAGATGAAGTTTTGGAGTTTAATAAAAGTGTTTTAGAAGTTTTGAGACAACCAATTGAAGACTGAGAAATAACAGTAAATAGGATAAATGCAAGTCTAACATATCCTGCTAAATTTATCTTAGTTTGAGCTATGAATCCTTGTCCTTGTGGATTTTTGAGTGATCCAGACAAAGATTGTATTTGTAGTTTTAAACAAGTTGAAAATTATAGATCTAGATTATCATGACCACTTATTGATAGGATAGACATATTTATAGAAGTACCAAAAGTAAAAACTAGTGATTTTAAAGTAAATGAAAAATATGAAAATGCTACAACTTCAAAAATCATAAAAGAAAAAGTAGAAAAAGCCAGAGTTATGCAATTGTCTAGATTTAAAAATACAAAGATTACATTTAATAGTGAGATGTCTACAAAGGAAATAAACAAGTATTGTAGTCTAGATTTAGAGAGTGAAAATATATTAAAACAAGCAATTTCAAGTTTAAATTTGTCAGCAAGAGCATATTATAGGATACTTAAATTATCTAGAACTATAGCTGATTTAGAGTGATGTAGTGACATAAAAAAAGAGCATATTTTGGAGGCTTTAAGTTTTAGAAAGAGGGAAGAGAAATAATATTTTTCCTAGCATTTTTAAAATTTATTTTTATAATAAAAACCAAAATTAATTTTAATTATACAAAATGAAAATTGCTATTTTTGCTTCAATTTGAGCACAAAACCTATGAGATGAACTTATATTAAAAAATGAGATAAAACTACTTGAACAAACTTATGGAAATGAGACTAAATTTATAGTATTTACTTATGACAAGAAAAATCCTTTTTTTACTGCTCCAAACGTGGTTTATAGAGAATATTTTCCAGTAGGAATAAGACAAGCAAGAAATATATTTAAAAACATATGGAATTTTTTTATGTTTTTATTTACTGTGATTTGAAGTGATTTAATCGTGATTTGATGAGGTGGAATAATCTATGACGATGAAGTGCAAACAACAAAAAATCCTCTAGATTCTTGGCTTTTTAGAGTGAGATTTTTTAGATTTTTTATGAAAAAATTTATATTTTTTAGAGTCTGAATTAATATAAAAAATACAGAAAGTCTAAAAAAAGTTAAAGCAATATTTAAAAAAGCTCATAAGATAGAAGTAAGAGATAATTATAGTTATGAATTATTGAAATCTTTAGGTATAGAATCAAGTATAGAAAAAGATCCAGTTTTTTATGATAGGTGAGAATTAATTACTACTAAATCTATTATTTGAACTATTTCATCTTATCATTTTGATAAGACTTTATTTAAGGATTTTGACTTATCTTGAAAAAAAATCTGACTTGCTATCAGAGCTTGATATTTTTTTCATAAATCAAATATTTCAGATAGGATGGAAGAGTGAAGAGTTAGAGAAGTGATAAATTTTTTAGTTTGAGAATGAGCAAAAGTAGTTTTATTACCACATAGTTTTCATGAAACTGATGATTTGGCAAATGATTTTCTTTTTATGAGTAGATTTATTTGAGAAGAGTGAGTTGAAATAAAAACAAATATGATGGAAGTTTATGAAACTTACACAAAAAAAGAAATAGATATTTGCGTAGCTATGAGACTGCATTCTATTATACTTTCTCATGTTTATGAAATACCTTTTATTTGAATAAGTTATTCTACAAAAACAGATGAAGTTTTAGATGAGTTAAAAAAATAATATATTGATTTTTTTATATATTCAATATTATTATTTTGTAATTAGTTTATTATTTAAAATAATCAAATTTCCCTATGAATAAAACTCTTATAAAATTGTGAAAAAATATAGTTTTACAGTTGGTATCATTTTCTATATTGATATGATTTGTAGCATTTGCAGCAATTTCATGGCCAAGTTCTACTCCAACATGAGAAACTTCTGGTTGAAAATTTGCTAGTTATTTTAGTAAGATGTTATTATGATGCCCTGCATGACAAGTTTTAAAGTGATTTCAATCAGATGGTACTAGATTATGTAGTCAAGTTTGAACTTCAGAAATAGCAAATAATGCAATTGATCAAACAAAGGTGCAAAATTGATATGTAGATCTTTCTTCAAATCAAACTATATGATGAACAAAAACATTTACAAATCCTGTAGTATGAGTAATACCTACTGCAAATAATCATCTTGTGACAAAACAATATGTAGATAATGCAATTGCAGTAGCATTATCATCAACATATAGTTATTCATGGGATACATGAGCATATTGAACATGTAGTGTGAGTTGTGGATGATGAACACAAACAAGAACAGTTTCATGTAAAAGAAATGATTGAACTATAGTAGTAGATAGTTTTTGTAGCTGAACTAAACCAACCACAAGTCAAACTTGTAATATTAATGTTTGTATTCCAGTGTTTACTTGTTGAGAAAATGTTTCAGCAGGATGATATACATATACTACAAAACTAGCAGCTGATGGTAAATGTTGGACAAGTACAAATATGAAACATACTCCAAGTTTATGATCTAGTTCATGTTTTGGAAATAAACCAGCAAATTGTGATACGTATGGTAGATTATATGATTGGAATGCTGCAACTGACTCATCAGTGTGTGGAGCATTGGGTGTATGATGGACTCTACCTACAGATGTTCAATTGATAAATCTAAAAAATGCTTGAGCTACTTGATGGAAAGGAGGGAATAAATTAAGTTGATTAGTTAGTACAATTTCAGGGTTTCGTTATCCAGATGGTCATTTTTGTGATATGGATTGAAGTTATAATATGTATTATTGGACGAGTACTAAGTATGATATTAATAATGCATGGAGTTTTAATTTTCATACAGGTAATTCTTCTATTGTAGTTAGAGAATTAGATACAGATTATGAATTTTTGTCATTATGTGTTAAAAACTAATCTTACTTTTTAATTAACTATTAATGAATATTAGTGACTTATAACTATAAGATATAATATAATTTTTTTATATGAAACGATTTTATATAAAAAAATATAGATATTAAAAATTATAATTTAAATTTTAATGTTAAAATTTATGAAAAAAATAATATTACTTTTAACTATTACCTTTATATTATTTTCTTGTTCTGAAGTACAAGAAAATAAAGAAGCTCAGGTAAATATGGGAGTATTACAAAATACTGTAATTGTACAAACCTGAAGTTTAGTTGACTCAAATGCTTGAGTAATTCAAGAAGATGCAGCAGAAATATTGTTAAAAGATGAACTTATAGAAATAACACATAATAATTTCAAACCATTTATAGATTCATTAAAAATTATGGATAATGAAGGTTTAAAAAACATAGATTGTGCTAATTATATTTATTTCCCAGAAATTGAAAAAAGACCAGATTATCAAGTAGAAATATATAATGACTATTTAAAACAATGTTGAAAAATAATAGAAAATACTAAAAAATAGTTAAAATGAACTCAGATTTTTAAAAATCCGAGTATTACCTTTTATTTAAAATAATCAAATTTTTCCATGAATAAAATGAATAAAACTCTTATAAAATTATGAAAAAATATAGTTTTACAGTTGGTATCATTTTCTATATTGATATGATTTGTAGCATTTGCAGCAATTTCATGGCCAAGTTCTACTCCAACATGAGAAACTTCTGGTTGAAAATTTGCTAGTTATTTTAGTAAGATGTTATTATGATGCCCTGCATGACAAGTTTTAAAGTGATTTCAATCAGATGGTACTAGATTATGTAGTCAAGTTTGAACTTCAGAAATAGCAAATAATGCAATTGATCAAACAAAGGTGCAAAATTGATATGTAGATCTTTCTTCAAATCAAACTATATGATGAACAAAAACATTTTGAGTGTTAGCATCTGGTAAAGTTCAAATTATAGATGTTGTAACTGAAAATACTGCATGTTCACCAAATGGACTTATAGCGAAAGATAGTACTTGATTATTGTTATCATGTCAATCATGATTATGGAAAAAAGCAAGTGGTTCTAGTGGTTGATTTTGGTCTATAGAATGAGCAGCATCATGTGTCCCTGAAAAAATATCTTCATCTAACTGGAGATATAAATTATGAAATTGAGGATATTATAATTTTTCTAAATGACCATTTGATTTTTGGACACCACCAACAATTATTTCTTGAAATATATGGAATAAATGATGATGATCATGTTGAACATATAATTTTACATTACTTTGTGTTAATTGATGAGTAGTTGAAACTTCTAAAACATATAATTGAGATTGTATGGGGTAATTATCATTTATTATTTTTTATTTAATATGAAAAAATAATATGAAAGAAAAAATTTTAAACTATCTTTTAACTATTCCAAAAGGTAAAGTTACAACTTACAAAAATATTGCAAAAATTTTTTGAGTTCATCCAAGAATGGTTTCTCAAACTATGAGGTATAATAAAAATCCTGAAATTTTTCCTTGCTACAAGGTTATCGCTTCAAATTGAAAGATAAGTTGATATAATACTTTAGGTTGAGTTGAAGAAAAAATTGAAAAACTAAAAAATGATTGAATTGTAATTGAAAATTGAGTTATTGATCAAAAATTTATTATATAAAAAGACTAAGTTTTAAAAAACTTAGTCTTTTTATATCTTCCAATCTATTTCTTTTTTTCCTTGTTTTTTAAGTATTTCATTTACACTTTTGAAGTGATTATTTCACAAAAATCATCTGTGTGCTGAAAAAGGTGATGGATGAGGACTTTCTAGAACTATATGTTTATTTGTATCAATAAGTGATTTTTTACCTTGTGCAAAAGCTCACCATAAAAGAAAAATTACGTTTTCTTTTTCATCACTTATGCTTTTTATTATTTCATTTGTAAATTTTTCCCAACCAATTTTAGAGTGACTTGCTGGATTTCATGCTTGAACTGTAAGTATAGCATTTAATAAGAAAACTCACTGTTTTGTCCAAGGAGTTAAATCTCAAGAATTGCTATTTTTGATTCACAGACTTGCTTCTATTTCCTTGTAAATATTTTTTAAACTTGGTGGTAATTTTATATTTTCTGGAACAGAAAAACAAAAACCTTGTGCTTGTCATATTCAATGATATGGATCTTGTCATAAAATAACTACTTTTATGTCTTTAAAAGGAGTTTTTTCAAATGCATTGAAAACTAAATTAAGAGGTGGATAAATAGTAATTCCAGAGTTTAAGTCAGTTTCTATTTTTTTATTTATTTCTACAAAATAAGGTTTTTGCATTTCTGTTTCTATTATTTCTTTCCAATCATTTTTTATATTGTTTTCTAGTTTCATTATTTCTTGAAATTATCTTTTAAATTCATAAAATCATTTTACATAGATTTTCTAAAAAATAAACAAATATATATGAACTTAAAAGATAAGGTAATAAAAGAACTTAAAAATAAAAATTTTCCTGATTTAAAATTTCTTTTTAGTAATGAAGTTTTGGATATAACAAAAGAAATACTTGAAGAAGAACTAGAAAATGAAAAACAAAAATTTACGGATTTCTTAAAAAAAGATAATTCAACACTAAACTTTGATAGTTTTGAAGATGATGGAATCTTGGATTATTTTTGGAGTTTATTAAATCATCTAGAAAATGTAGAAACAAGTGATAAACTTAGAAATATAATAGAAGATTTTAGACCAAAATTGCAAGATTTTTGAAATGAAGTTTCATATAATAAAAATTTATATGAAAAATATTTATATGTAAGTGAAAACATAAAACTAGATGAAGAACAAAGAAGAATCATGGATTTAAGAATTAAATCTTACAAGGATAGATGAATAGATTTGCCTGAAGAAAAACAAGATGAAATCAAGTCTATAAATAAAAAATTGTGAGAATTAAGCGATAAATTTACAAACAATATAGTAGATGATGAAAAAACTTTTGAATATTTAATTACTGATTTTGAGATAATAAAAGATTTACCAAATGAAGTTTTGGAAATAGCATTTGAAGCTTGAAAGGAAAAATGATGATATCTTTTTGACTCTGATCCAACTAGTTTTGGTGCTATAATGAAATATTGTTCTAGCCAAAAAGTAAGACAAGATTTTGAAAAAGCTGGATTTACAACAGCTTCAAAAGGTAATTTTGACAATAGAGCCTTAGTTTTGGAAATATTAAAGCTAAAAGATAAAAAAGCGAAAATTCTTTGATATAAAAATTATTCTGAGATGAGTTTAAACACTAAAATGGCAGATTCTCCAGAACAAGTTTTTGAATTACTTGAATCAACTTCGCTTAAGGCAAAAGAAAAAGCAAATAAGGATATACAAGAAGTAAAAGATTATTTTAAATTAAGTCATATAGAAACTTATGATTTAGCATATTATACTAGAATTTTAAAAGAGGAAAAATATGCTATTGATGAAAAAGAGTTGAAACTTTATTTTGAATTTGAAAATGTACTAAATTATCTACACAGATTTATAGAGACTTTTTATTCAATTGAAATCAAAGAAATAAAATTAGAATCTTACAATGCTGATATTAGAGTTTATGAAATTTATAAGGATAATAAATTGATTTCATATTATTTTTTAGATGCATTTTATAGAAAATGAAAAAGACCAGGAGCTTGGGCTGATAATTTAAGAGAAAAAGAATATTTACCAGAATTTAGTGTACCAGTTATTTTAAATGTTTGTAATTTCCAAAAAGCAAGTAGTTGAAAAACAACTCTTTATTTAAGAGATGTTGAAACTTTATTTCACGAATTTTGACATGCAATTCATGAAATGTTGAGTGAAAGTAAATATAGTGAATTGTCAGGTTTTTGAGTAGAATGGGATTTTGTTGAGTTACCAAGTCAATTACTTGAAAATTGGGTAAGTGATAAAGAAAGTTTAAAAAAGTTATCTAAACACATAGAAACAGGTGAAGAATTGAGTGATGAAATGATTGAAAAGTTAGATAATTTAAAAACATTTATGTCATGAGTTTTTGTTGCTAGACAAAATGAATTTGCACTTTTAGATATGAGTTTGTATTCTGGTGAAATACCTACAAGTGTAGAAGAACTTGATAAAAAAATTTTAGAAATAGTAAATAAATATAGTATTTTTAAAAGATGAGATGATTATAAGATGTATTGTTCATTTAATCATATATTTGGTTGATGATATGCAGCTGGTTATTATTCATATATGTGGGCAGAAATAATTGAAGCTGATGTTTTTTCTAGGATAAAAGAATTATGAATGTTTGATTCTAGTACTTGAAGTCTATTATTAGAAACTATAATCTGACAATGAACTAGAAAAAAGGCAAGCGATTTATTTTTTGATTTTATGTGAAGAGAAGTTGAAAACAAGGCTTTTATGGAAAGATATGGGTTATAAGAAAGCAAAAACCAGAGCATACTGCTCTGGTTTTTTTTCCTCCTTTTTTTAAAAAATCCTATCTTTAATCTTGAGCCAGAATGACCAAAAAGTAAAGATTAGGCTAATAATAAGCAAAGTTCCACCTATATAGTCGAGATAAATCTCATAGCGGTTTAGGCTAACTACATAGATAGTAATTACTTTAAAAACTGTTTTTGTTTTTCCTACCCAGTTTGCTGCAGGATTACTTGTTTTTCCTCTTAGAAATTGTCCAGCTATATCAATCATCGCAATAGCTGTTGCACAATATACAAAGAAGCTATTATGAGAAAATAAGCAGACAATTCCAATAATTATTAAATCAAGGAATTTATCAGCAAATGGATCAAGAATTTTGCCAATATTTGTTACATTGTTCAATGCTCTTGCAACTGCTCCATCAAGCGCATCAGTTACGAAAAGAAATACATATGCTTGTAAGAGCATTGAACTATAAAAGGTATTTTTGTAAAAAATTATAGTTATTATTGCAAGTGGAATTGAAGCGTAAACTCTCCACATACATATACCATTTCCTGACATAAGTGGTGCAGAAGCGTATAGTTTAAGCCTTTCCATTAAGTTGCTTGGTTCTTTTTCATAGTCATGTCGGTCAAAACACTCTCTTATTTTTTTATATTTTAGACCGAAATAAACAATCCAAAGAACAAAAACAATGACAATTAAACTTCTTATTACTTCATTTTGCAAAATTTCATTACTGCTAAATGAGTAAATAACTAGGTTAAATTCACTTGCAAATTTGTTAAGCACGATTATTCCTTTCAAACAAAAATTAGCTATATGAATGATAAAATAATTTTAAATAAAGTCAATACTAAATAATTTGCAATTTTCAATAAATACTAATAATTAACTTATTAGTATTTATTTTTTTATATAAAAATTATGAAAATAAACAACCAAGTAAATCTTAGACCGGTCTCAACTGAGACCGGTCTTGCTAGAACAAAAGCTTTTACACTAGTAGAACTAATAGTAGTAATAACAATATTAGCTATACTATGAACAATAGCATTTATAAACTTACAATGATACTCTATATCAGCAAGAGACTGAAAAAGAGTAAGTGATATAAACAATATCATGAAAAAGATATGAATAGAAAGTTCAAAATGAACAAGTTTATCAACACTTATAAATACAACAAAAACAAATTCATGATTAATAATAGATGGAAATAGTTGAAGTTCAATCCAATGAACAGCAAACTTTGCTACACTAAAAGAAGATGGAAGTAAATTTAAAGATCCAGTAACAAAATGAGATTATGTATTTTCATACTCAGTATGATGAAATGGAACATGAGCCTATAAATTTAATCAAGTATCAACAGTAAATGAAGAAACAAATACAGCAGTAGTAAAATGAAATTATTACCAAATGCAAACTTGAGATAGTCCAAGTATAACAATAACAGATGATGATTATTATGTTGTAAGTTGATGAGTTGATTTACCATATATAATAGATAATAATTTGGCATTACAAGAAATAGATATAGTAGATTTTGAAACAGAAGATTGATATACAGTTATAGAATGAACATTTACAAGAACAAATGTAGAAAAAAATGAATGAAGTTATTCAATAGAGAGTTGAAATCAAACTGATTCATCACAATCATGTTTTGAAGTTACTAGAACTAAATCATCAGATTTTGATATAAGTTTTGATTATAAAGTTTCATCAGAAAGCTGATGGGATTACTTAAGTTTTTATGCGAATTGAATATTAGATAATCAATGGTCATGAGAAGAATGATGGTCAACATATACAAATACATATTCAACTTGAAATTATACATTTAAATGGTGTTATGAAAAGGATTGATCTGATTTTGCATGACAAGATAAAGCATGGGTTGATATAATAAAATTTATAGATAATTCTTGATGAGTTGCAAATTTAGATGATGCAATATGTTGAAAAGATGAAAATAAACATTTATATATAACTCCAACTAGGTTATGTGAAGTTTGAACACCAACTGTAGTAGAAGATGCTTGAATTTTATGAGATTATTCTTGGGAGTGTTTATGAAATAATTGATGAATAAATGTAAAATGTAAAGGTAGACATGCATTTGCATGGGATTATAATCCTGTAGACATAAGAGATATATTTTGAAATCGGTCAATATATACAGAAAATTGGGAAAACAATACTTGTGATCCAAGTAGTATGAGTATAGTAGATTTAGATCCTTGAACAAATGTAATACCAACTACATTAGCAGATAATACAATTTATAGATTAGCAGCATGAGATTATATTCAGACAGATCCATTTCAATTTGATCCATGGCAATCACCAACTAGTGTTTACTTTTGAACTTGTAGTTGATTAATATGAATTTGAAGTGTAAATTTATATACGAGCATTGATATGTCATATTCTGTAACTTTATGAAATAGTAATAATATTTTTTCATGAATATCACTTTATGGTACAAATAATTGATCTGGTTGAACACATTTAAGTAATGATTCATGATTATCAATTTGAGCATCAAATATTACTATTTATAATGCAAATATTTCAGAATATTGATATTCTTGAATAGGTGAGTATTGAAATTGAACAGTATTAAATAAATTAAATATATATAATAATTCACATAGATGAATAGATAAGGTTTCTGATAATGCAATTTATTCAAATATAAATATTTATAATAATTCATCAATATGATTTTGGACAGATAGTTGATACAATAATATATACTCAAATATAGTATCATATAATAATAATGGTGCTTGAATTAGATTTTGATGGGAAAATGGATCATCTATGAGTAATATAATAACATATAATAACAATTGATCTGGTATTTATTGATTTAATTGAGCATTTACTATAAACAATTTATATTCTTACAATAATAACTCAGATTGATTGAAATTTTATGATTGGATTGAAGATGCTAATTTTAATAATATAAATACTTACAATAATATATGAGTATGAAGTATAATTACAGGAGATAATCCTTGATCTGCATTATTATTTTGAACATTAAAAAGTTTTTGAAATATTTGATGAGATTTTCAAGTTACAAATACTGATTATTGAGTAAATTCTACTTTATGATTTAGCGATTGAATAAATTTAGATACAAGCTGAGTATTTGGTTCATCTTGGCTTATTGAACCAGTTACTGCTTGATGGGATATTAATTTAAAGTGAAGACAAAATTTACCAATGTTAGGATGAGTATCTTCATATACATATTGATCAAATATATGAAATCAAAAGCAACCAATTTTTTATGATACTAATACTTATACACCAGAACTTTGGGGTGTTGATTGAGTTCATTACGATTCATCAAAAAAAGTAGGGCAATGGTAAGTATATATAAATAATTTAAAAATATGAAAAAAATATTATTAATAACATTTATAACTTTATTTTTTATAGTTTCTTGTGTTAAAGAAAATAATACTGGAGACAAGATAACTAAATCAAAAGAAGAAATAAGGGAAATAAAGAGTGTTAAAATAGATGCTAGAAAAGAAGAAGCAAAAACTAAATTATTAGAAAATGTTACTTTTGAAACAAAAAAATTATTTCTAGAATTAGAAGAAATTAGAAAAACTTGAAACAAAATAAAAGAAAAAGATAAATTAGAAGAAATTAAAAAATTAGAAGAATCAAAAAGACTGGATTTAGATTTAGCAGTAAAATCAGGAAATATGGAAAATATAAATTTTCTAAAAAATGAATTAATTATTTTTAGTGAATTGTATTAAAATAAAAAGTATAGTGTAATTTATAACACTATACTTTTTATTTTTGATTTAATCTTTTTTTTTTATATTATTATTTAAATTTATTAATAAAAATATTAGATGAAGATTTTGGCTTTTGAAACAAGTTGTGATGATACAAGTATAGCATTGTTTGAAGATGATAGACTTATTTTTATGGATACAGCTAGTCAAATAAAGATACATCTTGAAACTGGTTGAGTTGTTCCAGAAGTTGCTGCTCGTGAGCACGCAAACGCTATTTTTGGTGTTTTGGATAATGTTTTAAAAAATACAAATACAAAACTAGAAGAAATAGATTATATTTGAGTTACTGTAAGCCCAGGTTTACTTCCATCACTTTTGACTTGAACTACAGTTGCTAGTACTATCTCAATAGTTTTAAATATTCCAATTATAGCTATAAATCACATACAAGCTCATATATTTTCAAATTTTTTAGAAAGAGAAGAAAGTGAAATAAGATTTCCAATTGCTTGTTTGACAGTTTCAGGTGGTCATAATGATATATATATTATGAAGGATATGTGGGATTTAAATAAGCTTTGAAGTTCTTGAGATGATGCAGGTTGAGAGGCTTTTGATAAGGTAGCAAAAATGATGTGACTTGGTTATCCAGGTTGACCTATTATTTCTAAATTAGCAAGTGAATATGAAGCTGATGGAGGAATTTCTAAAAATCTTTTTCCTAGAGTTTGGCTTGTAAAAAGAGATTTTAATTTTAGTTTTTCAGGATTGAAAAGTAGTGTAAAAAGAGAAGTAGATAGGAGAATTAGTGAAAAATGAAGTTTAAGTTTAGAAGATAAAAAAGAAATAAGTTTTGAATTTGAAAATGCAATAACTGAAGTTTTAGCTTGGAAACTTGTAAATGCAGCTAAGGAAAATAACATAAAAACTGTTATGCTTGCTTGATGAGTTAGTGCAAATAATAAGTTGAAAGATGAAATTAAAAAATTAGCAGATAGTGAACATTTTTCTTTTATTTTTCCAAAAAGAAACCTATTTTGTATGGATAATGCAGCAATGGTTTGAATACTTACGTATTACAAGATAAAATATAAAAATTTTGAGGAAAAAATTGGAGTTGTAAAAATTTAAAAAAGACCAGTCTCAAAAGAGACTGGTCTTTTTTTATGATTCTAATTTTTCTTTTATTTTTAAATTATCTTTTATATATATATTTCAATTTTCTGTTAATATATTTTTTATAAGTTTATCTCCAAATTCAAGTCTATTATAGAAATCTTCTGTTGTAATTATAGCGTATTTTATCTTTCTTCCATAAAATATTTCTGAAAGAAAAGCTCATAGTTCATCCTTGTCTATTTCTCAAATTAAAAATATATCAAGTATAGATTTTCAAGGATTTATAAGTTTGGTTCTTACAGATTCATTTATTATTATTAGTTCTAAATCGTTTTTATATTTAAAAAATTCCTTGATTCTATCCATAGGATTATATGATTTTAAAAATATACTTACAAAATCATCTACTAAATAAAATTTACTATTTACGAAAAATATTTTTTTCTTTAATTCTTCTTTATATTTCAAAATTCAAAGTTCAGTTAAACTATCAAGTTCTCTTTTTATAGAATTTATTTGCTCATCTAAATCACGAGATAATCATCTCATGTGAAATCATTCGTTATTTCCAGATTCATATTCTAAAAAGAACTTTTCAAGTAATTTGGTTCTACATTTTGATCAAAAAATTTTTGATATGTCTATTTCTCTCATTTTGAAATATTTTTAACTGTAAATAATGTATTATCATCTTTAGAATGAATTAAAATTCATTCTAAATAATGATAGTGTAAATGTTCAGCACTTCTTCATCAAGTTGTCTGTCTAATTAGAGAAAAATAATTTCTTTCTCCAAAATAATCTTTCATATAGATTTCTATATTTTTATAGTCAATCAACTCTTCATCACTCAATTCAATAGTATGTATCTTGTGTTCTATTGGAAAAACAAGTAGGTTTTGTTTATGTCAATAATATGGATATTTATTATATCTTATTTCCCAATACTTTGTTTTGTGCACAAGTAATGGTTTTTCATCTTCTTCTATTTTACAAAAAGGACAAATTTCTTTAGTAAGAAAAATGTTTTGTTCAGAGTACTTTTTTCTATCTCAAAATATCATAAATTTAATTAAATTATTTTAATTTAATTAAATTTAACTAAAAGTACATAAAAATCAAATTTTTATTGATTTATAGCACTTTTTAAATATATTATTTTAAATATTTATTTATAAAATATATTTGCATGAAGACATTAAAACAGGAATTAGCGGATAGATGACTATTATATCAATTTACAAGTGATGAATTATTTAAAAAATTTGATGAATGAAAAGGTAGTTTTTATTGTGGTTTTGATCCAACTGCAGATTCACTACATCTTTGAAATTTCATAGGTTTTATGGTTTGAGTTCATCTTATGAGAAGATGAAATAAATACTTTGCTCTTACTTGATGAGCAACTGGTATGATTTGAGATCCAGGATGAAAAGATAGTGAAAGAACATTTTTAAGTCCTGAAATTCTTGATAAAAATCAAGTAAAAATCTCAGCTCAAATTACAGGAATATTAAATAATTTAGAATGATTTTCTCAAAAAAAGTTTAATTATGATTTTGTAAATAATAAGGACTTTTATGTTGGTATGGGTTATCTAGATTTTCTAAGAGAAGTAGGGAAATTCATAACTATAAATGTTATGATGAGCAAAGATACTGTAAAAAAGAGGATAGAAGATCCAAATCAATCAATTTCATATACAGAGTTTTCATATATGCTTTTACAAGGTTATGATTTTTGTAGGTTATTTAAAGATGAGTGAGTAACTCTTCAAATTGGTTGACAAGATCAATGGTGAAATTTAGTTACATGAACAGAACTTATTAGAAAAAAATATGAAGCAGAAACTTTTGCTTTAACTTGGCCATTAATTACAGACTCTACTGGTAAAAAATTTGGTAAAAGTGAAGGTAATGCTATGTTTTTAGATAAAAATAAAACAAGTCCATATTTCATTTATCAATATTTTATGAATACAAGTGATGCTGATATTTGAAAATATATGAAGATGCTAACTTTGATTGAAACTGAAGAAATAGATAAAATAGTTGCTAATCATATGGAAAAACCAGAAAATAGAGAAGGTCAAAAATTACTTGCTTACAAAATTGTAGAGATTATTCATGGCAGTAAGGAAGCAGATTTAGCTTTAAGAATTTCTGATTTTATGTTTTGAGAAAATGATAAACTTGAAATTTTAAAATCTTTAAGTAATGATGAATTAAATACTTTTTTACAAGCTATGTGATGATTTATATTTGCTTGAGAAAACTTATTTGAAACTATTGTTAAATCTGGACTTGAAAGTTCAAATTCAAATGCTAGAAATGCTGTAAAATCATGAGCTATTTTTATAAATGAAGAAAAGGTTGTTGATTTTAATTTAGATTTAAATACTAAATTTATAAATGATAAAATTTTACTTTTAAGAAAAGGGAAGAAGAATTTTAGAATAATTGTTAAATAAAAAAATATCAATCATTAATGATTGATATTTTTTTATGCAATTTTTGTAATTATAAAATTTGTATGGTATTATTTATTATACCTTATAAATTTATTATTTAAATATGAATAAAAGTCTTAATAAAAAATCAATTATTATACTGAGTGTTTCAGTATTGTTAATTGTTTTGGTTTACCTTATATTTTCATTTACTAAAAGTAAACAATTAGAAACAACAGATATTAATACTGAAACTAATTCAGGTATTGTTGAAGATATTATTAATAGTGGTACATGAATTAATGATAAAACTTTAGATTCAGTAGATAATAGTCTTAGTGCTGAAGAAATAAAAAAAATAGAAATAATAAAATCTATTAACGAAGCTTGAAATACTTGAAATACTAATATTTGTGAAAATATAGAAGACTCAACTAAAAAAAATCAATGTTTTGATAATGCTTATGCGGCAAAAGCAAGTTTTGAAAATAACCTAGATTATTGTTTAAAAATAAATAATATAGATGTTAAATCAAAATGTAGTGATATGTATTATTATAACAATTCTATTGATACTAAAAAAGAAGAATTATGTAATAAAATAAATCAAATAGGATTGAAAAATACTTGTAAAAAGCATTTTATAATATCAAAAGTTGAATCTACATCATATACTGGTGATTCAAAGGTTTGTAATGAATTATCTGGATCAGATAAAGATTATTGTATAAGTAATATAAAAAATAAAAAAGATACTGATATTCTTTCAGATGCAATTGACACTAATGATATATCAAAATGTAATAATATTTTAGATACTAATTTAAAAAATACGTGTAAAGATAGTATTAATTTTACAAACGCAGTAAAAAATAGTGATATTACACTTTGTAATAAGATTTTAGATACAACTAAAAAAGAGAGTTGTACTAACTCTATGGGAAAACTTACAGATAATGATAATTTTAAAAAAGCAATTTCATTACTTGATATAAAGTATTGTGCAAAAATAATTTCTAGTGAATTAAAACAAAAATGTAGTGATACTATATATTTAAAAAATGCTGTATGAACAAAAGATAAAAATAAGTGTACTTATATTCTAGGTTGAGATTTGCAAGAACAATGTTATTCATTTTTTAGTTTAAATTAATTTTAAAATCTTATATATAATTATGAAAAAAATATTTATTATAACATTTATATTTTTTGCTTTTGTAAATTATTCATATGCATGAATAAATCCTACAATTACATTGACATGAACTACTCTTGAAGATATTTCTTGAGTTTGAAATGGATGAAAATTAGTTTTCCCATCAACAAGTTGAGTAGTTATAAATGCTTCATCTCTTGATTCTAATGCTAATTCAAATATTTCAATTTCTTGAAATTTTTGGTTACAAAATGTTTCAAGTGTAACTGATGCATCACTTTGATGGGCTACATTTGATATATGAGTTGTAACTTGAGCTCCAAAAGTAGTATTGGTAAATAATTTAAACAATACATTTACTTTTTCATGATATGCATGGTCTAATGCAGCAGGTTGGATATATTTTTCATCTACTAATTTAGTTGCTTGAGATAATAATACAAAAGTAGTTTATGATAGGAATTTAGAAAGAGTAAATTGATGTGCATGGAGTCAAAATCTAGGTTGGATTTGTATTGATAATTATTTTTTAGATACAACTCCAATTGATGTAACTTCAGCTCCTTGGACTATAGTATTTTGACCATCAGTTACTGATAATGCAAAAAATATAGTTTTACCGGAAACTATAACAAACATAAATGTTGAAAATTGGAATTCAATTGCAACTTCTACCTATACAAGTTCAAATTTTATTCATGATTTTAGAAAATCAAAAACTTATAATATTACTTGAATTACTGATACAAGTTGAAACATAAGTAATCCAACTACTATGAAAATAGTTTCTTGAGTACCAACAACAATACTTGATTCTAATAATATTTGATGAGGTGCAACTGCATCAACAATTACAAATACATTTCTTACGACTAAGATTGCAAATTGAAATGATAAACATCACTTAAGCTTTAAACTTAGAGATAAATATGGAAATCCAGTTATAAGTGAATCTTGAATAAAAGATGTAAATGTAACTTTATCTTTTTTAAATGATATGGATGCTGATCAAATTGATAATCTTGATTTATGAGATGCTATATCTTATAGTAATAATCAATTTTGATTATTAAATTGATTGATAAGTAATATTTGAACTAGTAATAATACTATAACTTGAAATTATAGTGTAGATATATCTTCAATTGCTCCAACAAAAGTATGATATAGTTATACTACAAATAATAATGATATTTCGCTTGATAATGTTCAAATTGATATTACTTGATGAGCTTGAGTTTGATGAACAATTGTTCCATATAATAATTTTTTTAATGTCCCTAATAAATTAATATTTATTCCAGTAGTAAAAGTTGATTCTATTTCAAATGATTTAAGTTGGAATATACCAAGAGATGTAGAAACATTTTTTACTTGATCTATATCAATAAATACTCCAATTAGTATTTCAAATATTCAGGTTCAAAATGTACTTGATACAATGAGTTGATGATTAAATAAAAATATGTTTATTAGTTTTCAAAATTTATGATCTACAAATTGAACAAACATATGTACTTGAAATAATGTCCCAAATTTTGATAATACATCTTATAATTATATAAGTACTTTAGAATGTAATAATTATTCACTAGATGGATCATCAAATATAATTACATCTCATAATTGAACTTACAATTCTACAACTAATATTTCAGATTGATTTAAAGCAACTCCAAAGGTAGTTTTGGCATGAATTCCTAGTTTTGATGTAATGTATAGTTCAAATATATTTTACACAAAGTGATTAAAAACTATAAAATATCCATCTTTTACTAATTTATTTTCAAATTCACTTTTAAATAATTGATTAAAAGTTTCATGAATTGTAAATTCTAATAATTCTCATTTTTCAGTCATTGCAAATGAAAGTATAGATTATATATGAAGTTTAGATAAAAATACACTATTTACAAATATAAGAAAAAATGCATATCTGTATCAAAAGGCGTGAGTATGAACACATAATGGTATTATGTATTTAAACTCTAATTATAATCTTAATTCTTGGCCTGTTTGAGTTGATACTATATTAGTAATTTGAGCAGATGTAATTGTAAATAGCGATATTTCTAAGACACCTTGAAAAGTTAAGTCAATTATAGCATTAAAATGAAATACAACTAATAAATGAAATATATGGGTAAAAGATAATGTTAAAAATATTTCAGCAACGCTTGTGTCAGATAGATCAATATTATCTTGAGATGGAACTAATACTTATGTTGATAATTATGCTAAAAATCAATTATATATAAAGTGAAGTCTGTTATCGTATAATACAATCGGATGATCAAGTTCTGCAACTCCTATATGTCCATTTTATGTTACTACTTGTAATTTTAACGAATCTAAGAAATATGATTTAAATAAATTTAGATATTTTATAAAATGATTATTTCCTTGAAGTGAATCAGTTGGGATTCCTATGATATCTTGATATGATGAAGCACCTATGATTGTTGAATATGATAGTGATATACAAATAAATACTCCAAAAATATTTTTGAATTGAAATTAAAAAACAAAAAGACAAAATTAAAATTTTGTCTTTTTGTTTCAAAAAATTAGATTAAAAAATAAATTCAAGCATTGCTTGAATTTATTTTTTAATCTAATTTAAGATTTTCTTCAATTCTTTGAATAATTAATTTATTTATGTTATTTGCATCATTGTTTATTATATTTATTAAATCAGATAGATTTAATACTATTACTTCTATATTACTTAATGCGCTTACTGTTGCTGTTCTAGCTTCTTCATTTAGAAGAGCAATTTCTCAAAAAATATCTCAAGGATTTAATTCTGCAACTCTTTGTCATCAAATTGAAATTGTAACTTTTCATTTTTTCAAAATATATCATTCTCAATTTGAATTTTCTCATTCTACAATTATTAATTCTCATAGTGAATATTCTCTTTGCTCACAATTATTAATTATTGAATCTACTATTTCTTTATCAAATCAGTGAAAAATTTTTAATCAATATATACTTTCAGGCATAAAAAAAGTGTTAATATTTAAATTACAATTAAATATTAACACTTTTTTTATTATTATGCAAAATTACATAGAATAACCATCTTTTTCGTATTTTTCTCTAAAATCTTTTATTAATGCCCAAAACATATTTTCAGTATATTTAGGAAAGTTTTTTTCATTTTCCCAAATTATATTGTATTTTATCTTATTTCTCATTGTATTTTCTCAAACGGGACAGTTACAAGAAGAATAGGGGATTTCTTTTTGTTTTACAAAATTTACTAAATCTTTTTCTCTTATATATGACATTGGTCTAATAAAAGTTATATCTCACTTGCTCATTTTGTTTACAGGTGGCATAATTTTTAATTTTCTTCATTCTATCATATTCATCATAGTTGTAACAACAATGTCATCCATATGGTGACCAAAAGCTATCTTTGTTGCATTGTATTTTGTACATAATTTAAACATTGCAATTCTTCTAGCATAAGCACACCATTGACAACTTTGTCATACTCAATCATTTAATTTAGATTCCTCTGGTAGATTTATATTTACTTTTTCTAGTGGAATATTTAAAACTTCTTCAAAATATTTCCTTTTTTCTTCAAAATTTATATCACAATCAATTAAAAATTCTTTAAAAATATAAATTCATCTTATTTCAAATTTGTCTTTTACAATTTTTCTATATTCATTTAATAAGTATCATAAAACCATAGAATCTTTTCATCATGAAACTCATAGAAGAATAGTTTCTCCTGGTTTTATCATTTCAAAATCCATTATTGCTGATCTAAGTTTTTTTAATAATTTTTTCTCTAGCGCGCTCATAAATTATATTATTTTTAAAATTTGCTAGATTTTATTTATTTTTATTTTTTAAACAAATAAAAAAACTAAATTTATAAAATTTAGTTTTTTTTTTAATTAATTTATTTCTAATTAATTTAATTCAACTGTATCAGTAGATTCAGTAGTAGTATCCATATCAATTTCAACACCAGTAGAAGTAGTTTCTTCAGTTGTACCAGTAGAAGTAGTATCAGTAGTTGAATCAACAGCATCAATTTCTAAAGGTTCAGTAGTAGTATCCATATTAATTTCAACACCAGTAGAAGTAGTTTCTACATTTTCTTCAACAGTAGCTTCACCACAAGAAACTAATAAAGTTAAAGCTAAAACACTTAATAACGCAATTAATTTTTTCATAAGCATTTATTATATATATATAAAAAGTGAGCCTATTATAAATAAATAATTTAATAATCAATAGTTTTTTCAATAAACAGCATATTTTAGATTTACAAATGACATAATTATTGTAGAATTAATATTTAATTTTTTTTAACAATTATTGTTGTATTTTTTAACTTTTTGCTTATATTATATCAATATTACATTTATAAATCATTAAATAATGGTAAGAAGAAGATGAAGTAATTCAATGTTACAAAAAAATATAAAAGATTATATTGTTCCAATAATATGATGAATATTAGTTTTATTTTTAATATTTAATTTATTTTCTGGAGATTCTTCTGATGATACTAAAACATCAGTTGAAAATCAATCTGGAATTTCAGTTAGTTTAGATTCTGATTCTTCAAGTGCTACTATAGTTTATCCTTGAGATTATAAGAAGGAAATTGAATGAGATTCTATGTTGTATAAATGAGAAAAAGTATTGGTAAAACAATGAACTATTAGTTTAAATTTTGATAATTTAGTTAATTTTAAAATTAATAAATTATGAGAACTTACTTATCTTGAAAATTGAGATTTTTCAATAACTTCTGGAGAAATTTGGTTAGATACAACTAAATCTGTTAATTTAAATATGAATTTTGCAAATTTAAAAATTGACGAAAATTCTCATTTAGCTTTCTCACAAAATGAAGTTGAATCTACTATTTACTTAATTTCTTGATTTGTAGAAGTTTCAAATTTATCTTGAAAAAATACAGTTTTGGCTCCTTGAGAAAAAATTACTATTTCTAGAACTGATGCTTCAAAAAGTGATGTAGATTTAACTTTATTAAAAGAAAATATTGATCAATTTTTCTTAAAATCTGATTGGTTTATATTAAATAAATGATCTTTGTATATAACTAATGATTCAGAAACATCAACAGGAGAATTACTATCACAAACAGGTACTTTAAATAATAATTCAAATTTATCTATAGGTAATGAAATGTTATCATTTAATAATTTAGTTGATGAATCAAATGTTTCATCTCCAATAATTAAGATAAATGGTACTTATACAAATTTGGATATTTCAAGTATTACTGTTAATTGAAAAAGTGCTATTTTAGATAAAACGGCAATGACATTTAAATTTGATAATGTTGATGTTTCAAATAAAGAAAATGATTTAGTTTTTAAAATATTTAATGATTCTAATGAACAAATTTCAAGATTTGTTTATACTGTATATTATAGCTTATGATCTTCAAATAATAATACAACAGTTACGCCAGATGTAGTTCAAGAAACTAAAACTTCATGACTTAAGGTTCAAAATTTTTCAGCCGATGGTTCAGATTTTACATTTACATCACCTACAACTCAAGATACATATACTTCAACAGAAAATTTTATTACAATTAGATGAAAAGTAAATGCAGAATGAATTGATAAAATAACTATAAATGATTTTGAATTATGATCATTTAATGGCTCAACATGGAGATATCATGCTGATGTTGAATATAATAACTTAGCAGAATGAACAAATGTATATGAAATAAAATATTTTAGTGCAGGGAAATTAGTTTATACTAATTATTTTACAATAATTAGAAAAACAACTTCTAATTCTTGAAGTTCTTCTACAGAAGAAAATAGTGCTACGGAAACAACACAATAAAAAAATCCCAATGGGATTTTTTTATTGTGTTGTTTCCTTTGTTTAGCAAGAACATCAGCTTCCACAACCACCTGGAGCACAACTAGAACCACTTTCACCACCACCAATTATACTTATAAACATTGATTTAATTTCTTCATCACTAGGTATAATTCATTCAAAAATTGTATCTCTAAAGTCAATAGATTCTTCTTCTACAATTAATGCAGGCTCACTTTTTATGTTAAGTTCATTTTTAAGATTTTCATCATCTGTAACTTCTATACTTATAAAATCAGATAATCCTAATTCTTCTAATGAATTAATTACTTTATTATTTAACTCTTTAGTATTTTCAGCACTTCAATATATTTTTACTTTCATTTTCTATATGTTATCATCTAAATAAAAATAGTATTTGAATTATACTTCAAATACTATTTTTTTAAAATTATTTTTATTATTTTGTTTCTGCTTTAGTTTCTTCTTCTGTTACAACAGGAGTTTCAACTTCAACTTTAGCTGGTTTAGCAGCAGTTGCAACAATATCATCAGAGTGATTTAATACTTCAAATTTTGAAGATATATTTAAGTCAGAAATTCTAATAACATCTCACATTTCTTCCAATTTTGATAAATCAACGTCAAATGAATCAATTAAGTCTTTAGGTAAAACTTTTACTTCAACTTCTTTGATATGTTCTTCTAAAATAGCACCTTCTTTAACTGCTTTTGAAGTACCAGTAAAATGTAAGTGAATTTTTGTATGAACTTTTTCACCTTTAGTAATAGCGAAAAAATCAATATGTTGAAATTCTCATTGTACAGGAGTTTTTTGAATATCATGAACTAATACTTCAATAGATTTTTTTTCTATTTTTATATTAATAATATGAGATTCTCAAGATACTCTAAATAGTTTTAAAAATTCAGAATAATCAACTTTAATAGCAATTGGTTCTTGATTTTTTCAATAAACTACAGCTGGTATCATTTTAGCGGCTCTTATTTCTTTGTTTTTTTCCTCAGTATTTCTAATTTGAGCATTTAAATTTAGGTTTTCCATAGTCTTGATTTGATATATAATAATATTTTAAATTAAAAAGCTTGCAAATTCTAATCATAAAACTAAAATTTGCAAAACTTTTTTGAAAAATTGTATTTTTATGTTTTAAAGATAAAAATACAATTTTTTATTTCACTATTTTCAGGCTTAATTATCTAATAATAATCTTGTTATCACTAATTTCAAAAGTAAGTTTATACATTCATGATTCATTTAATACAAGTATTTCTCAATCATAATTTACATAAAAATCTTTTATTGTTTTAGTTGCTCATTCAATTTGTCATACATAAGTCAAATTTTGAGTACTTTTATAATTTGTAGTATTTGGTTTAAAAATCCAAATTTTATTGTTTAATAATAAATATACATAATTTAAATTTGCTCTAGCAATTATTTGTGCATTTTTTCACTCTTCTAAAGTATAGTTTTTAGGAAGTTTATTAATTATTATTGATTCTAATCTATATGGAGAAGAAAAGAATTTTACTATTGATAAATCTTTTTTTAACATATAAAATCAACCATCAATTGCAACAGATAATACATCTCAAATTTGTTTTAAATCTTCATCTTTTAAATATGGCTCTGCAGCTTTGAAGTTATCCCCACTTGCAACATGTTTATTTAATTGATTATTTTGTCATAGAGTGTATATATTTGTTGAATAAAAACTTATATTTTTAATATCTTCCCATTTTGTTTGTCATGTTACATTTACAAAATTAAAATATCAATTTTTTGTAAATTTAACTATTTTTGAAGTATTTGTTAATAAAAATAGGTTGTTTTCTATAAATAATCAATCAATGAAATATTCATTTTCAGCTAAATTATTAAATGTATATATTTGAGGTGTTCAAGTAGATAAAATTGGTCAAACAACTCATTTTTTCTCAATTATATAAGGAATTAAATTATTTTTAGCTATCTTAACAGTATTATTTCAATCAATATTATATATTAAATTTTTGTCATTTTCTTCAAATATTTCTATTTTATTAAATTGTTTTTTTAATATATTTATATCATCAGTTAATTTTGCTAGATCTCATAAATATATTTCTTGTTTTTGTATTTCAGCGACCAATTTTTCTGCATCATTTATATTTTTTTCAAAAGCATCAGGATTTGCTATATTTTCAGATGCAACTTTTATTATGTCTTTTATTTCAAGTATACTATTTTTTGCTGTTTCTTTTACTTCTGTTTGAGTTGTTATTGAAACTAATGTTGATAGAGAATAATATAAAAAGAATACTGCCATTAAAATTCATCATAATAAAACTACACTTTTAATAGTTTTAGATTGAGTTTTTAGTTTATCTAAAACTATTAAAGATTTTCAAATTATTTTTTTAGAAAATCTGTTATCTATAACTTTTGCTAAATTATTTTTTATTACTTCAAATTTTTGATTTTTATTTTCAAATTTTTTACTTTTAAATTTCATAGAACTAACTAAACAATTTAATTCTAGAATTTCACTTTTTAAAATATTTTTAATATTTTTATTAAATATTTTTATATCTTCTGAAAGTATTAATCAATCAATTATATCACTTTTTGATAGATAATTTAGTAATTCAAGAGTCGAAGAAATTACTATTTCTCAATTTGTTAATTTTCATTCAGAAATATATGAAAACTCTTCTTTATTTTCTCATTTTTCAGTTAACTCAATTATCTCTGAATTCTTGTTTATTAAACAAGCAGATGAATGTCAAACATTTGAAAATGTATAAGTATTTTCGTTTAGTATTCATATAATCATATCAAGAGAATCTTTTTCATCTTGGTCTAATTTCCATGTTTTTAAGTATGAATTTATGTGTTCTAAGGCTATCATAAAATCACTATATGTATCTTCTTTACTTATCTTATCTATTAAATATTCAAGAGTATTATTTAATAGATTTTCAGCTAATTTTTGACTAGAACAGCTTATTAATATAAAACAATCCAGATGGTTATCTAAATTTATATTTCTTTTTATTATTGTATTTTGTTTTTCAAAATCTATTTTTTTTACACTTATTTCAAACATTTTTAATTTATTAAAAAATTATTGTTTAACTTCTAAAAATTATATAAAAAAGTTTTAAATTTCAAAATTGAAATATATTTTTTTTTAAATATAATCTAAATCTAAATATATTGTAACTTTTAGAAATTGTTATTAGTTAGATGAAAAAAAGGACTTTCATGAAAAGTTCAAATAAGTGGTTCAAAAAACGCAGCTTTGCCTATGTTATGAGCAGCTTTACTTTTAAATTGAAAAGTTAAATTAAAAAAAATGCCTAAGATTTGAGATGTTCAAACATTTCTTGATATCTTAGAATGAATTTGAGTAAGATACAGTTGGGAATGAACAACTCTAAATTTTGATTCTTCAAATATAAATAATGAAAATCTAAATTTTGAAAAGATAAAAAAAATCAGATCATCAATTTTTTTACTTTCGCCATTATTACATTTTTTTGGTAATATAAAAATCCCTTTTCCAGGGTGATGTAGTATAGGGAAAAGACCAATTGATGCACACTTAAACTGACTGGAAGCTATTTGATATAATTATACTTTTTCTGGTGATGAGATAGTTTTAGATTGAAGTTTAGAAAGTTGAGATAAGGTTTTAAATTGATGATTTTGAGTAAGTTCAACTGAAAATTTAATAGTTGCGAATGTGCTTAGAAAATGAGTTACTACTATTAAATCTGCAGCAATTGAACCTCATGTTATGAATTTGATAGATTTTTTAAGAAAAGCGTGAGCAGAAATAAAAATAAGATATAATCATGAAATAATTATATCTTGAGTTGAAAAATTATCCTCAGGCTTTGAATTTGAAGTTGTAGCTGATTATATAGAATCAGGAACTTATATGATTATTTGAGCGTTGGCTTCAAAAGAATACTTAGATATAGTTGATGCTAGAATAGATGATTTATATGTTTTTATAGAAAAACTAAAAGAGGCTTGAGTTAAAGTAGCTGATTTATGAAATGACACTCTTAGAGTTTTTAGAGCTAAAAAATTAAAAGCAATTCAAATTCAAACAAATCTATTTCCAGGTTTTCCAACAGATTTACAATCTCCATTTGCTATACTTCAATCTCAAGCAGAATGAATAAGTAAAATACACGAAGTTTTATTTGAATGAAGATTAAATTTTTTAGTTGAACTTGAAAAAATGAGAGCAAATGTTGCGGTTATGAATCCGCACGAAGCACTTTTATTTTGACCAAATGATCTAAAAGGTTGAGTTACAGTTACTTCTTGGGATTTGAGAGCATGAGCTGCTATGGTAATTGCTTGATTAATTGCAGAGTGAGAAACAAAAATTACAAATGTAGAATATATATATAGATGATATGAAGATTTTGTAAATAAATTAAAGTGAATTTGAGCTGATTTAGAAGAAGTTAATGATTAATTTTTAATTATAAGATTATGAGAGCATTTTGAGTATTTTTATTGATTTTTTGAATAATTATCATTTATAATCCTGATATTATTGCTTATTTATTAGGTTGATTATTAGTTTTTATAGGACTAAATTTAGTATTACTATGAGTTTTTACTAAAAAGAAAAATAGTGAAGACAATTATGTTAAGTTTTGAAATTATAAGATTTTTAGATAAAAGAGAGTTTTTTAAAACTCTCTTTTTATTTTTTCAAAAAATTATATAATAAAATCAGTTTAAAAATAAAAATCATTTATGTTAGAGTCAATCTTTATATATTTATTACTTTTTTTTATATCATTTTTTCCGATAGTTATTTGGGCTTATTCTTTTTCTTTTATAGATGATAATCCACTTAATAAAAAGAGATTTATGGTTTGAGTTTTATGATGAATTCTATCTGTAATTCCTATATTACATATAGATAAGATTATGAAATTTTTAAATTTAGATTATTTAAATGTTTTTTATTTTGCTTCAAAAATAAAGGATTTGCTAACTAGTTTTGAATTTGGAGTTTCCCTTAGTTTATTTTTGTTTTTAGTTGTGATATTTTCATTTTTTTTATGATGATTTTTTAAACATAAATCTAGTATTTTTAGGATTTACTTAAAAAACATAGTTAGTTTTTTGTTTTTTATACTTGTTTTAAGTTTATGATTATTACTAGTTTCATTTTTACTACAAAGAGTAGATTTTAGTATAGAAAATCCAATAAGTTTTTGAAATGTCATATTTGATACATTTAAATTAGTTATATTTTATTATGTAATTGTAGCTTTTATAGAAGAAGCATCAAAGCATTTTAATTTTTTACAATCAAGTGTTTTTTATATAAAATCAGTTAAAGATTGAGTATTGTATGCTATATTTGTAGCTCTTTGATTTAGTTTTATAGAAAATATGTTATATTTATATAATTATTATTTATCTTCATGATTATCATTTGAACTTATAAAACTTTATTTTTTTCGTTCAGCTTTTTCAGTTATGGTTCATATATTATCAAGTAGTGTTTTGGCATATTATTTTTCAAAAGCACTTATCTTATATAGATGAAAAGACTTGAGTTTTCCTTATTTAAAGATATTTTCATTTGGTCTTTTAATGAGTATAATCCTTCATCTTATTTTTGATGTAGCTCTTACTCTAGGTTTTGTTTTTATTATATTTATATATTTTATTGGTTGATATCTTTATGTAAGTTCTATTTTTTATAAGGAAGACTAAAAAACAATAGTCAATCAAAAAACAAAAAATCCTTTGCAAATACGAATAAATACTAATAATTAAACTATTAGTATTTATTTTTTATAAAAAATTATGAAAATAAACAAAATAAAAGCCTTCACACTAGTAGAACTAATAGTAGTAATAACAATACTAGCTATACTATGAACAATAGCGTTTATAAACTTACAATGATATAGTGTATCAGCAAGAGATTGAAAAAGAGTAAGTGATATAAACAATATCATGAAAAAGATATGAATAGAAAGTTCAAAATGAACAAGTTTATCAACACTTATAAATACAACAAAAACAAATTCATGATTAATAATAGATGGAAATAGTTGAAGTTCAATCCAATGAACAGCAAACTTTTCTACACTAAAAGAAGATGGAAGTAAATTTAAAGATCCAGTAACAAAATGAGATTATGTATTTTCATACTCAGTATGATGAAGTGGAACATGAGCCTATAAATTTAATCAAGTATCAACAGTAAATGAAGAAGAAAATACAGCAGTGGTAAAATGAAATTACTACAAGATGCAAACTTGAGATACTCCAAGTATAATAATAAATGAAGATGATTTTTTTGTAGAAGATTGATGAGTAAATTTACCATATGAGATAGTAGAGTGAATAACTCAAAGTCCATTTGCGAGTTGTTGAACATCGTGAGAAATTAAAACAGCAACTTCAACATATTGATTATGTAATTCACCTGATATAATTGTTTGTTCTTGAAATTGAGCATGAGTAATATTAGCTGCATGTAATGTTTGAACAAATATTTCTTGAACATGATCTAGCTCATATTGAAATTATTTTCAATGGTGAAATAATGGTGGAACTCCTTACTGAAATTTATCTGTAAGTTCTACTAGAGTAAATACATCATTATATTGACCAAGTAATTATTATAATAATACAACTATAATATGATGAACAAGTTTGCCAAATCCTTATGATTGGAGTAACCCAAAAAATGATAATTTGTGGTGAGATACAGATTATATAAATTGATGAAGTATTGATAAATCACTATTACAATGACCATGTGAAGTATGATATCATGTTCCAACTTTTACTGATTGGCAAAATATAGTTACTAATTGAAATTTTACAAATTGAAACAATATACAAGATTTACTTAAATTACCTTTTGCCTGAGATCGTTATTGGATGGATGGTACAATGAAAAATCAATGAACTGATGCATATTATTGGTCATCATCACCTGCTTGATTCAATTCATATTATTTATCATTTACTAGTTCTAGTAATTTTATTTATTATTCATTTAATATGAAGCGTGCTTTTGATATGTCAGTAAGATGTTTTAAAAATTAGACTAAAAAAACTAAATCCAAAGGATTTAGTTTTTTTAGTCTATCGGATACAAATATTTTGTTTCAATTATTTGCCATCTTGGGTCTTGTTCTTGCAATCATGCAAGAACTCATTTAAAGTGAAGTAATCAGTAAGTTATGTATATTTTTTTATACTCGCTTTTTTGTATTTCATCAACTATTACTTTATTTCTTCAATTTAGAATTACATCAAATAAATTTTTGTTATTGAAATTTTCGCTAAGAGTTCATTGTAAACTATCACTTCAAATGATTAAATTCAGTATTGCTTGATTTAGATATACAAGTATTTTTAATTCTCTTTCATTTAAATTTGATAGAGTATTTAATATTTCTTTATTGGCATCAATTGGAGGGGAATATGGTTTATTATTTTCCTCAATTGTATTTTTTTCCTTATATAATCTTATTATTTCATCTATATCTACATCTACATTGAAGTCTAAATCATTAACAATTCATAAAAAACTCTCCGTATCTTGAAATGTTACTCAATACAATTTAGAAAAATTTTCGTATAAATCAGTATCAAATTCTATTCAAATTGCATCGTTAAATGCACTCATATTTTCCTGAGTTCATGGTTTAACTCATTCAAAAAAATAAACTCAACCTTCTTCTTTATATTTTTTTAAATTTTCTTTTACTTGGTTATAAAAACTCTCTGAACCTATGTGTACCATAGCTTGAAATTTAACAGTTTTTTCTCAATTACTTATTGTATATTCAGGCATTTTTGCCTTGTAAATTTCATTTGATAAATATGTTAATCATCATAAAATAGATGTTGTTACTAAAATGAAAATACTTATTCTAAAAATAAAATTTTTCATATATAAGATAGAATCAGTTATTTCTTTTTTTTGTATACTTTTCCAAATTATATGAAATGTATAAAATAAAATAGTATAAAGTCATATACTTACTAAAAAATCTAATACTCAAACTATATTGTTTAAGTAATATGCAATTGCTGAAAAAATAAATAGTATTATAGCTGAAAAAATAAGTTTTAAATTCATATTTTGTTATTATAGTTTATAGGTAAATAGTTTATTTATTTTTTGATTTTAATAAAATTTTTTTTATACTTAGTTTATATTTTTAGATTTTTACATATTTTTATGAAAAAAATTATTACTTTTATATTTTCTTTTTTTATTATGTTTTCATTTTGATTTTTATCAGATGCAAATGCTTGAATTTTTTCAAATAATAATACAGAAATAAATTATTGTAATTGAGTACCTTGTTGATTAAAAGATTGAGTTGATTATATACAAAAGGGTTGACTTAATTGACCTGTTACAAATTGAACATGATCAGAATATGTACAAAAAATAGTTGCATATTGATTATCTTTTCTAGCAATAGTTGCTGTTATATTGATAATATATGCAGGTTTTAATTTACTTATTTCAATTTGAGATGAGGAAAAAGCTAAAAAATCAAAAACTATCATTATTTTTGCAATCTTAGGTTTACTTATCATATTTTTAGCTAAACCAATTACTACTTTTGTAATAAATGTACTTAGTTCAACTCCTACTCCATAAATTCGAGATTGATTTTATAAAAAGTCAATCTCTTTTTTTTTGTTTTATTTTTTAGAATGTGGTATTATTTTCTTGAATATAATTAATTTAACAATATATGAATGAAGTAAATTTTATTACACAAAAGAAAAATGAGCTTAAAAATCCATTAATTTTTTTGTGATTTGTAGTTATAGTGTCTCTAGGTCTATTTTTATTTAATTGGAGACTTGATTATACAAATAAAGATTTAGATACAAAAATATCTGATAGAGTAGCCGATATTAAAACATTGGAAAGTGATCCAAAGATACAAGTTTATTCTCTAATTGAAGCAAATAAAACTACGATTGATAATTTAGAAAAAAGATCACTTATTACTAAGTATATAAATCATTTAAAAGCTATTTCAAAAAAATATGATATGAGTTTTGATTGATTTTCATTAGTAAAATGAGAGATTAATACTATATCTTTAATTAATTCTTCAGAAAAATGAATTGCTTATGCAAAAACTAGAGATTTTATTAAAAATTATAGAACTGATAAAAATGCTTTATTTGATTTAGATTTTGTAAGCTCTGTAGAATGAATGGATTCAATGAAATTTCCTATTATATTTAAAATTAAATAATTTAAAATTAACCAATTAAAAGATGTCAATTTCAAATAAAAACAATAAATTATATTGATATATCATTATTTTAGTTTCTTTATTTATCTTTGTATTATTTACAAAGAACCAAATTTCAAGTATGCAAATTAAACTTGATGAAAAAGAACAAAAAGAAATAGAGTTACAAACGAAAAGAGATGAATTACAAAAATTAAATGATATAAAAGCAAAAGTAGATGCCAAAAATAATGGTATAGATAAATATGTAGTTAAATTAAATGAAGATGAACTTATAAATTATATTTATTCAAAAATTGAAGAAGATAATTTAAAATATACTGATTGAATTAGTACAATTAGAAGTTTATCAATTACAAAATGAAAATTAAATGAAATAGGTTTTATGGAATCTAGTATTGCTTTAAATCTAAGGGTACCATCTGAAGATAGAATGTTTAAAATCCTTGATTTTTTTGTAAAAGATGATTCAAAATACAAATTTTTTATTGATTCATTTACATATCCAAAAATAGAAGTAGGTAGTGAATCTAGTTACAATATAACAATTCCTTTAAAAATTTTTTATAAATAAAACATGGAAAATACAAATAAAATTGAAAATAAACCAAGTGAAACATTTTTTATTAAAAAAGTAGGACTTATTGATAAATATAATTTTTATGAATATATATCAGTTATGCTTGATGGTTGAGTTTGAGTTACAGAATCTCTTGAATCTGTAAACTCAAAAATTGCTAGTCCTTATTTTAAATCAAAAATTAGAGAACTTATAACATATATTTCTTCTTGAGATTCTTTTTCAAAATCTATGAAAAAGATACCATCAGTTTTTGAATCACCAGAAATTTCTATAATTGAGTCTGGGGAAACAACATGATCTTTATCTAAATCTCTATTGAAACTTAGTGAAGATTTAAAAAAAGTATATGAGCTTAAAAATAAAATAAAATGAGCATTAACTTATCCAATGATTATATTTTTATTCTTATTTTTAGCACTTTGAATTGTATTAACTTATGTTATACCTTCAATAAAACCACTTTTTGATGATGCATGAGTTGAATTACCAATTGCAACAAAAGCGTTGTTAGCAACTTCAGATTTTATGATAAATAATATATGGCTTATATTTTTATTTATTGCAACTGTTATAGTATTATTAATTTGATATAAAAATACTAAATCATGAAAGATAGCTATTGAATGATTTTTATTTAGTTTACCACTTGTTTGAAAAATATATAAAAATTATATTTTAGCTAATATAGCATCAAACCTTGCAACACTTATTTGATCATGAATAAATATAGTAAAAGCGCTAACTTTAGTCTCAAAATGAACAAATAGTTATATATATATGGATCTTTTTGATGAAGTAATTATTAGGGTTTCAAGATGAGAGTGAATTGTAAAATCAATGGAAGAAGTAGATCAATTAAAACAATATTTTCCATCAGATTATTTACAAATGCTTTCAGTTTGAGAAAGAACAGCAAATATAGAATCTATATGTTTAAAAATGAATAAACAATATGATAAAGAAGTTGATTATTCATTAGCAAGACTTACAAAGTGGATTGAACCAATTGCTATACTTTTTGCTTGAGTATTTGTACTTTGGTTTGCGTTTGCTATATTTGGAGCAATATTAAAAGTAACTCAAACTGTTTGATAAAAACTAAAACTAAAAATTAATTTTAATTTTTAGTTTTTTTTGTATAATAAATTAAGAATATATTGCATTACAATATCTTATGTATTTAGAAAAAAAAGCGTTTACACTTTTTGAATTAATGGTAGCTATGACAATAGCTGGTATAATGATGATGATGGTTTTATTACCATATGCTCATTATCAAAATAAAGCTAAATTAAAATTGGCATCACGTGAAATTAGTCAAAGTTTTTATGATGCAAAAAATATGGCAATTTCTTGAGTTAAAGATATAGATTGAAATACTTCAATTTGAATGTATATGACAACGCAGGAGCCTGATAATGATAAAATAGTATTTTTTTCATACCCATTTGATATAGATGAAAGTGCTATAAATAATACTGCAATTTGAAATATAAAAATTATAAAAACTAAAGTTCTACAAGAGGGGATAAAATTAAATTATTTATGAGGTAAAAATAATTTATTATTTTTTTATAATTCTATCAATTGAAAATCAAAAGTTTATACTTTTGACACAAATCCAAAAACAGAAGTTAATGATGATGAAATATCTATAATTTTTTCTTTTAAAAATGCTACAAGTTCTAGCTTAAGAAAAGAGTTGATTTATTTCAAGGATACAAATATAATTGATTATAATTAATCTCAATATGAAAAAAAACAAAAAAGCATTTTCAATGATAGAAATTTTGGTTTGAATACTTATATTTACTATGTGAATAGTAAGTATTTATTCTATTATTATAACTACACTAAAACTTAATGATTTAAATAAAAATTATATTATTGCATCGTATCTAGCAAGAGAACAAATAGAACTTGTAAGAAATATAAGGGATAGCAATTATAAAAAAGTTCAAATATATAATCAACTTAATCCTGTAAATGATGACCATAATGCTGTTTTTGAATATGGAAAATATTATAAGATAGAAAATGATTTTTCTTTTATGAGTTGATTTCCAATAAGTATTTCAGAAATTCTAAATTTTTGAGAATGAGAGAGTGAACTTAATTCTAAGATGCAAAATTATAGACTATGTTTAAATTCTGATAATATTTATACTTTTGATTGTAGTGGTTCAGCGGTTAAAACACAATTTTATAAATATATAAAAATCGAAAAAGTAGAATATAATGATTGAGCTAATACAGAGGTAATAGATAATGCATTTAAAGTTACATCTAAGGTTATTTGGTATATGAGATGATATCATGAATTTAAAGTTGATTCTATTTTTACAGATTTTAAAAGATTATAAATTATGAAAAAAAATATAAAAGCATTTACATTAGTTGAAGTAGTAGTTTCTGTAACTATATTTTCAATTATTATGATTTCTATTATATCAATATATATTTTGAGTTCTGATACTTCTCTTAAATCTGATATAAATAGGGCAATGCATGAAAATATAAAAAGTGTTGTTACTGAAATTTCAGAAGATATTATTAAAAACAATATTTTATGAGTTTCAATAGACACTTTAGATACTTGTTCTTTTGCAACTTCAACATCATATAAACATGGTTCTAAATTATGTACAGCATGATTAAATGATTATTATTTAGCTAAGAAAACTAATTCTTGATATATAAGGGTTGATAATTTATCTTGTGAGCCTATAACTGAACAATGTTTTATTGTAAAAAACGGTAAACCATTAACAAATAGTTTAGTTACTGTTAAGAATTTAGATTTTTATGTTTCTTCTTTATTTGTAAATAAAGCAACTATAAAAATAATTTTACAACCAACGATTAAAGCTGGAGTTAAGCCAAATCTTATAGAAAATAATAAGTTAATTTTTCAAACTACAATTAGTGAAAGACCTTTTTAAATAAAAATATGAAAAAAATATATATAAATAAAAGTTGATATTCAGTTATCCTATCTATTCTATTGATAGGATTTCTTATGGTTTTATCTATCTGAATTCTGAGACTTATATTAAACGAGATGAATAGCAATAGTGCAATGTGAGATTATATAAAAGCATATGCTTGAGCTGAATCTGCTCAAGAGTTAGCACTTTTAGATATAAAAAACAAAGGTTACTGATATGATTATAAGATTGAAGATGATGTAAATAATAAATCGGTTTTAATTTCTGAAAATCCTTTAAATAAATCACTATATCATCCTAAAAAAGATGTTTTAATTTCATATTTTAATAATTGAAAAGTAAATAATTATGATGGAGAATTATCTCCACTTTGATATGATATTATTCCACTTTTTTATATAGATGATAGTTGAGAGAAAAAGGTAAATGATATAAGTATCACTGTTTCAATTTGAGATTCAGATGATTTATCGTGGAATGTTGTATGAAAAAATGATTGAATTTCTTGAATATGAACTAATTTAACTTGAACTAAAAAATTATTAACAACATCTGGATTTACTATAGAAGATAAAACAATTGGAGAATTTTTATCTTGATCTGATACAAATTATTTAGTTTTATTTAATGCATGAAATACAAATAATATATCATATAATATAAAATCAACGAATAGTTTAGAATTTTTTACGAAACCTAGATTAGATATTATATCTACTTGAGAGGTAGGTAGTTACAAACAAAATCTAAAAACAACGGTAGATAATACTAAATTTTTAAATATTTTAAAATATTCTATATATAGTAATTAAAATAGTAAATGGCTTTATAAAGCCATTTACTATTTTAATTTATTGGTTTGTTCTTGAATTTAAGCGAATTTTTTAAAAAAAGATTTGCAATTGATTGAAACTTTGCTAAAATATAGATGTTTATATTTATAACATTTTGTTACCATGAAAAAACAAGATTTTATTAAGGCAGTTGCTGCTGATGCTGGTTTAAGCCAAGATGCTGTTTCTAAAGCATTAACATCTATGATTGATGTTATTACTACTGAATTAAAAAAAGGTAGAGAAGTTAATATTACTGGTTTCGGTGCGTTTAAAGTTTCTTCTAGAGCTGCTAGAAATGGAGTTAATCCAAGAACTAGAGAATCTATTAAAATTCCTGCTATGAATTCTCCTGTTTTCAGAGCTGGTAAAACTCTTAAAGAATCAGTTAGATAATTCTTTTAAAAAAGATATATTTTTATATAAAATATATCTTTTTTTTGTGTATTTATTTATTTAGTGATATAATATAATTATTATTACTATGTTTTATTTATGGAATTGATTTATATAGATAAATTATCTAAATGACATAATAAGGTAGATATTATAAATTGACTAGTTGTTGATTGAAAGATTAGCATTGAGTTTATATATAAATCTAAATTTGAAAATACAAAAGACTTAAGAGATTTTGTAGATATTATATGTGATTCACTAGGTTTTAATGATAAAATAAAATCTAGAATAGTGTTAATTTCAGATGAATTAAATAATAATGCTATTGAATATTGAAGTGATTTACATGGTGTTAATTATTTAAGAATAAATTCATTTATTGATACAGAATCAAAATTAAATTTTAACTTAGAAGTTGAAGATAATTGAAAAGGGAAATCTCATAAAACAGCATTAGATATGGAAACAATGAGAGCACATAAATTGAAATTATGATATTTTTGACATGATTCTATTAGGTGAAGATGATTATTTCTTATAATTGTTCAACTTGTAAACAGATTATATTTCAGAAATTCACAAACTTGATGATTAATTGTTTGAGTAAAAATAAAAATATAAAAAGTATCTACTTTGTGTAGATACTTTTTATATTTTTATCACATTGTTTTGTAAATTCTTCTTCACAATAAAATATTTTTTTCTTAATTCTTAGGTCAATATAGGGTATTTTTTTATCAATAATTGAATAATGTTCTTTGTTAAAAATAACTAATTTTTCTATTTGTTCCATTGGATTTATATCATCATCTAGTGAAAAAATTAATCTATTTCAATTTTCTGTTATTATATGCAGCTCTCTTTCAACTTCATAATAATATAAATCAGTAATTTTTATATTTATTATATTTTCTTCTAATTTTGAAATTATAGTATTTATTTTTTCTATATAAAATGGATTAAATATTTGTTTATATTCTATAAATTTATTTTTATCTATTTCTTTTATAATATTTAAAGTTTTTAAGTTTTTAGAATGTATTGATGGTATAACTGTACCATTTTCAACCAATAGATATGGATTTCAATTTATAAATATATTAAATATTTCTTTATATGACTCTGCTTCTATTTTTAATGTTTTAGGTAATTCTATTGTTAGATTTATACTTTTAATATTGTCTTGATAATTTTTAAATTTATTAAAAATATCTAATTCATTTATTTTAAATAATTTTTCTCATCTCAAATCATCAACAGCTTTGTAAGCTATATTCATATTTGTTATATTATCTTTTTTAATTATTTCAATGTATCTTACAGTGAAAATAGGTCAAAATATTAAAAAAATTATAATAACAATTATTGTTATTATTGTTATAAAATAATAAGGAATATAATTTTTTTTGAAGAAATTAATATACTCTAAAAAATTAAATCTTATGTTTAAAGCATTTCTTTTTTTTACAAAAGTTCAAGTATCAATTGTATTTAAAATTACGCTTGTTCTTTTTGTTTTATTTTTTTTAAATTTATTTTTTATATATTCTAAAAATAAATTTAATTTACTTAATGGCGCTTGTCTCACTTTTTATTAAATTACTTTATTAATAGTTTCACATATTTGTTGACCAATTTCTCATTTTGAATCATATCTATATCTAATCTTTGGCAATTTTCTTATATCAAGAGCTCTATTATACTTTGATTGAATTCCATGATTATGTTTAGCTAGAGTTTTAGCTAAAATTTCAGTATTTTTAAACGCACTTACCCAAACATCTAGATATGATAGATCAGAACTAATAACAATATCAGTTATAGTGATAATTCAAAAAATATTTTCACTATCATCAATTTCTTCAAATATCAATTTACTAATAATTTCTCTAGACATGCTTTCCAATTTTTTTATTCTATCCTTGTTCATTTTTATATTTTTATATATCTAATTGTACTAAATATATAAAAATATTTAGTTTTGACAAATGTAAATTGCTAAATATAATCCATTCACTTTTAGAACTACTAAGAGACTTATTTTTTAATTCCTTAAGGGGATAGAAATTATGATTTACGCAGTAAAAAATGATGGTGAAACTAATGAAAAAATGATTTTAAGATATAAAAAATTATTTTTCCAATCAAGAATTGCAAACAAAATCAGAACTGAAAGATATGCAGTTTGAGATCTTTCAAAAAAGAAAGTAAGACACTCTGCAATTGTTAGAGAACATTATAGAATGCTAAATAACAAAGTTTACTTTTAGTGAACAAAAAATAAAAGACAAATTTGATTTTCAAATTTGTCTTTTATTTTTTGTTTTTAAAGTTATACTAAACTTATATTATTTTTCAGTTAAATAAACTTTTATGTTTAAAAAAATAGTTTGATTGTGATTTTCAAGTACAGGTAAAAATGCAAAAGATGTAAAAGAATATATAAATTCTTTGGTTTTATGATGAGCAACTGAATTTTTCACTGGATATAATCCACCTTATTGGCATACAAAGTTTGGTTTTGAAGTTAGTCCAAATGGTAGATTTGCAGAACATGAACAAATAACAAGTTTTGAAACTCTATCTTTAGTTGTATCAGAAGTACATTATCGTAATCTAGAAGTATTTATAAATCTAAATGCTTGGTATTATACAGATGAAACTTTTCCATATATTCAAAAAATGGTTGAAGAATTTATAAAAATTTGAATTGATTGAGTTATTTGTTGAAATATTTGAATTCTAGAATATCTAAAAAGTATAGATTATAAATGAAAAATAAATATTTCTACTATAATGGCTGTTTATAACAAAGAAGCTATATATTTTATGCTTGATAATTATAAGGTAAATAAGGTCATATTAAGTAGGGAAATAACTCTAAAAGAAATAGAAAAGATAGTTTTAGAGTTTCCAAATGTATTATTTGAAGTGTTTTGAGAATGAGATTTTTGTAGATATAATAATGGGCTTTGTTTTGCTGAACATAAGTATGGAAGCAAGGATATTTGTACAGTTGTTGTAAATGATTTAGTAATTAAAAAAAGATTTAAACCTGATTTTAAAGAATTAATCTTAAATCCATTACTTTCAAATGAAGAAAAAATAAATTTGCTTGATGATAATTATGACGATATTTTCACTCAAATTGCTTCACTTCTTTGAAAAATATATCTTTGATTTCTTGATGAAGAACCTTTGAAAAATGAGTTAATTAAAATAATTAATTCTTCAAAAAATAGAATTGATTTATTTTTTGATGCAATGAAGCCAATAAACTCAGCTAGAAATACTAATATATTTATATATTTAAGAGCTTTAAAGTATTTAAATATGCAAGAATTCTTTGATTTAAAAAGTGAATTAGAAAATTCTATTAAATCTGGAATAGCGTATTTAACTAAAAAAACAAAAGATATTTGATGAAGTGCTAAACTAAGAGCATTAGAATTATGAAATTTTTATGCTAGGAGTGATAATTTAAATCTATATACTTATCTTTTTTTCTCAAAATTTCCAAATATAGAAACAGTTAAATTTCCAACTAGATGAAGAAATCATAATGAAAAACTTCAATTAATATCAAAAATAGTAGAAGAACAAAAAATAGATAAAACTTATTTTGATAGGTGAGTGAGTATAGAGAGAGCGCACTATGATTTAACTTATTTATTTTGAGATAAATTATGGTTTAGAAATATGTTAAAAGAATTTAAATAATCTTTACAATTTCGCTAATATATATAAAATCAAAAACAATTTTTAAAATTTAAAATTAATCTTATGTGAAGAGGTCCTGTAGTACAAGCAAGAAAAAATGCTGTAAATGCTGTAAAATGAAAGGTATTTAGTATTCATGCTAAACTTATATCAATTGCAGCAGTAAAATGATGAGATATAGATTGAAATCCTTCACTTTTTGCTGCAGTTCATGCTGCTAAAAAAGCTTGAGTTCCAAATGAAAATATAGATAGAGCAATTAAAAAATGAACTTGAGAAGATAAAACTGCAAATGCACTTTTAGAAATAGTTTATGAATGATATGCTCCAGGTTGAGTTGCTGTTATGGTTTCTACAATTACTGATAATAAAAACAGAACTGTTGCAAATATGAGACATATTTTTTCAAAATATGGTTGAACTCTATGAGAAAGTTGAGCAGTTTCTTGGATGTTTCATAGAAAATGAGTTATATTTATAGATCCAAAACAATATAGTTTTGAACAAATAGAAGAACTTACTTATGAAACAACAGCTGAAGATATTATTCAAACACAAGATTATATAAAGATATTAACTTCTGTAGAAGATTTCTTAGAAGTAGAAAAATATTTTGCTGAAAAATGAATTGAAATAATGGAATCTAAGCTTGATTTTATTCCAGATAATGAAATAGAAGTAACTGAGTTTGATAAGGCTTTAAAATTCAAAAAAATGATTGAAGCTTTTGATGAAGATGAAGATGTAAATATAGTTTCTACAAATGAAATAATTTCAGATGAATTAGATAAAGAAGTAGATGAATTTATAGAGAAAAATACATTTAGAACATAAAAACAACACCTTAGGTGTTGTTTTTATGTTCTTTTAAAAATTTTTATAAAAAAAATCCCTTTGGGATTTTTTTTTATTTTTTAAGTTCTTTCATTTTTAAAACTTCATGTTTTTTTGTTACTTTGTTGTATTTTCTAAGTTCAGGACCTTTTTTACCAGCAGCAAAATTCTTTTTTTGAATATTTGTTACATGAACAAGGTTTCCAGTTTCAGTAGAGTAAAAACCAACGTAAGTTCTTTTACCTTTAGCCATTATTACGTTTATTAATATATAAAATCAATCTCTTTTTAAGAGTTACCGGCTGATTATATGAAAAATATATATAAAATCAAATTTTTATTTTATTTTCATTATATCAGCATCCTTGTGTTTATAGTGTTCTTCTATTTTTTTATTAGCATCATCAATCAATTTTTGTAAATCATTTTCTGCTTGTTTTTTGATATCTTCGCTTATTTCTTTATCATCTTCAGCTTTTTTGATAATTTTTAGAGAATCTTGTCTTGCATTTCTAACTGATATTTTAGCATCTTCAGCTAAATTTTTAGCTATTTTAGCTACTTCTTTTCTTCTTTCTTCTGTAAGAAGTGGCATTTTTATCATTATAGAGTCTGCCATTGTTTGTGGATTTAATCATAATCCAGATTCTGTTATGGCTTTTGCAATAGCATGAATTACATTTTTATCCCAAGGTTTTATAGTTAGAGTTTGTGCGTCTAAGTTAGATACTGTTGCTATATTTTGTAATGGTTGTAATGAACCATATTGTTCAATTAATACTGATTCAACCATAGCTGGATTAGCTCTTCATAATTGTAATTTTGAATATTCTAAATCTAAGTGTTTTATAGCTTTATCTATTCATTCTTTTGCTTTTGTTAGCATATTTTTTCTTTATATTATAAAATCGAATTTAATTATATAAATCTAAACTCAAAAAGTCAAATTTTTACTTTATATAATTTTATTATATTTTCTTTACTTTATTATCATTATTAATAAAATAAATAAAAATTTTTTATCTTTAAATTAGTTAAATGAAAATATTAGAAGTTAAAAATATAAATAAAACCCTATCAAAAAAACAAGTTTTATTTGATGTAAATTTTAGTGTAAAAGCAGGTGAAATATATGGTTTTTTATGACCAAATGGAGCTTGAAAAACTACAACTATGAAAACTATATTAGGACTTATAGAAGCTGAAAGTGGGGAAATAATGATTTTTTGACATAAATGACTAACTCTAGAATCAAAGAAAAAAATCTGATTTATGCCTGAAAATACTTATCTTTATAAGCATCTTACTGGTAGAGAATTTCTAAATTTTAATGGTAAATTTTTTTGACTACATGGTAAGAAACTTGATAAAAAAGTAGAAGAATTGTTAAAAAGAGTAGGTCTTGAACATGCTTGAGATAAATATTTAAAAGATTATTCTAAAGGTATGCTTCAAAGAGTATGATTAGCACAAGCAATAATAAATGATCCTAAACTTTTATTTCTAGATGAACCAATGAGTGGTCTTGATCCAATTTGAAGAAAAATGGTTAAGGATTTAATAGTTTCTCTTAATAAAGAAGGGACTACTGTATTTTTTAATACACATATATTAGCTGATGTTGAAGCTATTTGTGATAAGATAAGTATTATTAATCATTGAAAAATAATAGTTGAAAATAAGAGTGTATCTGAAATAAAATGAAGCTTAGAAGATTTTTTTATAGAAAAAGTTAGTGAATAAAAAGAAATAAACTAAAAAGAAGCCGTAGGCTTCTTTTTAGTTTATTTCTTTTACTATTTCTTTTAGAGTTCTCTCAATTTTATTTTTATCTTTTTTTATAAAATCAAGAGTTGTTTTAATCATAGCATATATATTTAGATTTGATTTAGCTCAATCAATCCAATCAGGATTTTCAGTTATTTTATCATCTATAAAGTCTATTTTAGGAGAAACAAATCTTATAGATTTGGACATTTTAAGATTGTAGCTATTGAAATTTGTTTCTTCTAAATATTTTTTTATAAATTTATTTGCTCATCATCAAGTCATAAAAAAACTTTCAGGACAAATTTCATTTTTTAAAATATCTTCTAGTGTTATAGCTAAAATATCTTTAAATATTTCTAAAAATTCAGTTTTTTCTATTTGAAAATTATCTTCATCTATTTTAGTTATTATATCTATTTTAGTTAGATTATAATTTTTTCTTATTCTTTTTATTAGATCATTTATTCAAAAAGATAATTTTTTTGCTCATAGTACAAAATTATCTTTTTTAACAATAATTGAAATATGACTATTTCATAAATCAATTATTATCACATTTTTTTTATCATGAAATAGAGAAAGTAGTGCAAATTCAGTTGGGATAATATTTGTAATGTTTTTCTTTATTGCTTTTGCTATATAGTTTTTTAGTTCAAATTTATTTTCAGTGATAAATATATTTAATATAGATAGATTTATATTTTTTGGATTAGTTCAAATCAAGTTTTTAGTAATTATTTCAGAATCTATTGTAAGATTTAATACATCACTAATAATTAACTTTAAATCATTTTTACCATATCAAGTAGAGTTTTTAATTCTTTTATAATGGTTTCTAAATGCTTGATTTTCTAAATCTTTTAGTATTTCATATGCTTCTTTTTCATCAATTATATTGTCTTTTTCTCTAACAAAATTTATCTTGCTTGATTCAAAAAATAAATTAGGTGAAATAACATTTATTATAAAATCAGCTACTTTCATTTTTGCATCAATTTCAGCTTTATTAACTGCTTGTTTTATATTTTCACAAACACCTTCTAAGTTTTTAATTTCAAGTAAATCTATATCATTTATATCTTGTCTTTTTTCTCAATATCAAACTAACTCAACATTTCTGTTAAGTATTTCACATATTCAAACTCTAATTTTGTATGTTCAAATATCTATTATTCAGATATATTTTGCTGGTATTTCTTTTCTATTAAAAGTCACTATTTTTATAATTTATGAAATATTTTTCTTTCATATTCTCTTAAGTAAGCCATTTCATTCTGAAACTTCTCAAATTCATATCAATGCCATAGCTAGATCTTCAGTTATTAATTCATCATTTGGAGCTATAACTAAAGCTCTTTTAAGAATAGATATTCATTTATCTGTTTCTCAAAGCATAGTGTATGCCCAACCTAGATTTCTCAATACTTCCGAGTTATTTCACATTAAACTATTTGATTTTTCAAGAAATTCTAGAGATTCTTTTATCTTATCTTTTGAAAGTAAAATAAATCATTTTAAATAGTTACCAGTCGCAGATAGAGGATTTAATTCTAATCAAAAATTTACTGATTTTAAAGCTTTGTCTAATTCTCATTTATACAGATATATATCTGCTAATTCTTCATATAATCTATAATCTCAATTATATAAAATCAGATTTTTTTCTACTATTTCAATTGCTTTTGTAAATTTTTGTTCTAATTTTAGTTTCTCTATCTCTAAGATTATTTCTTTTATTTTATCCATTTTTTGATCTTATATTTTTAAAGGCATTATAATATGTTTAAAACTATCCTTACTTTCTTTTTCTGGGTCTGCAATAGGTGATATAAGAATAGGTGAAAGTGGATTTTCAAAGCTAATACTTATATGTGTAGTTTCAATTACACCTAAAACTTCCAAGAAATAAGTAGAGTTTATTCATACTATATTATTTTCTCATTCTACAACTCAAACAAGAGTTACATCTCATTCTCAAATTTGAGTTTCAGATGTCTCAAGTTCAATTCATCTTTCATTACTCAAACTCATTTTTATTGAGTAATTATTTTCACGGCTCACTAGATTTATTTTTCTAAGAGCTCACATTAAATCTACTCTGTTTACTTCAGCTTTTGTAGTATATGTAGTTGGAAAAAATCAAGCATAATCAGGAAATTTTCCATTTAGTAATCTAGAGTAAATTTTTATATTTCAAGTTAAAAATGCTACTTGATTATCTCATGAAACTATCTTAACTTCATTTTCATCATCAAGAATAGATTTTAACTGATTACAAGTCTTGCTTGGAATTATTTGTGAAAAATCATTGCTGATTGCTTCTTTTAAAAATGTTTTATATTCTGATAATCTAAAACTATCAGTTGAAGCAAAAATAACTGCGTTATTTTTGATGTTTACATATAATCAAGCAAGAGTAGGTCTAATATTTCATTCAGCACTTGAAAAAAGTGTTTTATCAATTGCTTTTTTTATTATTTTTCAAGAAATATTTAAACTAACTTCTTCTCTAATTGAAGGAATTAGAGGAAATTCAGATGCTTCTAGTCATTTTATTTTTAATTTTCAGCTAGAAGTAGAGATTTTTATACTATCATCACTTAATAATTCTATTTTTACAGTATCATCAGTAACTAAGTTTATATAATTTGTAAAAAGTTTACTAGGAATACAAAAAGCTCATTCACTTTCTATACTTATATCTTCTGAAATTACATATTCAATAGCCATTTCTAAATTATTTGAAGTTAAAACTATGTTTTTATAGTTAACTTTTAATAATATATTTTCTAAAATAGGTGTAGTAGAAATAGATGCTGTTGCATGGTTAACTACTTCTAATCATTTTCTTAAACTTTGTGTTGATATCGTAAATTTCATATTTTTATTATTAAAGGCTTAATTTATATATTTAATTATTAAGAAAACGACTAAAAAATCAAGGATAAATATTATTTTTTGTTAAAAACTTTTGAACAGTTTAAATCTTTATTTAATCAAAAATAACTATTAAATTACTATCTTTAAAAATGTCAGTTTTTATACAATTTAAAAACTCCTTTAAATTATCTCATTTTATAATTATTTTATAATAAAATTGATTATATTTTTTAGTATAATTTGGATTTTGAACTATATTTATTTTAATATCTAGATTATTTAAATCTAGTTTTTCTTTTATTTTTTTTATTTGTTTTAATCATTTTTCAGGATTGGTATTTCTATATTCTATTGTTGCTAGTTCACAAAACGGAGGATAATTAAATATTTTTCTTTCATTTAGTGACTTTATAAAAAACTCTTTGTAATTATCATAAACTATATCTTTTACAATTTGATTTTCACTTATAAATGTTTGTATTATAAACTTAGTTTCTTCACCTACTCTTCATCATCTTCATAAAAGTTGTTTTATATTTGAATATACTTTTTCAGTTGTATTGTATTTAGGAATTTGTAATTCTTGTTCTAGAAGTAAAACTCAAATCAAACCAACTCATTCAAAGTTAAATCATGTAGTTATCATCTTTGTTCAAATAATAATTTGAGCTTTTTTTAGCATTTCTAGTGCTAATTCTTTTTCCTTTTTATTTTTTACTACATCAGTATCAAGTCTAAAAATATTTATATCTTTATATGTTTCTCTTAAAATATTTTCTATTTGAATTGTTCAAACTCAAACTTTTTGTAATTCTATACTTTTACAATTAGTACATTTTTCAGGAATTTTTTGTGAAAAATTACATATATGACAAATCATATTATCTCAGTGTATACTTAGTGAATTATCACAATTTTCACATTTATATAAATGGCTACATTTAGCGCAAATAAGCGATGAATATTCTCATCTTTTGTTTAGATATAGAATAACTTTTTTACTATTTTGTATTGAGTTATCTATTTCTTTTAAAAGAGTATTTGATAAGTACTTATTTATCTTTGATTTATCAAGTGATAGATTTACTAGGAGCATTTTTTTGTTATAAAAAATATTTATTTTATTTTACTATAAAATTTAGATTTCTCAATATTTATTTATATTTATATATTAAAAAATATTTTACAATTTTAGTCAATTAAAAAATCTTGCTAAATAATATAAATACTAATAATAGGCTAAATTAGTATTTATTTTATTTATTACAAATAATAATGAAAAATTTGAAAAATAAAGCTTTTACTTTAGTTGAGCTAATTGTTGTAATTACTATTTTAGCAATACTTTGAACAATTGCATTTATAAATCTACAAGGTTATAGTTCTTGAGCAAGAGATAGTAAAAGATTATCAGATATAACTAATATTTTGAAAAAAATTGCAGTAGAAGAGACTAAATGATTATCAATTTTAACTTTGGTTGATAATCAATCAACAAGTACCTGAAAAATAAATAATTTAGTTGTAAATTTAATACAATGAACAACAAATTTTGCTGATTTAAAAGAAGATTGAAGTAAATTTAAAGATCCAATAACAAAATGAGATTATATTTTATGATATTCAAAATGATGAACATGAACTTGAGCATATAAATTTGTTCAAATAGCTACAATAAACGAAGAGAAAAATATTGCAGTAGTAAAATGAAATTATTATATGATAGATAAAATTAATGATAGTCCAAGTATAATAAAAAATGCTTCTTGAGATTTTGTTGTAGATTGAATGAATGTTTTGCCATATGACTTAACAACAGAGGTATTATCTTGACCTATATATTCTACTATTTCAAATTGTAGTGTTGTTTGAGATATATTAACATCTGAAAGTGTTTATTGATCTTGTGATTCAAATGATATTATAGTTTGTACTTGAGCTTGAACTTGATATATATTATCATCTTGTAATATTTGAACAAATATTTCTTGAACATGAATTCTGAGTTATGGTGATTTCTTTCAATGGTGAAATAATTTTGCTTTCTCGGGAACTTGAGTTATAAGTTCTTCAGGTACAGTTAAAGTCAATACTAGTTTAAATAATCCATCAAATTATTATAGTTCTTCAACATATATAAAAATAACTTCACCTAATTATGATTGGTCTAGTTCTGTAAATAATAATTTATGGTGATGAATATCATGAACATTAGTTGATAGAAAGTGACCTTGTAATGTTGGTTATCATATACCAAAAAATGTTGAGCTTAATGCATTAGTGTCTGCAAATTTATTATGAGATAGCATTTCATTTTCAAATACTTTTAAAATGCCATTATCTTGATATAGACATTTAAATTCAAATTATGTTCCAACTGAATATGATTGAATGTGATTTGTACCTACATGAAGATATTGGTGAAGTGATGATTTATGATGAACATTTTGACCATATTTAGATTTATTATATTGATGATGAGTATGAAGTTCTGGAAAGTCTTTTTGATATAATATTCGTTGTTTTAAAAATTAATATATATTAAAAAATATTTTACGATTTTAGTCAATTCAAAAAACTTGCTAAATAAAATAAATACTAATAATATACTAAATTAGTATTTAATTTTATTTATTACGAAAATAATGAAAAATATAAAAAATAAAGCTTTTACTTTGGTAGAGCTAATTGTTGTAATTACAATACTTGCAATACTTTGAACAATTGCGTTTATTAGTCTTCAAGGTTATAGTGCTTGAGCAAGAGATAGTAAAAGATTATCAGATGTAACTAATATTTTGAAAAAAATATGAGTTGAGGAAACTCAATGAACATTAGTTTTGACTTTGATTTCTAATCAAACTACAAGTACTTGAAAAATAAATAATCAAGATACTAGTATTATTCAATGAGTACCGAATTATACTAATCTTGAAGAGGATTGAAATAATTTTAAAGACCCATCTACAGATGGTGATTATGTTTTATGATTTGCAAAATGAGGAACATGAACTTGAGCATATAAGTTTATACAAATAGCTACACTTAGTGAAGAAAGAAATCAAGCAGTATTAAAATGAAATTATTATTTATTAGATGTAGCAAATGATAGTCCTAGCTTAGTTAAAGACTGAAGTTGAACTTTTGTAACAGATGGATGAACAAATGTACCTTACAGTTTATAATTTTTTATAATAAATTTGCAAAAAAAACAGTAATGTATTAATATATATATGAGTCATAGCAACGGTGTAAAGTTTCCTCCTTTAACTTTCCACTGTTATATGTCTCTTTTTTTGTGTTTAAAACTCAAAAATGTTATACTTAATGTAATTAATTAATTAATAATCTTTTACTTAGTGAATTTAGAAGAAGAAAATAAAGAGCTAAAGAAAAAACTTCTTATTGCACAATCTTGGATGGAAAGAGAAGTAAAAACTCAAATAAATCTGATTTCAAAAGAAAAAATATCAAATCTATCATCATGAAATATTGAGGATTTTTTTCATGAAAATGTAGAAGAAATAATTACAACTTGAGTTCATAATTTCTTTTGAGAGCTTATGATTTTAAATACTCCAAAAGTAGTGATGGAAAATATAATTTGAGCTGAAATCTTATTTTACAACCAAAGACAAAATAAGTTTGCTGATTGATTGTGAATAATTAGTTCATATCATAAATCTATAGATTATATAATAGAAAGTACTATTACAAAACCATTTAGAAAATATGCAAAAAAGCATAATCAAACTATTTTGAGAAGAAATGATCCACTAGAAAAAACACTTAATTTAGTTGTAAATAGTTGATATATACTATGAATTGCAAAGCTTTTTCATGCACTTAGTTTGATTAAAAAATGAGAAAATTTATCAGAATTTACAAAATGTTTTAGTGAATTTTTAGATAATCATCTTTATATAAAAGATATACTTTTAGAAGATAATTTCTATAAATTATTAAAAATACTAGTTGATAGCGAAGTTTTTTGAAAAAAAAGACATGAATGAAAAATAACTTATGAAGAAACAAAAAAGACTAGAACTATTCTTATTTGAGATTTAAAAGAGCAAGATTGTGTTATTTATAAGCTTATTAAAATGGGGCAGGTTGATATTTAAAAAAGATATATAAATTTTTATATATCTTTTATTCATAATGATTTTTTTATTACATCAGAAACACTTTTACTTGTTATGTTTTTCTTTTTACAATAATTAGATTTTAACCATTCAGATAGCTCTTTTGATCATTTACTAGAATTACAAGAAGCACAACATAAGGCAATATTAGATATATTTATAATATTTTCATCATTTATTATATGCTCCCATGTTGCTTTATTTTTAAAATCATTTTTATCAAAAACAACTCCACAATATACACAATTATTATCTCTTTTTATGATTTCTATTTCTAGCCAATTTGGTATATTCCGATTGTTCATAAATAATAAAATTTATATATTATATTTAAAATTATATAAATTTTTACTTTAAAATCAATTATCTTAGAATCTTATATTTGCAATTTACTTTTTATTATCTAAAATATCCTTAAATATTTCCTAAATTAATTATTTTGTTATATATTGTTTCAACACCTATTTGAAATCTAGATGATATCACTTATAGAGCAGTAAAAACACTGCAAAATGTGGATTCTATTGCGTGTGAAGATACTAGAACTAGTTCTACACTTCTAAATCATTATGATATAAAAAAACCACTTATTTCATTTCATAGTCATTCTTGAGTTACAAAAGTAGATAAAATTATTTCTCAATTAAAAGAAGGTCATAATATGGCATTAATTAGTGATGCTTGAACTCCATGATTTTCTGATCCAGGTTATGTTTTAATCAAAGAAGCTATAATTGCTTGAGTTGAAGTTGTACCTATTCCAGGTGTAACAGCATTTTCTACTGCTTTAATGTGAAGCGGTTTTCCTATGAATCATTTTTTATATCTATGATTTTTACCAGTAAAAAAGGGAAGACAAACTCTTTTTAATTCTTTAGTAGAAAGAAAAAATAGTAAAGCATGACTTGAAACTGTCGTAATTTATGAATCAGTTCATAGAATAATTAAAACAATAGAGGAAATTTGATCTTACTTTTGAAATGATCATCAAATCGTTATTGGTCGTGAATTAACAAAAAAATTTGAAGAATTTAAAAGGTGAGAAGTAAGTGAAATACTTAAATATTTTTCTGAAAATCCATCTAAGATTAAGTGAGAGTTTGTAGTAATATTTTAGAAAATATGAAATTATTTTTAAATAAACAAAAAAGTGAATTATTTATAAAAACTTCTTTATGGAACTCAGTTTTAGAAGTTTTTTTAGAAGAAAAAAATATAGATTTAACTCCTTATTTAGTTTCAGTTCAAATAAAGTGAAATACACTTTTACTTAAAACAAATAATCCACTAATAAACAATGAATTAAATTTATTTTATGATAAGATTTATTTGTTATTTAGTAAAAAAGTAAAGAATTTAGACTTAAAATTTTATGATTTTGAAGTTAAGTTCATTTAAAAAAAAACTAAATCCCAAAGGGATTTAGTTTTTTTTATTCTCATAAAATATATTTTTTTCAATTAATAATTATTAATTGATTATTATTATCGGCTTCTAAAATATTAGATTTTATACCTAAAAAATCAGATTTTTCTGATGAGTTAATTATATTTCAAATAGTAATAATTAATAATGCAATTATAAGCACCATAATTGTTCAATTTTCTATTTTTTCATCAAGTAATTTATAATAATTTTTTATAAAATTTTCCAGCATTTTTTCTCTAAAATTAATTAATTATATTAATTAAATCATATTTTAAATAGAAACGCAAAAATATGATATTTATTTGTATTCAAAATCTACGCTAGATGATGAAGTAGCATGAATTAAGCTAAAATCAAAAGATTTTTTAGTTAATAGATTTTTAAAATCTGCTAACTGTGATATAACTTCAAGACTTAATTTTTCTATTGTTCATAAAGAGCTTAAATCAAGCGCTAATATTTTTAATTCTCATCTGTTAAGTCTTATTACTACTCTTGGTTTAACTAAGCTATTACTTAATTTTATTATTCTGAAAAATTCTATATTTAGAGAATCTAAGTTATTTTCTAATCCAGATAATATATCATTTACTTTTGCTATTTTAGCATTATTTTGAGTTAATTTATTTATTTGTCATTCATACCATTCTTGATTTTGAGTTAATAATTTTTTTATTTCTTCTGTAACTCAATTTTTATTTTCTTCTAATTTATTTTTATATATTTGATATCATTTAAATCTTTTATCATTAAGAATTTCATCATTTTCTTTTGTTATTTGTTCAGTTATTATTTGAATTTGAGATATTTTTTCTTTTATTACACCTATTTTTTTTGAATATTCCTCTCATTCTTTTTGATAATCAACTGGTTTTAATATAAAAATTGTATTTTCATTATTTGTTGTTGTTTGAAAGTTTTTTGCATTTATTGAATTTGTACAGATAAATACACAATCTGTACATATTCAATCAACTTCAATATTATCTCATATAAAGATAGTTTTTGTAGCATTTTTTACTTTTATATTTTTTCAAATAACAATAGATAATTCGCTATTTACTAGATCTATATCTCATTTTAGTGCTTGTATAAAACTTTTCATATATAGATTTCATTTTATACTTATATTTCACTCATTACTTACAATTTTTCAATCTTGAATTGTTTCTGCTCATATTTTTTCTTTTCTAAAATGTTCTCATCAAGTTACATTTCAGTTTATTTCAATATTATTTATACAGCTTAAACATCATGTTATTTCTCATTTTATGGTTGATTTATTTGCTTTTACATAATATCATGAAGAAATTCATTTTGCTTCTAGCTCTCAATAAGTTTCTATATTTCATGTATCTGGTCATATAATTCATAAATTTATTTCTTTTGTTATTTTTACTTTTGATTTTATTTCTCATATTTGAACTTCAACTAGATGTGATTCATCTTCTCATATTTTTTGACTATTGTAGTTTCATTGGATTGGAACAACATATCCATCAATTTCAGCTTCTATAAATTGGACTCATGCTTCTCTAACTATTTTTACTCATGATTTTTCAGTTTCTATTAATGATTCAATTTTTATATCTTTTACTTCTGGTGCTCTTATTTCTTCTCATAATATATTCATTCAATGGCATCATGGAACCAAATCTATTTTTTGATATATTCTTGTTCATGCTTTTATTTGAGGAAATACTCTTTTATATCATTTTAAATCAATAAATCATCAAGTTTTTGTTTTTAATTCAAAATCTAATCACAGATTTACAAGAGTTAATAATTTAGAGTCAATTCATTTTATAAATTGTTCATATTCTGCAATTATTATACGTTCATTTTGTTTTAAATTTATTTTTTTTTGAATTTCTTCTATTTTAAGTCAAAATTTAATACCATATCACCACATTGCTGATATAAATTCATCTATATTTTGTATAAATTCAACTTCAACTAGCTTTCAATTTATTTCTATTGTATCATACATTGTACTAAAAGTATATTCAGCTGAATATTTATTAAAATTTGTTGGTCTTTGATATTTTTTTCTTCTTTCATTATCAAATTTTTCAATATTTGATGCAATTTGTATTTTTCAATCATGATCTTTTTTATATCACTCAAAATCAAATATTAGTTTTGAAAAAGTAGTATAGTCTAAATCTTTAAAATAATGTTCTCTAAAAACTTCATTTATAAAGTTAACAAATTCAGTTCAAGAGTTTATTAAATCTAAATCTATGAATATTCAATTATCTTGTACCATAATAAAATGAGGTAACACTATGTCATTAGTATTATCATCTCATAATAATATACCTTCAATTTTTAAAGGTATGTTTTGTTGATTAAATTTTCAATCATCTCATTTGATTTTTCATAATCCATGATTTTGTTCTAATAATTCTGCTTCCATAATAAAAAATATAGTATTATTAATTACTTATTAATAATACTATATTTTAAAAATAGTGTCAATTATCTACCATCTCTTAAAACTAGGACAAGCTTGATGAATATTTACAAGAGAAAATCATTTATGAAGAATTGCTTCTTTTATAATGTCTTTCATCTCTAAAAATTTTATACTATCTGCTGTTTTTGCAAATTTACATCATGCATTTTCAGCAATTGCAATAGGATTAAATGGAGCAGAAGTATTTCCATTTGGAGTTGTTTTAGTTTTTGCTCAAAGTGGAGTTGTAGGACTAGCTTGACCAGTAGTTAAAGCGTAATTTTCATTATCCATAACTATATAAGTTATATCTAAATCTCTTTTGCAAGCGTGGATAAAATGTCCAACTCAAATTCCATAACCATCTCAATCTCAACCAGTTGCTAAAACTGTTAATTCTGGATTAGCCATTTTTACTCATGTTGCAAAAGGTAGAGTTCTACCATGAAGAGTTTCAGCAGCATATCAATCTATGTATTGACTTGCTTTTCATGAACATCAAACTCATGAAACTACAACTCTATTATGAGATGCAATTCCTAGTTCTTCAAATGCTTTTTTAATTGCTCAGATTATAAGTGTATCTCAACAACCTGGACACCATTGTATGTTATTTAATCAAGATCTCATATTATTATTTTATTATAGTACATTCATATTTTGTATTTACATTATTTTCACATTTTACACCTGGAACTTTTTCTGTAACAATTACTTCATTATTTTCAATTATACATTTATATGTTTGTTTATTTTCAATTTCTATACAATCTAGCCCAGGTATTTTTTCAGTTACTATTACTTTTGTAGTTTTGCTTGTTTCAATTTTATTATTTTCATTACTAATTTCATTATTACATGATGATAATAAAATTATTATTAATGAAATTAGTATAAATTTTTTCATTTTTTATTTTTTTAATTCGTTAAAATCTTCTATATAGAAAGGGAATAGATCATATTTTCTTAATCTAGAAATTTTTAATCATCCTATATAATTTAATCAAAATTCTTTTGTAATGTAGTTTTCTAATTGTCCAGAATAGTTATTTTCTATAAAAATAACTTCATCAAGTTTTTCTATTTCTTCTCTTAATCTTTCATCAAGAGGTTTTAAAAATTTTATAACTATTAAACCATAATCACTATTTTCTTTTACAAATTGTTCAGCTGTATATCTAGTAAAACTAGTTACTATAAGCATTTTCTTTGCACTAGGATTTACTATTTCATAACCTTTATATCATTCTTTTTTGAAAAAATCTTTTAGTTTTCTCCATCTTTTTTCTGTCATTGCTTTTTTCACTTCTCTATCTTCAGAAGTTGCTCAGTATTCATCATGTTCATAACTTGAAGATATGAAATCACCATTTATAGTTCAAACTTTTACTCTTGGAGAAACTCAAGATTCATTTAACTCATATCTTTTGTAATCAACTCCTGGATTTTCAAGAATAACTCATCTTTCAACTTTAGGAACTTCTAGTTTTCAAATACTTCAAACCATTTCACTTGATTGTTTATCCATCAATATAAGTACTATTGTTTGGTATTTGTCAGCTATATTAAGTGCAAGTCATCAGAAATAATGTGCTTCTTCTAGTGAACTTGGGTACATAACTACGTGTTCAAAATCTCAAAAGGTAGGATTTAAAGCAAAATTTATATCTCAAGCTTCGTGATAAGTTGGAGTTCAAGTACTTGGTCCAGCTCTTTGAGAAAGTACAACTGTTATTGGAAATTCTGCTTGAATAGCAAAGCTTAATGCTTCACTCATAAGTGCAAATCAACCACCAGAACTACCACTCATTGCTCTTGCTCAAGTAAAACTTGCTCATAGAGCACTATTTATAACAGCAACTTCGTCTTCTGCTTGAAGATACTTAACTCTACCATCATTAATAACTTCACTTAAAATTGTAGAAGCTGGAGTCATAGGATATGCACTATAAAACTCAAGTTCTCATTCTATAGCTCATTTTGTTAATGATTTATTTCCGTAAATAGTTTTTTTAGCTTCTCAAATTCTTACTATTTTTATATTAGAAGTATTTTTAATTTCATAGTTTGAAAATATATCTTCAACTATTTTTTTATTATTATTTACAGTGTCTAATCATTTTCTTTCAAATACTTTTTCTATTTTTTCAAGAATTATATCTATATCTAAATTTAGGTATTTTGCATAAATTCAAAGTAGGTAAGTATTGTCATATTTATCAGCTATTTCTAAATCCAATATGTTGTAAGTATCTAAACTTATTCACTTATCTTTTAATTTTTGTAGCCATTTAGTGTTTATGATTATTGTAGCACCATTTTTTAAACTACTTATTTGTTTTTCTAAACTTTCAGCATTAAAAGCCAAAACTATGTCTATATATTTTGTAAGAAATTTTTCATTTTTATCTGAAATATTTACATCAAAAAAATTTACTCATCATTTTATTCTTGATTCGTATTCTATATCTGTTATTAGGTCATAACCTAGTTCAGCATAAAGTTCAGATATTATATCAACAGTTGAGTTAACTCATGCTCATGCAGGTCATGTTATTCTAGTATTTAAGTTCATTTATTTTTTATTTAATTTCTATTGTATTTCATGTTCCATTCAATTCTCAAGTTGAAGTACTTCAACTTTGAGAATTAATTAATTGTTGTATTTTTTCATATTGTTCTTGAGTAATTTCAGGTTGTTTATTACCATTTTGTAATATTACAATTAATCAAGTTCATAATATAGATACTATTATTCATAATAGAGCTAATACAGCCATTATTTTTGCTCATTTTTTTGCCATTTTTTATTTAATTAATTTTAAAGTTTTTTCTAAATCATATATAGAAATTTTTTCTTTTAATTGTTCTTTTCAATTATATAATACTGAATTTACAGCTATTCATCTTATTTTTATTTCTAAATTTATATCATCAATTTTAAAAATATAATTGTTATCAGAATAATTATAAGTTATATCTACTTTTTTAATTCATAAAGAATTATCTATTTTTATTAATATTTCATTTATGTTATTAAAATTTAATAACATACTTGTAAAATCATTCTTAAATGTACTAATTTTAAAATTTCAGATTATTTTTATAAGATTTCAATTATATAATTGATTATCAAATTGATTATAAAATAAAAATTCTGGATTTATAAAACTATGTTCAGGATATTTATTTAGAAAATTATATTTAGATGAAATTATAGTTTTATATTTTGCATTTAAATTTTCATAATATATAGTTCATTTTTTTATGAAAATATCATAATCGTTTAAATTTTCTTTTACTATAATATCATTATAACTTATATCTAAAAATCATTTTATAGTTTGAAAATCTCAATTAGCTCATAGAAGTTTTGTTCTTTTAAATATTTTTACTATGTCACTTTCTTCAATTGTATTAGTATTATTATCAATAATAGTAGTATTTGTTTCGCTTTTTGGTGGATTAAAAATATATAAAAAGAAATTTTTAAAATCATATTTATCTATTTCTGTACTTCATGAATTTCTTTTATAGTTCTCATTCCAAATTATTTTTTCATCATCTAATTTATATGATCATTTATTTATATTTTTATCTCAATTTATTGAAAATCAATAAATGTTATTATAATTTGTAGGTGATAAGAACATATCTAATTGCAAATTATTTCATATAACTAAATTTTCAATTTTATAACAATATGGTTCTTCTAATCAATCAAAATTATATTTTGCTATTTGATTTTCACAATAATTATATCATCTTATACTTATTTTTGTATTTGATAAATCAATATAATTAAATGAATTTAAAAATTGTTTAGCATTTTCAACAGAAAATACTACTTTTCAATTTGTTTCATTTATAGTGTTACCATATAAAAGATTTTTATTTTGGTCATTGTAGTTAGCAGTATATGTATTATAGTCTTCAATTGCCATTAAATATTCATTGAATAATTTTTTTGAAGACGAGAATTCATCCTTTATCAATTGATCCTTGGTTCTATCTCATAATTCCACACTATTTTTATTAAAAAAATTATATATAGAATTTATATTTTTTTCTAATAATTTTCATTTTTCAGAACTTATTAAATTTTTTTTATTTAATATAAGCAAATTTTGTTCATTTCTTTCTTTCTCAAAATATGTCTCTCCAATTTTTATTGCTAATTTTTTTAGTATTTCATTATAATTCTCAATTCATGTCCTAACTCTTATATTATCATCAATAGAATAATAGTCTATACTTATATTATAGTAATCATTAAATATATTTAATATATTTTCTAATTTAATATTTGGATTATTAGATATTTCTTGAAATCATGCTAAGATAGATTTATTTAAGAAAAATATAAAATAACTTTTTTCTATTTCATTTAATTTATTTTCAATTATTTTTTGATTAATAGTATTTAAATCTAAATATATATCTTTATAATCATTAAAATCATATTTAAAATATAAATTTCCTAAAGCAATTAAATAATCATTCTCAAAGTTATAGTTTTTATTTTCAAGTTTATTATATATTTTTGAAAAATTTATTTTTGCACCAATTTCATTTTTTCATCAATTAATTACTAGATTTGAATAAAAATCAAAAATGTTTTTCATTTCAATGTAATCATTTTGATTAATTGTTTTAAGTTCATTTAATGATTCAATTAAGAAATTATTTTTTGAATTATCTATTTCTTTACTTGATATTATATCTCATATACTTCTTAATATAAGATTTTTATAATATATTGATTTTTTAGTTTCATTTAAAAAATATTTATTATATTGTTTTATAAATTTTTCTCATAATAAAAATCAAAATTTACTAGATTTAAATTCACTTAAATATTTTTCTTGAATATTATTATTTAAATAAAGAAATTTAAACATATTCTTGATATTTTCACTTTCAATGTCTTCTTTTTTTCAAGTTATTTTATCAATTATATTTTGATTTATTTCTCAGTCTATTATTATCCTTTCATTAAAAAATTCTAGTGGAAATCTTTGAATTAATTTTAGTAAATCTGCATTTTCCACATTTTTATTTTGACTTGGAATTATTTTTATGTAATTATGTGGGAATAAATATACAGTGTTTACAACTCTATTTGTTTCAGTGTTTATTAATTTTAATTCTATATTTGAATTAATAGAAAATACAGTTGTTCTAGATCATGAATTGTCCAAAAAAAATGTAGAGGGTCATTTAGTATTAATACTAAATCATTCTCAAACAATATTATATTCTGAATTTAGTTCAGAAAAATTTATCAAAAATATTCATTTTTCTAATGAAATTTTTTTTGTTTTATCATTTGAAATATTTATTTTTCATTTGTAATTTAGTATCTTATCAAATTGATTTATATAGTTAATGTCTAATCATCAAGTAGAATTACTTCATGAATTAAAAATCAATTCATCATTTTTTATTTCTAATCAATGTAATCAAGTTTCATTATTTGTGTAAAATACTTTATCAAAGCTTACGTAGTTTTGATTTCAAAAAGTATTTGAAACTAGCCATAAAAAAATCAATATTGTTAATATACCAAAAAAAATTTTGTTTAATGAAATCACTTTAAAATAATTTAGTTATATATTTAATTTATTATATGAATTTTAGCTTTTTGTAAAGGTTTTTTTATTATTTAAAATCATAATTAAAAATATCTAAAAATTTTAAAATTATATCTTTATTATTAATTAAAATTCATATTTCTCTATTTTTATCAATTGAGTAATTTGAAAAATTTATACTTCAAATAAATAAATATTTTTCATCAATTAATATTGATTTTGCATGCATTGTATACTTTGGTATTACTTTTATTTCTATTTGATTATCAATTAATTTTTTTGTATTTTCATCATTTATTGCTGTTTTTGGAATTACTGCACTTATTTTTATATTTTTCTTTTTCTTTATTTCAATCAATTTTTTGTTTATTTCATCATCACTAAAATATTGCATATATATTTTTATATCACTATTTGCACTTTCAAGTAAATCTATAATTTTTTCTCTTGAAATAGTAGGTGATATAATCAAATTATCATCATAGACTGTTTTTTTAATTCATTCAAAATCATCATTAAAGATTTTTAAGAGTTTTTTATTTAACTCTAAATCATTAATAAATACAAAAAAATCCCTATTTTGTGTAAAAGTAGAATAAGTTAAATTTCCTGTTGAAATTATGTTTAATCAATCTATTAAAATCATTTTTGAGTGATTTAATGCATAGTTTTTTGTATTTGACCAAACAATTTCTATATTGTATTTTTTAAATTCATTATAAGTCTTATCATTTATACTATAAGCTAGATAAGGATCTTTTTCCAATATTATTTTTACATCAACTCATCTTTTTTTAGCTTTAATTAGAGCTTCACGAGTTCTATTTTCAGTTAACATATAGATTTCTACATATACGTAATCATGAGCACTATTTATTTTTTCAACTATATAATTGAGTAGTTTTTTGTCAGGAGTACTAAAAATTTCTATATTTTCATAATTTTTTATATTATCAATTTTGAAATTTTCTAATTGTTCTTTGTTTTCTTTCTCATTTTTTGATATTTCTATCTTATCTTTATGAAAATCAAAATATTCTTTTCAGTAAAACAGGGAAAAGAATATTAAAAAATTAATTATAACTAAAAAACTTATTATTTTATTTTTTTTCATTTTTTATTTTTTAAAATTTAGAAAAAACTCCTAGCGTTGTTAGGAGTTTTTATGTTTAACCAAATATTTTTTCAAATACTCATCATTTATTTACATCTATCTTTTTTTCTTTTGCTATTTCTTCATATAATTCTCTTTCTTTTTTCCCTAATTTTTTAGGTATTTTAATTTTTATTTCTATAAATAAATCTCATTTTCTATCACTATCTATATGTTTTACTCAATCTCAAGATATTTTTATCACATTAGAATGTTCTGTTCAAGCTTTTATTTCTATTTTTCTTTTTCAAATAATTGGAATATTTATTTCTTTAGTTGCTCATAAAACTGCTTCAACAACTTCTATTTCTAATTCAAAATGTAGATTTGTATCATCTCTTTGTAATCATTTTTCTTCTTGTTCTACTTCAAATTTTATGTATAAATCTCCATTTCTATTTCCATCAGTTCCAGAATTTCATTCAGAAGTTATTTTTATAACCATTCACTCATTTATTCAAGCTGGAATATCTATATTCATTTCTTTTTTTACAACTTTTCTTTTTTCTCAGTGACAATTATTACATACTTTTTCAAATGTTTCTCAAGATCCAGAACATTCATCACATGTTACAGATTGTTGAATTACTCAAAACATACTTTGAGTTGAGTGAGTTACTTGTCATCTACCATTACACTTTGAACAAGTCTTTTTTCCACTTCATCATTGTCAATTACAAGTAGAACAAGCTTCTTTTTTGTTGAAACTAATTTTTTCTTTTCATCAATAAATACTTGTTTTTAAATCTATGTGAAGGGTATATTCTAAATCTTCTCAAACTTGAGATGTTTTCCTTTTTCTTCATCATGCAGAACTAAATCCTCATCAAAAAAATGATTCAAAAATATCTCATAAATCAACATCAACTCATCATCCAAATCATCCACCAAACGGATTTCATCTTCCAGATGCATCACCAAATGTGTCATAATTTCTTCTTTTTTCATCATCACTTAATACTTCGTAAGCTTTGTTTATTTCTTTGAATTTTTCTTCAGCACTTTTATCACCAGAGTTTCTATCAGGATGATACTGCATAGCAAGTTTTCTATATGCTTTTTTTACTTCTTCTTTTGATGCATTTTTATCTAATCATAAAACATTATATAAATCCATTATTATTAATTATCTTATAAAACTAAAAATATATTATATAAAAAATTTTAAATGTAAAGTTTAAAAAATCCTTTAAAACTGACTTTAAAGTCAGTTTTAAAGGATTTTTATTTTTTACTTAGTTTAGAAAGGAATATCTTCAATAGAAATTTCTTCCTCTTGTTTAGGAGACGATTTTCTAATAGCAGGAGATGAGTTTTCATTGCTAAATGAATTGTTATTTTCTGAACCTCATTCTGATTTTGAATCAAGCATAATCATATTTTCTCATACTATTTCAGTTTTGTATCTTTTTGTACCATCTTGTGCTTCCCAAGTTCTTGTTTGAAGTCTACCTTCTATAAAAACCCTTTTTCATTTTCATAAATATTGCATAGCTATTTCAGCTAATTTTCACCATAAAACCACATTGTGAAATTCTACTTGTTCTTGTTTATTTCAAGTTGAATCTGTCCAATTTCTATTAGTAGCCAATGAGAAACTTAAAACATTTTGTCCATTAGGTGTTTGCTTTAGTTCTAAATCTTGTGTAATTCTACCAATAACTTGCGCTTTGTTTAAATCCATAATGCTTTTGCTTAGGAAAATAATATAGAAATCATAAAAATTTCTAATCCTTATTATAATGATTAATTTTAAAAATCAAGAGAAAATATAAAAAAGTATATAAAAGGTATATTTATTCGTATAAAAATACCAAAAAGTCAAGCTAAAATGATAAAATTACTATATAAGTTTTTTGCTCAATATTTTTTATTATGGTAATATTATCTCAAATAACTATTTGTTAAATATTAGATATGTTTAAAAAAATTATCGTTGCATTGTTTATATTTTCTGCATTAGCTGTTAATTCTAATCTAGCTTATTCAGCTGATACAAGCGGAGAATCTTATACTACTTTGACACAAGTTGATTATAAAACTTTTAATGAGTATAGGTATAAAATGACAGATCAATACTTAGAATTAAGAAATAAATTTGAGGTTGATTGAAAGATAGATGCATATATCGCAGCTAGGATTTTATTTTATGCAAAAGAATGAATGAACTATCTACCAGATAGTTTAGCAAATAAAAACTATTATAATTATTTAAAAAGTTCAATTGAAAAATGAGTTAAATATCCAGAAAACTCAGCATTTTTTGAAGAAATTGCAACTTCAATTGAAAATTATATGGAAAAAACAAATATTCAAAAAATAACTGGTATTGTAGAATCATTTCCATCTACATGAAATGCGCCTTTAACTGTTACTCTTAGATGAGGTGTAAAAGATCCAACTTGAACTAAATTAGAAAATCATAATTTTACATGGTGGATAAATGAATGATGAAAAAGAAAAGTTATATGAAATAAAGTTTCAATGACTTATATATTTAAAGAAGAATGAAACTACTCAGTATTTTTAGATGTAACTTCAAACCATAAAAATAGTTTAGGATTTAACGATGTATTACCATTTTCTTCTAGAGTTGATATAGTTGTTAAAGAAAAAATAGCATCTATCATATTAAAAGTAAATAGTGAATATTTATGACAACAAGAAGAACTTAAATTTTTACCTGATGATGCTAGATATGGATTACTTTTTGATGCAACAAGTTCAACGCCAACTTCTGGTACTAAATTTTTAAAAACTGAATGGGATTTTTGAAATGGTATAACAAGAATTTATGATGGTGGACCAAAAGTAGAAAGGGTAACTTATGGATGAGAATGAGAATTTACCGTAAAACTGAAACTAACAACAAATGAAAATAAAACTGTTGAGAGAAAATTTCTTTTAAAAGTTCATAATCCTATTGCAACAATTAGAACTACTAGTGAAGATGGTTATTTAGGTGATAAATTTACTTTTACAGCTAATCCTACTTGAAGTAATACTAATCTTACGTATTCTTGGAAGATAATTGATATTAAAAATGATAAAGAGATATTAAATAAAACAGCTTCAACTTTTACTCATACTTTTACAGAAAAATGAAAATATAATGTTCAACTATTTGTAACAGATGCATCTGGACAAACTGATGTAGATTATAAGATTATACATATAAATTCTAGAGCACCAGAAGCAAAATATGTTTATAGTGTACCTTTTCCAAATAAACCAAATACAGTATTTTTAGATGCAACTTCTTCTTTTGATGCAGACTTTAGTGATGATGGAAAATTAACATTTAGTTGGATTATAAATGGTGAAAGAGTAGTTTTAGATAATCCAAATTTCAATTGATCAAATGGTTATTATACTTTTTCGTCAATTTGAGATCAATCTGTTGTTTTAGAAGTTACAGATCCTGATGATATGTCAGCACAAAATACTCAAAAGATAAGTATTAAATCTACACTTTCAGTTGAATTCTTTGCTTTTCCTAGAGTTTCTCAAAGAGAAAAACCAGTTAGATTAGTAGCAGATTCTCCTAAAGCAAGTTTCTATGAATGGGATTTTGGTGATGGTGAAAAAGAATGATGAAAAACAGATACAATTACTCATACATTTAGTAAATCATGAGTTTATTCTGTAAAACTTAAAGTTGTTGATGAAAATGATGATTCAAATACATTTTCAAAAAATGTTTATATTTGAGATACAGATCAACCTTATGCATATATTTCACTAAAAGATACTAAATTAAATAATGTTTCTTATGAAGAAAATGCATGTAATTGAGAATGAGCGTATATTGTAAATAGAGTGGACACATTTACATTTGATGGAGGTGAGAGTTTAGATGTTACTTGAGAAAATACTTGATTGTCATATTCTTGGAAATTAGGAACTTCAATTTATAGTTCACAAAATTTTACTAAAAAATTTGATGAATTAGGTTGTAGTAAAGTAAAATTAAGTGTAAAAAGTTCTAAAACTTGAAAAGAATCAAGTCAAGAAGTAAATGTAAAAGTTGAAAATTTAAAACCAACTCTATCTAGTTTAGATATAAGAGTAAAAGATAGTGAATCAGATCCTGTTTTAGTTTCTGTAAATGCACTTTGAGCAAAAGATTTAGATTGAGTAATTCAATCATATCTATGGTATTATTATACAGATTTAGATCCAGAACCTCAAGATTTTAGAGCAACAAAAATTGAATCTACTACATTTGTATTACCAAAAGTAACGTGAAATTATTATTTTGTTGTTATTATGAAAGATAATAATGAAGCAAGAAGTAATTCACAAGATTTAAATGGTTCTAAGTATTTTATAACTCTTACTTGAGATAATGTAAATACACCAATTGTTGATTTAAATGTAAATAATAGTTCGGTTTCAATATGAGATGAAGTAGTTTTTACTTCAAATGTAGAAAATATATTATGACAAAATCTTAATTCTAAAGTAAAATTTTCTTGGGATTTTGATTGAGATGGATTTTATGATAAAGAAACAGATACTAATTCTGTTGCTTATAAATATGAAAGTTCAGGAGAAAAATTTGCAAAAGTTAAAGTAAAATATAAAGGTTTTTCAAATACTAAAACTGTTACTATAAATGTAGCAAATGTATTAAAACCAGATTTTGATTATATATCTATATGAAATGACTATGTATTTTTTGATAAGAGTTTAGGAAATGCAACAAGCTATTTGTGGGATATGTGAGATGGTAATACAATTACAAAAGAAGGTTCATTTAATTATACTTATGATGATTGAAAATCTTCTCATTTAGTTACTTTGAAACTTTCTGAATCAACAAAAAGTAAAGAAATAACTAAAAAAGTAGTTAAAGATTTATCAAATTATATAAAAGCTAAAAAACCTTGATTAGTAGTGTTTACAAATCAAGAAATTGATGAAAATGATACAATTACTTTAAAAGATAAAATAGACAATATTTATTTCTATCTTTGAGCTAGTTCTTGAAGCATTTCTAATTATGTAGCAGATTTTGATATAGCAAATGATTCTGATTTAAATTGATGAAATGATGATGATGAAGATAATAAATATCAAGATAGTTATATTTCAAAAAGTGCAATTTTAGTTGATATAAATGATTCAAAAGAACAAGTTGTTAGATTATATACAAAAGATTCATCTTGAAAATTATTAGATTCAAAAGATATAAAAATAGTTAAAGAATATATAGAAGAATCTGTTGATGTAAATACTATAGTTTTTGAATGAGTTAGTGAAAGTGTAAAACTTAAACTAGAAAAAATTAAATTATGAGTTTCAAATTTTCCAAAAGAATATAAATTAAAATGATTAATGTATGTTCAAAAATTGAAAGATGAATGGAATGATAATAGAGAAAAAACAAACGTAATTATAGAATTTGAAGGATTTATAGAAGAATCAAATATAACTAATTGAAAAGATATAATTGATTTACTTGAATCATTATTAATAGAATGACAAACTGATACATCTGAAAAAGCTATTTCATTAAATGCATTGAAAAACTTAATTCCAAAAGATATAAAATGTAATGATCAAACTGCTTTAGAAATTACAGATGAAAAATTAACTTGTTATGATGTACTTATTGCAAAATTAGAAGTAATTTGAGAAAATTCAAATATAGATGAAAACAAAGAATTATGAAAAGTTATTCTTGAAAATATAGCAAGTGATGAAATAATGACAGTAAAAGAAAAAACTGATTTTAAAGCTATATTAAATACATTTATATATGGTTCTGTTTGAAATATTCCTGAAGAAGTAAAAGATCCAATAATTGATAATCCTAATAATGATTCTGGATGAATAATTGATATATTACTTGGAGTATTTAAAATAATTTTTTATATCATACTTTGAGTTTCATGAATTATATGATTATTTTATATTTATTATAAGATAGTAAATGAAGATAAAGATATAAGTTTTATTCAATTTGTTTGAGATAAGACATCTTGAAAAAAAGAAAAAAATAAGAAAGAAGAAAGTATTGAAGATATATTGTGAAGTGAAGCAAAAGATATCTTTAGTGATGAAAACGAGTTTGATTTTAATAATGATTTTTCTACAAAAAATGATTTACAAAAAGTCTCAACTAAAGAAGAAAAATCTATTATAACTCCTGAATTAACTGAAACAAAATCTGAAATTCCAGATTGGTTAAAATGAAGTTTTAGTGAAGATCCTATGTGAGATTTAGAAAAATCAGAAACTAAGGTTTTAGAAAAAACAACAAAAATACCAGAAGAAAAAGTTGCTGAAGCAAAAATAGAACAAGAACCAAATGTAGTAGTTGAACCAGATATTTCATTTAGTGAAGAAAAAACTATTGAAGTTCCTGAATTAACTGAAACAAAATCTGAAATTCCAGATTGGTTAAAATGAAGTTTTAGTGATGATTCAGAAACTGAAAATGAAGAAGTAGAAAAATCAATTATTGAAGAAGTTAAAACAGAAGAAAAAATTGAAGAACCTAAATTGGAAACTAAAGAAGATTTAGATAATTTTACTAAATTAGAAGTTGAAGAAGATGTTCCAAAATTTGACGATTCTAATCTTCCAGATTGGTTAAAATGAAGTTTTAGTGAGGAAAAAGCTGTTGAAAAAGAAGTTCCAAAACTAGATAAAAAAACAGAAAAAAAACAAACTAAAAAAGATGATTTCTTAGATGTATTAATTCAAAATAATAACAATGAAGAAGTAGAAAAAAATTTTGATACTGATTCAAAAAAAGTAATTAAGAAACCAAATACTAAAGAAACTTCTAAAAAAGTTTCAACTAAGGAAGCAACTTCTAAAAATGAAGAAGTAATTGATAATAAAAAATCTTCTGATTCTGAGCTTTGGGATGATTGAATGAAAATTCCAGATTGGCTAAAAACAGATGATGATAAATAATAAAAAGTACCAAAAGGTACTTTTTATTGATTTTATAAAAAAAATCATATAATATCATCAATATTAAATAATACAAAAATAAATGTTTTTTAAATTTAAGAAAAAAGAGACAGGTGAAATTATTGAAAAAATAGAAGAAAATGTTAAAAAACATTCTGAAATTTTAGATTTTTTCAAAGATTTAGCTATTATTATAGTTGTGGTTGTTGTTATAAGAACATTTATAGCTATGCCATTTCAAATAAGTGGTCAATCAATGTATTCATCATATTTTGATAGAGAATTTATAATTGTAGATAGAATCTCATATTTGCTATGAAATCCTACTAGATGAGATGTAATTGTATTTAAACCTTATGTTAATGATGCTAAAAAATATTTCTTAAAAAGAATTATTTGAGTACCATGAGATACTATAAAAATAGAGGATTGAAAAGTTTTTATTAAAAATAAAGATACTCCAGATTTTGTACAATTGGATGAAAAATATTTAAATGAAGAAAATAATTGAAATACTTTTGTTTGAGTAAGTAAGTCATCACAACAATATCTTTTAGATAAAGACCAATATTTTGTAATGTGAGATAATAGAAATCATTCTACTGATTCTAGAGAATGTTTTTCAAATTGTATTTGAAGAACTGAGTTTATTTCTAAAAATGATATGATTTGAAAAATATTTTTAGATCTATGATATTTTAATTTTAAAAAATTTGATTTTATTCAACCAGAGCTTTGAATAGATACAACTCCTAGATTTTTTTCTTCACCTTCTCATTTTGATTACAATTTTTAGTTTATGTTTTATTTAATAGATAAACCTTTAGATTTCACAAGTTTTGATTCTATTGCTGTACTTAGAAAAAAACTGCACACTAAAAGAATAGGTCATACTTGAACACTAGACCCTCTGGCAACAGGCGGTCTTTTAATTGCTGCTTGAAACTACACAAAACTTATTCCATATTTTGAAAAAGATACAAAAGAGTATGAATTTAGTATAAATTTTGACTGACAAAGTGATTCTTATGATTTATGAACACAAGTTGATTATATATCAGAAGAAGCTCAAGAAAAAGCTAAAAAAGATATAACAAAAGAAAAAATACAAGAATTATTAAAAACTAAATTTACTTGAGAAATACTTCAAATCCCACCAAAATATAGCGCATTAAAGATTTGATGAAGAAAGGCAATTGATATGATAGTTGCAGGTGATACTGATTTCAAGATGAATGAGAGAAAAGCCTTTGTAAACAATATAGAATTACTAGATTTTTCTTATCCAACTGCTAGTTTTAGAGCAGAAGTAAGCGCTGGAACTTATATCAGGAGTATAGCGTATGATATGTGAATTATTTTTAAAACTGGTTGATATATAACAAAACTTAGAAGAACAAAGGTTTGAAGTTTAGATTTATCTATGGCTCAAACAATAGAAAATTTTGATAAAAATAAGTTTTTTGATTTAAAGATTTTATTTAAAAATAAAACATTTATAGAATTATCTAAGGAAGTGCTAGATGAAATAAATTTATGAAAAAAAATTAAGTGAAAATTTGATTTCAAAATAGGGGAAGAAATGTTTGTTTTTGACTGAAATAATGTGACAAATATAGTCATTTATGACTGAGAATTACTGATTCCTAGAAAAAAAATATAGTATCTCTAAAAAAAGTTTAAAAAAAATTTGCATTAATGAAATTTTTTTATACAATACACAAGCTTTAGGGATAAATGGGATATTAGCTCAGTAGGTAGAGCAGCGCCCTTTTAAGGCGAAGGTCTTGGGTTCGAGCCCCGAATGTCCCACCATTTAAATTAAAGCAAAAGCTTGGTTGAGATTGCACTCTTAACCAAGCTTTTTTTGTGTGAAAAATTTAATAAGGATTTAATGTCTAGACATTTTTGTATAAAAGGCTAATATAAGTTAAATGCAATTTAAACTTATTTTATGATATTAATAATTTTACTAAGATGACTGAATTAAAAACTATTAAAGATATAAATATTTGAGAAGAAGAATTTGTTTATAATTTTCAAAATGAGTTAACTAAAAAATTGGATAATACTAATTGAGATTTTTCTCAAGAAATAATAAATGAAATTGTTTTATGGAAAGTAAATAGATATGCTATTTTAGATAATGAAACATTAAGTTTAATAAATAGCATAGATGTGAAATCTAATATACTAGATATTAATTTAACATCAAAATTATTAGAAAGATTATTAAATACAAAGTGAATAAAATTAGCAATGGCATCAACTATATTAAGATTTAAAAATCCAAATATTTATCAAATAATTGACCAAAGAGTTTTCAGGTTTATTTATTGAGAAGATATGTCTTTAAAATGATTAAAAATTGAAGGAATTATAAAATTATATATTGATTATCTATTAAAATTAAAAGAAATTTGTTCAATAAATTGAATTGATTATTCTGAATCAGATAGAGTATTATATGCTTTGGATAAAAAATTAAATAAAGATTTTAAAATTAAGTATTAATAAAAAACTAAGCAATTGCTTAGTTTTTTTGTTTTAATTTTTCAAAATTTAATAAGGATTTAATGTTCTGGACTTTTTATAATAATCAGTATTATAATTTGAATTACTTTTAATTATTTTTTATGGATGAATTTTTATTTTTAATTATTCCGAATGTTATTTTATTTTTAGTATATTGATTAACTTTTTCAAAAAATAATTGTTTAAATAAAAATTATTATTTGATTGTTGTATCTTGGCTAATAGTTTTTATATATTTTTTACTTGATTGATATTTTTCTCGGGAAAAATGACAAGAAGTAAGTCATTTTTGAAACGTAGTTATAGCTACATCTTGAATTATATTTTCACTTCCTGTATTATTATATTTAAGATATAAAAATATAGAACCATTATGGATTATTTGGATACTAATGATTTTGCCAGCCATTTCTTTTTTTATAATTTTTTTATTTTTAGCACTAACAAATAATATATGGTGAATGTAATATTAGTAATAGTTACTTTTATAGTATTTTTATTAAAATTTGAATGAATAATAATATATGATTATTATTATAATGCATTATTTATAGTTTTTTTAACATTTATTTGAGCTATATTTTATTTTAAATCATTTTCTAAATATTTAAATGCTTTAATATGAATTTTTGTTATTTCATTTTTCTCAATGAGTATAAATTTATTTTTACAATCAAATATAGATAATATAATACCATTTTATACATTAATTTTATGACTTTTAATAACAATACCAATTACAATATTATTGTTAGAATGAAATATTTTTAAAGATTATAAAAAAATTATAAATATATTTTTTTGATATATTCTTACAATGATTTTTATCTGACATTTATTTTTATATTTTTGATTTAACTGATGAATTTATCCTAAAGATGAAGAATTATTAAAAACTATTTGCGATAAAGAAATATGTATAGATATTTATCAAGGTACTTTTAAATATAAATATTTAAATTTATATTATTATAATAGTAATAATAAAATCATTAAATATATCTGAAAAAAACCAAATATATGAGTTTGGAATTACTATGATAATGAAAAAGTAAATGAAATAAAAAACTTATTAAATAGTTTTAATTTTTATAATAATGATGGAATTTATATTTTAGATTATAAAAATTTAAAGTGAGAAACAAATAAATTAATAATTAATAATTAATAATTACAATCAAAAAATAGATATTTTAGATTATATTGATATAAAAATAAAAAATCTATATTATTATTATTTATTTTTAAAAATATTATTATATCACATTTTTATACCAAATAATTTTATCTTTTAGAAAATTTACAAGAAAAATATAATTAAACTATTAATGTGTTCAATTTTTCACTAATATACTCCACCATTTTTATTTACAAGTTAAAGTTTTAGAAAAAGTTTAACTTAGTTTAGTACTATGATTCATTGTTTTTAATTTTATTAATTATATATATTATAGAATAAGCTATTAATTTTATAAAAAGTATAAAAAATGAAATAAAATTAATCCAAATAAGTATTCCAAAAGGTGTTGCTTCAAAACTCATATTTACACATTTTTTCATTGTAATTTCCTCAATAAAATATTTACAATGATTTATAAATGTAATATCAAGTATTTTATATATTAATAATGTTAAAAATAAAAAAATAATAGATATAATAAAATTTTTTTTGATATTCTTTACTTGTTTCATAAATTTTAAATTAAAATATAATTTATTTTCATTATATTAAGATTATTTTAAATTTAAAAAGTTTTAGTAATATAAAAATATTCTTGCAAAATTGAATGAATGCTAACAAGTTTAAAAGTTGCTAGATAAATTATATGAAAATTAAGAAAAACAATTATAAAAAATGAGAAAATATTTAAGTTTTAATTTATGATTCTATCATTTGAAATAAAGCAAAAGCTTGTTTAAAACACAACTCTTAACCAAGCTTTTTTTGTGTGAGAAAATGAATTAAAAATAATATGTCACTTTTTAAAATATATGACGTTATAAATATTACAACAAGTAATTTATAATTTAATTAAAACATATTATGAAAATAAAAAATATATTTATAACAACTGCAGTATTAGCTTTTTCTCTATCTTCAGTAAGTGCTGAATATGTAGTTTATGACAATGTTTCTGATTTTGAAGTTGCAAAATGATCTGTTTGTGAAGCTGCAACGGATGGTTGTAATAGTTATTTTATGACAGATTGAAAAGTTATGTGATGAACTAAAATGTATTGTGCAGATACCAAAGTAGAATGGACTTGTACAAAATACAAGGATGATATTATGACTACAACTGCAGTTACAACTGCTAGTGTTGATGCAAATACAGAATCAACTATTTATTGAAAAATAACAAAAATAGAAGATGGTAAAGATTGAAAACAAGTTTATATAACTACAAGTTCTTGAATAGAATATTCTACAGCAGTATCATTAAATGATGAAATAGTAAATAAAGAACTAGGCATTAAGTTATGAAATAGTGTAATAGTTTATTATTCAGAAAAATTAGATTGAATGAATTTGTTAATAGGTGATAAAATTAAAATAGTTTGAGTTTGATTATCAGACAATGATGAATCATTTTATAATTCAATAAAGAGTAAATTGGATAGTAAATACCAAAATAAAGTTAATGATTTAGTAATTAAGTATGATAAAATAATTTCAAAACTTAGTTTTAAAAATAAAGTAAAAATTAATAATTTATTTATTGATAAGTTAGAAACAAAAATTTCAGAGTTTTTAAGTAAATTTCCTCAAGATAAATGATTATCAGAATCAGATAATAATGTTTATCTTACTCTTTCATTATTAAAATTAGAATTAATGAAACTAAATTTTTTAAAATAAATATTTAACATAATTTTAATATAAATTTGCAAAATCTTTATTTTCTACTAATATTTTGTTCGTACAATTGTGTACAAACAAAAGGGGATATGATTATGAAAAAGCAAAAGTCTGAGAAAAGACGTACTTTGACATGTGGTTCAACTGGAATCAAGTTAGTTCGCCAATATGGCGGAGTTATCGAATGTCCAAATAGGGGAAAATGTGCACGTTGTGCCATAGTTCCACCGAAGTGAACAGAAAGAAAAGCACGCCGCAGGCGTGCTTTTTACTTTTCTATAACGTTTTTTTTAAATTTTATTATCAAATTTTTCAATCATATCTGCAAATATTTTAAGTAATCTTTTATCATATCAATTATTTGTTGTTAACCGAGTTGATAGATTAAATGCAATTGTTGGTTTAGAATATTTTCTAAAATATGCGTTGAATATGCTTTCATAAGCTGTAGATATCTTTTTTGCATATTTTAAATTATTTAGCCTAGAATCTAGCTTAGCTAAACTTAGATCAAATTTTTCTTGATCAAAATCATCTCAAAATTTTTCAGCTCTTGTTGTTACCTCATCAGTTATATATGTTTTTATAGAATCAATCTTATAATAATTTTCAAATTCTCAATCCAAAACTATCCAATTATATTTTTTGAACTCGTTTTCATAAATATGTCATACTTTGTATACACTTCTAATTGCTTTTATAATCATATCGTGATCTATATAGAAATTGTCATCTCTATCAATTAGTGCTATTACATTTTCTTTTCCAAATAATTCACAAGCAAAAATGTACCATTCATACAAAGCTCATTTTCATCATACATCAACTACACTTATGTTTTTATAATTCAGATTAAAGTAATTTTGTCTTTCTTCTTTGTCTAAATTTTTACTATCTATATTTGAATATTTTCCCCAAGAAACATTTTCATATATGTTTGGAATAGAGATTTTTTCTGTTTCTCATTCTACTAGGATTACATAATCAGAGAAAAATATAGAGGCATTTTTAAAGATTAGGTTTATCATTATCTTGTTAAATCTACCATCTGAATTATCTATTGTTTTAGTTTTTGTGTCTCAATCTATACTTTTTACAAAGATGATATCTGAAATTTCATATTTTCATTTTCTGAAATTTGAAACTAGTTCTGTAGAATGAGTAGAGTAAAATATTTGTGTATTTTCTGTTTCTCAGATTTGTTGTAAAACACTATCAAGCATCTTTGTAGCATGTGGATGCAAGAAATTTTCTGGTTGGTCTATTATAAAAATAGTGAAATTTTTATTGTTTTTTTCATTTATACTATACAAATATAGTTTCAAAAGTGTGATTAATAGTGTTGTTTTTTTTCTACCAGATTTAGAATTTAAATCTTCTATTTTTTCTTTTGTTTGTTTTATAAATTCTTTTTTGCTTTCTTTATTTTTTAGTATTAAATCTATTAGTTTTATATAACCATTTTCCTTATTTTCCTTGTTTATTTGCCTATCGCTAGGTATATATATAACATTTATTTGTTTAGTTAATTCTACTATTTCTTTTGTGTCATTTCTTTTTGTTATTACTTCTTTTCAATTGAAATTTGCTTCTAGACTAATACTTATTTCTTTTCAGTCATGTAAAACAATCGCTTCAATTAAAAGAGGTTTTTTTATGTTTTTGAAATCTTTTTCTTTTATGTTTTTTGAATTTAACAATTTTTCAATTGCTTTTAAAATATTTGTTTTTCAACTATCATTTTTACCAACAAAAACAGTTTTATTTTCTCAAAAACTGATATTTTGGTTTCCTATACTTCTAAAATTTTGAATTAATATACTTTTGAAATGAAACATTTTATAAAAGTTAATAATTATTAATTTAATTGTAACATTTATTAAGCTAAAAGTAAAAAATAAGGCTATATTTTAGTGGAAAAAATATTAAATAAAGTTATACTAATCTTATAGTTTAATTTTAAATATTATTTTAGATGAAGATTGATTTTTATATAGATGTGATTGATAATTTTTGAGACCTGTGATTTGCTATAAATCTAGCTTCTATTATGTTAAAGGATGATACAAATTACGAGCTTAGAATTTTTTCAAATGATGAAAATTTATTTAAAAATATGATAAAATGAGATAGTTTGTTAGCTAAATTGTCTTATTTTGATTTATCAAAAATTCATGATTTCAAACCCAATAATATTATTTTTAACTTTTTTGATAGAAAGATTGATTTTTCATATTTAAATTTATCTTGAGAAAATATAAAACTTATAAATTTTTGATATTTTTTGCTTCATAGGTGAGTTGAAAACCTACATCTAACAAATTACAAGGTTAAAAATGTAGAAGTAACTCATTTTATTCCAAGTTTACTTGAACAAACTTGATGAATTTTGATAAATAAATGTGAAGAAAATGTTAATAGAGATGATTTTTTAAATTTTATCTTAGACAAATATAATCTTTTCTTTTCTATACCAAAATCAAGTAAGATTGTTTCAATCTTTGTTTATAAAAATACATTAAATGAAATACTTGAATTTATAAAAACTCGTAATTTTGAAGATACTTTTTTCTTTATATTTGGTTTTCCTAATTTAGATATAAAAATAGATAACGTAATTCCAATGCCATTTATTGACCTAAAAGATTATCAAGATTTTATATCATATTGTGATATAAATTTTGTTAGATGAGAAAATAGTTTAGTAAATTCACTTATTTTTTGAAAAGCTACACTTTGGGATATTTATAAAGAAAACAATGATGCACACACGGAAAAAATAGATGATTATCTAAGATTTTTGTCTATTATGGACAATTATAATTTAGATTATAATCAAATCATGCTAGATTTTAATTGAACTTGAGTTAAAAAATGATTTTCTGACTTCATAAATAATCAAAATAATTATAAAGTAATGTTTGAGAGTTTAGGAAATTACATAAATAAAAATTGTAATGCATATGAAAAAATAAAAAAAATACTGAAATTTTAAATTTCAGTATTTTTTTTATTTTGCTCTTTCTTGGTATTCACCACTTTCAGTATTTATCATAACATATTCACCAGATTCAACGAATCCAGGAACTTTTATAGCGAAACCAGTTTCTAAAATAGCTTCTTTAGTAACTCTACCATCAGCAGTATTTCATTTTACACCTGGTTCACATTCAGTAATTAATAATTTAACTGAAGCAGGAAGTATAACTCAAACTAATCTTCATTGATATCTTTGAATATCTACTATTAAACCTGGAATAATAAAGTTTAATGCGTCTCACATATCTTCTTCATTTATTTCAATTTGTTCATATGTTTCTTGATCCATGAAATAATATTCTCCAGCAGATTCATATAAAAATTCAAATTTAGATCTTTCTAAAATGATATCTTCCAATTTTTCTTCACTATCAAAAACTCTATCTACAGTGTTTCCAGCTATTACATTTTTAAATCTAACTTTTATGTTAGTAGCACCTCTACCACCTCTATGAATTTCTTTTTTTAATGTTAAAAGTAAATCATTACCAATTTTAATAACTGTCCCACCTTTTAATCACATTGCTGTTATCATAATCTTATTTATAATTAATTTTTAAGTATGGCAGTATTTTATTAAAAATCTTTTTAAAAGCAACTTTAATATACTATTTTATTAATATATATCAATTTGCGTAATTGTTATTATATTTTAATTCTCAAGTATAATCAGGATTTTTTATACTTAAATTAGTAAATATAATCTTGTAATTTCATACAATAAATGTTAAATCTTCAGATTTAAGATCTGGATTATTAATAGAGCTGTCTTTATATTTATTAACTATTTGAGTTGTTATATCTTTTATATCAATTGTATCTACTACTACTCTATTATTTCATATAATATCTATCTTATTTAATAATAAGTCTACATTTCAATAATTACTTTCAGTATTTCCAATGTTACTATTTAATGAATACATTTTAGAATATCATTCTATATTAATTGGAAATATGTCTTTGTTAACAAATAGATTTATACTTTCTTGGTTTTTTGCGTCATCAAAATAATATCTAACTTTGATTTTATCATTTATATAACTAGGAATTTGCCATCTACTTGGTCAAGTAAATACTCTTTCTTCCACTAGTTTTATATTAACTGGATCATTTTCAAAATATTTTAAATCATCAACTTTTCTTTTTTCAAAGTTTTTTCTTTCTTCATCAACCAAAGAATTATATTGATCTGGAAACAAAGCTTTTATTTTTTCACAATTGTTAAATTGGCAAACATATTCTACTCAAGAATATATATTTTTTGATAAATCAGCATTTATATCACTATAGTTTTGAAGAGGAATTATTTTTCAATCTTTAAGTATTCAAGCTGATTCTAAATTTACAACTAATCTATTGTATTGTCTTGATTCAGGTAAATTATAAACTGACCAAGGTCAAATAGATATTATGATTATAAAAATAGTTAATACACTAGGTATAGTGCTTAAATTTTTTCTTTTTGAAAATATAAAATACACTGATAAAACCGCTAACCATAGTCAAAATATTACAACAAAATATCTATTTACAGTTATATCATATTGATTTATTCTTAGGTAAATTGCATAAAATAGCATAAATAATTGAGGTACAACTACATATGGAAAACCTTTTCTAAAAGTGGAAATAAATTTATTAGTTGATTCAAATATATATGAAAATATATATATTAAATAACCAAAACTAGAAAATCCTATTACCATCCAGCTTACTTCTCATTTTGGCCAATCAGAAAAATGAGATAAAACCTTGATTGAATAAGCATATAATATTATAAAATATACATAGATAAAGGGAATTGCAATGTATTTTGTTAAAAATGAAAAAAATGCATTTTCACTAAATTTATTTTCATTATAATTTTCTTTATTTGGTATTTGAGTTAAAGCAAATAATGGAGTTATAAAAGCTAATGCAATACTTGCCCAATCTCAAATTAATTTTTCATTATATATTCATGTTATATCAAACAGTGTAAATACTGTATTAATTGCTATAAATCATAATACAAATAATACAAATCAAAGAATTATTGCTGTTAAAAATACCACACTTATCTTGTAAAAATAAGTATAATATGTGTTTTGTTCTATGTTTTTATCAATTATTTTTTTTATGTATGGTGCAAAAAATAAGTATGATAAAATTCATGATAAACTTAAAATGAAAAATACAGTATTTTCAAAATCATCAATAGTAGTTTTGAAACTTATGTAGAAAAATATTCAAAATAGTATTGGAATTATTTGAAAAGCATTTTTCTTTAAGTTTTCTAAATTTAAACTTTCGGTGCTTATATAAACACTAACTGAAAAGAAAAATGTTACTATCAATGAAAAAATAACTCTATATATATTTGTCTTAGTTAATTCTAAAAAATCTATATGCACAGTTAAAATAAACAAGGTAGTAACTATAATAACTAATAAAACTGATACTGGAAATCTAACACTAATATTTTTAATGTTGTTTTTTAGATTTTCCAAATTTATAAAACTTAATATATTTTTCATATTAATAAATTAAAAAAATAAATTAATAAGTGAACTTATTAATTATATTTTTTTTATAAAAATAGTAAATATATTATTTATATAATATTTAATTTACAATTAAAATTGTTTGATTTATAAATTGATCAATTTTTATCAATTATTAGTCATTCCAATCAATTTATTTTTCATAAAACCTTAATTGACTCTTCAAGCGGAGTTACAAAAAGTGCAGTAGAAAAGATATCTGAAAAACTAGATAATCTATGAGTAACAAATAAAGCTAATTTGTCACTTTGAGAATTTTTATTTTTTGGATTTATAAGGTGATGTCATTTTATAGTTTTTCTTTTGTTTGGGCTTGATGATGCTATGGATATATTTTCTAGTTCTATTTCTCAAATTATTTTTTTATCATCAAGTGGATCTTCTAAATATATAGTATGTTTACCTTTTACCCTTATATCTCAACCAAAATTTATTATAAAATTATCATAATTTTTACTTATAATATTATATATTTTGTCTATAATATATCATTTTCAAACTGCTCATAAATCTATAGAAACTCAATTTTTTAAATATATATAATCATTTATTATTTCTATGTTTTTATATCATATATTTTCATCTTGTTTTTCTTTTTCAATTCCATATCAAATATTTTCTAAAAAGGGAAGAATAGTAATATCAAAATATCAATTTGTTAAATCAGATACTTTCTTACATAATTCTATAATGGAAAAAAGTTCTCAATCTATTTGAGAACTTTTTTCTTTATTTAAATTATATAAATAATTTCATTTTATAAATCTAGAATATTTCTTCTCAAATTTTATTGCTTCTTCAAAGCAATTTTCTATAATTTCTTCATTTATTTTTTCAGAATATATAGTTATATCAAGTCTTGATCAAAATAAGTCTCTAGATTTTTTCATATATAATTATTTTAATGCATTTTTAAAAGCTTCATTTAATAGTGAAGCACCAGCAATTCATGTTATTTTTGCTTCATCAATTGTTTTACCAACCAAAACTTGAGCAGATTTATTATATTCAGTTAAATCAAAAGTAGTAGCACTTAAATCTATAGTTTCAATTTTTCATTCTGAATCTAGAGAATAACTTATAACCATATCAACTGGACCTGCAGGGTTAGTATAATTTGCTTCTATTTTAGTTACTTTAGAAGTATCTTCATTTTGTTCATCTAAAGAATTTACTTCAGAATTTATGTCATTAGTTACTTCAGTTGTGTTTTCATCTGTTGTAGTTATTTTATTTTCTTCTACAGAAGCTCAACATGAAGCTAAAAAAATAGTCACTATCAATATGTATAAGTATTTCATCTTTTTATTGTTATTAATTAATACGTGACTATTTTATTTTTATTATAAACAAAGTCAAATAATTTACTATATTTTGTATAGTAAAAAAGAACCCTTATTTTAAGAGTTCTTTTTTGTTTTTTGAAATAATTATTTAATTTCAACAGTTGCACCAGCAGCTTCTAATTTAGCTTTCATATCAGCAGCTTCATCTTTAGAAACACCTTTTTTAACTTCACCACCATTATCAGCTAAGTCTTTACCTTCTTTTAATCCAAGACCAGTAATTTCTCTAATAACTTTAATAACACCAATTTTTGAAGCACCAGCATTAGTTAAAACAACGTCAAATGAAGTTTTTTCGTCTTCACTAGCAGCAGCAGCACCTCCAGCAACCATAACAGGAGCAGCAGCACTAACTCCAAATTCTTCTTCCATAGCTTTAACTAAGTCGTTTAATTCAACGATAGTTAATTCTTTAACTAAATCCATTATTTGATTAGCATTTTTTGATAATTCAGCCATTTTGTCTAAAATTATAAATATAAATATATGTTTTCATTGTAGAATTTATTTCAACATCTGTTAGATTCAGTTTTCTTAACAGATACTGAATCAGTTCCACAATGATTCTAACTATTAATAGTTAGTTTATGACTCCCTAAAATAGGGAATCATCATACTAAACATTAATTATTCAGCAGAAACTTCTTTTTTTGTTAATTCACCAACTTTAGTTTTCCCTTGAGCTTCAACTTCGCTAGCAGCAGCATCAAAGAATCTTGCCATTCAAGAAAGTGGAGACATCATAGATCCAACCAATCTTGAAAGTAGAGTATCTCTAGAAGGCATTGAAGCAATAACTTTAGTTTCTTCAACTGATTTAACTTCTCATTCAAATATAGAAATTGACCAAGCTAATTTTCAAGCATCACCTTTTTTACCATTAACTTCTTTCATAAAAGCATTAACTTTTCCTAATCCAGAAACTGCATCTTCATTTGAACAAATTGCTCAAATTTGACCTTCTAAATTAGCTATTTCTAAATCTATATTTAATGCTTCTTTTATAGCTTTAACCATTATAGTTTTTTTAGCTAATGTATAAGTTGCATTAACTTCTCTTAAAGATTTTCTTAAATCAGAAAATTCTTCAACAGTCATTTTGTTAGTAGATGAAAATCAAATTGATTTTGCTTCTTTAAATTTAGATACTAATTCATTAAATATCTCTGATTTTTGTTGTTTTGTAACAGCCATTTTAACTTTGTTAATATATACAATATTACTTTCTAAATAAAAAATCCCATTTCTTTAATATAATCAAAGAAAAAGGATAGAGTTTTTTATAAAAATCTTTTTAGTTTTTTAAGTCTATTCCTCTATTATCTCGGTAGGTCTTACATTTGCCCACTGTCTTTGATATAGAAAGTAACTAGATTATATACAAAAAAAATATAAGTCAATATTATTTTAAAAATAAAAAAACATTTCATATATGAAATGTTTTTTCTAATTTTTTATTTCTTTTTTGCAAGTTCTTCCATTTTCTTTTGTCTAGCATAGAATTTATCAACAGCTCCTGTTTTAAGGATTTTTTGTTCACCAGTATAGAATGGGTGAGATGCAGAAGATGATTCTATAAAAATACATGGATATTCTTTTCCTTCAAATTCAAATGTATCAACAGTTTTAGCAGTAGAATTAGCTTTTAATACAAAATTCGCACTTCTATCAACTAACAAGATTTCTCTTGATTCTGGATGTATACCTGTTTTCATAATTGTTTTAATTTTAATTTGTTCGCCTAGTACGAATCAAAAATATAAATATATTTGGAATGGTGCCGAGGGCGAGACTCGAACTCGCATGCGATTAGGCATTGGTTTCTAAGACCAACATGTCTACCAATTTCATCACCCCGGCTAATGTTTTTTTGTTTTAATGGTGGGCAGAGAGGGAGTCGAACCCCCGAAAGCTTAGCTAGCGGATTTACAGTCCGCCCCATTTGGCCACTCTGGAATCTGCCCAGAATTTAAAAAAATTACGAGTTACGAATCAAAGATAAGAATTTTATTTTAAACTCGTAATTCGTAATTTATTTTAAAAATGGAGCCAATAATCGGATTTGAACCGATGACCGTTCGCTTACAAGGCGAATGCTCTACCAGCTGAGCTATATTGGCACTAGTTGAATAGCGAGACACATATTATTAAAAAACAAAAATATGTCAAAACTTTTTTTACAAAAAAATATTTTTCTTGATTAAATACTTTAAACTCTTAAACTTTTATAAATATTTATAAAATAAAATTATGATTTTTGAAAATAAATTAAGCGAATTTCTAGAAAAAAAATCAGTTAAACAAAAGATGATTGTTATTTATTGACCAACTGCTAGTTGAAAAACTGGTCTTAGTATAGAAATAGCTAAAAAGTTAAATACAGAAGTTATTTCTACTGATTCTAGACAAATATTTAGAGAATTAGATATTTGAACTTGAAAGATAATGCATGATGAAATGAAGTGAATAAAGCATTACATGATTGATATAATAAGTCCTAATAGTGAATATAGTGTTTGAGAGTTTAAAAATGAAGCAGAAAAACATATAAATGAAATAATTTCAAATTGAAAAATACCAGTATTGTGTTGATGAACTTGACTTTATATGGATAGTTTAATATATGATTTTGATATTCCAAAAGTGCCTGCTGATGAAGTTTTAAGAGATAAATTAGAAAAGGAAAGATTAGAATTTTGAAATATGTATATTTGGAATAAACTAAAAGATTTAGATCCAGAATATGCTCTAGAATTGCATCCAAACAATTATAGATATGTAATAAGAGCATTGGAAGTAAAAATATTAACTTGAAAAAGTAAAAAGGATTTTAGAACTGAGAAAAAACTAAAATATGATGTTTTATTTTTAACTCCTTACTCTGGAAATAGAGAAGAATTATATGAAAAAATTGATTTAAGAATAAAACAAATGTTTGATTCTTGATTAGTTGAAGAAGTAAAAAATCTACTTAAAAAATACTCTAAAAATGATTTTGGAATGCAAACTATTTGATACAAAGAAGTTATTGATTATTTAGATTGAAATACAAGCTTGCAACAATGTATAGAATTAGTCCAAAAGAATAATAGAAATTATGCAAAAAGACAATTAACTTGGTTTAGAAAATATGAAGAATAATTCATATTTTTTTTGTTTCTTTAGTGTTTTTATGATAAAATTAAAGAAATATAAATAAAAAATCTTTATGAATTTTTCTGATATACAAGAATTATATAAAAATACTTGATTGGAGGCTCTTTGAACGGATGTTTGAAAAGCTATTTTAAAGATCCTTAAAAACCCTTTAGAAGAGTGTATTTCAGATATTCAAAAATCAGTTGAGATAATAAATTCACTCCTAGATTATATATCTTTTTTAGAGTGAATTTTTTTACCAGAATGACAACACTTTACCACTGACGATTTAAAAACTCCAGGACTGAGTTCACTTTTAATGACTTCAAATAGACATGATGAAAAAGAAAAAAGAGAGATCTTAGAATTTTTTAGAGATCAATTTAGATCTTGTTATCCAGAAATTTTCAAATTCTGATGAAGATTTAAAACTACTTTTGGTTTTGATAATCCTGCAAGTATTTTGATTGATGCATACGAAAAATTACATAATCTAAATACTCTTAAAAGTCATTATTCTCAAGAACAAATAAAACAACTTAATATATGTGATGAAAAAGTAATATCATTTTTTGAAAATGATAGAGAATTTATAAGTATAAGATGCGATATATTTCCAAAAATTTGTAATACTTTGTGAATAGAAAATAAGGTAGAAAATTTTATAAAATATGAAAATTCAAAATTACTTTCAGTTTTTACTTTTGACCAAGATGAAGATTTAGTTTTTTCTACAATAGAAATCTGAATAAAATGATTAAAAAAAATAAAATGATTTGATTTTGAATGAATTTTTGATGTTGATTTATATTCTTTTAAAAGATGGGAAAGTTATAATTATTTTTTTCAATGTATTGAATATTTTCAAATAAATAATGCAAAAGATTTATTATTAAAATGAATAAATGAAGTATTAACACAAGAAAACAATTGTGATAAAATGACTTATTTTAAATGAAGTACTTTACAAATTGATAACTGTGTATGATGGTTTTGAAGAAAATTTACTTTGGAAGAAGCGTGAAATGGAACTTTAAAAAATATTTTTAAGATTTATAAATGAATAAAATGATTTTGAGTTAATCTGATATATTCAAAAAGAGTTTTTGATTTTATTGACAAACAAAATGTCTGAATTTGAACTCTAAAAGATAAAGAAATTAGTAGATTTATAGATTATATCAAGGGTTTTGTATGAAAAGTAACAACAAGTGAAAATGTAGAAAAAGAAGTAGAAGTTTTGAGAGAATTAATTTGAGTAGATATAGATTTAGAATGGATTTTAGATTGAGATTTATCAACAGCTTTGTACAGGATAATTTGAATAGAAAAAAATGAAAATTATGCATCTCTTGATACAAAAGAAACTTTATATAAACCATTTTTTCAAAAATTTAATAGATTTGTTTGAATAAATGAGAATTGAGAAAAATATAGCGAAAAATGGGACAAAAAACATTTTAAAAATGTTCAAGTGAATGATATTTTATGAAATATTACTATTGATTTTATACTTTTATTTTTAGATGATTTTAGAGATATAAGTGATTTTATAACAAGCTCTGTTTTTCAAAATTTCATGGATCAAATAAATACATTGAGAATAAATATAGTCAATTGTATAAAATTTATTAGAAAATATAATTTATTTGAAATTAAATTAATAGATTTAAATGAGGAATTCATATGATTTTTTAATGAAAATTTTACTAATGATTGATCAAAAAAATTTGTTTCAAATTTAAATTTTCCTCAAAATTTTTTTGATGAAGAAATAACTTCGGTAAAAGATTTTGAAGATCCATTATTTAAAAGTTTGATTTTAGAAAAATCAAATATTTTTGGAAATCTAAAAACTATTTGTGAATTATATAATTTACCAGTAAAACTTTCTTCATTTAGAGAAATATTCACAAATTATGTTGAGAGGTATAAAGATATAGATGTTTTTTTTAAATTTTTTAGTATTAGTGGAACTTTAGATATAAAAATAAAATTTATATATTCAAGATTACAAGAAAAAATAAATTATGTAGATCTTATCCAAATGTTAATGTCACAATTTTGGTTTATGTCTGGGATATGAATGCACCACGAAAAAGAAGTAAATGAAAAAGAACAATTATTAAAAGATAAATTTTGACATGATACGAATAGTTATTTCAGAAAGGATGAAGAGTGAAACTATATCTTTAATAGAGAAAAACAGCATTTATTAAAATTTATTTTTGATATTAATATTGGATTATTAGATTTAGAAGAATTTTTAAATAGATTTACTTGAATTACTTTATGAAAATTAGTAAGATTTTATAGAGATAGTTGATTATGATTTTGAGCATGAAGTTCTACCAAATCTTATTTTATAACGCAATATGCTTTTGATAGTGATAATTATTATTATTTAGAGCATAACGTTGATATTTTAATATGATTTTGAAAAGATTTTCATCCAATGCTTAATAAGTTAAAAATCATTCTTGATAAAACATGATGATTTTTAACTAAAACTTTTGTGCAAAAATTTGTTGTTGAAGGTTGTTCTGAAAAAAAGCTTGATGAAATAATAAAAAGTTATAATGAAACTTCTAAAAAACTTCTTTCATCAGATTTTATAGAGTTTGATAGAGTGGATGAAACGGTTGCAGAAGCCGTATTTATGGCATATAAACCAACCGGGTATACCTTAGAAAAAATTATAGAATTACTTTCTTATGAATTACAAGATAATTCTAAACACTTAGAAAAAATTAAATATAAAAAAGAATGATACAAAAGATCTTTAAATAAAACTGAGAAAAAACTAAAAAATGGACATAGTATTGACATAAAAGTAATTTGAGAAATAGAAAAAGAAGTATTATGAGTAACAAATACTGAGAAATCTGGTTTTGAAAATTTTGATTATAAAAAGTTTTTTACTTCCGCGACTGATTTAAAAGAGTTATTTCCAATTCTATGAGTTTTGTATAGTTATAATGATGATTATAGAATACAAGAATATAGAAAAAATATGTGAAGTGCTGACTATGATTATGCGAGATTGTATTCTTTGAGTAATATATTTTGAGTCATAACCAAAGATAGTTTTTGAGAGGTATTAGTATCTCAATTTTCATCGGTAAGTTTTGAAGAATTAAAAAATATATTTTGAAAATTAGAAAAAATTAAAGATCCAAAATTTAAAAAATTATATAATGAAAATTTTAAACAAGAGTATTTGGAAAGCAACAATATGTTATTTAGCTGTTTTATTAATATTTTTTATACTCAATTAAAATTTATAGCTATAAGAATTAAAAAAGAAATAGAAAAAGAAATGGATAAATTCCAAGACCAAAAATCATGAGAGTGAAAAAATATTCGATATAGTGTCTCTAAAAATATTACTTCATATTTTGCTATGGCAGGAAGTGAACTTTGTACTGATGGGGATATAGAAAGACATAATGAGGAAAGATATATTCCAGTCAACATAATTGATGATGAAAGTAAGCAAATTATTTGAATGCTCATGATGTATTTAGAATCAGAAAGGGATTATTTAGTGGTGAGAGGGTTTAATTTAAGAAAAGAAATGTTTAATGTTTATAACATTGATTCGATAGTAGAAAATATGGTAAGTTTTGTTTGAGAGTTTGCCAATGAAAATGGTTACAAAAAAGTTTATATTCCAGAAAATGGAACACAGCATGTCATCAGTAACTCAGATGAAATAAGAAGATGAATGAAAAAAATATATGAATGAAACAGTAAGAAAGCTGATTATGAAAGAGATGCCACTTTTTATTGTGGAAGAATATGACAAGAGTGATGATTTACTACAAATAAACTATATTTACTTTTAAATTTATAAAATAATATTTACACATTTATATATTTTTCAAAATAATTTAGAAAATATGAAGAAAATTTGGAAATATATAAAAAAAACTTAAAATTAAGTCTAAACTCGAAAATTTGGTTTTATTAATTTTCTGTAATAAACGAAAACTGTTTGAGTCCCAAGTTTAAATGAAATTTAAACTGGTCGAGTTTTTGAGTTTATGAAAGAAATTTAATAAAACTATGATAAATTATTATATTTTTTAAAACTTTTTTATGGAAGAAGAAAAAATAATTAAAGATGAAAAAAATCCAAATCCACTTTTTACAAAGAGCAGGATATTGTTTTTGATTTGAGTTTTTATTGTTTTTCTTATGCCTTTATATTATAAATTATTAGAAAAAATATTATAATGAAAAAATATATTATCTCATTTTTTGTTTTAATATTTCTAACTCTTAGTTTTGTATTAGGAGTTAATTATTACGTTTTAAGTTTTTCAAGTGATAATTATTATTATGATGTAGAATGACTAGATAATCAATACATATGACTTGTTTTTTGAGCTTCAGTACTAAAAAATAAAGAACCTTCAGATATATTAAAAGATAGATTAAAAGTTGCTTATAATGCATATAAGTTATGAAAAATAAAGAAAATAATAGTATCAGGAGATAACTCTGTTTTAAATTACAATGAACCAGAAGTTATGAAAAAATATTTGATGAAGCAGGGGGTTAAAGAGTTTGATATTTATCTAGATTATGCATGATTTGATACTTATGATTCTCTTTATAGAGCTCGTGAGATTTTTTGAGTTACAGAAATAGTGCTTTTTACTCAGGATTTTCATTTAAAAAGAGCTATGTACATTTCTAAAAAATTGTGATTAACTACTTATTGAGTAGAAACAAATTTACAAAAATATTTAAAACAAGATTATAATAATAATAGAGAAATATTTGCTCGTATAAAAGCATTTTTTGAAATAGAAATATTTAAATCAAAACCAAGGTTTCTATGAGACAAGGTTCAGATAATTAGTGATGAAAAATTACAAGAAGTAAAAGATGAAATTTTACAAAATAAAAGTGAGTAGAATACTCGCTTTTATTTTGAACTCTAATGTTTTCTTTTTTCATTCATTTAAGCATTAATCATATACTCGTTTTACTTCATTTGATTCAATTGTAGATAATACAAATATAGTACTTGATTTTTATTTACATTTATTTATAATATAAAAACTTCATTTTTGAATTAGCTAAAAAAGGGGAATACAAAATGTGGTATAAGGTTTCAGATGAAGCTGAAAAAATGGCTTTTTATGTCGATTGTGATGAAAAAAATGCACTATCATTTGCAACTAAAAAATCACTAGAGACAAAAAGAAATTTTTCAATTTTTTTGCTTGATGCAAAACCAGAAAATCTGGTAAGTAGTGGTTGTACTAGGATTGAATCTAGTGAAAAAAATAAATTCATCGAATATTTTTTGTTCAAGAACAAAAAATAACAAAAAATCCCAAGCCTACGGCTTGGGATTTTTACATAACATCATAAATTTTTAAATCACTATCTATAAAATTATATAATTTAGCAGGTCTATTTGTAGATTTATCTAATTCTCCAGTTTCTTTTATCATATTTAATTTAAATATTTTTTTTCAAAAATTTCTTTTATCTAGTTTTTCTCAAAGTACTATTTCATAAATTTCTTGCAATTGACTCATTCTAAACTTTTTTGGCAACATATCTTTTGCTATATTTGTGTATTCTAATTTCCATTTTAGTCTTTGTTTTGCATATTTTATTATATCAAAATGGTCAGTTCCTATTTTCTTTTCCTTAAATCCTATATTGTTTTCATTTATATCTTTGTATTTTACTATCGCAACTTTTGTTAAATCTACATTTTTGAGAAAATTATCCATTCATACAAGAGCAAAATATGTTATTGATATAGTATGTCATCTTTTGTCTCTATCTGGATTTCAAAAAGTATAAAGTTGTTCTTTATAAACTCATTTTATACCTGTTTTTCTTTCTAAAATATTATCAAAGTTTTGTTCTAGAGAATATCATTTTGCTACTATTCAACCAGGTAAGATATAATTATTTTTTCAATCAAGTTCTTGTTTTAGTAAAACAACACAGATTTCATTTTGATAAATTGTAAAAATAACTATATCTATAGCTGGGATAGGTATGCTCATATTTGGGTCCCATATGTTTGAAAAATTATCTTCTTTTATTAAGTGATTCATATAAAATTATTATTGTAAATATTACAATTAGTATAATCTTCTATTATTTTTTTACAAGTTTTATTCTCTAAAAATTATTTTTTCAATTAGAGGTTTTATGCTTATAACTTGCATATTTACTATATTTTCAGCTCTTTTTATATTTATAGGAATTGAGTCAGTTACTATAAGTTTATCTAAATTTTTTGCTAAATATATATGAGAATCATTAGGAAATACTCAATGAGTTGCATAAGCTGAAACGGATTTTGCTCATAATTCTCTAAGTTTATTTGCAGTTTCTTTTATAGTTCATCAAGTTTGAATTAAATCATCTATAATTATTAAATCTTTTCAATTAGGATTTCATTCTTTTATTTGAATTTGTCTTTCATTTCAAATTCTTACCTTTGAACAAACAATTGTATCAAAATCACTAAAGTCTTTTCAAAATCTTTTTTTTGCTCAATCATCAGGGAATACTATAGTTTTTCATTCTATTTCATTTTTTAAAATAGACATTGCAGTATGTATTTCTGCATTTACTTGTCTAGAATCAAAAAGAAATCTTTCAACAAGAGCATGTATATCAAATATATGAATTGAAGTTTTTGCTTCTCTTCAACTAGGTAATAAGCTCATAATGTCAGCAAAATATTTTGCAGTAGCAATTTCTCATTTTGTTTCTATTCTTTCCATAGTTCAAACAGGAAAGTAAGGTAATATAACTCTCACTTTATCTGCATAATAATCTAGTATTCATCTAATTGCTGAAAAATTTATAAATAAATCTTCAGGTTTTGAAAAGTCTCAAATATAAGTTACTTCTTGATGTTCTATTAAATCTTTTACATCGTTTATAAAAATATTTGGCCAAGAATCTGGAAAAGTTTCCATTGAAATATCTGCTTTATTTATTTTTCATTTATTATTATTTGCTATATCTAGAGCTAAATATTCAAAATTTGGATGACTAATAATTGTTTTCATAATGTTTTAATTATAATTTAATAAGCTGTTTACTTTGTATCAATTTAAGACTTTTCTTGAATCTAGATTTTTTAAATTTTCTTCATCAAGAGAAATTACAAAAGATAGGTTATTAACAATTCATCATGATAATTCAACCAAATCTATTGCTGCTTTTATAGTTCATCAAGTTGCTAATAAATCATCAACTAAAGCCACTTTTTGTCATTTTAATATTGCATTTTCTTGTATTTGTATTTTATCATTTCAATATTCAAGTCAGTAACTTATTTCTTTTGTTTTTCAAGGTAATTTTCAAGCTTTTCTTATCATTATAAATGGTTTATTTAATTGTTTAGCAATAAGTGTTCAAAAAATAAATCATCTAGCATCAAGTCATACTATTACATCTGCATTTTTACAATTGTTAGACATTTCAAAAATTGCATAATTTAGTGCTTCATTATTTGCTAATAATGGAGAAATATCTTTGAAATTTATTCAAGATTTTGGAAAGTTTTCATAACTTGAAATAAAATCTTTTAAATCTATTTTTGGCTTGTATAAATCTTTTCTTCAATCAAATTTATAAACTGCTTCTTCTAATATTTTTTCAATACTCAAGTTTGGGTTAGTAAAAGCTAATACTTCACTAACTAATAATTTTGTTATATTTTCAACTTCATCTAATCAAATATTTTCTCTTGAATACTTATTTCTTAAACCTTGAACTTTTGAATTCCATTTTCAAAAATTTATAATTAAATTATTTATGTCGGAATCTTTTTTTTCTCAAGATAGTGTATCTATTTTTAGTTCATGACTTATTGATAATAAATTTACTAAAACATCAGATGCTTCTTTGTAAGTTTCTTCTTGATTTCAAGATTGCTTTGCTTCTATTAATTCTGCTATTTCTTGAGAAATTTTATTCATAACATCATCAAAACTTATGTGAGCATATTGTTCAATTGATTTATATTGTTCTATACTTTTTTCTATAATTGTATTTTTCATATTTTTATAATTAATTTGTAAATGCAAAAGCAGTATAAATTAAAAATAAAATTTTATTTTAAAAAGTATTATTATGTTTCAATTATTTTTTGATATTTATTTTATTTCTTTATAATAAAAGAATAAGTAAATAAAAATAATTAGTAACATTTTGTAACATATGAATAAATTTATAAGAATATTAGAATGAATTTGATTATCAAAAAACCATTCAATTATTTATCTTAAGTTACTTGAATATTGAAAATCAACAATTACTGAAATTTGAGAATATACTCTTTTACATAGGACACAACTTTATAGATTATTACCATATTTGGTAGAGTCAGGTTTTGTTATAGTTTCTTTTGAATGAAAGAAAAAATTTTATTTTCCAGCATCTCCAAGTATCATAAATGATGCATATTTAGAGTTGCAATCACAAACAAAAGCAAGTATATCTACTCTTGAAAATATGTATGAAAACATAGATAAAAAACCAATTGTAATTTATAATCAAGGTAAAAATTGAATCACAAACTTATTTAACGATATAGTTGAATCAACTAAGAAATGAGATGTATTTTATCGTGTTACTTCTGAAGTAGATACTGATTTTATTAATGAAAATTATTTACCAAAAGACTACAGAGAAAAAAGAGATAAAAAGGATTTAGAAAGGTATGTTATTATGTCTTCTAAATCATCTAAATCTAAAAAAAATAGATTAGAAAGAGAATTAAAAATTATTCCAGAAAATATAGATGAATTTCAAGATGATATACTTATGACTATTTATGCTAACAAAGTTTGATTTATAGATTTTAATACAGAGACTTCTATCATAATAGAAAATAAACAAATTGCAGAGTTTCAAAAGAAATTATTTAAGTTACTTTATAAAAGTTTAAAGTAACTTTTTTGTTTTTTCTAGTGTCATATAAACAGCCATACAAACTTTTGGATCTATTATTAATCACTCTTTCATTTTTGACTTTATGAAACTATCAAAATCATTGTAGGGAACTTCTATTACTTTTATGTCTTCCATTTCTCATAGGTTTTGTTTATCTTTTTCTCAAGTTATTTCTACATCAAAAAGTGTTGTTGTTTCACTAGATTTTCACGCACTTCCAGAAGTTTCACAAATATAATTTATATTTTGAATAATATTATAACCAGTTTCTTCTATAACTTCTTCTTTCATTATTTGTTCTTTTGAAAGTCAATCTTTGTCTATTAATCCTGCTACAAGCTCTAAAACTTTTTGTTTTACAGGATATCTGTATTGTTCAATCAATATATAACTTCTATTTTCTGTATGTCTCAATAATCATGCAACTGCATTTTTATTTCAAACTCTAGAACAAACTTCATAAACTCTATCTCATTCTAGATTTATTTTTACAAGCTCTAGATGCTTTCAACTTGCAATTTTTTCTCTATTTATTTCTTTTAACATAATCTTTTTCTTAAATATATAATCAATTTTCTTCTATATAATCTCTTATTTTTGGAGTCAATATATGATCAACCCTCATTTTATTTTTTATCATTTCTCTAACTGTTGTTGAAGATATTTCCAATATGTCCAAATCAAATATTTGATAATTTTGCATATCTATTTCTTTTGGTAATAGAAATCATTTTCTATTTATAAATATCTTTTTAAGTTTATTTTCTATGTATTTATTTTCATTTCATACCCGATTTGGCATATTTGTAATAGTGTCAATTCAAAATATGTGAGTAGCTTGAAATCATAATTTATCTTTAAAATAATTTTCAACTTCCATTGTTGTCGTATTTCAAGGATTTTTTAAAAAATAGTCTTCAAAATCTACGTTTAATCATTTGTTTCTTAATTCTTCAAAAAATACTTGCATCATTTTAATCCTATCCTCAGAACTTATTTTATAATCTTTATCTTTTCTTTGTCAGTCAGGGGAAAATATGATTTTTTCTACTATTTTTTTTGTTAATAATTTATTTATTACTTCAAAATGTCATATGGTTGGAGGATTAAAGGCACCTCAATAAATGGCTATGGAATTCATAGTTTATTTTTATAATTTATTTTTATAATTTTTTATTTATTTTGAAATCATTGTTCGGCTAGAACTTTGTTATCCCAAGTATCTAGGTATTCAACAGCAATAATAAGTCTTATCATATTTTTTGATTTCTTTACTATTACATCTAAATCACTATTTTTTTCTGCTTTTAAAAACTCTTTTCAATCAATATATATTTCACATTCATTTCTTCTTCAGACATTTTTTATTTCTATTAATTCAGAATCATTTATCAAAACTGGGCTTTGTCATTTTGGCTTCCATGGTGCTTTTGGTGTTATTACAAAGGCATTTAGAGTATGTGGAATTATAGGTCAACCAAGAGAACTATTATATCATGTTGATCAAGCTGGAGTAGATATTATTATTCCATCAGATTCTATGTTTATAGCTTGTTTTCTTGAAATAGATACATCAAGAGAAATTATTTTTCAGTTTCATGTTCTTATATCAACTTCATTTATAGCAATTGCAGTTTTTTTAATTCAATTATTTTCTATATCAACTTCCAAAAATGGATATTTTCTTTCTATATAATCTAATCTAGGTTTTATAGATTCTTTTGAGTTCAATAAAAATCATTTGTGTCAAAAATTTATTCATAAAAAAGGCATATTTTTCACATAATTTTCTTTTATTGCTCTAAGCATAGTTCAATCTCAACCTAAAACTACTATGATTTTTTCTTCGAAACTACTCATTATTTCTTTTAAATAACTACTTTCTAAGAAGTCTTTTAATTCTTTGTTTCTTTCTATACTATAGTTGTCAAAACAAACTATATTTCAATCTATTTCTATTTGTTTCATAGTTATTTATTTATATGATATTTAGATATTATATTAATAATATTTTTTAAATCTCAAATACTTTTGGCATTTCCATTTTATGAGCATTTGCAAAGTGACGAGATAAATATATTTTCATAACTTCTTTTTTTCTTCATGAAAAGCTTTCTATAAAATTTTCATTAGATTTTTTATTATTCCACATTATTCAATTCGAAGTAATTATTGATATAAATTCATCATGTTCATTCATAGCCCATTCTAATTCATCATAACTACAACCTATTTGATCTTCATCTGTTGCTCAGTTTGGGTGTAATCAATCTGTAGGTCTTGCTTTTAGTATTTCATCATTTATTCACAAAAATCTTGCCATTTCATAAACTTCGCTCTTATATAAATTTCAAATTGGACTTATATCAACTGCTCAATCACCATATTTTGTAAAAAATCATATTCCATAATCTTCTACTTTGTTTCAAGTTCCTGCAACTATTGCATTTCTTTCATTTCAAATTGCATAAAGTGTTACAGCTCTTAATCTAGAACGAGAATTTACATATGCCATATATCTAGCTGTTTCATCGCTTATTTCAGGCAAGGCTTTTTTAAATGTTTCAAAAGTTTCAGTTAAATCTATACTATATCTTTCTACATTTGAAAAATTTTGTTGTAACCAATTCATATGATTATTTGCTCTATTTACTTCATCATTTTTTTGATGAATTGGTAAATCCATAACTGTTACTTTTTCGTTTGTCATAGCACAAAGAGTTGATACCAAAGCACTATCAATTCAACCTGAAACTCATATTACAAATCATTTTTGTCATGATGCATTTAAGTATTCTTGTAATTGTGAAACCAACTTTTGGCTTACTTCTTTGTAATTTAATTTTCTATTTGGCATAGCAAGTATTTCACTTACTTCTTTTTTTGTAGAACAAGCTCAGTTTTCTACTTGGTTTAATCACTCTCAAACAGAGCAGTCTAATTGTTTTATTGTTTCCATATTTTTTAAATTAAGTTATATTTGAAATATTTTAAAATCATTGTATAATACATTTACTATTATTTGAATTAAAAATTTTTGTAGTTAAACAAATGGTTTTTAATCAAGTTAGTAATAGGTTAAAAATCATTTTTTGAGGAGAATTCCATGGAAAAGATTTCTTTGAAAAAAAGCATTTTGATTTGTATTGCATCCTGGTTTGTATTTTTCGGATTAAAATTTTTTTATCCTGAAATTTTACTTCCAGATATTGCGGTTCTCATCGTTTTACTGTCTATTATTGGCAGTTCAACTTTGGTCTGTGCCAAGATGAGTGAACAGAAAAACATTATCCCATTTAGGCACTTCTGATTTTTAACCAGTGGCTTGTGACTTTGTCACAAGCTTTTCTTATACAAATACTTCTTTTTTTTCTACTCCTGATTCTCAAAAGATTTCTTTGAAAAACTCAACTCTCTTTTTTTCTCAAGTAGCTTTTGTAAAATTATCACTTAGTTTTACACATGACATCCAACTTCAATCTGGTCTTTGAATTTCACTAGGTTTAACAACAACTGAAAATGATCAAAATGGTCATAAATTTTCTTTTTCTCTTGGCCAAGTTCATTTTGTATTATTTGTTAAATTTGTTCAGATTCAAAAAGTCAATTTTCATACTTTTTCATTTTGAGATTTCCATATTTCACTACTATTTTTTGCATCAAGTCAATCACTTGGAATTGCTATTTTTGTTTTTGGGTCTTGTCAGTTTTTTAATACAAAATCAACATATTCAGGAATTGCAATCAAAGGATCTTTTGAATCAAATCTACATCAATTATGATTTTCTATTATGTCTTTTGGAGCATTTTTAAAATAAAAACTACTTCAATATGTGTCAGGTAAAAGTATAGAAAGTCCAGGAAAATGTTTAGCCCATTGTCTATCTACATCATACATTGTTTCTACTATTTTTTCTTTGTCATCGTAAAGAGCAGTAGGTATCATACGAAGTTCATGAGCATTTGTTCCTCTTGGATTAGCTAGTCAAAATTCTCTAGATAACATTACATTTGATGTTCCAAGACATTGATTTGGCAAACTTGAAGAAAGTATATCAAATACCATTCTTTGAAAATCCGTACTTGCACTTCTTCTAGTACCAAACTCAGAAAAAGTTAACTCTGGATTTTCTTTAAATATTTTTATATCTTTATATAATCTATTTAAAGTTTCATTTATGATTTGATTAAACTCAACATTTGTTAATTTTTCTTTTTTTGTATAGTGATATAGGTATAAACTATTTATGATTTTTAATCCATATATTTCCCACAATATAGAATTTGACCAAGGTCAAACAAATTCAAGTTCATAATTTTGTGTTTCATCAACTCATACCTTGTATTCTGGAAGTCTAAAATTTCTTAAAAATTGTATAGTTTCTTCTCTAAGTAAATCTTTTCAATCAGGTCTTGTCATTCATCTCAAGTATGATGCATCAGCTTCACTTATTCATTTTATAGATTTAGTTAATTCTAATTGTTCTATTAAACTTTCTTTTGGAATTATATTTGCTGTTTTTACATCTCTACTTCTTACTGTCATTTTCCATTTTACAATTATGTCTTTGTATTCTGGTTTTGTTAAAATGAAGTCAAGCATCATAAATTTATAAATATCAGTATTTAATAAACTATCAACTTCTGCTTCATTTCTAGCTACTGCAAATATATCAGTAGGAGTATATAAATTGTTTTTCATATTTTATTTATTATTGTAATAATTACACTTATTTTAAGACAAAACTTTAGCTCAATTTTCTCTCATTTTTTCTATTGCGTTTTCTCAGTCGAAAGGTGATACATTTACTGCTTTAATTCATCTAGTGTGAACTATAACTTCATATCATAGTTTTCTTGCATCAAGTATAGTTGCTAGATCACAATATTCTGTTGCTAATCAAACTATATGTAGTATTTCAGCATTATATGATTTTAAAATTTCATCTAAATTTAATCAAGTTTCTTTTTCTATTCAACCAAAGCTACTAAATGAATCTAGGTTTTCTTCAAATCATTTTAATACTTTTCTATCAATTAAATCTCTATCAAATCAGTTTAAGAAATCTGCTCACCAAGTATCTGCAACACAGTGTTTTGGCCATTTTAATTCAGAGTCTTTTATACTATAATCATCTAATCAATATGTGCTTGCAAATGAAATATGATTTTCAGGATGCCAATCTTGGCTTGTTATAATGATTCATGATCTTGTTTTAATTTCTTTCATAAGTGAGTTTATAAAAGGTAACAATATTTCTCATCCTTTTACATATAGACTTCATTTTGGATGAGCGAAATCGTTTTGATAGTCTACAACTATCATAGCTTCTTTTTTCATATAATAGATTTAGAATATAATATATGTAAAATATACACTTGTTATTTTTTAAATAAAAAAGAAAATGTTTATGTATTTTCTAAAAAAAGATAGTGTTGTTTTTACACTTATAGATTATTCTTAATTTAAACTTTGTCAAAACTTTTTTTATAAAAAATGTTTTTTATTTAAAGATAGGGAAAAATTAAACAAAAAAGTCTTATTTAAATAAGACTTTTTTAATGAAATGTAACTTCATGAGAAACTAATTTTTTATTTTCATATATAAATTTACCAGAAAAAAATCTACCTTCTTGTATCCATTTTAAAAAATGTTTGTCTCATTCCCATAAATTTAGAGAAAGTATATTTTCATCATTTACCCATTCTAAGTTTCATTCATTTGATTCTATAATTTCTCATGAAAATTCGTAGAACTCATAAACAAAAACATACCAATCTTCTCAAGCTGCAAAATTTGGAAATGTAAGAATTCATTTTAAAATTGGATTTTTTGCTATTAATCCTGTTTCTTCTTTTATCTCTCTAATAGCACATTCTTCTGGAGTTTCTCAAAGCTCAAATTTTCATCCTACTCAGTTCCACTTTCATTCGTGAGTATCATTTTCTTTTTTAACTCTATGAAGCATTAGAGTTTTAGAATCTTTTTTTAAATAACAAAGAGTGGCTAATTTCATAAATTTATATTTAATGTTAAATTATTAATGTAATTATATATTAATAATTATTTTTTATATTCATAATTAATCATCCATTGAATTCAAAATTTATCTGTAAAAGATCCAAAATATGCTCACCAGAATGCATCTGCTAAAGGCATTTCTATTTTTCATCATTTTGAAAGTCATAAATAGAGCTTATCTGCTTCTTCTTTACTTTCAACTTGAAGTGAGATAGAAAAATTATTTCCAACAGTCATTTTTTGTCACATTGATTCAAGTGCATCAGTTGCCATTAAAATATTTCACTTTCAAATAGGAAGTGCTATATGCATTATTTTATTTCATACTTCTTTAGGTATTTCTGGCATTTCTGCACTTGGAGGAATATCACTAAAACGCTGTAGTATTGAAAAATCTCAACCAAATACAGATTTATAAAAATTAAATGCTTCTTCGCTATTACCATTGAAGTTAAGATACGGATTCATTGTTATCATAATATTTTAATTTAAGAAATATTTTTATTAAACTTCATTTAATTTTTTTATGTCTATTTTTTTCATCTTAAGTAAGTTTTGCATAGCCTTTTCTGATTTAATCAATTTTCATATAATCTTAGGAACAATTTGCCACGAAACTCAGTATTTATCTTTTAACCATCAACATATTTGGGCTTTTTCATCTCATCATTGAGATAATTTATCCCAATAATAATCTATTTCTATTTGATCTTTACAATTAACTACAAATGATATTGCTTCATTAAACTTAAAATCTGGTCAACCATTTATAGCTGTAAATTCTTGTCATTCTATTGAAAAATGTATTGTCATTATGGTTCAAGCTTTTTTTCATGAAACTTCTTCGGCAGATTTAGGGTATTTTACTACCTCTAGTATTTTTGAATTTTTAAAAATGGAAAGGTAATAATTAACTGCTTCCTCTGCATTAGAATCAAACCATAAAAATGGTGTAATTTTTTGCATAGTATTTTTTTATATATTAAATATTATTTTGCATTTTTATCAGGTTGATGGATACCAAAAGTATTTCCTTCAGTATCAATAAAATATCATTGCCAAGCCATTCATATAATTGCAAATTTTTCCATTGCTACTATTCATCAAGCTTTTAATATTTCTTTTGAAGTTTTATCAAAATCATCAACTAAAATAGTACAAACAAAAGCATTTGATCATGGAATATTTTTTGGTATTGGACAAGGACGTTTAAGTAATCAACCATTAATTCAAGCCTCTTTACTATCACTTTTATCTGTCATAATCATCCAATAATCTATTCCACCATTTCAAAATTTTTCTATTTCCCAGTTAAATATTTTTTTATAGAAATCTATGGCCCTTTCAGGCTCATCTGCATGGATTTCAAAGTGTATTAGTCTATTCATATAATTGTAAATTAAAGAAATAAAATCATACTAAAATAATCTGAGTCAAAGACTTTTTTATATAATAAATAGGATAGATAATTATAATTTTTTTATATTTAAATACAAGTTAATTTCAAATAATTATTTATCAATATTGACAATGTAAAATCATTTATTATTATTATTGTCTTATAAAAATTATCCATAATTTATGGAAAAATATTCTAGTAAAGAATTTACACAATTTGATAATACAATAAATCAAGCTTTATGAAAATTAGTACTCATAACAGCTCTTTTAACTACGTCTATTTTATCAGGTGACACAAGTTTGTGACAATATAGAGATTTGACTTTTAAAGAAGAAGTAAGTAATCTAAAAAAAGGTGAAAAAAACAATCAAACAAAAGTAAGCTGAAAAACTCTATCAACAGAAATATTAGAAGAATATGAAAAAAGAAAAAATTCAAATAAAGTTGAAATGGTAAGAGAAGAAACAGAGAGTTTTATAAAAAAAATATTATCAAAAATTTGAATAATTAGTGTAAAAAAAGTAGCGCAAAAAACAGATGTAGACATATCTTTGTTATCTATGATTTCAAAAGAATATTTAGATGAACATAAGGTTACTATTATTTGAAATGATTCTTGAAAAGCATTTTTGCTTACTTATTATAAAAAGCTTAAATCAAGCAAAGGTGAAATAATTTATCTTCCAATTTCACCAATTAATCCTAAAAATGAAACATTAAAAATTCATAAATGAGCAACTACATTTTCTATTTCACCAAGTGTAAAATCAAATTGATATAACACAGAATACAAGATTTCAAGCAATAAATGATGACAAGTTTTACAATTAGCAATTTTATATCCATCAGAATATGGAGAATATAATAATGAATTATGAAAAAAAGATACACTAGAAGCTAAAAAAAGGGATTTACTTAAAAAGGAAAATGAGTTGAAAGCTAGTGAAAAATCAAAGAAATGAAAAGATTGAAAACAACATAAATCAATTTCAAAACAATTATCTGACATTTCTAATGAGTTAAAAGATCAAGAAGTAAAATTATGAAAAATGAAGGATTTTAAGTATTTTTCATACATTCCATATACAAATTTACTAGATACAGAAAAAAATCAAAGAAGATGACTTAAGTATTTGATAAGTAAAATGAAATCTACTTATGATTCTGTTGTTACTAAAAAATTAAGTGATTTCAATAGTTCAATTTGAGGATTATCTATATGACAAGCACTCCCACAAAATTTCCCACTTGTTTTAAATATAATCGAAAGAATGGATTTTTTGGTATATTTTGAAAAAGATTGAGTTACATTAAAAGATAAAAAAGTGATTGATGAAATAATGATTACACAAATAAATCGTGCACTTACAATTTTTTGAGTAAATGAAAATGATGCATTTAATTTTCAAAAAAGTCCTGTTTGAGCTGAATGAGTTGGCCAAGTTATGCCTTGAACTTATAATCTTTATAGGAATCATGAAAAATATAAGTCTCTTTTCCCAGAACCAAATTTTTCAAAAGCAGTAAAAGATCATTCAACTTCTTTTCGTTTACAAATTTCACATTTTGATGATCAAATATTTCAAATTCCACTTCTTGTAAGACAAAATTGGTCAAAATTGATGGAAGATAAAACTACTAAAGTTTGATTAAATGCACTTTTAGCTGCAGGTTATAATTGATGAATGAAAAGAATATCTGGAGAAGTATTTAATTGACTAAATATTTGAAATAATGATTTAGATGATTATAAAAATAGGTTAACTCCAAAGTCTATAATGACTTCTATGAAAAAACAAAGAGATTTAAAAATATCTATTCTTGAAAGAGAAATAAACATTCTTAACCAAAAATTAAAGTGGAATTTACCAATTAATCAAATATGAGTTATAAAATGACAAATTAAAGAAAAGCAAGATTCTATAATATCTATCAATAATACTTATAAAGAGTCTATGACTTATGTTTTAAAAACTGAATTTGTAGTAAATTATTTATCAAAGAATTTTTGAGATGAGTTTAAGTATAATTAAAAAGATTTTTCAAAGAAAAATCTTTTTTCTTGCAAAAAAATCTAAACTAATAAAATAAAAGAAGTATATTTTTTAATAATAAATAAATGACAGAAGTTTTAGAATATGTTTTAAATGAACCAAATTTCGTTTCTGAAATTGCAAAAGAGTTAGATTTTAAAGAATTTCAAGTAGCTTTTGTACTTGAATCAATTGCAGAGTGAGCAACTGTTCCTTTTATTGCTCGTTATAGAAAAGAAAAAACTTGAAACCTAGATGAAGAACATATTAGAAGTATAATAGATTTACAAAAGAAGATTGAAAATCTATATAATGCTAAAAAAACTGCAATCAATACAATAGTTGAACTTTGAAAAATGACTCCTGAGCTTTTTGAAAATATATTAAAAGCAAAAACTCTAAAAGAAGTAGAAGAAATATATAAACCTTACAAGAGTAAGAAAAAAACAAAAGCTATGATTGCAATAGAGAAATGATTTCAAGTTGTAGCTGATTTTATAAAAACTAATCCAAAAATCCCCCAATCCCAACCTTTCCCCCCAATGGAGAAATGAGTTTGAAATATTGTAGCTACTTCTCTCCCTTGGGGAGAGATTGAGTGAGGGATGGAACTTATTTCAAAATATCCAATAGAAGAAATAATAGAAGGTTCTATAAATATAATTTGAGCAGAAGTTTCATCAAATAGTGATTTAAGAGCAGATCTAATAGAAACTCTACAAAATTATGGAACAGTTGTTTCAAAGAAAAAAACAGATAAAGCACTTGAAAAATTAAATGAAAAAGATAGAGCACAAATTCCTAAATTTGATATATATAGTGAATTTTCTCTTAGAATTTCATATCTAAAACCATATCAAATATTGGCATTAAATAGATGAGAAAAACTAGATATATTGTCTATTAAAATAGAAAAAACTGACAAAACTTATGAATGAATACTTTTTCATTATGCTAGATTATTAAAAGTAAGAGCGCCTTTTATAAGTGAACTTGAAGCATGATTTAAAGAAGGTTACGAAGCACTTTTTACATCTGTTGAAAATGAAACTAGATGAAATTTAAGTGAGATTGCTGAAAATGATGCAATAGAAACATTTAAGAAAAACTTGTCAGATTTACTTATGACAAAACCAGAATATGGTAAAAAAATCCTAGCAATAGATCCAGGTTTTAATGCTGGTTGTAAGATGGCTATCTTAGATGAATTTGGTAATCCACTTTCATTTGAAAAAATATTTTTACATAAAAAAATAGAAGCAAAAGCGCTATTGCAAATGATTTTGAAAAAAGATAAACCACAAGTAATAGTTATTTGAAATGGTACTTGAGTAAATGAAACTGTAGAATTATTAAAAGAAATTACAGACATAGATATTTATATAGTAAATGAAAGTTGAGCTTCTGTTTATTCTGCTAGTAAAACTGCAGCTGAAGAATTTCCAGAACTAGATTCGCTAGATAGATGAACAGTTTCAATTGGTAGAAGGTATATAGACCCACTAAGTGAACTTGTAAAAGTACCAGTTTGAAGCATATGAGTAGGGATGTATCAACATGATATGCCAGAAAAAAAACTAGAAGAAAAGCTTGCAAATGTAGTTGAAGATACAGTAAATGACATAGGTATAAATGTAAATTCAGCTTCAAGTTATGTACTTGAATTTATTTCAGGTATAAATAAAACAGCTGCAAAAAAGATTTACAACAATAGACCATATAAATCAAGACTTGCATTAAAAAAACAATTATCACCAAAGGTTTACGAACTAGCTGCTTGATTTTTGAGAGTTCCAGATAGTGCTGAAAAACTAGATAATACAGATATTCATCCAGAACAATATGAGCTTGCAAAATATATAATAGAAAACGATATTAAACCAAGTGATTTTTTGAAACATAAAGAAAAATTACAATCTCTTTATGCTGATACAAATGAAACAACTATAGAGTTTATCTTGTCTTCTTACAATAATATTTGAATAGAAAAAAGAGTAAATTCTACACATAAAAAAGCTACAAATGGTATAGATGTAAAAAATATAAAAGTTTGAGATGTACTTGATTGAGTAGTTAGAAATGTACTAGCTTTTTGAGCATTTATTGACATAGGTTTAAAAAATGATTGATTAGTTCATATAAGTCAAATCACAGACACATTTATAAAAGATCCAAAAGAAGTGCTTGAAGTAGGGCAAAGTGTAAGAGCGAAAATACTTAATATAGATGAAAATACAGGGAAGATTCAATTGAGTATGAAAGGAGTGAATTAAAAAAAATATATTATTAAAAGCTCTCCTAAAAATTAGCTTTTAAATATAAAAAATGGAAACTGAAATTTTTGATAAATGGAATGATTTAAAAAAGGAAATAGATTTAAAAAATAAAAATATCTATCCAAAACATAGAGAAATTTGGTATATTTCTTTATGAAAAAATATTTGATTTGAGAGTAATTGAAAATGAGAAGAATTTAAAAGACCAGTTTTGGTTATTAATAGGATTTGAACTATTTATTTAATAGTTTCTATGACTACAAAATGAAAAGATTCTGAGTTTTATTATAAACTTGATGAAAGTTATTTTAATAAGATATCTTTTATAACATTATCACAATTTAAAACTATTGATAAAAAAAGATTTATTAAAAAAATATGAAAAATTAATGAAGTTGATTTTTTAGAAATAAAAAAGAGAATTAAACATTTGTTTTAATTCTCTTTTTAATTGCCCTACAAATAAGTAGGGAGGATCTAGGATTTATTTTTTAACCTAGACTTTGTAATGAAATTATATATTTTTTTAGTAAAAAAGTCAAATTTAGTTTAAAAGTGTAAGAGCGAAAATACTTAATATAGATGAAAATACAGGAAAGATTCAATTGAGTATGAAAGGAGTGAATTAGAAAAAATCTAGTTTTTCATTTTTATAATATTTAAACATTTCATAGTTATCATTAAAATATATTCATTTATATTTTTCTTTTAATTGGTTAATAACTTTATAATCTTCATCTAATTTATCATGATTTCAAAAAATTTTATATAATTCATCAACATAATTTGTTCTTGCTATGGTATAATCATTTTCAATGTAATTGTCTTTGTTATTAGAATAAAGGTATTTTGAGTGAATTGAACGAATTAAATTATAATAAGTAACTCTATCATTTTTTTGAATTTGAATTTTTTTTACTTTTTTTCAAGATTTATAAGGTGAAAATTCAAATAATATATTAGGATTTAATGGAAAATAATGGATTCTTCTCATAAAACTAACTCAATAAATACTTTTTTCATATTCTGGAAATACATGAATTGCTGGAGAATCAGATGTTACAAAATTCTTTTCTAATCATTTAATATAATAAATATTGATTTTTTTATTAAAAAGTAGATTTCAAAATCCATATACATTTTGGGAATTAAATAAAAATTGTATATGAGTAATGTTATCTTTTTTACTAATTCATAAAGTATTAAATATTTTATCATCATCAAATCACATTTCTTCTCTAAAATTTTTAGTTCTCATCAATGTTAAAGAAACATAAACACAAAGTTCATATAAATCTTTTTCATCTAATTTAGATGAATTATTTTCTAATATTTGCTTTGATATTCTTTTTTCTAAATCTAAAAAATTATTTTCATATTTTCATAAATACCACTCTATAATTTGAGACATAGTATCTTGTTTTCAAGTTTCTATTCAATAGAAATAATCTTCTACACACAATCATTTACTAACTTTTGATTTTACAACTTTTCTTAATTTTAAATCTAAAATATCAACTTCTCATTGTTTATTATTAAGATTTTTAAATAAATCTAAATATGCTTTTTGAACATAGTGTTGGTCTTTTGTTGGTTGTATCTTAAATTTTGCAATATCATTTAAATCCTTTATATGTATTTCATCAAAAGTTACATAATAATTATTTTTTGATATAAAATCTTTTAAATCTAAAGAATCACTTTCTAGAAATAATTTTATAGTTTTCTTTTGTTCTATACTTAGTTCTTCTATTTGCTCCATTATAAAATTATTTAAAATTAAAATTATTTATAATCATTTTTAGTACAATCTCTATTTTCATTTTTTACATATTCATAAATATTATTTTCTTTATTGAATTTATAATAAGTTTTATTTAATGTTTCTGCTCAATGATCTCAACAATTCCATCAATTTACCACTTCTCATTCTTTATCTGGTATAAAATTGTCTCACCAATATCAAGTAGTTCAATCTTTACTTTTAATTCAATAAATTATAACTCAATTAGTTTTATTATCATATCATGCTATTAAATAATTGTTGTGTCAGCAAACTTGATCCCAATGATCTACTAAGAAAAACTCATTATTTATTCAATCTCAATTATAATCTATAAAATTTATTAAACTTGTTTTTTCTATAGAAAAATTATTTTCATCATTATACTCAATTTCTTTTCTTAAAAAGTAATAGCTATTATTATATCTTGTATTATAATATGAAAATGTTAATTTTGGTAATTCAGTATTATAAGATAAATTATTGAATCTAAATCAAACTGGAACTTCTTTTTCACTTAATATTCTTCAATCTTTAAATGTAAATAAATAATAGTCTCATTTTATTCATTGTCATTCTACATTTCAAAAACAATTTGAATATAATGGCATTTTTTCTCAATTAAAACTATATTCTTGTTTTCATTCACTTAATATCACATAATTTTTTATATAAATTCACATATAAACTCAATCTAATCAAGGTATTTCTTTATATTCTCTTAAAAAGCTTCAATAAGGAATTGCATTTAAGATTGTTTTTTCTAAAGTTATTTTACAGCTTCAATTTTCTCTGATATATCATTCATAACAACTACAAACTCAATAATCATTAAATCATTCATTGCTTCAACTACATTTATTTCTTAAATTTTGGCTTAGAGAAAACAATATAATTGAAATAATTCATCATATTATTAAAATAAGTACAGAAAATCTTTTTAATACTTCAATATATGGAATAAATCATTTTAAAGTTCAATCATTTATATATGATATGACTCTTCTTATAAAGTCAGTTAATAAAATATATGATATTAAAAATAAAATCATATACAAAGTTCAAATATAATAATCATTAACATATACTCCTGAAGAATAACTTCAACGATGTATTTCTTGTAATAATAACATAGCTCAAGCTCAAGATAAAACTAAAGGTATTGTTATTATAAAATATAAAACTTTTATTAATCTCCAAAGTTTTCAATTTGATTTATTTTCTTCCATAAATAATTAATTAAATTATAAATTAATTTCATTATACATTTTTCTTTCCCTTATTCAAGACATTAAATCCGTATTAAATTTATAAAATTTTTTTACTAAAATTTATATTTAGTTATAATCTTATGAATTGAAAGCTCTCCTAAAAATTAGCTTTTAAATATAAAAAATGGAAATAGAAGTTTTTGATAAATGGAATGAATTAAAAAAAGAAATTCATAATAAAAATACTGATAATATTTATTTTAAAGAATCAGAGATTTGGTGGGGTTCAATGTGAAAAAATATTAAAAGTGAATCTTTTTGAAAATGAGACAGTTTTAGAAGACCAGTTTTAATTTTTAAAAAATTATCAAGTGATATTTGTATAGTTATTCCACTAAGTTCTAAAAATAAAACTTGAACTTGGTTTTGTGATTGTGATTTGCAATGAATTAGAAGGACTGCACTTTT
>JAQTWV010000004.1 GCA_028689115.1 Candidatus Altimarinota bacterium
AAATATAAAGTTAGAGGTTAAACGATCCCCGCAAGCGAGTAGTTTAACTTAACCTCTTTTAAAAAACTTTTCGTGATATTTCTAAAAAGCTACGTGATTATATAAAAAAGTCAAAAATTGTCAAAAGAAAAATTTATGTTTTTTTCTTGTTATAATATATATAGGTAAAAGGTCTAGTGAAATAAAAAAATAAAAAACTGTTTTTAAAAACAGTTTTTTATTTTTTTATTGATTTCAAACATAATTTGGTAACTTTACTTTATCAAAATATGGAACTGGTCAATTATTTGTATATGTATTTTTTACATATCAGCTTGGTGGACCATAAACAGTTCAATTTCAAACAGAACCATTTTGACTAGTAAAAGAACCACTTGTAATCCAACCTACAGTAGAAGGGATAGTAACACTAATAAGTTTATTATTTGAAAACGCATTATTTCATATTGAAGTAACTCAATATGGAATAACAACACTTTCTAATAACAAATTATTAAATGAATACCATCATATACTTTTAACCTCTTTTCAATTTAAAATTCAAGGTATAACTACTCATGTTCATCATCACATATATCTTAATATATTAACTCCTCAATTCCAAGGTGCATATAAGTATTGGTCTGAATAAACTCAATCATAGTTAATAACACTTGTTATTGGGTTACCATCAAATGATGTTTCTCAGAGATAATTAACAGTTGTTGGTATAGTAACATTTGTAAGTAAATTATGAGCAAATGCTGCATAATATATCTCTTCTAATCAATTTGATAAATTTAATGAAGTTATATCATTATTATAAAATGCATTGCTTTCAATTGATATAACTGAATTTGGTATTATTAAATTAGTTATATTATTAAATCAAAATGCATATCAACCTATATTTATTATATTCTTATTTAGTAAAACACTATTTATTCATAAATTAAAAAATGCAGTCATACCTATACTTTTAACATCATGTCATCAAATCATACAAGGTATGATTACATCTTTTGGTCAAGATGGAGAATATCAAGTAATTTCACCATTTATATTATCGAAAGTAAAATATGATTCACTTGTTGGAGTTATACTATCTACACATCAAGTTACCAATACACTATTATCAATATTATAAGATAAATCTACTCATCAATCTACTACAAAATATGTACTATCAGGATTATATATTATACTTGGACTATCTCAAACTTGCATTAAGTAATAATTTCATTTTACTACTGCTTGATTTAGTTCTTCGTTTACAGTTGATATTTGAATGAATTTATATGCTCAAGTTCATGTTCATCATACACTATATGATAGTACATAATCTCAGTTTGTTACTGGATCTTTAAATTTACTTCCATCTTCTTTTAGTGTAGCAAAGTTTGCTGTTCATTGGATTGAACTTCAACTATTTCAATTTATTGTTAATCCTAAGTTTGTTTTTGTTGTAGTTATTAGTGTTGATAAACTTGTTCATTTTGAACTCTCTATTCATATTTTTTTCATGATATTGTTTACATCACTTACTCTTTTTCAATCTCTAGCATTTGTAGAATATCAACTTAAATTAATGAAAGCTATTGTTCACAAAATAGCTAGTATTGTGATTACTACTATTAGTTCTACTAAAGTAAAGGCTTTTATTCTAGCAAGACCGGTCTCAGTTGAGACCGGTCTAAGATTTATTTGGTTATTTTTTTGCATATTTTTTTTCTAAAAAATAAATACTAATAGTTTAATTATTAGTATTTATTGGGATTTTCAAAGTATTTTTTTGTTTTTTGATTGACTTATTTTTATTTATTCATCTAATATAATAATTGACTATAATTTTATTTACTTATACTAAATTCAAATAAAAAATAACTAAAAACAAAATGACAAATAAACTTATTCGTATAGAAGAACTCACTTTATTATTGGATGAAGATGAAAAATTGATAGAATGAAAAATTTTAAAGATATTAAATATAAAAAAAGCTGATTTAATAGAGTTTAAGATTGTAAAAAAAGCTGTTGATTCAAGAGATAAAAATAGAATACTTTTTGTTTATTCACTTGATATAAACACAAAAGATAACGAAAAAATAGTAAATTCTAAAAATACTATTTTTCTAAAAAACTTAAAAAAACACAAGATTAGACTAATAGAACCATTTGTATACAAGATTGATAAAATTGATACCAGTAAATTAAAATATAGACCCGTTATAATTTGATCCGGTCCTTCTTGATTACTTGCTGCAACTATTTTAGCAGAAGCTTGAGCAAAACCAATAGTTTTAGAAAGATGAAGTGAAGTAAAACAAAGAGTAATAGATGTACATAATTTATTTACAAAAAGAGAATTCAAAAAAAATAGTAATGTGCAATTTGGTGAAGGTTGAGCAGGTACTTTTTCAGATGGTAAATTATATACTCTAGTAAATGATCCTAGAAGTAAATATATATTTGAAGAATTTGTTGCATCAGGAGCTCCAGAAGAAATAATATATAGTGCTAGACCTCACATATGAACAGATAGACTTAGATGAGTTGTTAGAAATATGAGAAAAAAAATTATTTCTCTAGGTTGAGAAGTGAGATTTGATACACTTATGACAGATATAGAAACGGAAAATTGAAAAGTAAAAAATGTAGTTTTAGAAAATTGAGAAAAAATAAGAACAGATGATTTAATAATAGCAATATGACATTCTGCTCGTGATACCTATGAAATGCTTTATAATAAGTGACTTGAAATTAAACAAAAACCATTTGCTGTTTGACTTAGAATAGAACATCCAAGAGAATTGATAAATAAATCTCAATACGGTGAAGCTTGTCATCATATAAAACTATGAGCTGCTAGTTATAAACTTGTAAGTCATGACACTGAGGAAAGATCAGTTTATAGTTTTTGTATGTGCCCAGGTTGACATGTAGTACTTGCCGCATCTGAAGAATGAAGATTGACAGTAAATGGAATGAGTGAATATAATCAAGATTCAAAAAATTCTAATAGTGCACTTTTAGTAAATGTAAATACAAGTGATTTTTGAAGTGATCACCCACTTGCATGAGTTGAATTTCAAAGAAAATGGGAAGAAGCTACGTTTAAAGCTGGTTGATGAAATTTCAATGCTCCAGCACAATTAGTATGAGATTTTTTAGATAAAAAAGCATCTACTAAGATTTGAAATATAAGTACAACTTATAAACCAGAAATAACTCTAACCTCTCTTGATACTTGTTTACCTGAATTTGTAATAAAAGCCATAAGAAAAGCCTTACCAATACTAGATAAAAAAATAAAATGATTTGCAGATCCAAATGCACTTTTGATATGAATAGAAGCTAGAACTTCATCAGTTATACGTATGTTTCGCGACTCAAGCTGTGAATCAAATATAAAATGAATATATCCAGCTTGAGAATGAGCTTGATACGCTTGATGAATAACTTCATCAGCAATAGATTGATTAATAGTTTGAGAAAATATAATAAAAAAATACATATAAAAAATAAACCAATCTAAAATTTAGATTGGTTTATTTTTTATATTAACTACTTTTAATTCTCTTTTTCTAATAAAAATCAGCAAAGCAAGTATAAGATTTGAAATACAAGTAAAGATTATAAATCAAGATGATAAAAATGAAATATGATTCATAGCAAATGTGGACATAAAATATCATAGAAAAGCTAAAAAATATGCAGTTTCAGATTCCTCAAAAGGTTTATTTATGCTTTTTAAAATAGTAGGAATAAATCAAAATAAATCAACTAATATCAATAATACTACTGACAAGATTGGATTATTTGTAAATATCCATAAAACTATTGATAATATTCAAAATACTAAAGAATATCAATCAGATTTACTAATTTTTTTATCTCATTTTTTAAAAGAAATAAATGCAATTCATAGACAAAAAAACGAAACTAATCAAGTATTAAATGCTCATAATCAAGCATCGTCATAAATTTGAATTACAAATATTATAAGCGAGATAAGTCACCATATAAACCAAGATACAACGTGCGGTTTAGTTTCTCACTTAACAATACTTCTAAAATAAATAAAATAAGAAAAAAAAGTGAATATTGCTGAACAAATTAAAAATAAATATTTTATATCAAAATTCATAAAAAAAAGTAAAAAATATACCAGCGAAAAAGAAGTTAAGCTTCTAAAATCGCTGGTATATTAAATAAAATTATTAAATTGTCAATATTATTTAAGTACTAAAGTTTTTGGTACATTTATAACAATCTTTATATTATTTTTTAGATTATTTTTAAAAACAACATCTACACTATAAACATTTTCTCAAGTACCATAGAAATTTAAAATTGAACTAGCATGAAATGAAAATCAATCGTAACCATTAGGTGTTATAGGAATATCAATTATTTTAGCTGGTATTTTTAAATCTTTGTTTGAATAAGTTACAAGTATTTTTTTCACAGTTGTAAAATCAGCATTTCAAGTAATTAATAATGTTTTTTTATCTAAACTACTTTGAGGTAAATAATTAATTCCAAAAGATTCTGGAATAGGATTTTCTATTTTCATTTCTATTTTATCATTTCAATAATTTTCATTTTCATAAATATTTTCTGTTTGATAAAATTCTTTTTTTAAATTATTATTTTTTAAATCATTCAATTGTATAGCCTTATTTTCATTTTTTATTATTTTTTCATCACTACTTCAAGATATAGAACATGAATAAATAAATAACATAAGAAAAAATATTGAAACTAATTTCATAATTAATTAATTAATTTTTAAAGCAACGAACACTTAAACCATCTGAAGGCATAGATCATTTTCACCAAGAATCAGGCATTAAAACATCATCTCAAATAGTTAAATTATTACTAGGAGCATCACTTGCCCAATAACATCAATGTTCTCAAACCATCATAAGAGTTCAATCATATCATGATCTTCATCATGCATATGGTATTTTTAATATATCTGCCATATTTTTTCAAGTATCAGTACTTGTTCAAAATCAATTTATCCATCATCAACTTACTGCTAAATTATTCCACTCATATGAATCTGGGACATGATATCATGAAGCACAAGGTCATTGTTGTAATGTAAATTCTGTAGGTGATTGATAACTAAAATCATAGTAATATCAATGATGTCATCACCAATTACCAGTAATATCATCATCTGACCATCCCCAAGGAAGAGTGTCTCACCAAACAAAATTATAAGTATCACTTCCAGCATTTAATCAAGTAGAACCTGGAATTGTTGATGATTGTTGAGAATTATCATTTACTGCAAACATTTTATTTCTTCACCATTGAAAAAATCAACCATAAGAACTAGATCAAGTTCAAGAAATAGTAGATCACACATTACAAGATGAAATTACCATACCTGATATATTTATATCAGGAGAATCACATCAAGGATAAGTAGTATTTTGTAAAATATGATTTGAAGAACAACTAGAAGTACTTCAACCATCTGGAGATTCACAATCCCAATTGTAAGTTGATCATACTCAATTATCAATAAAATTTGTTAAAATTCAATTACTACAAGCTCAACCATCAATAAACACAGATGAGCTTTTACCATTCATATTTCAACAAATACCATTTGTATCAAATGTAACATAATCAAAATACATACTTCAAGTTTCTCAAGCTCACTTATTAACACAATATTGTAATTCATAATCACCAGGTTTTAGATTAGGAATTTGTATTTTTACCCATCAATTTGAATAACTAATTTCAAAAGGTTCATATTCCATCCACATTCATAACTCAATTCAATCTTTTATTAAATTATATTCTGAATAAATATAACCATTATTTATATCCGTATCTTCAGCAGCTTTATGTGAAAAACTTAATATAAAATTAGAATTAACTGTTTTAGAAACAGTTAAACATGAATTATCAACTCATGTATTTAGTGAATAATCTCAACTAAACTTATCTGTATTTGTTTGATTCCAAGTTCAACTATCAACAGAATATCAAGTATTAGTTTCAAAATCTATGATATTAGTTGGTGCTCAAATATGATTTACGCTGCAATTTTCAGTTACTCATCAAATTGAACCTTGACATGACCAAGTAAATTTTTGACCTACTCAATTATCAACTATTGGTGTAGAAACTCAACTTGTACAAGGATAACTGATATCATTAGCTTGATAAAAATTTAAATTTCAATTTATACCGCAAAATCAATTAACAGTATAATCAAAATAAACATCATCAATAAATGTAGAACCTAACTGATCATATCAAATAAAACATATATCAAAATTATAAGTTCACGAATTTAACATTCCTGATTTAAAATCTGACCAACTATCTGAAACCCCTTGATCTAATATATAATTTCAATCTAAATATGAACCAGAATAAACATCTATATATCATCAAAAATTTGATTTTCATTTAAAACTTAAATATGATGGATAATCTAATGTTTTATTAATATTTATACATGAAGAATATCCCCAACTATATGGTACTAATCAACCTAGTTTCAAAGAATAATTTCAACCATATTTTTCAGATGTATCTCTAACTGGGGATCATTGTGAAACTGTATATCCTCATTCACGTTCAAAATCAATTATATCACTAATTGAATAATTATCATTAATACCTAATTGATATTTTAATCATCATACTTTATTTGAAATATAATTATCTATAAGTTTAATTGCTCAATTTGGATTTGATAACGGATTCAAATTAACTACATCACTATATGTTTGATCTCAATCTAAAATTGTATTAGAATAAAAATCTGACAATTTTTTAGCAAATTTTAACTTTCAAACTCAAGTTGCTAACTCACTTTCTGCTCATTCAAATAATAAATTAGTTGATATACTTCAACTAAAATTAAATCAACCATTAGTACTATAGCTTGTATTTGTATAAGTATGTGGTAAGTTATTGTATCAATTATATACAAATTTTTTACTATTATAAATATCAACAACATCTACACTCAAAATATCAGAGGTAAGTATACTTGGAACTCATAAAATATAAATAGTACTTCCAGTAGAAACTTTAATAAATTTTCAATTATAGTTTCATTTTACATATGCTGTTCATAATTCTTTTCAATCAAAAGAAAATCAAGATCAAACAAATTTAATTAATCTTGCAAAACTACTGTCCTCCAAAATAGAAGCAAATTCTACTTCTTTTTTATTATTTGATACTGAATATGCATAATTTGATCAAGTTAACGGATCAACTGGAATAACTGATAATCCCTCCGTTTTTTTCAAATTTTCATCTCAAAAATATCATTGAGTCCATGCAGTAGTTCAACTATAATTTACATTAAATGAACCATCTGGTTGAGGATAAAATCAATGTTTACTTTCAAAAATATCTAATACTTTATTTATATTTTCTATATCCGTAACTCTTACGCTATCTCTTGCATTTGCAGTATAACCTAAATATGAAACAAAAGCGATTGTTCATAATATTGATAATATTGTTATCACAACTACTAATTCAACTATAGTGAATGCATTTTTAATAACTTTCATAAATTTAATAATTTTCATAAATATATATTATAATTAAAATATTATTTTTTTAATAAATCTCTTATTTCTTCTAGTAACAAAATATCATCTCACTTTTTTGTAGTTACTGCAATATTCTCAGCAACTTCTTTTTTTCTAATTTTTTCTCATGCCTTAGACAATACTGTAACAAATATAAATATAGCAAAAGCAATAATTATAAAATCAAATATTGATTGTAGAAAATTACCATAAGTAATTGAACTTGCTCAAATAGTATATTTTAAATTTGTAAAATCAACACCTCATAAAACTATTCCAATTAATGGAGTAATGATATCTGCAACAAGAGAAGAAACGATTTTACCAAAAGCAGTTCAGATTACAACAGCAACAGCTAAATCAATAACATTACCTTTTAGTGCAAATTTTTTAAAATCTTCAACAAATTTTTTGCATCACATATAGTTATGTATTAATATTAAAGTATTAATATTATAGTAAAAAAATACTTTTGTAAAAACATTTTTTGATTTATTAAGTATTTTTTCTATAATTAAAAAAATTATTAATTTTAAATAGAAAAATGCAAAATAAACTAATTGAATTGAAACAAGAATTTATTCTAAAATTAGAAAATACAGTTGATATAATTGAACTTGAAAATATTTCAAAAGATTTTATTTGAAAAAATGGAAAACTTCAAGAAATATTAAAATGAATCAAGGATTTATCTAATGATGATAAAAAAATTATCTGACCTGAAGCAAATAAATTAAGAGATTTTATATTAGAAGAAATAGAGAAAAAAGAAGTTCAAATAGAAGAATCAAAATATGCTAATATTGAAGAATTAGAAAAAATAGACGTAAGTGCAGAATATACAAAAAAACCACTTTGACACAAGCACCCTATAAGTATAACTTCTAATTTACTAGAAGAAATATTTATTTCTATGTGATTCAAAATAGAAGATGGTCCTCAAGTTGAAAATGAAAGACTAAATTTTGATATGTTAAATATTCCTGACAATCATCCTGCTCGTGATGTTTGGGATACTTTTTGGATAAGTGATGAAATAAATAAAAATAAAGCTCCTTGAGAAAAAGTATTACTTAGAACTCATACAAGTCCAGTTCAAGTAAGAGAAATGCTAAAGTGAACGCTGCCTATAAAAATAATAGTTCCAGGTAGAGTTTTTAGATATGAACAAGAAGATGCTCGTCATACTTGTAATTTCTATCAATTAGAATGACTAGTAGTTTGAGAAAAAGTAACATTTTGAGATTTAAAAGGAACTCTTGAAACAGCTATGAAAAAATTACTTTGAGAAAAAACAAGTCTTAGATTTAGACCAAGCATATTCCCATTTACTGAACCAAGTGCAGAAATAGATGTAAGTTGTCAAATATGTTCTGGAACTTGAGAAAAAAATGGAAAAAATTGTAGTATGTGTTCTGGAAGTGGTTGGGTAGAATTACTTGGTGCTTGAATGGTACATCCAAAAGTTTTAAGTGGAGCTTGAATAGATCCAGAAATATATAGTTGATTTGCTTTTGGTATGTGAATAGATAGGATTGCAGCCCAAAGATTTGGAGTAAACTCTAGTCGTATGTTTTACCAAAGTAAACTAAAATTAAATGAACAGTTTTAAAAAAGAAGTTTTTACTTCTTTTTTTCTTGCTAAAAATAAAGTATAAATTATATTATATGCATTATATAATAAAACAAAAAATATGTTTATTGCAGAATTAAAAAATTTTTCTAAATGAAATTGGTGGGTTTATCTTTTACTTACAATAGCATTAGTAATAGTTTATATAACTTGAAAATGAAATTTAACTCAAATAATAATCCTTTTTCTTGCTAATTTCATATGAAACCTTTTTATAATGGTTATGCAAGCAAATTATAGTGAAAAAAATAATAAGATTTGAGCAATATATCACGTAGCATCAGTTTCTGTTTTTACTTTAATTTCCCTTTATTCAGCTATAAAACTTGGACAATCTCAATACATAATTTGGCAAATTTGTTATATTTTAGCTGCAATTAAAGCTTTTAGTTTTTACAATTTCTGAAAAGAAATCAAATTTTTAAATACATGAAGCGTTTGAATATTAAACTTAATTTTGATTTCAATATTTGTATTTTATGCATGACAAAAAATAGATTTGTGAATATTTGAATTAAATTTTAATGTCGAATTAGGAACTATACTTATGGCATTATGATTTAGTTTTGTAACTTCATGATTAGTAAGTATAAATGACAAATTAAGATATTGGTTAAATATTATTTGAGTAGTTTGAATAGTTGCATGATCAGCGATATTACTTGTTTTATCATACATAAAATGAAACATTGACTGAATCTCTCTTTGATATTTCATTTTAACCTCAACAGTTCTTGTTTACTACACTAAATTACTTCCAAAATATATAAGATGATAGAATACATAATTACATTTTTTTCTTCAGTTTGATTATCATACTTATTTATAAAAATATTTAAAAAATTATTTTATAAATACAAGATATTAGACAATCCTATAAAATACAAACTAAAAAGAAATCCTATTCCATATAGTATGTGAGTGGTCTTTTTTATCAGCTTCTTTATATTAAGCTACTTTTTTGTAGATTATAATTATAAATTATGATTAATTTGGTTATTTTGAGCTATTATAACTGCTATTAGTTTTATAGATGATCGACTAAATGTTAGTCCAAAAATAAGATTAATTATCCAAATAATAATATGAGCAGTTATAGGTATAACTTCAATAAAAATAGGTTATATAAGTAATATATTTGGTTGAATTATAAATTTAGAAACTTATCATTTTGAAGTACTTAATTATACTATTTATTTAATTCCTTTATTTTTTACTATAATTTGGTATGTATTTATTTTTAATGCACTAAATTGGTCAGATTGAATTCAGTGAAATACATCTTGATTATCTCTAATTTCATTTTTAATTCTTTTTCTTTTATGATTAATTCTTTTTAAAAATGATAACTACATATGATGAGTTACAAATGCAGTTTTTATAATGAAAATAAGCTTAATTCTTGTTTGAATAATTTTACCATTTTGGTATTATGATTTCAGAGAAAAGATACTTATGTGAGATAGCTGAACTATGTTTCTTGGCTTTATGCTAGCAACTCTTGCAATTATTGCAGGATGAAAAATAGCTACAGTTCTAGTTGTTTTTTGAATATATAGCGTAGATGCCATTTATGTTATAATCAAAAGATTATTAAATAAAAAATCTCCTCTTGCTTGAGATTTCACACACCTTCATCATAGATTACTTGATATTTGACTTACAAAAAAACAAGTTTTAATTTCTATATATTCTCTATCTTTTTTCTTTTGATTAACAGCTTTATTTCTGGATAAAACTTGAAAAATAATAGTTTTTTGAATAATAGTTGTGGTTGTTATATTTATAAATAAAATAATGGAAACCTTAATTATAAAAAAATGAAAAAGAAAAAAATAGCATTTACAATGATTGAATTAATGGTTGTTGTATCAATTATTTCAATTATTTCAATTACCTCTATTAATTGATTTTTTGGTTTTTTACAAAATAAAGATTTAAAAATCAAAATGAATTATATATCAAATAATGTATTAGATGAAGACAAAAAAATAAAAAATAATGAAATTTATGACTATGATTTACTAATAAATACTAGTGTAAATGATGCTTATACTATTTATGAAAATATTTATGATAACAATCAATATATTAATTTAATATATAGTAATAATATTTGAAATTTAAATTTAATTTGATTAAGTTGAGAAATGTGGAAATTACTTATTTATAAATGAGAAAAACTAAAAAATAAAATAGATATACCTATAAATACTTATAATAATATTGGTATTGAAAACAATTATGATTATAGATTTGTATCAGTATTATCTTGAAGCACAAATATAACAGACTTAAATTCAATAGATTTAATTAAATTTGATAAAGAAGAAAATAAATTGGTTTTAACAAAGATAAGTAAAACAATTTGATGAAGTGATATTTGAAATCTTGAAATAAAAAATATATGATGAAAAAAAGAATTTTATAATTCATGAGCAATATTAAATCAAGACGAAATATACTTATATTTTGAAAGCTCTTGAGTAGAAAATTACTTAAAATTAACTAAATAATAATGAAAATAGCATTTTTTTGAACATGAGAATTTTCTAAAAATATTTTAAATAGTATTTTAGAAACTTGAAAAATAGATGTAGTTTTAGCTGTTAGTCAGCAAGATAAGCCAGTTTGAAGAAAACAAATATTAGAGGAAACTCCAGTAAAAAAACTCTCTCTTGAAAAAAATATAAAAGTATTACAACCTGAAAAATTAAGAAACAATATAGAATTCTTTGAAACTCTTAAAAACTTAGATTTAGATTTTATAGTAGTAGTTGCTTACTGAAAAATAGTTCCAAATGAAGTTTTAACTGCAGCAAAATATGGTGCCATAAATATCCATGGTTCAATATTACCAAATTATAGATGAGCTAGTCCAATTCAAGAATCTATAAAAAACTGAGATACAAAGACATGATTGACAATTATGTACATGAGTCAATGAATGGATGAATGAGATATATTAGCCATAAAGGAAATTAATATAGACATATTAGACAAAACAGAAGACATCTTCAAAAAATTTGAAAATATATGAACAGAACTACTTATTGATACATTAAACAAAATAGTTTCAGGAGAATTGAAATGAGTTAAACAAGACTCAAACTTGGCAACTTATTGTTCTAAGATAGAAAAAAAAGATTGAGAAATCAATTTCAGAGAAAAAACAGCAAAGCAAATATATGACATGTTCAGAGCATATAGCTCTTGGCCTTGAATTTATTCTTACTATGATTGAAAAAAAATATCTTTTGAAGATTGTTTCTATTATGATATAGATTTAGACAATGATGATGAGTTAAAAATATGAGATGTAATAGAAATAGAAGACGAACATAATCCTAAAAATAAGGAAATTTGAGTTATTTGTAAAAAATGAATTCTAATAATTAAACAAATAAAACTTGAATGAAAGAAAACTATGGATATAAATACATTTATAAATTGAAATAAAAATTTAACTTCTTATTCATTTAATTAATAAATATGATAAATATAGCAATAAATACTTTTAAGGAAATAATTAGAAATAGATATCTATATATGATAGTATTTTTCTCTATTATTTTTATAATTTTTTCTATTATTTTATGAAAACTAACTATTTGAGAAGATTCAAAAATAATAGTTGATTTTTGATTAGCAATGATAGAAGTATTTTGATTATTAGGTGTTTTGTTTGTGTGAAGTCAACTTCTTTTTAAAGAAATAGAATGAAAAACAATTTTTTTAATACTAAGTAAGCCAATCAAAAGATATGAATTTATTCTTTGAAAAATTATGTGATTTTCAATGACTATTTTTATAATTACATTATTTCAATCTATATTATTTTTAGTTGTTCTATTTTTAAAAGACATTGAAATAGATTATTTAATTATATGGTCACTAATAAATATATTTTTAAAGCTAGAAATAACGCTTGTAATAGTATTTTTCTTGTCTACTTTTATGTCAAACATACTTACAATTGCAACTGCATTAATGATATATTTTGCTTCTCATACTTTTTCAACGCTACTAGACTTAGTAAATAAAATGTGAAATACATTTGCTATTAATTGAATAAAAACTCTACAATTATTATTTCCTCCATTTGAAGCACTAAATACAAAAGATATAATTTGAAATTTTCAAAATTTTTCTATTTGATATTTTACATTAAATATTGTTTATTCTACTATATATTTTGCAATTATTTTATATTTTACAGTTGTAATTTTTTCTAGAAAAAAATTTGAAAACTAATTTAATATGATGAAAAAAATTGAATTAAAAAAATTTTCTAGTGAAATATGAATTAATTCAAAGCTACTTGATATGTTAATCTTAAAAGAATTAAACATAACTAAAAGTAGCTTATTTTTAATTGATGAAATAGATGATAAATACATAGAAAATATAAAATTAAATTTGGAAAAATTAAAAAATGGAGTTCCTATTGAATATATTATAAATAATGCCGAGTTTTATAACCTAGATTTTTATGTAGATAATAGAGTATTAATACCTAGAAATGATACCGAAATAATGGTAGATAATGCTATTGATTCTATATTTGAATTAGAATTAGATACTTTAATAGATATTTGAACTTGAAGCAGTTGTATAGCTATTTCAATAATGGAAAATACAAAAAATATAAATCATTGCTTTGTTGGTGATATTTCAGAAAAAGCTCTAGAAGTAAGCAAAAAAAACATTAATAAATACCAACTAGACAAAAAAATAAAACAAATACACTCTAATTTAATAACAGAATTTTTATCAAGTAATAGTTATGATATAGGAAAAAATGTAATTATAACTGCAAATCTACCTTACATTAAAAATGGTGACCATGAAAATATGGATATTGAAACTATATTATATGAGCCAGAATTAGCTCTATACTGATGAAAAGAAACTTGATTTGAATTATATGAACAATTACTTAGAGAATGCATTCAATTTAAAAAAATACAACATTTAAATAAATTAGTTCTTTTTATTGAAATATGATTTGATCAATATGATTATTCATATGATTATTTAAAAAATCTAAACTTACAATTTGAATATTTCAAAGATAATAATTGAATAAATAGATGTATAAAAATTGTTTTTTAGAGTAAATATGATATTATAAATATATATTATATTAATATAAATATATGTGATTAGAGGATTTTAGCCCAGAATTAGACACATCTGAGTCACTTTGAAAATGAAATGAAGCTGTTGAAAAGATTTCTGAAAAAGTAAAAGAATCATCAAAAAAAGCTTCTGCATGAATTCAAAGAACACAACAAGATGAAAAAAAAGCCAAAAAATATGATTTTTTATTGGCTTGATTTTTGGTAAAAATTATTGTTGATAAAAAATATGATTTCATCCTTCAAGAATTATTCAAAGTAATGAGTTTTTGATATACATCAAATTTTGTATTATGAATTTTATCTTTAATTAATACTGAAATTTCAAATAAAATAAGAGAACATAATGTTAAATTACCTATTGTTTTTAATTACAAAAAATGAGAAAAAGTAATATTTGATGATTCAAATATAGATATTGAAATAAAAAATAGAATAAATTATTGGATTGAAGATATAATTGACTCAGTTACAATTGATTATTCAAATATTCAAACTAAAAAAATAATTGAATTATTAGAAAGTGATGATGAAAATTTATCAAACTACATAAGTAATATATTATGATTTTTTCTACATAATTTAAATATTTCAATCAGTAAGTCTACATCTATAAATATATCAAATTTTATTATAGGTGAAGTACTAAAATCAATTAAAAAACTAAATTTAGAAGAAGTCTAAACATCAATAAAATAGAGACAAATAAAATTTGACTTTATAGAAGTATTAAGTAAAATCCCGGCACAAAATAACAAATTGTCCATTAGTATTTTTAAGTATTAATGGAAAGTTTGTTGTTTCTAATTATATTTTTAAATTTTAATATTTTTATAATGGCAAAAGTTACTCCATTAAACAAGATTAGAAATATAGGTATTATTGCACATATCGATGCAGGTAAGACTACTTGTACTGAAAGAATACTATATTATACTGGTAAAATACACAAAATTGGTGAAACTCACAATGGTGAAGGTACAATGGACTGGATGGAACAAGAAAAAGAAAGAGGTATTACAATTACTTCTGCTGCAACTACTACATTCTGGAAAGAACATCAAATAAACATTATTGATACTCCAGGTCACGTTGACTTTACAATTGAAGTTGAAAGATCTCTTAGAGTTTTAGATGGATGAGTTGCTGTTTTTGATGGTTCTCAATGAGTTGAACCTCAATCAGAAACTGTTTGGAAACAAGCAGATAAATATCATGTACCTAGAATCGCATTTGTAAACAAAATGGATAAAATGGGTGGTGATTTTGAAATGTCTATTGATACAATCAAAAAAAGATTAGCATGAGATAAAGTTGTTGCTATACAATATCCAATTGGACAAGCAGAAACTTTTGAATGAATTGTTGATTTAATTGAAATGAAAGCATATCATTTCGAATGAAATTCAGGTGATAAAATTGCAGAAATTGCAATTCCTGCTTCTATTATGGATAGATGTAATGAATTAAGAGAAGATATGGTTGAAAAAGTTGCTTCTCAAGATGATTCATTAATGGAAAAATTCTTTGAAGAAGGAACTTTAAGTATTCCTGAAATTAAAAAAGGTTTAAGAATAGCTGTATGTAACAATTTATTATACCCTGTAGTTTGTGGATCTGCTCTACAAAATATTTGAGTACAAATGGTTATTGATGCTGCTGTTGATTATCTACCATCTCCAGTTGATGTAAATAATGCTCAAATTGATTGTAAAGATTTAGATACAAAAGAAACTTTTAAACAAATTCCTGTTTCAAATGATTCTTCACTTGCTGCAATTGCATTTAAAATAATGACTGATCCATTCGTAGGTAAATTAGTATTTACAAGAGTTTATACTGGTACTTTAAAATCTGGTTCATATGTATATAATTCAACTACTTGAGAAAAAGAAAGAGTTTGAAGATTACTTCAAATGCATGCTAATAACAGAGTTGAAATTGAAGAAATTACTGCTTGAAATATTGGTGCAATCGTTGGTTTAAAAGATACTAAAACTTGAGATACTCTTTGTGATTTAAATGATAAATTCTTAGTTGAATCTATTGAATTCCCAGAACCAGTTATTTCAATTTCAGTTGAACCAAAATCAAAAGCTGATCAAGAAAAAATGGGTATGGCTTTAAATAAATTAGCTGAAGAAGATCCAAGTTTCAGAGTTAAAACTGATGAAGAAACATCTCAAACTATTATTTCTGGTATGGGTGAATTACACTTAGATATCATTGTTGATAGAATGAGAAGAGAATTTAAAGTTGAATGTAATGTTGGTGCTCCTCAAGTATCATACAGAGAAACAATTAAAACTATCGCTAAAGATGTTGAACATAAATATAGTAAACAAACTTGAGGTAGAGGTCAATATGGTCACGTTATTATTACGTTTGAACCATATAGAGAAATGGATGAAGATGATAAAAAACAAGAATTAAAAGAAAAACCAACTAATAAATTTTTAAATAAAGTTGTTGGTGGTACAATTCCTAAAGAATATATTCCTTGAGTTCAAAAAGGTTTAAATGAAGCATATAACAGAGGGTTTATCGCTTGATACCCAATGGTTGATATTAAAGCAAGTTTAACATTTGGTTCTTACCATGATGTGGATTCTTCTGAATTATCATTTAAATTAGCTGCATCTAAAGCATTTCAAGAAGCATGTAGAAGAGCACAAGCTGTTTTACTTGAACCAATAATGAAAGTTGAAGTTAATACTCCTGAAGAATATATGGGTGATGTTATCGGACAATTAAACTCTAAAAGAGGTAGAATTGAAGAAATGGGTAACAGAGGTATGGCAAAAATAATTACTGCTTTTGTTCCTTTATCTGAAATGTTTGGTTACATGACTGATTTAAGATCTGCTTCTCAAGGTAGAGCAACTTACGCTATGGAATTTGATCATTATGAAGAAGTTCCTACTAATGTAGCTGCAAAAATTAGAGAAGAAAGAGGATTTAAATTACTAGATGATGAATAGAAAAAAAACTATACTTTAAAAGTATAGTTTTTTTATTGCTTTATTTTAAAAATATGTAAACTATAATAGCTTATTATAATATAAGCAACTAAATTGAAATAAAATTTAAATATAGTTTCCAAAAGTTTATCTTTAAAAACTTCCTCCTAATTCAACATACTAAATATGTAAAATAAGTTTAATTTTACATATTTTTAAAGATAACTAATAATTATTATAATTACTAACTCTAAAATAATGCAATTAAGTATAATAATACCTGTCATTTTTTGAATGGCTATTAGTGTTGTACTATTTTTCATATGGGAAAATAGGAAAACAAATAAAGCAATGGATAATGCAACAAAAATAATAAAAGAAGCTGAAGCAAAAGCGGCAAATATTATAGAAACATCTAAAAAAGAAAGTCTTGATATCATTTCAAAAGCTGAAAAAATAGAAGAAAGAATTTTAGAAAAAGAAGAAAAAATTGAATTAAAACTTGAATCAATCGAAGAAAAACAAGAAAAAATAAATCAAAAAGAAGACTTTTTAAGAGAAAAAGAAGAAAAAATTGAAGACTTAAAAATAGAATTAGAATGAAAGCTAGCAGAAATAGCTAAACTTTCAGAAAATGAAGCTCGTGAATTATTTTTGAAAAAAATCTGAGATAAATATGAAGATGATTGAAAATCAATTATAGTAAAACATAAAAAGAAAATTGAGGATAATAAAAAAGAAATAGCACGTGATATTATATTAAAATCTATTCAACAATACGCTTGAGATGTAACTAGTGAAGTAACAACTACAATAATACCTATTCCAAGTGATGATATAAAAGGTAAACTTATTGGTAAAGAAGGTAGAAATATAACTACTTTTGAAAGAGCAGCTTGAGTTTCACTTATAATTGATGATACTCCAGATAGTGTATTTATTTCTGCATTTGATTTATATAGAAGATATATAGCTAAAAAATCATTAGAAAAATTAATTGAAGATGGTAGAATACAACCTGCTAGAATTGAAGAAGTTGTTGCAAAAACTATTGAAGAAGCTGATATATTATTAAAAGAACTAGGAAATAAAGTTGTTGATGAATTATGAATTACAAACTTACCAGATGAAATAATTCCAATTATTTGAAAACTTAGATTTAGAACTAGTTATGGTCAAAATATAATTAAACATTCAAAAGAAGTAGCATTAATTGCTGAAGCTCTTGCAATTGAGTTATGAGCAGACCCAATACTATGTAAAACAGGTTGATTATTACATGATATAGGTAAAGCTCTTGATCAAGAATATGAAGGAACTCATCCAGAAATAGGTTGAATATTATGAAGAAAATACAAATTAAATCCAAGAATTATTGATATGATTGAAAATCATCATGGAGAACAATTTAGTATAAGTCTAGAAGCAGCTATAGTTCAAGTAGCAGATGCAATAAGTTCAGTTAGACCTGGTGCAAGAAGAGAAGTTATCGAAGATTATTTAAAAAGAGTGCAAGAAATGGAAGCGTTAGTAACAAGTTTTTCATGAGTAAATAAAGCTTATGCATTATCTGCTGGTAGAGAAATAAGAGTATTTGTTGATGCAAATACAGTTTCAGATATTCACGCACAAGAAATGGCTCGTGAAATAGCTGATAATATACAAGAAAAACTATCATATCCTGGAGAAGTTAAAGTTAACTTAATTAGAGAAATGAGAGTTATAGAAATAGCAAAATAATAATAACAATAATAATAAATGATAGAATGATATAATGGAACAATAGATTTAGTTGAAAAACTTAGTTCTTGAAAAATTCCAATTCCATATAAATTTATGGAAATAATAAATTATAGTGAAAGCAAAAATTTGGACATATTATCTATAGAATCATATAGACAATTTATAAGAGAATGATATACTATAGAAGAAATAACTTTTATAGTAAAAATAAGAGCATTATCTAAAAAAGTATATAGTAAGATTGAAAATATACTTAATTCTGAATGAACTAAAACAAGTAGAATTGATAAATGAGATAATTTATAATGCAAAGGAAAAAATCCTTTGCATTTTTTAGTTTTAACAATAAAATAAATCATATTTTATAAATATAAACTAAAAAAAGTGTACCCATTTATAGAAACCTTTTATTGAATTTTAATTTACTCATTTTGAGTAACTATTACTATATGCTTCTTTATGTTCATATGGATGTTAAGAAAATTAGCTGTAAGATTTACTTTTGATTTTTTAATATTCAAAAAAAACTTATTGTGGTTCTTTCTTTCAATTTTTTTCTTCTCTAGATTTTTTTACGTAATATCAAGATGGAATGATTTAAAACATATAGAAAGTCCTGTAGAATTCTTCATTATGAATGATTACAATTTTTCTCTGATGTGAGCAATATTCTGATTTTTCTTAGTATTTTTTATATTATTAAAAATTAGAAAAGAAAAATTAGACAACTTTATAAATTGAATAGTTTTATCATTTCTTTTTGTACTTCCAATTTGATTTTTTTGATCGCTTCTTGGTTGACAAGTATATTGAAAAGAAACATTTTACTGAATTGAAATAATGTACAATCATCCATTTACTCCTGTTCCTTATAAAGTTCCAGTTTTTCCATTACCAATTATATATTCTATAATATTTTTTCTAGAATTTTCAGCGCTATATATACTTTCAATGTATGTTAAATTTAAAAATATACTTTGATATCTATGATTAATGATTTTTGCTTGTATTATATTTATATTTGAATTTTTTAGTTGAAAATACTGAATATTTAAAGATACTATATACATAAATCTATCTCAAATTTGTGCTATTGCAATATTTATATTTTGTTTCATAAATTTAAAAAGAATTTATAAAGATGATTCTAAAAGCAAAGCTATAATTAACTAAAATGAATAATAAAAACATATTTGTCTTTTCGTGAATATTTTACTTAATATGAATATTCATAACCAATCTAGACTTTGGTTTAACTACATCTCTCCTAGTACTACTATTTTTAGTAGTGCTTTTTTTATTGTTGTTTATAAAAACAAAAATATATATTATATTAAGTATTTTTTCCATAATAAGTTTTTTACTTTGAATCTTTATTTCAAATTTAAATTTAATACAAATAAAGAAAAATAATGATTTTATAAATAGTTTTACTGACAAAACAACAATAGAAACTCAAATAAAAAAAATAGATAAGATAACAGATAAATACACTGTTTATATCTGAAAACTCATAAAGATAAATAATGAAAATATAGATGAAAATATATTTTTAGAAATATATTTAAACTGAAATTATAAGTTAGAAAATAAAACTAAAATAAGTTTTGAATCAAAAATATATAGATTTGAAGAGTTTAATGGATTTGATTACGAAAAATATATGTTAAGTAAGGAACTCTACTTCAAAACATATCCTTACAATTATGAAAAGATAAGTGAAGAAAAAGAAAATATAATAATAAAAGAAATCAATGATACTAGGAAAAAAATGCTTGAAATAATAAGTACAATATATACAAGAGATGAGGCTACATTTTTATGATGAATCTTACTTTGAGCAAGAGAAAGTTTACCTAAAGAACTAAGTACTAATTTCAATAATTCTTGATTAACACATATAATTGCAGTATCTGGATTTAATATAACTATAATTATAATATTTTTTTGATATATAGTTAAATCATTGCCTTCAATATTAAAAACAATTATAATGAGTTTATTGATAGTTATTTTTACTATCTTAGTATGATTATGAGCAGCGGTTATTAGAGCTGCTATAATGTGAATTATTTGATATATAGTGGTAAATTCTTGAAGAAAATGAGATACTCTAGCTATAATCATATTAACACTTGTTATAATGGTAAGTTTTTCACCTTTAAGTTTAAATTATGATATATCACTACAATTAAGTTTTTTAGCTGTATTATGAATAATTTATACTGAAAAATATATAGAAAAAATATTTCATTTCCTACCAAATTTCTTTGAAATTAAAACAGCATTTTGTTTAACTATTTCTGCTATGATTTTTACTCTTCCTATAATGCTTTTCAATTTTGGACAAGTGTCTATAATATCTCCAATCAGTAACTTACTAGTTATATGGACTATACCAATAATAATGTCTATATGATTTATGTCTATATTGTCATATATATTAAATCCATTTTTATGAATTATAATTGGTTATTTTTCATTGATTTTATTAAAATGGGATTTATTAATTGTAAATTTTTTCTGAAGTTCAAAGTATAGTATAATAAAATATGATTTTTGACTTTATAAAAATTATTATGAAATAATTTATTTTTTAGTTTTAATTTTTATTATAATTTGGTTTAAAAAAGAAAAACCCCAGCCTTAGGCTGGGGTTTCATTTGTTTTAATTTTATCAGGTGATTTATCTTTTTCTCATCATGCTAAAGCTTCTACTTCTGCTTCAAAATTATCTATTCATTGTCATTCTTCAATTATTTTTTGCTTTTCTTGATTTAATTTTTCTAAAGTTTTTGTTTTTTCTTCTTGATCGGCTATTTTTTCAGCATCTTTAATTTCTTTTGTAATATTTTTTGCTTCTTCCATAAGTCAGCTTTTTTTTCTATTTATTTCCTCTTTTGCTCTTTTTCATCATACAATTGCATCTCTTTTTAAATCTTCTTTATACAAATCTTTTAGTAATTTATATTTTTTATTTAGATTTTGTTCTCATTTTATTTCAGTTATCAATGGTCAATTTTGTTTTAAAAAATCCTCTGAACTTCATCTTAAAATTGTATTTAATGAAGTATCCATACTAGTTGATAGATCTAGCACTTTATTATCATTTCATTCTTTATCACTCATTGAAATATAATTTTCAGCAAGCATTATTTCCAATCATCATACTCATTTATCTAAATCAATATTTAAAGATTTAGAATCCTTAGAAAATTCAGTTTTATCAAAATTTTTTTCTGTTACCTCTTCTTTTTTATTAAAAGATAAGATTATATCATTTTTCACTTTTGAATTTGGCAAATTATTAACAATTTTTAAAAATTCTTTTTTTTCTTCTGAATCATCAACCTCATTAAATTTCTCTGTAGTTTCTTTAAATATTTTTTCATCAATATATCCAGATTCAAATAAATTTTTCAGCATAGGAAAATAAGGAGAATCTGATTCTGGGTTTTTTTCTTTACTTTCTATTGATTCTATTCATGTTTCTCAAGATTGTTTTTCAGTATTTTCTCAAGCTGTGTTTTTAGGTTTAATTCAATAAATATCACTTAAAAGACTTGCTTTTTGATCTGCTAATGGAACTTTTAATGGAGCAGAATAATCTTTATTATCTTGCTCTAATTTCTCTTGATCACCTAATTGTGGTTCTTTTGGCATATTCTTAAATTGATCCAATGGTGGCATAATATTTTTATATAAAAAAATAACTACTTATATTTTATCATATAAATAGTTATTTTTGCAAATATTTTAATCATCAAATCAAGGAGCTTGTTTTAGAGCAAATTTAGTTGCTTGTTCATAAACATATGCTATTTCAAAAAGTCTTTCTTCTGTTAATCTAGGAGTTATAAGATGTAGTCAAACTGGTAATTCTTCGGCTTCATCGTCTTCACTTTTTGTAAATCAAGCAGGTATACTAATACCAGGCAATCAAGCAAGTGAAGCTGGGATTGTATAAGCATCACTCAAATACATCTTAACTGGATCATTTATTTTTTCTCATGATTTCCAAGCTACATTTGGAGAAACAGGGCTAACTATAGCATCTACTTCTTCAAAAGCTTTATTAAAATCATCTATTATAAGAGTTCTAATTTGAGTAGCTTTTTTAAAATAAGCATCATAAAATCATGCTGATAATACATAACTTCCTAAAACTATTCTTCTTTTAGCTTCATCTCAAAATCATTCTGATCTATTATTTATAAATAATTCATCAGTTGATTGGTAAGTTTCATCTGAATTATGACCAAATCTAAGTCAATCATATCTAGAAAGGTTAGTTGAAACTTCTGCAGGCATTATTATATAATATGTCGCAACTGCATATTTCGTCATTGGTAAACTTACTTCCTTAATTTCAGCTCAAAGCTCTTGAAGTTTCATTATAGCTTCTTCAATTCTCATTCTAACTCATTCATCAAGTCATTCTTCAAAATACTCTTTAGGAACTCCTATCTTGTATCATTTTAAGTCTTTTTTATTCCAAATTTCTGGATTTATTAAATCTTTGCCAGGTAATGAAGTATTTTCTTTTGGATCATAACCATTCATTATATCATACAATAGTGCTGAATCCTTTACTGTTTTTGTAAGCGTTCATGGACAATCCAAACTAGAAGCCATCGCCATAACTCAAAATCTACTATTTCTTCAATAACTAGGTTTAAATCAAACTATATTACACATACTTGCAGGTTGTCTAATACTTCAACCAGTATCAGTTCAAAGAGCAGCAGGTGCAAGTCAAGCAGCAACTGAGGCAGCAGATCATCCACTAGATCCTCATGGAATCCTAGAAGTTCCCCATGGATTAATAGCTTTTTTAAATGCTGAAGTTTCATTTGTTGATCACATTGCAAACTCATCCATTGTTACTTTTCAAAGTGAACTCATTCATTCATTAACTAAATTTTCAATAACAGTTGAATTGTATGGTGGTTTAAAATCAGTTAATATTTTTGATGAACAAGTTGTAGGAACTCAGACTTCACAAAATATATCCTTAACAGCAATAGGAACTCATGCTAAAACTCAAGCGTTTTTATTTAATCAATCTTTGTTAACAAAATTAAATGACTCTATCTTTGAATCATATTTTTCTATTCTCTTCATAAAATATTCAAAAACTTCTTCTCTAGTTGTTTCTTTTGAATTAATTTTTCAAATTATTTCCTCTAAACTTAAATCTTTAAAACTCATATTTTTAACTTAACAATTAATTTTTTTTAGTATAATGATTTTTTATAAATTTTAAAATTATTATAACAAAAAAGAGCAATTCAAATGAATTACTCTTTTTAAAATTATCTAACTTCTTTAAGTCTTGCAGCTTTACCAGTAAGATCTCTAATAAATTTAATAGATTTTCTTCTAACTTTAAATTGTCTTAAAATTTCAATTTTTTCAATACCTGGTGAATGAATAGCAAATATTTTTTCAACTCCAAAAGCACCAATTTTTCTTCTAACAGTTATAGTTTTTTCTAATTCTGATTTACCAGCAGTTTTAATAACTAAACCTTTAAATCTTTGTACTCTTTCTTTATTACCTTCTTTAATTAATTGGTAAACTTCAACTTCCATACCAGTTCTAACTTCTGGTCTACCTTCTTGAATAAAAGAAGATTGAATTTGTTTTACTAATGCTGAATTTGTCATCTTTGTAAATTAAAATATATTATATCCTATACAGGAATTGCGCATATCATATATATAAATAATTAAATTGCAAATGTTTTTTTATAATACTCATATATTTTACAAAAAAATAAATATATAGTATGATTGTTATAATAATTTATAATATACAAAAAATGGACTTTAAAAAATTTAAAAACAAATTAATAGAAACAAAGAATAAAGCTATTGATTATAGTGCAGAAAAACTTGGAGAATCTATGTTTACAATAAAAAATATAGAAGAATTAAATGCTATAATTTGAAAATCTAAAACAACAATGTTTACAAATAAAGAAACATGAATTATAAAAGAATACATTAAAAATTCTTATGTATTATTTGGAGATGAAAATACAGATTTCTTTAAGGAAGCATTAATTATTTTTCCAGTATTGGCAACAAAAGCATTTTCACAAAATATTACTCTAAAATTAGCGAAAACTAACATAAAAGATTTAGTTTTAGAAAATTATGAAATTAAGGAAGTTCCAAGTTTAGTTATATTTGAAAATGAAAAAGTAAAAAAAGTTATTACAGGTAGAGAAAATATTTTAAAACTTGTAAAATCATTTAAATTAGATATAAATAATCAGATAGAAAACATTTAAAAAATAAGATTAAAATTATGACTCTTACTATTTTAGAAGTATTATACATCGTACTTATCGTATTTTCATCTATAATTGGAACACTATTAGTACTTGTATTAATTAGAGTATTAAAAATACTTTGACCAGTTATGGAATTACTTGAAATCTATAATAAGATTAAGAGTATTTTTGCTGCATATGCATCAATTCCAGATAAGATTAAGGATTTTGCAAAAGATTATATAAACAAAAAAAATCAGTAAACTGATTTTTTTTGTTTATTTTTTGAGTTTTTTACATATTATTATAAAAAAATAATTTTTAATTTAAAAAATGTGTCAAAAATAATCCTCCTAGATAAAAAATTGGCAAATCAAATAGCTGCCTGAGAAGTAGTAGAAAGACCAGTATCTGTAATAAAAGAAGTGCTTGAAAACTCAATAGATGCTGGTGCAAAAAACATAAAGATAGAAATACAAGATTGATGAACAAAAAAAATAATAATAAGTGATGATTGAAGTTGAATAGAGAAAGATGATTTATTAATTATCTGAGAAAAACACTCAACTTCTAAGATAAAAAACCTAGATGATTTATACAATGTTATGACTTTTTGATTTAGATGAGAAGCAATAGCCTCTATTTCATCTGTTTCAAATATGCAAATAATAAGTAAAAGTGTAATTGAAAATTTTTGAAATACTATAAAAATACTTGATTGAATAAAATCAAATATAGAAAATATAGCATGTGAAAATGGTACAAAAATAATAGTAGAAGATTTATTTTTTAATACTCCTGCAAGACTAAATTATATAAAAAAACCTAGAACTGAGTATAGTCATATACTAAATTATTTGTATGAAATTGCTCTTTCATATCCAGAAATTGGTTTTGAATTTGTATCTGACTCTAAACAAATTTTTTATTTTAAATCAAACGAGGATTTAAAAACTAGGATTTACAATATATACCAGGAAGAGTTTGCAAATAACTTAATAGAGATAAATTTTGAAATGTCTTGAATGAAGATTTCAGGATATATTTCTGATCCAAAGGTAAGTTTTGCAAACAAAAATAAGCAAAATATTTTTGTAAATAATAGACCTATCAAGTCATATATTATTTCAAAAGCTATTTCTGACGCTTACAATAGATTTATTCCACATTCTATGAATTCTGCATATGTGTTAAATCTGATTATTGACCCAACTTTAGTTGATGTAAATGTTCATCCTAGAAAATTGGAAGTAAGATTTGCATGAGAACAAAATATTTTTAGAGCATTTTATCACTCAGTAGAAGAAAAACTAAATTCTGTTAGTCTAATAAACACAAATAGTGAAGAAATATCATTATTGACTAACTCTACATATACAAAAACAACAGAATTTAATAGTAATATTGAAAAAAGTAATAATTATTACACTTGATCAGGTACTAAATTTAAATCATATTCTCCTTATAAAGATATAAGTTCAAATCCAAATCAAACAAATATTGGTAGTGCTATAGCTTTTTCAAAAACTATTTTAAGCTCTGATTTAAGCCAAAATAATGAAATAGAAAATGAAAATAGTAATGATTTACACTACACGAAATTATGAAAAATAATCTGACAAGCTCACAATTCTTATATAATAGTAGAAATAAATTCATGAATTAAGTTCCTAGATCAACATGCTTTAGCTGAAAGAGTAATATATGAAAAGTTAGTCAAAACTGACAAAAAAACATTAACTCAATGATTACTTATATCAGAAAGTCTGAATTTAATGCCAAAAGAAATAGATATTTTGAGAGACAATATAGACACTTTTGAAAAAATGTGATTTGATTTTGAAATAATGTGATGAAATATAGTTTTACTAAATTGAATTCCTGATTTTATAAAAAAAGAAAATATTAAAAATATTTTCTTGTGAATATTAGAAGATATATGAACTCAAAACTTTTCTAAATCAAATACTCTAGAAGAAGTAAAAAATAAGATATATGCCTATACAGCTTGTAGATCTGCAATAAAATTTGGAAATAAATTAAATTTATTTGAAATGAACAAATTATTAAATGATTCTGTGTGAGATTATTCAGCAACTTGTCCTCATTGAAGACCTGTAGTTTTTGATATAAATCTTGAGGAATTGAAAAATAAATATGAAAGATAAAAAAATAATCTCAACTAAATAGTTGAGATTATTTTTTTATTTATTATGGTATCCCACTTCAGGATAGTGTTGAACATTATAGAAATAATAATGATTTTATCAAGTTGATTTCTTACATAAAAGAAAATTTTTTTGAGGTATATGATTATATAGAGGAAGTTTATAGTTTTGTATTTGAATTAGAAGCAAAAAATGAATAGTCTAAACTATTCATTTTTTGTAATTATTAAATTATTTATATAGTCATCACATTCTTTAACTATAAATTCTGGAATAAGATTATATTCTCTTGGGTTTAATTGATGAATAAAATCATTTTCTATATGATAAGTTTCATTTATAAATTTTTTCATAACATCACTAAAATTATCATTTTTCACAAACTCTCAATTTATTATTCTAAATATTTGAAGTTTTTCATAACCACTTTCTAATTCATTATAAATTTTTACTAATTCAGATTTATCTAAAACAATTTTAAGTAATTGTTCATAATTAAAATTATCAATAATTTTATTTAATTCTTCTTCTCAATTCTTAAAACTTTTTTCAAAATTTTCATCAGTTAAACCTTTTTCTCTTTCTGTTCTATCTTTATTTGCTTCTTCTTTTGTTCTTTTATGAAATAAATCTGATAATATTTGATATTCATCACCTTTATCATCTAAAATTTCAAATTTTCTCCTTAAATAGATTAATTTTGAAATAATATTTATTTTTTCATCTTTAATTATTTTATCACAAATTTGTCAGAAAGTTATAATATCATCTTTTTTTATAGATTTTTCACTTAAAATTCAATTTTTTGATTCAATAAAATGAGCAATTGTTTCATTCTTAAATTTTTTAGATAGAACTTTCACTGAATCAATTATAGGTTCAATATCATGAGTTAGCATTAAAACTGTTTTTCACTTAAAAGAATTATCTTCTCTAAAAAGCATTTGCAAAATTGCATATTTTTTGTTTTTATCAAAAGAAGATATAGGGTCATCTAAAATTATTAAATCAGATTTTTTAGATAATGCTTCAAACATAAATAAAACTAATGCAAAAGCATTTTTTTCTCAAAAACTTAAATATTGTTCTCAACCAGATATTTCACTATCATAATCTATATGTTGAAGTTTTATTTTATAATCATTTACTTCTCATTTAATTAAAACTTTATATTTATAACCAGCATTTTTTAAAAATTGATTAATATTTCTTTCATGTTCAGTTATTAATCTTTTAATTTCAGATTTTTGTTTTCATATTTCTTTTTTTAAATCAGTTATTTTTTCTAATGTCTTTTCTAAAGAATCATTAAAAACTTTAACTATTTCTTCAGTTTTTTCAGATTTTAATTTATCAAATAATTCATCAACTTTTATTATTAAATCTTGTATTTTAGTTTCAATATTAGCATCATCTTTTAAATTATAAAATGAAATACTTTTTAAATTTTTTAATCTTTGCAAAAAATTATCTATTTGATTTTTTATTGCAACTATATAATCTTTTTCTTCTGATATTAATCATTCAGTTTTTTTAGTAATTTTTTCTAATTGACTTTTAGCAGTAGGTGAAAAATAGTCTCATAAATTTTCCAAAACTTTTATTATTTCAACAAAATTTTTAATTACATTTTTATCATAATTATCTGAAATAGATTTTATTTTTTCTTTTTTAGCCTTATCTGTTGGAGATACACAATAAGGACAATTATCATGACCATTAATAAAATCTGAACCTTTAATTTGCCAATCTAACCAACTCACACATTTTTCTTTATTTTGTATAAAAGGCTTATATTCTTTTAGATTTTCAGGAATATTATAAAAACCACTTCATACACCCTTTGAAATTGCAGATGCATCAGAAAGTCAGCTTTGAGTGGTTTTAAAACTTTTTGATAAATTTTCAAAATCTAAAATTATTTTATCTAAATGTTGGTTATTAGAAAATACTTTTTTTATTGTTTCTAATTGTGTTTCAATATTTTTCTCTATTTCAGTATATGTAGGAGATTTAATAAAAACTTCAAAACTATTATTTACAAGTTCATCTTGTTTAAATAAAAAAGTTTTTACATATTCCTCATTAAAAATTGAAACTGATTTTAGTTCTTCATCAAATATAACTTCTGGTTTTAAATTACTTGAATTTTCTTTTTTTAGAGAAAATGGTAATAATTTCTCTAAATCTTGTTCTTTTTCAATTTTATATTGAATTGATTTTGCTGTTGTGCTTTTTCCTGTTCAGTTGATACCAAATTTTATATTTAGTTTATTTTTTTCAATACAAATAATTCAATTATTTATATTATTACAATTTTTTATTTCTATTTTCATAATTCAAATTCTTAATAATATAAATAATATTATTTTAATAATCTTTTTTCACTTGCTTCAAAATATGTCTTATTCATTTCTATTCAAATAAATCTTCTATTTAAAATTTTACAAGCCTCTCCTGTGCTTCAAACTCACATAAATGTATCTAAAACTAAATCTCATTCATTTGTTGATATTTCAATAATATGTTTTA
>JAQTWV010000001.1:0-473438 GCA_028689115.1 Candidatus Altimarinota bacterium
GACCAGTTTTAATTTTTAAAAAATTATCAAGTGATATTTGTATAGTTATTCCACTAAGTTCTAAAAATAAAACTTGAACTTGGTTTTGTGATTGTGATTTGCAATGAATTAGAAGGACTGCACTTTTGTATCAAATTAAAATGGTACATAAAAATAGATTTCAAAGAAAAATTTGAGAACTTGATGAACTAGATTTTGAGACAATAAAAAAGAAGTTAGGTAAATTACTTAACTTCTAAAATCATCATCCCACAATTCTAAAATCATCATCCCACAATTAAGTGGGAATCGATGGGAAATCCCCAAAAGTATCTATATTATATTAAAAAATGATAGAAAAGTCAAAAATATTTTCAATAAGCATATATTTAAATTATGTATATAAAAAGTATATAAAACTTTTGCAAAAAATGATTATTTATATATAATAAGACTAATCTCCAAAATATAAATATAATCATATGAATTGAAATTTTTTATCCCTTGCTAATATTATTAATAAAAATTGAATAAAATTAAAAATAAGTGATTTCGAATTTTTAGAACCATCTTTTTTATTATGAGTTTTGTCTTTGTATAAAACATGAATTATAGAAGTTGATTGTAGTTCTTTAAATAGAGAAATTGATAATTATCTAAATAGAATTAATTTCTATAAATATTTATCTTTAAATTCATCAAATATAAATAGATTTGAAAATAATAATTTAGTTGAAATAACATCTATAAATAGAGATACAAATTGATCAGAAACAACTGAAATTGCTAAAAAAATAATCCAAAATATGTGAATTTCTTTTCAAGTTGAAAATAAGTATGTATTTTGAGCTTTTGAGTGGATTTTTCGGGAACTAATAGATAATACTATTCAACATTCTAAAGCAAATTTTGATAAATGAGGTTCTTTTTTTATGTTACAGGCATATCCTAATAGAAGAGAATTGCATATATGTATTGTTGATAACTGAATTTGAATCAAAGAATCTTTTAGAAAAAGTAAATATTGGAATGAAGATTTAAGTGAGCTTGATTATATTAAATTAGCATTTGAGAGATGAAAAACTAGTGATAGTAATATTTGAGCATGAAACTGACTATATTGGACTAAAGAAATAGTTAAAAAAACAAATTCAAAATTGAATTATCTTACATGAAATACTTTGTTTACTATTAATGGTGATGAAGAGAAGTTTTTTTCTCAAAAAGAGAATTGGTGGAATTGAGTATTGCTTGACATTAATATAAATCTAGATAATCTATCTAGTGTAGATATTGTAGATTGGTTAAAAAAGGTTTGAAATAATTCAAGCTTTGTTGATTTAGAATTAGATGATAGAGAATACGATGAACTATTTTTATAACTATTTTTATATGAAAACAATAAAATTATTAGATTTTTGAAACACTTTAGTTTCTAGAGAAGTTGCAAAAAAAGTTTTTATCTTAGCTGAAAAAGAGTCTTTTAATGTTGTTTTTGATTGAAGTTGAATTGATTTTATATCTTCTTCTTTTGCTGATGAACTTTTTGCAAAATGAAAAAATAAATTTTGAAAAAACTTTAAAATTTCAAATTTGAATGATAAAGAATTTATTATTGAAGTAATAAAACAATCTTTGATAACAAGAGATAAATTTACTTGTGTATAATAACAAAAATAGTTTAGCAATTGCTAAACTATTTTTTAAAGATAAAAATTCTAGAAAATATTTGTATATCTTTTAAATAAAAAAGTATATAAAAAGTATATAAAACTTTTGCATAAAATGATTATTTATATATAATTGTTTTAATGCTCTCCAAAGTTTTATCTTAAATAATTTAAAAATATGGAAACAAAATTGGCAATATTTGAACAAAAAGAAATTAGAAAAGTTTGGGATAGTGAAAAGTGAGATTGGTATTTTTCTATTGTTGATATAATAGGAGCTTTAACAGAAAGTCCTAATCCAAGAAAATATTGGAGTGTTTTAAAAACTAGATTGAAGCAAGAGTGAAGTGAGTTGACTACAATTTGTAGTCAACTGAAATTAAAAGCTTCAGATTGAAAAAATTACCTTACAGATGTAGGAAATACAAAGACTATTTTGAGGCTTATCCAAAGTGTTCCTAGTAAAAAAGCTGAACCATTTAAGATGTGGCTTGCCAAAGTTTGAGATGAAAGAATAAATGAAATCTATGATCCAGAACTTGCAGTAGAAAGAGCTATTTCAACTTATAGAAAAAAATGATATAGTGAAGATTGGATAAAACAAAGACTTAAATCAATAGATATTAGAAAAGAACTTACATCAGAGTGGAATGATAGATGAATAAAAAAATGATGAGAATATGCTATACTCACAAATGAGATTTTAAAATCTTGGTCAGATATGACAACAAGTGAATACAAAGATTTTAAATGATTAAAAAAAGAATCATTAAAAGACAATATGACAAATTTAGAACTTGTTTTTAATATGCTTGCAGAAGTTTCGACTACAGAAATAATCAAAGAAGATGATGCACTAGGTTTTGAAGAAGTAATAAAAGCAAGTAAAAGATGATGAAATGTAGCATGAATTGCTAGAAAGCAATTAGAAAAGGAAACAGGGAAAAAAGTAGTTTCAAAACAAAATTTATTGAGTGAAAAGAAAAAATTGAAATAAAAAGTCAAAAATATATTTTTTGACTTTTTATTTCTTTTCTTTATAAATTATTGGCTATATTAAATAGGGAGGTTTGGTATGGAAGCTATCTTTGTTTTGGTTGTTTTTATTTTAGCTTGGCCTCTTGGCCTATTCATTGTTACGAACAATTTTATACGATTTATAAGCTTTAGTGGTTATGATGGGATGAGACTTTTTTATTCCAAAGATACACCAGAAGAAGAGAGACAGGCTATTTATGACAAAGTGAAAAAGAGGGAAAGAATAACTTTTCTTATAACTGCTTTTATTGCTTTACCTTTGGAATATTATTGGTTTGCTTATTTGTATTCCAAATTGCCCTTTTAAGGGCCAAAAAACTGGGCGAAAGCCCAGTTTTATTTTTGTTATTTTTTCAAATATATGTTAGACTTATATAAATTAAATATATAAGTCTTTTTTTATGAAAACATCAGATATTATTAAATACGAAAAACTAGGTTTTGACTGACAAAAATATATAGATAAACAAACAAATGCTATTTTGGATAGGATTTCTAAATTTAAAAATAGATTGTATTTAGAAATATGAGGTAAATTTTTGTATGATTCTCATGCTAGTCGTGTTTTACCTGGTTTTTTTGTGGATAGTAAAAAAAGAATTTTTTCAAAGTTAAAAGACAATGCAGATATTATTTTTTGTATAAATGCTCGTGATTTAGAAAAAAATAGACAATTATCTAGTGATTCTATTTCTTATTGAGATTATTGTTTAAAAATGGTAAATGATATAGAAAATGAAATTTGAATTAAAGCAAAGATTTCTATAAATAGAGTAAAAATTGACAATAAAAATGAAGTAGAAACATATAGAGAAAGTTTACAAAAACTTGGTTTTGAAGTTTATTTTAGATATGAAATACTAGGTTATCCAAAAGATACAAAAAAAGTTTTGTCTAAAAATGGTTATTGATCGGACGAATATATAAGAGTAGAAAAAAATCTAGTTTTAGTTACTGGTGCTGCTAGTTCGAGTGGAAAAATGTCTACTTGTTTATGACAAATTTATCATGAAGAAACAAATAGTCATGATTCATGATATGCTAAATATGAAACATTTCCTATATGGAATCTACCCTTAGATCATCCTGTTAATTTGGCTTATGAAGCGGCAACAGCTGATATTTGAGATTATAATATGATGGATATTTATCACGAAAAAGCATATAGTATGTCTAGTGTAAATTACAACAGAGATGTAGAAGCTTTTGAAATAGTTTCAGGTTTAGCAAGTGATTTTTTGCCAATTGATAATTATACTAGATCATACAAATCCCCAACAGATATGTGAATAAATACTGCAGGTTTTTGTATAGTAGATGATGAAATAGTACAAAAAGCTTCAATAGAGGAAATAGATAGGAGATATAATTGGTACAAAGAAATAATAGAAAGAGGTGATTGAGATAAAATATGGCTACAAAGGTGTGACAAACTAAAAGAAAGACTGTAAGTCTTTCTTTTAGTTTTATAAACTTTTTAATATTTCTTCTAATTTTGTATCTATATATTTATTAGCTTTGTTAAAAGCGCTATCATTTGAAAAATCTTCTTTCTTTTGATAATACCAATCTTTATAAACTACTGAAATAATTTTTTTTATAAAATTCTTTTCTATCACTTTTTTTTCTATAGTTTTAACCATAAATTCTAAAGGAACTTCTTTTAGTAATGGCTTACCAGAATGAGAATCAAATTTTACGCATGGTGAAAAATAATTAAATTTATCTAATTTTTTATAATTTTGTTTTTCCCAAAATCATACAGAACTTTTTATTTTTAATTCAGGTATATCTTTATTTGATTCCAAAAAAAATGCTCATATTTTTTTTGAATTATTTTCAATAAAACTTTCGGCTCTATTTAATAACAAACTTCATATTCATTTATGTTGCATACCTGATAATTTATCAACCCATAGATATCAAATACCTGCAACTTGAATATTTTCAATATTAAAAATATTCCAACTTATTCAAGCAATAACTTTATTTTTATAAAATCATAATATACAATAATATGGGTGAATATTTTTTCAGTTTCTTGTACTTTCATAATCTTCAATCCACCATTTATAAGGATCTAATTCTTCTTCTCAAAAAGTTTTTTTACAAGATAAAAAAGCTTTATATAAAGTTTTTCTATCTTTTACAAGTTCCCATTTTATATCTATTTTATTCATAATAAATAATTATTTTGTCCTAAAAACATTGTCCAAAATTATTCCACAAGCAATTCCTGCATTTAAACTTTCTGCCATTCATAATCTAGGAATTGTTATTTTGTTAGTTACGAAATTTTCTATTTTTTCACTTATTCCGTGAGATTCATTTCATATAACTATAAAACCAGATTTTATTTTTTCAAAATCTACTCTGTGAATATTTTCTCAATCTAAAAATGCTCAGTAAATAGGGGATTTATTGTTTTCAAAATATGCTTTTAAATCTGTATAATAAATCTGCAATCTAGAAATAGAACCCATACTAGAAGCCACAACTTTTGGATTTGTAAGTTCTACTGTTTCATTTGAACACACTATTTTTTTTATTCCATACCAATCACAAGTTCTGATAATTGTTCACAGATTTCCAGGATCATTTATAGTATCTAAAACAACTACAAATTCGTCATTTTCTATTTTTAATTCTAAGTTTTCTTTTGATTTTACTATTGCTATTCAAGCATTGTTTGAATTTATTACTGAAACTTTTTCTATAGTTTCTATATCACTTATTTCATAAACTACATTTGATAAAACATCCATATGTTTTTGTTCAAATTTTTCACTTATATATAAATAAGCAATTTCAAAAGATGAATTTAGTAGCTCTAAAATGGACTTTTCTCATTCTACTAAAAAAAGTCATTCTTCTATTCTTGTTTTTTTATCTCATAAATTTCTTATAAATTTTTGTTTTTCTTTGCTAATCATATTTGACTTTATCTATTTAATTATTATAATAATCTTAGATTTTTATTAAGTATAGTAAGTGTTTACTATACTTTGGTATATTTCTGTTTTTTCCCCCCAGCTCCTTTAGAGCCTTTTCCCCCCGTGAGTATTTCCGGGGGGATTTTTTTATTTATAAAAATTTAATACATATTCATTTATACTTTCCTTATTTATGGCTTTTTTAAAGTGAAAATCAAATTTTTTGTACAATAAATCATTGTTTAGAAAATTCGAACCTAGGTATGTCCACAATCTATATCATTTATTTTCATCCAATTTATGTAGGAAATTTGAGTATAATTCTTGAGTTCAATTATAAAAATCTTCTAAGTCATTTGCCCAATAATCTTCATTGAAAAAATCATTTTCAAGTTTTTCTTCTTCAAATCTAAATTTAGAAAAATCAAAAACATAATATACAGTTTCAAAATCTTCTTTTGTTCAATATCTTACTTTTATACTATATTTTTTTTCAGGACTTTCAAGTATTATATCTTTTAAAGGCATTTCTAGATTTGCTAGTGCATAAGGAAAAAATCTATTATTTATTAGAGAAATTATTATTTCTTTTTGAGATTCTATATCTCTTTTTTCATTTTGTAATGGAGCAAATTTTAGTTTTCTATATACACCTATATCTAAATCTTGAGCTACATTTATAAGCTCTACATTTTTTAAATATTCTATTTTTCAAATTTTCTTTGCTTTAGAATCTTCTATCTCATAACTTTCTCAACCAGTTAAAAAATCAAAATTAAGTTGATATCATGCTTTTTTTGCATATTTTTCTTCTAGATTTTTTACGTATTCTAGTTTCATTGTATTTAATCCAAATAATTCATCATTTATTTCTCTAGGAAATACTATTCATTGACCTATAAATATCTTTATTAAATTTGGAACTTCATAAAAACTATTTATTTCTTCTTCCATAAATTTAGCGTATTCCCATTCTATTTCTTCAGTTCTATATTTTTTGTATTCAGAATCTATTTTTTGTCTTTCTTTTACATTTTTGGCATCAACTAATTTTAAATTTCATTCAAGTTCATTTCTGGTAGCCAAATAAACGACTTGTTTATATTTTTTACTAGATAATTTTGCATATATAAATTCAAGTGCTTCATAGTTTGACCCAGGTTCTGTGTCTACATCTGTATAAAGTATTTCAGTTTCATTTTCTATAAAAAGTGTCATTACATCATCTTCATTTGTTATGAAAGCGTTTTTATAAATAAGTCCTGTAATTTCTAATCATTTGTATTTTATAGTTTGTTCATTTTCTAAGATTATTATATTTGGATTATTTAAATATTTATTAAATAAAGGTACTAGGAAAGCCAAAGTTTCAGCTATAATTATATCTGGTTTTTTCTCTAGTTTTTCAAATATTTCGATCAAAGTATATGGATCTATATGATCAAGGTGAGAATGACTTAAAAATATAGCATCTATATTTCATAATTTATCATAATCTACTTTTATTCTTGGATTTCTAGCCATCATATCTCAAGCCACAAAATCTGATAACCAACTATCAGATAATATTTTTATTGTTTCATTAATATTATTTTTAATATTTACTAAAAATTCACTATGACCTAAATAATCTATTCTCATTTTTTTATAATTAGTATGTATTTTCTTTATTTTACTTTTATTTTGTAATTTTCAAATTTATAAATTTAAATTTAAGCTTTTTTTAAGGTTAAAAACTATTATAATATTTAAAAATATAATTTATAAAATATTTGAGTTTTGATTTAAATTACTTGATTTAATAGGAAAATTGAGTCAAGTTTGATTTCTAGGTGATTTGTTTTTGACTCTGAGGTTTTGAATAAAGTGTTTTAGATAAGGTTGATAATAATATTAATAGTTTAGATTCTAATCAAACTAATATGGAAACAAAAAAAACAGAGATTGATGTAAATAATTTACAAACAGCTTATTTTGCTGGATGATGTTTTTGGTGTATTGAATCTATAATGGATGCTCAAGATTGAGTACAAACAGCTATTTCAGGTTATGCTTGATGAACTGAAGACAGTCCTACTTATAGTGAAGTTTCTACATGAAAAACATGATATAGAGAAGCTGTACAAGTAGATTTTGATCCTAAGATAATCTCATACAAGCAATTAGTTGAAACATTTTTAGACAAATTGATCCAACAGATGCTGGATGACAATTTGCAGATAGATGATTTCAATACACAACAGCAATTTTCTATGTTAATGATGAACAAAAAAATATTGCAAATGAAGTTATAAGTGAATTGAACTCATCTTGAGAATTTGATAGTCGTGTAGTTACTTCAGTGTTACCTTATACTACATTTTATGAAGCAGAAGAATATCATCAAGATTTTGCTTCAAAGCAAAGCCTAAGATACAATTCTTATAAGGTTGGATCAGGAAGAGAATGATATATAAAAGATAATAGTGATAAATATGAAACAATATTTTCTAACAATGACACTATGGATTTAAAAGAAAAATTAACACCGCTTCAATACAAGGTTACTCAAATGTGAGGAACAGAAAAACCATTTGATAATGAATATTGGGATAACCATGAAGCTTGAATTTATGTAGATGTAGTTGATGGAACTCCACTTTTCTCTTCTCTTGATAAATATGATTCTGGTACAGGTTGGCCAAGTTTTAGTAGACCAATTGATGAAGCTATATTGGATACTGAAACTGATAATAGTTTATTTATGCAAAGAACAGAAGTTAAGTGAAAAAATAGTGATTCACATCTAGGACACGTTTTTGATGATGGTCCACAAGAAGAAGGGGGACTTAGATATTGTATAAATTCTGCTGCACTTAGATTTGTAGCTTTAGATGATTTAGAAAAAGAATGATATGGTGAATATCTTAAATTATTTGAGAATAAATAATATATATGTTATAGTTAATTTATTATTTATTAATTATAATTTATGAAAAAAATTATATATATAATTTTGGTTATTGTATTATTATTTCTTGTAACATTTTTTCCTTTTATTATACTATATTTTTGTTTTCCAATGCTAAACACTGATAAAGTTTTATTAATAGTTTATATAATCATTTCTTGAATATTTCTGTGAAAATATTGGTGGAATTATATTTATGTATTGAAAAAATATCCAAAAAAGGGAAGAACTTGTTTTTGAATGAAGATTAATAAGAAAAAGAAAAAATAATTTGATATTAAAATAAAAATTACTATACTTTGTATAGTAATTTTTATTTTAATATATGAAAAAAACACCACTTATCTATGTAGACCATGGAAGTCCTATGAGGATTTTGGAAAATAATCCTATAAACCAAAAACTTGAAAATATTTGAAAAAATATGCTTGATTTTGATATAAAAGCCGTGCTTATAATTTCAGCACATTGGCTTACTAATGGTAGTTATATTACTACTTGAGAAAAACTAGAAACAATATATGATTTTTATTGATTTCCAGATGAGTTATATAAACAAAGATATGAAGTTAATACTTCGACTTTTTTGATAGATGAAATTAAAAATATTTTCCCAGATATAAGATCTGATTTTAATCATGGACTTGATCATTGAGCTTGGAGTGTTTTGAAAAAGATATTTCCAAAAGCAGATATTCCAGTCGTGCAAATGAGTATTGATTGAAATTTGGATGCAAAAAATTATTTTGAAATCTGAGAAAAATTATCACTTTTAAGAGAAAAAAGAGTTTTAATAATTTGAAGTTGAAGTATAGTTCATAATTTGAGAGATTTTTCTTGGGAATCAAATACTATTTTTTCTTGGGCTAGAGATTTCAATGATGAGATTAAAAAATATATTTTAAATAAAGAATTTTCTAAGGTTATTGATTATGAAAAAATAGATGCTTACAAAAGAAGTGTTCCTAGTTTTGATCATTTTGTACCACTTTTATATATTCTTTGAGCAGTTTCAGGGGAAGAAGATTTAGAATATGTTTATGAATATATTAGTAATGGTTCACTTACAAATAATATTATAATTACAAAATAACTCTTTTTAGAGTTATTTTTTTGCTTTTTAAATTAAATAGTATAATATAAAAGTATATATTTTGTATATAAAATTTATGAAATTTAATACTTCCAAGAAATTGTTTGCTCACATAGATTGTGATAGTTTTTTTGCTGAGTGTGAAATACTTAGAAATCCAAGTATAAAAAATGATTATGTTTTGGTTTGAGAAGAGATAATCCTAGCTTGTAACTATAAAACAAAGGCACTATGAATAAAAACTTGAACACCTATTTGGAAAGCTCGTGATATACTAAAATGAAAGTGAGTTTATCTTAGATGAGACCATGATTTTTATAGTCTAGTTTCCTCAAAACTTATGATGTATTTAGAAGAAAATACTACTTATGTAGAACCTTTTTCTATAGATGAGGCTTTTTGTGATATAACTTGATTGCCAGAATTATATAATCTAGATTTAGAAACTTATGTAAAAAAACTACAAAAAGATATAATCAAATTTGTATGAGTTCCAGTTAGTATTTGAGTAAGTACAACGAGGATAAAAGCCAAGATATTTTCAAAAATAAATAAACCTTTATGAGTTTTTATAGATACTTGAAATAGTAGGGAAATATATGAAAAATTGGAAATTTGAATAGTTCCTTTTATATGAAAATCTATGCAGGAAAAACTCAAACATAGATGTAAGAATATCTATGATTTTATAAAAATAGGTTATTTTAATTTGAAAAAAGATTTATGAAAAACATCAACAGATTTATGGCTAGAATTGTCGGGAGTAAATGCTTTTAAATTGAGAAAATCTAGTATTTCTAAATCAATTAGTAGATGAAGAAGTTTTAATAAAAACATAAATAGTGATTTTGAATTTTTATTAAAAGAGATTATCTTAAATTTTAATCATTTATTTGAAGAATTGACTCTTAAGAATTTTGAAACAAAAAAAGTGTCTATTTTTTTTAGAAATAAGCAAAAACAAACTATTATTTTTCATTATAGTTTGCCTTGTTATACAAGAGATAGAAAAGTTTTACTTGAAGTTGTAAAAAAAATGATGAGTTTATATTTTGATTCCAAAATACTTTATAGAAGTACAGGTTTAGTTTTTTCTAGTCTAAAAGATAAATCTTTTCATCAAACAAATATATTTGAAAAAAGAGTTGTTTTTAATGATAATAAGAAAGAAATTTATACAATTGTAAATGAGATAAATAAAAAATACGATACTCATAAAGTTTCATTTTGAATGGATTTAGTTGATAAAAATTTTAGTTCTAAATTGGGTATAAGGAAGTAAATATAAATTATTTCTTTTTGCATTTTTTAACTAACTAATTAACATATACTTATTAAAATTAATTTTTTAAAACTTGAAAAAAATTATTTTACATCTTATATTTACAATATTTATTTTTGTAAATTTTAGCCATAACGCAGTTATGGCTTTTGGTGATAAAATAAGTTTTTCTATGTGAAATCACAATATGGAAACTCAAAATATTCCAGATTGTCATCACGATGAAGAAAACAATAATAAAGATTTTGGTAATTGTAAAAGTGTTTGTTGCTATGAAAAAGATTATACAACAAATAATTTTTTGTTATCAAATACTACTCAAAATATAATTAAAAAATTTAAAATATTAATTTCATTTTTTGATGTCTGAGATTTAGATAATCTTGTCTTTGATTGGAATTTTGTTTGAAATACATCTCCACCAAATGAAAAAATATTATTAAAACAAGATAATTTATACATAAATTTGATATGAATAATTAAGAGTAATACCTAAACTATATTAAAAAATATAGGCATTTTTTCGTGCCAAAATTCTTTTTAGAATTTAATATATTTTAAATATATAGTTTTTTATTTCGTTTAAAATTTAAATATGAAAAAAATAATTCAAATAAAATGAATGCATTGTATAAGTTGTGAAATCATCTTAGAAAAAGAATTAAAAAATATAACTTGAGCTAATCTAATAATGATTAGTCATAAAAAATGAATTATGGAGGTAGATTTCAAAGATGAATCTGCTTATAAGGAAGTAGTTAAAGCTATAGAAAAAAATAACTTTAAAGTTATAGAAAAATGAGTAAAAGTTGAAAATAATTCAAATGGAAATGCTTTTCTATTAAATATTATAGCAATTATGTTGGTTGCAATACTATTTATTTCAACTAAGATTTTTAATTTTAACACATTTATTCCAGATACTAGTTCTATAAATTATATAAGTGCTATTCTCTTATGAATTGTAGCTTCAGTTTCAACTTGTTTAGCTGTTACTTGAGGTATTATAATTTGATTTGGAAAATATTTTGATCATGAAAAGTCATTTTTATGACATTTAAAAGTTCAAACAGGTTTTCAAATATGAAGAATATTATGATTTTTTCTATTAGGTTGAATTCTTTGAAGTATAGGACAAGTATTTAGTATAAATTTCGCTTTAACTTGAATATTAACAATTATTGTGGGTTTATTACTTATTTATATGTGATTAAATATACTATGAATATTGCCAAGCCTTACTAAATTTGGAGTTCATATGCCAAAAAGTTTCGCTTCAAAAATTGAGTGATTATGAAAACCTAAATATGCGCCTATAGTTTGAGCTTTGACTTTTTTTCTACCTTGTTGATTTACGCAAAGCATGCAACTTTTAGCAGTGAGTAGTGGTAGTTTTTGGGTAGGTTGATTAGTTATGATGTTTTTTGCACTTTGAACTTTTCCAGTTTTGTATTCTCTAGGTTTATGATCTAGTTATTTTACTAACAAAAAATTTGTTATTTTAAATACTATTATTTGAGCAATAGTTATATTTTTCTGAATTTTTAGTATAAGTAATTCTTACAAGTTAGTAAATTTTTCATCTTTTTCTGATTCAAATACTACTATTTCAGAAAATTTAGATAATGCATTATGATCTATTGATGATAAAGATTTAGAAATAGTAAAAGTTTGATACAATTGATATGCTACTGTTCCAAGTGAAATAAATCTAAAAGCATGATGAAATTATAAGTTAGTTGTAACTCCAACTTCAAATTGATTATGATGTATGACTTCACAAGTTATTCCAAAACTTTCAAATAAGGTTTCATATGTAAAAAAATGAGTTGATATTGTTTATGAAATACGTGATGCTAAGGCTGGAACTTATGATATAGTTTGTGGTTCTATGTGAATGCAACAATGAAGAATTATTATTAATTAAATAAATAATCATGCACAAAAAATTTTTAATAAAATGAATGACTTGTGCTAGTTGCGTAAGTCTAAATCAAAATGCAATAAAAGATTTAGATTGAGTAAAAAGTATAAGCATTAATTTGGCTACAAATACTGCCAATATAGATTTTGATGAAAAAGTAATTTCTTTTTCAGATATAGTAAAGGAGGTAGAATCAAATGGTTTTAAGGTAGAAGAAGATACTGAAAAAAAAGAAAAAAAAGACAACAAGGTTTTAAGTAGATTTATATTTTCTCTTATATTTTCAATACCAGTTTTTTCAATGATGTTTGGTGAATTTATGACTTGAATTTCATATTTTGGAGTGGATTTAACTATGTATAGTTATGCAATATTATCTTTTATAGTTGTATTTATATTTGGTAAACATTTTCATATTTGAGCATTTAAGGCAATTAAAAAGTTTCATTTCAATATGGATAGTTTGGTTTCACTAGGAACACTAACAGCCTTTATTTATTCTGTTATTGCTATGTTTTATATGTGATATACAGTTTATTTTGAAGCTGCAGTTGCTATAATAACACTTATAAATCTATGAAAATATTTAGAAGCAAAAGCTAAATCAAAAGCATGAGATGCAATTGCTAAATTATTAGAACTTTGAGTAAAAAAAGCTTATGTTATAGTTTGAGATAATATAGTTGAAAAAGATATAGATAATATAAAAGTATGAGAAATAATAATAGTAAAAGCATGAGAAAAAATAGCGCTAGATTGAGTTATATTAACAGGTTCTGCTAATATAGACGAAAGTATGTTGACAGGGGAAAGTATGCCTGTCTACAAAGAAATTTGAAGTGAATGTTTTGGGTGAACTATAAATCTAGATTGAAATATAAATATTAAAGTTACTAAAACAAATGCTAATTGAACTCTTGCAAATATCATAAAACTGGTAGATAATGCACAAAGTTCAAAAGCTCCAATAGAGCATTTAGCAGATACTATTTCAGGAATTTTTGTTCCAGTAATAATTGTAATTTCAATTATTACATTTGTAGTTTGGTACTATATTACTGGTGATATAAGTAAGGCAATAATTCCAGCTGTAGCCGCATTAGTTATAGCTTGTCCTTGTGCGCTTTGACTTGCTACTCCAACTGCAATTATGGTTGGAACTTGAGTTTGAGCAAGTCATGGTATACTTATAAAAAATGCTGAAACACTTGAAAAAACAAAGGATATAGATGTGATTGTTTTTGATAAAACGTGAACTCTTACAAATGGTAAACCAGAAGTTACAGATGTGATAAATATTTCAAAAACAAAAGAAGAACTTATAAATATCTCAGTTTCATTGTCTAACTTATCTCATCATCCACTTTCTAAATCTATTGCTAGTTATCACAATGATTTAAAAACTCTTGAAGTTTTAGATTTCGAAGAAGTAAGATGAAAATGAATTATTTGAAATATAGCTTGAAAAAAAGTTAAATTATGAAATAAAAAATTATTTGATAATTTAAGTGATGAGATAAATATTCAAATTGACAAGTTAACTATTTTTTGAAAAACACCAATTATAGTTTGAGATGAAAATGAAATTTACTGAATAATTTGATTAATTGATTTACCAAAAGTTTGAGTAGAAAAAACAATAGAATTAATTCATAATAAATGAATAAAGGTTGTGATGTTAACTTGAGATACTAAAAAAACTTCAGAATATATAGCTTCAAAAATTTGAATTGATAGTGTATTTGCAGAAGTTATGCCAGAAGATAAATTAAAAATTATAAGTGATTTACAAGCTAAATGAAATAAAGTAGCTTTTGTATGAGATGGTATAAATGATGCACCAGCACTTGTAAAAGCAGATTTATCAATTGCTATGTGAACATGAAGTGATATAGCTATGGAATCAAGTGATATAGTTTTGGTTAAGTGAAATTTAGAAAAAGTAGTTACTGCTATAGATTTATCAAGGAGAACTTTGTCTATAATAAAACAAAATTTATTTTGGGCTTTTGTTTATAATTCTATATGAATTCCACTTGCTGTACTTTGAATATTAAATCCTATTTTTGCAAGTTTTGCTATGAGTATGAGTAGTGTAAGTGTTGTTAGTAATAGTTTAAGATTAAAGAGGTTTAAATAATAATTATGAAAATATGAAAAAAGATATTAATAAAATTTTAAAAATATCAATAATTACATTTTTTTGTTTAGTATTATTTTATTATTTATTTATGTATAGTGTTAATTATTTTCATTCAAGTATGATGAATATTAATACATTAAGCAATAGTAAAAATGTATTAAATAATGTTAAAAATATATCAAAACAAGAACTTGTTTATTGAAATGGTAATGGTTTAATAGAAGAAAAAAGTCAGGAAATAATTAATTTAAAAGATTGAGATAATTATGAAATTGAAATAGTAAAAATAAAGAAAAAAATTTGAACAAGAGAAGTTGAAATGCTTTCATATAATTGAAGTATTCCATGACCAATTATAAAAGCAAAGGTCTGAACAAAGGCTAAAATAACAATTATTAATAAGGTCCCAGATTTAGAAACAACTTTGCATTCTCATTGATTAAGACTTAATGATATGTTTGATGGAGTTGTTAAAAGTATGATGGGAAAACAAGATCCAATTGTCTCTTGAAATAGTTTTACTTATGAACTTAGTTTTCCAGATGAAGGAGTATTTTGGTATCATCCACATTTAAGAGAAGATATACAACAAGAACTTGGTCTTTATTGAAATTATATAGTAGAACCAAAAGATGAAAATTATTATTCTAAAGTAAATCGTGAATGACCAATTATTTTAGATGATATAGCTTTGAATTGAGATAAATTAAAACCTTTTTATAAGGATTTTACAAATTATGTTTTGATGTGAAGATTTTGAAATACTATGTTTGTAAATGGGAATACTGATTATGAGTTTAATATGAAATCATGAGAAGTAGTTAGAGCTTATATAACTGATGTGGCGAATACAAGAGTATTTAATCTAAAAATACCATGAATTAAAATGAAATTAGTTTGAAGTGATATTTGAAAATATGAGGAAGAAAAATTTATAGATAATTTAATTATTTCACCTTGAGAAAGGTATATAGTTGATTTATATGCTGAAAATTCTTGAACTTTTGAAATATTAAATTCGACTCCAGATGAAAATTATTCTATATGAAAAGTAGTAGTTTCTGAGGAAAAAGTTGAAACTACTTATGTAAAAGAGTTTGAAACTTTACAAAAAAATAAAGATATTTCAGCAGATATAGAGAAATTTAAACCATATTTTGATAAGAAAGCAGACAAAAATCTAAGTTTAGAATTATGAAATGTTGATAAAAAATGATGAATTGATGATAATAGTATGTGAATTATGTGATGACATATGATGTGAGATAATGATGAAATTGAGTGGGAAGATAATATGCCAATGATGAATAAAAATTCAACTTCACTTGATTATGAATGGAAGATAATAGATAAAGAAACTGGTGAAGAAAATATGGATATAAAATGGAATTTTAATAAATGAGATGTTGTTAAAATTCGTATAGAAAATAGTAAAGATTGAGCTCATCCTATGCAACATCCTTTTCATATGCATGGGCAAAGATTTTTAGTTTTAGAAAGAAATTGAGAAAAACAAGAAAATCTTGTTTGGAAAGATACTGTATTAATAAAAACTTGAGAAACTGTTGATATATTGGTTGATATGAGTAATCCATGAGAATGGATGGCTCATTGTCATATATCTGAACATTTATTTTCAGGTATGATGATGCATTTTTCAGTGAAAGAATAAAAAAACTCGCCCCTTGGGGTGAGTTTTTTTGTTGCTGAATAATCACTTGATAAGTCCTTTGTTTATCAAGAATTGTTCAACAGTGAGGTCTGAAACAAATTCACCTTCCATGGTATGTATGTTTCCATTTGCACATAGTTTAAAACCAGTAGGTTCCCCATCAAGGTGAATTATCCTTTTTACATCTACCACCAATTTTATGAATCTATTGCTAGGTTCTTGAACGATTTTTTCCCAACTGTGGTAATATAATTCAAAGGTCATTTTTTCCTCCTTTCTTAAAATGAGAGTATATATTATCACATAATGAAAAATAATCAATAAAAAATTTTGAGAAAAAACAAAACCTCGCCCGAAGGGCGAGGTTTTTCGTAGTCAAAGAATCACTTAATCAAGCCTTTTGACTTGCAGAATTCTTCAACTGTGTCTTTTGAAACAAATAATCCAGAAGTGGTGTAGATTTTGCCATCTCCACCAACTTTGTAACCAGTTTCATTGTGGTTAAGGTAGATCTTATTACCAAAACCAACCTTAAGTTGTACGTAGTTTCCACGTGCATCATGTACCATAATTTGAAAGGCCATTTCTTCCTCCAATATAAAAATTAGCAATTATATTATAAGATATAAATGCTAATATGTCAAAAAAATAACTTCGAGTTTACTCGAAGTTATGAATTAATTGTCAAAATAGGAAGAAAAGTAATATTCAAAATGTAAGAAGTAGGAAATATATTACTTTCTTTTTTGTATTTTCTTGATCTTTTATTTCTGGAAATATATCAGTTAGTGCGATGTATAAAAGTCATCCACAAATTAAAAGTAGTATTTTAAATTGATTATTTATTAAGAAATCAATGAAAGGGAATGTTAATATAGCTCAGAAAACTCAACCAAAACTTGCTATATATGAATTTTTTTCATCTTTGTGATTCATAAAATAGTTTGAAATATTTTGAGGAATAGAATGAAGTAGTATAGCCACTGTTGTAGCAATTCATATTTCTAAGTTTATTGAAAATGCACTAAATAAAACAATTCAGTGAATAAAATTGTGTAATATAGTTCAAAAAAACATCATCTTATGTTTTAAATGTTCTTTTTGTAATCATTTATTATGTCAGCAACTAGCTTCATGACTTAAATCCTTGCAATGATGCCAATGAAGAAATAATTCTAGAAAATAAAAAGCAATTATTCAAAGAAGTATAAAAAGTCAAAATTCAGTTCCTGTTAAATTTCAAGAATCCAAAACTTCTGGAATAAATCATAGAAAAATAATTCAAAAAATTACTCATATAGTTATAGAAGTAACATATTCTATATTATTAGAAACATTTTTTTTAAATGTTTTTAAAAGAAATATTATAAAAATAATACTTATTGAAATAACCAAATTTCAAATAAGAGTTCATAAGAATGCATTCATTTTTTTTTTAATTATTAAGTAAACAATTTTTACAAGTTCCAATAATTCATATATTATGAGATTTTATCATAAATCACATATTTTTAGCTTCTTCAAATATTTTTTTACAAATATCATTTGAATGAAATGTAATTATAGAATTACAAATATTACATTTCATATGTTCATGATGATGGTTTTCGTCATTTAATTCATAACTTATAGCACTTTCTCATATATCAATCTTTCTAATAATTGATAAATCCAAAAATAAATTTATAGTTCTAAAAATACTAGCTCTTCATAGACTTTTAAAATTATCTAAAATATCATTATAAGTAAATAAGTGTTTTGTTTTTATATAATCAAAAATAGCTATTCTTTCCGGAGTAACTCTATTTTGATTTTTTTTTAAAATATTTTCTATGTTCATATTATTGGGACTTAGTATCAATAAGATACTTTTATTTTAATTATTTAAAAATTTTGTCAAATAAAAAAGATAAGAATAATCCTATCTTTTGTATTTTTCTATTATAAATTCTATGTCTTTAAGCTCTTCTTTAAATTTTAGTAAAACTTCTTTTTCTTTTTCTTTTTTAATTTTATCTTTTAAAAATAATTTTCTCCTTTTTAATTTTTTAATTGATTTATCCAATTCTTTTCAAGATAATCAAAATGTTTTATTAAACCAATTATTTATTTTCTTATTCTTTTTATTTTTTATTTCAGTAATTTCTTCAGATATATCATTGTTAAAAGTAAATTCAGCAATTTCTAATAAATTATTTAATGCTAAATTTTTATAATTTGAATCATTTATTAGAGAAGTAGCCATTTCATTTGTAATTTTATTTTCTCTAATTAAAGAGTCCATAATTCAATTGCTTATTATATCATTTTCTTTAGTGCTAATTTCTATTTTAGCAATCAATATAAGTTTTTCTTCGTTTAAGCTTTTATTACTTAATTCTTCTATTAATTTAATAGTTTCAATTAAATTTTGTATTATTTTTTCGTATTGATATTTTATATCTAAGTTTGTTGATTTTAAGTATTTATTTACATTTTTTTGAAGTTGTTTTATTGATTTTATAACATCTACTAATCTTCTACTTTCATATCTTATTTTATAAAAATCATTTATATATTTATCATGATTATTTGCTTGTGCTTTTGTAGCAAAATCAATTATTTCTCAATATAAAAATTTAATTTTTTTGTTATATAATTCATCTATTTCTTCTGAATCAATTATATTTACTTTTTTTATAATTTCTTTAAAATTATAATTTCATTCTATATCTTTTTTTTCTAATCATATTGATTCTATCAGTACCTCTAATGTATTTTTATATAAATGTTTTACTTCTTTTAATAGAGATATTAAAGCCGTATCTGGAAAATCAAAAACTGTATTATTTAGATATAAGTTTCAATATAAGTTATTTACATCTTTATCTTTATCTGGAAATATTATATTTACTATATTTATTAATTTGCTTATGAAAGGTACAATTATTATTACTCATATTAAATTAAAAATAGTATGAAATAATGCTAATTTAAGAGTAAAGTCATTTTGCTCTATTCATAAAATATTTCATAAAATATTTACTCATCAAATAATTTGTTGTAAAAATATTATAAATATTATTCAAGTTATTACTTTAAATAGTACATCTGCAATCGCTAATCTTTTTCAATTTATATTTCAAGTAAGTGATCATAAAACAGCAGTTATTGTTGTTCAAATATTTGCTCATATAACAAGTGCTAATGCATTTTCATAAGTAACTTGATTTGTTGCAAGTGCTGCAATTACCAATATTATTGTAGCATGACTTGATTGCATAACTATTGTTGCCAATATACCTATTCATACAAATACAAGTATTCATACAAATCATGTCATTGCATATTCTATTAAGTTTATACTTGTTTGAAATGATTCAAATCATACTTTCATGTAATGAATTCATAAAAATAGAAACCCTAATCATGCTAGTATAGATCAAAATCATTTAAAATTTTTGCTTTTTTGAAATGAAAAAATCATACCAAAAACAAGCATAGGCATAGCATAAGCAGAAATATTTATTTTCATTCAAAAAGCTGCAATTAACCAAGCTCATGTAGTAGTACCAATATTTGCTCAAAATAATATTCAAAGTCATTGGATTAATGTTATTAATTCAGCACTTAAAAATGAAATTGTTAATATAGATACAAGTGAACTTGATTGCATTAGAGTTGAAGCACTAAATCAAAAAAGTAAACTTTTCCACATCCTATCATTACTTTTTTGAAGTATTTTTTCAAGTATTCATCAAGTAAATGCTTTGAATCATTGTTGTAAAAACAACATTCAAAATAAAAAAATAGCAACTCATGCTGAAATTTCTTTGAAATCAGGACTTATCCAAAATCAATATGTAAGTATTGCTAATATTGTAGGTAAAAATATTTTATTAAGCATAGTTTTTTTTGTTATTCTAAATATATTTTATATTTTACTATAAATTTAATTTTTTGTAAAATATAATCTAGTTTAATTATAATATTTAATAAATTTTTTTTATATTTGCATTTTAAAAAATTAAGAGTAATATGAAGACCTTATAATTATTTAAATATATACAAATGTATAACGGTAAAGTAAAATTTTTTAATGATACTAAAGGTTTTGGGTTTATTATTGATAATGAATCTAGTCAAGAATATTTTGTTCACATCTCTGGTGTAAACGGACAAATTAAAGAAGGTGATGAAGTTCAATACGAAGTTGAACAAGGAAAAAGAGGTTTAAATGCAGTTAATGTTCAAGTAATATAATTGAGTTTTAAACAAAAAGCTTACTAATTTAGTAAGCTTTTTTTATTACTTAAAAATAATTGACTTACTAAAATTATATTTTATAATTACAGTGATATATTATAAATATTTATAAATGAATAATTTAGAAATAATTAAAACTAGAGAATTAGTTAAATCAATTCCAGAAAAAGTTATTAATAATTTAACTAATTTTCGTATTGATGTTCGTAGTAAAGCATTATCAATTGTTATTTGAAAAATAGATAAAGAAAATGGTAAGGAGATCTTGCAAACTTTACCTCTTTATTTTGCTAGAGAATGAGAGTATGATGTAGCATTATCATTTATTGAAACTATGATTTCAAATGGGCATTATATCAGTTTAGAGGTATTAAATGAAGTTTATTGAAATTCTGTTAATGGTATATCTGAGCCAGAATTACCATCAGATTTTGAATTTGCTCAAGAAGTTAATAAAAAAATTAATTTATTAGTAAAATCTTCTACTAAATCAGATTTTTACAAAAATGACCCAAGTTTTTTTCTATTTTTATGAAAAGAATTTGAGAGAAAAGGAGATTATACTAAAGCTATAACTTATTATGACAAGTTAATTGAGCTATGATTTGAAGAATGATATTTATATTGTGCATTAGCACATAAAGAATTATGAAACAATGAATTTGCTTTATCATTATTAGAACAATGATATAATATTTATTCTAGTAAGATATTTTTAGAAAATATTATTAGAACATATTGTGAGCTTTGAAATATAAATAAAGCTAAACAAAAATATGTTGAAATGATATCTAGCATAAAAGATGATAAAGAAGAATTATTGCCATTTATCATGTATAGTTTAGAAATAGAAAATGACTATGATTTAAAAACACTTGAATGAATAATGGTTTGATATATTTCTGATAATCAATTAATTCCGTTAGAACCACTTTTACAAATATCAAGATTTGCAGAATCATATATAGATCAAAATATAGAATATATTAGTTTTAGGATTTTAGAATTAGAAAAAAACTGACTTCAAGATTTAGACTTAGAAGTTCAAGAAGAGTATGATGAACTTATAAAAAGAAAACTTTTTTTGATGCAAACAAGTTTAACTATTTTAAAGGATAATAAATATTTAAAAGAACATTTAGATGATTTGGATAAACTGGCATTTTCTAGAGTTAAAGAAGAAAGAGATTTATTAGTTGATTATTTTGGAGAAAATTATTCTTTATTAGCATTTGATCATTGAATTGAATCACAAAAAATGAATATGGATTTATATGATAATTTATCAAATTATCTATGACTTTTAAGTGAGTTATTTTTTCATGGAAAAAATTATAATGTTTTATCTAAGAAATTATTTCCATTACTACTTAAGTCAGATAACCAATGAGTTGATTGAGATGAAAATCATGTGAATGAATGATTAACTCTTATAAAAAAAGAAGCTGATTATATAGATACATTTTCACCATTTTTAAGTAAGTTATACAATGAACTTATAGAAAAAATAGATGTTAAATATTGAAAATTCCTTCGTGTTAGAATTCAAGAATTAGCTCGTGAAGATTTGTGAGACAATGAAGAAGCATGAGATAATGAAGATAAATATCCAAAAGTATTGTATTGAAACAAAGAAATAGCTCTTTTATTTTGGATTGAAAGAATGATTTCTTGAAATTTCGTAGATAATTTAGATGAGGATTTTTATGATAATTTGATGAATAAATATGGTTTTGAATTATTAGGTGAAAATGATGCTTGTTTACTAACTATTCTTATGTATGACAAATCATTTGATTTTGCTATAAATTATATATTGAGTAAGGATTTACTTCTTAAAAATACAGTTGCAATTTATTATTTATTAGAAGCTTTTGTTAATTATGATGATAAAAAATATTTAAAAGATTTAATAAAAACTATAAATGAAGATATAAAAGAAAGTTCAGGTGCTAGATGAATATTTGATTATATACGCAGATTTATTGTATCAAGGTTTAAAAAAGAAGATATTTCTGATGAAGAAAAATCATATCTACTTATGTGTTCTTGAAATTTGTCATTATTACAAAATAAATGATGAAAAACTGTTTTAGCAAATTTCCAAGAAGCAGATAAATATGAATCAGTTGAAGCTATAAATCAAGTTTGAAATATATATGAATTAAACTGATATAGTGATGAAGCATTTATAAAATACAAGGAAGCCTTTACTATAGAGTCAAATATAGATAATTTATCAAAGATAATATCAGTTTTATTGACAAAAAAAGATTTTCAAGAAGCTTCTAAATACATTCAATTATGATTGAAATCAAAGTACGATATGGATTTATATTTATTTTCTTATAATTTATGGCAAGGTAATTTAGAAATAGCATTTAATTTATTTATATGAATTATAAATAAAAATATACCACTTATTGATACCCCAGAGTGAACTCTAGATTTACTTGGTAAAAAATGTTTTGAAATAATCAATGGTGATTTTGAAGAAACTACAGATTTAATTAAATTAAAATTATTATCTAGTTATATATTACCAAAACTAGAGTTATTATCAGAAAATAGCGATATATTGGATATAATATATAATGAAGGATTAAATATATTTTCTATGTTAGACAATGTAAAATTGGATGAATTACAAGATTTTTTAAATAAAACTTTATATCCTATATGTTTATTTGATCCAGATATTCCAGCTATGTTTGATTGAGAAATAAATACTATTGAAAAAGCAATTCAAATTGTAGATTATTATGCATTTCATAAATATAAGTGATTATTAGAAGAATGAAAAAATGCTAAAACTTTAGAAAAATCAATTGAAGTTCTATCTCGTGTAAATAGCTTTATTTTTACAGTTACAAAATATTTTTCTAAGTTTCCAGAATCTAGTGAGATAATTTGACAATGGAATAAAAGATATGTTTATACAAAACATGAGGGAGTTAATATTATGTCTGAACATATATATGGTTCATCATCTATAAATTAAAAATAAAATCAATCTAATATTAGATTGATTTTATTTTTAATTTATTTTTTCTTTTATTTAAAACTGTTTTAACATAAAGTCCTTGAACTTGTAATCTAGCCCATTCAGTTTTTCTTAAAAATTTTAAACTAGAATCTTTACTTGGATTATTTTTGAAACAATTTATATTAAAAAGTTCGCTAAGTTTTTCAAATCAATATTCTTCTATTAATAAATCAAGAATCATAGATAATGTAACTCAGTGAAGTATATCATCATTTCTATTTTCAGGAGGTCTTATTATTTTCATTTTTTTATATTATATTTTATCTTCATCTTCCAGATGATTTTCTTTGAACTTGTTTTGTAATGTTAGATTGATTTCATCTTGAAAAAGTATTTCATTTAATAAAAGCAGGTGGTCTAGTGTATTTTGCAACTGGTGGAATACTAGTATGTTCTACTTTTTTTTCTTCAACAATTTCTTCAGCTAAATTTTCATTTTCTAAAGATTCTAATTCATCATTATTTTTATTTGTCATATTTATTTTGTTAAAAAATATTATTAGACTATTTTAAAATAATTATTATTTATTGCAAATTTATTAAAAAATTAAAATCATATAATAATTGGTTATTTTAGATTATTTGACTATAATAGCATCCTTAAAAAAATATATATTTTTACACTACCGCAATGCTATTTAAAGACTTAGATATAATAAGCCCAATTCTAAATTCACTTGAAAAAGAGTGATACAAAAATCCTACTCCTATACAAGAAAAAGCTATTCCACATATATTGAAATGAAGAGATGTTTTAGGTTCAGCTCAAACTGGTACATGAAAAACAGCTGCTTTTGCAATTCCTACTTTACAACTTTTATCTAGAGAAAGGGAATTATCAAATGTTTCTCGTAATATAAAATGTCTTGTTTTAACGCCAACTCGTGAACTAGCTATACAAATAGAAGAAAATTTTACTTCATATTGAAAATGATTGTGATTACATCACTTGGTTATTTTTGGTTGAGTAAATCAATTTTCTCAAGTAAATAAACTTAAAAAATGAGTGGATATACTTGTAGCAACTCCAGGTAGACTTCTAGATTTAATGAATCAATGATATATCGATCTTAGAAAAGTTGAGATTTTTATACTTGATGAAGCTGATAGGATGCTTGATATGTGATTTATAAATGATGTTAAAAAAATATTAACTAAATTGCCAGTTAAAAGACAAACATTATTTTTCTCTGCTACTATGCCAAAAGAAATTATGTCTTTATCTAGTTCTATACTAAATGATCCGGTAAAAATAGAAGTTACTCCTATTTCAAGTACTGCTGATACAGTTAAACAATCTGTCTATTTCGTAAGTAAAAATGATAAGAAATTATTATTAGCTGATATACTTAGAGATTCAAAAATAAAATCACTTCTTGTTTTTACTCGTACAAAACATTGAGCTGATATAGTAGTAAAAGATTTAGCAAAAGTGTGAATAATTGCAGAAGCAATTCACTGAAATAAATCACAAAATGCTCGTCAAAGAGCATTAAATAATTTCAAATGATGACAAACTAGAGTTCTTGTAGCAACTGATATTGCAGCAAGATGAATAGATGTTGATAATCTATGATATGTTGTAAATTTTGATATTTCAAATGAACCTGAAACCTATGTTCATCGTATAGGTCGTACATGAAGAGCATGACTTAATTGAACTGCATTTTCTTTTTGTAGTCAAGAAGAAGTAGAGTATTTACTTCTTATACAAAAATTGATTTGAAAAAAAATAGATGTAGAAAAATGACATAAATATGAAATAACTGTTGATGAAAGTATAAAAGCTCCAAAGAAACAAAATGGAGGGAGAAGACCAAATAATTTTAGACCAAGTAATTCTACAGGTCCAAAAAAAGAGAATAGAAGACCGAGACCAAGAAAAAAATAAAATCCCGCAGGGATTTTATTTTTTTCTCTTTTTAACTGAGGAAGTTTTTTTAGTTACTGGTTTTGGCTTTTTATAACTATAATTTTCTTTTTTTGGATCTAGAGTTTTCTTATTTAAACTAGATTTTTCTCTTTTTTCAGATGTATTCATTTTTGAATAATCTCTTTTTTTTCTAGTTTTTGGTTTTGTTTTTTCATTTATTTGTTCTATCTTACTTGTTCTTCATTTTGGAACTATTTCTTCTTTGTAAGATTCATCATTTACAACTTCTATCTTGTTTCAAACTAGACTTTTAATTTTTTCAAATTTTTCTTTTTCTGTTTCACTACAAAATGAAATTGCTAATCAATCTTTTCAAGCTCTCGCAGTTCTTCAAATACGGTGAACATAAGATTCTCAATCTCCAGGTAGTTCATAATTTACAACGCAAGAAAGACTATTTATATCAAGTCATCTTGAAGCTATATCAGTTGCTATAAGTACTTTTATATCACCATTTTTTAATCAATCTAGTGCTTTTTGTCTTTGGTTTTGAGTTTTATTTTTATTTATAAAATCACATTTTATTCAAGCCATTTTCATAAATTCATGAACTCTCTCACTTTCTATTATTGTATTTACAAAAACTAAGATAGAATCTAAATCTTTTCTCTTACAAATTTGTTGAAGAAGTTGTCTTTTAAAATTTTTACTTAAAAAATATACTTTTTGTTTTATCTTATCAGTTGGAGTTGAAACTGTATGAACTGTTATAGTTTCTGGATTTTTTAAAATACTATTTGCCAATGCTCAAATTTCTTTTGGCATAGTTGCAGAAAATAAGAATGTATGTCTTTCTTCAGGTAGTCTTTTAAGTATTTTTTTCAAATCTTGCAATGATCATAAATCAAGCATTCTATCTGCTTCATCAATAGTAAGTATTTCTACGTATGACAATTTTATAACTCATTGACTAATCAAATCTTCTAATCTTCCAGGAGTTGCAATCAAAATATCAACTCATTTTTCAATTGCTTTTACTTGGTGAAATTGATTTACTCAACCAAAAATAACAGTATGTTTAAAATTTGTATTTGTACAATATGGTGCAAAAGCTTCTCAAATTTGAATAGCTAATTCACGAGTTGGAGCTAAAACAAGAGCTTTTATATTTCTTTTTATTTTTCACTCTACAAGTCATTTTTCAAGTCTTTTGTTGTACAATAATTGTAGAGTAGGAAGTGCAAATGCAAATGTCTTTCAGCTTCAAGTTCTAGCACATCACAAAACATCTCTATTTTCTAGAGCAATTGGAATTACTTTTTCTTGTATCTCAGTTGGAGTTGAAAATCATTCTTTTTCTAGTGCTTTTAAAATAGGGGAAATTAGATTTAATTCATTAAAATTCATTTGTTTAATTTATTTATTAATTAGTTTATCTAGAGTATATCTATTTTTACTTTTTACACAAAAAAACATAATATTTTTAAATATTATGTTTTTAAAAAACTTTCTAAAATACTAGTATTTTGATTATATCATTGCATTTCTTCTATTGATTTCTTTAAGGCTTTTTGTATTATAGGAGAATCATATATAAAATCTATGTTTGTAAATATTACTCTAAATTCATGTACTAGCATTATGTAGCTTCTAATATCTCATTTCTCAGCCACTTCTTCAAATATTTCTAATAAGATAATAGTTATTTCATCATTATTAAATATACTTAATGGTAGTGTTTCTATACAATTAGGTGAGATTGCTCAATTATCTTTAAGAGTATTAATAAAAGATATAAATTTTTTTAAAATTCTTTTTTTTATCAATAAGTCTTCTTTTTCAAGAATACAATCAATAATTGTTTTTACTCTATTTTCTATATTATTTTCTGGATTATTTGGATCTAAATTACTTATAATTTCATCTTTTTCCATTTTTTGATTTTTAATTATAATAATTTAATTATATATTAAAATCATTATTTAGTCAATAATTGTATTTATCAATTTATTCGTTTTTTAATACTATTTTAATAATGCATCAATTGTATCAAATGCTTTGTTATTTAGTATTTGATTATTTACTGCTAAATTTAAACTATCAAGTAAGTTTTTTGTTTCATTAAAAACTTCAAATTTACTTAAATAATTTTTAAAGTCTGATTCAGATTTAATTGAATCTAAAATACCTTTTCAAACTATATCATTTTGTTTTTTTGCTTGAACTACCTTAGTTAAAATTTTAGTTAATAATTTTTTATATTCGTTTCTAGTAGATTTATCTCAAATATTTATTAAGTATTTTTCTAAAATATCAGAATTGAAATAAGAATAATAATAATCTCATTTACTTTCCATAATCAATTGTTCTAAAACCATTTGTTTAGTACCTATATAATTGTATGCAGAAGTAGACAATGTAATTTTTTCTGAATCTGAAATTTCAGCAATCAAAGTTATAGTTACACTTTTGTATTCATCTTTAGTGAAATCTTTTACTAAATCTGAGTTGTTAAAAATGTATTCTTTTTGTCATTCTTTATAATTTACAGTTTTATAATTATATTCAGTTGTAACTTCTTCCATTTTCATACTATCAGTAGTTGCATAATTATATTGGCTATAAATTCTACTATTTCACTCTTCTATTAAAAAATAGATTTTTTTAGCTTTGTCTTTTATTTCTTGAGGAATAATTATATTTTCAGCTTTTATTTTTGATGTGAAATAATTCTTATTATTGTATTCATAATCAGCTTCTAATAAGTTATTTCTAATTATTATATCATATTTTTCTCATAAGTTTTCTGTTGTATCATTTAATGTTGTCAAAACAGCAGAATCACTTAATAACATAGGTTTTTGGTATTCATCCGCAAATGCTCAAGAAGTAAATAAAACACTTCAAGCCAAAGTTGCTAATAATATTTTTTTCATAATAATATAAGTTAATTAAATAAATTTTTAATTGCATATATTATAACGATTATTTTAGAAAAGGTGACATAATTTTTACTTAATTATAAATATATAGTACTATATATTTATAATATTTAATATTCAAAAATATGATTTGAAGATGATTTATGTATGATGTAACTGAAAATAATTGAGAAATTATAAAAATACCTAGAGCTCCTTGAAATACATCAATAAATAAAGAACAATTATCTTTGTCTATTCATAAAAGTTATTTATGAAAATATATTCCTGATACAAATATAGTTTCATCTAATAATTCTGTTTTTTTAACTAGTCAAGAATTTGTAAATTGATGAACTCCTATTGACTTGTATATTGAGTGAGTTAAAGATGATGTTAAAGATCTTTTAGATTTAGGTCAAAATATGCAAAATGAACAGTGAATACTTTTTGATGTTTTTTGAATGTAATGAATGATTAATTTATTTAATTATTATTTTTCAGGAACTAAAATTAAAAATTTCTCTGATTTATTATTACCAGTAAATGCAAAATATCTCAAATTAATTCATAATTTACCACCAGAAGTATTGTTTTCTATGAATAATGATATTTGAACAAATCCTTTTATTGCTTATAATATCTTAAGAGATCAAGATTGAAAACTACATTTTATAGATACTGATTATAGACCACTTGATGTATTTCATCCACTAAATATGCTTTGAAATTGGATTACAAAAAAGGCATTAAATGATGTGAGAAGATTAAGTAAATAAAATCCTATGAATTTTCATAGGATTTTTTAATTTATATTTATTATCTTTCATACAAGAAAGGGAATTATAAAAATGACTAAAAATAATATTATTATCTTTGGTATTAAATAATTTTTATTAAATATTTTTTCTCTATTTTTTTTTATGATTTTATAAAGTATATATAACAAAACTAATCAAATAATAACTATTATATAATATAGGATTGTACTAATTATTCATAATCAAAAATCTTTTGAAAATGCTAATATTCTTTGAAATTTACTAGAATTGTCACTTTCACTATTTCACCAAATAATCCATGGTAAAGTATCATATCTGAAGTGTAGAAAAGGCTTATTTATAGGATGATAAAAGTTATAACTTCAAACATTTGAAAAATCACTTACGGCTTCTCATTTTGAATTAAAAACAATTTCATTGTGTCAGTCTTTTGATATGAAAACCTTGTTTCAACTTGTTCAAATATTGTGTTGATAAATTTCATAAGTATTTGATAATACTAATCTTAGAAGAAATATAGATATTATAAAAATAATACTAATTTTAAATATTTTTTTAAATAGATTTAAACTCATATTTGTTTGTTATTTAATATATTAATTTAATTGTAATATATTATTATTTTATTTTAAAATATTTTGTCATACGAAATTTTCATTTTTTAATATAAATTTAATGTTATGTTTTAATAAATTATTTATTATAATTAGAAAAAATATATTTTGCTTATTAATTTATACTCATTATGGATAAGGAAAATAGGTTAATTTCCGATGAAACAACTTCAGGTATTTCTATTGAATCTGATTCACAAGATTCTGAAATTGATGTTGAATTATTTGTCTCAAGATTATCTCCACAAGAGAGGGAAATTATAAGAAAACAGATTATTTGTTGAATGATAGATAGTGATGATTTACATATTATAAATAGTTCTAAACATGATATAAGTTGATTTCTAAGTAAGTGTGAAGATTTAACTGATTTGGAATTGGCTTTAATTTTATACTCTATTTGAGATTTGATTTCAGAAACTAGAAGAAAAAATAAGGGGATAGTAAATTAAAAGAGTATATTAAATTTAATTATGTTTGTAATAAACTAATTGATAATAAATATTATTACAAATGAAAATATAGGAGTTTATAAATGAGTGATATTAAATCCTAAAAAATATTTAGAAGTTAATGAAACATTATTAAGTACTACTTGAAAAGTAGATAGTATTATAAAATAAAAAAGATTGTTATAATTATAACAATCTTTTAATTTCTCTTTTGTTACTCCTTAATTATACAAGTTAGAACTGAAATAATGAATTATTGAAGTAAAATTTATTTACCTTTTTTATAATTTTATTTGAATTTCTTCTTTGAATTTAGAGTTTACAGCATATAAATATATATTTTTTGTATTTATATCTAGTTCACTAATTTTCTTTAACTCATCATTTATAATATTTTCAATATTTTCTCTATGATTTTCAAATATTATTGAATCTTGAATTCTTAAAAAGGTTATATGAGGAGAAAAAGTAAAAGAGTTATCTTCTACATAATCTCTATTATATTTTTCATGAATGAAATCTCTATATTTTTTTAATGGTAAATTAGTATTAGTATTAAAATATAAAACAAATCTATTTCCTTCTCATCTAAAAAAATAATTAAATCAAGTTAACTTTATATTATCATTAATCTCAAAATTTTTTATATATTCTTTAATTTCTTCTTTATTTTTATTATCTATATCTTTTTCTAAATAATAAAGAGTAATATGAGGAGATAATGGATTTTGAAATAATATAGATTTTTCAATATTATTTTCCTTTATATAATTGTATATTTTTACAAAAAGATCTGAAAATAATTCAGATTTTAATTCTATTCATATAAAATGAGATGTTGTTTGCATAAGAGAAAAGTTAATATTAATTAGTATCTTTAACAAGTTTATTTAATCTTGATACAGCTTCTATTATTTTTGTTTTATCTATTTGTGCATAAGCTATTCTAAATGAATCATTATATTCAGAATCTTTTCCATATATACTTCATGGTACAAAAGAAACTCAATATTGCAAGGCTTTTTTTACTAATTCATCAGTATTTCTTCAATCTTTAAATCTACCCCATAAATAGAATCATCATTTACTATTTGAAAATTCTATAGAAGAATTATCTCATAATAATCAAACATGTTTTAATTCTGAAAGAATAATATTAGATTTTTCTCAAATTTCTATCATATAATGAGCTAAAGATTTATCTATTTCTCAAGATTTAAATGCTTCAATAGATACTCATTGCATTATAAGATTTGGATTTGATGTAGAGTATTTTTGTAGTTCAGAAATTCATTTTACAATTCTTGGATTTCATACTAAAAATCATATTCTTAATCATGGATAGAAAACTTTTGAAATAGAGTTTAGATAAATAACATTTTCTTTTTTTCTATCACTATTGATTATATTTTCTCATAATTCAGAATTACTAAAATTATAAAGTTTATAAGGATCATCTTCTAATACTATAATTCAATATTTTTTAGCAAGTTCATATAATTTTTCTTTTGTTTCCTGATCTAAAATTATTCAAGTTGGATTTTGAAAATTTGGATTTATATATATAAGTTTTGTGTTTTCATCTTTCATTGCTTCTTCTAATTTTTGCCAATCAAGAAGATTATTAGAATTATCAAAAAAATTTAGTGGTATAGAAATAACATCTTTTGAATTTCTTTTAAGACTTTCTAATGCTGTATCATATATAGGAGATAAAACAATAGAATTATATTTTCATTGTTCTAAAATATATCTTGAAGCTAAATCTATTCAAGCTGTAGCTCAATTTGTAATCATTATTTCATCATCTGCTATATTTTTTATTCAAAATTTTTCTTCTAAAAATTTCTTTCAATATTTTCTTAGTTCAGTAAGTCATAAGCAATCATTGTATTGTAAAACCTCATAACCTCTCTCAGAAATAGTTTTATTTACTAATTCTTTTATTATTCAAGGATTATATGTTTCATCAATATATCACCATCATAGTGAAATTATATCTTTTGATAAGGGAACATTTTTTTGCATTATATTATAATTAAGTTATAAAATAAGTAGTTCAAACTTCTCTAGGCGAATATTTAAAGATATCTGATCCATTTTTTTCATAATCTTTTTTCTTAAAAGCAAAATTATGAAATTTATTTTTTGCTCATTTTATCTTTGAACTCCTATTTCAAGAAACACAAGTAATTCAATTCTTATTAAAACCTGACAATATTTTTAACAAATAGTCTGGAGAAAATTCATTATTATTATTTAATACAAAAATATATTCAGATTCTTCTAATCATTGAGGAATATTATCAATATTTATTTCTTGTTTATTATATGTTTGAAAATTATATGGGAATATAAAATCACTATATAAAGCTCCTTTACTTCAAGAAATAATAGATATTTTTGTTTCTTTTTCTCAAACTTTCTTTAAAAGATCTTTTTTATTATTTTGAAAATAATTAATTAGATAATCTATAATATTTATTAGTCTTTCATAATCATAATCTCAATTTTCAAATATATAGCTTCAATCAGAATTTAAATCAAAAGATAAATATCAAGTTCTTCAAAGGATTTGTTCAGTTTTAAAAACATTTTCATAAAAATTGTTTTTTATTTCTTCTGGTAAATTATCTCAAAATATTTGTAGAAATTTTTGTGTAAATTCTCAATCCAATATAAAATTTCAAGTTTTATGTAATAATTCTGATAAAATATTTTTTAGGGCAATATACCTATGTTGTAAACTAGGAAGAATTAAATTATTTTCTTTTAATTTTTTAGAAAATTCCATATTACTTTCAATGCTATCATAGCTTTGTATAGATTTTTTTCATTTAATACTAGCTTTTTTATACATTTGAAATAATTTATTTATTTCATTATCATTCAATTCTAATATTTCTTTACAAATAAAATCAAAATTAAATCTACTAACAAATAAAGATTTTTCTTGAAGTAGTTGTTTAATAATTTCAAGTTTTTTAATTTCCCATTCATAATGTGATATAAAATCTATATTATTATTTTTTATAGCTATTTTAAGTATATTTCTATAATTTCTTAAAACTTCTTCAATTCTATTTAAATTTTCTTCATTATTTAGAATTTTTCATTCCCATACAAAATTTCATAAGTATTTTATTTCTCTATTTTTTGTTAATAGGTGTTCTAATTTATTATCATCATCTTTTAATATATAAAAAGATTTTCACATAGTTTCTAATATCCATGGATTTGATTTATTTGCATTTTCTAATTCTTCAGTAGTAGTAAAATTAAAAGCAAAAAGAGACCTTACTCATTTTTCTTTTAGTTTTGCTTTTAATCTAGGTGAAGCTTTTTCTCTTTCATAAATATCACTATTTTTGTAGTTATCTAGAACTACAACTAAATCATAATCTGAATATTCTCAATCTTCTTTTGTTATATATGAGCCAAAAACTCATACTGACTTTAAAGAGTCTCAAAATTCTTCTTCTAGTAAATTTAAAACTATTTGGTTTTCTTTATCATCTATTAAATTTCTTTTTTCTATATCATAATATTTTTTTCAATCAATATATAATGTTTGAATTGAATATCACTTATTTTGATTATTATCTCAATCAATAATTATTCATATAGTATTTTTAAATATATCTGCAATTGAAGCAATCAAATTATCATTTAATAACTTTTCAGATAAATAAAATCTAATCCCTATTAGATTATTATTTAGTAAATATAAAAATTCTTCAAAAGTATTTATTATAGTTGTTTCATTAACTGAATTATCCATATATTTATATATAAAAAAGATATTTAATTATTTATAATTAAATATCTTTTAAAATCAATTAAATTTAAACCAGCTCACTTAAAATCATTTTTTTCTCTTTAATTTTGCTTTCAATTTCATTAATTTCTTTTATTAGTTCACTTCTTTTTTCAAAATCAAAATCTCAAAATTATATAATATAATTTAAATATAAAAGCCATTAAAATATGTCTTTTTATTTCTAAAATTGTTTGATACAGCTGAGAGAGCTGTTTAAAAACGATATGAATACTTTATGAATATGTAGCTAAAAACAGAAATCAAGTGAAATTTGATATGTGAGAATTGAAAAATGCTATGATTTGAGAGTTTGCTTTATAAATACAAGAACTAGCTATGTTTTATAGATTACTATGAATAATGATAACATAAGAACTAATTATTAAATTTATCAAAGAAAAATACAAAATACAGAGTAAATTTTATATTTACTCCTTTCTCTTCAGAGAAAGTCTAAAGTGAGTACATAAAAAAATTAATAAAATCAATAGAAGAAAATAAATTATATTCTTTGTTGATTTCCTATGATTTTTTTATAAATATTTTGTCTATCAATATTTTGTACATTGATATTAGGCCATAGATCTAAATTATCATTTTTAAATCTTGGCATGATATGAAAATGTAAATGTGCAACTGATTGTCAAGCATGTTCACCATTTGCATTTAAAATATTTACTCCATCAGCACCTAACGTTTTTTGCAACAGCAATGAAATATCTTTAATTCACTTAGTTACTTCATGTAAATATAATTCATCAACATCAAAAATGTTTTTGAAATGCTTTTTTGGTATTATAATGGTGTGACCAGGTACTTCCATTTTTATAGGCAATAAACACATAATATGTTCATTTTCTAAAATAATTAAAGCAGGTTCTAGTTTATTGATAATTTTGCAAAAAATACAATCTTTCATATGGAATTCGAAATATAAAAAATTAATTATATAATATATAATAATTTTTTATTTTGAAAGTCAATCTAAATTTTGCTTCCATATGGCATGTGCTTTAGAATGTACATTTGAACATAAATCTCTTATACGTTTTCAAATATTCATTGGTTTTCTTTTTGTGCTTGTTCCCATTTTTTTGCTTCTTGTCTTTCTCATCAAGTATTTGATCTAATATGATAAGTAGTATATTGTTCGAACTCGTTGGAAACCACTATACAAGCTATAAAAGAGTAAATGATGAAGTAAAAACACTTTTTATAAAAAATTACTTGTTCGAACTTTTTATAGATACTAAAAAAGACCTTCATTTAGCGGAAAATCCACTTTTAAAAGGTCTTAAATATCTCAATTTATATTTTGGTACAGCTGAGAGAGATGAATGAGAACTATTTGATTACTTTATGATTATGTAGCTAATAACAAAAGTATGGTTCAAAAAACAGTAAAATCTTTAAAAGAAATTAATGTTTAAAGTTTTATTCTTCTATAGCTAATTAGAGTATTTTATAGTATTACCAATTAATAATGATAATTTATATTAAAAAAGTAAGTTTTTAGTATATTATTTTTCAAAAATATATATTTTCAAGTTGATTGTTTGAATTATTATTATATTGAATATAATTTATTATATATTATAATATTTAATTTTTTCAAAATGATTTTTACAAAAGCTGAAATTTCTTATTTTAGAAGTTTTACAGATATACAAAGTATAGAATTAGCTGTACCTGATAATGAAAAAATAGGTTCAGGTATTACATATATTGTATGAGAAAATAATTCTTGAAAAACTACAGTAATTGAATGATTACTTATGTCAGAAACAAGAAAAATCAGAAGTTCAGAATTACAATGATCTCATTCCCCAACTTTTTCATTATATTCTGATATAAGTTTAATAAGAAGTTTTAATTTGGTTAGAGAATGAAGTAGTACTTTGAAAGAAGATCCAAAAATAGAAAAAATAGATAGTTTTGAATGAATATCTTCTCGTAGACAATGGGGTTCTTGAATTACAAATAATCTTAAAATAGATGCACTTTGAAATCATTTTATTTGAAAAGATCCAAGACAACAAGTTAGTGATCAAATTATTTCATGAGCATTAAAAGATATTGAATCAGATAATGTAAAATACAATTGATTTCTAGAACTTGTAAGGAGAGTAGTGCCAGAATTCAAATCATTTGTAATATGATTTGAAGATAGTGAATATATAGAATATGTGACAAATAATTGAGTAAAACATAAATCAGATTTTTTATGAGATTGAATAATATCAATTTTAAAAATATTAGCTCATTTATTTACATGACAAACAAGACCATTAATAATAGATGAACCTGAATTATCTTTACATCCATTATCTCAAAAAAAGTTATTAAAAATAATAGCAGAATACTCAAAACAAAGACAAATAATATTATCAACTCATAGTCCTTATTTTATATCATGGGAATATATAAAAAACTGAGCTAAACTTAATAAAGTTACAAAGTATAATGATATAAAATCAGAAATTTTTACATTAAAAGATTATTCTACTTATGAGTCTTTAATAAATGGTTCAAACTGGCAACAACCATTTTTAATGGATGTTGTTGCAAAAGAAATATTTTTTAATGATAATATATTGTTTGTTGAAGGGCAAGAAGATGTTTGATTATTAAAACAAGAAAATGATATAAAGGATGATGTAAATATGTTTGGGTATTGAGTAAGGGGGAAAGATTCTTTTAAGTTTGCTTTACAGCTTTCAAAAGACCTTTGAATAAAAAAAGCATGAGTAATTCTTGATTCATGAGAAAGTGAAGGTCAGATTAAAACAGAATTAGAAACTCTGTTTCCTGAATATAAAGTAATTCAGTGGAACAAATGAGATATAAGAGATAAAGAAGCATATACATCAAAAGTTAAAGAATGATATTTTGATATAAGATGAAGAAAAAAAGATGCTTGAAACTTAGACGATTACGATGAAAAGATAGAAGTTATAAATAGTTATTTTTAATTTTGAAGAGTTATATTTATACCATTACAGGATAATAATATAGATGAACTTAATAAAAGATTATATTTTGTTTGTAGAAAAATGAAATATTTAACTAAAGCTAGCTCTTGAGCATTTTTATTAAAACTAAGAAGTTATTCAAATAATTTATTTGATATGATAATATTTAGTATATCAAAATGGGAATATAATTAGAAATAGGAAAATATCTATAAATTATTTTTTGAATTAGAAATAGTAAATGCCAATAATTGAAAGACAGTATTTAGAAAAAGCACTTATCCTTGCAGAAGTTGTAAAAAATATAAAAGATATTGTTGTAAATTTAATACAAAATGACTATTGTTTTTTTTAAATAAATCTTTATTATATTTTAAGAATAGCAAAAGAAAAAAATAATTATTACTAAATATTATGATTAAAAAGAAAAAATTTACTTATATTGATATTTTTTCATGATGTTGAGGTTTATCTTTAGGTTTACATAACTCTTGATTATGGGAGGGGTTTTTTGCTGTTGAAAAAAGTAAAGATGCATTTGAGACTTTAAAATATAATTTGATATCTAAAAGGGGGCATTTTACATTTCCATCTTGGTTAGAAGAAAAACATCATGATATAAATGAATTGATAAATAATAAAGAATTAAAGGAATTAGAATGAAAAGTTGATATGGTAGCTTGATGACCACCTTGTCAATGATTTTCTTTAGCATGAAGAAGAAATATTCATGACATAAGAAATAGTTTAGTATATTCATATATTGAATTTATAAAAGTAGTTCAACCAAAAGTTATTTTTTTTGAAAACGTAAAAGGCTTTTGTGCTCCTTTTAAAAATAAAGATACAGGAGAGTGTATAACTTTTTCTAATATTGTTATAGATGAGCTAAAAAAAATATGATATTTAGATGCATCATTTGAAGTTTTAGATTTTTCAGAATTCTGAGTACCTCAATCAAGAAAACGTTTTATTATAGTTGCAACTAAAAAATGAAATGCTTCGGATTTTTTTAAAATAATTAAAGAAAATAGTAAGAATTTTTTAGAAAAGAAAGGAATTTCTATAAAAAATACTTTGGAAGATGCTATTTCAGATTTAAATAAAAAAAATTGAACTATAAATTCTCTCGATACAAAATGATTTAAAGCATGAGTGTATTGAAAAATTAATTCAGGTTATCAAAAATATATGAGGAGTTGATATAATGAGGTATATCCAGATAGTCATAGATTTCCTAAACATAAATTAGAAACAGAAAAAAAATTTAAAATTATTTTAAATGAAAAACTTAGTTCTAGTCAAGTTCAAGAAAGATTTAATACAAAGAAATCTAGTACTAGATTTCTTATCTGATCTAAACCTTCACCTACACTAACAACTTTACCAGATGATTTAGTTCATTATTCTGAACCAAGAATTCTTACAGTTCGAGAATATGCAAGAATACAATCTTTTACAGATGATTATATTTTTAAATGAAAATATACTACATGAGGAAGTCAAAGGAAGGTTGATGTTCCTCGTTATACACAGATTTGAAACGCTATACCTCCGTTATTTGCTGAACAAGCAGGAGATGCTTTATATAAATTACTTTATTAGAAATGAATAATTTACAGTTCAAAATTAGTACGTGATTGAAAAATATTATAGGTAAAGAGCTTATTACTAACCAATATGTAGCTATTTTTGAGCTTGTAAAAAATTCTTATGATGCTTATGCAGAAAAAGTAGATATATTTTTTGATGATTGAAAAATAATAATAAAAGATGATTGAAAATGAATGAATTTAGAAGATATAAAAAATAAATGGTTATTTGTTTGATATTCAGCAAAATCAGATAATACTGAAAATATAAATTATGATGATTATAGAAAGAAAATTCAATATCGTAAATGATTTGCTTGAGCAAAATGAATTGGTAGATTTGCATGTGATGCTTTATGAATAAAAATGAACCTAATTACTAAAAAAGAAGAGAAAGATTCAAAAATAGAAAAATTAGAAATAAATTGGTTAGAATTTGAAAGTGATAAAAGAAATAATTTTGAAACAGTCAATGCTAAACATGAAACATTAAATAAATATGATAATTTAGGTAAGAATGGTACTATTATAGAAATCTCTTGATTATATCATCTTTGGGATGATAAAGAAATAGAAGTACTAAAAGTACATTTAGCAAAACTAATCAGTCCTTTCAAATGAACTAAAGATGATAATTTTAAAATTTTTTTTCATATAAAATGAGAGGAACCTAAACCAGTTGAAAATTTTATATTTGAAAAATTAGGTTTAAAAACTGTACATATTAGTATAGATATTGATGATAAGTGAGTATATACATCAACTTCTTTAGTTGATAGATGAGAAATTATTTATAAAATAAAAGAAAATAATACGTCTATATTAAAATGAATATCAGTAAATTTATTTTATCTTTCTCCATCAGCAAAAACTTATTTTAATAAAAATTTAAAAGTAAGTTCTAAAGATTTTGGTTCAATATATGTTTATAAAAATGGATTTAGAGTATTTCCATATTGAGAACCTGGGGAAGATTCTTTTGGTCTTGATATGAGAAAAACTCAATGATATGCACGTTATATTTGAACTAGAGAGGTAATTTGAAGTATAGAAATAGATGATAATGATAATTTTTTCAGAGAAGTAACTAGTAGAGATTGAGGATTTATAAATACACTAGAATATTTATCTTTAAAAGAATTTATATTAAATTCTATAAAAGTTTTAGAGAAGTATGTTGTAGATGTTGTTGATTGGACTTATATAAGAGATAAAGAAAACCAAAATATATGAGAAGAAATATTTGCTAAAGATAGACCAGATAAAATAAAAAATTTATTAGAAAAACTTACTAATTCAAATAATATAGTTGATTTTGAATATAAATTTGATATTTATCATAGATTAGAAGAAAAGTCTATAAATGAGTGAATTTCTTGATCAGCTGAAAAAATAAAAAAGATAGCTGAAAAAGAATGAAATAAAGAAGTTATAAAAGAAATAAAAAAAATAGAAAAGGTCACAGAAAGACATAAAGAAGAAAATAAACAATTACAAGAAAATTTAGAGATTGAAAAACAAAAGTCTGCTGCTTTAGAAATGGATTTGCAGACTTCAGAACTTGAAAATATACTTAGTTACTATCATGATATTTATCTTTTTGCTCAAAATATAGATAATTTTTCAAAAATGGCTCTTGATAATATTAGAGAGTGAAATTTAGATAATATGGAAGATATATTTGATTCAGTATTGTTTGAAAATAGTAAAATTTTATGAATTTCAAAAGTAGCACTTAAAAGAGGATTTCAGGAAAATGCTCAAATTCAAAATAGAAATATTATTGATATGATTATTGGTTATGTTAAAGAATATAAGGATGCAAATAAAGATATAAATATTGAAATAAATAACAACTTAAAAAATAGTTTTGATCTAGGGTTCAGATATTATGATATGGTAAGGGTTTTAGATAACTTATTTGATAATAGTATAAAACATAAATCAAAAAATATATATATTACTTTTGAAGGTGATAAAGATATCTTAGAGATAAATATAAGAGATGATGGTCAATGATTAGCTAAGAAGTATTTATCTGAACCTAAAAAAATATTTGAATGAAGGGTAAGTTCAACTAATTGAGCATGATATTGACTTAGTCATGTTAAGAATGTAATAGAGTGACTTAATTGAAAGATAGAAGTTATACCTCAAAAGGAATGATTAGTTTTTAAGATAAATTTTTACAGATGAAATTAGAATATAATATAACTTGGTTTGAAGATGAGAATAATTTTTTTACTTCTAATATTTCAAAAATAGATTCATTATATAAATTTTTCAATGATAAATGATTTACTCTTAAGGTTACCATTTTTCATAAAACTCCTTTTGATTCTATGCAACAAAGATTTATTAGTCCTAAAACATTTATTAGTTTAGATAAAGTTTCGGATTATTTACCATCAACTTTGTCTACAAAGAAAAATATTATAAAAAATGCTGATCTTATATTGGTTGATTATAATTTGTGATGAGATAGGCAAAATGGTGATAATATTATTCAATATATTAGAGATAGCCTTAATGATATATATACTGAGGTTCTTTTTTATTCTACTCTTTTAGAAGAAGAAGAATTAAGAGAAAAAATACAAAGAGATTGATTATTTTATTCAAAAAGGGAAAATCTTCTTTGATGAAAGAAAAAACTTGAAAAAATATGATTTGTTACAATAAAGAAAACACAAGATCTTAATAATTTGAGATGATTAGTTATGGCAGAAACTAGTGATATTGATGAAGTATTAAGATCTATTTTAGATAAATTAGTAAATAATAATAATTTTATTTTAGAGTCATGATGTAAATGTACTAATTGTTGATGTACTAATTGTTCTACAGGAACTTGTAATCCTTGTTCTGTTTGTAAGAGAAAAGTTGTAAATTATAAAGATAGAGCATGAAATAATATTTTTTCTTTAGATAAAATAAAAACTACTAATGTACAGGCTATTTTCAATGCTAAAAGTTCTTGATTACTAGAAGCTGTTAGTATATTTCTATGAACTCCTTTCAATAAAACTAAATATGATAGTACTTTAGTAGATAGCTATAAAACAAATATAAAACATTACAGGGACTTACTAGCTCATGCTAAAGAGAATATGTGACCAAATTGAGAAATAATTGTAAAAAATAAAGATTGAAATGAAGAGATTTTTACTGAAAGTACTCTTATAGATATAAGAAAAAATATAAGAAATCATAAAATAATATTTGAAGAGATAAGAGATAGTTTATAAAACTAATCTCTTTTTTTTATTGATAAAATTTAATTTTTATTTATAATCCTTCTGCCAAAATAACAAATCTTATATGAATAAAATGACTTTATACAAATATAGTAAAGGGCAACTTATGTTGCTTACTTTTTTCTTGTCCTGTATATTTGTAGGGTCTGAAGATTGTTGTTTTGGCGAACAAACTAGCACATAAGTTGTCCTTTTTTGTTCGCTGAAACAACAGTCTTATATTTTGGTAATAAATTTATTTTATTACTATAGATAATATGGATAATACAATTCAATGTTCTTACTGTGCGGAAGAAATAAAACCAGATGCTAAGATTTGTAAACACTGTTGAAGTAATTTAAGTTGAAATAGTAAAAAATATTCTTATAAAATTAAAAATATTGCATGAGTATTAGCTTTGTTTTTATGATGACTAGGAATACATAAATTTTACTTATGAAAACCTATACAAGGGGTTATATATATATTATTTGTTTGGACTTTTATTCCTGCATTTATTTGATTAATAGAATCAATTATATATTTAACAATGGATCAAGAAAAGTTTGATAAAATATTTAATAATAGAAAATTAGAAAAAAAGAATTATAAAAATTACTTAAAAGTTGAAAAATGACTAAATTTTAATTTAAATTTGAAAGGTATAATTTATGTATTTATAATATTATTTCTTTTAATATCTATAAAAAATTGGTTATCTACATCATTATTAGAAGATAATAAAGCAGTAAATACAGAGAACTCAAGTATATCATGTCAGATTTTAAATTCACAAATTATAGAATCAGCTATGGTTCCGTTAGAAGATTGTTATTTGATTGAAAATAAATGAAATATAGAGAGGGTTAAATGATGATTTAAATATTGATATTCAAAGGATGAACAATGAACTTGATTTTTTATATGTGATGTATCATTAGATGAAAATAAAAATGTTATAAGTAAACAATGTTTTATAAATAAATTAGATTTAAAACCATTATAAAAACATTACATAAAAAAGGAAAACTATTACTAAAGTGGTGGTTTGATAAGTGATTTTACTAAAAAACTCTAGTAAAATAAGTAAAAAATGAGGTAAAAATATTTATAATGTAAAGATAAAAAAGTGGCATAATGGTGGCTTTTTGCATACTTGAAAACTATTTTTTTTCTGCAAAAATGAAAAAATTACTATAAAACCTTAGTAAAGTAAGTGCTATATAAAAAATAAGGGGTGCTATTTTGTAAAAAAAAGATATTTTAGACACAAAATAGCACCAAAAAGTCACCAAAAAAGTACTTAAAAAATGAAAAAGACACAAAAAAGCACCTTAAAGACACATAATATTTTTTATAAAGGACACATTTTTATTTGAAAAAGGTGGATTGAAAAATATAATGAAAATTATTATTTTACTTTTTAAAAAATAACTAAATTACTATGGGATATGATGAAGAAAAAATGAGGGCAATTTATGATGAAGAACATAAAAAAGAAATGAAATTGGAAGCTATAAAGGACGAATTATTAGAAGATAGAGATTTTTTTGATCAGATAAGAACTATGGCTATTGAAGATGATGATTTCATGAGTACTATAATGTCTAGTAAATATAGTAAAGTAGAAATACTAAGAAATAAAGAGTGATATATTGAAGTAAAATGAACTATAGAACTACCAAGTGATACATTATTAGTAGAGCTAAAAAGAAAGTATCCTTATTCTGATATTGTTGTTGTAAATCATAATGGTATTACTTCAAAAATTGAGATTACTGAAAAAATAAGGTTTGAAAAATAAATAAAATAGTTATTATATTACTACCTGTCACTATACAGGATTTTTTACAGATATTAAAGTGACTTATCACTATATAAGAACTTTAGTGAACTGTATATATATGCTTACAGTAGATGAAACAAGGAAAGCTTTGTGAAAAGATTATCCTTGAATAGTAAGCCTAACAGATAAAGAAATAGAGCAAATTAGAGATCAAATCTATAATTTCTGGTCTTTGATGTTAGAGAATGAAGGACTTTAAAAGTCCTTTTTCTATTGAATAAATATCAACTATAGTTATAATGATAGAAATATTTTTTAAGAAAATAGAATGAAAATATCTATAAAAATAAATATGCAATATTTGTTAGAAAAAAATAATATTACTCTTACAGATTTAGAGAAGAGTACATGACTAAGTTATCAACAATTATGGAATATAAAGCACTGAAAAACTACAAAGATTAGTTTTGATACTATATGAAGACTAATTGAAGCTTTTAAATGTACACCAAATGATTTATTTGAAATAAAAAAATATTCTTTTTAAACTATGAAACAAACTGCAATAATATACTGTAGAAAATCTACAGACAGAGAGGATAGGCAAACAAACTCTTTAGAACATCAATTAAATAATTGTAGAAATTCAGCTAAAAATTATGATTTAATAGTATTAGATGAAATTCAAGAAAGTGTAAGTGCTAAAACTTGATGAAAAAGAGCTTGATTTAATAGAATGATTGAAGCTTGTGATAAGTGAAAAGTAGATTATATTGTTATAGATGAAACTAAAAGACTTGCTAGAAATATAATGGATTCAGCACTTATAATTTGATTATTAGATAGTAATAAAATAAAAGGTATTATTACAACTGATAAAAAGTTTGATGCTTCTGATATATCAGCTAAATTTATGCTTTTATTAGAGCTTTGAATATCTAAAATGGATAATGAACATAGAAGCAAGGATATAAAAGCTAAAATGATTACAGCACTTCATAGATGACAATGGTTATCTCAAGCAATATTTTGATATAGAAATGTGTGACCAAAAGGGAAAAAAGATGTTCAAGTTATTGAAGAAGAGGCTAATCTTGTTTTGAAAGCATTTATAATGAGAAGCCAAAACAAAACACTTCAAGAAATAGCTGATTTCCTTGCAGAAAAAACATGAAAAAAATGGAATGGTGAAAGAGTATCTAAAATGCTTTTGAATACTAAATATTATTGATTACAAAGATTTTGAGAAGAAGAAGCTCTTCTTAATAGCCCTTGATATAGACCTATAGTATCAAAAGAACTCTTTGATAAAGTAAACTGAGTTACAAGAGTAATTCCATATAAAAGAAATGAAGATTTACCAAGATATTTTTCTAATATTTTAAAAGACTCTGAAGGGAATAATCTATATCCATATAAAACTAAAGGACATATTTACTATCATCAATGATCAAAAACATCCTATAAAATAAATATTAGTCAGAAAAATATTTTCAAAGAATTTGAAAAACATATAGCAAATTATAATTTTCCTAAGTCATTTGTTTCCTTATCAAAAGCAACTCTTAAAGATTATTATAAAGATAGGGTTGCTATGAGGGAATCTGATATGAGAAAAGTAAAGAAAGAACTTAATCTAGTAGAAGAAAGACTTTCAAGCTTATTGGAGAAGTTTTTAGATAATGATATAGATAAAAGTACCTATGACATAAAAAAAGATACTTTTACAAATCAGAAGACTGAATTAGAGGAAAAATATAAGGCACTAAAACAATGAGATGATAATATTATAGAAATTATAGAAAATTTATGCGAACTTGTAGAAAACTTGTCTGGTAGCTATAAAATGGGTGATGATGCAAAAAAATGAAAAATTATTAGATCAATGCAGTGCGAACTCATTATAAACAACAAAAAAGAGCTTGTTATAAAGGAAAACAAACTCTTTGAGATAATAAAATCTCTTAATTTTCAGCTTTGGTACTCCCACGGAGAATTGAACTCCGGTTCCAGCCTTGAGAAGGCCGTGTCCTAACCACTAGACGATGGGAGCTAGAAGTATTTTTATTATATGAAAAACAAAATAAAATCAATATTTTATTTAAATTTGATTTATCTCTAAAAAAAATAAAATCATAAAAATACAATATTGACTTTATTTAATTTAATGAGAAAAATTTTTATAAATATCTCTAGATGATATAAGATACTTTCTTATTATGATTTTGCTTATAACGATTTATATAAAAATTATAATATAGAAACTTATCTTTTTTTTGATAAAACAAAATCAAAAAATAAAGATATGCAATTACTTCATAATTATGCATATAAGATATTTTTCTATGATTCAAAACTGGATTTATTAAATCAGTTAAAAAAAATAAATAGGGAAGAAATATATTATATAAATACTTTTGATGAATTGTTAGTATTGCTTTTAAATGAAGTAAAACTAGAACTTTGATTTCAAGTATCAAAACATTATAAAGCTTTTAGAGATAAAAATTTGCAAAGAGAAATATTGTCTAAAACTTATCCAGAAACTACTGTAAAAAGTTTTGAAGTTGATTTATTATCTTGAGATATAGATTCTTTTTATAATAAAATTAACTTTCCATATATTATAAAACCAGCTTCAGGTATTCAAAGCTCAGGTGTTGAAATAGTAAATTCTAAAATAGATTTAGAAACTTATATCAAAAATAATGTTGAATTAGATAAAAATATGTTATCTAGATGAATAAATAATTCTAAATATTTGATAGAAGAGTTTATTGATTGAGAAATGTATACTGTTAATTATTTTGTTAATTCTATTTGAGAAGTTTTTTATTCACCAATTGTTAAAGTAAATTCTACTAGAAAATTGTGAATTAATGATTTTTCAAATTATGTAAGAATAAATTGAAGTATAATAGATAATGAAATAGAATCTGATATAGTAAAAATTTTTATTGAAAAACACATAAAAGCATTTGATATAAAAAATACTTTTATTCATCACGAATTTAAATTAAACTCATGATGAATTTTAAAAACAATAGAATTAAATGCAAGAATTTGAGGTTATAGATTAGAAATGATTCAAGAATTATATTGATTCAATCTTTTAACAATGCCTATCTGAAAAACTCTTGTACACAATGTAGAATTTTCTAATGCAGTATTTGTCTTTTATCCAGAAATGAAATGAATATTTAAAGGATTTAATTCTGAATTATTAAACAAGTTTAAATCTTTAAATTCATACAATCATATTAGATTATCAAATAATTATATTTGAAATGAAATTTGATTAACAAAAGATTGATTTAGTAGTATAGCAGCACTTAGAATAATAAATAAAGATCTAGAACAATTTAAAAATGATTATGAATTTATAGAAAAAAATTATAAAAATCTAATTATTTTACAATAAAAAAACTCTTGAAATTTTCAAGAGTTTTTAATTATGCAATTTTAGCTGCAACTTCAGCTTTAACTAAACCATCAATATCAGTAGTAATACCAGCAGATCTTGCAGTACCTCTAACAATCATCATAGCTCAAGCTAAATCTACAGAATTTAAATCAGGCATTTTTTCAGTTGCTATTTCTTTTACTTGTTGTAAACTTAAATGAGCAACTTTTTCTTTATGAGGAAGTTTAGAACCACTTTTTAAGTTAGCTTTAGCTTTTACTAAATGAGACATAGGAGATTGTTTTACTATGAAATCAAAAGTTTTATCTTCATAAACAGTAATGATAACTGGTAATTTAATACCCATTTTATCTCTAGTTTGTTCATTAAATCTACTAGTAAATTCCATTATAGGTACTCAATGTTGACCTAACGCAGGACCAACCGGAGGTGCTGGAGTAGCTTGTCCTCAGTTAATTTGTAATTTTATATAACCTTTTACTGGTTTGTTTGATTTTGGTGCCATTTTCAAAATTTGATTAAATATTTAAATATTTTATTTTTAGAAAAATTAATATTTCTTTTTTCTTTTTAATTTCATGGCTTGTTTTCGGGACAAAACGAAATTAAATTTACTTTAATAATTTATTATTTTTCAGAAGCCAGTGAATTATATAAAAAAAACCTGATAAATCAAGTTTTTTTTATAAGTATTTTTATCTATTTGGATTCGTAGTTATTACTTGTTCTTCATAGTAACTTGCAACTACTTGTATTCATACGTGTTCTGTACCAGCAAAAAATAATCATTGTCAAACAGAAGCATTTAATAATATGTATTTTTCTTGTTCTGTTAATTTATATATATTTTGAAGTACATCAATTGAAGCACTAGATTGTTTTAACAGTAATTGTATAGAAGAGTTTGTCATTATTGGTTTACCATAAGGACTTCAAACGAAATCTTCTACGTCTTGTGTTATAGTTGTAACTCAAAGATTATATTTTCTGGCTCTTTTTACAAGTCAAAAAAGAAATTTTGCAGAGTCTTCATATTGCATTATATTCCAAGCTTCATCGATAACTAAAAATCTTTTTTTATTACTAGATCTTACTTTATTCCATATATGATTAAGTATTACATACATGGCAATTGGTCTAAGGATATCATCTAAATCTCTAACCGAAAATACTTGTAATCATTCTCATAAATCTATATTTGTCTTTTGAGAAAATATTCCTGAAAATATTCAAGAAGTAAATTTTTCCATCCTTCTTACCATACTTCAAGCTCAATCCATTGTATCAAGTACGTCTTGTAAATCTTTCATAATAGGTATTTCTTTACCAATTATATTATCATCTTCAAGAGTTATTCATTTTAAACTATAAGTTGTAACAAGTGCTTTTTCCATAATTGATGCCTCTTCTGGATTTAGTTTTCCAAGCATTAAGTTCATTAAACCAAGTAGGTTTATGATTGCATTTCTAAGTAAATCTCCAGGTTTTTCATCTTGATCTTTTAATCAAAGTGGTAGATCAAAAGGATTTATTCTTTGATTTGAGTTTAGTGAAACATCAAGATAACTTCATCAAACCCTATCAATCAATGCTTTGTATTCATTTTCAGGATCTATTACTATAACATCAGTTCAAAACATCAAGCTTCTAAGTATTTCTAGTTTTATAGCAAATGATTTACCTCAACCAGATTTAGCAAATACAGTCATATTTGCATTTTCAGTTTTAAATCTATCAAATATTATAAGAGAATTATTATGTGTATTTATACCATAAAGTATACCATCATCATGAGTTAGAGTACTTGAAGAAAATGGAAATGTAGTTGATAATCAACCAGTTGAAATATTTCTATAAACTCAAAGTTCATCTTTACAAAAAGGTCCAGTTGAGATAAATGCTTGTTCACTTCTAAGAAATGCTTGTTTTTGTAATACATTTCTACCTGACAATATAGTTTCTATATCTTTTCAAATCCTATTTATTTGTTCTTCGGTATCTCAATAAATAGTTATATAAAGTCATAGATGAAAATATTTTTCTTCTCATCTAGTGAGTTTATGTCTAAGTTCTTCTACGTCTTGGATTTGAGCTTCAATTGCTGGATCATTTAATAATCATTTTTCAGCATTTATACTTCTTTCAGAGTATAATTGAGTAAGTCTTTTCTTTAAATATTTTTGTATAAAACCAGAATCAATTGGATACACAAATAAACTCATATCAAATTTAACATCCCAATTTATGATAGGAGATAGCCAATTTCACTCAAGGAAGTTTGGATAAGCATATACAAAAAATGTCTTAACAATAGTATTATTTATCTGAATTTTATCAGGAAATATTTTCATAAAAGCTGGGGAAATTATGTCTTTTATGTACGCTAAAGCAGCCTTATACTCTTTTTCTGATTCTAGAATTTCTCTTTCTTCAGATTTGTTAGTAGTAGGCTTTTCTATTTCTATTTTTTTTATATAAGAGTATGTATCTCAAGAGATTCTCTTTGCTACAAGTTCTATTAATTTTTCTTGTTTTTCCACTTTTTAAATTTAATTTAGAATTTAGATTGTGAGTATTTTAATTATAAAAATAATAATGTAAAGATTGGATAATATAACAAGCTTTACAGTTTGTAAATAATAATTTAAATAAATAAAAAAAATGAGATTTTATCTCATTTTTACCATTTCCATTCAGTTATAAAATCACTATCAATTTCTTCACTAAAATCATTATTTTTATCAAAATCTGTTGGTTTGTATTGTATTACTACAAGTGTTACATCATCTAGTTGAGTAGGTTTATATCACATAAATTTAGATAAATTTATAGTTATATTATTAAATACACTTCTAGCAGTTTTATATTCTTTTCACATTATATTTGGCGCAGTATTTATAGCTTCTTCAAGTCTGTTTTCTCAAAATAATTCTTCAGTTCAATCTCTTTTTGGTTTATTTATGGCTTCTGTAATTCAATCTGAGTATAAAACTATTATATCTCAAATTTCAAATTTAATTTCTTGTTCTTTTATTATTTTTGAAATATCTTTAATCATTCAAATTGCTACTCAACCTGATTTAATTCTAAATGTTTTTTTGTTTGATTGTTTATATATCATCAAGTACTCGTGACCAGCTCAAGTCATAAATAGTCTTTTTTCTTTTTCATCCCATCTAACAAGTAGCATACTCATAAGTAGATTTGCTTTTACTCTAGGTTTTAAAACTTCATTTGTTTTTATTAATACTGTAGCTCATGATTTATATACTTTTGAAAAACCACTTACAAGGGCATTTACCATTATCATTATAAATCATGCTCAAACTCCGTGTCAAGTTGCATCTCAAACATATATATAATAATTATCACCTTGTTCAATTATATCGTAACTATCTCAACCTATTTCTCATGCTGGTTTTGATTTAGCTATTACATCTAGTGAAGGAACTTCAATTAATTGTTTAGTTAACATTTTTCATTGTATTTCTTTTCAAAGTTCCACTTCTCATTTTATTTCTTTTCCATGAATAAATTCATCTTTAATATTTTTTAGAGTATTAAGAGTTTTACTAAAAAATACAAGTGCGTAATTTAAGTGACTATTAGGAGTTTTTCAAAAATCTATTTCAGAATCTTTTAGATTTCAAACTAAAAAGTGTTTTATAGTTAATTCTAATTTTTTAATTGGATCATGGTAAAATTTTTTAACCATAATTATAATTACGAAAAAATTTATTATTGTTACAATTGAAAAAAGAGAGATTTCATCAATGATTGAGAAGTAATTTAAGTAATTTTTAAAAACTATAAAAATAACTGGATTTATGGCCAGAGTTATGAATAAAATTATTTTAAATGTAGTATAAAATGACCTCATATTATTTTTTATAATTTAATACTATTTATATGTTACTATACTTTTATTTATAAATCAAAAAAATGAGATATTTTGCATTTAATTAGACTTATAATTAGTTTTTAACATTACTTAAAAAGTAATTTTGATTAAGTATTTTTGCTAAATATAATTTACGTATCCTAAAAAAGGAAAAAATATTTAAAAATACGTTTTAAGGCCAAAAAGCCTGTATAAGTTTTTTGAACATATAATTTTTAACTTGCAATTTACGATGTGAGCATCTAATACTATTACAACTATTGATATTTGAAGTTCTAAAATAAGAACTGTTATCTGATATTTTGACAAAGAAAGAAACGACGATTTTAATATACTATGAGTTTGAATTTCAAACTCAACTGCAATGAGAAAAGGAAATATACTTGATATGGAAGAATTTAAAAATAATTTAGATTCATCTCTAGAAGAAGCTGAAAAAATGGCAGGAGAACATGTTTCATGAGCATATATTTCATTTAACTCTTCAAGTTTTGATGTAATTAGAAGCAAATGAATTGTTTCAGTTACTGGTTCTGAAGTTTCTGAAGAAGATATAGAAAGAGCTTTAGATAAAGCAAAAGGTTGAGTTGATATGCCAAATAAAGAAATATTAAAAGTTGTTCCTGAAAGTTTTACAGTAGATTTAGAAACAGGTATAAAAAATCCACTTTGAATGTCAGCTAGAAAACTAGAAGTTTCTGCTAATATATTTTCTATGAATTTAAATGTATTAACTAATATAAGAAAAGCTATTAGTGATATATGAATAGAAATATTTGATATTTACCCAAATCTACTTTCAAGTCCAGAATGAGTTTTAACTAAAAGACAAAAAGAACTATGAGTTGTTTGTATTGATATTGGTTCTTCAACAACTTGAGTTACAGTTTATGAAAATGGAGTGTTAAATTTTTCTACAATTATACCTTTTGGTTGAGATAATGTTACAAATGATATAGCATTGTGACTTAGAACTTCAACAGCTATGGCTGAAAAAATAAAATTAGAATATGCTGAACTTGATTTAGAAAATAGAGAATCATTTAGAGATAGTGAGTTTGATTTGAGTGAATTAAATATGTGAGAAGAAGGAGGTGTTTCTAGAGAATATCTTTCAAAAATAGTTACAGCAAGATATGAAGAAATATTTCACTTCATCAGAGATGAACTTAAAAAAATATGAAAAGATTGAATGCTTCCAGAATGAGCAGTATGTGTTTGATGAGGTTCTAAAATGAAATGATTTGTTGAATTATCAAAAAAATCTCTTAGATTACCAGTTTTCATTTGATTACCATTTTCAAAAGATGAATTAGTTGATGCATCAATTTCAGATCCAGTATTTTCTGCTGTAATTTGAACTATGATTTTTGCAAATATGTATGGTAATAACTGACCATTATTTTCTATAAATTTTAACTCTATTTTAGAGTCACTTAAAAAACTATTTAAGAAAATATTACCTTAATTTTAAAAATAAACTTTATAATATATACATAATAATTAAATATGATTAATAGAAGAGAAGATAAATTAAAAAATTTATTATGAGCTAATTCTGATATCTTATCAGGACCTCAAGAAGTAAAATTAAGTAACTGAATTTCACCAGTTGCAAAAATTAAAGTTGTTTGAGTAGGTTGAGCTGGACAAAATGCAGTAAATAGAATGATTGAGGGAGGTTTAGATGGAGTAGAATTTGTTTCTATAAATACTGATGCACAAGCATTATACAATTCACTTGCACCAAAAAAATTAAACATTTGAAAAATAATAACTCATGGTTTATGAGCTGGTGCTAATCCAGAAATTGGTAAAAAAGCAGCAGAAGAATCAAGAGAAGAAATAAAAGCAGCTCTTGATGGAGCTGATATGGTATTTATTACTTGTTGATTAGGTGGTGGTACTGGTACTTGAGCTGCACCAATTGTTGCAGAAGTTGCAAAAGAATTAGGAGCTTTAACAGTTTGAATTGTTACAAAACCATTTTCTTTTGAATGACAAAATAGAATGAGTAAATCATTAGATGGATACGCTGCTTTAAAAGAAAAAGTAGATACATTAATTACTATTCCAAATGATAGAATTTTAACTATTATTGATAAAAAAACTCCTTTACTTGATGCTTTTTCAATAGTTGATGAAATCTTAAATCAATGAGTTCAATGAGTTTCAGATCTAATTACTCAACCAGGTTTAATTAACGTAGACTTTGCGGATGTTACTTCTGTTATGAAAAATGCAGGTTCTGCACTTATGGGTATTGGTTATGGATCAGGGGAAAATAGAGCTACTGAAGCTGCTAGATCTGCAATTGATTCTCCACTTCTTGAGTTATCAATTGCTTGAGCAAAATGATTATTATTCAATATAACTTGAGGTACTGATTTATCAATGTACGAAGTTGATGAAGCTGCTAGAATTATTACTGAAACAGTAGATTCTGATGCTAATATTATATTTGGTGCTACAATAAATGAAGAATATAATGGTGAATTAAAAATTACTGTTGTTGCAACTTGATTTGATGAAGAATCAAATGAACATTATGCATGAGAAAGTAGAATTTCAGCTAAATCTAATCCATTTGGAAGAAAACCAGTTCCAACTGATTCTAGAATTATGCCAACTCCACCTAAAAAAGTGGAAGAAGATTTAGATGTACCAAGTTTTTTAAGAAAAAAAATGTAATTTCTAAGTTTTAAGTCCGGACTTCAAAGAGTTCGGACTTAATTTTTTTTAAAATAATACTTGATTTTATTTTTAAAAATATTACAATTGCAATGTAATTAGATACTAGATTGGGGATTTGCGAAAGCGAATTCTCTTTTTATTTAAAATGTAATATATAAAAATATGCTAAACGTAAAACAAATAAATCAAGCTATTACTCTTATTTCTAAAGAAAAAAATATTTCTAAAGAAAAATTAGTAGAAATTATTGAAGCAGCTATTAAAACTGCATACAAAAAAGACTATGGTAACAAAGATGAAGAAGTAAATGTAAAAATAGATTTTGAAAATGAATCTATTCAAGTTACTGTTGAAAAAACTCTTGTAAAAGAAGTAACTAATCCAGCACTTGAAATAAGTTTTGAAGAGTTAGGTGATGATGCTGAAGGTTTTGTAGAAGGTGATATTATAGAACTTGATGTTACTGATGAAATACAAAATGATGATAATTGAGAAAGTTTTGGTAGAATTGCTTCTCAAGCTGCTAGACAAGTTATTATTCAAAAAATGTGAGAATCAGAAAAAGAAAAAATCTATGAACTTTTTGAATGAAAAGAAGGACAATTAGTTAATATAAAAATCGAAATTGTTGAATGATCAAAAGTAGTTTTTGATTATATGGGAAATCAAATTGTTTTACCAAAATGAGAACAAGTTTCTAGAGATAATTATGTTGCAGGTGCTAGATTTTTCTTGTATGTTGCAGAAGTTTCAAAAGGAGAAAATGGTTCACCAAGAGTTATTTTATCTAGAAAAAGACCAGAATTGGTTACTGCTATTTTTGCTGAAAATGTACCTGAAATAAGTGACTGAATTATAAATATAGACAAGGTTGTAAGACAAGCATGAGTAAAAACTAAAATACTTGTTTCTTCAAATTATGATGAAGTAGATCCAGTTTGAACACTTATCTGACAAAAATGAATGAGAGTAAAATCTGTTATGGATGAACTTGGAGGTGAAAAAATCGATATTGTACCAAATGTTGCTGACATGAGAGAAGTAATTAAAAAATCACTTTCTCCAGCAGAAGTTATAAAAGTGGAAATTGACGAAGAAAATAAATCATCAATTGTTTATATATTACCAACTGAAAGAGCAAAAGCTGTTTGAAAAAATGGTTTAAATGTTAACTTAGCTTCTAAATTAACATGATACAGAATATCAATTGAAGATATTAAAGAATAAAAATAGGTCTATACTTTTTTAGTATAGACTTATTTTTTATTTGAAAAAAGTTTTATTATTTCTATAATAAAATTAGTTATTTGATAATCATGTATTTTTATGAAAGTATTATTTTTAAAACATGTTATAAATGTAGGGAAAGAAGGGGAGATAAAAGAAGTAAAACCAGGTTATGCTTCTAATATGCTTATCCCTCAATGACTTGCTATAGAACTTACTCCAGAAGCAGAAAAAAAGCATAGAGAAAGGTTGAAAAAAGATGAAAAACATAGGATGGAACTTATAGAAAATAGACACTCTATTTCAGAATCTTTAAATCATCAAAAATTTGAATTTACTCTTAAAACTTGAACTAATCAAAAAGTTTATGGTTGAATTTGAGAAAAAGATGTTATAGAATATGTGAAGAAAAAATTTAAGATTGAGCTTACAAAAAAACATATAGATATGCCAAATGGTCATCTAAAAAAAATAGGGGAACATATAATTTATATCAAACTTTGAAAAGATGCTATGGCAAAAGTTTTTATAGTAATTAATGAAGAAAAATAATGTATTTAGCTATTGATTTATGAGATAAAAGATGTGGGATTGCTGTTTCAGTAGAGTGAATTGCAATTCCAAAAGAAATAGTAGCTAGAACTTCTTTAATTAATATTCTTAAAAAATACATTGAAGATTATAAGATAAAAGTGATAGTTGTTTGATTACCATATGATTTGTATAATACGGATTTAAAACAACTAAATAAAACAAAACAATTTATAGAAAAATTAAAACTAATTTTTCCAGAACTAAAAATAGATAGTATTGATGAAAGATTTACTAGTTTTGAGGCTACAAATGTATTAAAAAGTATGAATAAAAAAGAATTAGAAGGTAGGAAAGATGCAATTTCAGCGTGTTTAATACTAGAATCATATTTAAACTTATAAATTTTTGACTTTATTTTTAAAGTATGATTAAATGTATATATATTTATATTAATAAAATAATTTTATGAACCAATTTAAAATTTTGTTTACAATTTTTATTTCTTCTATGTTTATGTCTAGTGCATATGCAGCTACTATAGAAAATATACAAGCTGTAGACAATCAAACAGTAAAAGTTGCAGTATCTTCTGATGTAACTTTTTCAGATGTAAAAGTTTATGGAGATGTAAAAATTTTAAGAGACATTGAAATTTCAAGTGCAACTAAAGATCCTTCTAATTCAAAAAAAGTAACTTTAAACTTAGCTAGTGATTTAGTTGCAAATTCTTCTTATAGTCTTATTTGAGTAATTTGAGCAGAATGAAATATAGATTTTGATATAGGAAAAACTGTTTCATGAGAAATAACTAATACTAATACATATAATGAAACTAAAATAATTGAAAAAATTTCTATAGTTAATTCTAAAACAATAGATGTTTATTATAATTATGATATAGCAGAATGATTATTTGAATTTAAGTTATTAAGTGATTTAACTGTTGAATCTTTATATTCAAAATGAAATAATATTTTAGATGTAAATCTATCAACAACTATGGAAAAATCATCATCATATATTTTGATGATATCTAATTTAGAAAATATTGATGGAGTTGTTTTAGATTTTGCTGAGTCATTATATGATTTTACTACAAATAGTAGCTTAGTTGAAAAATCAGCTTCTGAAGAAAATATTACTGATGTAATAGCTGAGAATTCGTGAGCATTAAATTCTAATATTGAAGAAGTATCTTTAAAAGCAGCTAAAACTCCAGAAGCTTGAGCTGAAACTTGGTTTGTTATGTTACTTACATTTTTATTATCATCATTTTATTTTTTTAGAAATAAATTATCAAAATAATAACATAATAATGTTTTAAAAACACTGTATTTATACAGTGTTTTTTTGTTGTTTTTATTTAAATATGATATAATTAATTTAATATTACTTGATAAATTTTTTATTGTGATGCAATTTTTAAAACCAGACCATATGTTAAAAGATCAATTATTACATATAATGATTGATAATGAATGAAGTGATATGTACATAACTGTTTGAACTTTTCCATCTATAAAAATAGGATGAGAAATAGTTAAAGTAGATGATTGATTAGAAGTATTTACAGCAGATGATACTAAAGATTTTGCCTTATCAATTATAACTGAGGATCAACATCAAAGATTATTAAGAGATAAAAACCTAGATTTTTCTTTTACATTTTTAGATAGAAGATTTAGAGCAAATATATCTTTTCAATTATGATATTATATGATTGTTCTTAGACTTTTAGTTTCAGATGTTCCAAATATAGATGATTTAGGTCTTACAGATATTTATAAAGAAGTTACAAAAAAAGGTCAATGACTTATATTAATCACTTGACCAACAGGTTCTTGAAAAACTACAACTCTTGCTGCTATGATTGATTATGTAAATAGAAATTATAATAAACATATTATAACAATAGAAGATCCAATTGAATATGTTCATACTCATAAACAATCAATTATTGAACACAAGGAAGTTGGAAGAGATGTACCAGATTATGAAACTGCACTTATTGGTGCTATGAGACAAAATCCAAATGTAATCTTGTTTTGAGAAATGAGAAACAAAGAGGAAATGGAAATGGCTTTAAGATTATCAGAAACATGACATGTTGTTTTTTCTACTTTGCATACTAGAAGTGCTTATCAAACTATTACAAGAATTCTTGATAGTTTCTCATGAGAAGATAAATCTCAAATTAGAATGCAATTAGCAGATTCATTAATCGCAGTATTTTCTCAAAGATTACTTAGATCTAATGATTGAACTTGAGTTGTGCTTGCAAAAGAAATACTTGTAAAAAATAGTGCTGTTGCTAATTTAATTAGAGAAAATGATTTACATCAAATTCCATCTGTTATTCAAATGTGATCAAGAGAGTGAATGCAGTTACTTGAAACAGATATAGTAAATTACATTCGTAAATGAATAATATCAGAAGAAGAATGATTAAAATTTTCTAATAATCCGAAATTAATAAAAGAATCAATTTTATAAAAAATGAACAAAAAAAAAAGATTTTCGTTAGAAAATCTTTTTTTTGTTTAATAGTTTTTAACTATAAATTAGTTAATATTAGTAAGGAAGAGTAGCTCCACCATCAGTTATACCAGTACCAGTACCAACTAACCCAGCAGAATCTGTAGTAGTATTCATTTTATAATAGTTACCAACAACTCTAGCTTGATTTTGAGCTTCGTTTATAGTAGCAATTTGCATAAATTTGTATGCACCTGAACCAGTACCACCTACAGCATAAGCAGTTGGATAATCTACAGCTACATTATTAACTTCATCTTGAAAATCAGCTTGATTTTCTTTAACACCTGCAAAATCAATTGTTCATTGTACTCATGTACCAGTAGCACCATTAATTGTTTTAGCTTCAGTAGAATCATTAGTTAATAATGAACTAATAGCTGTACCTTTTGAAACTTCAATATTAACTTTTTTAATTAAATCGTTAACATTTGACAATCTTTTAGAATCTCTAGCTTCACCAGAATATCCTTGTAAAGAAATAAAAGCAATTGTACCAAGAATAGCTAATATAGTAATAACTACGATTAACTCAACTAAAGTAAAGGCTTTTTTTGTATTTTTCATCATTATGCGAAAAATTAAGTAATAAAATACAAAAATAAATTTTAAAGTTTATTGTCTTCTTAGGAGACATTTGTATTTTAACCTTATATTGCTTATTTAGCAAATATATTTTTAAAATTTACTAGACTTATTTATATAAAATAGTTTTATAATATTTTAAAAAATAAAAAATAAAAAAATCTAGATTTACATCTAGATTTTTTTATTTTTAAACTCATTTTGCAACTTTTCCCATTTCAAAAAATGGCATCATTATGGCTACTACGATTGTACCAACAAGTGCACCAACTATTACGATGATGATAGGTTCCATCATACTAGACATGTTTCATATATATCTTTTTAGTTCTCAATTATAATTATCTCAAACTTTTTTTAGGGAAGTAGATAAACTTCAAGTTTCTTCTCATGTACTTACTACATAAGCAAATTCCTCAGGAAACAGTTTATTTAAATAAACTGATTCTTCATAATCTAGATTTAATCAAAGTGATTTAGAAATAGTAAGTCAAACTTCAACTTCGTTTTTAATTCTTATAAGTTCTTTTTTATAAGCTAAGTTTGTAACTACTCTACTAGAAGTTTTTAATGAATCAAGAAGTAATACTCAAGAATCTAATAAAATTGTAAATGATTTTATAAAGAAGACTATGTTTGATTGTTTAACTACATAACCAAATATTGGCATTCTAACTGCTATATTTGCAAAAGTTATTTTTCAAATATATGTTGAATTTATAAGTTTAAATATAACTATTACAGATGCAATTATAAGTAATAGTTTTCACCAATCATGAACTATAAAATTTGAAAATGCTACTACTCTTTGAGTTAATATAGGTAAATCACTTCATGCTTTTGCAAATGCTTCTGATATTTTTGGTACAATAAATACCATCATAAAAGTTACCATTGATAGAGTTAAAAGTAAAAGTATCATAGGATATATCATTGCTCATTTTACTTTTCATTTTAATTCTATACTTTCAAGTAAATTTGTATCAAGTTCAGCTAGTATTTTTCAAAGTTGTCATGTTTTTTCTCATACTCAAACTAATGAAGTAGTTAATGCATCAAAAACTTTTGGATATTGATTCATTGTTTCACTAATTCAAATACCATGGTCTATGTTATCTCTCATTTCAATTCAAATTTTTTTCATATAAGGATTTTTGAGTTGTTTAATCAAGATTCATAAAGCTCATTTAACATCAATTCAAGAGTTCAAGAAAATAGAGAATTTATTTATAAATTGCCATATTTCTTTTTTATTAACACTTTGAAATAAGTTTATTTCGATGTCTCATGCTTTTTTCTTTTTTCAGCTTCATTTGAATTGAGCTCTTTTAGCATTTTCTAATAGTAAAATGAATTTTTGATTATCAAAATTTCAATATCTATCATAAAATTTGTATCAAAACATATTTTCGTTTTTTTATTAAATATTTCAATCTTTGGAAATAATTTCTTCTATTTCTTTTATAACTGTATTATAATCACCTTTTTTATATAATTCACTTAATATATTAAATTTTATTTCCATTTTTTGATTTTTTTGTTCTATTCTATAATTTTTTTCATTATCAATTGCTCTTCTTAAATATGAATTTATTTTTGGATCTATATATCATTCTTTTATATATCTTGTTGCTTCCTCTTTAAGTTTTAGTATTTCTCAAGTATAAAATAAATTTTCTAGATTTTTAATTAATCTTTTGGTTTCTTTTTTTCTTTTAATTTCCTCTACAGCTTCTTCTATTTCTTCTTTATTTTTTCATTTTAAGTTTTTGATATCACTTCTATCAAGTCACTCTTTTGCTTTTAATTCTAATAAATAATTATCATCTTCTTTTACAATATCTTTTTTAGTATCTCTTTTTATTATAATTACTGAGAGATCATCATCAAAATTTGTTCATGATCTAAATATTTTTACATCATTTATAAGATATTCATAAATATTTTTTATATTACTTTCATATTCTGTAACCATTTTGAATGATTTTTCTAACTTTTCTATTCAATAATATTCTCATTCTAAATTTTTATTTTCAATTATTCAGTCACTATATGTTATAAGTATATCTCAATCATTTAATTTTATTGTTTTAACTTTTATATCATCAATTTCGTTTATTAGTCTAATACCAGCAGCAAGTCAACCTGGAATTAATTTTTCAATAGTATTAGTATCTTTTCTATATATAAGAATTGGCTCATGTCACATTCATACATATCATATTTCACTTGTTTCTTTATTTATTTCAAAAAATATTCATGTTACAAAATTTCTAGATTTTAAATCTTGTTTTAACGAATTATTAATATTGAAAGCTAATTCATTTAAATCTTTATTATAATTTTCTTTAAATAATTTGTTTATAAGAGTAATAATAAATCAAGCTCTAATTCAGTGTCCAGTTGCATCTCATATAAAAAAATTATATTTTTTATCACTTTCTTCTAAACCAAACGTATCACCAGAAATTTTATCAGCTCATAGTATTTTTCAGTATAAATCATAACCAATTATGTTATTTTTATTTATTTCTTTAACTAATCATCTATGAATATTTTCAAGTTTTTTCTCTGCAATTTCATTATTTAATCTAGTATCTTCTTCTATTAATATATTTATTTCATCAAGTAATTTTTTTCTTCTTCTATTTTCTTTTATATTTTTATAAAAATTTAATTTCTTACCAATATTTACAAAAAATCATTTTTTTTCTTGTTTTTCTTTTTCTATTATTTTATCTATTTTAGCAGTTTCTCATATAAGTTGCAATGCTTCTATTTTAGCATTCTTTTTTAGTTTTTCTTGTTCAATTTTTCTATTTTTTTCAATACTCTTTTGAACTATTTTCTTTTCTTTGTTATAAAATGATATAACTGTTGAATTTTCTTTATTTTCTTCTAAAAAGTTTTGCAATAAATTCATTGCTTCAAGAGATTTATTTGTTTTAATTAAGATAACTATTTCATCTTTTATTTTTTGAAATCTTATTTTAAATCTTTCTATTTCAACTCTTTTTATATATTTAGTTTCTAGTTTATCTAAATTTGTTTTTAGTTTTAATATAGTTTCTTCTTTTTTCTTATATTTTTTCTTTTCTTTTTCAATTAATTTTTTATTTTCAATTTTATTTTCATCAGTACTAAATTTTTCTAAAAAAAGATTTATAGCTTCTTTTTCTTTAAATAAAATTTCTTCTATAGCTTTTTTTCAGTTTATCCAATCAGAAGAAGCTATAAATAGCTTAATTGCATTTATAGCTGAATCAAAAGCTTGTACATTGCTTGTATCAACTTTTTTCTTTCTTTTTAAAAAATTAAACATGTTTTTTGTTTTATTAAATTAATTTCAATGCTTCTTCAATAGTGGTTTCTCCTAATAGTGCTTTTATTAAGGCATCTTGGACTATTGTTACCATTCAGTGTTTTATTCATTCATCTCTCATTGCATTTGCACTTTCTTTATTTAGTATAAGTGGTTCTAAATAGTCTCATACTATTAATACCTCATGTATACCAAGTCTTCATTTATATCATGTATTACTACATTGTTCACATCATTCTCATCTATAAAATACAGCATTTTCAATATCTTTTTTTTCTAATATAGGAGATAATATTTCATTTATTTTTTTCATTTCATATTCAGATGCTTTATGGGCAACTTTACAATTTTTGCAGATTCTTTTTCAAAGTCTTTGACTTATAACCATTTTCATTGCAGAAGCTAAAAGGAAAGGTTCAACTCACATATTTATAAGTCTTTGAACTGTACCAGCTGCTGAATTCGTATGTATTGTAGATAATACCAAATGTCATGTAAGTGCAGCTTCTACTGCTAATACTGCTGTTTCTTTATCTCTGATTTCTCATACCATGATTATATCTGGATCTTGTCTTACAAGTGATCTTAATCACGTAGAAAAACTATATCAAATATCTGGTTTAACTTGAGATTGATTTACATATTCTATATCATATTCTATTGGATCTTCAAGTGTTGAAATATTTAATTCCAATGGATTAAAGTTTTTTAAAATACCAAATAGGGTAGTAGATTTTCAAGATCAAGTAGGTCAAGCAACAAGGATTATTCAATATTTACTTTTTAGTGCTTCTCTAACTTTTTCTAAGTTTACATCAATTAATCATAATGCTTCAATATTTATAAGAGTATCATCTTGTTTTAATATTCTCATTACCACTTTTTCTCAGTAACTTGTAGGCAGAGTAGAAAGTCTTATATCTATATTTTTATTTTCTTTTTCATAAAAATATACTATTTTTCAATCCTGAGGCTTTTTATTTTCATCAATTTTAATTTTTGATAAAACTTTTAGTCTAGTAACAGCAGCAGATATATGATCTCTATCAATCTTATCAATAAGCATAAAATCTCAATCTTTACGAAATCTTATTAGTAAGAAGTTTTCATTTGGCTCAATATGTATATCTGAAGCTCATCTTTCTATAGCCATTTTAAAAATATTTCAGATATATGTTACTATATCTCAAATTTCTTTTTTTAAGGGCATTTTGTTTATTTCTTCTATGCTAGGAGTCATAATTTAGTTTGTTAAATATATTTAGTTTATTCTAACATAATTTAATTATAAAAGTAAATAATTGATATTGACTATATTATAAAATATCTTATAAAATAAAAAAACTATCTTTTGATAGCTTTTTTTAAATAAATTTCTATGATTTTTTCATTAACCTTTTTCTTTATTTCTTCTGGAGTATATTCTTTATTTTTAATTTCTTCTATATAATCATCTACTTGATTTTTTACTTCAGGATCAGTTATTTCAGTAATTCATGAATTTGTTAGAATATCACCAGTATTTGTGTTTTCTACAATAGGATTTTGCTTTTTTATTAATATATTTCTTATATCATCAAAGAAAAATACACTACTTGAAATTATAGTTATAGTTATAACTCAAATAAAACCTCATAATATTATTTTTTTATTTCATTTATTTTTTTCTTTTTTTATATTATTTGTAACTAATTCCTTTTTAGCATTTTTATTTTCTTCTTCACTTTCAGCCTTAACTTCCTCAATTTTTTCATCTTCTATTTTAGAAATAACTTCTTCACTTTCAGTTTTAACTTCCTCAATTTTCTCATCTTCTATCTTTGAAATAATTTCTTCACTTTCAGTTTTAACTTCCTCAATTTTCTCATCTTCTATCTTTGAAATAATTTCTTCACTTTCAGTTTTAACTTCCTCAATTTTCTCATCTTTTATTTTTGAAATAATTTCTTCACTTTCAGTTTTAATTTCTTCAATTTTTTCAGTTTTAACTTCCTTAACTTTCTTTTTTTTATTTTCCGTTTCAATTTTTAACTCAAAATCACTTTTATAATTTCAAAATAAATCATTATGATCTTCTTTATTGTATTCTTCAACGACTTCTTTTTTTACTTCTATTTTTGAAATCATTTCTTTATATCTTTCTTCTTTTTCTGCTTCACTTTCAACATTATTATTTTTTCATTTTATATTAATATTTTCATTTTTTTCCTCTAAAATTATATTATTTTCTACAATATCTTCATTTTTTTCTTCTTTTTTAGGTTCTATTATTGGTTTTATTTCTTCAACTTTATGTGGTAATTTTGATATATTTATTTTTATATTTAGTTTATTTTGAAAATCTTCTTTTTCTATTTCTTTTTCAGTTTTAGTTTCTATTTCTGTTATTTTATCTGGTTCTATAGATTTATTAACTTCTTCATTTTTATTACTAGCTAAAACAGTACTATCGTCAATAATACTGTTATTTTTTTCTAAATCATCTATTTTATTTACAAGTGAACTTAAATCTATTTTTTTCTTGAACATATATTTTATGAAAGAATTATATATTTAATTTTATTATATTGTAACTAAAAAATCAAATTTTAAACATTTTAACTAAAAAATGTGTTTATTTTTTCAAAATTTTAGTTAAAATATAGAAAGTTTATAAAAATAACTAACAAAAATGATTAAACCACAAGCAATTTCTTGATTTTGAGAAAACCTTCCAGAAGCACAAATTATAGAAGACAAATTTAAAGAAATAATTAGAAAAAATTATAGTTTATCTGGTTTTACACCAATTGATACACCAGTTGTTGAAAGACTTGATGTTTTACTTGCAAAATGAGCTGATGACAATGAAGTTTATGCAATTCATAGAGTAAATGGGGAAGTAGGTGATGATTCTTCACTTTGACTTAGATTTGATTTAACAGTTCCTTTAGCTCGCTATGTTGCACAATATGAATGAGAAATTTCATTTCCATTTAGAAGACAACATATTGCTAGAGTTTATAGATGAGAAAGACCACAAAAAGGTAGATATAGAGAGTTTTATCAAGCTGATGTTGATATAATTTGAAATTGAGATTTGCCAAATTTTGCTGACGTAGAAGTTATTTCTACTATTTATAATTCACTAAGAGAGTTAGATTTTTGAGATTTTGTTATAAATATGAATAACAAGAAATTCTTGAGTTGATTTTTACAAACTCTTGAAATAGAAAATATAGCTTGAACAATTTCAATTATTGATAAAAAAGATAAGGTAAGATATGATAAATTAAAAGAAATGTTTTTTTCAGTTTGATTAAATGAAGTTCAAATTGAAAAAATAGTAGAATTTATAAGATTTTCTGAAGAAAAAACAAATACAGAGATTTTAACTTTTTATTCACAATTTAGCAACGAATTGTTAAAAACTTGAATTGATGAATTAAAATATTTATACAACAATCTAATAAATCTTTGAGTTGAAGAAAAATATTTAAAAATAAATACTTCTATTTCTAGATGATTAAACTATTATACTTGAACAGTTTTTGAAACCTTTATTGTTTGAGCAGAAAATCTTGGTAGTGTTAGTTCTGGTGGTAGATATGATAATCTAGCTTCAAATTTCACAAAAAATAATTATCCATGAGTATGAGGAAGTATAGGTTTATCTAGATTGATAGCTGTTTTAAATTCTATTTGAAAAATAGAGTTAGACAGAAAAACTGTTTCAAAAGCGATGCTTGTAAACATGTGAGAAAATACATTAAAAAATAATTTATCTATTTTAAATATTTTAAGAAATGCTTGAGTTTCTTGTGAAATGTATCTTGATAGTGAAACTAAGATTCAAAAACAATTAAAATATGCAAACAATAAGAAAATACAATATGCTATAATATGTTGACTTGATGAATTAGAAAAATGAGTATTACAATTAAAAAACCTAGATTCTGGAGAACAATTAGAAATTAAACAATCAGAAATTTTGAATTATATAAAATAAAAAAATTATAAAACATTTTTATTAAGATAAGTCAATCTAAAAACAAAAAAATTCTTTGAAAATCCCAATAAATACTAATAATTAAAATATTAGTATTTATTTTTTATAAAAAAATATGCAAAAAAGTAATAAAGCCTTTACACTAGTAGAGCTAATAGTAGTAATTACAATATTAGCTATATTGGGTACAATAGCATTTATAAACTTACAATGATATAGTACATCTGCAAGAGACTGAAAAAGAGTAAGTGATATAAACAATATAATGAAAAAGATATGAATAGAAAGTTCAAAATGAACAAGTCTATCAACATTAATAACTACAACAAAAACAAATTCATGATTAACAATAGATGGAAATAGTTGAAGTTCAATCCAATGAACAGCAAACTTTGCAACACTAAAAGAAGATGGAAGTAAATTTAAAGATCCAATAACAAATTGAGATTATGTATTCTCATACTCAGTAGGATGAACATGAACATGAGCCTATAAATTTACACAAGTATCAACAGTAAATGAAGAAGAAAATACAGCAGTAGTAAAATGAAATTATTACCAAATGCAACCTTCTGATAGTCCAAGTATAACATACAATCCAGATAATACATATTTTGTAGTAGATTGATGAATTGATTTACCATATGAAATAGTAGAAGGAACAACTCCCACTCCACCAGTAGTTACAAATAGTTGTGATACACAACCAAATTATACAAATGCAAGCTTTACTGCTTGAACACCAACAAGTGAAAATCAATTACGGCAAGATACAAATAATGCAAATCCATGTTACTATGAATGTACAAATTGATATACTTGAAGTACTTGTAGTACACCACCATTAGTATGATGGAGAGCATTAGATCCAAATTGCGATATAGAAGATATAACAATTTGAACACAGGTATGGGCATGATGTAATTCTACATTATGAACTTGATTTGAATGGTGAAAAAAAGATGATTGAACAGATTGAATTATTTGATCTTGTTTTCCTAATTATGATTGAACAATTAATCTAGCAAATTGTGATTCATTAAATCCATTATTAACTAGTAGTGCAAAAGCAAATACATGGTTTACATGAACAAATGTAAATTGAGATAGTGAATATAATACAATATGGTGAAAGTTATATACATGGGATAGTTTAGACACTGATTGAAATTATATTGTTGATGTAAATGATACTAATAAAGTTTGTGGTGTTTGATATCATATTCCAACAGATGGAGAATTTACTACTTTAGAAAATTATATTATTTTAAATAATTCAAATAATAATCAAATTTGATGGAATTTACATATAAATAAAACAAATTTAAATAATATTTCTAATGCTCTTAAATTACCACTAACATGATTTCGTACTACTGATAGAACTTCATTTTATAAACGTGGTATGGATGCATATTTATGGACTAATACTATTAGTACACCTCCATATGTTTCTTATAGATTTTTAAGTTATGATTCAGGTGGATTTAATATTAATTCTACAACAAAAAATAATGGTTTCTCTGTTAGATGTATAAAGGATTAAAAAAAATCATTTACTAAATTTAGTAAATGATTTTTTTTGTTTTAATTAAAAATACATCATGTATTTGTTAAAACTCAAGTTGTAGAATCTATAATTTGATAGGTGATTGAAGTTCAATCTTTTTGTATAGCTTTTCATGATTCTTTTATCTCAATACAACTTCTATAATCAGTATTTTGCCAATAAGTATTTTTTGCTACTAATTCACTTAAAATAGTATCAATACTCGTTCCATCTGTAAAACTTTCATATGGCTCAACAAAATTATAAGCTAAATTATGATTTTGTTCAGAAAAAATAAACTTATTTCTATTTACACTTCAATCTCAACCTATATTAACTGTTCAACTATGTATTTCAGCAAATCAACTAGCTGGTGTTTCAATTGCTAGAATTATACCAGGTAATATATCTTTAGATACAGATTTATAAGTTCAGTTTACTATTGCTATTGCACTATCTTCATTTTCAAGTGTTGCAGCCATTTCATATTCTTGAGCATTTTTTGTTATAGAATAGAAATAAGAAGTTTTAGTTTTTGGATCAAAAGGTAATCTATCTAGTGTATTTAGACGAACATTATCGTTAAATTTTCATTGAAGTACTATACCAGTTCAATTGTATGTTAACTCAAAATTATCACCTGGAGGTGGATAATATCATCTTTTTTGTTTATAAACTTTTAGTGCAGATCAAACTTGTGCTAAGTCAGATTTTCTTTGAGAATCTCTTGAATCTCAAAGATATGAACTATATGAAATAAATCATATAGTACTTATTATAGACAAAATTGTTACAGAAACTATAAGCTCTACAAATGAGAATGCTTTTTTATTATTCATTTTAATAAAATTAAATTTTAAAATTTTTTAATATTCTTTAAATTCTTTAATAGTAGTTTCAACTATATCATATCTGATACTTTTTTTACCTCATAACCATTTTTGTGAAAAATAATTTTGAACTCATGTTATTTCGTTTTCTGTAAGCGCATGATTCCGAGAAATAAGTTCTCAAATTCATCATTTAAAATACGCCTTATCACTAGTATTTACATCATCAATTGCACTTTGAGTATATGGGCTTACATTCCATCTATATATATTTCATAAAGCTCAGTAAGAATGTTCAGGTTGTGGATCAACATGGTCTGTTTCATTTTTTAAAACACCATTTAAATATATTTTTAATCTATTTTGAGAATCTATATATTTATTATGAGTTGTGTAATTTTCTTTTATATCATCAATTATATTAAGATGAGTTCTATTTATATGTGTACTATCTTGAACTACCATAACAAAATAAATAGTATTTGGCATAACATCTCATAAATCTACAGACTTAAATTTATGTGGAACATCCCATTCAAAATAAAATTTATTATCTGAAGAACTAAAATCTGTACAAGTATATCAAGCATGTGTAGCTATATTATGTATTCAAGCCCGAACTTTTCAATTTTCAATCATAAAATTATATCAAGTTGCAGCTCATCATTGTTCATATATTACTTGTCTATTAGTTAAATCATCTCAAGTTTTAAAAACAATTGCAAATGATTTTTCCATATAGTACTTTTGAGAATAACAATCTCAATCATTGTTTATATCTTGATGTAAATCCATAGCAAGCATTTGATCAACTCAATCAAAAGCTACCATTGGATATCAATTTAATCAACCAGAACTATAAGTAGGTAAATTTGAAGAATATGTTGTTGGATCTGGAAGTGTACTTTTGGGAACTGCATTTTGCGATCAATTATCAGTTGCTAAATCATTCCATTGATTTATAGTATCACCATCATTTAATGTTGAATTATTATCTCAATCTATATTATTTGCATCAAAATGAAAAACAAGATTATTTATTTCTAGTGGTTTTATATCATATCTAAGAATATCTATTTTTTTTACATATTCTCTAACAAATGTTTTACCTATATAAATTTTTGGATCCACATTGTTTCCATCTTTATCTACATATTTATATTGTTCATTTGTAGCTCAAGTTAAAACTAAAAACTGATTTGTAGTAGTATCTTTTTTAATATAGAATTTTTCATTTTCTTCTATTTCATCTAAATTTAATCTTTTTAATATATTTTCTGAATTTGATTTTAATATATATAAATCAGTTTCTTTTTCATAATTATCAGAGATACTATGATTGTAATCTAAAACATTTACAATTCAAAGTAGAGCAAAAGATAAAATAAAAACAGCAATTATGATTCAAGCAATTGTATCTGCTTTTTTATTATTTTTCATTTTACAAAATGTTTAATATAAATATTATAACGTTATTAATATAATTAATTTTTACTAATTGTGAAATTTTTTAATAATAAAAATGCAATAACTCTTATAGAGCTTATAACTACAATAGCAATATCTTGAATATTGTTTCTTATCATATTCGTTTTTGTAACAGATAGTGTTGAACAACTTGTAAATAATGATGTTAAAATAAGTTCTATAGATGATTGATTTGTTTTTAAAGATACAATGTGAAGATTTGTAAGATGAGGTTATAGTGATGTACAAGTTTTTACTTGAATTACTGATCCTACATATACTGGAACTACAATACCAAATCCAAATAACGTTTTATATCTAAAAAAATTAGATAGTACGGAGTGATTATTAATTTGAATTGTATCAATGGATACAAAAAGATTGCAAAGAAATTATATATATTGAGATAATTTTTTATGATATAGATATTTAAGTGTTGCAGAAATGTCAGCAATAGATGCAGACAATTCACTTATTTATAATAAAGATTTTTCAGTTGATAAGATATTTACAAACCTAAGAATGAAGGATTTTAGAGTAAATGTTTACAATTCAGGATATTTAATTGATATGTATTTTAGTGTTATAAATTTATTTGATAATAGTTTGTTTTATAAAGATTTTGCTGATTTTTATATAGATAAATTGGTTATTGATGAATATAATTTAATTTATTAATTGATTTTTAAATGAATTCAAAAAATAAAAAGGGGAGTATATTTATATATGTACTTATACTTATAAATGTAGCACTTATTATTTGATATGTAGTTTTTAATAATACATATATTTTAAATAACAACATAAATATTTGAAAAAATGCTGAAGAAGTTTTTTTAAAACTTTCAGATAAAGCAAATATAAATATAGAATCAGTAAGACAATACAATAAAAATGGTGGTTGATTTTCAGATGCATTATCATGTCCTACAAATATAACTATGAGTTGAACAGTTAGTACATGAGCAATACTGGAAACAGGTATTAATTCTGAAATGAGATATGATTTTTGAACTGTATATTGTTATTTTACATTTAATTGAACTGAATGAAGAATTTATTTTGATGATACTACACAAGACTTCTCAACAGTTTATTATGGAACAGAATTAAAAGATATAGTAAATAATGCATTTACTCCAGGTTGAACAATTGATAATTCTAGTATATCTGCTACTGCTTCACCATATACAAGTGAACAGCCTTCAAAATCATTAGATGGTAGTTTAAGCACTCAATATAAATCAAAAAAATGAGATTATAATCAGATAACTTTTGATTTATGATCAGAAAAAAAATTATCAAAGGTAACAATTTTTAAAAAAGTAAACCAATGAGCAACTTATTGGGATAATTGAATTGTTTATTTGAAAAATGCTTGAAATGTAACACTAAAAACAATTACACTTCCTTGAATAGATTCTATGTCAACTGTTGTTATACCATTATCATATTCATCATATGCAGATGCAGACAATGTTAGATATATTCAAATTGTTTCTGATCATACAAATAGATTTTTAAATGTTAGTGAAATTGAAGTTACAGAATTATCAGAAACTGGTAATGATTCTTGGTCATCAGATAGTGTGTTTTCAGATCCAAATCAATCAATATTTATTTTTGATACTACTTGAATTGGATGAATTGATTTAGTAGATGATAATATGAATAGTGATAATTATAGATCAACTTCTACCTGAGTTGTTTGATATCCTTGAGATTATTTTGATGATGACATAACTCCAAGAACTACAATATTTTGAAGTGTTTCACCAGGTAGTACTGATTATTATAATATTTTTTGGAATAATTATATTACAAATGATATGATAAATAATAATATTTTTAATGATGATAATCCACTTATATTAGCAAAAATATGAGATGTAACAGAGTGATATTTATTTTTTGATATGTTTTCAAAAATAGATTCTACTATAAATTATGATATGAAAATAATAGAGTTTGATAGAAATGATTACAAAGATAAATATACTCTTTTACCTATTTGAATTAGTGAAACTAAAAATATGACAGAATGATATTGATATCTTCAAAAAAATGGAGAAGTATTATCATTTTCTAGATATAAAACTTGAAATGAATTTAAATTTGATTTTAAAAATAAAGATTATTCTATATATCTAATTAATCATTTAACTTGAAATATAGCATATAGAATTACTTGAGAAGAAAAACCAGCTTCATGATTATTGACTGATTATTGAAGATGAATATATATAAATCCAATTGATGATTCTAAACCAAATGTTATTGAAACAATTGCTAATCATATAATTATTGGTTGAGAAAAAAACTTTATTTGAGAAAATTTTAAAGTAGTTTGACCAAAATAAAATATTAAGTATAAGACCGATCTCTTTTGAGACCGGTCTTTTAAATTTTAAAAATCTTTATTTACTTTACAAAACAGCTTTTATAAATAAAATGATTTTCGTTAATTTTTAAATATAATACTTACTAAAATGGATTCCCAACTCATATTATTGTTTATATCTTTGTTTTCTCTATCAGCATTTTTTTCTTGAAGTGAATTAGCTTTGATGTCTTTAGCTTCTCATAAAATAGATTCATTAGTAAAAGAGTGAAGATTTGGGGCTAAATCATTAAAAAAAGTAAGAAGTGATAATGATAAATTACTTATAACTATACTTATTTGAAATAATTTGGTTAATACATCAACAGCTTCAATTGCTACTACTATTGCAATATGAATTGCTAGAAATTCTGGAATGTGAATAGATGAAGCTACTGCAGTTTGAATTTCTACATGAATAATAACTTTCTTAATACTTTTATTTTGAGAAATAATTCCTAAAAGTATTGCTATTAAAAATGCTATACCAATTGCATTATTAGTTGCACCAATATATAATTTTCTTATTTTTATTTTATATCCTTTAATTATAGTTATTGGATTTATTGTAAAAATATTTTCAAGATCAAGTCATGTAGAAACTATGTCTTGAGAAGAAATAGAAAGTTTTATAGATATGTGAAGAGATAAAGGTTGAATTGATGATGATGAACATGAAAAAATTAAATCTATTCTTGATTTTGATGATACAACAGTAGAAGAAGTAATGACTCCTAGAGTAAAAATAGATGCACTTGAAGATGATGTTACAGTTTGAGAAGCAATGAATTTTTACTTATCACATACACATTCTAGAATTCCTGTATTTAGTGGTAGTATTGATAAAATAGATTATTATTTAACTTCTCGTGATTTAATTAGAGAAATAAATGCTTGAAATAAAGATAAAAAGTTAAGTGAAATTAAACTTAAAAAAGTCTTAAAAGTTCCATTAACTCAATCAATTCAAAAACTTTTTGAAACACTTCAATGAGCTCATAGAACTATGTCTATAATTATAGATGAATATGGTTGAGTCTCAGGTCTTGTTACTATGGAAGATATTATAGAGCAAGTATTTGGTGAAATAAGAGATGAAACTGATAAGGAAAGTGAGGAATTTATAAAAAATTGAAAAAATTCTTTTATTGTTCAAAGTGATGTTTTAATTGAAGAAGTTTTATATAAATTTGATTTAGAATTAGAAAATATTTGACTTGACTCAAAGGAATTTGATGGAGAGACTATGAGTTATGTTATTACTCATATACTTGAATGATTTCCTTCAAATTGAGAAATTATCTCTTTTAATATTAAATGAGAAGATTTCAATGAAAATAAAAATAAAAAAGAAATTGAGGTTCTTACTTTTAAAGTTTTAGATATAGATAATGCTAAAATTTGAAAAATTGATGTTACAATTTCAAAAAAAGAAATTATGGATTAATCCATAATTTCTTTTTTTATTTTTTCTCTTATATCATTATCATGAAATTTTAACAAATCATCATTTATGATTATTCAATAAGGTTTTCATAACTTTTCAAAATGTTTTAAAGTTTTTGGTAAAAATATTATTTTGATTAAATAATCTACTTTTTCATATATTCTTAGAAAAAAAGTATTTTCTTTGGTATTTTTTTTGTATCTAATGTATTTTTTATTTTCTATAATTATATCATTGTATTCGCTGAAATCTAGCCAATTAGAATTTTTTTCTAAAAATGCTTCATAAGTATTATTATAACTTAAAAGTGGCTTAAAATAAAGTATCCAAAAATAAAGATATATATCATTTTCTATTTTCCAATTAGAAAAATCCATTCAAAGAGTAGTACTAAAAAAACTTAAACAAAATCTTCATGCATGTTTTTTAGCATTTTTTCTAACACCAAGAATTTGAAATATAAGAGTAATAATTATCCTATTTATCCACATAGTTTTTGGTTTTGAAACTATATATAAATCTATATCACTTTCTAAATTTGAAGCGTTCATTGAAATACTGTTTCATACTCAAATCATCTCTATTCAAGGAAGCCATTTTATAAATTTGATATATTTATAAGTTTTTTCTAAAAAATAATTCTCTACATTACTTCATTTTGCTTTTATAGAAAAATATTTTTTAAATTTTTCAAAATCTTCTTTTGTAAATTTTTGTTTCATTTTTAGATTTATTTTATATAATTGAAATATAAATAATGAGTTGTTTAAATAATACCTTTATATAATAAAAATCAAGAGTAATGAAATATTTATGTACAAATTGTAATTATATTTATGATGAAGCACTTTGAGATAGTGGAGAATGATTGGAATCTGGAGTAAAAATAGATGACAATTTTATGTGTCCAGTTTGTGAAGAATATGATACTTTTCACCATATTAATGAAGAAATCTGTTATTTAGATGATGAGCCAACAGATTTATTTGAAATAGATCATTTTATAGAAGTAAATCATAAGTGAGAAGAATTTGAAGTTATTATTTGATGAAATACTCATCCAATGTGAGAAGATCATAGGATTGTTTGGGTTTGATTATTTGATGAATATTCTGATTTGATAGATGAAAAATTTTTAAAAACAGATGATGATAGTGTAGTTATTTTTGATGATTTTTGAATAGATGAATTTGAAATAAGAGTAAAATGTTCAGAGCACAAATTATTTGCTAAAAAATTTGTGTTATAGTTTCAAATATGATAAAATAAAATAGTAAGTTTATTTCTAGTATTTTATATGTTTTTTAAGTAAAATTACTTAATTATATTGTATAAAAACTATAAAAAATAAATATGGAATTAAAAGTACTTGAAATCTTAGTTGATAGAAATAATTTAAAAGGACCTTGAGTTTTTGAACATATTTTAATCATACTTCATAGAGTTTTTGAAGATTTTTCAAAAAAAACTATGTTTTCTAAACTTAGTAAACAACCTACATTTTCTTTTGAAATAACAAAGGTAGGTAATAGAATTAGGTTTTTTATTGTTGCTCCAAAAAAATATGCTAATTTTCTTTCAAATCAAATCTATGCTCATTATAACAATGTAGAAATACTAGAAGTTTCTGATTATTTAAAAAATATACCATCTTCAAAAATTCAAATTTGAAAAGTATGACTTGATAAACATTCTTTTTATCCAATTAAAAGTTTTACTGAACTTCAAGAAGAGGCAAGTAAAGATATAGTGGATCCTTTTTCTAGTATAACTTCAGCTTTATCAAGAACTGGAATATATACACTAAATACTTTTCAAGTAAATTTTACTCCAGTTAAAAATGGTTTTTGGAAAAGAGATAGTGAAAAAATAATAAAAGTTATTACTTCAAAATATCCAGATTTCATAAAAAAAATACTACTTAGTAAATATCTAATTATTTTAAAAATACTTGTTTTTCCATTTGTATTTTTATTAAAGTTAATTAGTTTATTTACAAAAAACTCAGATGAAGGAACAGAAGTGAAGGAAGAAAATGATTGAGATAGTGATGAATGAGTTAATAAATATTTAAAAAATAAATTATCACTTTCAGGTTATAATACTTCTATAAATATAATTCATGCTTGAGAAGAATTTCTTGAGTGAAAATGAACAATTAGAGAAATATTTTCAACACTTGAAGTTTTTTCATATTTTGGATTAAATTCATTTAATTTAGATGAGATTGTTTCTTGAGAAGAAGCAGTAAATATAGTAAAAAATAGAGAAGTAACTTGAAATAATATACTTTCTACAAATGAATTATCATGACTTGTGCATCTACCAACTAGTTATGTTAAAACACCACAAATAAATTGGGTTTCTTCTCGTGCTTTTGAACCACCTTCAAATTTACCAATAGTTGATCCAGATTTAAATGATGAAATAAAACCAGAAAGTGATTTAACACCAATTTGAAAAACAAATTTCAGATGAACAAATATGAGTTTTGGGATTTGAGCGAATGATAGAAGAAGACATATGTATGTTTTATGAAAAACATGAATGTGAAAATCTACACTTTTAGAAAATATGATTATCGATGATATAAGAAAAGGTAGATGAGTTGCTGTTATTGATCCACATGGAGATTTAGCTGAAGCTGTTATTTGATTTATTCCTAAATCTAGAACTAATCAGACTATTATATTTGATCCAAGTGATACGGAGTGGCCAATTGCATTTAATATGCTTGAAGATATAAGTCCAGAACAAAGACCACTTGTTGCCTCATGACTTGTTTGAATATTTAAAAAAATATTTTGAGAATCATGGTGACCAAGACTAGAATATATTCTTAGAAATACAATCTTAGCACTTCTAGAATATTCTAACACTACTCTTGTTTCTATACCTTTAATGCTTACAAGTGAGGTTTATAGAAATAAAGTTGTTGCAAAAATAAAAGATCCAGTTGTAAAGAAGTTTTGGACTTGAGAATTTGCTAAAATGGCTCCAAATCAAAGACAAGAAGCAATTTGACCAATATTAAATAAGGTATGACAATTTCTTTCAAGTACTATTTTGAGAAATGTTTTATGACAACCAAAAAATAGTTTTTCTCTAAGATGGGCAATGGATAATGAAAAAATAATCATTATCAATTTATCTAAATGAAAAATTTGAGAAGATGCATCAGCACTTTTATGAGCTATGCTTGTTACAAAATTTCAAATGGAAGCTATGAGTAGAGCTGATATTGCTGAAAGTAAGAGAAAAGATTTTTATCTTTATGTAGATGAGTTTCAAAATTTTGCAACAGATAGTTTTGCTACTATTTTGAGTGAAGCTAGAAAGTATAAATTAAACTTAGTAATGGCAAATCAATATATAGACCAAATGCAAGAAAGTGTAAGATGAGCTGTTTTTTGAAATGTATGAAGTATAGTTTCTTTTCAAGTTGGTTATCACGATGCTACTATTTTAAAAGAAGTTTTAACTTGAGAAATACTAGAAGATGATTTGATGAATTTAAAGAAATACAATATTTATACAAAACAACTAATTGATGGTATGCCAAGCCCTGTATTTTCTGCTTCTACATTTTCACCAAATGTAAAACAAGAAGATGTTTTTGCAAAAAGATATGAAAAAATATTAACAGTTTCTCGTGAAAAATATAGTAAACCAAAAAAACAAGTAGAAGAAAGGATATTTAAAACAATAGATGATATAGATCAACAAGAACAAGCTTGGGATAAGAAAAAACAAGAATATAAAGAACAAGAAAAAGAGGAAAAACAAAAAAAGCATATTGAAAATATGCAAAAAATTAAAAAAGAAGACTAGTTTTTGTCAACTTAAAAACCAAAAAATACTTTGCAAATCCCAATAAATACTAATAATTAGACTATTAGTATTTATTTTTTATAAAAACCTATGAAAAAAAATAACAAAGCCTTTACACTAGTAGAGCTAATAGTAGTAATAACAATACTAGCAATTTTATGAACAATAGCGTTTATAAATTTACAATGATATAGCACTTCTGCAAGAGACTGAAAAAGAGTAAGTGATATAAATAATATCATGAAAAAGATATGAATAGAAAGTTCAAAATGAACAAGTCTATCAAGTTTAATAACTACAACAAAAACAAACTCAGGATTAACAATAAATGGTCAAGTATGAGGCTCAATCCAATGAGTAGCAAACTTTGCAACACTAAAAGAAGATGGAAGTAAATTTAAAGATCCAGTAACAAAATGAGATTATGTATTATCATATAGTGTATGATGAAGTTGAACATGAGCCTATAAATTTAATCAAGTATCAACAGTAAACGAAGAAACAAATACAGCAGTAGTAAAATGAAATTATTACAAGATGCAACCTTCAGATAGTCCAAGTATAACATACAATCCAGATAGTACATATTTTGTAGTAGATTGATGAGTTGATTTACCTTATACAGTACAAGAATGAGCTTTGGTAAATAATGGATGATGAACAACATGTTTAGAAGTAGCAGATGAATGATATTTTACATTTGATGTATTATCACAAACAATAACATGATATGATAGTACTAATTGACCTCTAGATATAGAAATACCATGTAAGATATGAGGAGTAGATGTTATAAGTATTTGAGACTATGCTTTTTATTATGAACCATGGGCTGACCCATTAGTATGAAATCCAATTACAAGTATAATAATACCAGGTAGTATAACAAGTATTTGAAATTATGCTTTTGCATATAATAATTTAGCAAGTTTAACAATATCTGATAGTATAACAAGTATTTGAAATCATGCTTTTGATGGTAATAATTTAACAAGTGTAATAATACCAAATAGTGTAACAAGTATTTGAGATTATGCTTTTTATAGTAATCAATTAACAAGTGCAACAATACCAAATAGTATAACAAGTATTCCATATGGTATTTTTGGATGAAATCAATTAACAAGTATAACAATCCCAGCTGGTGTAACAAGTATTGAACCTTGGGCTTTTACATATAATAATTTAACAAGTGTAACAATTCCAGATGGTGTAACAATTATATGAGAAAGATCTTTTGATGGTAATCAATTAACAAGTTTAGTAATACCAAATAATGTAACAAGTATTTGAGATGGATCTTTTAATGGTAATAATTTAACAAGTATAATAATCCCAAATAGTGTAATAACTATTTGAAGTACTGCTTTTAGTAATAATGATTTAACAAGTGTAACTTTATGAAATAGCGTTGAAACTATTTTAGATAGTGCTTTTTCATTTAATAACTTAACAAGTATAACAATCCCAAGTAGTATCGTAACTCTTTGATATGCTTTTGGTAGTAATTGACCAACAATGAGTAGTTGGGATGTAACATGATGGGCATGATGATGAACTTGGAATTTGAGTTGAAATTCTTGGATTAAACAATAGTTCATTTAAGTAATATTTTATAAAAAAATATGCAAAAAAATAATAAAGCCTTTACACTAGTAGAACTAATAGTAGTAATAACAATACTAGCAATACTATGAACAATAGCGTTTATAAACTTACAATGATATGGTGTTGGAGCAAGAGATAGTAAGAGACTATCAGATGTAGTTAATATATATAAAAAAATAAATATAGAATTGTCTAAATGAACAAAATTAGATAAATTTTTAATATGAAATTCTATTTGACCATTAACTATAAATTGAAATTTATGAGTTAGAAATCAATGAATAACAAATTTTTTAGCTTTAAATGAAGATAGTGATAAGTTTAAAGATCCAAAAATAAATTTAGATTATGTTTTATCATATTCTGATTGATGAACAGGAACTTGAGCCTATAAATTTATACAAGTAGCAACAATAAGTGAAGAAAAAAATGAAGCAGTAGTTATATGAAATTATTATAAAATTCAAAGTTTAGATAGTCCAAGTTTAATATTAAACTTGGACAATGAATTTGTAGTTGATGGTGGAGTTGATTTACCATATATTATATGAAATTAAAAAGTATATTAAATAAATTGTCAATCAAAAAACCAAAAAATACTTTGCAAATCCCAATAAATACTAATAATTAATTTATTAGTATTTATTTTTTATAAAAACCTATGAAAAAAAATAACAAAGCCTTCACACTAGTAGAGCTAATCGTTGTAATTACAATATTAGCTATACTATGAACAATAGCTTTTATAAACTTACAATGATATAGTACTTCTGCAAGAGATTGAAAAAGAGTAAGTGATATAAATAATATCATGAAAAAGATATGAATAGAAAGTTCAAAATGAACAAGTCTATCAAGTTTAATAACTACAACAAAAACAAACTCAGGATTAACAATAGATTGAAATAGTTGAAGCTCAATCCAATGAACAGCAAACTTTGTAACACTAAAAGAAGATGGAAGTAAATTTAAAGATCCAGTAACAAAGTGAGATTATATATTTTCATATTCAGTATGATGAAGTTGAACATGAGCCTATAAATTTAATCAAGTATCAACAGTAAACGAAGAAACAAATACAGCAGTAGTAAAATGAAATTATTACAAGATGCAACCTTCAGATAGTCCAAGTATAACATACAATCCAGATAGTACATATTTTGTAGTAGATTGATGAGTTGATTTACCATACATAGTACAAGAATGAGCTTTGGTAAATAATGGATGATGAACAACATGTTTAGAAGTATCAGATGAATGATATTTTACATTTGATGTATGATCACAAACAATAACATGATATGATTATAGTTGACCAAAAGATGTAGAAATACCATGTAAGATATGATGAGTTGATGTTTTAAATATTTGAATGTATGCTTTTTCATATAGTGATTTAACAAGTGTAATAATACCAAATAGTATTATAGATATTTGATATGGTTGATTTGAGGGGAATAGTTTAACAAGTGTAATAATACCAGACAGTGTAACAAGTATTCCAACTTATGTTTTTTATGGTAATGAACTAACAAGTGTAACAATACCAGATAGTGTAACAAGTATTTGAGATTCTTCTTTTAGGTTTAATAATTTAACAAGTGTAACAATACCAAATAATGTAACAAGTATTTGAAGTTTTGCTTTTGGTAATAATCAATTAACAAGTATAACAATACCAAATAGTGTAACAAATCTTGGAGGTTTTGATAATAATCAATTAACAAGTATAACAATATCAAATAGTGTAACAAGTATAAGTGCTTATGCATTTCAAGGTAATCAATTAACAAGTATAACAATACCAAATAGTGTAACAAGTGTTTGAATGTCAGCTTTTTTATGGAATTGACCATCAAATAATAGTTGAAATATAACATGATTTGTATCATGAGCTTGATGAACTTGGAATCTAAGTTGAACTACATGGATAAAACAATAAAATAAAAAACTGAATTTTAATTCAGTTTTTTATTTTAAGATAAGTAATTTACTTCTAGAATAATATGTTCTTGCAAGTTCATAATTTTTTAATATAGCACTATCGAGTTCTTTGAAATCACTTCTAACTTCTTTTATACTCAAATAATTAAACATTTTATTTGTGTGGTATACAAATAAATTATAGTTTGTTACTATTCAATTCATTTTATAATAATCAATTTCTCAGCTTCTATATTTTTTTAAAAGTTCATCTTTTAGCATCTTATCTGCAGTTCTGAAATTATCATACATTTTTTGTGATTGAGAATTATAAAAAGATACATAATTTAAATCATTTATGCTAAATTTATAATCTTCAATTCAGTAATTTAAATCAAGTAATTTTTCTAAATATCATTCTTTATTTTCCGCACTAGTTATATTAGATATTGAAAAAAATAAAAAAATAGATAAAATGATGAAAACTAATTTTTTCATAAAAAATAAGTTATTTATAAGATATTATTCTTTTAATTTATAATTAAAATACATAAAATGTCAAATAATTTTTATGATATATTGTGAGTGGATAAAAATGCAAGCAATGAAGATATTAAAAAAGCATATAGAAAAAAGGCTATGCAATATCATCCAGATAGAAATTCAGGAGATAAATCTGCTGAAGAAATGTTTAAAAAAATAAATTCAGCTTATGATACTCTTTGAGATGAAAAAAAGAGAAAACAATATGATATGTTTTGATCTACCTCTGGTAACCAATTTGGATGATGATGATGATGAAATCCTTTTTGATGAGGATTTTCATGATTTGAAGATATTTTTTGATGATGAAACTCTAGAGCTTGAAACTCAGGTTTTGAGTTCAATATAGAAGATTTATTTTGAGGTATGTGATGAAATACTAGAAGAAAAACAAGTTATAAAGAAGAACCAAAAAAAGAAGAGAGTTTAGATTTTGAAAAAACTTATGAAATTCCAATTTTTGATTTAATTCTTGGTTGTAAAATAGAAGTAACTTGAGTTTATTGACAAAAAGCAAATTTAAAAATTCCAAAAAATACTAAACCATGAGTTAAATTTAGAGTAGCTGATTTTTGAAAAAGTGAATGAGGAAAAAAATGAAATCTTATAGTAAAAGTTGAAGCAAAAATGCCTAAAAGTATAAGTGATGTTGATTTACAAATGTTAAGTGTTATAAGAGAAAATGTAGGTTACTAATAGTTTTTTAATATTTTTTTATTTTAAATTTATGTCAAAAAAAGCATTTACATTAGTTGAATTGATTATTGTTATTACTATAATTTGAATATTATCTTCTATTTGATATTTTTCATATGTTGTTCATTTAATTAATGTAAAAGATGCAAGTAGAATAAGCCAAATTATCAATATATGAGATTGAATTGATTTAGCAATTTCAAAATGAATAAATATAGTTCCAGAGAATTCTGTTGATATAAATGTTTCTTGAAATAAATATTCTACTCAATGAGAAGCATGAAAAAGTATAATATGAGAAATATGATTTTATTGAGTATGAATTGATCCTAAAGACTGAGAACATTTTACTTTTGCACTTTGAACAAAAATATGAAGTTATCAAATAATAACTTATTTAGAAAATCCGAAAAATTTACCTAAAACTACTAATACGGTTAATATATTATGAACTAGAGTACCGTATGTGTATTGAAAAGATAATATTTGAATATTACTTGATGATAGTTGAGTTCCAGTAAATAAAGTAACATTATCAAGTATAAATATAAATTGTGGGGTAGATGACTGATACAAGATGATATTTGTAGATTGACAAATATTAGATTGAGTAATTAATCAAAGCAATTTTGTTTCTGGAGCTTGTTATGTAAAACCAGCAAATTGATGTTTAGCAGAACCAGATTATCCAAATGCAATTTTTAATATCTGAACACCTATTGAAGCAAATCAAGAATGGGTAAAGTGAGATATAACAGAATCATGTTCATATACTTGTTCTAATTGATATACAGGTATATTTTGTGAAATAATGCCTTAATTATTTTAAAAAATTAATAAAAACCATTTTATTTAAAAAGTAAAGTGGTTTTTCTTTTATTTTAAGTAGATTTGTTCTATAATTAATAGGTTATATTAATTAATATATTAAAATGAATAAAAAAGCGTTTACATTATTAGAATTAGTAGTAGTAATGTCAATTATTATTATTATTTCTACTATTATAACATTAGCATTTGGTGATTATTTAGTTTGAGTTAGAGATTCAAATAGAATTACTCAAATAAGTAATATGAGAGATTGAGTTGCTTTAAATTTAAGTAATTGAGGTACTTTAAAGCCAGAAGGTAGTATAGAAATACAATTTGATGGTGTAAAACAATCTTATCAATGATATTTTTGACCAAGTCTTATTAAAAAAATATGATACTCAATGGATTGAATAGATCCAAGTGATCAAAGTTATTTTACATATACTATGTCAGCAGATTGAAAATATTTTCAATTAATGACTTTTTTGGAATCTGAAAAAAGTTTTATTGATGTATGATACGAAAAAGCATTATTAAAAGATAATAATGATAAAGTACCATTTATTGTATGAAGTAAAGAAATATGAATATTTTTTAATAGTGATGTTGTACCTGTCCATGAATATGAGAGTTCTCCATTAAATATTATTAGTTCTGATTCAACTGACTATAATGTACTTTTAAGAAATGATAAAATAGTATCTTCATCATGATCTACACTTTTTGCTGAAATTGAAAATGTAATTGCAAATTATTGAGATAATATTTATTCTTGTGCTACTCAACCATATTTATATGCTAATTATACTATTTGAAATCCAAAAGTTTCAAATACACCATGGCAAAATGTAAATTCAGCAGAACCTTGTTATTTTAGTTGTAAAAATGGTTTTGTTTGGAATTTAAGTCAGTGTGAACCAGATGTGGCTACTAAAACAGTTTCTTGTACTTGATTGGTTGCAAATGCTTTGTGGAATACTGCTACTCAAGTTGATCAATTGTGGAATACTGCTGCATGAGATTATTTACCATCAAATATATGAACATATAATGATACTCCATCTGCAACAGAATGTAGATTTAAATGTCCAACAAATTATACATATAATTGAAGTGCATGTATTCCTAATACACAAAACGGAATTTGTACATGATTATTGGCAAATGCATCATGGAATAGCGTTAATAATATAACTCAAACATGGAATTGAAGTTCTTGGGCACCTAGTTTAACTTGACAATATAATACAACTCCAAGTACTACAAATTGTAGATATAATTGTAATACAAATTATACATATAATTGAAGTGCATGTATTGCTGATACACAAAATGGAAATTGTATATGAAATCCTATAAATTCAACATGGCATCAATCAAGCATTACTCAAACATGGAATTGAAGTGCTTGGTCACCAACTTTGACATGACAATTTAGTTTAACTGCTGTTGCAAATGAATGTAAGTTTAATTGTAATACAAATTATACATGGAATAGTGGTACTTCTACATGTGATGCAGATACTCAAGTTGTAGCTTGTACTTGATTACCAGCAAATGCGACTGCAAATACAGTATCATCAATAACTCAAACATGGAATGGTACAGCATTTTTACCATCAAGTGTTTATACAAATAATGCTACTTCAAGTTTAACAGAGTGTAGATTTACATGTGATGCTTGATATGCTTGGAATGGTACAATATGTGCTGTAAGTCCAGTTTGACAATTTAAGTTAGTACTTACTAATAAATGTTGAGTTGCTGCAGCTACATTTGATGCAAATTTTAATACTACTACATGAGTTTATACTTGAGATATAAATTGTGCTTCTAGTTGATTAGTAAATACAGATTTAGATAAATTTACACCACTTGTTAGAGTAACTTGATATTTAGATTTAAGTTGAAACTCTATAACTAATGTTACATGATTAATTTCATTAAAATCAGTTTGAACAAATTTAAAACTAAATAATAATAGTTTAACGTCTATTTCAAATTTAACATTGTTAAATAGTGTTCCAAATTTATATTTAAATAATAATCCTTGATTATCAAGTTTAACTTGAATACAAAGTATTACTAATTTATCTACTATTGATATAAGTAATAATGCTTTAGTTAACTTATCATGAATTTCATGATTAACAAGTTTAACTCAAATTAAAGCAAATAATAATAGCATAAATGATATAACATGATTATCATCGTTAAATAGTGTAAGTATATTAAATTTAAGTTATAATAGTATTTCTACTATTACATCACTAAGTTGAAAAACAAATATTAAAGAATTATATTTAAATAATAATAGTTTAACGAGTATAAGTGCTTTATCTACACTTTTAACTGATAAATTATACATTTATTGAAATGGTTCTATTAATGATTTAAGTCCTTTAAATTGATATAATTCAAATGCAAAAATATTAGCACTTGATGATAGAACTTATACTACAAAGATATCTGCATTATCAACAGTTTGTATAAACTGGAATATAAAAAATGAATCCTTAGCAGTTTTTGCCGATATTACAAAGGTATGTATGCCAGCAGCTTGAAGTTATGTTAATTTTGAATGAAATAGTCTTTGAGATTGGTATCCTTGAATTTGAACAAATACAAATGGTGCAGCATATTGATGGTATTTTGATACAGATTATACTCCATCAAGTAATACATGACCAAATAAGTGATATGATTGAAATACATATTTATTCGTAGAAACAAGTAATACTCCAGGTGTATGATATAGTAATAAAACTTCTTATTTAGTATATGATATAACTGATACTTCAAATTTTGTTAATTTTTATTATCATGCATATTGAGTAAATATATGAACTATGAGGCTTCAAACATATAATTGAAGTACATGGACAACTAGATATACTATAACATGACAACAACATACATCTTATAGTCAAGCATGGACTAAAACTCCAGATGTTACAATTCCAGCTTGAACAACTAAGATTAGATTATTTTATACATCTTGAAGTTGATATCAATGAGATTTTGCAATTGATGCACTTACAGTTTGAGAAAAATAATTTTTAAAAAAAGAATTAGATCAAATCTAATTCTTTTTTTTGCTCTTCATTAATTCAAGTAAGTTTAAAAATAGTTTCTATTTTTGAATTAAAAATAAATTTAAGTATCTTGCTAATTATCTGATTTTTATGCTCTATATTTAAAGTTCAAAGAAGAGATTTTATTTTTAATTTTGCTAGAATTAACTTAGTTAAATCTATATTTTCATAAGTATTTATAGTTTCAATTATTTCAAAAATTTCTTCAAAAGATACTCATTCTGGTATTTCTCTGTAAATAAGCGATAATATTTCTAAAAATTTATTTATTTCACTAAAATTTCTATCTTTATTTAAATTAAATTCAGATTTAATTTTTATATTTTTAATCTTATGAATTTTTTTGTTTTCACTAGTTATTATTTCAAAATTTATTGAGTATCATATATCTACACTTTTTTCAGTTTTACTATATGTCTTATTTGCCTTTATTTTTCAGTAAGTTTTAGTAAATAAAGTATATAGTAATTCTTTGTCTTTTATTTTTTCTCAAGAACTATTTGAATTAACCTTATCTATTTTTAAGACTATTGCTTTATCTTTGAATATGCTCAATTTAGTTTTTTATTAAATAATATTGAAATATATAAAATATAGTATATAATCTACACATAATTTAATATTTTTCAATAAAAATTATGCAAGAGAGTTTCTTAACTGAAAAAGAAGTAGATACTTTAATACTATGATTAATTAAATCACACTCGTTAGAAGTAGAAGTAGATGCTTCTAATTTTTTAGACTTATTAAAATTTAGTTTATCACTAAATACAATGGAAAAAAAGAGAGTACTTGATGCAGTACCTACTCTTAGCCAATTTCAATTTGATGAATTAACTAAAGTTTTTACTGAGGAAAGAGAAAAATTTAGAGAACTTGCTAAAGAACATCCAGATGATATAAAAAAACTAGTTTCAAAACAACAAAAAGAATGGATTGACTTAGGAGATTTATATAAAACTGAAATAGAATCAAAAGAAAAAGAATCTGAGAATCAAAATAAAATAGATGATATTAAATCTTCACTTTGATTATAGTATGGTTTATAATTTTTGTGTAATTCTTGAAAAACAAAATAGGGTGGATATATTTTTATCTGCTCTTTTTTCTGATTTTTCTAGGAGTTATATTCAAAAAATAATTGATAGATGACAGGTTTCTTTAAATTGAAAAATAATCAATAAAAACATAAAAATTAAAAATAGAGATGAATTATCTATAAGTATAATAAATGAAATATTAGATGAAGTAAAACCTGAAAAAATGGATTTAGATATCATTTTTGAAGATGAAAATATACTTATTTTAAATAAGCAGTCGGGCGTGAATGTACATCCAGTTCCTTGAGAAAATGGAAATAAAAATACTCTAGTAAATGGTATATTATACCATTGTAAGGATAATCTACCAACTATTTGATGAACTCATAGACCATGAATTGTGCATAGATTAGATAAGGATACATCTTGAATTATCCTTGTTGCAAAAACTGACTTTATGATGAATTATTTGTCTACAATTATAAAAAATAGGGAAATAACCAAGAATTATATAGCAATTGTTTCATGAATCTTTAAAGAAAAAAACTTCAAAGTAGAGAGTTTTATATGAAGAGATCCAAATGATAGACTTAAAATGACAACTAAAAATTCACTAAATCCAAAAGAAGCAATTTCATTTTGAGAATTAATTTGATATATAGATGATAAATATAGTGTTTTAAAAATAAATATAAAAACAGGAAGAACACACCAAATTAGAGTTCATTTATCTAGTATAGGTTTTCCAATTATATGAGATAAGGTTTATTGAAATAAAAGTGTAAATGATGAAGTTTTTAAAAAATATGCTTTAAATAGGCAAGCACTTCATGCTTATGAACTTAAATTTAATTTATACTGAAAGGAAGTTTATCATATTGCACCTTTAAAAAGTGATATGAAAAAAATAATTTGAAACTTAATTTAATAATTATAATTTTATGAAAAAAACACTTATACTAATTACTATGATTTTTATTTTGTCTTCTTGTTGGGAGTGAACTAAAGAGGCTTGAACTATTTCTAGTGAATATATAGACACTCTTCAAGATTCAGTAGTTGATGCTAAAGATGTAAAAATTATGATGGAAGCTGGGCAATGAGATTTACAAAAACAAATTGATGCAGCTAAAAAATAATAAAATAAAAAAATGAAACAATTTTAATTGTTTCATTTTTTTATTTTATTATTCAGTTAACAGCACTTATATTGAAACTATAATTCATTTTTAAACTTCAAATCAATCATAAGTAAGATATATTTCAATCAATAATTATTTTTTTAATTATAATTGTATAATCTTTTAAAAATGGAAGGATATTTTCTTCTCATATAAATATATTTATACCAGAATTTAATTGAAAATTTGTAATAAAGTTTATAAAACTTTTACTATCTTCAAGCATTTTTATTATAGAAAATATAGAATCTCATAATCTTTTATGATTATTTTCTAAAAATATTCAAGAACCAGAATGATTCATAATATTTTTTTCTGGAACCAGAAAAAATGCTATTTCAGATGTACTTTTAGCTAATTCATAGCTTATCTTATTACTAAAATCCCAAATATTGTTTATGTTTGAGTCTTTTGTGTCATTTTTTACTTGTAAAAAATGTTCTGGACTTTGTTGCATAAGATAATTTACAAATGCTCTTAATCATTTTGAAGTTGGTAATCTACCAGCTGAATTATATGGTTGATAAACCAAATCCATTTCTTCAAGTTTTGCCATATCATTTCTAACAGTGGCGCTTGATACTCATAAATCGTATTTTTGTAATAATAATTTACTTCATAAAACTCATCATGTTTCTAGGTATTCTAAAACTATGATTTTTAGTATTTCTATGTTTCTATTTGTTAGCATAATTATCCTATTATTTGATTTAATTGTTTTACTGAATTTTCTTTTGTATATTTTATTTTTATATTTTTATAATTTACTTTTTTTTCGTTATTTTTTTCTTCTAAATATTTTTTAGTATTTTCATAAATACTATTTACAGAAATTGGTGAAAAATAAGTAACGTTTTCTTCAAAAATATTTCTAATGTTTTTTAAATCAGAAGTTAAAATTTGAGTATTAAAAAATAATGGTTCAGTTAATCTAAATGGAAATGGCTCATAGAAGCTTGGAAAAATAACTCATAAACATTCATTGTATAAATGTTTTTTATGTGTTAATCATACATCTCATAAAAAGTATATATTTTTTTCTATCTTGTTTTCTAAAATTAAGTTTCTTAAATTTATATTTGAAGAAATATTATTTCATAAAAATACTAAATCTACTATATGTCCAGAATTATTTAATCTAGTAATAACACTTATTAATTTTTCATAATTTTTTTCTATTGAATCTCATCCTGAGTAGATAAAAAAATCATTTTGAATTGAGTATTTTGTTTTTATGTTTATTTTACCAATTGTTTCATCATTATCTAGTATTTTATCTTCGATTTCTTCACTATCAGGAAAAAATCAATTTATCATCTCAATATTACTTTCTACAATATCAAATTTTTCAATTAGTTCATTTTTAGTATTTTGATCTAAACAAATTATTTTATTAGATTTTTTTAGATTTTTTCACATCAAAAAAAGGTATTTATATTTTTCAAAGTATGAATAAAAGTTCATATAGTATATGTCTTTTAATCATCAAACTAAAGTTATATATTGTCATTTATAATTAATAGGTTTGAAGTGATTAAAAAATACCATAAGATTATTATCATCTTTTTTTAATATTTTTAAAAAATCAATTTGTTCACTAAAACTTCCATTTTTTATATGGATGTTTTTATTTGTTATATTTTTTTCTTCAAATCAAGGTATAAATTCATTTGAATAAATAATATATTCATTTTCTTTATTTTCCTTTATATAAGCCTTTACTAGTTGTATAACAAATCTAGAATATAACTCATTTTGAACAAATCTTAGATCAAATCAAATCTTCATTTTTTTAAATTTATTTTTATATTTTATAACTTGTCTTATTATACACTAAAAGTTATTTTTTAAAAAATTTTTTATGAATTTAATAGATTTTGTAAATATAAATGAAAATAAATGATTTTTAAAAATAAAAGTTCTTCCAAATAGTCCAAAAACTGAATTTGTTTGACTTATGGATGATTGAACTTTGAAAATGAAATCAAAGTGAATTCCTGAAAATTGAAAAGTAAATTTAGAGATTATAAAATTTTTGTCAAAAGAGCTAAAAATAAGCAAAGACAATATCAAAATTATTTCTTGATGAACAAGCAGAATTAAGTTAATCAAAATTGATTTTTAAAAATATTTACTTATAATATTTGTAGTTATTTAATAACAATATATATATGATTTTTATTTATATATTTATATATTTAGTATTTTTAATCTTATTATATATTATTATAATTGAGAGACTCAAAATACTATGTAATAGACATACTGACAATACATGAATAAAATCTCTTTCAAGATGATACAGGATTGTAATGAGAAGGATGATTATAATACTTATGATTTTATTTTTTCTTGGTAGCTTAATTTTGTTAACTTTTACTAAAAATGACATATTATACAAAACATGACTATATAATGATCAGGCGCCATTGGATAATGATGTTTTTTAGGTATTTAAAGTTTTGTTTTTATCTTATCATTTCAATGATGTTTTATATCATATCAATTAGGTTTTGAAGTATGTTATGATATGAATTAGTACATTATATATTATTACCACTAGCATTTATTATGCTTAATTATTCTTTTATTAAGCTAATATTGTATTATATTTGATATTATAATAATTTATTAATATTTCATGAGGATAAAATAATAGTTATAAAATCTACACTTTTAGATACTGATAATGTAGAAATAATTGATCTTCACAAAATTACAAAAATAGATGCTTTTGCTAATGGAATTTTTGCAAATATTTTTTGATATGGTACTCTTGTTATAGAACAACAAAGAGATAAGGTAAGAGAATTTTGGTATGTTCCAAAACCTTATAAAGCAATTTCAATGTTAAATGAAGTAAAGGAAAAAAACCTAGAAAAAAATAAATAAAAACCTGATTTTTCAGGTTTTTTTTACTTTTTACTTTTTATTTTTATAATAAGTCAAAATAATATATATAAATATGAAAAAAGTTTTAGTTTGATTATCAGGTTGAGTTGACAGTGCAGTTACTGCTTATTTATTAAAAGAAGCAGGTTATGATGTAACTGCTTGATTTATGATAAATTATCTTGCTCCAGAGTGAGAATATTGTCCAACAAAAGAAGATTTAGAAGTTGCAAAAGAAGTTGCAGCTTATTTAAATATACCTTTTTTTACATTTGATTATAGAGAAACTTATGCAGAAAAAGTATTGTGATATATGTATGAATGATACAAAAAAGGTATAACTCCAAATCCAGATATAATGTGTAATAGTGAAGTGAAATTTAAGGTATTTTTAGATGAAGCACTAGAACATGGTTTTGATATGATTGCAACAGGACATTATGCTAGGATAGAAGAAGATGAAAAATGAATTTTTCATCTAAAAAAGTGAGTTGATGAAACAAAGGATCAAAGTTATTTTTTAGCCGGACTTAATCAATCTCAACTAAGCAAGGCTTTATTTCCAGTTTGAAATATGGAAAAGAGCAAGGTTAGAGAAATAGCTTTAAAAGCTTGATTACCAAATGCAACTAGAAAAGATAGCCAAGGGATTTGTTTTGTTTGAAAAGTAGATATGGTTAAATTTTTGGAGAAAAAAATTGATCCAAAACCATGAATAGTAAAAGACACTTCTTGAAAGATATTGTGAGAACACAATTGAGTTTTTTATTATACAATTGGTCAAAGAAAATGACTTGATATTTGATGACAAGCTGAGCCAATTTTTGTAGTAAAAAAAGACATAATAAATAATGAAATAATAGTTTGAACATCTAGTGATTTAAAATTATTTGATGATAAATTATATTTAAATGAGATACATTTTTTAGCAGATAAATATTATATGTTTCCACTTATTGCAAAAGCAAAAATTAGATATAGGCAAGTTGATCAAGATTGTATTATTTATAGAGAAAATTCTAAGTTTAGAGTTGAATTTGCAGAGAAACAAAGAGCAATAGCTTCATGACAAATATGTGCAATTTATTTGAGAGATGAGCTTATAATAAGTTGAGTTATAAATTAAGATTAAATTTTTAGGTTTTTATTTGGAATTATGTTAACATTATTTTAATATTATTTCTTTATATAAAAATATGAGTGTTGAAGAAATAAAATCATCTCATCAAAATTTAGAAAACTCAAATTTAAATCCTGAAATTGAAAAGGAAATAGATGAAGTTTTATCTATTGTAGAAAAAATTCTAGATTTTTGATGAATTGATATGATAAAAAAATATTTTAATCTAAATTGATTAAATGATTTTTTTGATTTTTATCAAATTTCATTAAGTGATTTTAAAAATGTTATATGAAAAAGTAAAAAATTGTTAAATTTTTATAAGGAGCAAACAGGTGAATCATTTTCAAAAATATCCAGAAAATGAATACTTAAATTTTCTAGAAAGATCTGAATTGAAAGACCCAGTTATGAAGAAATATTATCAAGTATAAAGCAAAAATTATCAACTATATGAATTAATACGTTAAATGAATTAAGTGTTATTTCAATAAATGAATTTAAAAAAATATTTTGAGATGATAATGAATTTAAATATTTCTTTTTAAAAGTTTTTAAAATATCATTGGTTAATATTGATACTCAAATTTATCGTGAATTTTTTGAAAAAATAAAGCTAGAGTTATTAGATGAAACTAAATTATTTACAAAATTAAGGTTTATATTAAGTAATAATAAGATAGAAAATTTAGATGATTTAGAAAAAATATGAGTTAGAGAATTTGATGAATTAGTTTCTAATAATTTACTTTTAGAATCATATTTTGTAAATAAATGATTGCTTAAATCATTTATTAAAAAGGAAGATATATTTGATTTTTGAGTTAATATTTGACTTAAAAATAGAGAAGTAGATAAAAATAAATATTTAAAAACATTTTTAAATAATAATAGGATTTTTAATTATAGTGATTTAGAAGAATATGATAAGTTAGAAATAAGAGCTTTATTGTGGAATGATCCTATTTGTAGACAAATTTTAGAATGATTTTGATTAACATATTTACAAGATTATAGAATAGAACATTTAAAAAAATTTTCTAGATTTGTGTGACTTGATTGAATTCCAAAAGATTTTGAATATGATGAAAATAAGTCTAAAAAATTAATTTTAAATATACTTAATGCAAATAATATAAATTGTATTTTTTCACTAAAACTTAATTGATTGAAATGATTTAGAAGGATTTTTAAACAACAAGATATTTGAAATATATATAATGATATTAACACATTTATTAAAAATAATACTTGAAAAACAATACCAAATCTACGTTTTGAAGATTTAGAAAATATATGATTATTACTTGGTTTACAAATTATTTGAGACAAGGAACATAAGACTAATTTATTGGAATTTTTGTCAAAAAGTTGAATTTCATTGGATGAGTTAAATAAGTCAAAAGTGAAATCAGATAGTAAATTTTGGAATAATCCAGCACTAAGATATTTTCTTGAAAAAGTTTGATGACCTACTGATATAAAATTACTTAGAACAAATCATATAGATGATATGAAAAATTATATAAACAATATTTAAGAATATGAAAATCATATTCTTTTTTGTTTAATTTTTAAAAATAACTAAAATTGGGAGCAGTAATTTTAAAAAATTAAACAAATGCAAGAATTAGAAAAAATACTTAAAAATAAATTTTGATTAGAATCCTTCAGAGAAGGTCAAATTGATATAATTCAAAGTGTCTTAGATAAAAAAGATACACTTGTTTTTATGCCAACTTGAGGCTGAAAATCTCTTACTTATCAATTACCTTGAGTTATTTTACCAGGACTTGTAATAGTTGTTTCTCCACTTATTTCTCTTATGAAAGATCAAGTTGATAAATTAAATAGTCTTTGATTAAAAGCTGAACTTATAAATTCTACGATTGATAATTATGATAAACAAATTATATTAAATGATATTTCAAGAAATGATGGTAGTATAAAGTTTTTGTACATAGCTCCAGAAAGGCTTAATAGTGATGATTTTATGAGAGTTATTTCTAGAGTAGATATTTCACTTTTAGCAATTGATGAAGCTCATTGTATCAGTCAATGGTGACATGATTTTAGACCAAGTTATATGAAACTGAAGAGTTTTATAGAAACTTTAAAATTAAATAATGATTTTCCAATTATCGCTTTAACAGCAACTGCTACAAAAAAAGTAAGATTAGATATCACTGAGAGATTATGACTTGTAAATCCAAATATATTTACCACAGGTTTTGATAGAAAAAATATAAGTTTAATAGTTAGGGAAATAAGTAAGAAAGAAGAAAAATTAGAAAAAGTTAGAGAAATACTTGAAAAAACTCCTTGAATTTGAATTATTTATTGTTCATCTAGAAAAGCAGTAAAAGAAGTTTATGAATATTTGGTTGAAGTCTGAATAAAAGCCTGAATTTATACATGAGAAATGAAGGCTGATCATAGGGAAGATGAACAAAATTTATTTATGAATTCTGATTACAAGGTTATAGTTGCAACAAATGCTTTTGGTATGTGAATTGATAAGAGTGATATTAGATTTGTAATTCATTTTAATCTTCCTTGAAGTATAGAAAACTATTATCAAGAAGTAGGTAGAGCATGAAGAGATTGAAAAAATAGTTATTGAGTAGTTATAGCATCATTTGCAGATACTAAGATCCAAGAATTTTTTATAGAAAATTCTAATCCAAAAAAAGAAGAAATTATCTCTTTTTATGATTATTTATATCATGATTTTAAGATTTGAGAATGATCATGAACTCAAATACTTAGAACATATTTTACCATGGCAAGAGAATCTTGAGTAGAAAATGATTTAAAAGTTTGAGCTATAATAAGAGTTTTAGAAAAATACAATATAATAAAAAGATGACTTGAGGATTATGAAACTCCAAGTGATTTTAGAGGTAGATGAATTATGCTTTTGGCAAACAAACAAAATCATAACTTATTATCAATTGATTGGAAACATCAAGAAGCACTCAAAAATGAGAGTTATTATAAACTTGAACAAATTAAAAAATTACTATTTTATCCAAGTTGTAGAAAAAAATTTATATTAGAATATTTTTCTGATGAAACTGATTTAAAAAAATTGGGTGATAATTGTTGATCTTGTGATTTTTGTATAGAAAAGAAAAATATATGAAATGGGGAACTAGTAGATATAGTTAAAATATCTGTTTTTGCTCTTGTTTTAGAGGTTGTTAAAAAATTAGATTCTAAGTTTTGAGTTCAAACATTTACAAAATTTTTACGGGGAAGTAATGATAAAAAACTTCTTGAATGGAATCTAGATAATGATTCAAATTTTTGAGCACTAAGTGATCTAACTCCAGAGCTAATTCAAGCAGTTATAGAAGCACTTATTTCTCTTGATTATCTATACAAATCTGATTGAAAATATCCTTTACTTGGTATTACTGAAACTGGTAGGATAGCTATAGTTCGTGATTTTATACTTAAAAATGACAATAGTGAACTTCAAACTTATTTAAAAATAAGACTTGGAACTAAATCACTTTATAAAAAATCAAAACCAGAAAAAAGCGAAAAAGAAAGAAAGGAAAAAGTAGATACTTATAATGAAACTTTAAAATTATTTAAGGAATGAAAAACTATTAGTGAAATTTGAGAACTAAGAAATTTGAAACCAATAACTATAGAAGGTCATTTTGTTAGTTTATATAGTTCAGGAGATATAAGTCTAGGGGAAGTTATGAAAATGGCGACTTTTTCTAAACTAAAAAGTGTTAAAGATACTATATTAAATGATTTAAATTGAGTTATTTCAGAGCTTAAACCTATAAAAGAAAAATTAGAAGAAAAAGATTTAAAAGATATAAGTTATTTTGATATAAAATTAGTAATTGCTATGATGGATAAAAAAGATTTATAAAAAAACAAGTTTGTCAAGCTTGTTTTTTTGTTTGAAAAAGTAAATTATGATATTATTATTTTATATAATTTATTATAGTTTCTTATGGATATTTGAGAGCTTTTTAAAAAATGAAATGCAGTTAAAAAAACTTCTTCTAACAAAAATGTAAAAGTAGAAGATTTATTTGGCTCTTCAAACAATGTTAAAGCTATAAAAACTACTATAAATTCAGATTTAAACATAGGTTCTTACTGAGATAAAAAAGAAGATTGATTTTTGATTTCTCTTGTAAATGATATGTTTTTAAATGCTATTAAAATGAGAGCATCAGATATTCACATAGAACCAAATGAAAAAGATATAAATATAAGATTTAGAATTGATGGAAAATTTATAAATTATCAAAATTTGGATTTAAAACATAAAGATTCAATAATTGCTAGAATAAAAATAATGTCTTATCTTAGGATAGATGAGCATAGATTACCTCAAGACTGAAAAATAGCATACAAACTTTTTTGATGAAAACAACTAGATATGAGAATATCAGTTATTCCAATTATTTATTGAGAAAAATGTGTAATTAGATTATTAAAAAAAGATTCAAAGCCACCTGAGTTAAAAGATATTTGAATCATGCCATATAATATGGTGAAATTAAAAAAACATTTACAAGATAATTTTGGTATGATTTTAGCTGTATGACCAACTGGTTCTGGTAAATCTACTACATTATTTTCATTATTATCTCAATTTGATCCAAAAGAAAAAAATATTTCAACTCTTGAAGATCCAGTAGAATATAGGATTCCATGAGTAAATCATACACAAATTAATCCTGCAATTGATTTTACATTTGCAAGATGACTTAGAAGCTTGCTTAGGCAAGATCCAGATATAATCATGGTTTGAGAAATCAGAGATGAAGAAACTGCTAAACTAGCAGTTGAAGCAAGTATTACATGACATATAGTTTTTTCAACTATACATACAAATTCTGCAACTCATACCATACAAAGACTTGTAAATCTATGAGTTGATCCACTTCTTATAACTTCAAGTTTAAGAATGATTATATCTCAAAGATTAGCAAGGAAATTATGTGTACATTGTAAAATCCAATATAAAGCAAATGATAAAATAAAAGAATATATAGTTTGAAAAGTAGGTAAATACATAAAAAATAAAGAAGAATTAATCTTGTTTCAAGCAAATGAAGCTTGATGTGATAAATGTAATCATACTGGATATAATTGAAGAATATGATTATATGAAATTCTTGAAATTACTGATAAATTAGAAGCATTGATTTTAAATAATGCATCTCGTTTACAACTTGAAATTCAAGCTGTTTGAGATTGAATGGTACCAATAAAAGATGATTGATTATTAAAAGTGATACTTTGAGAAACTTCACTTGAAGAATTACTTTCTGTACTATGAACCTAATTTTTAAAATAGTAAAGATAATTATAAAAAAAGTTGATAAAAATTTTTGCTAAGTATAATTCAATATGATAAAATTAAATTATAGATAATATGAATATATATTTAGAATCTTTATTTGAAAAATATAAGATTAGCGAAAAAGATAGATATGAAATCTCTCAAATATACTTTCTTTTACCTGACGCAAAAAAACAAAATTTAATACAAAATTTTGAAGAAATAGCCGCAAAAATTGTTAAAATAGAACAAACTTTAGAACTTGAAAAAGAAATTTTGATTTGAAGTTCTATAGAGAGAATAAAAAATTCTATTTTAGAAAAAAGAAAACAAAAATTAGACGCAAATATAAAAAAAGAGATAGATTTATTAAAAGGAGAAATATAAATTTATAATTAAAAACAAAAACAAATGATAGTTACACAAAAATTACAAGAAAGTTTTGATAATAATAGAAAAGAATATCCAAGCGGTAGACTTGATTATTTAATATCTCTTTGAATAAATCCAGAATTTGCAGAAAAATGTGAATTTATGTTTAATGATATAAGAGCTAGTGTAGATGAAGTAGTAGCTGTTACTCCTGAAATTAAAAATGCTAATTTAAAAATTAATGCATTAGAAGTTAGATCAAGTTGAAAAGTTATTAATTTAACTAGAAAAGCATCAAATGATAGAACTTATTGATGAATAGATTCAATGAAAAAAGCAGCATAAAAAAATAAAGTTTTACTAAATTTAGTAAAACTTTATTTTTTTATTAATCAAGATACAACATCAAAATTTATACTTCAAGTATTTCAATTATAAGTATTTTCTATTTCTATATTTGAATAATTATTAGGACAATCTCATGATAGTTTATATTTTCATCATTCAAATATAATTGTTCAAGTTTCTGTTGTATTTAAAATTATAGCATTTCAATTTACATCTAAACATGATATATTATTAATTCAAAATCCTTTATCTATTATTATTACATTTTCTTGAATCCATGTAGCTCATGAATAACTTGTAATTATATTTCAACTTGAAGTTCAATTCCATCAATTATTAAATTCAATCTTCCATTCAGGTGGAACTATTAAATTTATTCATATTCATTTTCAAATCAAAGAATTATTTCTTATTCTTTCAATTTCTGATGTAATTTTATTAGTAAAAATTTCTAATTTTTGTTTATCAGATGTATATTTAAAATTAACATTAAGCGCTCATATGGCTAAAATTCAAATTACAGTTATAGCTACTAATAATTCCATTACTGTAATAGCATTAATATTTTTATTAATTTTCATAAAAAATTTGTAATAATTTAAAAAAAATTTACAATGATTTATGTAAGTTTACTTATAAAAAAATAACTTCAAAATATTTTTTAATTTTTCCTCTATGTTTAATAATTTTTTTAAAAAAATAATATTAACTTTTTCTGTAGTTTTTTTTATTTTTGGTGCTAGTTCTGTATCTGCAGATTTTAAAGCAACAAGTATTAAAAGTGATAATATTGATTTTTCTTGGACAGCAGTAAAAGATGTATTTATTTATAAAATAAATTATTGAAATGATTCATCTACCGTTGTTAAATATGACAAAGTATCAGATACAGTTAATAGTACATCATATAAAGTATTTGATTTAACTCCTGGTACAAAATATTATTTTACACTTGTTTGATTTGATGATTTATGAAAAGAAAATTATAAATCAGAAGAGATTTCAGTAACTACTTTATGAAAATGAGAAGTTAATAATTTATTATATTTAGAAGATTCAAATATGGTTTGAATAGATAAAGTAGAGTTAACTTTTTCTAATGAAATAAATGATTTGTCTGCTGAAGAAAGGGAATTTAGAGTTGAAAATGTATTAAATTCAAATGATATATTAGAAGTTTTAAGTTCAGAAGTATCAAAAACTAATAAAAAAAATCTAGTTTTAACACTAGATAAAGAACCTGTTATTTGAGAACAATATAAAGTAACTGTTTTAAATATAAGAGATATATACAATCAAAATATAGAATTCTGAGTTGATTCTGAAGCTACTTTTATATGAACTAAGCTTGATGAAAATAATAATATTTTAAATTCTGCTAATAATCAAACTTCAAATAATCAAGATTTAAATGCAAATACTAATAGTTGAAATATGTTAAACTCTACTGATAGTTGAGTTGTAGTAACTAGTGAAAACTCATCAAATCCTTGAAATTTAGGATGAATGGATCTTAATTCTGCTGATATTAATTGAAGTGTATTAGGTGTTTCAGATGAGGCATCAAAATTACCAAAAACTGGACCAGAAGAAATACTAATATTTATATTAGCATTTATAGTTTCATGAATAATTTTTGCATATAGATTTAGAAAAATATAAAATAAAAACATTCTCGCAAGAGAATGTTTTTATTTTATAAATAATCATAATATAGTGAACTTAGATATTTTTTTATATAAGTTGTATTCTTTTTTTATATTATTAAATAGTTTTAAATTTTTTCAAATATCATTACTTTTATCTAAAATTGAGTCTTTTAAGTATAAAAAAATTGGATTTAATTGGATTTTATTATTTTTTTCACAAACTTTGAAAATAAAATCTATTTCATTATGAATTTTTTTATAAGTATTTAATTTGTTACTTAAACTTGTATTAAAACTATTTTCTCAAAAATCTTTTCTTTTTAAATTAAAAAATTCGTTGAATATCTCATCTGTTTTTGTTAAATATAATTTAGATACTTGAAATATACTTACTACTTGATTATTTCTTTTGTTAAATATAGTAATTATATTTTTTTCAAGTAAATCTAATTTAATTCATAAAACATAAGTAAATAAGTTTAATGTTATAATTAAAAAAATCAGTATTGAGCCTATAATTATCCACATATTAATTATTATTAGTTATATATATATTAATTTTATCATAAATAATTTTTTTTACAAAAAACTATATTATTTTTATTTTGACTAATTCAAAAAAAACTATATAATCCTTCTTGACAAATGTTGCAAGAATATAAAACTGCAACATTTTTTTTAATTTTAACTTTTTTATTATGATACAATTTTTTAAAGACTCTGTTAGAGAACTTAAACATGTTGTTTGGCCAACTAAACAAGAAACAACTAAATATTTTTTAATTGTTGTAAGCGTTTTAGTTTTATTTTGAATTTACCTTTTTATAGCTTCTACTCTATTTTCAGAAGGATTATTATATTTAAAAAATATGGTTTCTAATTAATTTAATTTTAATTTTAAAAAGGATATGCTTAAAAAGCCAGAATGGTACGTAATTCAAGTTATTTCTTGAACAGAAGAAAATGTTAAAAAATCACTTTTTCAAAGAAGAGAAAGTTTTTGATTAGAAGAATATATATTAGACGTATATGTTCCAACTCATGATGTAGTTTCAGTTAGAGCAGGTTGAGTAAAAGTAAAAAAACAAAAAAATCTATTACCAGGTTATATCTTGGTACAAATGAATGTAACTAATGAAAGTTGGTATATAGTTAGAAATACTCCAAATGTTACTTGATTTCTTTGAGCTTGAAATATTCCAGTTCCTGTTTCATGAGCAGAACTAGAACAATTAAAATGAAAAGTAGCAGAAAGATCAGAAACTTTTGAATCAAAATACAAAGTTTGAGATATGGCTTCAATTATTAGAGGAGCATTTGAATGAAATGATTGAATAATAACAGAAGTAAATGATAAAAAATGAACAGTTAAAATAAATGTAAACCTACTTTGAAGAGATACTCCAATTGAATTAGAATACTCAGATATAAAAGTTTAATAATTACGCAGTAAAATTATGAGAAATACTATATTATTTATAATATTTTTGATATTTTCATTTTTAATTAATGTTATCTTTTATTATGTGTCAGATGACTATAGAGTTTTTTTAAAAAATTTAAAAAATGATGAAGTAGTTGTTATAGAAAATCCTCCTTTTGTAAATGATGATTTTCCTTCGTTAAGTGAAACAAAAAAAGAAGAACCAAAATTAGATGAAGATATTGAAATAGTAAAACCAGATAATGAAAATAATATTATATTTAATAAGTTAGGTGACAATAAAGTTCAAATTAAAAATAATGTAAGTTTATGAAGAAATTATCTAGATATACTAGATTTATTTTCTGATTATGATTTACAAGAATTAGAGTTAAACACAAACTTGTTTGATATTACATCAGAATATCCAGATAATTATTTAGAATATTATTCTAAAGATTTAACTCTATATTTTTTCCCAACTAAAACATATAAAGATGTAGTTGATATATTCAAAGTGTTAGAATATGAACTTCCATTTAAAATAAATGAGTTTAATAATTATTGAGATAATTCATTTTTTATTAATTTAAATCAAGATATAAATGATAATTTTGTTAGAATTGTTATTTCTAATAAATGAGTTGTTTTTTGATTGAAAATTAAAAAAAATATGTATAATGTTATAAAAGAAAAACTTACTACTTTAAGAACTAATTAAAATAAAGATGTCAAATAAAATATATTTAACAAAAGAAGGGTTATCTAAATTACAAGAAGAATTAGAAAATTTAAAAACTACTAGAAGATTAGAAATTGCTGCAAAATTAAAAGAAGCAATTTCATTTTGAGATTTATCTGAAAACTCAGAGTATGAAGATGCTAGAAATGAACAAGCTCATGTTGAACTTAGAATTCTAGATTTAGAAGAACAATTAAAAAATTATGAATTAATTGATGAATCTGCTGATAAAAAAAATAGAGTTAGTATGTGATCAATTGTTGAAATTAAAAATTTAGAAACAAAAGAATTAGAAACATTTAAAATTGTTGGTGCTACTGAATCTGATATATTGGCAGAACTTCCTACTATATCAAATGAATCTCCAGTTTGAAGTGCACTACTTTGAAAAAAACAATGAGATAAGGTTGAAGTAAAAGCTATGTCAGGATTATATACTTATGAAATTGTAAATATTAAATAACATTTTATAAAAAATGGAACATAATTTCTTTTATACACATTTATTACTAGTGCCTGCAATTACATTTGCTTGTACTGTATTTCTAAAATGAATATTTGTAAAACTTAAAACTTGAAAGATAGATTTATCTAGGTCACTTTGAAGTTGATGAATGCCATCTGTGCATTCTTCAGTTGTTGTATCATTAGCAACTGCTATTGCTATAAAATATGGAGTAAATTCTGATTTATTTGCAATTGCAATGAGTTTTACTGTTATCATTATTTATGACGCTATAAATGTTAGATTTGAAGCATGACAACATGCAATGGCTATAAATGCTTCTCTTTGAGAGAAAAAATTTAAAGAATCACTTTGACATCTTCCAAGCGAAGCTTTTGCTTGAAGTATACTTGGTATTATATCTGCTGTTGCAATTTATTATCTATAAAACAAAAAAAATAGTTTTCATTGAAAACTATTTTTTTTGTTTTATTCAACAGTAACACTTTTTGCTAAATTTTGAGGTTTATCTATATCTCTATTTAAATTTTTAGCAACTTCAACTGCAAATAGCCATAAAGGTATAAGAGGTAAAAATGGAGTTAAAATAGGGTGGGTTTTAGGTATTTCTATTATATCATCATATATGTCTCTTATAGTATCTCAAGAAGTTATAACTCATAAAACAAGTCAATCTCTAGCTTTTATTTCTTTTATGTTTGATACTGTTTTTTCTCTCATTATTCATTTTGGATTTATAACAATACAAGGAAAATTTGGTCAAACAAGAGCTAGGGGACCATGTTTTAATTCTCAAGTTGAATAACTTTCTGCATGTACATAACTCAGTTCTTTTATTTTTAATGAGCATTCACAAGCAGTTCAATAAACTAAATTTCTTCATAAATAAAAGAAATTATTATATTTACTATATTTTAAAGCTAGAGTTTTATAATGATTTTGTTTTTCAAGTAATCATTCTAATTTTCCATCTAATTCTCATAATTTTTCTATTATATTTTTTGCTTCACTTACTTGTAAATCTCTTTTTAATCACATAGAAAGTGACATCAATAGAAGAACTGCAAGTTGAGAAACTACATTTTTAGTTGAAGCAACTCATATTTCCATTCATGAATGAGTATAAAGTCACATATCACACATTCTAGCAATTGTGCTTCAAACTACATTTACTATACCAAAAGTTAGGCATCATTTTTCTTTTACCATTCTAATTGATTCTCTTACATCTGCTGTTTCTCATGATTGAGACATAAAGATATATAGAGTTTTTTTATTTGGTATAAAATTTTCATATAGAAATTCTGAACTAACTCTAACTTCTGTTTTTAATCCACTTAATTCTTCAAACCAATTTTTTCAAACTACTCAAGCAAAATAACTAGAACCAGACGCTATTATTTCTATATGTTTTATTTCTAAATTATTTAACTCTTCAAGAGTTTCATTTGTAATAGTTTTTGTTTCAAAATTTATTCTTCATTTTAATGCATTTTTCAAAACTTGAGGAACTTCATTTATTTCTTTTTCAGTAAATGTTTCAAAACTTCATTTATCTGCAAGTCATAAATCTGCATTTATTTCTTCAATTTCTTTATTTACTTTTTCTCATAAAGAGTAAACGCTAAATTTTCAATTTTTTATTACAACAGTTTCATTATCATCAAGAGTTGTAAATTCTGTTGCAACTTTAGAAAGAGCATTTATATCACTAGATAGGAAAATAGCATCTTTTCAAACTCAAATAACCATTGGACTTCCAAGTTTAGCTCCAATTAGTATATCTGGATTTTCCTTATCTATTACAGCAATTGAATATGCTCAAACTAGTTTTTTTGTTACTTTTGCAACTGTTGAAACTATATCACCATCAAATAATTTTTCTATTAATTTAGCTATTACTTCAGTATCAGTTTGAGAATAAAAATGATACTTTTTTTCAAGTTCTTCTTTAAGTGTCATATAGTTTTCTATTATTCAGTTGTGAACAACAAAAAATCTATTATTTTCACTATAGTGAGGATGAGTATTTTCAATAGTTACTTTCCCATGAGTAGCCCATCTAGTATGAGCTATTCAACAAGTAAATACCTTTTTTTTATCCTTATTATGTTCTACTTTTGAAGCTAGGTTTGAAACTTTTCAAATAGCTTTTTCTAAATATATTTCACCATTTTTAGTAACTCATAATACTCAAGCACTATCATATCATCTATACTCCAATTTTTTTAATCAATTAACTAAAAAATCAATTGAGTCTTCTTTTCAATTATAAGCAAATATTCCACACATATAAAAAATATTAAATAAATATTACAAATAATTATAATTGTTTTTAATCTTTTGCAATAAAAAAACAACTTTTAAGAAAGTTGTTTTTAGTTCAATACTTTTCCATATTGTTTTTTTATATCTAGCATGATAACAGTTCAAGGAATACTAATTTTTGAATATTGTGATTCCCAAAAATCAGCAATTGCATAAGGATCTTTTTTTTCAAAAATATCATGAAATACTGAAAAAAATGCAGCTTTTGCTATTTGACTTGCTATAACTGGATCCGGATTTATTAATGGTTCTACATGAAGTATTTCTCAATTTGCTCATATTACATCACATCAAGGTGAATTTGCAGCTCATAAAATCCAATCATCTCTTTTAATTCAATTTATATTATTCATATTTTTTTTTAAACTCTTATTTTATTTATTTTTTCAGCATATTTCATACACTTACTAGTTATGCATTTTCAAGTAATTCAAGCAATTAGTGGAAGAAAAGCCATAAAAAATACAAGTGAATCTACATCTAAATCGGGACCTTTAACTATTTTAGATGATATGTAAAATAAAACTATACCAAATACGATTTGAACAATTCTCATAATTTTTTTCTTTGCAACACATATATTTGCTACTCACATAATTATAGGAACAATTCATAGTGCAATAATACCATAAGTTATTCAAGTTAAAGTTTCAGGACTAAGATTTTGCCAGAACATTACATTTTCAAGTGTATTAGGAGTTTCTTGAATAAAGAAATTGTAATACATAACTATTATGTATAGTAATCAAAAAATAGTTCTTCAAATTAGAATAGTTTTATCCGTTGGTCTTTTTTGTAAAAACTTTATAAATTCCATCATTTTTCTTATTGTTAAATATTAAACTTATTCTAATTTTAAAAAAAATATGAAAAAAGCAAAATTAATTTTGACTTTTCTCAATTTTTTATATAATACACAAGCTAAATATTGATTAGCAATACTGGGGTGTCGCCAAGCGGTAAGGCAGCGGACTTTGACTCCGCCATGCGTAGGTTCGAATCCTACCACCCCAACCATAATAAACAAGGATTTGAATTGGAGGTTTTTTACGAAGTAAAAATTTTATTACGACGAATAGGAGTAATAAAAACGGATGGCCAACCCGAAGGGTGCCGAATCCTACCACCCCCAACCAAATAATTTATATCCATGATAATGGATAATAAATAGAGAATAATAAAAAATTGTTAATTATTTATTGTTTGTTATTTTAAAACTTAAGAAATAAGAAAAATTAGGGTTTTTATTTTTTAAGTTTTAGGACTTAAAATTACTTGTTTTCTTGCAGGGAATAAGTACAAATTTATTTTTTAATTTATTTATAGCATGATAGCTGTTATAGAATTAGGATGAAATCAATTTATTGTTAGAAAAGGTGACGTAATTGATGTAAAAAAATTAGACAAAGAAATTAATTCAAGTTTTTCAGTTGAAGCAATGCTTGTTTCTGATGAAGAAGGAAAAAATTTAAAAGTTGGAGCTCCATTAGTTGCTGGTTCAAAAATTGAATTAAAAGTTGTTGAACAATATAAAGGTGAAAAAATTAGAGTTTTTAAAATGAAATCTAAAAAAAGATATAGTAGAAATACTGGTTTTAGACCACATTTAACTAAATTAGAAATTGTTTCAGTTGCATAAAAAAACATTTGAAAAATCTTATTTATTGAATATAATATTTCAAGAAAATAAGATTTTTTCTGTTTTAAAAAAAGATTTCAAAAAATAAAAAATTAAATTTTAATTTAATTTTTTATATTTATTATCTAAATAAACATTTTGGTAAATAACGAAAATAATAGAGTTAATATTAAAGCTCGTATTGATAGACATCTTAGAATAGTTAGGCAAAATAATTGAATTAAAACTAATATTTTAACTGAAAAAAGATATGGTACAACTATATATTTGGTTTTAATATTTGTAGTCTTTGTTTTTCCTATGTATCCTAGTTTGGCATCTTTTGTATATAACAATACAACTTATGATTTTTACAGAGAAGGTATAGATGAAACTTCAATTATTGAATCATATTATGGATGACAACTTCAAGAATGAGATTGAGAATATTGAGTCCCTATAATTGAGTCCCAAGATTCATTTTTATCAGTAAATACTATTTTAAATGACAATAGAGATCTAGCTTGAACAAATGAAATACTTGATTATGAAATAAAACCATGAGATTCTTTTTCAAGTATAGCATATGAATTTAGTGTATCTCCAAATTCTATATTATGGGCAAATGAGTTTGAAAAAAATCATGTATTAAGACCGGGTGAAATTATAAAAGTACCACCAGTTTCTTGATTAATTCATAAAGTAGTTTCAGGTGATACTATTTCTTCAATTGCAGAAAAATATGATATTTGAGAATCAAAAATTAAAGAACAAAATTTATTAACAGATAATAGTTCTATAAAAGTTTGAGATTATGTAGTTATTCCTTGAGCTATTAAAAAAGTTGTTGTTCCTGTTTATACTACTCCAACAAAAACTGCTGCTGTTGCAAAAAAACCTGCAAAAATAACTTCTGGTTGATATAATTTTGTTAAAGAAAATACAAGTGAAATTGTTGCTACTACTGGAACACATAAATTAGTTTGGAGATCTCCAAGTCATTCTTTTGTTTGGGGGAATTGTACTCGGTATGTTGCACAATATAAAAATGTAACTTGGTGAGGTAATGCTAATCAATGGTTATCAAATGCAAGAGCTGCATGAGCTCCTACATGAAGTACACCTAAAATATGAGCTATAGTTCAACTTACTTGAACTTGATATAATCCTAGATATGGTCATGTTTGAATTGTTATGGAAGTAAAATCTGATCATATAATTATTTCAGATATGAATTATAGAAGATTAAATGAGGTAACTTACAGAAAAATTTCTATAAATGATAGAAGTATTGATTGATATATTTACGTAGAATAAAAAATAAAAAATCCTGTTTAAACAGGATTTTTTATTTGCTCATAGCATTACTTATCTTATATACAACTTGATTTATAGGATTTATACTTTTATGTAATCATTCTCTAAGTAGATTATAATCTTCTCTAAGCAATTCTAAAAGTATATGTATAGTTATATTATTTTCATATTCTGAATATGCTTTAAATGCAATTGGATAAACTTTGTATGAATCATCTATTTCTTTTTGAATAAGTGATTTTTTTTCTATTTCTTTTTTTAGTATTGAGTTAATTGGAGTAGATTCATTTTTATTATCTCATTCTTTTAGTGTTGAAATATTTTCATTAAAACTTTTTAGATATTCTAAATAAAAATTATATTTACATAATTCATAAGTAGTTTGTTTTAAAATTGATTTTTTTATTATACTATTATTTTTTTCAGAAGTTATCTTACATTTATTGCTATTTTCTGCTATACTTTTTTCAATTTCAAATATTTTTGCATCTAGTTTTGGTTCTAATCTAGATTTTAGAGAGGCATTTTTATTAATTAAGTCTTTTTTTATAGTCTTAAGTCATCTATAATATGAAACTTTTGTTGCACAATCATATATACCATCCATATTTTTTCTGTATTGTGTTTTGGCTAATTCTACATCATTTCAACTTTTATATTTTCATGAAGTATCAGTATCTAAATTTAGAAATTGATCATCTTTTCATATCAAATAAATAATTTCAGAATTCGAATCATTTATTTTATATTCAGAACAAAATTTAGTAACTCTTTCTTGATATAAACTATATCAAGTTAAATCTGACATAGTTTGTGCTTCTCAGTAAGATAAATTTATTTGAGAAATATTTATAATTATTGTAAATATTATTAGAATTGATATTTTTTTCATTATGTTTTATTTAAAAAATTTTAATTTGGGAACTTTCTTTTATTATATCTTTATTTCAAACTTTTTTAACTATTTTATATTTTTTGTATTCTTTTTCAAAACTTCATTCACTAAATATATTTATATTTGAATATAATCATAGATTTTTTATAAGTATTTCTCAAACTCAAGTTGAAAATGTATTAGAACTAGATGTAATTCAATTTACATTAGAATCACTTGTATTTGAGTAGGAAACAGGACTTCAATCATTTATAATAATTGTCATATTTGTATCTATATCTACTTTTAACCTCAAAACTTCATTTTCTTTTAATCATATATTTAAAAAATTATTTTTTTCAAATACAAGTATTTCATTGTTAGATATTTCCACAATTTCAAAATTTCAAGTTTCAATAGCTTCATTTATTAGATTTTGTTTTTTATTAGCTATGCTTATTTTTTCATTTAAATTACTATTTTCTTTTAGGTTTTTACTAATCTGAGAACTTATAGAAATAAATGCAATAGACATAGTCAAACTCAAAAAAATTGACCAAAGTAATATAGATGCATTTTTGCCTATTTTTTGCATAAAATAATTTATTATGATAAAATCTATTTAAATTATAATTTATTAGTTTCAAATTACAAGTTATGGTTACTAAAAAGCCTGATATAGAAGAAAAAAACATTCAAGAAGAACTAAAAAATGAGATACTCTCAAAAGAATCAAAAAGAGAGTATCATTCTTCTAAGTTTCAAAAAATTGAAACTCAAGTTAAAGAAAGTTTAAAACAACAAAAGACAGATGATACACTTAGAGATATAACAATTTGAGCGCTTGTCTTGTGAAGTAGTGATGTTCATTATGAAGTTTTTGAGGATTATGTAGTTGTTAGATTTAGAATAGATTGAGTTTTAGTAGATATTTTTAGACTTAATTATAAAGAATATAAATTGATACTTGAAAGACTTAAATATTCGTCAGGTTTGAAATTAAATATTACAGATGTTCCACAAGATGGTAAATATTCTATGATAATAGAAAAAAGAGATATAGATGTGAGAGTTTCTACACTGCCAGTTTGAAATTCTGAAAATGTAGTTTGTAGAATCTTAGATAATACAAATGCAGTTATAGATTTTGAAGAATTATGATTTTTTTGGACAACAAAGAGAATACTTGAAAAAGCAATTTCAAAGAAAAATGGTATGGTTTTAGTTACTTGACCAACTGGTTCATGAAAAACTACTACTCTTTATACTGTTTTAGCAGAATTAAATACTAGAGATAAAAAAATAATAACTCTTGAAGATCCAATTGAATATTCTATGGATTGAGTTATTCAATCAGAAGTAAATGAAAAAAGATGATATACATTTCATACTTGATTAAGAGCAATTCTTAGACAAGATCCAGATATAATAATGGTTTGAGAAATAAGAGATAGAGAAACATTAGAAACAGCAACTCAAGCAAGTCTTACGGGACATTTAGTTTTATCTACTTTGCATACTAAATCAGCTGCTGATACTTTGGATAGGATTATAAATATGTGAATAAAACCATATATTATAGCTTCAGCTCTTGATACAATTGTAGCTCAAAGACTTGTAAGAAAAATATGCACTCATTGTAAGGTTGAGAAAGTAAAAACTCCTGAAGAACAAGCTATAATTGAAGCTATGATGAAGGATATTTGAATGAATATAAGACAAGCGAAAAGTATAAAATTATATGAATGAGCTGGTTGTGAAAAGTGTAATCATAGTTGATATAGTTGAAGAATTTGAATATATGAAATTATATCTCTTACTACTAAACTTAGAGATATGATTAGAGAATGAGCAACAACTCAAGATATAATTGATGAAGCAAGAAATGGTGATTTGATAACAATAAAAGAAGATTGAATATTAAAAGCTATTAGGGGATTTACCACTATAGAAGAAATTTTAAGAGTAATATAATAAAAAATATGAATGATTTAAATACAAGCTTTACAGCTAATCCATATATTCCTGAATTAAAACCAAAAAAAATATTAAAAGATTCTTTTTGAGAGTTGTGAGGAAAAAATATCCCAGATTTAAAATTAAAGAGTGAAGAAGTAAAAATGGAATATAGAAAATATCACTATTTACTTTTAAATAAATTATACTTTGACAAAAATGAACTAGAATATACTAGATGAATTTTAGATAATTCAGTTAAAAAAAGCATAAAACATAATAGATGAAAAGTATTATGATTATTATCACCAAAAAGAAGAGAAAAAATAGAAGATAAACATTCAAATATTGATTCTAAAAAAATAAATGAAAAATTAATTTCATATCCTCTTTTTTATATGTGGGAATATGTAAACACAAATCTTGAAGATTTAAAAACTTGAAATGATAAACAAATAGAGTTTGCAGAAAAATTTTGATTATCACATATGCAAGATATAAAAAATATAGTTGAAATTTTGTGATTTAATGATGTATTGAATTGGTCAACAATTAATCTACCTTTGGAATCATTTAAGTGATTAAAAGTTGAATTAGAATCAGCAGAAATGTCTTGAATTATGTGAAGTATAAATTGAAATAGTTTATTATTATCTTTTGCAACATCATTAAAGATTGAAAACTATGAAAATCTTTATTATGCGACTGTAGCACTTTGATATAAGGAAAAAATGTGAGTTTCAAATGTAAAAATGCCAACTATGAGAATGAATAGAATTCTTTCTTATGCAAGTCAAAATTTTTGAAAACCAAATTTAGAAATGGCTTGACTAAATGTAGTAAATCTTTTATTAACAGAAGATGCTGTACAAGAAATATTTCAAGATAATCTAGGTTTATTTACAAAAGAAGATTTATCATTATTAAAAGCAAGTCAAATTGCTCAAATAAAAAGTAATATAAGAAGTGCATTAAGAGGTTTTTGATACAGATTAGAAATAGATAATTATAGAGCTTAATTTTAAAATATAATTTTAATATATGTCAGAAAATTTAGAAAAACAAGATATACAAACTTGAACAGAATTAGTTTCTTGAGTTTTATCTCAAGAAACTAATTCTGTTCAATCTGAAGTTGAACAAATTATTAATTATACTAAAGAAGAAAAAGAAAATATTGACGATTTAATGGAATTTGTTCATATTATAGATGATTTAATACTATCAGGAGAAAGTTTTGAAAATAGTATGGAATATAATATGTTTGAGATTTGATATACAAATCTATCTCTTAGAGAAAAACTTCATTTTAAAGATATATATAATGATCTTAGAATTAGATATTTAGAAGCAAAAATAAAGACAATAAATGATAGTATTGAAAATGGTAAAAGAGTAGATATGAAATCTTTAAATAATTACAAAGAAGAATTATCTAAATTAAAAAAGTAAACTAAAAAAGAAGCCTACGGCTTCTTTTTTAGTTTACGAAATCACTTATTTTTAAAAAATATCAAACATTATTTTTTTCATCTACTTCAATTGCTATTCAGATTAAATCATTATTTTTATTATAAATTGGCGAACCAGAATTTCATTCTAGAAAAACTATATTTGTAGTTATTTTATTTCAGTTTATTTTTGTTATAGTTCATTTTTTCATTTTGAAATCATTATTTGTTTCATTATATCAAAATTGATATATTTCTTCTCAGATATTTATATTTTTTTCTATATTTATTTTTTTGAAATTTTTGAAATCTATATTTATTTCAAGGATTGCATAATCATTTATAGTGTCTTTTTTTATCAATTTAGCATCATATTTATTTCAAATCTTATCATAAATTTCATAAATACTATCTGTATTATTTACTCAATGAGCTGCAGTAATTATAGTATTTTTGTTTATAAATAAACCACTTAATATATTTTTATCTAAGTTTTTTTCATCTCAAAATATTCATTTTGGATTATCATCGTTTTTTACTATTTCACTTTCTTTTACTATTTTTACTACATTATTATTTATACTATTGTTAGTTTGATTTAAGAAAAAAACTATAAATATTCAAACTATCAATATAGAGTTAAAGATTAGTGATATTATAAAGATTTTTTTATTCATTTGTTCTAATTATTTTTAATTTCCAAATATTAACTTTTAAATAATTATTTGCAATTTTATTATAAAAATTTATTATAAAAACAATTATTAATTATTTAAAAAAATAAGAATGAATCAAATAGTAAAAGATAAAATGGCAAGGGAAATAATGGTTGTTTCAAATGCTTCAATTTTTTGAAATATAGCTAAAGAAAGTAAATTTTATTATAATAGTGATGTAAATTTTGAAAAAAATATTCTAGAAAATTATGAATATATGGTTAGATGAGAAGCTGAAGTAAATTTCAGTTACAAACAACCAATCCCTTATGGAATTGTTCTAAATGAAAATAATGAAATTTTTGTATACAAAAGATGATGATCAGGAAGTAATGCTTGAGAACATAGACTACATAGTAAAATTGCTATTTGAGTTGGTTGACATATAGAAAAAGAAGATGAAAATTTAACAAATCCAATAAGTGATTCTTTGATAAGAGAAATAGAAGAAGAGTTAAATATAAAAGAACAAGATATAAAAAATGTAGAAGCTATATGATACATAAATAATGAAACAGATGAAGTTTCAAAAGTACATATTTGAATTTCATATATAGTTAGAATACATAACTCAAATTTTGAATTACTTGATTGAGAACTAGATAATTGAGAGTTTGTAAATATTTCTGAACTTGAAAAAATGATAAATTCAGGTGATTATGATGTAGAAGCATGGACTAAAATAGTTTTTGAACCATTAAAAGATTATTTAGCAAAATAAAAACTTAAGACTTTTAAAAGTCTTAAGTTTTTATTTTGCTCACGAGCTCTCCGACTTCTTTTATTTTAATTAAATTTATCTTTGTTTCAACTATGTCACAATCTGGAATAATTATATTTTTAAATCACATTTTTATAGCTTCTTTGACTCTTTTTTCTAGATGAATTGGTTTTTTAACTTTTCAAGTTAGGGATATTTCTCATATATAAATAGTATCCTTACTCAAAAGCATATTTTGCTTACTTGAAATAATAGATGCCGCAAGTGATAAATCAATTCAAGGCTCTTCTATCTTTAATCATCTAGCAATATTTGTATACACGTCATATGCTTCTAGTTTTATAGTTGTATATTTTCAAAGTACAGCAACAATCAAATCAAGTTTTGAAGAGTTTATACCTCTAGCGCTTCTTTTTGGATAGCCAAATTTAGTATAAGTAGTTAGACTTTCTGTTTCTACTATAAGTGGTCTTGTTCACTCAATAGTTATAGATAAACTAGATCAAATTGTAGATTCTTTAGATGAAGTAAATTCTAGACCTGGATTTTTTAAATCTGATAATCATTTTTCATTCATAGTAAAAATACCTATTTCACTAGTTGCTCAAAATCTGTTTTTTAATGCTCTTAAAATTCTTAAATTATCGTATTTGTCTCACTCAAAATATAGAACAGTATCAACCATATGTTCTAGTGTTTTTGGTCAAGCAAGACCTCAATCTTTGTTTATATGTCATATTATAAAAACTGCTGTATTAGTAGCTTTTGCAAATGCAACAAGTAATTCACTTATAAATCTAACTTGTGTTATACTTCCAGCCACTCAAGTTATATTTTTTGAATGCATTACAGAAATAGAATCTATAATCAATATATCAGTTTTATTTTTACTTAGAGTTTCAAGTACATCCTCGATTACATTTTCAGCTAGGAGTTTCATATTTGTTCAAGTAACTCAAAGTCTTTTTGCTCTATCAGCTATTTGATATGAAGTTTCTTCTCACGAAACATAGATTATTTGTTTATCTACCAAACTTGCCAATTGAAGCGTAATTGTAGATTTTCAAATACCAGGTTCTCATGACAATAAAACAACTCAACCAGGAACTATTCAACCTCATAAGACATTGTTTAATTCGCTAGATTTAGTTATGATTTTTATTTCTTTATTTTCACTCATTACATCATCTAAATTTGAAAGTTCTTTTATTTCTCATTTTACTTGGCTATTTGTTCCTGAAATTTTGGCTTCTTTAAACTCTGTTAGTGTATTCCATTCACGACAAAAAGAGCATTGACCAAGCCATTTTATACTTTCATTTCAACAACTACTACATATATACATATATTTATAATTATTTTTTATTAATACAAGTATATATTTTGTGTATAAAAATGCAAATTATTTTTATATTTCACATTTTTGTATATAATGCATTCAACTTTTAAAAATTATAAAAATAAAATGAAACAACAACAAGAAAAAATAGTTTGAAAATTTCAATGAGGTGAAACTTTTGGTTTTTTAATACCAGAAGATAGAGAATATTATGGTGGAGATTTCTATGTAAAAAAAGCTCATTTTTGATTAGCTGAAACAGGTGATAGAGTAGAATGAGTTGAGATAAAATCAACTTGAAAAAAGCCAGAAGTAAGAATTACGAGAGTATTTTGAAAAGAAAAACCAATAGAACAAGAATTTGTTGAAGGTATTTATAGCAAATGAGAATGAAATTTTGGTTTTATAGATGTAGATTGACTAGATAAATGATTTTTTGTTTATGGGGATAAAAGAAATGGGGCAAAAGATGGTGATAAGGTAAAAGCACAAATTATTGAGTTTAAATGAAAAAAAGAAGCTATAGTTGTAAAAATATTTAAAGATGAACATGAAACAGTTGTAGGTAGATTTAAAGATAGTGATAAATTTGGTTTTGTTATTCCTGATGAATGAAAAAATATGGATGTTTTTATTCCTGGTCATAGAAAAAACGGAGCACAAGATGGTGATATGGTAGAAGCAAAAATAGTTAAAGTTTGAGGTAAAAATAGGGAAGGTTATGTTATAAAAATATTAAATTAAGAAAATGTCAATTAAATTTAATATAAATTTAATTGACATTTTCATATTAACTTTTATTATAAAATTCCTGAAACATATGTAGGAGGGAAAAATGTCTTTGTCCAATAAAAAATTTGGCAATCGTGCAGAAGCTGTGAGAAAAGCAGGTTCTGTTGCCGAAAAGCAAATCTTTGGATTCATGCAACATTTGGTTTCAATTGGAAAAACTTGCAGTATTGAAATGCAAGTTGCTTCTCTTGATTTTGCAGGATTGCGAAAAGAAAGAAGAAGAAAGGGGGTTGTTCGTATTGCAAAAGCATATACTTAATTCGAAAAAAGGTGGAAAAATAAAAGGGATTCTTTAGAATCCCTTTTTAGTTTTTTAAAATTTCCTTTTCTCCAATTCTCGTCCCACAAAACAAAATAAAAACTATTAACTATAATTTCTTTGAAATTACACTTAATAGTTTTTATTGGTGCTAGAGAGCTGGGACTCGGCGCAAGTCGGGCATCCGAAAGATAAATTGAAAAATATATAATTATTTTACTCCTATTCGTCGTAAAAAATTATTATTTTTCTAATTTCCTTTTCTCCAATTCTCGTCCCACAAAACAAAATAAAAACTATTAACTATAATTTCTTTGAAATTACACTTAATAGTTTTTATGGTGCCCAGAGTGGGACTCGAACCCACACGACCGAAATCAGAGGATTTTGAGTCCTCCATGTCTACCATTTCATCACCTGGGCAAATGGTGGAGCCGCGTGAACGGCCCCATAAAAAGTGAAGATATTATATAAAATACAGTTTTTTTTGCAAATTTTGTTTTATTTTTTCCTTTTTAAAAAAATTATGATACAATTTATTTAAATATTTCTTAAAACAAAAACAAATGAAAAAAGCGGTTGGTATTTTCCAAGAGGCAAAAGGTTTCGGTTTTGTAGTTCCTAGTGATAAATCGTTACATTCTGGCGATTTCTTTATTCCAGGTCCTTTTATTAATGGTGCTTCAAATGGTGATTTAGTTGAAGTTGAAATTAGTGATAAATTATGAGGTAAAAACAGGGAAGCAAAAATAGTTTGAATAGTAAAATTAAGCACTGAACATAAAGCTAATGAAGCAAATGTTATCTGAGTTTATTCTCAATGAAATGGGGATTTTTGATTTGTAGATGTAGAAACTGAAACTCCAACTGGTAAAACTAAAAAATGATATTTTGTTTTTGGTAGAAATAAAAAAACTGCAATGAATGGGGACTTAGTTGAAGCTTCTGTAAAAGTATTTAAAGGTAAAGAAGAAGCTGAAATTGTAAGAGTTATAGAAAGAAAAAAAGGTTTAATAGTTGGTACATATACAGTATGAAGAGAAAGTTTTTGATTTGTTGTTCCAAAAAATGAAACAACTATTAAGAGTGATATTTTCGTAGCAAGTACAAATGCTATGTGAGCTCATAATTGAGATATAGTTTGAGTTGAAATTACTAAATTTGGTAAAAAAAGTCCAGAATGAGTAATCAAAGAAATAATTGCAAAAAAATGAAGTTTAGATAAAAGGGAAGAAGAAATTTTGACTATTGCTGTTGAAGCTGGTGCAAAAATAACATTTCCAGATGAAGTTCAAAATCAACTTTCATCAATCGGTGAAAATGTTGATGAAAAAGAAATAGCTAGAAGAAAAGATTTTAGAGATTTATTTACATTTACAATTGATTGAGCTGATGCAAAAGATTTAGATGATGCTATCTCTCTTGAAAAACTAGATAATGGTGATTATAAATTATACGTTCATATTGCAGATGTTACAAATTATGTAACAGAAAATAGTGCACTTGATAAAGAAGCTTTAGAAAGAGGAACTTCTATTTATTTAGCAGATAGAGTTATACCTATGCTTCCTGAAAAATTATCAAATAATTTATGTAGTTTAAATCCATATACTGATAAATTAACTCTTACTTGTGAAATGCATATTTGAGGTAAAACAGGACATTTAATTAAATCAAAAGTTTGGGAATCAGTTATAAGAAGTGATTATAGACTTACATATAAAGATGTAGATAATATTGATCAAAAACATTTAAATGTTGGTGATGAACTTATGTTTAGATGAGAAACAACTCTAGAGCTTCTTGAAACAATTAAATCTTGTAATGATTTAAAAGAAATAATTTTAAAATATAGAGAACAAACTTGAACTCTTGATTTTGATTTTCCTGAAACAGTTGTAGATTTTGATGCTGATGGTAATCCAATTGGTATAAAAGAATACCCAAAATATGATTCAAATAAATTAATTGAAGTATTTATGGTTTCTGCAAATGAAGCAGTTGCTAAAGAATACTCTAGATTTCCATTTCTTTATAGAATTCATGAAATTCCAAAAGAAAATGATATAGTAGATTTACAAGATAAATTAAATTTATTTGGTATAAAATTTAAATTCAAAGAAAATACTACTGCAGAATTTGGTCAATTAATAGAAAAATTTTCAGATTTACCAGATACAAAAAGAAGATTTTTAGAAAGAATGACACTTAGAACTTTAACTCAAGCAAGTTATTCTCATATAAATTTTGGACATTTTGGACTAGGTTTAGAATTTTATAGTCATTTTACTTCACCAATTAGAAGATATCCTGATTTACAAATTCATAGAATTATAAAAGAATCTCTAAATTCAAAATTAGATCCTACAAGACAAGCACATTATAAATCAATTCTTCCAAAAGTTGGTACAAATTCTAGTGAAAGAGAAAGACTTAGTGATAAACTTGAGTATAAAGTAAGAGATTATTTTGTAGTAAAATATTATAAAGACAAAGTTTGACAAGAGTTTGATGCTATAATTTCAGGTACAATTTATAAATGATTTTTTGTGGAATTACCTGATACAGCAGAATGATTTGTTGAAATAGATGGAACGCATTATGATGAAAAATTACAAACTCATAGAGATAAATTATGAAATAAATTTACGCTTTGAGATAGTGTAAGAGTAAAACTAGTTGAAGCAGATGAAAAAATGCTTAGATTAAATTTCGAAGTTGTAAAATAAAACGAAAAAATCCAGTTTTTAAAAACTGGATTTTTTTATCTTTTTTAAAGATATTGACAAAATATATTTTATATTTAAAATCTTAGTAATTATATTAAATTTTTTAAATTTATTAACTATGTTTTTCAAAAATTTCTTCTCTAAAAATAGTGATAATATAAATACTTCAAAAGTAGATTCTGAAGTAGAAAAATGAGTATCTTATTATGCTAAAAAAATATGAGCTATTTTATGATTGTCTATATGATTAAATACAGCTGTTATAGCTTGAAATCAAGACTTAGATCCAAAATATGCTATGGTTTCTCAAACTCCAGAAAGTAGTGAAAAAAGTAATGAAATTAAAAAAATAATGATTTGAAAAGCTTTAAAATGAGATAGTGTAGAGTGATTTATGATTCGTTCTTTTTGAGTTTCAACTGGTTGGGAATTATTGGTTGAAAAATGAACTTGAAATAGAGTTGTAAATCCTAGGAATGATCTTATAGCTGGTAGAGAATATATATTAGCAAGAGATGAAAAAGATGCTGGAAATCTAGCTAATATATTTAAAACAAAAGTAAAAAAACAAGATTTAAAAGAAGAAAAAAATTCTTTAGAAAATAATGAAATTAAAGAAAATAAAGAAGAAATAACAAAAGAAAATAAAATAGGTAATTTATTTGATTTTAGTTATGATGCTTATATAAAATCAATTATGTGAGTTGAAAGTAACTGAAATCAACATGCAAATAATTCAAAAAAATGAAAACAATTGTGAGTTGAAAGTTCTAAATTTGCACATTGATATTATCAATTTACAAATGAAACATTAGCTTTATTTTGAATAACTACTGAAAAACAATTAATTGCATATAAAAAATCTGCAACTTTGCAAAAAAAGGTAATGCATCAATTTACAATGGCAAATCATAAATATGCATTAAATAGTGAATCTGTTTTAAGCGTTGTAAAAATGTGAGTTCCTATTAATCAAATTTTGACAGTTATGCATCATAGATGAGCTCGTGGTTGAGAAAGAATAACTGACTACGCTGTTAAACAAAAAAATCCGGTAAGTGCTTTTTATACTAGATTGTCACAAGTAAAATGAGATTGGTTATGAACAAAAACAAGTGATTATTTAGAAAAAGTTAGTTCTAAATATGATCAAATATTAGCAACAGAACATAATTTAGAAGATACTACTTTACTATCAAAATCAAAAGTTAAAACTATTATTTCTCCAAGTGTAAGTATTGAAGCTTCAAACGATGCAAGTTTTGTTCCAAGTGAATCTGAAACAAAATGAGTTCAAGTTTCTAAAGTTGATTCTAAAAATGTAGTAGAAATTAAATTAGCAAATAATTTTGATAATGAAGTTTCAGAATATAGCACTAGATATAAAAATGAATTAATGTCTAAAATAGCAAATTCAAATTTATCAATGCAACAAAAAACAGAATTATTTGATAAATTATCAAAACAAACAAATTTAGTTTCATACTATGAAAAACAAATAGAATATCATAAAAATATTATAGCAACTTCAAATGATGATTTAGAAAAACAAAGATCAAAGAGGATTATCCCTTGATTAACTAAGTTATTAAATGATATAAATTCAAGCATAATGTATTATGCTAATAACTCTGATAAATTGAAAAAGGCAGCTTAAAAACACATATTTTATGTGTTTTTTTGTTTTATTAATTTAATTATGTTAAAATAAATATAAATATAATTTAAAACAAAAATATGGTAGAAGCTCAATGAAAAAGTACAGAACAACAACAATCACAAAAAGTAGAGTGATGAGTTGTTGATAAAAGTAAATTATCACCAGAACAACAAGAAGTACAAAATAAAATAGATGAACTTACAAATAAATTAGAAATAATATGAGCTACAGAAAAAATTACAAAAAAAGCTGTAGATATTTTATTTAGATGATTAACAGGAGATTCTACTATAAAAACTGATCCAGAAGCAAAGCCAACTATTGAGTTATTAGAAAGATATAAAAAAGCTTTTGAACAAGCACAAAAAGATAGAAAAATAACTGAAGCAGATTTAAAAAGTATTACAGAATCTCTTTCAAAAATGTGAGATAAACTTGAATTTTCAGCTTGAATAGATGAAAAATGAGAAAAGCTTAAATATGATACTGAAAAACTAAAAACTATATCAAGTAAAGATTTTTTAAGTATGCCGGAAGACCAAAGATTACAATATGTTACAAAAAATAATGTAGATAGTAATAGTATAAGTTCATGATCAGTAAAAGATTTAACTTTTAGTTTTGATATGGATAATGATTGAAAAATAAATAAAGAACTTTATATGCTAACAACTGCAGGTCAAGTATTACCAAAAGAAGTTAGAGAGGTAACAAAAGATGGTCAAACTTATTCTAGAATATGATTAAAATGAGAGTTTTATAATTGAGAAAAAAGATTAACAATTCATGATAAAACAAATATTTCGATTAATAAAATAGCAACAACAGAAGAACTAAATAATTTAAGTGAAGCAAATCAAAAGAAATATAATGAATTTGTGGAAAAAAATCCAGAATACAAGGATGAAAAATTCAAAAATATTATAACAGAAGCAATAGATAAAGATATAGAACCAAAATTATTTATATGAGTTGTTGGTAGAAGAATAGAAGAATTTGAAAAATTATCTACTATTGAAAAAGCTGATATAGAAATGTTAGCAACGGAAATAGCAAAAGTTTCTTGATATAATAAAACAGATATAAATCAAGTTGCAAAAGTGTTAAAAGTTGCAACTCCTACAACTTGGAAGGAATCAGCTTTAAAATTATGATTTAAACAAGAAGAAATAGATAGTTATAGTTCTAGAAATAGTGATGTAACAAAATATGATTTTTGAAAATTAAATGATTTTACTCCAGCAGAATATTCTTATCCAGCTGAAAGAAGTGATTCTTGAACTACACTTTGTTCTAGAACAGCTAGACTAAATTTAGCTAGATTATGAGTAGATTGACAAATAAATCAATGATCAAGTGCTAAAGCTTCATTTGATTTATATAATTGAGATATAAGTAATTTCCCACCAAAGTGAGATTCAGAAACAAAAGTAGCTGATTTATATTTAGATGCAAGTGAAAAAAATAAAGAATATGGTCACAGAGTAGCAGCATTTAAAGATGAAAAATGATCTTGGTTTGTACTAGATCCATATTACAAGATTTGAAATTGAGATTCAAGAAGTCCGATTCCAGCAGATTTATATGTAAGCACAATGCAAGCTAAATGAAGAAAATTTTGGTGAGCTCATTATTTTGCTTAATACAAATATATATGATAAAATTAGTTAAAATAATATTATTTTAACTAATTTTTTATGTCTTTAGAAAAACAAAAATCTCCAGAAACTCCAAAAATAGAAAAACAAAAATCTCCAGTATCTCCAGAAACTAAAACTTCTAGAGAAGCTCAAGAAGTTTTTACTGAAACAAAAGAAAAATTAAAAACTATTTCAAGTAGAGAATTTTTAAAGATTCCAGAAAATGAGAGGTTAAAATATATAACAAAATCTCAAATAGATTCTACAAAAGTTTCTTCATGAGAAACAAAAGATTTAGAGTTTACTTTTACATTTGACTCTAAATTTAATAAAGAGCTTTATCTTAAAACAACAGCATGACAAGTTCTTCCAAAAGAAGTAAGGGAAGTAAAGTTATGATCTGAAACTTATAATAGAATTTGATTAAAATGAGAGTTTTTTAATGCACAAAATAGAAGACTTACAATTCATGAAAATACTAAATTAGAAGTTTCAAAATTAGGTGATACAGTTGAATTAGAAAAACAAAATGAAATAATTTTTGCTAACTTTAAAAATGAAAATAAAGATAATAAAGAGTTTGCAGAAAACAATTATGATGATTTAATAAAAAGTGCAATTGATAAAGCAATTGATCCAAAATTTGCTATAAAATTGTTTGGAGAATCAATTAGTTATTTAAAACAATCAAATTGATATAGACAAATAAAAATAGAAGAATTATTAACTAATTATTATAGAGTAAGAAATAATTATTCTGCTTGGAATTGAAAAGTAGAAGAAGAATCTACATCTAAAAATAATTTTACTCTTGCTCTTTTAAAAGAAACTTATGAAGATAATTGGAAGGAAAAAGCTCTAGAATTTGGTATTACAAAAGATGAAGTAGATAAATTTTCTATTAAAAAATTCTCTAAAATAACTTTTGATCTAGAAAATATATGATTATGAGATAAATGACTTCTAGATTTTATATCTTTAGCAGAATGAACAAATTTAAATTATAATGCAATTTTTTGAAATTGAGAACAAAATAAAATTGATTTCACAAATATGACATTAAAAGAGATTTTAGCATATCAAGCAGAATATAAAAAATCAATGTGATCTGCTGCTATTTGAAAATATCAATTTATGGATTATACATTGAAATGAATGATAGAAAGATATTGAATTGATGAAAATGATAAATTTTCACCAGAAATGCAAGATAAATTAGCATATATAAAACTTCAAGAAAGATGATTGAATGATTTTAAAAATTGATATATTAAAAAAGAAAATTTTCAATTTAATCTTTCAAAAGAATGGGCTTCAATTGCTCAAAACGAAACTTGATTAAGTTATTATCATTGAGATAAAATGAATAATCATGCATCAAATACTTGAAAAAAAATACAAGACGCCTTAGAAAAATTATATGCATAAAAATTATTTAGTTACGTAATTGATATTGTAAAATATTTTGTATAATAAAATTAATTATAATTTAAAAAATAAATATGTCTTTAGAAAATTTAAATCAAGATAATGATTGAATAAATAAAAAAACAGGATTAAAGTTTTCAAAACAAGTTAGTTTAGCAATTTGAGCATTTGTATTAAGTATAAATTTATCTATTGCTGAGCCAAATAAAACAATATGATTAGTCGATTTTATTGAGTGAGGAACAGCAGAGTTATACAAAGATAAGAATTGAAATTATGGAATTAGAAATTGAAACTCTAAAATTTGAAGGGATTTTATATATGGTACAACTATTATAAATGGTAAAAAATATATAGTTTATTCCCCTGGAATATGATATAATATAGATGTATTTTTAGAATCAGATTTGGAAGTATATAAAGAATACTTATCTAAGTATGGTGAAAAAAGAGTATATAATCTTGTTAAATCAATGGAACAATACTTAGAAAACTATCTAAAAGATAATCCAAATTCTACTTTAGAAGAAGCATTAAAATGATGGGAAGTAATATTAAAAAAATTAACAAAATAAAACCAAATAAGAAGCAGTGAAACTGCTTCTTATTTGTTTTTAACTAATCATATATCTCATATTTTATATTCTCATGATTGATTATCTATATTTATTATAAGTGTATATTCTTCATTTTTTATGCTTTTTACATCTAATACATCCATATATTTTTCTCAATAACGAATTTTGAAAATAATTTCAATGTAAGGTAATAAGTCTAATATTGTACTTGTATTTTTTTTGTTTAATTTTATTGATATAGTGTTAAAACCTGGAAAAATTTTATTTTCAAAAAAAGAAATTATTTCTTTTTCTACTTCTTTATAAATTGAAATACGTTCTTCTATATCACAATTTTCTCAATATAAATTGCAATTATCTTGCAATTTTTGTTCTATTGCTTTGATAACTCATTTTTCAAATTCTATATATTTATAATTTGACTCGAGCATTAGAACTGATAAAGTATTTACTAAATCATTTTTAATTTGTTTAGACTCTACACTTTCTTTTATAGGAGATGAAATTTTTACATCAGTATCTGATAATAAATTATCAGCAATAGAATCTGATGTTTGTGTTCATAAAATAGCAGCAACAGAAATGGCTATAATCCTACTATAACTTTGTATTGATTCTGCTAATCACTTTTTATTTTTATGTTTTAATTCAAATTCTAATTTTTCCATATTTATATTTTTGAAATTATTTCTTCGGGTGATTCTTCACTTATTGTATCATTGTATTCATCAATCTGATTTTTTCATTTAATAAGTGTATTATTTAATTCTTTTATAAGTTCATTTTGTTTTTTTGTATAATTTAAAAGTAAAACTAAAAGTTCTTTTTCTTTTGTTTCATCTAAATTTTTCAGTTTTTCTGAAATAATTTTCTCTAAATTAGGATTTAAGTCAAATATTTGTTTTAGTATTTGTAGTATTTCTTGTGATTTCATAGGGTAATTTTATAAATATATTTTATTTTCATATTTCATTTAATACTTTTTCTGTTCTTTTAATTCATGAATTTAAATATCCATTTTTTAATTCATTTGCTCATAATTCAAGAGAATTTGGTTTTTTTTCTGATTTTGAAACTTGTATATCCGGTTTTCAATTAGTTTTTTCAACACCATATTTATTAATATCCGGTAATTTTCTAGCATTTATAATAGTATTATTAAGATTGTTTCATATACTATTTGCATCTAATCATAAAAGTTCTGATATTTGTATTGCCGCTACTGTATTTAAATTATTAAGACTTAACATTAAATCATCATATCTTGCCTCAATATTTTTAGATCTTTTATCCATATATGGATTTTGAAAATTATTTTTTATTTCGGCTATTATTTGTTTAAGTTTGACTCTAATTTCAGATATTTGATTTTGATTTAAATTAAGAGTTTCTCACAATTTTTTTAAACTTTCTTCATTTATTTTTCAATCATATTGAGTTACTAACTCTTGAGAATCTTTAGTTGTTTTTATTATATCTTTTCTTGAATAATCAATTAGATTATCTACATTTGGAATCTCTGCCATATTTTTATAATTATAAATATATATTTTCACTATAATTATCTCATATAATAAGTTTTAAAGCAAAATAAAGTGTTATATTTTTTTATTTATATTTCAAAAAATGCTTGAATTAATTATAATCAGAGAAGTTAAAATTAAAAAAAAGTAATTATGAAATCTTATCAGAAAATACTTAAGTTTTTTTCACTTATAAAATACAATAAAAAAGATTATGTATTTTATTTTTTACAGTCTATAATTAGAGCATTTCAACCATTAATTCATGTTATTTTTATAGAAAAAATAGTTTTTGCAATAACAAAACAAGATATTTTTTTATTAGAAAAAACTTTGTATTTATATATATTTGTTATTTTTACTTATGAATTATTATGGTTTTTAACTCGTAAATTTTGATGGGTTATAACTATACCTCAATCAGATAAAAATATTTATGATATGTATCTTAATAAGTTTATTCAAATGAATAATACTGAAGTAGAAAAAATATGAATTTGAAAGATTATAGCTATTCTTGAAAATTGAAGATTTAGGTGGTCAGAATCTCTAGCTGATTCTTTTGAAAAAGGGATCTGACTTTTTATACTTTTATCATATGTTTTTTATATTACTTCTTCACATGGGATTTATTATACTATTTGATTTTTAATTTTACTTTTTTTATCTGTTAGTATCTTAGTTGTTGTAAATAATTATCAATTTAGATATCGTAGAAGGAGATCAGAAATAAGAAATAATAGACTTCGTCTAATTACAAAAGTTCTTATGAGTAAAAATGAAATTTTACAAACAGATAGGATAAACTCAGAAATAGAAAAAATTGAAACTTATTCAAATGAAATGTCAGGGATAAATTTGGATATGTCAAATGGTAGAACAATTCAAAATAGAATAATGCCTTTGTTTATAAGTATTTCACTTTTTGTTTTTGTTTCTTTTTTTTGAAGATTTGTTATTTCATGAGAGATGACATTAAGTCAATTTGTCTGAATAACTTCTATATTTTTGGTTATAAATTCTGCAATTGGTAATTTTATAGTTTTTTATTTAAATCTTACAAAAGAGTTTATAGATATAGAAAAACTTTGGGATTTCTTTGAAAATACACCAAAACTACAAGGTTATGATGAATGAAATGAATTTATTTATAAAAAATGAGATATAGAAATAAAAAATCTAACTTATAGTTATTTTGAGTGAAAAAATATATTTGAAAAATTTTATTTAAAAATAAAATGATGACAAATTACAGCACTTGTTTGAAATAGTGGTAGTTGAAAAACTACACTTGTGAAACTAATTTCAGGTTATATAAAAGCTAATAGTTGAGATATAATAATAGATTGACAAAAACTATCAGAAATAAGTCTGAAAAGTTATTATAAAGATATAGGTTATCTAACTCAAGAACCAAGTGTTTTTGATTGAAGTGTTTTAGAAAATCTGACTTATGCTATAAATAGGGAATTAGAAAATGATGAACTTATAGAAGTTATAAAACAAGCAAATTGTGAATTTATTTATGATTTACAAGACTGAATTGAAACTCAAATTTGAGAAAAATGAGTTAGACTTAGTTGATGACAAAAGCAAAGACTTGCAATAGCAAAAATTATGCTTAAAAATCCAAAAATAATTATCTTGGATGAACCAACTTCAGCACTTGATAGTTTTAGTGAAGAACAAATTACCAAAGCAATGAACAATTTATTTGTTTGAAGAACTGTTATAGTTATAGCTCATAGATTGCAAACGGTTAGACATGCACACAACATATTTGTTATGGAAAATTCTCAAATAAAAGAATCATGAACTCATGATGATTTGATAAAAAAATGATGAATTTATGCTAAAATGCTTGAATTGCAAAGTGGGTTTTAAAAAAGAAGAAGTTTTTAAACTTCTTCTTTTTTTCTATCTTTTCACCATGAATAATACATACTTCTTCATATAATTGTTCATACAAGTTCTTTGTAATTTCTTTTTACTTGTCAAACTCTTGTTTTTCTTGACTCTATAGCTGCATTTTTAATTAAATTTAAGATTTTATTTTCATTTACACTTGAATCATATCACTCTAATCTTTGACTAACTCTACAAGCAAAAATATCTACTTTTCAATAATATCAACTTTGCATTGTTAAATTTGATAAATCATTTAAGGTTCTTCAACTGCATGTATTATCATCAAAAATAATAGCATGGTTTAATCAACTTAAAAATCTTTTCATTTCTTCAGAACTAAATTCTTCCATATATTCTAAAAAAGGATAATCTACTATTTTTAAAAAATCTGACGCATTCTTTAAATCATAAATAGAGTAAACAATATTTCATAAATTTATAAGTATATTTTTTCAATGTAATCTTTCAAAAGTATGTTTTGCAAAATATCATACAATACTTCATCAGTAATTAACACTCAAAATATGGAGACTTTCATCTTTTAATCAATTTATATGCAAATGATTATATGCATTTTGAGCTGTATTAATCATTACTATAGGATGATTTTCTTCTCTATGTAAACGAATTAATTTTTTTAATGAATTTCTTTTAGCATCTTTATAAGCTACATTTTTTCCTTTTTCAAATTCAACTGGAGCTTTTTTATTTTGTTTTAATGCTTTTCTTTTTTCTTTTTCATGTGATATTAATCATTTTTGATCAAGAATTTCTCAGTATTTTTCAATTTGCTCTAATAATTTTCAAAATAACTCTATACTAGCACTAAATAATTCAACACTACTTTCATCATATCACATATCAATTTCTTTTAAATCTGTATTTAATCAAGCAGTAGCATAAATATAAGATTCTGGTTTATCTCAAATTAATATATCAATAAAGTATCAAATATTTGCATCAAGTTCTATTGCTAAATCTCTATTTGTTTCATTTTCATTTATAGTTTTTTCTTGAAATGTTTTGAATTCTTTTATTAAATCAGGATTTATTTTTTTTATATATTCTAATTGATCTTTTCTTAAAACTAAATTTCATTCGAAATCAGGATTAAAGAAGTTTTTATTAAATAAAATTTGAGACATATTTTGCATAAATGCTAATATATTTATCTTTGCATCTATCATTCATAAAATTACTTTTTTAAAAGAATTTGATATATCACTATAAACATATTTTCTAAAAACTTCATCAATATCTAATTTTAATATATTTTTTATATTATTAAATCATACACTATTGTAAGCTATAAATTTAACTATACTATCAATATGTTGTAAATATAATTGTCTATGATATGGATTTTTTAAATCTAAAGGTAATTTTATTTTATTAACCATTTTTAAAAAATCCTCTATTAATATAACTAATTTATTTAACTCATTTTTTGTTTTTTCATTAAATTTTTTATCAGGAGAGCTATTAGTATTATCGATTGCAATTTTTATTAATTCTATTTTTTGTCTAGAAAATAATTGATTTATTTCTTTACTAAATTCTCAATAATTTTCCATTATATTGTAATTTGTCCATCCTGAAAAAAAATCTAGAAACATTTTTAAGTGTTGATCAATTCTATTATAACTTCTATATAATTCTTTTTTAAATTCTTCAAAATTTATATTATTTATTTCGTAATCATTTATTGATGTATTTTTTTCAACCTCTCAAATATCTAAACTATCAAATAAAAAATAATATTTATTATTTCTAAAATTTAGAGAATTACCTCAAAAATAACAAAAATCATCAAAAAGAGCCCTTATAAAAGGATGTTCTTCTATTGGAATTTCTATTTTTTTCTTTCATCACTCAATTTCTTCTCAAACTAAAAATAGTGATCATACTATTTCTTCTAAATCTTCCATTGATAATTTTATTCATCAATCATGATAAAACATTGAAAGTAATTTTTTTTCATCAAGTCAAACTACTTCTTTAAGTAATTTAATTTTTTCAGCCATTATTTCATCTACTTTTTCTTGAGTCGATAATGTTTTATTTTCTATTGTATAATTTCAATTATTATTTGCTATATGACTAAAAACAAATCAAACATTAAATAGACTTTTTTCATCAATTGGTAAATCTTCTTTTGAGCAACTAATTTGAATCATAATTATTTTTAAAATATACTATTACTTAATAATAAATAAAATATATGGATAGTCAAATTAAATAACATTTAAAAAAGAAGAAGTTTTTAAACTTCTTCTTTTTTTGCTTCACCTTGTTTTTCACTCTTCATAAGAGGGAATAATACTACATCTCTTAAGTTTTCTTGTTCTGTCAAAAGAGAAAAAACTCTTTCAATTCACATTCACCAACCAGATTGACAAGGCATACCATATTCCATAGCAAGTACGAAATCATCATCTCAGCTAGTTGCTTCTTCATCTCACATATCTTTTGCTTTTGCTTGATTATCAAAATTTGCTTTTTGTATAGCTGGATCAACAAGCTCACTATATGCTTTTATTATTTCCCAACCATTAACAACAACTTGAAATTGTTCAACTATTTCAGGATTATCATCATTTTGACGAGCAAGAGGTTGCATAGTTTTTGGATAGTTGTAAACAAATGCTGGACCTACTATACTTGGTCTTAATACTTTTTTAAATAAATAATCTATCAAAGTAGGAACCACCATTTTATCCATTCATTCAAATTGAATTCAAGCTGTTTTTATGTCAGATAGTAATTTTGCTTCATCTCAAATTACATATTTAGAAACATCAATTCCACAAACTTCTTTTATACCTTCTATATAATCTATTCTTTGCCAAGGAGTTTGGAAGTTTACCATTTTTTCTACTCAAGCTTTATCTTTTACTAAAACTTCTTTTTTAAGTTCTGGAATATTTTTAAATATGAAATCAAACATTTCTTCTGTAAATCTCATATTGTCTTCATAATTCCAAAAACAAGCGTAGTGTTCTATAGCAGAAAATTCTTGCATATGACTTGGATCACTTCATTCATTTCTGAAATTTCTTGTAAATTCTACTACTCTTTCAAATCTACCAACTGTAACTCTTTTTAGATATGTTTCAGGACTAATTCTTAGGAAAAAATCTTCATCAAAATCATTGTGATGAGTTATAAAAGGAGCAGCAGCAGCTCAGCTTGCTGCATTCCCTAAAACTGGAGTTTCTACTTCTAAGAAGCTATTATTATCATAAAAATCTCTAAGAGTTTTTATGAAACGACTTCTCATAACAAATCTATTATAAGAATCATCATCCATAATCATATCTAGATATCTTTGTCTATAAATAGATTCTTTGTCAGTAAGCCCGTGAAATTTTTCTGGAAGTGGTCTTATAGCTTTACTAAGTATTTGAAATTCATTTACAAAAATAGTTAATTCTCAGTGTTTTGTTAAAAATAAATCACCTTTTATTCAGATATAATCTCAAACTTGGCAAAATTTTTCAGCAACCTTAAAAGCAGATTTTTCTTCTCATCCTAAAACTATACTAGAAACTAATTTTTTTCCAGTATTGAAAACAACTTTATCTCTTGCAAAACAAAATTGTATATCACCAGATGCATCTCTTATCTTACCAAAAATAAGTTTTCACATACCTCTAGAAGACATGATTCTTCCAGCTGTTTGAAAAGTATTTTCACTTCAAGATTCCATAAGAGTATCTACATCTTTGTATTCGTTTTCGCTTGTTTTTCTTATAGTTACAATATCTTGTTTTCCTCTATAATTATTTGCATAACAAATAACTCAAGCATCTTTTAAGTTTTGTATTTTCTCTTGTCTATCAAGGGATTCTCTAGAATAATCCATCTTACAATAATATTATAAATTAAATTAATTGCTTTTAAATATATGGATAAAGGCTTAAAAATCAATTTTTTTAGTTTTTTTCATCAAAATCGTAGGTATAAATACATAATCAATTATCTTATGTTTTCATTCACTTCATTTTATTATTTTTAGTATATATTATTTTTCTAAAAGCTGTATTTCATTATAGATTCTGTCTAAGGCTTATTGACTTTTTTCTAAAAAAAATTATAAATACATAGACAAAGAAAAGTCAAAAAAACTCTTGTAATTTTATATTATAACTTAGTTATTATGGTGTTAAAACCTTCTGAAATTGAGTTCATTAAAGATGAACCAGCATTTCTTTTAAATAACTGAAGTACAGTTATGCCTACAACTAGAGTTGTAATAGAAGATTCTAAAGAACAAATAAATAATGTTTGTTCTAAATAGATAAAATTAAGGAGGCAATCCTCCTTAATTTTAATTTTTTATATTTTAAAAATATGTAAAAATGAATACAAAATTTAAATTATGAAATATTATACTTAGAAAAGAATTTTTTTGATGAATTATATACAATCATACTATAAAAAACTATAAACAAATTAATAAAGATGCTTATTTAATACTTAGATTATTAAATAAACCATTAACTATTAATGAATTAATAAATACGCTTAAATTAAGTGATTTAGATATTGAAATACAAGATTTAGAAAAATTTTTTAATGACTTTTCTAAAGATAAAACTATTATTGTAGATAGTGATGAAAGTGATTCTGAAGCAATGATATTTTTTGATAATATTGATTATAAAGATATGAAGACAGATAGGTTAAATGCACCTACAAATATGTCTATATATATTACTCAGAGATGTCCAAAAGCATGTAAGCATTGTGTTAGCAGATCAGCGCCAAATGCACCTCATGATTATGAATTAAATAAAGAACAATGGTTTAAAGTTTTAAAAGATATTAGAAATTCTTGAGTAACAACAATAGTTATTAGTTGAGGTGAACCAATGATAAAAGAAAATATATTTGATATTATAGAGGAGGCAGATAGATTAAAATTATCACTTATTTTGTTATCTGACTATGATGAAATGACAGAAAACATTGCTAATAGAATAAAAAATATAAAAAATTTAGAAGATTTCCAAGTTAGTTTAGATTGAGCAACTGAAAAAACTCATGATTGGATGAGATGAGAATGATCTTTTGAAAAATCTAAAAAACGTATGAAATTATTAGCAAACGCATGAATAAAATATACAGTTTCAAGTGTAATACATAAAAACAATTTATTTGAATTAGAATCTATGGTTAAATTAGTAAATGAATTGTGAGCAACATTTCATTATATCTCACCATTATCACCATATGGACGCTGATTTTTTATGAATAAATATTTATTATCTGATGATGAATTAAAAATTTTATGACAATCATATATAAAATATGTTAGAGATTGATTAGTTAGAACAAGAAATTCATATTGGGTTAATAATGTTGGTAAGGCTGATGATAAAGATTTTCACCCATTTAAAAAATCATTAACTTTGATTAGTAATTGATTTTATAATTTTTCTGTAAAGTGGCAATGAGATTGTTATTTAGACTCAAAATTATGATCAAGTGGGACATTAAAATTATGAAATGTTTTAGAAAATAGTATACTTGAAATTTGGAATAATCCTAAGCTTGATAAATTACGTTGAACATATTGAGAAAATAAAAGTATATATATAAATGAAGAAAATATTAATAACTATATTTAAAATATGTATGAAAATTTTGCAAAATATTATGATAAATTAATGTGAGATAGATCAAATTATATTGTATTTATAGATAGAATTATTATTCAATATAATTTAAATCCTAAAAATATATTAGATATAGCTTGTTGAACTTGAAAAATTCTTAGCAAACTTAATGATAATTATACTAAATATGGAGTAGATTTATCGGAAAATATGTTAGAAATAGCTAAAAAAAATGTAGTTAAGTGAATATTCTATAAACAAGATATGAGAGAATTACATTTTGATATTATGAAATTTGATTTTGTAACTTGTTTATTTGATTCTATAAATCATTTAGTTGATTTTTCTGATTGGGAAAAAGTATTTAATAAATCATATGATTTATTAAATACTAATTGAATATTTTTATTTGATATAAATACTAAAACAAAATTAGAAAAAGTATCAAAATATAAACCAATTATGTATGAAATAGGTAATGATATAATATTTTTTACAACAGAAGATAAATGAAATTGAATAGTAAAGTGGAATATAAAATTTTTTGAAAATACTAATTGAAATAATTTTAATTTATTTCATGAAAATATTGAAGAAAATTCTTTTAAAATAGACAAAATCAAAAAATCTTTAAATAAATTTTCTAAAATAATAATTGTTGATGAAAATTTTAATATAGCAAATGATAATTCTGATAGAATATTTTTTATTTGTATTAAATAGATTTTTATGTATTTAAAAATTAATACTTCAATTAATTATATGTTTGATTGAAGTAAGTTTGTTATTTTTTTCCATACTAATAATATTGAAATTAAAAATAAAGTTTTTGCTAAAGCTATATCTATTTTTTTTGTAAATAATTTTAAAAAAGTATTTATAAAATTAGATTTTGTAAATACTTTTAATAATGAAAAAATATTAGATCAAGAGTGAGTAGAATCAATTTATGATCTATTTATAAAAAATGATATTTTTATAAATCAAAAAGAATTTTATAAGGAACTATTATATATTTCAAAAAAATGGTATAATCCATATAATATTTCTCTTAAGTTAGATTATAAATATTCAGATATTCCATATTATTATGACAATTGATTTTTATCTAAAGATTTAGTGGATTTAGATAATTTAGAATATAAAAATCTTAAATATAGAAGATCATTTAGAACAGAATATATATATAAAGAAAATGATATTACTAATGATTTATTAAAATTACTTAGGATATCTTATTGAAATATTGATTATAGAGAACACAGGCATGTATGTAATTGATCTAAAATTTCTACAATTCATAAAACTGTACCATCTGCTGGTGGTTTTTATAATATAGTTTTGTTTTCTATTTTAGATAATTGAAATTTATATTATTTTAATTGAAAAGATAATATATTAATTTCTAGTTCATTAAATTATTTAGATATATTATGAAAAATACTTACTAAATCAGCAATATGGGCCGATAATGATTCGAAATGAGCTATTCAGTTTTTAAATATAGATAATACAAAATGAGTAGTTATTGCATTTTGATTAATTGATAAAATTTATAAAAAATATTATAATAAAAGCTTACCTTTTCTTTTATTAGAGGCAGGACATATTTATCAAAATTTATCATTATTCAGTAATGATTTTAATATTGGTACTTTGGAAATTTGAAGTGTAGTTGAAGAAAATATTTCTAATCTAATAGCAAATAATATTAATAATGACTTTATAAAATCTTTATTTGAAGATAAAAAATTATTATATTTAAATACTATGTTTATATGATATATAAAAGAATAATTGATTTTTGAAATAAAAAAATATTTTGATTAGATTTTGATAATAAAATTATATCAATTTATAATACTAATATTGATATTGATAATAATTTTAAATTAGAATATTTATGAAAAGATAATTATTTTTATTGATATATTATTGATTTATTAGTTTTATATAAAAATAATAAACATATTAATTATAATTATTTTATAATTGATACATTCGAAAATGAACTTATAGTTTTTAATAAATCATTATTAAATGATTTTATTTTAAAGTATGTGAGTATTAATAAAAATAGAGATTTATATATTGATATTTTATTTTCTAATATTAAAAATTATTATTTATCTAACAGTATTCAAGATATTTCTATTAATTTAAATTTGAATAAATTAATTAATAACTCATTTATAAAAATATCTAAATTAAATTGAGATATTAGATCAGAAAAAATAAAACATAATATTTCTTTAGACAAACATTTATTAAAATTTAATAAAAATTATTTATATAAAAATAATATAAAAATAAAGTTTAAAAAATTATCAAAATTAATAGGTGATTTTTGATTTATAAATTATATATCACATTATAATATTAATAAAATTAATGTAGATTTATTTTTATTGAATCCTGTTAATATAGATTGATTAAATTATAAATCAATAATAACTAAATGAACTGATATAGATTCAAAATTATCTATAATAAAGTGATTTTCAGAGTGAATAGAAAGATATTCCTCATTAAAACTTCAAAATGATAATTTTCATAAAACATCTAATTTTAATTTAATAAATGATTTTTCTTATAATTACATATGATATAATATTGATAATAATGAATATATTGATAAATTAAATTGATTTCCAGTTTATAAAATAAATAAGATTACTAATAATAATATAATGTTAGATGAAAAAAATATACTTTCAATTCCAATTGATTTTATATATTCATCTAATGATTTTAAATCAATAAAAAAATTTATCTGAAACTCTAATGGGATTTCAACTCATTGAAATTATTATGATGCTTTTTTAAATTCATATTATGAACTATTAGAAAGAGATAGTATAGCTTTGACATATTTTTATAAATTATCTCCAAATATAGTAGAAATTGATGATATTTATTATAAAAACAAAATAGCAAATTTAGAAAAAAAATATTGTTATAATTTCACCTTTTTAAATCTAAATTTTGATTACTGAATAAATATTATTTTATGCATATGAATAAATAATAAAAAAGAAATTCCTTATTTATTTACTTGAGCCTGAGCAGATTTAGATTTTAAAAAAGCATTTAATAAATCTCTAAATGAAGTATTATACTTAGTAGATTTATCAAATAAGAATGATTATTCTAAAATTATTTATAATAAAAATGAAAAATTAAGAAATTTAGATATTTTTGATACAAAAGACCATATATATTATTATTCTTTAGTTGAATCATATTTTGATATAGAATTTTTATTTTTTAATAAAGATAAAATTAAATTTTCTAAATTTTCAAATTTTAAAAATAAAAATTTGATTAGAAATATTAATAATAGTGATTTTTATATATCTAATTTAACAACAAGTTTTTGAAAGAATAACAACTTTTTTACTATTAAATTATTTTCTAAAAAATATATACCATTTTGGTTTTGAAAATTATCTGAATTACCACTTTTAAAATTAGAAAATAGATTTGTAGAATTAAAAGAAACTTTAAGTAAAAAAAATATATTTACTGAAAGTAATTTTATTAAATATAGATCAAAAAATAAGGATTTTCTACATTTTTTATGATAATAATATAATATATTATTTTTTAATTCAAAAGATAAACGTTATTGAGTTCATCATTCATTATAAATATGAAAATAATAAAGTATTACATATTTTAAAAGATATTTTATATAAATCTAAAAATAAAAAAAAGAACCCAAATATAATCATAAAAACTAAAAAAAGAAATTTTTTTAGTTTTTTATTTTGACAATAACGAGAAAAGATATTATAATAATACATATTTATAATATAATTCGCGTAAAAATGGCATTTAATCAAAATGATAAATGAACATCACCACTTTCATTATGAGCTTTAGCTCTTTCAGCTACATTGTTAACTGGAAATGTAGATGCTAAAACTAGTGAAAATGTTGATACAGCAAGATTATGAGTTCAAGATCAAGTTTGAAAAACTCTAGTTCATACATCAACAGAAATGAAACTAGATGCTTTACTTTCTCAAACAGAGCCAGTTTTGTTAGCTGGAGCTGAATGAGTAAAATGAGTGTATGATTTTTCTAGACTTCAAAGCTTAGGATCATACAAAGAAATGAATGATGTAGAACAATGAAAGGTTAAAAAAATGTATGATTTACTTGTAAATTCTGCTAAATGAGATGAAAAAAAAGAAGAATGAGTAAAGTATGTGATTTTGAATTTTATTATGTTTTTAAAATCTATAAGTTATAATCCAGAAAGTACTATCAATAAATCAGAAAAATATTTAAATGAAACTATTACTAATCTGAAAAAATACTGATTTTGAGAAGAATTTGTACAATGAATTGAATCATCAAGAAAGCTTGCACAAGAAAAAGATAAATATAATATGTATCTTGCTTCATTATCTGAATCTGAACTTCTTGAAAAAATAAAAACTATTGAAAAAGAAATAGCAGAAATGAAAAAGGAAACAGCAGAAATGAAAAAGGAAACAGCAGAAATGAAAAAGGAAACAGCAGAAATGAAAAAGGAAAATGATAAAATAAGAGAAAGAATAAAAGCTAAGGAACAAATTTTAAATAATTTAAGACAAGTTAGAGATGCTATGAGTAAAAAAACAGCATAGTTTTTGCATAGAGAAATATAATATGATAAAATGATAATAATATATATTATTATCATTTTTTTATGTCTGGTATAGAAAAAGGAATAGATTCATCAGAATGATTAAATAATCAAAATGATTTACAAACAACTCTTTCAAAATTTAAAGATTTTGAATGATTTAAAGATTTTGTAAAAATGCTTGAAACAAGAGATGATAAAGAAGAAATCTTATCTATTTTTTCAAATGATTTAAATAATACAGAAATTAATAATTATTTAGAAATGAATTGATTTCCACCAGATGAAGAATCTATCATGGATTTTAAAAAAAAATTTCCTCAAACTAATTTGAGTTTAGTAAATATTATTAATAAAGCAGAATGATTAAAACAAGAAACAGTAGTTGAAAAACAAGAAACAGTAGTTGAAAAACAAGAAACAGTAGTTGAAAAACAAGAAACAGTAGTTGAAAAACAAGAATTAACAAATAAAGAAATTATATTAGATGCTAACATAAAATCATTTTCATCAGAAATTATAAGATTAAAAGATAATTCAGTATTAAAATCTATTCCAAGATTTAATGAACTTATTACTAATTTAGAAGAAACAGCAAAAAGTTGAAATTTTGAATCTAATAATAAAGCAAAAGATGAGATTATTAAATTCTTAAATGAATGAAATAATCTTCAAATAGTTCTTGAAATAGCTAAAAAAGCAGGTGATACTCAATATAATAATATGCTGAGTTCAATTACATATTTTGCAGAGTGAAATCTAGAACTTACACAAAAACTGAATAAGTGGAATGAAATAATTGAAAAATCAAGCATTAAAGAAAATGAAACTTCAGTTATAAGACAAACTCAAACAAAAGAATTTTTTTGAAATAATCTAAAAGGTATAAGTTCAACAGGAAAATGATATAGTCTTTGAGATAAGGAAATAGACTTTTCATCTCTTCCACCAAAGGCTTTTATAAGATCAGAAAATGGTTATAAAATAGAAACAAAACTTCCTCGTATACCAAAAGAATTCAATGAAAAAAGAAGAGAGTGGCAAACAAAAAGAGATTGATTAAAAAAAGATTTTGAAAGAGAAAAAAGTAATTTTGATTTAAAAGAAGCAGAATTAAAAAATAGAGAAAATGAGTTACCAGAACCAAGAGAGTTATGGGCGGAACAAGAAATTAAAACAATGAAAGATAATCTTGCAATAGTTGAAAAAAAACTTAATGATATACACGATGATATTTTAGATATTGATACTGAAATGAGACAATTTTTTTCAAAGATTGAATTTGATGATAAGAAAGAAAGAGAACAAAAAGAAGATGAAAAAAGAGAAATTGCAAAATTTCTTTCTTCTCTTGGTTTTGATAGGATTCCACAAAGTATAACTGAACAATTAGTTAGAGAACTTCAAGCAAATGTATTTAATCTATGAGAATTAAACCTAAATTTAAAAACTATAGATTTAGATAATGGTAGATTTGGTGAAACTGATACTGAGGCAGGTGGTACAAAATGGAAACAAAATCTAATTAAATTTATGGAAAAACTAGTTTATGGAGAAGTATGAGCTAAAGAATCTATTTTTTCATGAAAAGGATTCGATTGAGTTTTATGAGCTACAATAAATCCAACTGAACTTATAGCTGTTTTTGAACAAACTTGAATAAAAGCTGGTACAGGTTGGGATATAGTAAAAATGAGAAAAAACTTAAGTAATGTTAAGGAACCAAAATAACCAAAGCAAAAAACCAAAATAACCAAAGCGAAGCTTTGGTTATTTTGGTAAATTAAATTGAAAAAATAAAAAAAATATATATTGTAAAAATGTTTTATAATCTATAATTATTATATTTATGAATAATATAAGTGTTATAATTTATGATATATCTCAAGAAGATAAATTAGTTTGATTTACAAATATAGTTTGTTTATATCAATGAAAATGGTTGTTAGTAAGATGAAAATGAAAAACTACTTGGGAACTTCCTTGAGGTCATATTGAAAATTGAGAAACTTCTTTAAATTCTGCTAAAAGAGAATTATATGAAGAAACCTGAATAAATTGAGTTGACTTAGAATTTTTATGTTCTCGGAAGCTTGAAATGTTGGAAAAATGAATTACTTACTATGGTAATGTTTATATAGTAAATGTGTTACTATTATGAGAGTTACCTGATTCAGAAATAGAAGAAATATCTTTATTTGAAGAAATTCCTGAAAATCTTACATACCCATTTATTCAAATTGATATTTTAAATAAAGCTAAAGAATTTTTTAAAATAAGATAATCTAAGGTAAGTGTTTTAATATTCTATCATAACAATCTTGATATGTAGTATTCATAAATATAATTCCTAAGTTTTTCATTCATAAATTGAAGAAAAAATTAGCAATATAAAATCAACAAGAAATAGTATTTATAGATGATTTTTTTTCTCATAAATCCCAAGCTTCTTTTGTAATTCAATATTTTCAAAATTTAAATAATAAATCCATTTTATTGTTAATTATTTTTTAATAAATTAACAAATTCTTTAACATTAACAATTGTATTTATAGTATTTATATTATCTTTATTAAAAAATCATATTTCAACACATTCATCACTTGGAGTAAAATTTAGATCTTTTACTTTTACTTCATAAAAAATATTTGCAAGCCAAGGTCTTGTTTTGCTTTCTGGTTTATGCGCTGTAATAAAATATTTAGGATTTTTATCTATCCATATAACTTCTAATCACATTTCTTCTTGTAATTCTCTTTTTATACAAACATCAAAATTTTCTCAATGATCTAGTCATCAACCAGGTATATCCCAAGTTCAATTGTTTTCTTTTGTTAGTAGAAAATCTCATTTTTCATTATAAATTAATGCTTTAACACTAATCCTATACCATGCTTGTTGTATTTCCATATTTTATATTAAAAATAACTAAAATGAATATATTTTAAATATATCTTTTTATACTAAATATCCAAATTATCTAAAAAATTTTCTATTTGTTTTGTACCTCATTTATTGTAGATTTTTAATAATTAACTTCATATTATAGCAAAATCACTATATTTTAAAATACAGTAAAAAGTATAAAATATTACTTATAATCTATATTTATAGTTTTAAAAAATAATTATTATTTTCATTGACTATTATATATAAATATTTATAATCTATATTATTTGATAAATTAAATTTAATGAAAAATTTATCTATTTCTATCGAACAACTAGATGGTTTTTTAAACCAAAATCAAGAGTATTATGATTTTAACATATTTTTCTTTTGAAATATTATTGATAATATGGAAAGTTTTTCACTAATTGAAAAAAGTGAACATAAAAAAAAGTATTTTGTTTCTATTTTTAGTTCTCTTTTATTATGTAGTTGAGATATTTCTGATTTTGATTTAAATACATTCTTATGATTTATAGAATCAAAAGATTTTATTCAAACTTATGCAAGAATTATAGATAATATATCATATACAACTATGAATAATTCTTTTACTCAAACTGATATAAATAAAGTTTCTAGAAAAAATAATCCATTTTTTAAAATTGCAGAAATAAGAGTAAAAATAAATAATCTAATTATTAATTCAAAAATAAAAGATGCGCTAGATTCTTGAAATGATGAAATAGAATTTGAATGAAAAAAGATTGTAAGAATTTGAGATTTAAATTATGAAGTAATAGATTATAAAGATGATTTATTTATCTTGTATAATGAAAAATTGTGATATAGTTTATTTAGAAAAAATAAGGATAAATGAGATTATGAGTTAATAATTTCATGATATGAAAAAATAGAATTTTATCTAGTAGATGGTAATCATATTGCGTTACTTCATAAAAAAAATAAATTTATAATCTATGATATTGATTGAGATGTAAATATCTGAACTTGAGATAAAATTATTTCATGTATGAATTTTTGAGATGATTTATTAATTCATTATCTTTATAATGGAGATAATGTTATAGCTACAAACTCTGGAGATGAATTATTTAGGTTTTCTAAAGCACAGTTTGATTTCAATTTAGAAACTTTACTTAGTGAAAGATACTTAGTTTTACGTTCAAATAATTTATCAAACTCAATTAGCACATGTGTATTATTTGATATTAAATTTAAAAAAGTTATTTTATCAGATGTTAGTAAATTTGAAATAGAGGATAATAGATTTTTACATTATGAAATTTTAAGTAATGAACATTTATCAATCAAGTGATTATTTGATTTATTAGAATCAAGGAATCTTTTAATTTGAAATAAAAATTATTCATTAATAAAGATATGAGAAAAGATATTTGTAAAATTTGATGATGATAAAGGTATAAGTTTATATGATATTGAAATGAATAGAATATTTGACTGAAATAAAAGTATTGATTTGTTTACTATAAATAGTGAAATTTATATGATTTTTGAGAATTCTGAATGATATTCATTATATAATTTAGATATGGATAAAATAGTTTTAGTTTGAAAAAAAGAATTAAAAGTTGATAAAGAAACTTGAATTGTTACTTATAAGGATAAATGAATATTTAATTTTCAAAAAATTGTTCAACTTTAAAACTTGATTTTTAAAAACTCTTGTTATAATAGCATTAAGTAAAATATATTTTATAAAAAAGAAATGAGTTGGAATCCATTTTTAAAATATAGATTACAAAAGTAAAAAATCTAGGTGGAACCGTCTTTCAAAAAAGACCCTGGAGACTATTTTTCAAAAGAAAATTGTCTCAATTGGGGTCTTTTTCTTTTGATGAAAAATATTACTTTTTTAAAATTATTGTCTTATGAGTAATGTAACAATGAAAGATTTAGTAAATCTTTCTCAAGCTAGATGATTTGTTTATGCTTGAAGTGAAATCTATGGATGACTTGCAAATAGTTGGGATTATGGTCCTTATGGTTCTCTATTAAAAGAAAACATAAAAAATCTTTGGATAAAAGAATTTGTACAAAAAAAAGACGAAATGATGTTGCTTGATAGTTCTATCTTATTAAATCCAAAAGTTTGGGTTGCAAGTGGACATGTATGAGGTTTTAGTGATCCATTAATTGATGATAAAAATACAAAAGAAAGATTTAGAGCTGATAAATTACTTGAAGCTTTGATTGAAAGTTTGTGAGAAAAAGCAAGTGATTTACAAACAAAATACTCAGTAAATAACCTAATTCCAGAATCTTGGCCACTTGAAAAACAAACTGAAGTTATGAGAGGTGAAAAAGTTGTTAACCCAAATAATTGAGAAGTTTGAGATTGGACAGATGCAAAAAAATTTAATCTAATGTTTAAAACTTCTATTTGAATAACGGATGATTCTAGTAGTACTGTTTATATGAGACCAGAAACTGCTCAAGGTATTTTCGTAGATTTTCCAAATGTACTTAGAACAAGTAGAAAAAAAATTCCTTTCGGAGTTGCTCAAGTTGGTAAAGCGTTTAGAAATGAAATAACTCCAGGTAATTTCATATTTAGAACAAGAGAATTTGAACAAATGGAAATAGAATATTTCTGTGAACCAGGAACAGATTTAGAATTACACGCAAGATGGAAAACTGATTGTATGAATTTCTTACAAAGTACACTTTCACTTAATTCAGAAAATCTTAGATTTAGAGATCATGATGCAGATGAACTTTCATTTTATTCAAATGCAACTTGTGATATAGAATACAAATTTCCATTTGGTTGGTGAGAATTATGGGGAATTGCTGATAGAACTGATTATGATCTAAAAGCACATATGGCAGAGTCAAAAGCTGATATGAGTTATTTTGATCCAGTAAACAATAGAAAATATATTCCTTATGTAATTGAACCAAGTGTTGGTTTAAATAGACTTTTCTTAACTGTTTTAGCAGATAGTTATACTGTAGAATGAGCTTGAGAAGAAGCAAGAACTTATTTAAAACTTGATCCAAAAGTAGCTCCAATAAAAGTATGAGTTTTACCAGTTGTTAAAAAAATCTGAGATTTAGCTAAAAAAGTATATTCTCAATTAGCAGAAGACTTCGTTTGTGAATATGATGAAGTAGGTACAATAGGGAAAAGATATGCTAGAATGGATGAAATTGGTACTCCATTTTGTGTAACTATTGATAGTGCAAATTATGAAGCTTGAAAAGTTACCGTTAGATTTAGAGATAGTATGGAACAAGAACTTGTTGAAATAAGTGAATTAAATGAATTTATAAGAAAAAGATTGAAATAAAAAAATAAACTTCAAATTTGAAGTTTATTTTTTTATTTCGCTAGAAACAGTTTTAAGAGCTTTTTCAAGAGCTATCATTCATTTATCTATTTGTTCATAAGTTATTATAATAGGTGGTTCTATACGAGAACTTATAGCACTATTTAGTGTTCCAGCAACTAATACTCAGTTTTTAAAAAGTTCAGATGTTACTTTGTAACCTATGTCAGCACTTTGGAAATGTTGAGCAATTAGAAGTCATTTTCAAGTAACTTTATTGTATATTTCTGGATATTTTTTTACAAAAATATTTAATTTATCTATTATATATTTTCATTTTTCTTCTGCCATTTTTGCATAATCATCTCTAAGTGCTACATTTATTGCAGCAATTGCAGCGCTACAAGCTAGTGCTCAACCTCATGTTGTTGTAGTATGTATAAATGGATTTGGACTCATCATAGATTGCCAAATTTCTTCAGTAGAAACAAAAGCTGAAATAGGCATAACTCAACCTCAAAGTGCTTTTCACATAGTCATTATATCTGGAATAACTCACCAATGATCAACTCACCAAAGTTTACCAGTACGACCAAGTCAAGTTTGTACTTCATCAGCTATTAATAAAACTCAGTGTTTTTTTGTAGCAGCTCTAATTCTAGGCCAGAAATCATCTGGTGGAACTATTGCTCAAGCTTCTCATTGAATTGGTTCCATCATAACTGCAGCAATTCAAATTCAAACAGTTTCACAAATTTCTAATTGTCTTTCTACCGCTTCAGCATCACCAAATGGCACATGATAAACAGGTCATCCATATAATTGTCAAACAGGTTCACGATAATCTTTTTTTCAAATCATAGACAATGATCACATTGTTTTTCAATGAAATCATTTTACTGCAACTATAAATCCAGGTTTTTTAGTATACATTTTAGCAAGTTTTATTGCTCATTCGTTTGCTTCTGTTCAGCTTCCTGCAAAGAAACAATATTTTAAATCTCCAGGAGTTATATCTGCTATTATACGAGCCAAAACTCAACGTAATGGATCAATTAATTCTTGAGAAGGCATAGGACTATTTAATAATTGTGCTTGAACAACAGAAACTACATCCGGATTTGACCAACCATGGCTCATCATTCAAAATCAACCTAACCAATCTATATATTCTCTACCAAGTACATCTTGAAATACTGCTCAACTTCATTTCCATTCAACAGCAACACATTCACTAGGAATTATACCACAATAATCAGCTAATGTGACTGATTTTCTATAATCAAGCCATCAAGCATTAAAATGCTCACGGAAATTTGTAAGAGATTCTTTTATTATCCATTCAGCTTTATCATTAGAAACTGATTTATTATTTTTAATTATATCAATCCATTTGTTTATGTATTCACTTGTATTTTTGTTTTTATTTTCCATATTTTATTTATTTATATCATTATTTATAAATGATATATTATTTTTCATTTTAAAGCAATAATACTGTATAAATTAAACAAAAAAAAGTGATTTTTTATAAACTCACTTTTTTATTTTTTTTGTTTTCATAACTCCATTAGTATATCTCAATTTAGTGGTATACACTTTCTAACTGCATCTTCAAATTTATTTGTGTAAAATAAAGCTGTTTCTTTTAGCGAAATTGCTTTAGGTTTTCTTTGAATATTTGCATTATTAATTAATTCATCAACTCTTTTTTTTAATTCAAGACACTGAACATGAACTCTTTGAATTACTAGGTGATTATTAGGATTATGCTTATTAAAAGAAGTTCTAAGAGATCTTTCAAAATCATGGATTTCTTTTTCTACTTTTACAACTTCTTTTTCAAAATCATGATGTTCCATTTTTTTAAAATTTAAGTATCTAAAATATCAGAATAAACCTTTATTGCTTTTTCAATGTAATTATTTCAATATTGTAAACTATTAATAAAATTTTTCAAATTTCATATAGAAAATTCTACTTTTTCAAATTTATCTTTGTATCTTTCTTTATATGTTGTTTCTATTTTGTTTAATTGTTCTATTACAAAATCATAAATATTTATATTTAAAACTTTGGCTCTATAATAAGTCATTTTAATTGTTAATTCAAACTCTTCTTGTTTAGTTTGATTTATAAAATCATCACTTTCAAATAACAAACAAAAATAATCCATTAATTGTTTTGTTATTCCTTCAAATATTATTTTTTCATCACTTGTAGTTAGTATTTTATTTTTTCTTTGTTCTTCTATTAATTCATCATTTAATTCAACTGCAATTTCTTTTGCGCTCATAAGTGATTTGTATAAATCATTTATTTCATTTCTCAAATTAGTTTCTATTCTATCAAAATGTTGTTGATTAACAATGCTTTTTTGCCAATAAGTTTCCTGAGATTGAATTTCTCTTGTAAATCTCAAAATTCAATCAAGTTTTTCACTTGTAGTTGTTCATTTTAGTCTTCTTTTTTTTCATTCTAATTCTTTTTCTATTGATGAAATAAGTCACTCTATTTTTCTTCTTTCATCTTCAAGTTCTAATACTTTATTGTTTAATTTTCACCATTCTACAAATCATTTTCTTAGAGTTTTAGATTGTTTTTCTACTGTTTCTTGTAATTCTCAAACTTGATTTTCTAATCATGTATTTTGTTGTTTTAGTTCTCATATCTTTGTTTTATCTCTACCATGAGACATTTTTAACATATTTGTAACATTTTGTCCTTTTTCTAAGAGTATTTCTATACATTTTTGTCTAAAAATATCTATTACAGAATCTATTTCTATTCTAGCTCAAGATAATTTTTTATCTATTTCGCTATTTATATAATCTCTAACTACTTTTAATTGTTTTTCATCTTTTGCTAATGCTTGATTTTTTTCTACTAATTGATTAAAAATCTCATTTTTTGCATTTATTATTCAAGCTCACATTAAGTTACTTACAGCAGATATAAACTCAAATACTTTTTCTTTGTTTATATTTCAAGCGAAAAAACTATCTACTATGTCCTTGTAAATTTTTCATAACAAAACAACTATTTTATTTTTTATTAAAATAGCTTCATTACAATTTATATCTCATTTTTGTTTATAATTTGCCTTGATATAGTCATTTGTTAGTCATACTATATCTTCATTTCTTGTGTTATTTTGTTTTTCCAATAACATTTAAGAAAAATTATTATTTAAACTATCTATATTTTAAATAATAAAATAAAAAAGTCAATCAAACTAAAATTTTTACTATTACTTGAATTAAAAGGAAACTTCAATATTATCTTAATAGTTAAATATTATTAATTATTAAATTATGTTACAATTATCTAAATTCCCAGTAAAAACACTTAAATCATCTCCAAAAGTGAGTGATAATAAATCAACTTCATATTTATTACAAGCTTGATTTATCAGACAAGAAATGGCGTGAGTTTACAATTATCTACCATTTTGACTTAGAGTTTTAAGAAAAATTGAAAATATAGTTAGGGAAGAGATGAATAAATTTGGAGCACAAGAAATCCTTATGCCTGCTTTATGAAGTAAAGAACATTGGGAAACAACAAAAAGATGGGATAGTATAGATGTACTTTTTCACCTACCAGCAAGTGATAATAAAGAATACGCATTAAATCCAACTCACGAAGATTTAGTTACTCCACTTATGAGTGAGTTTATTCAATCATACAAAGATTTAGAATTTGGAGTTTATCAAATCCAAAATAAATTTAGAAATGAAAAAAGGGCAAAATCAGGTCTACTTAGAGGTAGAGAATTTTTGATGAAAGATTTATATAGTTTTCATAAAAGTGAAGAAAATTTACTTGCTTATTATGATGAAGTAAAAATTGTTTATAAAACTATATTTGATAGACTGGGTATTTGAGCTGATACTTATGAAACTTTGGCTTCAGGAGGTGATTTTACTACACTTAATTCACATGAATATCAAACTGTTTTAAGTATTTGAGAAGATGAAATATATATTTGTTGAGATTGTAAAACAGCTCATAACAAAGAAATAGTTGATTTAGTAAATGGATTTTCTTGTAGTAAATGTAATAGTAAAAATCACAGAGTAGAAATAGCTTGTGAAGTGTGAAATATATTTCCACTTATGACTAGATTTACAGATGCATTTAATACAAAATATACTGATTCAGATAGTAAAACTAAGGAAGTTTATATGTGATGTTATGGTATAGGTATTTCTAGACTTATGTGAGTAATTGCTGAATACTTTATGGACTCAAGCGGTCTTGTTTGGCCAGAAAATATAGCTCCAGCAACTCATTATATAATAGTTATGTGAGATAATCTAGAAAAGGCTAAAGAATTGGCTAAGAGTTTAGAAAATGAGTGAAAAGAAGTAATAATTGATGATAGAGATAAAGTTTGATTTGGTCAAAAGGCAAGTGATGCAGATTTACTAGGTATTCCTTATAGGATAGTTGTTTCTGACAAAACTCTTGAAGCTTGATGATATGAATTAAAATCTAGAAAAAATGATGAAACTAAGATTGTTTCGTTTTAAATAAAAAAAATTAGATTTATCTAATTTTTTTTATTGACATTTTATATTAAATATATATTAATATAAAAATTATTTATAAATAAAATTATATCATATGTTAGAAGAATTAAAAATAAAGGAATTTTGATGAGAAATTGTGTCTAGTGTTATAGGTAATTCTAATAATGTTTTTATAGATTATTTAAAGTGATATAAAAAACAATTAATTTTTATTTCATCAATTAATGATAAAAATTTTCAAACAGATTTAATGCTTGAAAAAATATGCTGTTTATTAAAAGAAGGAGGAAAATTCTGAGATATAAAATTAATAATATTTGATATTAGAGCATATTATTTATCAGTGATTAATGATTTATTTTTATTGAATAATAAAGATGAGGATGAAAAATTGATTTCACTTATTGATTCTTATTTTGAAAAATTATTGTTTGATATATTTGTTTGGTTTAAAGCAGTAGATAAGATATATCCAAGCTTAGAAAATAATTTTAGCATTAACACAACAAGGTGATTAGTGTCTATAAAACAGTCTTTTGAATTAATAATGTCATATATTTATAAATATAGTATAAATACTACTTGAATTAATTCTGAAGTTGTAAAATTTGATTGAGATATTTTAGATCATGAGTGAAAATTAAACGAATGATTTTTAATTGGTTTATTTTCAGCAAGAATCTCAAATAAAATATTAGCTGTTTTAAATGATAATCAAGTAGTTATTTTTCAATGAAATATTCCTAATTTAAGCCCTAATTTAAATACTTCTGAAATAAAAACTCATGATATTGTTTTAAAAGTATTGTCTAAAAATATGATTTGAAATTAAAAAATAAATTTATTAATAATAAAAGCTTATCCATTTTTTATATGGATAAGCTTTTAAAAACATAAAAACTATTGACAAATATATATTTTATATTATATTAGAAAACGTAAAATAAATTTTTATATTTTAAAATAAATTTTTTATGAATAAATCTGCATTACTTTTGAGCTCTGCTTTAGCATTTTGATCTGCAAATGCTGATAATACAAAACCACCTATTTTAGAAGGAAATGTTTGAAAAGAAGTTGTTACTGTTTATTCTACTGCAAATAAAGTAGATAAATTTAATAATCTTGTTAGTGATACAACATTAAATATTGCACAAGTAGTATGAGAAAAAAAATCATGAATTTTATATTCAGAATGGTGTGCTGAAAATCCTGATGCTTGTAAAAGAGTAGGTGAAATACACGCAGAAAGAGAAGTAAATCAAAAAAGAGAATTAGCTGAAAAATCTTCAAATGTAGATTTTATTGTAAAATGAAAAACATTTTGATTATGAATTGATACTGAACATGCATATTGAGAAGTTACTCTAAATCCAGATGGAAAAGAAGTTTGAGTTTGAGTTGCTTATAAAGATGAAAGTTGAGTAGTTGTTTGATGAAGTGTTGCTTGAAAAGAAAATGTAGGTTTACAAACTTGAGTTTGAGCTTGATATGTTAAAAGTTTTAATAAATCATCAATTTGAGTTGCAGCTAAATACACTGATTTTAATGCAGAATCAATTTATGCTGATAGTAATTCTATAAATGCTAGAATTATGGGAACATATGAAATAGCACAAAACTTATATGCAGATGCATCTATATGATATAAAACTTTTTCAGCTGATTGATATGATAGAAAAAATACTGCAGAAGGATCTTTATGATTATCATATGTAGATGAAAGTTTTACTGTAAGATTGGCTTGAGTTGTGAATGATGTTGATAGTAAAGTTATGGCAACTTTAAGTATTCCATTTGGTTGAAAAAATGTAACTAATGCATTTGCTGTAGGGCAATCAAATGTAGCTAAATTTATAGCTAATAGTAGTTTTGATAATAGTATAGTAAAAGTTAAAAAAGTGCCAGTTGTAAATAATGTACCAGAAGTGCTTCCAGCACAAACATTAAGTATAACTACTTCATGACCAGCAATTACTTCATGAGCAAATACAGATAATGTTACTGCAACAAATTGACCTTGAAGTTCTGTATTTTTTAATTTAACTATAAATTCACCATATACTTTATCATCAAATTCTGTTGAGTTTACTCCAAATTTATCAACTGAAACTCAAACAGTTAATATATTACATAATGGTAACATAGTTTGAACTAGGACTCTAACTGTTAATTGGTTCTAAAAAATAAAACCTTATAATTTATAAGGTTTTATTTTTTTATGGATTATATATTCAAGACCAAGATTCATCATCCCAAATACAAAAATTTTTTTCAGCACATTTATTATCTCAAATTATTCAGTTACATTTTTCATATTTATGTCAAAAGCAAGAACTTCATGATTTATAACTTCATGCAGGACAGCTATTACATCAATTTCAACTATATGCTTGTCATACAATTGGTCATCAAGAGCTACTTGAACTAGATGAAGATGAGCTACTTGAGCTAGATGAAGAAGAACTACTACTTCATCACCCACTACTTTCTTTAAAAATTCTTATATTACTAGAATTTGAAATTTTTAAATTATTACTATTTAATATTATTGGTGTTCAATATGTTCATATATTATTAGTAATTATTGATGATATATCATCCCATGTAGTTCAATCAAATTTTATTTTTAAAGTTTTTGAAATAGATGGTGATATTGTATTTGAATATTTTATTATATTATAAGGAGGAGGAATAGCAGGATCTTCTCAATTTGTTGATAATTTAAGTTTTTTAAATTTAGAATAAACTATATTTTTATTTCAATCAACATCATATAAGTAAATTGTTTCACTTAAAGTTTGACTTACTCAATTTGTATCAAAAACTAATCAAAAATTATTTCATAATCATAATCAATTTAACCAAAAATATGGTCAAATAATTGTAGGAACTACTTTTACTAAACTATAATCAGGTCAAAATGGATTTTCATAACATATTCAATCATCATTATAAAAATCATATCAATTATCACATTTACAACCACCTAATCAATCATCTATAAAATTATTACCACTATCACAAACAATATTTGAAGAAGTTGAATCAATGATATATCACAATCATCCAGCATTACAAGTTAAATATCTTGTTATAGTTTTTGTTCATACTGTAAATCATCATAATTCTACACTTTCAGTTTTTGTAACAATACTTGAATTATATTCATCTGTTACTGCTCATCATACAAATCAATCATCAATATATGGTGAACATTGATTAGGTCATTTTACTACACAAGAATTATATTTATAATTATTATCTCAATTTAATACTGAATCAGTACAAGTTCTAAGTATTGGTACAGAACAACTAAATCAAAATGAAACATATTTTTCTTTATATGAACTTATATTATGTCAATTTTTTACTTCTGTTCATTCTAAAAAACAACTTTTATTATTTTCATCATCTAAAATTTTTTGGTAGATATCATTTTTTATAGATTCATTTACTGAAGCTTCTATATTACTTATTGTAGTATTTGGTAGTGAAAAAAATGGTTGAATTAAAGTATTTAAATTTACATTAATTATATTTCATATTGAAAATGGATTAGTATTACTAATTATATTTATTGTTTTTACATCATCTCAATTTTCTACATTTATAAGTAATGATGAACTCATATTTGTTACCTCTACACTTCACTCAATAACTGAAACTATAGTACCCATTGGAATATTTTTCTCTACTTTAAAAATTGTTCACCTAACTGCTGCAGTTATATCATTTGTAGATATTTCAAAACTTGATTCTGTTCATAATCTAGTTGCATTTGTCCATATACTTCAAGCTTGTAAATATAATTTTACAGTTGAAACTAGATTATTTTCTTTTGGAAAATTTAATTCTTTAAGTTCTAAAATACTTCAATCAGTTATTATAGAAGTTGATCAATCTGAGAAAAATATTTCTAAATCAATTCAAGAATTATTTGTAATAATATCTCACTTTTTGTATATAGTTCAATCTGCAGTTGTAGCAATAAGTATTTTTTCTTCAGGATTATATGGTAGATTTGCTTCATTATCTACTACAAAATTTGCTCAATTATATTCTCTAATTAAAGAATATATAGCATTTTCAGCCTTATAATCTCATACTACTTTTGCTATATAATTATCTTTTTTTCATATAACTCAAGCAAGTTCATACTCACTTGTATCTTTTGTGATTCAATAAGAATAATATGAATTACTTCTAGGATCAATAGGTATTATATCTAAGTATTTTTTTGGAAGTGTATCTTGTGTAAAACTTCCATAAACTCAAAATGTTTCACTACCAGTGAAAGAGTGACTATAACTTCAACTATTTGTAAAATTATTATTATTACCACCTGGGATAGGTAATTTGCCATTTTCATTTTTATACGATATAAGTGCATTTGAAATAGTGTTCAAATCTGCAATAACCTTTGCATTGTTAGAATTGTTTTTTAAATTATTACTTGTAGTTGTTGCAACAATTCCTAATATAATAATAATAGAAACACTTATAATTATCTCTACAAATGAAAAAGCTTTTTTATTCATTTTTTGTTATTTTAGAAAACAAATTTTTTAATATTTTAATTATATTTAAAATGGGATTAATAGTTATTTATTTTTGAAAAATCCTTTGACAAAATAGTAGTATATTTTTTATTTTAAAAAAAAATTTTTTGACAAATATATAAAGCTCATTATATTTATTTTAATATTTCTTAACAAGGCATCGTGAACCTAGCACAACTTGTAACCATAACAACAAATATAAATTCTATTTAAATAGGGTGATTTTTGTTGTACTTAAAAGAAATATAGCTATGCTAAAAACAAAAACTCTTATTTTAATAAGAGTTTTTTTATTTTTGAAAAAAAAAGAATTTTTACTTTTGTGACCAAAAGAGAACAATTTCTACTTTTGTAACCAAAAGGTAGCAAAAGTTTTAGGGGTTTTCGAACTAGCTAGCTAAGTTTTATATCTTACGTCTAGTAATCACTATCTTAACCCCTAAGACCCCGGGATATTTTTATAAGTTTTTTAAATATAGAAAAAAAATCCAAAAATAAAAATCCAAAAATAAAAATATGCAATATAACACTCAATGCGAATACTCATCTGTTTTGTGTTCATTGCGGATTTTAAAGGCTGCATAAGCCTTTAAGACTTTTGGTACCTTTTGGTCACAAAAGTACATATAAAGGATAAAAACCTTTATAGTTAATTCTTTTGTTACTTTTGGAATCAAAAGTTAATAATTTTAATTTTAAAATTTAACAAACAATTATGATTGATTTATCTACAAAAAGACACTCATTGTCACACATCATGGCTCAAGCAGTAAAGAGCCTTTATCCAGATGTAAAAATAGCTACTGGTCCAGATACAGAAGATGGTTTTTACTACGATTTTGATTTTGGAACTACTGAATTTAGTGAAACAAACCTAAAAGAAGTAGAGAAAAAAATGAAACAAATCATTACTCAAAACCAAGATTTCAAAAAATTTGAAGTTGATTATTCAACAGCTAGAAAAGTTTTATCATCTATGAATGAAGCTTTTAAATCAGAACTTATAGATAGATTTGAAAGTGGTGATTTTAAAAACAAGGAGAAACTAAGTGATAAAATAAGCTTTTATTTCAATGTTTCAAAATGAAAACCAAGTGAATATTATGAAAAATTATCAAGTTTTTTAAGTGAAAATAATTTGCAAAAATTTGAAGAACTAGATTGAGATCAAGTAAAAAATCTAAAATTTATAGATATGTGTACTGGTCCTCATGTTGCAAATACTAGAGAACTAGACGCTAATTCATTTAAACTTGTAAGAGTTGCAGGTGCTTATTGGCTAGGTAATGCTGAGAATACTCAATTAACTAGAATTTACGCATTTGCATTTAATAACAAAGAAGAACTAGATGCACATCTTCATATGATTGAAGAAGCAAAAAAAAGAGATCATAGAATAATAGGAGCAAAATTAAAACTTTTTACTATTTCAGATTTAATAGGTCCAGGTTTACCACTTATGCAACCAGCAGGTATGATTGTGAGACAAGAAATAGAAAAATACCTTTGGGAATTACATCAAGATAGAGGTTATGATAGAGTTTGGACTCCACATCTTGCAAAAGAAACACTTTATGAAACTTCTGGTCATGCAGGGCATTATTTAGAAGATATGTTTAAGGTTTTTGGTTGAACAAGCAAAGAAACATTTTTCTTGAAACCTATGAATTGTCCTCATCATATGCAACTTTTTGCTGATAATCAATTCTCTTATCGTGATATGCCAGTTAGATATTTTGAACCAGCAACTGTTTATAGAGATGAAAAATCTGGTCAATTATCATGATTAACTAGAGTAAGAGCTATTACTCAAGATGATGGTCATTTATTTTGTAGAGTTTCACAAATAAAAGATGAAGTTAAATCTATAACAGATATTATAAAATCATATTACACAACTCTTGGTATGACTGATGATTATTGGGTTTCACTTTCTGTTAGATGAGATGATAAAAGTAAATATTTAGGTACAGAAGATGTTTGGCAATTAGCTGAATGAGCTTTGGAAGAGGCAAGTAAAGAAAATAATCTACCATACAAAAGGGTAGAATGAGAAGCAGCGTTTTACTGACCAAAACTTGATTTTATGTTTAAAGATGCTATTGGTAGAGAATGGCAATTAGCAACAATTCAATGTGATTTCAATCTACCAAACAGATTTAATCTAAGTTTTACAAATGAAAATAATGAACAAGAAAGACCAGTAGTTATTCATAGAGCTATTTCAGGAAGTTTAGAGAGAGGTATGTGAGTATTAATTGAGCATTTTGCTTGAGTATTTCCACTTTGGTTATCTCCAAGACAAGTTACAATCTTGCCAGTTTTACCTATGTTTGATGAATATGCTGAAAGTGTATTAAAAGAACTTAGATCTGCTTGAATAAGAGCAAGTGCTGATTTTTCAACTGACTGATTAAATAAAAAAGTTAGAAATGCTGAAAAAATGCACAATAATTATATACTTGTTATTTGAGAACAAGAAATGCAAAATAAAACTGTTTCAGTTAGAAATTATAGAACAAAAGATCAAAGTGTAGAATCTTTAATTGATTTTAAAAATAGAATCATAGAAGAATATAAAACTAGAGCATTATAAAATAAATTTTTTTATTGAAAAAAAACAAAAAAAAGTAAACTTGGTACAAGTTTACTTTTTTAATTATGTTTATGGTTTACATACTTTTTTTAATTTGATTTGTTATACTTATAAAATGAGCAGATTTACTTGTTTCATGAGCAAGTTCTATAGCTTTAAAATTTAAAATTCCAGCAATAGTAGTTGGTTTAACAATAGTTGCTTTTGGTACAAGTACTCCAGAATTGGCAGTAAATATGTTTTCAGCACTTGATTGAAAAACAGACTTAGCAATTTGAAATATACTTGGTAGTAATATAGCAAATATACTTTTAATACTTTGAGTTTCATCAATTATTTATCCTCTTAGAGCTCAAGTTTCTACTATATTTAAAGAAATACCATTTGCATTACTTTGAGTAATTATTTTACTTTTGATGGCAAATGATGTTTTGATAGATTGATGAGCTTCAAATATAATTTCAAGAATTGATTGATTTGTATTTATAGGATTTTTTATAGTATTTTTATATTATACTTTTTGTATAGCAAAAACTGCAGATAGTAAATCAAATGAAGATGAATGAATATCTGAAATGGCAGTATGAAAATCAATTTTATTTATAATTATTTGACTTACTGGTCTTACTCTTTGAGGTAAATGGATAGTTGATTGAGCAGTTGTAATAGCAAAATGATTCTGACTTAGTGAAGCGGTTATTGGTTTAACTGTAGTTGCAGTATGAACAAGTTTACCAGAGTTAGCTACAAGTGTTGTTGCTGCTATGAAAAAACAAACTGATATAGCTATATGAAATGTGGTTTGAAGTAATATATTTAACGTGTTTTGGATTTTATGATTAACTTCAATAATTAAACCATTACCTTTTAGTGCATCTTCAAATATAGATACACTTATGGCAATTTTTGCAACATTAATTTTATTTTTGATAATGTTTATTTGAAAAAAATCAGTTATAGAAAAATGGCAAGGTATACTTATGATAATGATGTATTTTACATATATTTGATATTTAATATTGAAAAGTTTGTAAAAAATTAAAAAAAAACTCCCGCAGGGAGTTTTTTTGTTTTAAAATAAGTAAAATTAATAATTAATTGACAAAACACTTTTTTATATTAAAAGTATTGACAAATATAAAAATATATGTATATTTAAAATCTAAGATGTTAATTATTAATTAATAAACATAAAAATATGAATAAACCTTTAAATAGACAAATTTCAGATCCAAGAGTTGATAAATTATTATTACAAGCAACTGGTAGAACTTTAGAAGAATTAATAGCTTTGTCTAGAGAAGATGATACATTAAAAGTTTTAAAAACATATAGAGATTGACTTGCTTTATGGGAAGAAGCTACTAGAGACACTAAAGATAGAGTCATTGTTACTCTTGATTGAAGAGATACAGCTTGAAAATGAAGTAATATAAAAAGAGTAACTTATGATTTACCAAATTCTAGATTTACACTTAAAGCTTTTCCAAAACCTACAACAATTGATAGATTTGAACATAATCATTTTATGAAATTTATGCCTTTTTTTCCGTGAGAAAATGGTTGAATAACTTTTTTTGATAGATCATGGTATAATAGAGCTTGAGTTGAGGCTGCTATGTGATTTTGTACACAAGAAGAATATGATTGGTTTATGCAAAATGTTGCTCAATTTGAAAAAGAACAAATTATTGAACAATGAATTAAATTTATAAAAGTATATTTATCTGTAACTAAATCTACTCAAAAAGAAAGATTAGATTTAAGAAAACAAAGAATTAGAAAAAGATATAAAATATCGCCAATTGATCAACAAGCACAAGAAAAATGGAATTATTATACACTTGCAAAAGCAAAAATTCTTGAATTAACTGATAGTAAAGATGCTCCTTGGACAGTTTTAGATTCAAATGAAAAGTGGTTATCTGCTGTAGAAATTATAAAAGCTATAATTAATTCAAATGAAGAAGTTTCAAAAATAGTTTGAAAAAAAATTGATTTAACTCCTGATAAATGAGTAGTTAGAACTGCTAAACAAGAACTTGCTAGAATGAAAAAAATATGAGATTTTAAAAATATGAAAGATGATTTTCATTTTAGAAAACTAGATGAAAGTGCCGAAGAAGAATTACAAGAAATCAGAAGTAATTTAGTTTTTGTTCCTCAATCATATAGTTATAGAGAGAAAAAAATGAAAAAAGATGCGTAGCATCTTTTTTCTTTTATTTTTGATTTAAGTTAGCTTTATATATAATAAAGCTAACTTTTTAAATATAAAAAATATGATTTACGATGTAGTTATTGTTTGAGCTTGAGCTGCATGACTTTTTGCTTGAATTAATTTAGATAAAAAACAAAAAAAACTAATTCTTGAAAAAACTGCAAAACCAGGTATGAAAGTACTTTTGTCTGGTTGAGAAAGAGCCAATGTATCAAATATGGATATAGAACCAATAAGAGATTATTTCACTCAAAATAAGAAATTTTTATTAAGTATTTTTTCTCGTTATAATCAGTGGGATATAATGAGTTTTTTTGCTGAACAAGGTATAAATATAGTTGAAGAAGATAGACATAGACTTATACTTGAAAGTTGAGATAGTAAAGAATTATTAAATTGTTTACTTGAAAATATAAAGAAAAATAAGTGTGAACTAAAACTAAATCAAGATGTAAAAAACATTAAAAAATTAGAAGATTGAAATTATGAAATATCAGTTGATTCTTGAGAAAAATATATAGCTAAAAATGTAATAATTTCAAGTGGTTGAAAGAGTTTTTCTCATATTTGAACAACATGAGAAGGGTATAATATGGCAGAAAATTTATGATTAAAAATAATTACTCCATATAGAACTCTTTGTGGTATGTCTACAAAAAGAGATATGAGTGAAATTTCATGAGTTAGTACTGATTTAAATATGGTTTTAGTTGATAAAAATAGTTCAAAAATAGTTTATAGTGAATTTTGACCTATGCTTTTTACTCATTTTGGTATTAGTTGACCGATAATTCACAATTTATCAAATGCTATTTGAGAATATTTAAATAGTTTAAAACTACAAGAGAGTGATTTTGAAAAATATATTATAGATAATTTAAGTTTAAACCTGACTTTTGATTTAGAAAAAACTCCTAAAAGACTTATCAAATTTTTTGATTTAAAAGAAGATAATTTAGAAATAAATATAGAATTGCAAAACTGGAGAAGCTGGAAAGAGGCAAAGGCAACTGGTGGTGGAATAGATACAGGTGAGCTTGATAATCATATGCAAGTTAAAAAATATTCTGGATTATATTTTATTTGAGAGGTTGTAGATGTGACAGGTAAAACAGGTTGATTTAACTTGCAATGGGCTTGGAGTAGTGCATATGTTGCTAGCGAAAATATAAATAAAAATTTGCAATAAAATTGCAAATTTTTATTTATAATAGTATTATTAAATTACTTTATTTTATTATTATATAAATTATGATTTTATCTAATTTAGAATTTATTCCTGGAACAAAAATAGATGTTCATTATTGAATAGTTAATTGAAGTACTGTTAGATCTAAACATGTATGAAGAGATATTATGGCATGATTTAAAAATATTTTTGGTTGAGAACTAAAGTGATATACTGAATTATTAAATGAATCAAGAAATGAGGCAATAGAAAGAATGAAAGCACAAGCAACTGAATTAGGTGCTAATGCAATTTTAAATATTAGATTTTCTACTTCTTCAGTTGCAGCAGGAGCTGCAGAACTTTATGCTTATTGAACAGCTGTTAAGTTATCTAAAGAGGCATAATTTATTTAATTATTTATAAAAAATGTTAGATTTAATAATCCTAATTTCATTACTTTGATTATGATATTTTTTTGGTCATAAGGCTGAACAAAACCATTATAAAAGAATAATTGCAAAAGAGAAAGAACTTATTGATATAGTTGTTTTAACAAAGACAGATGTCAAAAACTTAGGTGCTGAAACATGAGAAATTGTTTCTTGAACAATAGTTGTATCTATTGATTATTTTAAAAAATTTATTGCTTCATTTGTACAATTTTTTTGATGAAGAGTAAAATCATATGAATCTTTGCTTGATAGAGCAAGAAGAGATACTTTGGTAAAAATAAAACAACAAGCAAAAGATGGTTGATACAATGCAATAGCTAATCTAAAAATAGAAACTTCAAGCATATCTAAATGACAAAAATGACAAATAGTTAGTGTTGAAGTTTTATCTTATGCTACCGCTGTAAAAATAACAAATTAATTGAAATAATCTTTTTTTTAAATAAAATCATTCTAATAATTAGAATGATTTTATTTAATGAAAATAGAAAGAAAAGAAATAATTGAAAATTATAATATTTCAAAAGAATCTGATTGAAGTATTTTTTTAAATTGGATATGAATATTAGTATGATTAATATTATGCTTTTTTTTCTTTTTATTATTATTATGAAATATAGTTGTAAATATGGTTAGTTTAGAAAATGAGAAAAAATTATTTCTAGATTATAAAATTAATTTTACTATAGATGATGAAAAAACTAAGGATTTAAAAAATTTTCTTTGAAATGATTTTAAATATGAAATATTTGTTGTAAAGGATTCTGGGGAAAATGCTTATACTCTACCTGGCTGAACTATAATCATAAATGATGGATTACTTAGTAAAATCAAGTATGAAAATAGTTTACTTTTCATAATATGACATGAAGTTTGACATATAGAAAATAGGGACGTTTTAAAAGCAATTGTTTGAAAATATCCATTTAGGATTATATTTTCATTGATTTGAATTGGGTGAGATATTGATTTATCATCAATTTTGTATTGAACAGAATGAATATATTCAAAAAAAATAGAATCAAATGCAGATATTTACTGAATACAATTTTTGAATACTTTAAAATGAGATGTATCTTGTGCATTATATTTTTTTGAAAAAGATAATTTAATCTTGGATAATGTAGTTACTTTTTTATCTGATCATCCTATGACTAATACTAGAATATCAAAAATAAAAGATATAATAAAGATAGAATGATATAAGGATGATTTAGATTGTAAACTCTTAAATTTAAAATAAAAAAAATATGAAAAAAATATTAACTTGAGTAAAACCAACATGAGATTGAATGCATTTATGAAATTATTTATGAATGTTTAAGCCTCTTTTAGAAAATTCAAACTGAAAAGAATCATATCTTATGATTGCAGATTATCATTCTCTAACTTCAGTTCATGATAGAGAAACTTTGATAGATCACAAAAAAAGAATGCTTTGCGAGTTTTTTGCATTGCTTCCAGAAGATTCACATATAATTACTTTTGAACAATCAAAAATAACTCATATAAACAATATAACTTGGATCCTATCAAGTGTGACTCCATATAGTTTGATGCTTAGAGCTCATAGTTTTAAGGATGCAGAAAATAAGAATAGTGATATAAATATGGCAGTTTTTAATTATCCTATATTGATGGCTAGTGATATACTAACTTATGATATAGATTTAGTTCCAGTTTGAAAAGATCAAAAACAACATCTTGAATTTGCTCGTGATATAGCAGAAGATTTCAATAAAAGATATAATTGTGAATTTTTTAAATTACCAGATGCTTTTATAAGTGAAGAAGTTTGACTTATTCCTTGAATTGATGGTAGAAAAATGAGTAAGAGTTACAATAATCATATTTGAATCTTTGATGATGAAAAAACTATGAAGAAAAAAATAATGAGTATTGTTACTTGAAGTGAAGGCTTAGAAGAACCTAAAAATCCAGATACTTGTAATATATTTGCACTTATAAAGTTTTTTGCAAGCAAAGAAAAACAAGAAGAAATAGCTTCTAAATATAGAGCAGGTAATTACGGATACTGACATGCTAAGTTAGAACTTTTAGAAATACTTTTGGATTATTTTAAAGATGCTAGAATTAAATATAATTATTATTTAGATAATTATGACGAAGTTTTAAGTAAGATAAATCCTTGAAATATAAGGGTAAATGAAATGGCAAATTTAAAATATAGAGAAATGATGAAAATAATAGGATTATAAAAAAGACAGTTTTTAAAAACTGTCTTTTTTGTCAAAAGTTTTTAACAATGATTATGTCTCTATATTAAGCCATTTTTCAACTTTTTAACAAATATAAAATATATTATTTTGACTTTTTACTTTAAATAAGTAAAGTGAATTATAACAATATTCTTTAATTAACTAAAGTGATTTTATAATAGTTTTTAACAATTTTTAAATATGAAAAAAAACGAACTTGCTTATGAATTTGATCCTGTATTAACAGCACTTTCAAAAATGGATAGTAAGGAAAGAATTTTTGAATTTATGCTTGATTTATTGACAGAAAAAGAAATACTTGAATTTTCTCGTAGATTTGAGGTTGCTAAGATGTTAGAAGATGGTATATCTTATGCTAGAATAGAGAAAAAAACTGCTATGAGCTCTACAACTATAGCTCGTATATCAAAAGCTCTTAATAGCGAAAATATGGGGTATAGAAATGCTTTAAATATAGTTTCAGGAAATTAAATAAGACCGGTCTCATTGAGACCGGTCTTAAATGGTAATATATTATTTTCTCAAAAATTTTTGTTCTAAACTTTCTCCTTCAAATTCAAATATCTCGCTTGGTGGTACTATATCCAATTTTCAAGTATTTTCTCAAACAAATTTTATGATTCATTTTTCTAGATAATATTCAAATTTTTCTTTTATTTCTCTACTTGTATATATTTCTGGTTCATTTGATATATTTGCACTAGTAAGGAAAATAGGGCCATTTTCTTTTATTATTCTATCTTCTGTTTTATTATTTGCTACTCTAAAAGCTATTTTTTCATAAACTCATCTATTTATAAATTCCTCAGAAGTTTCATCATTTACAAAATCAATCCATATTTTTACATTTGGACTTTCTGTTAAAATAGTGAATGGTTTATTGTATTTTTTTAAAAAATCAACTTGCTCTTTTGTAAGAATAGTATTTTTTTCTAGCCAGTTAAAATCAGAAACCATAATAGCAAGAGGTTTATCTAAGCTTCTTTTTTTTATCTTGTAAATTTTTTCATAACTTTTTATGTCATCAAGTGCACAAGCCATTCAAAAGCATGTATCAGTAGGTAGTATGTAAATCATATTATTTTATAGGATTAAGTAATGGAACCCCATCTTTTCTAGGGAATTTTGGATTTGTTTTTTCTAGTTTTTCTATCAAAACTATAGTTCTATCTTGGTCTGCAATCCTATAGTTTTTTACTTTCATTATTTTAGCATTAAGTCTGCTTAAAGCTTTTTTAGCAGATTTAAGTTCTTCTTTGTCATCTAGTTTGTAAGCACAAAATATTCAACCAACTTTCAAAAGTGGAATTACGTATTCCAAAAGTGTAGGGAAAAATGCAGTTGCTCTACTAGTTACAAAATCAAAGCTTTCTCTATAATCTAGGTTTTGTCAGATTACTTCTGCTCTACCATTTAGAGTTGTTACATTTTTTATATCTAGTTTTTCACAAAATTCTTCAATAGCTTTTAATTTTTTTCAAACACTATCTATTCATACAAATTTTACATTTGGATTTATAATAGCAAGCGGAATAAGCGGGAAACCACCACCTGTTCACATATCTGCTACTTTTCATTCTAGTTCTATAAATACATTTAACATAACAGAATCTATAAAATGTTTTTCTATAATTCAAGCGTCATCTCTGATAGCACTTAGATTAATTTGACTATTTTTTTCTTTAAATAACTCTAAAAATTTAGTAAATTTTTCAAGTTCATAATCTTCTAATTCTACTTTATACTTTTTAAATAGTTCTTGCATTTGGTTTTATTATTTTTAAATTATTGTTATTTTATCTTTAATCAATCAAAAAACAAGGAAAAGTTTGATTTTCTATTACAATTTATATAATTAGTATATATATATTAAATATGTAAAAAAATGCTTGGAGAAAAATTAACTAAATCTCTTCTTAGAACAACAGATAATTATGTAAAAGCTTTGGAAAAAGCTGGTATTTTAACTGTGAGAGATTTACTTTTTCATTTTCCAAGAGATTATGAGGATAGAACCAATGTTTTGGATAGTTTTTCACTTATAAATATAAAAGAAAAAAATACTATAATAGTTACACTTTTATCAATAAATAGTCAAAAAACTGCATGAAATAAACTTTTAACTAAGGCTATATTTGAAGATAAGAATTGATTTTTAAGTGAAGCAGTTTGGTTTAATAGAAAATATTTAGCGACAACACTTAAAAGTTTTGAACAAAAAAAAGTTATTGTTTCTTGAAAGGTAAAATATGCTTTTTGAAAAGTTACTTTTCAGAGTCCAGATGTAGAAACAGATTTAGATAAACTATCAGGTGAAATAGTGCCAATATATCAAGAATTAAACTATATTCCAAGTAAATGGATTGAGTGAAAAATGGAACTATTAAAAAGTGCCATAAAAGAAATAAGTGAAGATTTACCAGAGGAAATAATTAAAAAATATGGTTTTATAAGTAAAAGAGATGCAGTTTTTAGAGTGCATTTTCCAAAAAGCAAGATAGATATAGATGTAGCAAAATACAGATTGGCTTATTGAGAATTATTTGAAATAAATTATAAATCAATTGGTTCTAAGATGGAAGCATTTAAACTAAGCGAGTGAAGAAGTTTAGCTATAGAAATGAATCCAGAGTTAGTTAAAGAATTACTTTCATTTTTTCCATTTGAATTTACAAATCATCAAAAAATTGTTTTGTTTCAAATCCTTAAAGATATGTGAAAAACTCATTCTATGCAAAGACTTTTAGAATGAGATGTTTGAACTGGTAAAACTGCAGTTGCTTTTGTTGCTTGAGTGCATGCTATAATTGAGAGTAGAAAAAATCCCCCTATCTTGAATTCTTTCCCCCCTAGGGAGAAAGAGGCTACAGAATATTCTAGTTTTTTTGAAAATACACCTAATTATATTACTGAATTATCAAGAGAGTTGAGAAAAAAATGAACTAAAGAAGAAGAAATATTATGGGAATTATTAAGAAATAAGAAATTAAATTGAATAAAATTTAGAAGACAACATCCTTTTGGTAGATATGTTGCAGATTTTTATTCTGATGAATTAAAATTAGTTATAGAACTTGATTGAAAAATTCATGAAAATCAAAAAGAATATGATGAAATAAGAGATGAAATAATAAAAACTTATTGAGTAAATATATTGAGAATAAAAAATGAAGAAATTAATAATGATATAGAAAAATTATTTAAAAGAATTCTTTCTCCCATGGGGGGAAAGTACCAGAAGGGGGATAGGGGGACTTCTATTCAAGTCGCTATTATGGCTCCAACTGAAATCCTGGCTCGTCAACATTTTGAGTGAATGCAAGATTTTTTGATGAAATATAATATAAGTTCACATTTACTTGTTTGAAGCTTGACTGCTAAACAAAAAACAGCTGTAAAAGCTGATATAAAATCATGAAATATAGATTTGGTAATTTGAACTCACGCTTTGGTGCAAGAAGATGTAGTTTTTAATAATCTTTGATTTGTAGTTGTAGATGAACAACATAGATTTTGAGTAAAACAAAGAGAAGTTTTGGAACAATGATTTGGTAATAAATCATGACTTATTCCACATAATCTAAATATGACTGCTACTCCTATTCCTAGAACCTTGGCACTTACTCTTTATTGAGATCAAGATTTGAGTATTATAAATGAATATCCAAAGGGTAGAAAAGATATATTTACAAAGGTTGCAAAAAATGAAGAAGAAAGACAACAAATAGAACTTTTTGTTAGAAGTGAAGTAGAAAAATGAAGACAAATTTTTTGGATTTCTCCATTAGTTGAAGAATCTGAGAAAATTGATCTAGCAAATGCTGTAAATACTTATGAAAACTTGCAAGCTATATTTCATCCATTTAAGGTTTGACTTTTGCATGGTAAGATGAAACCAAAAGAAAAAGATGAAATAATGAAAGCATTTGTAAATAATGAAATTCAAATATTGTCATCAACTTCAGTTGTAGAAGTTTGAGTAAATATTCCAAATGCTACAATTATGTGTATAGAATGAGCAGAAAGATTTGGACTTAGTCAATTACATCAATTTAGATGAAGAGTTGGTAGATGAGCTTATCAAAGTTATTGTTACCTTTTTCCTACAACAGGACAATCTACAGATAGACTTAGAGCAATGGAAAAAACAAATAATTGATTTGAACTTGCAGAAATAGATTTAGAGCTTAGATGACCATGAGAAGTTTATGGAGTTAGACAAAGTTGAGTACCTGATTTAAAGATTGCAAGCCTTACAGATTTAGAATTAATTAGTCAAATAAGAGAAGATATAGTTGAATTATTTGAAAAAAAAGATAAATAAGTTATATTTAGATAAAATTTATTTCCCCTCTCCCATTGTGAGAGGGGTTAGGGGGTAAGGGCTTTAAATTATAACAACAAAATTTATGACACTTTTAGAGTTTTTCTTTATAATTTCCTGAATAATCATACTTATCTTAGCATTAGATATTTCGCGTAAACAAAAATTTAATGCTCTACATTTTTTAGTGTTTATTTGAGTTTGATCTGGACTTTTAGTATTTGCTTTTTTTCCTGGTATTTTAAATACTCTTTGAAATATTTTTTGAGTTGCAAGATGAGCTGATGTTTTAGTTTATGGAGCTATAATATTTTTACTTTATTTTGTTTTATTACTTCTTACAAAACATGTAGAAGGTAGAGAAAGTGTTACAAAATTAATCAGAGAAATATCACTTGATAATAGTGAGAAGAGAATTATATCTTGAAATGAAGTTTTTTTAGTTAGAGCATTTAATGAAGCAAGTGTTATAAAATGAGTTATAGAAAATATTTATAATGCAGGTTATAAAAATATACTTGTTGTAAATGATTGATCTAGTGATAATACAAAAGAAGTTATTAAAAGTTTTTGAGATAAGATAAATTTAGTAAACCATACTATAAATAGGTGAGCCTGAGCAGCACTTGAAACTTGATTTGAGTATTTAAGAAGATATGGTGATGTAAAATATATAATCACATTTGATGCAGATTGACAACACGATATAAAAGATGCTGTTAAATTCTTAGATTTATTTGAAAAAGAAAAAGATTTATGAGTGATTTTTGGTTCTAGATTTATAGAAAAAACATTTTCAAATGTACCATTTTTTAGAAAAATAACTTTATTTTTATGAAAAATATTTACTTATTTTATAAGTTGAATAAATCTTACTGATGCTCATAATTGATATAGAGGATTGACTTTAAAAACTGTTAAAAAAATACAGTTAAATATAGATACGATGGCATATGCTTCAGAATTAATTGAAGAAGTTAGAAAAAATAAAGTTAAATTTAAAGAAGTTCCTGTAAATATAACATATAGTGATTACAGTCTTGCAAAATGACAAAAATCTACAAATGCTATAAATATAGTTCTTAGAATAATTTGGAGTAAATTTTTTAGATAAAATTTACTCCTTTTTTAATATAGATTTAATTTAATGCGTTTTTAATGTCATATAAGTATAATAATTTTACTCTCCAGATTTATTATACATTTATGAAAACAAAAATTATTATTTATGTTTTATTATTTTTGATTTTGATTCAAAAAGTATTTTGAAATTTTTATATTAGTGAAATTTTACCAAATACTGATGATGATACTATAGATGAATACGTTTGAATTATCTATGATTGAAGTTGAAGTAATTCATTATCTTGATACACATTAAGTGATTTATCTGGAAAAGAATACATTTTTAATGATGATTTTTTTGAAAATTCTGAAGTAAAAAAATACTATAGAACAACTACAAAAATACTTTTGAATGATACAAATGAAACACTATATTTAAAAGATAATTCTTGAATTTTAGTAGATACATTTTCATACGCAATTACAGAAAATAATGTAATAATTTATAAAAAAAATGAAGATATTGAAACTCCTTTAATAGATGAATCAACTCAAACTGGAAATATAATAGAAACAGAAATAGAAACAAATTCATGAGTTATAATAGAAGTTGATGAAGAACCAATAGAAGATATTTTTACTGATTCATGATCATTAAATGATAATTCAAATTCTGGAAGTATAATAATTGATGATATTGAAACCGATTCATGAAGTAGCTTAATCTGAGATGAATTATCTAATGATACAGGAAGTTTAATTATGGAAGAACAAAATAATTCTTGAACTATTATTGATGAAATTATTACAAGTTCTTGAATAATAAATGATGTTATTATTACAAACTTAAATATAAAAAATGCATTTCAAAGTCCTACATATCTAAATGAAAAAGATATAGAATTAAAAAATAATTTAGTTTATAATTGTGATAGAACAAAAGATGATTGTAGAGTAAACCTAGATTTAAGAAATACATTTTCTACAATTATAAAAGAAAGTGATTTTGATTGTAATATAGATTTTTCTCTTTGAGCTATTACTTGAGAAGAAAATAAATGTAATCCAAATACTATTATTTTTCCAGTTTGAGTTTATGATATAAAAATAAAAGTTACAAATAAAAATGATTCGAATTATTTTTGAAATCTAAATTTTAGAATTATAAATGATGGTAAATTAATTACTCAAACACAAACAATCACAAACTATGTTTCTACAAGTAGCACATATACTGAAACTTCAAAATTGGTTTTAAAAGAGCCAATAATAAAGCTACAATCATGACTTGATGATAAACAAATTTGCAATAAAAAAGAGTGTAATATAAATTTTGATTCAGAAATTTCAGATAAAGATGTGATTTGTAATTGGGATTTTTGAAGTGGCTCATTTAATTCTTGAAATGATAAAAAATGTAATCCAAGTTCTGTTGGTTTTTCATCTGGAATTCATAATATTTCTTTGCAAATATGTGATAAAAATGATGAAAATAATTGTAAAAAAACTATTTTTACTTTTGAAAATATTTATAAAAAAATACCATTACAATCTATTATTTCACTACAATGAAAACTTACAAAAAATAAAACTCTTGAATGAAAAAAAATAACTTGTTTTTTAGTTGACTCTTGTAGTATAAATCTAACTTGATGAGATTCAAAATGAGAAGATTTAAGTTATTTTTGGGATTTCTGAGATGATGATTATTCAGAATCAAAAAATCCTTTATCAAAAGTATTTAAAAAATGAATTTATACTGTTATTTTGGAAATAAGTGATAATGATTGAGAAATAAGCGAAGATATTTTAGAAATAGAAGTTAAGTGAAAAGATAGTGATTTGGCTATAGTTTCTGAAGAAAATGTTAATGTAAATTGAGAAAAGTCTTTATCATCAATAAATACTATAAAAATTCATTCACTAAAAATTGAATTACAATGAAAACTATGAGAAAATAAAATATTAAAAGACAATAAATTAACTTGTATAAAAACTTGTAGTGTAAACTTTGATTGAGGTAAAAGTATAGGTGATTTTGAATCCTATTCTTGGGATTTTTGAAATGGTGAAACATATATTTGAGTAAATCCTTGATATGTAAATTATAAAAATCCATGAAATTATAATGTTTTATTTTTAGCAGAAGATAATGATTGAAATATTTATGAAAAAGAATTTTTCGTAAATTACATAGAAAAATTACAAAAAAATAGTGATATTGTTCCAAAAACTCAGGCATTTTCTTCGAAAGAAGAAAATGCCAACCAGATAGATGAACAATATATAGAAAATAATTTACAAGATTTAGATACTACAAAAGAAAAAAGTAATTCAGCTAAATTTATTATTTGATTGTTTATTGTTATATCTTCTATACTTAGTTATATTCTTATGCTTAGGTACAAAATAATTTAAAAAAATCCAAGTCTCGTAGAGACTTGGATTTTTTTCTAATTTTTTAATTCTTTTTTTAACTTTTCAGTTGACCAAAGTAATAAAACAAATTGTTTATTATATTTATATTTTTTGTTTACTATATCATCTTGAGCAATATCTAAATTATATTTTGCAACTAAAAATTCATTTACTCTGTTTACAAAATATTTCTTTTGTTCTAGTGTTAATTTTTGATTTTCAATTATATTTTTAGAAACTTTATTAGTTTCTTTTGCTAATTTATATCATTGATAAACAACAACATTTACTCATCTGTAACTTACTGTTTGAAGTTGTAAAACTCAGTTTCATAAATTATTTGTTCAAGTTAATTCGTCTGTTCAAGTTAATTCATTTACTCATAATTGAGTATTTGTAAATGTAACTGGAGAAGTACCACATTTATTGTCATAATAACTTGGTGAAAAATCTCAAGACGGACAATTATCTCTTCTTAATCATCATCCACCACCACCTCAACCAGAACTACTACTTGATACTACTTTATCAACAACTGCAACAAATTGTGATGCAGAACAAGTATAAAATGTAGCTATTCAGCCAACAACAGGTGCTATATTTGAAGAAGGACTAGCTATTCAATTACTACAACTAGAGCTTATACTATCAGTTAAAGCAAATGTTTGGTATCAATCAATTCAAAAATGTTTTGCTTTTATTCTTACTGTTGAAGCGCTAGTACTAACTGGAATTTGAATTTTAACTGGTTTTGAAAAATTTAATTTCATTCCACTTATTCAAAAATTTATTTTTCCTACGTCTTCTTCATTAGTTGGAAGAGTTAGAGGTAAAACTCATAAAACACTACTTGTTACATTGTTTATATCAAAACTTGTTCAAATAGAATTAGTAACTTGAGAAGTATTTGGTATAACTATTGAAATTGATCCATTTGTAACTGATACAGCATTTGTAAGTGTGTATTGAACTGCAGAATTTTGAGTTTCTCAGCTTCAAACTTGAACAGATCAAGAAAAAGAGCTAACTGGATTTGAATAATCAGTATCACTTCAATATCAAAGCAATGATGCAATAACTGAAACATTTGAAACTAAAAGAAGAGACATAAAAACAATAGTTGAAAATATAATTCAAGCCTTGTTTTTAAATTTAAAATTGTAAGTATTTTTCATATAATTTTTATTTTAGAAAAATAATAATAACTAATATATTTATTATTATTGTATTTTTATGTAAAAAGTCAAGTTTATTTTTTGTAAAAACTATTTATAATTTTATTTCATTTATTTACAGCTCCATATTCATAAAAAGTTACTTACTTCATAGTCTCAAACATCTTTATAAATTATAATACAATTATTTATTATATCATTTATAAGTTTTTTATTTACAGCATTTTTAATTGTTAAGTCATCCATAACAAAAACATAATTTTGTATGTTTTTAATATTTTTTAGAGAATTTATATATTCTAAGTTTATATAGTTTTCTTTTTGTTTTTTTTCTAAATTATTATTTAAGTTTTGATCTCAAATTAAATTTACATTTATTGCTTTTTCACATTTTGATTTTTTATCTAAATTATACCAATAACAAATATGTGGAAAACCAGAAACAATTTTGTATTCACTATAATTTTCTTCTATATAATTGTAAGCCATCTTGAAATTTGGCTTAGGTGATGTATAATCTATGTAATAAAATCTTTGAGGAATTATAGTTAAATTATATGTTTTTATTATTGTTAATGATAATAAAAAAATCAATCACAATATAATAATTATTTTATTTTTTATGTTTAAAAATTCATTTATATATGAAAAAAGTATTATTATTCCATATCATCAAATTAATGTAATAATAAAATAAATATGAAACATATATCTAGTGTGAGCGAAATTTCAATATGAAATACTTACTATATTTATAAAAACAAGTATTCAAAATATAATAAATTCATATATTTTTTTCTTTTGAAATAAGTAAATTTGAGTAAATAAATATGAAATAAATATAATTCATAACTCAGAATAAATACTTTTTACATAAAAAATGAAATAATTAAAAAAATTATAATTTCATAATTTATTTATATTTGGAATTAATTCTTTCATCTCAAAATTTCAAATTGAAATGTATTTTATAAATAAATCAATCAAAAAATAAATAAATATAATTATTCATAACAAGATGATTTTATCAAATTCTTTGAAGTTTTTTTCTTTATATATCTTGTATCATAAAATTAAAAATCATATAATGATTAATCAAAAGCAAAATGGGTGAAATATAATTCAAACTAAACTTATAATTAAAAAAAATATAAAATATTTATTTTGATTATAAGTTTCAAATTTGTATAAAAAATAAGTAGAAGATAAATAAATAGTAGAAAGCAATTCATAAAATCTAGCTTCTCTAGACCAAATTATTTGCCATGTTGAAAACGAAAATATAAACATTAAAAATAATATTCAGATATTTTTATATTTATTATTTTTTAGTAATTCTTTTGAAAATAAGTAAAATACAATTAAATTTAAAATTGAAAAAATAAAACTAGGAATTCTCGCTGAAAAGTCATTTACTCATAGGAAATTGAAACTTATATTTTGAAAAATAGTAAATAAGTATTGAGAAAAATCATATTTTAAATTTGGTAAAATAGGCGAATAATTGTTTATATAAGCAAAATATGAAACAATAGAACTATATCATTCATCAATCCAAAATGATCAAGTTCATAATTCATAATATCTTAGATAAATTCAATAAATGATTATAATTCACAAGAAAATGTAGAAAAGTATTTTTTTCATAAATTTTATTTGAATAAATTAAGTTACTTATATTATTATAAATAATAATAAATTTGCAATAAGATTTGTTTGTATATAATATAATTATGTTATAAAATTAATAAAAGTCAATGATTAAAAAAATATTATTCTTTTTATCATTAATATTTGTTTTTATTATATTAATGATTTTATCAAATATAGAACTAAATTTTGATAATTTATTTTTGTGAATGATATTATCAAACAAAATATGGTTTTTAATAGTTGTTTGAATTTGAATATTTATTTATTGAAAAAAAATAATTGATTCTTTTAATGAATAAAAATTAAATTATGATTACAAGAGCAAATTTTTCCAATATATTATCAAAGTTGTTTTTTTCTTCTTTGGTGATACTTTTTTTTGCTCAATATTTAAAACAAAACAATTATTTACAATCATTTTCTAATACAAATTTAATCATAGATTGAGTTTTAGTTTTTTGTATAGTTTTTGGAACATTATTTTTTTATATTAATATTTATAAATTTGAAAAAATTAATTTAAATATAGAAAAACAAAATGATTTACAAAAACTTAAGTTAGATATATTTAGTAAAAAATTTCCTTTATTAGTTAAAATTCCATTTATAGGCTTTATATCAAAATGGTTTTATAAAAATGGATTTATTTTTAGTTTTATCTATGTTTTAGTTGTTTTTATATGTTTTGCAAATACTTTTGTTAATCTCTGAAAATTACCATATCATCAAGATGAACAATATCATTTTTCTCCAGCTTATACCTATAATAAAACTTGAGAATTTGCTAAATGGGATTTTTTATATGATGAAATTTGAAGTTCAAAGTGGACAGATAGAAATAAATCTCTTACAGTTTTGACATCTTATTCTCAAAAGATTTTTTGATTCAATGAATTTGCATCTAGATTACCAGTAGCAATAGCTGGATTTTTATGAGTATTTTTAATATATTTTATTGTATTAAAAATAACTTGAATAAGAGAAATATGACTTATTTCTATGTATATTTACTGAGTAAATGATGTAGTTTTATATTTCAGTGGCTTTATTAGAGCATATATATTTCTTATAATTTTAAGTATGATTTTGTTTTATATTCTTTATAAACTCATACTTGAAAAAAATAATAAAAAGAAGTTGATATATATATTTTTATCTATTATTATTTTTATTTTTTGACTTGTAGAACTACATGCTACAATGATAGTTTTATTTCCATTATTAATATTCTCTATATTTTTATCTATATTTCAAACATTTAGCTTTAAAAAATATAAGTATATTTATATATCTTTTTTTGTATTAACAATGGTCTTTGTATTAAATACTATTTGATTAATACACCTCTTCAAAATGCCATTTGGTATTCAAAATCAAATAAATCTATCACTTGATTTATTTAATCCTACAAAAATTTATTTGGGGCATTTAGTAAATCCATTTAATATATGAATTCCTCTAATATTTTTACTTATAATCTTATTTTTTATTAGAATAAAAGATGGTATTTATTTGAAACTTTTTCTAGTTTTTTCAGTATTTATTCCTATGATATTTTCTCTTTATTTTTTTAATAGATACGAAGATTTTAGGTATATTGCAGTAATTCAATGAATATTTATTATTTTTGTAAGTATATTTATTTATTATATTTGGATACTGCTTGATTATAAATCAAATAATGAAAAATATTTAAAACTAATAATTGTAACACTACTTTTTATTCCATTACAATTTCCATATATTTTGGAAATAAAACCAATTACAAAAACATCACAAGCAGATTGGGAAAATGTAGAATGATCAAGGATACATTTTAGACTTGCACAACCTGATAATTACAAGGCATTTAATTATATATTTGAAAATTTTGATGATATAGTTTTGCTTAGATTAGCTGATTGATGAATAAATTGGGATGATAATTATTATCTATCTACTTACGTAAAAAAATACAATAAAGATATAACTTTTTATTCAAATAGTGATTATTTTAGTGAAGATTTTAATGAAATATACAATTATTTAAAACCTAAAAAAGAGTTAGAATCAAATATTTCTTTTTATGATATTTTGGATACACATAAAAAAATAATTGTAGTTTGAAACACTAGGCACTTGGTAAATGCTAAATTATTAACTTTTTTAGAAACAAATTGTAATAATATAGCATCAGAAATCTGAATTGTTAAGCATAAAAATTTTTCTAGTTATCCTGATGATAACTTTTTTCCAAATGTTTATATTTGTGAACAAACAAAAAAATAAAAAAAGAAGTTTTTTAAAAAACTTCTTTTTTTATTTTTTTTAATAGGGTATTTTTATATTTAAAAATATATCTTTTTTTATAATTCTTTTATCTTGAATTTCTTTTCTTTTTTTTAGATTATATTTTATGTTTTTTATGTATAATATATATCATTTAAAAAATGCTAAAAATGGTCATATATTAAACCTAAAAATAGATTGTTTTATAGATCTTAAAAAATAATAAAATGAATACATAAGAATAGTTATAAACATATTTAATTTTCAAAAATTTTTTGTAATAGTATACATATCAGCAAAAAACATTTCTTTAAATTTTATATTAAATTTATTATTGTCTTTTCTTTCTGGCATTCAAATGTGTATTTGAACACTTTTTGTGTATAAATAGTTTTTATATCAAAATAGCCACGATTTTATTCATATATCACTATCATCTCATCAAAATTTTAAAAAATCATCAAATCATCAAATATTATTCCATAAATCTTTTTTGATAAAAAATCATATTCAAGATGGGAAAGATATTTCATTTAAATTATAATTTAATAATTCATTTGTATTAACTGATTTTTTCTCTTTTGTATAATAATATCATAAATAATTTCAATATCATTTTGTTTTCAATTCTCATTCATTTACAAATGAAATTCAAATAATTCATGTATTTTTTTGTTTTTCATATAACTTTTTTAAGTTATCTAAAAGACTTAATTCTGTTATAAGTAAATCATTATCACATAAAAAAATATATTCTCAGGAAGCATTTTTTACTCATAAATTGCATGCATAATTTTTTTCTCTTAATCTAGGACTTTGTATTAATTTTATATTTTCAAATGATTTTATGAAATCTATACTTCAGTCAGTTGATCAGTTATCAACAATTATTATTTCTTTATTTTTATAATTTAGTTCAAATAAAACTGGAATAGTTCTTTTAAGATAATTTATTCAATTATAGTTAATCATAACTATGCTAATTGTAGAATTTTCTATTCTATTCATAAATTTCATTTAGTTTTGTTAAATATTTTTTTAAACTATATTTTTTTACTTCTTTCAATCAATTTTCAATTAATTTTTCTCTTAATTCGCTATCTTTATATATCTTTTCTATTTTTTTAACTAGATCACCTACACTTTGTTTTTCAAATTGTAATACATTTTTATTATTTATCATTATTTCATTTAATCACTCAATATTGCTTGCAATAACTGGAACTCCACATGCATTTGCTTCTATTCAAGTTAATCAAAGTGATTCTCTATGACTTGGAAAAATAAAACAATCAATAGTATTATAAAAATTATTCATTTTTTTAATGTATCAAATATATTTTATATTATTTTGTAATCTATTATTTAATATATATTCAATAATTTTTTCTTTATCTTTTCATTCTCAAGCAATTAAAAATTTGAAGTTATATCATTTATCTATTAGTATTTTTGCTGCTTCTAAATAATCTATATATCACTTTGCTTCATATAATCTACTTGCAAATCATAATACAAAATCATCTTTATCAAGTCAGTATTTTTTTCTCTCTGCTTTTAAGTCAAAATCTTTTATTTTTTTAAATTTGTCTAAATCTACAAAATTGTATAGTAATTTTATTTTACTTTCTTTAAATTTTGTTTTTTCAAGTATTTTTTGTTTTGTAGCATTTGATACTGCTATGTAAATATCTACTTTTTTTCTAAATAAATTCATTAAAAAAGGATATATTTTTGCTTCTTCAAATATTTCTCAATGTTCATGAAAAACTAATTTTATTTTTGGAAAAAATAAAATTTTTAATAATGCTCACATTATTTGAGATTTAGCAAGATGACAGTGAATAGTATCAATATTGTTTTGTTTTATGATTTTTTTTATAGACAACAAAGGGAAACTAAATTTATTTTTAGTTTTATTTTCTATTATATTTGAGTGATCTATATTTACTCTAATTGACATTTTTCTAATAGAAAATAAAAAAATATCAACATTTGAATCTTGTTTTTCAAATATTCATTTAACACAAATTTGAGCTCATCATAAACCTAAATTATCAATTATATGTAATATTTTTTTAGACATCTTTAATTAAGTTATTTAAAGTATAAATTATATTATCCCGATTGTATTTTGTTTTTTGTTCTTTTATTAATTCTTCATTAGTTTTTAAGTTTTTGAAATTTTTACTCCAATAAAACAATTTATTTGCTAGAGTATTGTAATCTCAAATATCAAAAAATTCTCAATTAATTCAATCTATAATCATATCATTATTTCAACTAATTGGAGTAGAAATAATGTATAGTGAACTGTAAAGCGATTCTAAAATTGCTATACTCATAGCTTCAACTTTTGATGAACAAATTTGAATATGACTTTTTTGATAATATTCTCTAATGTTTTCTTTTGTTATCCATCATGTAAAAACTATATTTTCTTTTAGATTGTTTTTTTCTATATATAAATTCATAGAATTTCTAAGTGGTCAATCTCAAATTATAGTCAACATAAAATCATTTGTTTTTGATTTCAATTTTTTTATAGATTCAAGCATAGTAAAAGGATCTTTTTGGTCTACTAATCTTCATATAAAAATGATATTAAATTTATCACTTTTCTTTTTTTGATCTGGGTAGAAAAAATCACTATCACAACCATTAGGTATTATAACATTCTTTTGTTTATTTCAAAAATTATCAGCTAGTTTTTTCATATCACTAGTCAAAACTAGTATTTTTGTTGCATTTTTCCATATTATTTTTGTATACCAATTAGTCAATATGTGAAATTTTTTCATAATTTCTGGATAAAATCATGGTATATCATGCCCGTGAGTTGATATAATATAGGGAATTTTAAATTTTTTATTTATGTATCTGGCTACAATTCAACCTGGTATACTAAAAAACCCAATAGAAATATCAAAATCATTATTTTTTAAATATTTTTTTAAAAATAATATACTTTTAAAAGCCCAAGAAAGCATTTCAATCGGATTTGATTGAAATGCTTTCTTTCTTTTTGATTTTATTCTGATTATTTTTAAGTTTAAAATTTCCTCAATTTCTTTTTCTCAAGCAAACCAAGTTGTTAGAACGGTTACTTTATTTCATAGTTTAGCTAATCAAAAAGCATATTTTTGGCTTACAACTCAGGCTCATCAACCAAGTGGAGGAAATTCATAATTTAATATTAAGATTTTTTTCATATTTTTTTATCAAAATTTATCTTTTCTGAAATTATATAAAGTGGTCTTTCTCTTGTTTCATTATATATTCTTCAAATATATTCTCACAAAATCCACATAAAAATAAATTGTAATCACATAAATCATAACAAAACTACATTTATCCATTTATAAAGGGGATAGTCAGCTTCATTTATAAAAAAATCATAAGTTATATATAGGAAAAATAGGCTTGATAATATTATAATAAAAAATCATATTATAGCTCACATTTTTAGTGGAAAAGTTGAAAAATTTAGTATACCATCCATTGCCAATTTTATCATCTTATTCCAAGAATATCCAGATTCTCAAAACTCTCTTTCAGGTCTTTTATACTCTACAAAACTTATTTTGTATCACATCCAAGCAAACATTCATCTGATATATCTGTCTTTTTCTTTTAATAATTTAAATACTTCAAGTACTTTTTTATCTATAAGTCTGAAATCTCAAACATCTCTAGGTATTTTTGTATCTGAAACTTTTGATAATATCTTATAATATAATATAGCAGTATATTTTTTTAGAAACCTATCTTTTCTTTCTATTCTTCTAGCATAAACTATTTCATTTCATTTTTCCCATTCTTTTACCATATTTAAAATAAGAATAGGTGGATCTTGCATATCAGCATCCATACTTATAATTAAATCTCCAGAGGCTTGCATATATCAAGCACTAAGTGCTTGTTGATGTCAGAAATTTCTGCTTAGGTTTATAGCTTTTACTTTTTTATTTTCATTTGTTATTTTAAGTATTTCAATCCAAGTATTATCACTACTACCATCATTAACAAATATCATTTCATAATCATAATTGTCTCAGATACTTGAAAGTATTTTTCTAATAGCAGAATAAACAAGAAATATGTTTTTTTCTTCTCTGTAAGCTGGTATTATTATCGATATTTTTTTCATAATTTTAATAAATTAGATATTATCTAACCCAAATTGTTCTTGTATTATCCCAATTCCATCTAGAAGTTATTGAATTATTTTTTGTAGAATAATTGCTACATAAACTATGTATAAAATCTCAAGTCATTCAATATTGATTAATTCATCACATATTAAAAATTACATGTTCTTCACCAATTTTTCTTGTATAATCACATCAAAAAAACATTTCTTGCCAAGTTCACATTGTGTTTAGCGTTCATTTTATTGACATATATCATTCACTAAAATCACTAGACCAATTAGTTCAAGTTGGCGTTTTACAATTTGCTAGATTTGCCATTTGTTGGCTATTATATAGCTCATCTTTTAATTCTACATTTTTTAAAATCCAAGATCATTCACTTTGTAAACTAGAAGTTTTATCACTTACTGCAAAATCTTTTGTAAGTAAATTATCAATCATAAATCTAGTGAAATAATTTTCATCATTGAAACAAGTTTCTTTTCATTTTTTATAATAAAGTCTTGTCCATCATCATCAATCAGTTTCCATATCACAATAAACTTTTATAGTTTTTGCTCATTTTACAGGAACAATATAGTAAAATCAGCTTTCGTTAATTCATGAATTTCTAATTTCTAGACAAGATACAGATTCAGACTTAGGTGATTTTGCATAATATGCTTTAAGAATATCTTTATTTCAAGATATAATATTTTCATTATCTAAATAAATACTATAATCTTCATCAGTATTTAAAATATCTAATCAAAGTTTCGTTTCCTGAATTGGTCTAAGAGTTTTATTTTCTATTGCTATTCAAACTTTTTCTCAATAGTTAAATGGAATTCTAGAAGTTGTAGGCATATATTTATCTTGTTCGTTTGATTCATAAAATGCCATTAATTGAAATTTTTGCTTGTCTTCAGTGATTGCATAAGTATAATAATTTAAATACTTAAATAAATCATTTGAACTTGGATCTTTTAATTCTTGCAATCATAGATTTTTAAATACATTTTCTCAGACAAATCATTGATAATTAAGTATTTCAGAATTTGCACTTATATTTACACTTTCATCTGGAAGTGGATAAATATTGTTTTTTGAATAATATATTTTTAATTCATCATTTATTTTTAATATATTTGCATATCTTATAGCATCTCTAGAATTTTCATTTCATGATAAAAAATATGAGTACAAAATAACAATTGTTATAATTGTAATTCATATTGCTACTAAGATTTCTCATTTTTTAGATAAAATATTTTTCAAAAAATTAATTTTCTCTTTTAATGACATATTATATTTATACGTTACTTAAATATTGACCTTTATTATAAAATAAATATAATAAAAGTCAATAGAATTATTTCACTTTTTATTAATTTTATTTTTAGTTAAATTTTTACAATTAAATATATAAAGATGATAGATAAAATTTACATAAAAATATATTTTTTATTTTGTTTTCTATTCTTATTTATTGTGTCTATGTGAAAATTTATTCACATAGATTATTTATACGTAATTATATGTATTTACTGAGTAGTTATATTACCTTTAAAATACTTTTTTTCAAATTTTTTTGATAAAAAAGATTTGAGAAAAAAAACTATTATTTTTGTTATTTTTACAATCATTTCTTATTTTATTTCAGTTGATTTAAATGTATTTATAATACTTTTATTTTTTAATTTCTTTGTATTTTTTAAGTTAAATTTAAACAATTTGTTTTTATTTTGAATCATATTGTTTTCTTTATTTATATTTACTTATGTATTTGGTTTTGACATAAAAACATATAGCAGTTTTCTAGCTTTTTCATTTTATTCATTTTTATTTGGTATCATTTATTTTTTATTTAATTTATTATTCAATATAATTAAAAGTTTTATTAAACTTGATTTATTACTTATTTCAAAAATTGTTTTTTTATTATTTTTTATTGTATTTTTATTTAGTTTTTATTTTACAAATCTAATTTATCTTTCTACTATATTATTTTTTATATTTTTTATTACATCTAGTTTTTTAGAAAAAAACAAATTGTATCTTTCTTTTTGAAAAGATTATTTATCGGATTTGATTATTTTATCATTGTTTTTTATCATATTTTTACCTTTTATTAATGATTTCTTAGTATTAGAAAATAAAAATACTATATTATTTACTACATTTTTATCTTTTATTATTTCATATATTTGATTTAATTTGATGTTTAAAAGAGTAAACAAAAACTAAAATGGTTATTTTAGTTTTTGTTTTTGAAAAAATACTATTTTTAGTTAAAATAAAAATAATATTATAACAAATAAACTATGAAACAAAAAACTATTTTAATCACATGAGGTATGTGATATATATGAAGTCATGCTGTTGTTGCTTTTGAAGAAGCAGGTTATAAAACTGTTATTGTAGACAACTTAGACAATTCTTGTCTATCAACTTATAGAAGTATATGAGAAATACTATGATATAAACCTGATTTTTATGAAGTTGATTTAAGAGATAAAGAAAAATTAGAAGAAGTATTTAAAAAATATACTTTTGATTGAGTATTGCATTTTGCTGGATTAAAAGCAGTAGGAGAGAGCTGCGAAAAACCATTACATTATTTTGATAATAATGTAGTTGGTAGTTTGAGATTATTTGAACTTATGGAAAAATACTCTGTTAAAAACATAATATTTTCTAGTAGTGCAACAGTTTATAATTATGATAATGAGATACCATATGTTGAAACTCAAAATATATGAGAAACAACAAACACATATGCAACTACAAAATTTCTGATAGAAAAAATATTAAATGATTTATCAAAGTTTTCTTGATTTAATGTTATAAATTTAAGATATTTTAATCCTATTTGAGCTCACCAAAGTTGACTTATATGAGAAAATCCAGAATGAATTCCAAACAATTTATTACCTTTTATCATGAAAGTGGCAATTTGAGAATTACCATATTTAAATGTATTTGGTAATGATTATGATACTATAGATGGTACTTGAGTTAGAGATTATATAGATGTAGTTGATTTAATAGATGGACATTTGAAAGCTTATGATTTAATTGAAAATTTAGATTTTTCTTGATTTATTGATGATTTTAATTTATGATTATGAAATTGAGTAAGTGTATTACAAATTTTGGAAGCATCTAAAAAAGCAATATGAAAAGATATACCTTTCAAGATTGCACCAAGAAGATCATGAGATATTGCAGAGTTTTATTGTAACCCAAGTAAAGCTAAATCAATTTTATGATGGGAAGCAAAAACTTCTTTGCAAGATAGTTTAAAAAATGCTTGGAAGTTTTATAATAAATAAATTATAAAAAAACATTATTTATTTTTAAATAATGTTTTTTTTATTATAATTTATTATATTAAAATATATTTCATCAATAAAAAATGAATAAAATACAAAGTGAATTTAAGATGGCCTACTATGAGATAAATATAATTCAATTTATGCCATATTTTCCACCTCATAAATGAGGACTTGAAACTGTATGACAAGAAATATGAATAAATTGGAAAAAAAATAATCTAGGAAATTTTATAAATATAATTACTTCTTTTAATCAAGAACTTGTTCTTGAACAAAATGAAAAAATATTTTATAAAAACGAGATAATTTGATACAAAAAAAATGATATAATTCATTTAGTTATACCATCTTTTGAGATAATAAATAATTTTCCTATGTATAAGTTTTGGGATAAAAAAACAAAACTTATTTTTAAATATGTGAAAGAAAATATATTAAGCGAAACTAGAGTTATAACTCATACTCGTTTTTTTCTTACTAGTTTATTTTGATGAATATTTGCTAGAAAAAATAAAATTAAATGGATACATATAGAGCATGGAAGTGATTATGTAAAACTAAGTAGCAAACTAAAAACAAATTTATCAATTATTTATGATAAGATTTTTGGGAAATGGATATTTAAAAAAGCAGACAATGTTTTAGCTATAAGTGAAGCTTGTAAGATTTTTATAAATAATGAGTTTGTAAAAAGGGAAGTAAATGTGTTTTATAGATGAATTGAAATATCTGATAATATAAAAATAACAGAAAATTTAAAACAAAAGTTTAATAATAAGATTATTATTTGATACATAGGTAGATTATATAAATGGAAGAATGTGGAATCTCTTATTAAATCATTTTATCTATTAGATAATGAAATAAAAGAAAAAATTCAATTTGTAATAGTTTGAGATTGAGAGGATTTTTTAAGGCTTAAAAGATTGGATATTAATAATAATATTTATTTTACTTGATGAAAAGACTTTTCAGATGCTTTATCTTATCAAAAACAATTTGATATACATATTCATCCTAGTTCTCCAGGTTGATGACTTGCAACTACTCTATTACAAGCTATGTATTTTGGTTGTTTTATAGTCGCAACTCCAAATGAATGAGCAAAAGAAGTAATTGAAAATAATAAGAATTGAATTTTATTAAAAAATGATAATTTTGAGGAAATTAATTTTTGAATTATTAGTGCTATTAATAATTTAGATAAAAAGCAAATATATTCAAAAATTAATAAAGAAGTCATAGAAAAGAAATTTAAACGGGAAAATAATATAATTAATTTATATAATTTAATAAAATAATGAAGAAAAAAGTATATTTTCTTGCACCAAAAAATGAGGGATGAACTTATTTTTATTATAAAGAATTATCAGAATATCTAATTAAAAATTATTCTGATATTTATGATGTATATTTTTGTAATTCACTAAAAGATTATATAAAACTTCATTTTATAAAAGCTGATATTATTTTTTCTATTATTCCATTTTTATTTAAACCAATTTGATCTAAAAAATATTTTTTTAATCTGCATTGAAACTTTAAAATAGAAAGAAAAAATAAATGATTATGAGTTAAGCTTCTTTATTTATCAGAGTTAAATTTATGGTTTTGTGATAAGATAATATTAACCAGTTATTATTTAGCTGATAAATTAAATTTTAGAAAAAAATATGAAAATAAAATAGAAATAATTCCTAATTTTGTTAATAATATAGAAGAAAATATTAAAATATTTAAAAAGAATAATATAGATTTACTTACTATATCTAGTGCAAATTTTTTGGAAAAATGAATTTGAATTTATGAACTATCAAAAGAAATATTTAAAGTAAAAGATGTAAACTTAAATTGGAAAATTATTTTACCTTGAAATAAAAAAAATAAAGAAATTATTCTAAATAAAATTAAAAAGTTAGATAAACCAAAAAATATAAATATAGAGATATTTGATTTTATAGAAAAAAAAGATTTAAATAATTTTTATAAAAAGTGCGATATTTTTATCTATGCTAGTAATTTAGAAACTTGGTGATGAGTCATAATGGACGCTTGTTCTTTTTGAAAACCAATAATTTTAATTGAAAATGATTTATGGAAATATATTTATCCAAAAGATTTTATATGAAGTGATTTTGAATATAGATTAAAATATATAATAAATAATTATGAAATTGAAAGTACAAAATCATATGATTTTGTACAAAAATATATGATTGAAAATGTTATAAATAAAATAAAAGAACAAATTAATTAATTAATTTGTTCTTTTATTTTATAAACAATTTTCTATAAATTGGAGCAATTATCTTATAAAATCATAGTTTTTGAGTAAGAATAGTTATATTTGATAATATATTTTGTTTAATAAATAGAAATCTTATATAAATATATAATATATATTTATTTGATTTTGATTCAGATTTTTCTTTTATTTCATTTATGGTAAATGTATTTAAAACATATTTTTGTGCTTGTTTTATTTCATTATAAAATAGTTCTTTTTTCTTTACACTATCTTGATTTTCATGAATTCTATATTTTGTAAGACTTAGTGGTAAATTTACAAATTCAAATCATCATTTTATCATTCTGAGCCACATATTATAATCTTGAGTAGTTTTTAGTGTTTTATCAAACATTCAAACTTTTAAAAATGCTTTTTTAGGAATTAATAATGTGCATCAATTTAAAGCAAAAGTATTAGAAATTAATTTTAAAAATATTTCATTTTTATTTTTAGGACTTTTCAGCTTATTTATTATTTTTTTATTTTTGTCAATAAGTTCATAATCATTAAAAATAATTTTATTTTCTTTATTTTTTAGAGTATTTAAAAAATTAACTTGTTTTTCCAATTTATCATTAGTATATAAATCATCATGAGAAAGCCAAGAAATATATTCTCAACTAGCTTTTTCTATTCATAGATTTAAAGCCGTTGCAACTCATCCATTTTCTTTGTAAATATAATTTATTTTATCACCAAAAGAAAGAGCAACTTTTTCAGTTTCTCAGTTATCATTTGAACCATCATTTATAACAAGTATTTCTATATTATTATATGTTTGAGCAAGTGCGCTTTCTATTGCTTCAGATAAATAATTACTTCAATTATAAACTGGTATTATTATTGATACTTTTGGTGTGAACATAATTTATTTTAATATTAAATTCCATTCTTTTATAAAATTTTCAATATCATATTTTTTTGTATTTTTTATGATTTTTTCTTTATCAAAATTTGTTTCCATTAATAACTTTACTCATTTTATATATTTTTCTTTATCCATATATGGAGTTAAAATTCCATTTTCATGTATTTCTAGATCTTTACAAATTGAAAAATCATTATTGTTTCTAATTATTTCTTTTGCTCAATATTTATAATCATGAGTTAATATTGGAATTCACAAACTTAATGCATCTATTAATCATCTACCAAATCATTCTTGTAATCATGATAAATAAAGATAATAATTTACATATTTTAAATATTTATAAACATTTTTTTTATATCAAGTAAAGAAAATTACATTATTTAATTTATAATTATTAACTTTTTCTAATAATAAATCCATATATTTTTTATCTCATTCTCAAATAAAGAATAATTGAATATTTTCGTTTATTTTGTAATATTCATTAAAATAATCAATTATTAAATCTTGTTTTTTATATGGAGCTAATCTTGCTACATTACAAAAATTTATTTTTCAATTATTTAATACCTTTTCTATATTGTCTTCTATTTTTTCATTTTTTAATTTTCCTATTTTTTCAAAATCAAATGGGTTATAAATAGTTTTGATTTTAGTATTATTTATTTGTTTTTGTAAGTCAAGTGATAATTCTTTTGATACACTTATTATTTCATCAGAAAATTTATAGAAAAATTTACATAAATAATAAAGTGGAATTCATAGTAAATTTTTATCAAAAGCATTATGAATTATAATAATTATTTTGGCTTTATTTCAGAAAAATTTACTAAGTATATTAAAAATATTAGCTATATCTCAATGAGATATACTTATATTAATATCATTTTTATTACAAAAATTAGCTATATTTTTAGACCTAAAAATAAGCTTTTTTATTTTAGCTATTATTGAATTATTTACTCTTTCATCAAGAGAGAAAATATTTTCTTTTGGAATATTTAAGTTAATATTATGCTTTTCAAGTGATAGTGCTAATACTTCAAAGTTTCAAGAAAAAGACATATAGAATTGTTCTATATATCTTTCCATTCATCAAATTATTTCAAGTTGAGGATTTATATGAAGTATTTTTTCCATGTTATTTTTGTTTTAAAATATATTTTCTCCAAATAGGTGATAGAAATGAATATATTCAAAGTTTATTTAGTATATTTATTATAATAAATATACATACTGATAAATAAAAAGATTTAAATATTTTTAAAAATAATATTATTTTATATTCATTATTTGGGGAAGATTTTAAAATATCATTTAAATTAAATTTATTAAAAATATTTGATATATTATAAATATTTTTATATTCTTCTTTAAAACATTTAGAATTTAATGCAATACTTCATTGATTTTCATGTCTTCTATATTTAATCAGAATTTTATTATAATACTTAAACTTTATTTTATTAGACAACATTCTTAACCACATATCATAATCTTGTACACATTTATAATCTATATTAAATAATCATATTTTCTCAAAAATATCTTTTTTAATTAATAAAGAACATCATTGTAAAGGATATTTTCTAAAAATACAATTATATAATAAATTTTCATCTTTCATATAATTTGAATTTGGATTTATTTCAGATATTTTTTTATTATCATGAAAAAATTCAAAATTACTATAAATTACAGTATTTTTATCATCTAATCATTCCAAAACTTTTACTTGTTCTTCTATTTTATTTGGATAATACAAATCATCATGTGATAGCCAAGAAATATATTCTCAACTAGCTTTTTCTATTCATAGATTCAAAGCTGTTGCAACTCATCCATTTTCTTTGTAAATATAATTTATTTTATCACCAAAAGAAAGAGCAACTTTTACAGTTTCTCCATTATCATTTGAACCATCATTTATAACTAGTATTTCTATATTATTATATGTTTGATCTAATGCACTTTTTATTGCTTCCGCTAAATAATTACTTCAGTTATAGACTGGTATTATTATTGATACTTTAGGGTAAAACATTACTTTTTAATTATTTTTAATATTATTTTTCTGTAAATAAATTTAAGAACTGGATTATAAAAAATATTATTTGTTCTAAAATATAAAGGTAATGTATGTGTTAAAAATCCATATATATTTCTAGTAAAACTATATATATTATATTTTGAATATTCATTTTTATTTAATATAGCAAACATTGCTCAGTATGGTTTTTCAAATTTTTCATTTGTAATAGCATCATAAAAGTGAAACTCAGGACATATATAAATATCCCAATTTTCATCGAAATCTTTTTCAGTCCATCCAGATTTATGTTTTTGCCATTCACTTCAATCAAGTCACCAAGCATCTTTCATTCACTCTGGCACTTCTTGAGGTAAAAATCCATAAGGAGTAAATATCACAACTTGTTTTCTAGCAAGAGGAATAGTGTTTTTTAAAACTTCTAATCATTCTTCTTTTTCTAAATGTTCTATTACATCAAGAGTTATAATTGTATCAACTCAATTTTTAGGGATAGTTTTTATTACTTCATCCCATTTTTGTTTCAAAACTATAAAAAATTTTTCTTTATTTCATATTTTTTGAAGTAAATGTTGAGCATATTGTTCGTATGGCTCTGCACAAATATGAACAACAGGTTTTATATACTTTTGAGGATTAATACCACATCAAATATCTAAAACTATATCAGTTTGTTTAATTTTTTTTGATACAGTATTTAGAAAAATTTCAGGAGAATCTATATATGTTATTTTTTGCATTATTTATTAATTATCATTAAAATCACTTTCTTCTATTTTATATGTATGCCAATATTTTGTTGTAAGTGACATTTTTCTTGTTAATCATATTCAAGAATATTCTTCTAGAGTAATTTTTTCTACATCACTTCATCACAGTTTAGCGTATTCATACATAGATATTTCTCTATCACCACATATATGAATTATAGGTAATTTTGTGTTTGTTTCTATTATTTCTTTTATACCTTTTGCAACTCATTGTGCAAATAGGTAAGTACCAAATCTATCTGTAAATGCTTTTGGATATTCCCAAGGCATAGTTGTGAAATTTGTTCTTGCTATTATAGTTTGAAAATTTTCATCATTATATGATTTAATTATTTCTTCTGCTATAAGTTTAGTCATACCATAATAATGTTTAGGAGAAGGAATACTATCTTCATCATACATAAAATCATCTTCTCAACTAAATATACAAGCAGATTGTAAATATATAAACTTTTTTACTCAGTATTTTTTTGATAATTTTACTATATTTCTAGTTGCTATTACATTTGTATTCCAAGCTAGTGTTTTATTTTCTTCACATTTAGGAATAGAAGCAAGAGCGGCTAGATGTATAATTATTTCTGGTTTTTTATTTTTGATAAAATTTTCAATCATTTCAATGTTTGTGATATCCATATCATTTCTATTTGGATATATAGCATTTGGAAGTATTTTTTTAAATGCTTTTCCAAGTCTACCAGTTCATCAAGTAATTAATATTTTTGTTTCGTTTAGCATAATTGTTTTTTAATCATTTAGAAAACCACCATCTTTTAACATAGCATGAATTTCGTTTTTATTCATCAATATATCATTTGAAGTATATTTTTCTTCTTTCATTTTTGGATGATTTTTATATTTTTCATCAAGTTTTTTAGTCATAGGAAGAATTATTCTAAAATTTTCATCTTCTACTGTATTTACAGCTTCATATTCTGAAACTAATTCTTCATGTAGTTTTTCACCTGGCCTTATTCATACTACACTATATTTTAATTCTTTATTGTAGTGATTTGATAAAACTTCAGCTAAATCTATTATATGACAAGCAGGCATTTTAGTAACAAAAACTTCTCAACCAAAACAGTTATCTGTAGCTTTAAATACAAGTCAAATAGCTTCTTGTAGAGTCATAAAATATCTAGTCATTCATACATCTGTAATTGGAAGAATTCTAGAAGTATTTTTTAACAAATCTTTAAAAAATGGTATTATAGAACCATTTGTTCACATCACATTTCCAGCTCTTATACATACAAATTTTGTTTCACTATGTTCATCATTTGCTTGAATCATTATTTTTTCTCATAGAGATTTACATGATCCATAAACATTTATAGGATTACAAGCTTTGTCAGTTGATACATCAATTACTACTTTTACATGATTTGCTTTTGCTGCTTTTACTACATTTTCTGTTCAAGTTACATTTGTTTTTACACTTTCTTCTGGATAATCTTCGCAAACAGGTACATGTTTAAGTGCTGCAAGATGAAATACATAATCTACATTCTTCATAGATTCAGTGATTCTAGATAAATCCCTTACATCACCAATCATATATTTTATGTTTTTATGTTCACTAAATTTTCTAGACATCATAACTTGAGCTAATTCTCATCTAGAGTATATAATTATTTCTTTAGGATTATATTTTTCAAGTAATTGTTTTGTAAGTTCATTTCACCAAGAACCAGTTCCACCAGTTATAAAAATTCTTTTATTATTGAAATCTAATTGCATTTTTTATTTATTATTTATTAAATATGTCTAAGTAATAATTTTACTATTTTTTGTGATACATTTGTATCTCTATAATCATTTGGAATATCTCAAATATCAGTTTTAATTGCTATTTCCATAGAGTTTAGTATTTCTTCTTTTGTAATTCAAGATAATATCATTGAATTATTTTCAAGTAGTTCAGGTCTTTCTGTTGTTGTTCTAAGTAAGACACAAGGTGTTTTTAATATACAACATTCTTCTGGTACTGTTCAGCTATCTGATAATACACAAGTAGCAAATTTTTCTAAATTTAAAAATTTTTTAAAATTGAAAGGTTTACTTAATTCTATATTTTTTTCAAATTTTATGTTAAATTTTTTTATCATTTCTTCCAATTTTGGATGAACTGAAAGTATTACTTTGTATTTTTTTGAAATTTCATTTAGTGCAGAAACTATATTTTCTAAATTAGATTTATTAGTTACATTTTCATCTCTATGAAGTGTAACTAATATATAATCTTTTTTTATGTCTCTTTTTCAAATACTAGACTTGTATTTTTCTATTATTTCAGTTATAGGATTTCAAGTAACAATTATTTTACTTGGATGATATCATTCTATAAGTAAATTTTCTCTACTTCTTTGAGTATATGGAAGTAAATATTCTGATAGGGAATCAATTACTTTTCTATTTGTTTCTTCTGGAACATTTTCATCATAACATCTATTTCAAGCTTCCATATGAAAAACAGGTATTTTTTTTCTTTTTGCAACATAAGAACTTAAACATGAATTAGTATCTCATAGAATCAAAACTACTTCTGGTTTTTCTTTTTCTATGATTTTATCTATGCTTATATACATGTTTCATATAAATTCAAATCACGATTTTCACTCTTTATTTAATTGATAGTCAGGAAGTCTTAAATCTAAATCTTCAAAAAATTGATCATGTAATTCAGGTGTAAAATTTTGTCATGTGTGAACAAAACAATGATTAGTAAGTTTATCAAGTAGTTTTATTGTTTCACTTAGCCTTATTAATTCTGGACGAGTTCAAACTATTGTCATTACTTTTTTCATAAGTATTTTTTTATAAATATCTTTTATTTTATACCAAAAAAAACAAAAAAAACAAACTTAATTAAAAAAGTTTGTTAAAAAGTAAAAAGACCAAAAATACTTTTTGGTCTTTTTATAATAACTTGTTTAATTCTCTTATTCACTCTAAAGCTTTTTCTATATTTTCTATGCTTTCACTATTTAAATTTTTAATTAGTTTTTTTAATTCTGTAGTTGATATATCTGGAGTTCTTGGTAAATAAACAACGTTGCAAAACTCTTTTAATTCATCAAATTTTCATTCCCAATCATCTCACATAACAAAAGTGTCAATTGAGTATTTTTTTATATCTTCTTTTTTTTGTTTCCAATCATTTTCTGGTATTACTTCATCTACATATTTTATAGATTCAAGTAAAAATTTTCTTTCTTCATAAGAGTAAAATGATTTTTTATTTTTTAAATTATTAAATTCATCACTTGATAATCAAACTATAAGATAATCTCATAATTCTTTTGCTCTTTTTAAAATATTTATATGTCATTTATGTAGTATATCAAATGTTCAATAAGTAATTATTTTTTTCATAATTATAATTTTTTAAAAATTCAAATTAAATCGATAGGGCTTTTATTGTTAGTATTTATTTTTTTCTCAATTGGAGATAATTTAAATATTCTCATAATAAATGTTATTAAAGAATTAATTTTTTTATAATTTGAAAAATTAAAATCTTTTCTTTGATGATGAAATAAATGTATTTGTTCAAATTCATTTTCTAAAAAAATATTTTGTAATGATTTATTTGTAAAATGATAAATATGAGGATGTTCATATATAGACCGATCTAAAGTATTTTTATCATCAGAAAAAGGAACATCTACAAAAATAATTCAGCCTTTATTTAAATTATTTTTAAGTTTTCAAATTACATAATTTATATCAAAAAAATGTTCTAACACATGTCTCAAATATATTAAATCAAATTTTTCATCATAATTAATTTCTTCATAATTTCATTTTATAGCAATATTTTCACCTAGAATAGAATTAATATTATTTACATTTTCTCAATCTATTTCAATTCATTTTATATTATATCATTTTCTTTTTAGAGTGATTAAATTTCTTCACTCCCCAGATCATATTTCTAATATTTTAATTTTTTTATTAATTATATTTTTTTCTTTTAAAATCTTATAATTTTTATTATTCCAAATATCAGGAGTATTTACTAAATCCATTATTAAATTAGATATTTTTGAAAGAAAATTTAATTTTTCTTCATTTCTTTTGCTTCAAAAATTATCCCAATATTTTTTTTCATAGAATTTTCAAACAAATTCTTTTGATTCAGGTTCACAAAAATAAATATCATTTTTTTTATCATAATAAGTAGGTATTCAAAAAAATGAATTTTCACTATATATGATATCTTTTTTAAAATTCATAATATATAAATTAATGCTAAATGTTAAAAATATTTTCTACTTATCTAATTCACTAACTATTTTTTTACAATATCATCATTTTTTATATTTATGAAAAAAATCTAGGAGTTTATCATATTCATAAATATATTTTTTTGTCTTAATTATCTTATCAATTTTTGCTATAATATCAATTATTTTGTATTCATCTTGTGTTAAGGTATTTTTTAATATAACATCTTTATAATTATAGTACATAGCTCTATCTTCAGATAAGTATTTATCTAAATCAAATGCATAAAAAATAATTGGGTTTTTTGTTAATAAAAAATCTATATATATACTAGAATAATCAGTTATCAATATGTCAGTATGTTTTAATAATTCTTGTATATCAAAATCTATTTTTGAAATATCTTTTATGTTAGATTTTTTATCTAAATCTATATTTTTAGTTCATAAATGTCATTTTACAAGAAAAATATAATTATTAGCAATTAAAAAATCATTTAATTTTTCTAAAAATTCATTTGAAAAAGGACTAAAACTATCTCTTTTATCTCTCCAAGTAGGAGCATAAACAATTATTTTTTTATATGAATCTATATTTAATAATTTTTTTATTTCAAATACTTCAAATATTCATTTTTTATCAAAAAAAACTTCATTTCTAGGTAATCATGTTATTTTAAAATCATTATTAAATGCTTCATTTAAAACACTTTTAGAATTTTTATTTCATGTAACACCAAATTTTATTTTATTAAAATACAATTTAGTATAGATATATTTTTTAAAATTATTTCCTTTGAAATAATTTTTATCAGATAATATAATTTTTTTTATAGGTTCTCAATGCCATAAATTTACAATATTAAATCTTCATAATATGAAGTTTAATGGAGATATTTCCCATGTCATACCATCTATAAATATGTATTTTGCTCTCAAAAATAATAAATAATTTTTAAAATTATTTATTTCTATAAAATAATTTTTAAATTTAGGATCTAAGTTTTTTATATCACTATTAGTTATATAAAAAACTTTTTTTCATTTGTTTTTAAAATATAAAAATAATGCTTTACTATTTCATGAAAATCATTTTCATCAATTTCATCAAAAAATATACAAATTATTATTTTTAGGAATGATATAAGAAATAAGCATAAATAACAGATTTATGCTTATTTTTTTTATTAAATTTCATAAAAAATCAAACTCTTTTTTCATATATTTTTATTATTTATATTTTATAATTTATATATACAAAACATAAAAAATCAACAACTTTTTTTATTTTTATACCATTTTTTGTCACTTTTTTTTATTTATTCGTTATAATTAATGTTAAGTATTTTATATCTTAATTATTTGATTATGAAAAAAATAATAATTACAATTCTACTGCTTTTAACTTTTTCTTTTACTTCATATGCTCAATATATTGAAGGGCAAAGTAGTTCAAATAATGATAATATATACACTACTTTAGCATCTACAGATATGAGTAATGATGTTAGGATGTGTACATTAGAATATGCTCCAGTTTGTGCTGAAGTTCAAGTTCAATGTATAAAAGCTCCATGTTTCCCAGTAAATGAAACATTTTGAAATGCATGTATGGCAGGTGATAACAAGATTTTATATGCATGAACTTGTGATATGTATATAAATAATCTAGCATATACTAGATATCAAGTTTATGCACCAAAATTAGAGACTAGACTAAATTTTATTTCTACTGATGTCTTATATGATGCAATTGATTATACTAATAATGTAATTCAAAAAACTGCATTATTAAAGTTAACTACATCAGAAATAAGAGATAGGATAACTGTTTATACATTTATAAAAGATTTATTTAAAAAAGAAATAAGTAGTAGATATTAATAAAAATGTTTTAAAATTTGTGTTTACATAAAAAATATGAGATAATATATAGAATATCTAATTTTATATATTATCTCTTTTTTATTATGACAGAAGTACCAAATATAGATAAACATAAAAATAATCCAGAAAAATCACAATCACTCAGTGAAACTTTTAATTGGTTTGCAAATAACAAATATTTTATACAAGATGTATGAGATATTTTGTTGGCTGAAAAAAGTTGACCAGAAGAGTTAGCTAAGCTGAAAAAAGAATATGAAAATAAGTTAGAAACTACAAATTATAAAAAACATTTTAACTCACTTGTGTTTCTTATAAATTTTATAAATGAAGAAAAATGAAATGTTTATGTAATAGAAACTATAAAAGATTTCGTTGATAGTTCTATGGTTTTTAAAAAACAAAGAGAAGAATTAAAAAAAGAGGTAGAAAATAATCCTAAAAAGGATAAATCAACTACAAAAAAATCAGAATCTAGTATTTCATCAATTTCAACTAATGCAAAAACTGAAGTAAAAAAAGATAGTGATAAAAAAACTATAGTTGAAAATAAATCACCTGAAGCACAAAAAGAATCAGTTGATACAAAACCAGAATTGGAAAAAATAATAGGTGAATTATCAAATATATTGAATCAAAATGAAAAAAATCTTTGATTAAAAAACTTTGGTGAAAAAGATAAGATTTTATGAGTTTTTAGAAAAAAAGTTTATGATGTTTTATGAAATCCTGAAATAACTAATTTTCCAAAGGTAAAAAATAATTTTTTACTACAAATTAAAGATGGTTTTGATAAAATAAAAAACATTACAAAAGCTGATATTAATGCAGTTAGAAATCAAATGAAAAAAGTAGATTCTACTTTTTCTTGAAGTGATAGTGAAGTGTTGACAACTATGATTAATTCAAATTTTTTTCAAGATATAATAAATCATGGGGAAGCAATAAAATTATGATATTTAGAAACAACAAAAATAGAATGAAGTAAAACAAAAATAAAAGAAACTTATCCTACTTCTATTTTGAATTCATTTTATTCTAAATTGTGAGATTTAGATAAAAAATCATGATTAAATATAAAAGAAGATGTAATTAAAGAAATTCAAGAAAAATGAAGAATTTCACTTCAAACTTTTGATATAGATTCAATTGTTCTTTTTAAGCTTAAAGAAAAAGTTTTAAGTAAAAAAATGGATAAAAATGAAGCAAATAAAATTAAAAATGAATATTCAAATACATATTCAGATTTTTTAATGCAAAATAATGAAGTTAATAAATTTAAATCACTAAATGAATGAAATAAAACTTTTTCTTTTGATTCAGAAAAATTTGATGAAATAAATCTGTTAACATTTGAGGAAAGAATATCTTGACTTAGTCAAAATGAGTTGAAATTATTACAATATATGTTGGAAGAAGTTATCCCTTATGTTTGAGATGCTAAAACAATAGAAAGAAGAATTTCAGATATAAAAATTTGATTTTGAATGTCATGAAAAAAAATGTGAGGAATAGATAAATGACTTGCTGTTTGAGAAATAATGTTATCAATTTTAGCAGTAATAAGTTGATATGCACTTTTAAAATCAGGTATAAAAACAGGTTCTATATTAAATAAAATTCAAAAATTAAAATGAATAGTTGGTAAAACTATAAGTTTAAAATCTAGTGCTAAAGCTGAAAAAAAATTAGTTGATTCTTCTAATTTAGAATCACATTTTTCAAATAGTCCTTTAAAAAAACGGTTTGAAAAAGAATGAAAAAATAAAACAAAAGCACAAGTTGAATCTAAACTTAAATTATGGCAAGAAAATATAGCTAATTTTCCAAAAGAAATTCATGCTAAATTAGCCGAAGATCCAGAATATTTAGAAAATTTAGTTACTTTTCAAAAGCAATGAAATGATAAATTAGTTAGAGATATAATAGCTATTTTAAAAAGAGATGACGCAGAACCACGGTTAATATTTAATTATGTAAAAAAGAATAATAATAGTTTAGATGGTTTTAAATTAAGTAGTGATATCTTAGCTAATAAAGCTGATGATTTAGATGATGTTGAAAGCGCAACAGAAGATTATTTTGAATTAGATGATTTAATAAATAAGTATTTATTATCATGAGATAAAACAACAAAAGGTATTTTAAATATGAATCCAATAATTAATAGAAATTTAGAAATTGTAGAAAAAGCATGATTAGATTTAACTACATTAACTAAAAGTGAAAAAGAAATTCTTGCTTACCATATAAAAACAAATGATTGATGAGAAAAAATATCTACATTTATCAAAAGTAGAAAAAATAATCCTAAAAATGAAAAAGTAATTATTGAAAGCAAAAGTGCAACAAAAAAAATAGAATCAGTTAGTAATGTAAATAAAGATTGAGCACTTAAATTAAGTGATGTAACAATTGATAAATTATGAGAATTTGATTCTGTGCCAAGAATAATTGAAATTTCAGATTGAAAATTTGTATCAGTTGTAAGTACAAGTGTTACTACAGATTGAAAAAAAGTATTTACAGTTAGATATGGGATTACTAATTCAAATGTTAAATTACCACCTTTTGAATGAATATCTACATTTGTAGTTGATGAAAAGAAAATTTCATTTTCTACTCCAAAAACTCGTTTAGAAAGTAGTGATTATGCTGATATGCAAAAAGCATTGTTTGATAAAATATGATGAAAAAGGGAATTAGTAGAAGAATCTCCACTTGAAAAATTAGCTTTAAAAAGTACAATAAATAAAACAGGTGAAACAAGTAGTATTTCAAATTTAGAAATATTTAAAGCTTGAAAAAATAGTAAATGACAAGACGTTTTGATAATTAATGTTAATGATGCTAATTGAAAATGATTATCACAATTTGAAGTAAATATTTATAAAGAATGAAAAGATCTTGTATTTTATTTATGATCTATGGCAAAAAGTTCTAAATCTTTTAATATGAATGATTTGTTTGAGCTTATTCCAAAAATAGGTGATTTAGCTGGTGATACAAATGATGTATCTTGATATAAAATAAAATATTTTAGAATTGATAGTACATGAGAAGCTTGAAAAGAAAAAGTTATAAATGTAAAACCAAATAGTGAAGTTAAAATATAATTTAAATATTTATATAAAATAAAATATGATAAATAATGTATGATCAAACTCTCCAGAGTTTAAACAATATACTATACAAGAATCTATAAAGCAATTACAAGATAAGTTTTTTCATGATTTAAATTTTGAAATGGATTTTTCACAATGATGATTGTTTTTAAAAACTGGTTGAGGTTTAGTAGAAAGATACACTAGAGAAGAATTATTATTATGATTATTTAATCAAGAATTTTTTATTCATACTCTTATCTCATGATTAGATTTAGATATTTCATTTTTAGATAATCAACATGAAATTATATTCCAACATTTAGCTATTTATAAGTTATTAGAAGAGTTTTTGAATTTAGAATGAGAAAATGAATCTATTTCAAAAGCATTAATTGAGCAAAAAGATATAATAGAAAATTTAATAAAATTTATATGAAACACTGCAGAAGCAAATGTTATGAAAGAAATAATTTGAAAGTGAAGTAAACCAAGTATAGATTGAACTAATGATGTAAATAATGCAGTTAATGAAGTTTTAAAAAAATAAGACCTAGCGAAGCTAGGTCTTATTTTTATATTACTTCATCTTTTTTATTTTTAGTTAAACTTAATAGTTCCAAAAATAATAATAGAAATATAAAAATACTAGATAAAAAAATAGCATCATGAGACTTTATATATCTACTTATTATGTCTCATATATTTATAAATACCATTATTGTAATTAAAAATCACATAAATATTTTTATATAATGTTTATCTAAAAATATTTTTATTGCTTTTTCATTTGGAGTAATAATTCTTTTTTGGTGTAAAAATACAAATATAAGAGAAATAATTACTATTATAAATGGTAGTAAATTTCTTATAGATATTGTTTCCTCTATCTGATGAACTCAATTTATCATCATTTCTATTGCAACAAATAATATAACAAGTAGTCAAACCCATTGAATTTGAGGATATTTTCATAAATTTTTTGCTATATAATTAGATGCAAATGCCATAAGTATTATAGAAAAAATAAGTCATATTCATAATGTGACAATATTTCAATGCGCTGCTCATGCTACTGCTAATACGTTATCTAAACTCATAGAAACATCTGCTATTATTATAGTATAAATTGCAGATGCAAATGATATTTCTTTTATAAATCATGCTTCTTCATGATTATTATCTCAATTTCTAAGTTCTTTATAAAATTTCCAAACAACATATAAAAGTAAAATTCATCATGCAAATCTTATACCTACTATTCAAAGTAAATATACTGCAAAAAAAGCTAAAATTATTCTCAAAATAGTTGCTAGAATAATTCAAACCATTATTGCTTTTTTTCTTAATTTTTCAGGTAAATTTCTCGTTGCCATTCATATAATTATTGCATTATCTCAACTCATAATTATATCTATCATTATTATATTTAATAATGCTATAATTCATTTAATAGTTGTTAATTCCGTAAATCAATTTATTATATTATCTAACATATTTTTTTATTAATTATTAATCTTATTTTTTTAATTTTTTTATTTCATTTAATACAAATTTAAAATCTCAAATATTTAAAATCATAAATATTAAAAAATAAATACTTGAAAATATACAAAACCAAATTAGTCAATTTAATCTATTTAAATCATTAAAAAGTGGAATTATATAAAAATGAGTAAATATTCATATACTTGTTAATACTATTAGATTTTTAAATATATATTTAAAATCAAATCAAACTATGTATTCTTTTCATAAATAATATTCTCACATTATCCATATAAAAAACCATCATATCCCAGTTGCAAGAGCAGCTCAAGGAGCTCATATAGATTTTATAAGTAATAAATTCATAAAAAAATTTAATACAATAGCTATAAAAACTATTTTTAATCTTTCTTTTACTTTTCATATACTTGCTAGTATATTTCAGTTCATTTGTAATAAAAAATTGAATGCTAGAAATAATATAGAATATTTAAGAATAACTCAAGATTGTATAAATTTTTCTCAAAAAAGTATAATTGTTAGTTTTTCTGCAAATACAAAAAATAATATACTAAAAGCTATTGATAAAACTAAAAAGTTTTTTTGAAATATAGATTTTACAAGTTTAATTTTATCTATTTCTCATTTGCTACTCATTTGAGAAAACATAGGATAAAGTAGAGCAAATATTGGTCATATAAGCATAAAAGGAATACTTATGATACTTAAATAATTTGTATAATATCAAGCTGGAGTAGTTCAAATCATATAAATTATCATTTGCATATCCATTTGTCCAAGTATTACAGATGCTTGCATACCTATAAAAATAGTTAATGCATATTTAAATATTTGTTTAAAAAGGATTTTATCCCAAAGTATTTTTTCGTTTTTTAAGTATAAATTATAATATTTTTTTATAAAAATACTTATTGCAATTATTATTCAAATATATAATCAAAATAACCAAGCATAAGAATAATTTATTATATTTCATAAATCAAGTACATAAATTCATATAGTAAATAATAATACAAAACACATTCTTATAAGTTCTATTATTTTATTATAAAAAGTATTTTGTACTACTAAAAAGAATGTAGATAATATTTGAAAAATATTTATTCAAAGAAAAAAGAATGCAAATATTTTGAGTACTTCATCTGCTTTTTGTGAATCAAAATAGTTGTTTGCTAAAAAATCACTTCCAAAAAAGAAAAATAAAGCTATGCTTATACCAGTTGTCATTTGAGCAATTAAAGCATAAGTAAGTATAGATTTAACTTTATCATATCTTTTTTCAGTTATAAATTTTGGTACAAAAAAATTTAAACTATCTGTTAATCATATGTCATTATATGCTGAAACAAGAGTTATCAGGCTTATGACTCAATACAAAATTCATATATCACTTACAGTTAGTTCATTACTTATAATTATCTTAATTATATATCAAATTGGCCCTATAATAAATGAAAAAATGTATAACCAAAATCATTTTTTCAAAAATTTTTCTGCCAAACTATTGTGTTCTTCTATCATATTTTTTTGTTAGTTATTTTGCATGATTATATTTATTTGAAATAAATTTCAAATATTAAAAATAATTACTATAATTGTTTTTAGTTTATTTTATAAATAAAAAAAAGTGATAGGTATAATAACTGCAATGCAAGAAGAAGCTGAACATATAATTAAATTATTTTGACTTAAAAATACAAAAAAACTAAGTAATTTAATTATATATGAAAATGAAAAAATAGTTTTAGCATTAGCTTGAATTTGAAAGGTACAAGCAAGTATTTGAACAACATATTTATTTTTAAATTATGATATTTCTAAATTAATAAACATATGAATTGCTTGAAGTTTACTTTGAGAGAATGCTAATATTTGAGATGTATTTTTAGTAAATAAAATATCTCAACATGATATGTATTTGCCATTTGATGGAAGTCATCTTGATTATGCTAAAAAAGAAATAATTATAAATAATGAAATAAACATAGATTTTTCAGAGTTAGAATTTAGCGTTACTAAAAGCGCATATTGTTTAACTGGAGATCAATTTATAGATGATTCAAAAAAAGTACAAGAGTTAAAAGAAAAGTATAATGCAGATGTTATAGAAATGGAAGCTTTTGCAATTGCTTCTGTTGCTAGGGAATTTAATAAACTAGACAATTGTATTTTTATAAAAGCAATTTCAGATTGAGCAGATAATGAAGCAAAAGATGCACATATGTGAAACCTAGATTTTGCAATGAATAATAGTTTAAAGGTTTTAGAAAAAATAATTAATTAATTTAAAAATATGGAAAAAATAGCTAGTTTTACAATAGATCATATGAGGATGTTTCCTTGAGTTTTTATTTCAAGAAAAGATGAAGTTGGTTCTGAAATAGTTACTACTTTTGATTTAAGAATGACTAAACCAAATTTTGAACCAGTTATGAATACTGCAGAAATGCATGCAATTGAACATTTAGCTGCAACGTTTTTAAGAAACCATAGTACATATGGTTCAAAAACTATTTATTTTGGTCCTATGTGATGCAGAACTTGATTTTATTTACTTTTAAAAGGTGATTATGAATCAAAAGATATAGTAGATTTACTTATAGAATTATATACTTTTATGTCTGAATTTACTTGAGAAATTCCAGGTCAAAGTGCTATGGATTGTGGAAATTATTTAGATATGAATTTACCAATGGCTAGATATATTTCAAAAAAATATTTAAACGAAGTTTTATTAAATATAGAAGATAAAAATTTATTTTACCCTCAATAATTTTATTATGGATTATAAAAAATACATAAGGGAAGTAGTTGATTTTCCTATAAAGTGAATTAATTTTAAAGATATAAGTACACTTTTACAAAATCCAGTTGTTTTTTCAAAAACTATAGATGATTTATCAGAAAAAATTTGAGATATAGATGTGATAGTTTGACTTGATGCTAGATGATTTGTTTTTTGATGAGTTTTAGCATATAAATTAAACAAACCTTTTGTTATGGTTAGAAAAAGTGGAAAACTACCATATAAAACAATAAGTGTTGATTATAAATTAGAATATTGAAAAAATACTTTTGAATTAAATATAGATGCATTAAAACCAGGTAATAAAGTTGCTATTATAGATGATTTACTTGCAACTTGATGAACTGCTAAAGCCGCTTGTGAATTGGTTGAAAAATTATGATGAATTGTAGAAAGTATAAATTTTATTATAGATTTAACATTTCTTAATTGAAAAGATAAACTTAAAAATTATAAAATTAACTCACTTGTGGAGTATTAAAAAAATCTTGATTTTAATCAAGATTTTTTATTTTATCACACTTGCAATTATATTTGCTATATTTTTATCAAGAGGACTAGGTATTATCTCATTTGCACTTGGATTTTTTACATAATTTGCAAGTGCTAAAGCAGCTGCAATTTTATGATCATTTGTTATTTTTACTACTCTATTTTCTAGTGCTCATTTAAAAAGTCCAGGAAAAACAAGTACATTGTTTAGTTGATTTGGATAATCACTTCTACCAGTTGCTACTATTTTAGCTCAAGCTTCTATAGCATCTTCTGGCATTATTTCTGGAGTTGGATTTGCCATTGCAAAAATAATTGCATCTTTTTTCATAGTTTTTACCATTTCTTTTGTAACTACAAGAGGAGCTGAAACTCAGATAAAAACATCGGATCAAACTATAGCATTTGCTAGATTTCATGATATATCATTTTTATTTGTAATTTCTAGAATTTCCACTTTTTCTTTGTTTAAATCATCTCTACTTTTTGAAATAATTCACCTACTGTCACAAACAACTATATCTCAAACTCAATACAACCTAAGAAGTTTTATTATTGCAGTTCAAGCTGCTCATAATCAATTTACAACTATTTTTATATCATCTTTATTTTTTCAAACAACTTTTAGTGAATTTATAAGTCATGCAAGGGCTACAATTGCAGTTCCATGTTGATCATCATGAAAAACTGGTATATCAAGTTCAGCTTTTAATCTTTCTTCTATCTCAAAACATCTAGGAGCGCTTATATCTTCTAAGTTTATACCTCAAACTGTAGGGGAAATATGTTTAATTGTCGCAATTATTTCTTCTGTATCCTGAGTATCTAAAACTATTGGAAATGCGTTTACTCATGCAAATTCTTTGAATAATACGCATTTTCATTCCATAACTGGAAGTCAAGCAAGTCATCCTATATTTCCGAGTCATAAAACTGCGCTTCAATCACTTATAACTGCAACAGTATTTGCTTTAATCGTATATTTATAAGCATTTTCAGGGTCTTTTTGTATAGCTTTACAAGGTTCTGCAACTCCAGGACTATAAGCAGTAGAAAGTATTTCTCTACTATCAATTTTTACTTTTGAATTAAAATCAATTTTTCATCTTAATTGTTCATGTAATTCTAAACTTTTTTTAAAATAATCCATATTTTTGTTTATTTAAATTAAATTTTACTATACATTATATAGTAATTGTTTATATAATAATATTTTTTAACATAAAATCAAAACTTTTTCTTGTTTTAATTTATTTTAGATATAAAATCAAACTAATTTAAAATATTATTTAATCTTAATAAAAATGATTTCATATTTAGTAAAAATTTTTTCTCTACTTTTGTTTTCTTTTTTTATTTTATTTTATTATTATTTTGTTTTTCCAAATCATAGTGAAAATTTTGATTGATATGCTGGATTATTTATAGTATTGTGAATTATTTATGCTGTTTATAAATATTTTCAATTGGAAATTTCAAAGGACAAAGCAGTTATTTCTCTTAAATCAATAGTAGCATATTTTTTGCTTACTTTATTTGTAGTTTGTTTATACTTTTTTTCATTATGAGAAAAATCTATTTTTTTATGATTTTCATTATTTTTTAAAATAATATTTGTTAGTTTATTACCAATTTCTATTTATGTAATTTCATTATGATTTGGTAGAAAAATACTTTCAAAATTACCAGATAAAGAAAATTTTAAATCTTTTTGGCTTTTAGAAATGCTTATTTGATTTATAAGTTTTATAACTTTAATTGTTACTTTTGGTGTATTTTGATTTTATAATCTATATGTAGTTTTTTTAGTTTTAATTTCTTTTTCTATATATTCTTATAAAGAATTTTGAGAAATTTATAATAGTTTTATAAATACTTCTTATACTTTTGATATAAAAGAAGGTAATTATATGAAATTATTTACATCTGAGATTTTTACAATTTTTGCATTTATAGTTTTATCTACATGATTATTATCTATTTATAGACCATTTCCAGTATGATGGGATGATTTATGAGTATATATGAATTATCCTCATCTTATGGCAGAAGCTGGTAATTTATTATCACTTTGAGCTATGTATTCATGGCAAACTTTTACATGAATTTGATATATGTTTGGTACAAATGTTCCTGCATTTTTTATAAATATATCAGGTTTATTTTTAAGTTATATTGTTTTAGTTGTAGTTTTATCAAATTTAATTAAATCAGTAAATCCAGTTAAAAAATCATTTTTTAACTTACCAGTTATTCTTTCTAGCTTATTTATAGCTCTTCCAATGGTTTGATTTCAATCAATGAAAGATTTAAAATTGGACGAAGGATTATTTTTTATAACTGTAATTGCACTATATTTTTTATATAAGTATTTTGTATTTATAAGAGAAAAGAGAAAAATTTCTATTATATATATGTTTTTAATATGAATAATAGTATGATTTTCATTTTCTATTAAATTTACTGCACTATTGCTTATTGTTTCAATAATCTGAGTATTATCTTTTGCTAGACTTGGAATAGTTTGATTTCTATGATATATATCACTTTTCTTTTGAATATTCACTATTTGAAATTTATGGAGAATGATGAATGTAGTAGTTAATCCAAATTCAATAGTTTGATTTGAAAAAATATTCTGATTAATAACTATTATATTATGAGTTATAGTATTGTTTTATTGATTCTTAAAGGATAAAAAATTATTTATAATATACACTAAAGAATTGGCTTTATTTTTAGTTTGAGTATTTGTTATACTTATACCTTGGATATGAAAAAATATAAATGAATCATATCCAAATATAAATGTTTCTACCATAATTTGATGAAAATCATGAGATTTTTCTGTTGATTATGAAACTATATATTCTAAAGAAGAAATAAATTCAATATCAAATGAAAAAAATAGTGTTAGAAAAAAAGAAAATGCTATAACTACAAATGAAGATTTACTTAGATATTTTTGATATGATAGTTGAATATTAGGCTTTGTTTATATGCCTTGGAATTTAACAATGCAAAAAAATCAAGGTTGAGAATTTACAAATATTTGATTTATCTTTTTAGCACTTTTACCACTTATTTTTGTATTTTTACCATACAGAAAAAAATACTATTTTATATTTTTTATATTTATAGCTTTATTACAATTTATTTCTTATTATCCATCTAATTCAAAGTTAATAAAATCTAGTGATTTTTCTGGAATTTCTAGTTGAAGTCTAGTTTGAGTTGTCTCAAGTAATAGTTTAGTATTTACAAATGAAAAAAATCAAGATGATATTTATGATATAGATGTAAATAAATATATTGATGATACAGTAATTGAATCAGGTTTAGTAAAAGAAGATATAGATAATAAAACAAAAGAATATATTACAAAGTTAATAAATGAAGAAACAACTGCGGAAATTAAAAAGTTAAGTGAACAAACTCAAGAAAAATATTCTGAATTATTTCAAGAAAATAGTAAAATTTATGTAGATAAATATCAAGGTTTTTATGATGCTATATATCAAAGAGAATTTAATACTCTTAGCGAACAAGTAAAAAAAGCCTTTTATGAAGAATTAAAATTAAAAGTTAAAGATTTATCTATTTGAAATTGATTTACTTTTATTTGATTAAAATTGGATAATGCTGATTTTTGACTTATAAAAAAATTAAATCAAATTTATATTTCAAATTACGTATTTGCAATTTGAGATGTAGCTAAATTAAATGAAACATTATTAAAAAATAATGCATCAAGTGTTGAAATAAATAAAATAAATGAAATATGGGAAGCTAATAGAAGTATAAGTTGAAAAATGATAGATTTTTTTGCAAAGACTAATCTACCTATAGGTTATATATTTATATTTTTATGATTTATTGTTTCAACTATTTATTTACTTTTGACACTAAAAGATTGAAAACTAGTTTATATATTTAAACTAAATCTAGTTTTTGCTTCATTATATACATTTTTGTGGCTTATATCTGCGTTTTGAATTGTATGGTATGGTATAACGATGTATTTTTCATTTTTACTTATGATTTGATTAGGTGGATTTTTCTTAACAAGTTATAAAGTTAATGATAATGAAAATACATATTTGTATAAATTACTAGGTTCAGTTGTTTTTATAAGTATTATTATAATTTATTTTATAAATTCTCTTATTCCATATACTTTTAATAATTTAAAAGCATCATCATATGAAGAATTTAAAAATTGACAATTTTCTCAAGCTTCAGCTATATTTTTATATCATGATGATTATAAAAAAGCACTTTTTACTTTAAATATTGACGAAAATAAAAAAGAAGAATTTTTGAAAAAATACATATCAGAAGATGTATTTTCAGCTGTAGATAAATTAGAAAAAAGAGATATTAATACTATTTTTGATATATTAAATCAATTATCAGTTGATCCAAATTTTAGAGTTACAGCTAAAAGATCACTTGAAAATTTATATAAAAATATTCAAAATCCAATTGATGAATTTAAAAATAAATGAAAAGTTTATAGAATTGGTACTTTTTTAAAGTATTATATTTCTGAAAATAATAATAGACTTTATGATGATAGTTTACTTTTTAGTTTCAATGATTTTATTTATAATGTAGATTCAAATATTACTATTGATAGATTTAAAAAGGTGTGAATTAAGTATTTACTTGTAGATTTAAACGCTGCTACAATTGATCAATCTGAAACTCATGATTTAACAGCTAGATATGAAAAATTATTAAAAACATTTTTAAATCCAAATATAGAATTAAAAGAAACAGATAGTGTTTGTTTACAATTAGCTCTTGATTTATATAAACAAAATTGAGATGTGAATGAATATATGAAATTATCAGGTATAAATTATGATGATTTTGATTCAAATTGAGATAAAATTACTAGATCAATTAAAAGAAATTATTGTGCTACACAAATAATTAAATTAATTGAATCAAATTCAATTAATGAAACTACTTATCCATATTTAATAAAATTTAAAAATCAATTTGAAAATAGTGCTATAAATATTACTCAAATTGATAATATGATTGGTATGGCTTATAAAGCAATTTTTGAATTAAAATAAAAAAATAAATAGTCACGAAGTGACTATTTATTTTTTTTATCTAAAAATTTACAAAAAATTATAAATATGATTTAATTATAGTATATAATTAATAATTCTATTATTATGATTTTTTGAATTGAAATATGAGTTTTTATATTTTTAATTTTATGTTTACTTTTAGTAGGTATTTTTGAATTTATTAATTGATTTCATGATACTGCAAACGCAGTAGCTCCAGTAATTTATACTAAATCGTTAAAGGCAAAATATGCTATAATGATTGCGTGATTTATGAATTTTTTGTGAGTTTTTTTGTGATGAATTTGAGTTGCAATGGCAATTATATATTTACTGCCACTTGAAGCAATCACTTATCAGTCAACAACTTTTTGAATAATAGTAGTAATTTCACTTTTATTATCTGCTATTATTTGGAATTTTTCAACTTGGTATTTTTGACTTCCAGCATCAAGTTCTCATTCACTTATATGAGCTATTTTGTGAGTTACTATTTCGATGTTATATATTCCGATGAATTGAAATATAGAAGTAATTCCAAATTGGGACAAAGCTATTGAAGTTATAGAATCATTGCTTTTTTCTCCATTTGTATGATTTATGTTGGCTACAATAATTATGTATTTTTCATTTAAATTTATAAAAAATAGATATTATTTTAAAAAACCATCAAAAAAATATAATTCTCACCCTAAAAAATCATTACGTATAATTCTTATTCTTACATCTGCATGGGTTAGTTTTGCTCATTGAAGTAATGATTGACAAAAATGAGTAGGTCTATCTATGCTTATATTGGTATTACTTGCTCCAAATATATTTTCAATTAATCCAAATATAAATTTAGATGATGTAAATAAAAATATTCATTCAATAGAAACTAGTTTAGAATTAGTAAATTTAGATTTATTGAATGATAGTGAAAAAGATAATTTTAATAAATTAAAAATAAATTTATTAAATATAAAACAAGATATAAATTCTAGTGATAAAATTGATAAAGGTGAATTAAGAAAAGAAATATTATCATTTAAAAATAATATAAACTCATTAAATAAAACTATTTCATGAGATAATTGAAGATTATATATTGTTTCCGTGGTAAATAGTAATAATAAAATAGTTAATAATAATTTAATTGATACAAATATAACTTCAATTTTATCAATTATTGATTACGCTCCAATATGGATTATATTGTTTATTTCTATTAGTCTTTGATTATGAACTATGATTTGACGGAAAAGAATAGTAGTTACTATTTGAGAAAAAATTTGAAAAACAAGTATGAGCTATGTTCAAGCCACAACTAGTGCACTTATTACTGCTATTACTATAACCGTTGCTTCAAAATTTCATTTACCTGTAAGTACAACTCATATACTATCTTCAAGTGTTGCTTGAACAATGAGTATTTGAAATAAGTCTTCATGAGTTAGATGAACAACAGTTAAAAATATATTGTTAGCGTGGATTTTAACACTTCCTGTAACTATGTTTTTATCATGATTTATATTTTTATCTTTATGGTTTTTGTTAATCAAATAGAAAAAAATAAGAATTATCTTTAAAGATAATTCTTATTTTTTTCTTTTAATAAACTAGATTTATATATATCTTCTTTAAAAGGTTTAGTTCTAATTATTTCTATATCTAAATTATTTTCTTTTAAATATTTCTCTAGTTCATTACTAAATCATACTTGATCATAACCTAAACAAATAACTTTTGGTAAATACATATCTATCCATTTTAAAGGATTTTCTTCATCTCAAGTTGTTACTAAATTTGATATTCATAAATCTTTTATATGATTTATTCTTTCATCTATAGCATACATTGGTTTTTTTCATTTAAATTTTTCTATGTTTTTATCTGTAGCAAGAATAGTTATTAAATAATCTCAATACCTTTTTGCTTGACTTAAAAAATACTTATGTCATTCATGAACTAAATCAAAAGTTCAAAAAGTAAGAACATAATTATTTTTTTCTTTTATATCTTTTATATCTTTTTCTATTTGTTTTTTTAGTTCTTCAAAGTTTTCAAAACTATAATTATCTCTTATTTTTTCAAGAATAATTACTTCTATTTCTTTTTCGTAAATACTTTCATTGAAGTCAAAAATAAAACTTTCAAATTGAGCTTTTGTATTGTTTGCACTTCAAGCTCATCTATATATTTTACCATCAATAATTACATTTATTTTGTATGTACCATCTTCAAGTATATTTTTTCACAATTCTATATTTGCAGTAGGAAATCAAATAGTTCTTCAAATTTGATTTCATTTTATTACAACTCCTTTTATTTCTTTAATCATTAATATTTTGATTTAAATTTAAATATTTAATCTATGCTATTTTTTTTCTTTCTGCAAGTAAATTTAATCCAGAAAGCGCATAAGTTGGACTAATTCTAGCTTCAACTTGTTTTTCATTTTCACAAGTTAGTATACCATTTATATAAGCAGTTTTAGAATTATCTTCTATACTTATATTCATAATTCATCTTGCTGATTCTCAAGCTACCATTTCATAATGAGTAGTCTCTCATCTTATAACAACTCAGAAACAAATTATTAAATCTGGATTTAATTTTTCTTTTACTAGTTTTACAAAAGCAGGTATTTCATAAGCTCCAGGAACTAAAAATTTTTCTACATTAGAAAAACCATTTTTATTTAATTCTTTTTCATTTATATCTTCAAGTGCTTTTGTAAAATTTCTATTAAATTCTGCGGTTACAAAAACTATTTTTAAGTTTTTATCTAGTTTTGAATAATCTCAATTTTGCATTTTATAGTTAGACATATTTTTATTTGTTAGATTGTAATTTATTTATGTATTTTCATAGAATATCAAATTCTAAATTAACTGTATCTCATACTTTTAATAATCAAATATTTGTTATCATTTGAGTATGTGGAATAATTGAAACACTCAAAAAATCTTTTCCATCATCTACAACTGTTAAACTAACTCAATTTATTGTAATACTTCATTTTTCAATTACTAGATTATTATATTTAGAATCATATTTTATGAAATAGTATTTTGAATTATCATCATTTTCTATTATCTTTTCTACTACTCAAGTAGTATCAACATGACCAGAAACAAAGTGTCAATCCATAGTATCAGATAATTTTAAGCTTCATTCTACATTAAAAAAATCTCAGATTTTTTTTGTTTTAAAATTAGTTTTTTTTATAGATTCTTGCATTACAAAGAAACTATATTTATCAATATCACTTTCTATAATTGTCATACATGCTCAATCGTGAGCTATACTTATACCTTGTTTAAGTTGTTTTTTAAATATATTTTCAACTGTAAAAGTTCAATTATTTATGTTTATTATTTTTGCTTTATTCTCTATAATTCAAGAAAACATATTTTATCTTAATTACTATATAAATTATAGTGATTATATAAAAAAATAAATAAAAGCAAAGCTTTTATTTATTTTTTTAATACGTCTTTTGGATATTTTTCCCAAAATTTATTTCTAAATTCTTCATATCTATTTTCAAGTATTGCAACTCTAGCATTTTTAGCTAAATGGATTAAAAAATGCAGATTATGATAACTAAGTAATTGCATTCCAAGCATTTCATCTTCTTGAATTAAGTGTCTTAGATATCATTTACTATAATTTTTACAAACCTTGCAATGACAATCTGGATCAAGAGGAGTTTTATCAAGTCTAAATTTTAAGTTTGTTATTTTTAAGTTTCAAGTGTATGTAAAAGCTACTCAATGTCTACCAAGTCTAGTAGGTAAAACGCAATCAAACATATCCATACCTCTATAAATTCACTCAATTAAGTCTTCAGGAGTTCAAACTCACATAAGATATCTAGGTTTATGATTGGGAAGTTTATCTTTTATAACATCTAGAGTTTTGTACATATCTAGTTTTGGCTCTCAAACAGATAATCATCAAATTGCAACTCAAGGCGTATCTAAATTTCACATAAAAATAGCACTTTCAGTTCTAAGATCTGCATAATTTACTCATTGAACGATAGGGAACAATGCTTGTTCGTAAGTTCATTCATTTCTTCTTTTTTCATTATTTTCTTTCCATCTATTTACACATCTAACAGCCCATCTATGAGTTCTTTCCATTGCTTTTCTAGCATATTCTTTACTTGATTTTCCAGGAGCACATTCATCAAAAGCCATTATTATATCGGCTCAAATATTACTTTGTATATCCATTACATTTTCAGCATCAAAATAGTGTTTTGAACCATCTATAAAACTTCTAAAATGTACTCATTCTTCAGTTATCTTAACAAGGGATTGTTTTTTTTCTCCAGGTTTTAATTCAGTTGTACTTCTTAAATTTCAAAGAGAAAATACTTGAAATCAACCAGAATCAGTAAGTATTGGTTTATTATAATTTTGAAATTTATGCGCTCAGCCAAATTCTTTTATAGTTAAGTCTCCTGGTCTTAAAAATAAATGATAAGTATTATTTAAAATAATTTCAGCTCACATTTCATCAAGTTCTTCTTTATGTATTCATTTTACTGTTGTTTTTGTTCAAACAGGCATAAAAACAGGAGTTTTAAAGCTTCCATGTTCGGTAAAAAATTCTCATGCTCTAGCATATCAATCAGTATTTTCAAGATTATATTTAAAGTCAAACATTATTTTATATTTTTTTATGTAAAATCGCCAAGATATTAAGTTTTTTTTATAAAAAAGCAAGAAAAAAAGACTTATAATGTTAAGTCTTCATCCAATTCATTTATCATTTTTTTTAAATTTTCTATTTTCTTTTTATCTCTCTCGTATTTTTGAGAATTTGTTTTATATTTAAATTCTTTTAATAGTTCAATTGATGCATGTTTCCAATCTGGATCCTTTATTTTTATGTTTTTAACTATTTCTATTTCTCTTTTTATATCATTATTTTTTTGTAAAAAATCATCTCTACCTAGATTATCCATATCTGCATCTTTAATTATCTCTTCATAATAATTTTTAGGTGTTGTATATGCTGGATCTGTTGCAAAAATAATACTTTCAATTAATTTTATTTTATCATCTGGATACAATATACTTTTTAGATAATTTTTTGCAATTCTAGCTCAAAATACTTCATTGTGATCATATTGAATAACAAATCATGTGTCATGAAATAATGCAGAAAGTGCAAGTATTTCAGTGTCAGATTCATTTAATCATTCTTTTTCTGCTAGATAAATTGCTCTAGTCATTACATCAATTGCATGTCCATAACTATGATAATAATGGTTTTCAAGTGGAAACAATAATTTGTTTACATATTTCTTAGCATTATTTAAAAGATTTACGTTCATTATTTATTAATTAGCAAATATTTTATTTAAATCATTATACGCTATTATTAAACTTAATGCAATTAATAGAACAAAAAATGAAAAATGAATTATATTTTCAATATTTTGATTTATTGCTTTTTTTCAAAATATTTTTTTGATTATTGAATTTATAGTTATAAAAAGAAATCTTCACCCATCAAGTGCTGGGATTGGAAGTAAGTTAAATACTCATAGATTTATTGAAATTATTGCTCAAATAACTATTAAAAATACAATTCAAGCTCAAAGTGAATCTTTTATAAAATCTACTATTCAAATTGGTCAACTTAAGCTTTGTACTGCTTCTTGTCTTTCAACTGGAGTTTCTGGGTTAAATATTTTTCTTACAAGAATACCTAGTCATTTAAATGTTAACAAAATTTGATTTTTAGTTTCTAAAAATGCATATTTTGCAGAATCAATTATATTATATTTTATTATATATTTATCATTTATTTTTATATTTTCTCAAAGATAACTTCATATTTTTCCATTTTCAGGAACACTTACTTTGATAAAACTTCATCAAACAAATCATTTCTCTCAGTTAAGTTCTTCATATCAAGCATTTACGTAAAATGCTAAATCTTTTAGTGCACTTTCAGAAACTATTTTTATTAAGTTTTCAGGCATATTTATATCTAAAATTTCTGGTTTTTCTCATCATTCACACGTAACAAAATCTAGCATTTTGCTTTTACAAGTGTATACTTGTAAAAGTATATCTCACTCTTTTAAATTTGATTTTTCAGCTACACTTCAAGCAACTGGATACAATATAATTCATGGATTTTTTATAAGTAGTCCATTTTCAAAAGCTTGTTCTTTTGTTGGAATAATTTTTAAATCCAAATTAGTTTCTATCTTATCATTTATTCAAATTGGTTTTATTCAAATCAAAAATAGTATAAAAAATATAAAAAAAGCTAAAACAAAGTTCATAAAAACTCAAGCAAGTATTATAATTGCTTGTTGCCAACTTGGTTTATTTGATAGATTATATGGTGCTTTATTTTCTTTTAATCCTGATTTTATAAGTTCTATTTCTTGGATTCAGATTTTTTCTCCAGATTTATAAAAGATATCTTTATTTTTGTTTATATCTTTTTCCAAATCTATGTTGTTATACAATTTTTTATTTTTATCATAAACTAAAAAATTGTTTTGAGATTCTCAAGTTAGTTTTACAAAACCACCTAAAGGAAGCCAATTTAAACTAAAAAGAGTTCATTTTTTATCAATAAAAAGTTTTTTAGCACGAGGTGGAATACCAAGTCAAAATTCTTCAACTCTAACTCCAAATTTTCTAGCTGCAGTAAAATGTCACAATTCGTGTATAAGTACTACAATTGAGAAGATTATAATGGGAACTATTATTCAGATAAATATCATTTTTTTATTTATAAATTTTAATAATTTAATATTAGTAATTTAAAATTAAAAGTAAAATTTTTTACACATTCTATTTTTTGCAAATATAAGCTTTTATGCTATAATAAATAAAATATTTAATAATATAAAATTTATGTCTGATTTAGATATTGCATCAAATAAAGAAACTTGAATAGAAAATTCATCTCAAAAAAAAGAGTCATTATTCAATAAGTTTATATTGGATTTTTCAAATAATTATTTTGAATGAGAAAATAAAAATTCTAGAATAGATTCTATTTTTAAATCAAATGACTTAACTCCAGATTTAAAGAAGAGTTTAGAAATGTTTTTAGCTTTGAAAAGTGAAGAATTTTCATCAGGTATTACTCGTCTTGACTTAGATAAAATAAATGTATTTGATTTTAGAAAAAAACTTATATGAAAACATTTAGAATTAGAAAATAGCAGATTAAATTTAAAAAATATAGTTTTAAATAGTTATGAATTATCAAAAGAACAAAAAATTCTATTAGAAAATAAAATTAAAACTTTAAGTGATGATGATATTTTAAGATATACAAAAAATGAAGTTTTTAGAACAAAATTGATGAAAAAAACATTTCCAGATCTAGTAAAAAAACAAGATAGAATAAAAGATTTTTTTATTAAATATGATTTATTAACTGGTTATTCTGAACTTTCAACTGAAAAAAAAGAAGCTATAATGAATATTTTTAATAATGATTGAACTTTAAAAAAAATAGATATTACAATAATTGATGATTTGTTTTCTGCTTGAATATTTAGTTTAGAGCAAAAAAAAGAAATAGTTTCTTATTTTATACCTACTATTTCATTTTCAGATATAAGAAAATTAAAATTATTTTGAGATTCCACTTGAGATAAAATAAATAAAATAAAAACTTTAAAAGTAGAAGAATTTTTAAAAGATAATGATGTTAAACTTGAAAATGATGAAGAAAAATCATCATTAATGGAAAAATTAGTATCTTTAATTAATGATGAAAGTATAAAAATTACAACGGATGATTTGTTTAGTGATTCAGATTTTTCTTCAGAAAAATTAGATGAATTGATAAATGGTTCTGATTTTTCTGATTTTGTATCTTCATATAATTCTTTTTTGGATGACGTTTCAAATTATGAAAATAGTTCTGAATTTTCAAATTGATTTGATACTTTTAAAACAAAATTAAATGAATTAAATAATGTTTATTCTATTGAAAATTTCAAAGAATGAAATTATATAGTTTTAGATTTATATTTAGAATGAGATGAAAAAGCTGATAAACAAATAACTAAACAATATTTTAAGATAAACAAATTTAATGATTGAAGTTATTCATTTTGATTAACTGATTCATGATTTGGATCAATTGATTTTTTCTCTACTGATTCAAAGGATATAACATATAAAAATTTCTTTCAAGTTATTTCAAAATGATTTAAAATAAATTCTGAAAAATACATAGTTTCAAAATGTAATTTTTTGACTAGAGAAAGTATAGACTGAAATGTAAAAAAATGAGAAATAAATGTCTTAAATAATGATTGAAAGACTGATACAGAATTAGAAGATGAATTAAAAATAAATGATTTAAATGAAGAATTAATTTTATTAAATAAAAGATTTGAATTAGAAATTTTAAAATGAAATGAATTTTTAGTTTTAGATAAAGAAATAGAGTCAATAAATATAGAATTAAAAAATAAAAATATAACTGATGATAAAAAATCAGAATTAATTTTGAAATTAGAAAATTTAAAAAATGAAAAAGAGAGATTATTAATTGAAAAATCAAATTTAGATTTACTTTCTCCAGAGCTAAAAGAATTAAAATTAGATATTAATTTTAAAGAAATAGAGCTAGATAATTTAAAAAACATATATTCATTAGAAAAACTAATAAATTGTGTAGATGAATTTGATAGTGCATGAAAAAAGTTTAAATTTCAATCTTGAATGTCATTTTCTTCAAGTAAGTGAATATTTACAATAACAAGAGTTGATAATTGAACTATTGATGTAACTTGAATATGATGAGAAACTAAGGATATTCCATATAAAGATTTTTTTGAAGAATTCAAAAAAATCAAATCAAAAAGACTATCTTCAACTACTGATTCATCACTTTTAATTTCAAATATACTTAGTGATAATTCACTATTAGATAGTTGATTAATAAATACTTGGAATGATTTTGAATATAAAAATAATTCTATTCAAAAGAAAAATTCTACTAAAAATATAGAATACAATTATTTAAAAGCAAAAGATTCAAATGATTTATTGGAAATAGAAAGTATTTCTGGTGATAGAGTTGTAATCAATATGTGAGAATATGAAGATTATAAAAAAGACAAAGATTGAAACATAAAAAAAGATAAAGATTGAAATAAAATAGAAGAAAAAAATATAACTATGTATTCTTGAGGTAGATTTACAGTTTCTATTTCTTGGTTAGATGCTTGGATAAAAGAAAACAATGCTAGACCATCTTCTTTAGATGAAAACAAAGATGTAGAATCTTCTAATGTTAAATGAGAAAAAATTTCATGAAGTTTTTTATCTAGATACATGAATAGGATTTCGGTTCATGATTTAATGGCATGAATGAAATTGTGAGTTGATTCAATTGAATCTTATCTTAAAGAATGATCAGAAGAAAAATCAGCCAAAGCAGCTCAATGAATATTTTGATTAGTATTACCTGATGCATTGAAAAATGATTTAATGACTAGAGTTGAAGAAAGTCAAAAGAAGAGATCAGATGATTATGTAAGTAAACTTTGAAATGTAGACTCATGGAAAGCTGCTAGTATGATTATTAGTTGGCTTAAAAATAAAGATGCACCTCAATATTTAAAAGAAGCTGGAGCTATATTTATGCTTCAAAAATACTGAGTACTGTATGCTAAAGATTTATATGATTATAAATGAAGTTTTTTATTTTATGAATCTTTTGGTTGAAAAATTTGAGATAAATTGTATGAAGAAGTTAAAGCTGATGCAAAAAAAACTAATCAAAACTTTACTGAAGAACAATTACTTTTTAGATTAGTAAATCTTCAATGTAAAGAACAATGATATAATTGAGTTAAAAGAAGATCTAGATATCATAAAGAATTTAAAAAACATAGAAATGTTTGAAAACAAGATGAATATGAAACTTGAAAATGAGATGCTAAAGATGAAAGAACTGTCTGAGCAAGAATAAAATGATGAGTTTGAGAATTAAAAGGATGAACTTATGCAAATGCTAGGTGATGGCTTGAAGAAGCAATTAATAAATGATGAAGTATGGAAGAAATGAATAAGATTCCATTTATTATTTCATTTTCATGAATTTCTTATAATTTTGAACAAAATGAATTAGATCAATTTAAAAATTTCCCAGCTAGTTCTAGAATGGTTCCAGTTCTTAGATTTTTATCTTATAGTAATGATACTGATTTAATAAACGAAACTATATTAGAAGTTTGTAAAAGATATTCTGAAATAAAATGAAAAGAAGGTATTTATAAAGATGCATTAAAAATTTTTTCAAATCAAAAAACAAATACTATTTCTGAGAAGAAAAAAATAGAGCAAACTGAAGCATTTTATAGTACATATTGAAAAGATATAACAGATATTTTATATATGTTAAACACAGGAGATACTTCTAGTAATTCATATTTATCTAAAATGATTCTTATTGAAAAAGATGATAGAATAAATGATAATTGAGAAGAAGAAAAATGAAATGTAATATTTAAAAGATATTTTGATTCATTACATGCGTATACTTGAGAGTTTGTTTGGTGAAATGATGATTTGTTTTGAGATGCTTTTTCATGAAAATGAACAAGTTGAATAAATGTATATAAAGCCACAAAAGAATTATTACAACAAATTCAATGAGGTACTTATAAATTTTCAAGTGCTTGACCTGCTATGTGGGATGAAATAAGAAATGAAATAGATGCTGTTATAAATAGAGATTATTGAATATATTGAAAAAGTTGACAAAGAACAGATTTAAAAAATATGATTAGATGATTTGTTTGAGGATTACTTGAGGCACATGGTACAAACTCAATGGCATTAAGATCACTTGTTTCGTCAAATTCTTCACCTATTTATTCTAAATCAAAAGAATGGTGAATAGATTTAACAAAGATTATGAAATATTCTTATGTTGATATTAATGAATGAAGAGCAGAAAGTTTAGTTGATGAATATGTTGATATTTTATTAAACGGATGATCATCTACAATTACTACTTCTAAACTTGATGATACTATTTTTTGAGTTAAATCAGATGTAAATGATTCATTATAAATAAAAAACTTTAGAAAAATTTTTCTAAAGTTTTTTATTTATAATTTGTTAACACAGTTTTTAATTTAACTTCACGTACTTTTGTACTCGTAGAATCAACCCATCTTACTATACTTTCTATTTCTAATCAGTCTCATAAAACTCATCCAGGAGGAGTGGTATATTTTGTTTTTATTTGTCTTGTATAGTTATTTTTTAATATTGAAGTTGCTCAACTTTGAGTATATAATCAATTACTATCAATTCATACTCCATAAAAACTTTTATATAATGCAGTTGCATAATTATTTCATGCTGCTCATAAAAGATCTTCTTCGATAAACCATCTATTGTCTATATCTCTATAAATTTTATAATTTCAATTATTTAATATATTATTTGTAAATCATGCATTTCATATACAACTTATATCATAATTAAAAGTTTTCCAACAATTTTTCTTGTCTGATGAAAATAATAACCAGTTTGTATCTCTGATATTTGTCATAGCTTCTAATCATTCTTTTGCTATTTGAATAGCTTGAATTTTAGTTTCTACACTATCAGTTAATTTTATAGATTCAGAATATATCTTGTATACTCAAGTTAATCACATTACAATAATTAGTGTTACAACCATAGCTTCTACTATAGTTGTTGCAATTTTTGATTTTTTCATTTTACAAAAGAAAAAAATAAAGTAAATTATAATTAAAATTACTTTAAATATAATAATTAAAAAGATAAATGCAAAAATTTTCTATACATGATGAAAAAAAAGTAAAAGAATTACTTGAATTAAACTGAGAAAAAGCTTTTAGATATAGCCAAATTGAAAACGCTGTATATAAAAACTTCATTACAGATTTTGACAAGATGGAAACTCTTTCAAAAAAAATAAGAGATTTATTAAAAGAAAATTGTTTTTTTAACTCTTTGGTAGTTGATGAACAAAAAACAAGTACTAATTGACAAACAACTAAGATACTTTTCAAAACGCAAACTTGAGAATTTATTGAAGCTGTTATAATGAGACATTTAACTTGAAGAGTCACTCTTTGTATTTCTTGTCAAGCAGGTTGTCCTATGGGATGTACTTTTTGTGCTACTTGAAAATTATGACTATTAAAAAATTTAACGAGTTATGAAGTTATAGAACAAATTTATTATGCAGCTAAACTGCTAAATGATGAATGAGATAAACTTAGAAATATAGTTTATATGGGTATGTGAGAACCAATGCTTAACTATGAAGTTGTTAAAGAAACTATAAATATAGCTAATAATCAAAAAAAGTTTGATTTAGCAAATAGAAGAGTTACTGTTTCAACTTGTTGAATTGTTCCTTGAATTAAAAAATTTACTCAGGATTTTCCACAAACTAGCTTAGCAATAAGTCTTCATGCGCCAAATGATGAAATAAGGAAGCAAATAATGCCAGTTGATCATACTTATTCTCTTGAAGAATTAATGAAAACGCTAGATGAATATGTAGAAAAAACAAATAAAAGAATATTTTATGAATATATAATGATCAATTGAGTAAATGATAATATAAAACTTGCTCATGAATTGTGAAAACTTTTAGAATGAAAATTAGCACATGTTAATTTTATACCATATAATGCTTGAGAAGGTACAGGTTGAACTTATACTGCAACGCCTAGATTTATAATAGAAAAATTTCAAACTATATTACAACATTATTGAGTAGTTTCAACGATTAGAGCTACCATGTGAGATGATATAAATGCAGCTTGCTGACAACTTGCAAATAAAAAAGAAACTAATGAAAATTAGTTTTTTTATTTTATTTATTCACTATAAAAAGTTAAAATGTCAAACTAAAAGTAATGGCTTTTGTTATTATTTTTTTACTTTTTTATAAAAAATATATAATTAGTGAAACTTTTTATCCTATATCTATATTTTTTATGAGACATCTTATTTTTAGAATATTTCTAATTACGGTTTCTTGATTTTTATTAGTTGCATATGTATTTCCATGGCATAATTATAATATAAATGTACCTTTTTCATGAGGTGATTATAGATTATGACTTGATTTACAAGGTTGAATTGAGTTAGATTACAAGATTGATTTATCAGAAGTTTCTAAAGCAGAGGATTATAATAGTAAAAAAGAATCTGAAATAGTTGAATGATTAAAGTCTATTGTTGATAAAAGAGTTGAAACTCTTAATATAAATGATTCAGAAATAAATGATGCATCTTATGCATGAGAAAATCATATAATTGTTCAAATTCCTTTAAAATGAAATGATAGTTTAGAAAATAGTTTAAATATAGAAAAAGCTAAAGAAGCAATTTGAAAAGTTGTAAAAATTCAATTTAAAGAGAAAAAATCTTCTTTTACTCAAGAAGATTTTGATGCAAGAAATAAAATAGCTAATGACACTTTATTAGAAATAACTACTTGAGAAAAATTTTCTGTAGTTGCTGCTAAAACTTCACTTAATTTTGAAAATATAATTGTAGGTTCTATTGGTAAATATGAAGAACTTATAAAAGTTAATAATGAAATAAAAGTAAATCAAATAAATGAAGTAGAGTTATTGAATTGAGATGCTTGATATTTACTTGTTGAAAATTCTGTAAAAGATTCAAAGATAAATTATATATTTGTTTCAAAGACACCTTCAGAATGGACTGCTGCTATTGATTCAAAATGAAGAGTTTTAGATGATAAATATTTTTCACAATCATCAGTTCAATTTAATGATGCTTTCCAACCAATGATTGAACTTGTTTTTAATGATGAGTGAGCTGAAATATTTGGTGAATTATCAAAGAGATTGATTGGTCAACAAATGGCAATATTTGTTTGAGGTGAGATGTTAACTGCTCCAGTTATAAATGAAGCAATATATGGTTGAAAAGCTGTTATAACTTGAAATTATACACCTGAAGAAGCTAAAAAATTATCAAATGATATAAATACATGAGTTGTTCCTGCTCCTATATATTTAACAAGTGAAAAAACTATTGATTCTAAGATATGAGCTAGTTCATTAGAAAAATTAGTTATTGCTTGATATGCTTGATTTCTATTAATATTTTTATTTTTAGTTTTTACTTATAGAGTATCTGGATTAATGGCTGCAGTATCATTATTATTATATGTACTTATAGTATTAGCAATAGTTAAAATGTTTTGAATAGTTTTAACGCTTGCTTCTATAGCTGGTCTTATACTATCTATATGAATTGCTATAGATTCAAATATACTTATATTCGAAAGAATAAGAGAGGAATTAAGAAGATGAAATGATATTGTATTAGCTACGGATACTTGATTTAGAAAAACTTGGTCTGCAATTTGGGATTCAAATTTTACATGATTAATTGTTTCATTTATACTTTTTATATTTTGAGTAAACTTGATTAAATGATTTTGATTAATGTTATGACTTTGAATAATTGTTTCACTTTTTACAGTTATGTGGATTTCAAAAGTATTTTTACTTTTAAATTCTCTACTTATAAAAAACAAATCTACATTTATATGATTCAAAAAATAAAAACCACTTAAGTGGTTTTTATTTTTTGAATCTAATTACAAGTTATATTATCACATAAATTATTAATTATAAAATCAGGTTTTCAATAAATATATATTGTTGTTAATAATATTATTATTGTAATAATTGTTATTAAGTATAAGTATAAATTTAGTAAATTGTATTTTCTTTTTACATTATTTTCTTCAAGATGCCAAATTATTGGAAGTTGTAATGTACTTATAAATAATGATCAAAGTAGAGCATAAATATAATTTATATGAAATTGTAATATATAGAAAATAATAACTAAATTTATAACATAAAAAAATCTAGAAATTGATTTTCAAGGAACAGTTTTAGGATCACTTATCATATAAAACATAAATATGAAAAATGTTACATTAAAATATTCCATTATAGTACTTGTATTTATTATGTTTGGTATAGTGAAAAAAAGTATTGTGTTTACAATAAAAAATGGAGCTAAATAATCAATAAAATATCTAAATTTAAAAAAACAATTTACTCTATAATTAATAATAAATCAAAATATAGATATTATAATAATTACTAAAAAATATTTTAAATTTAATTCTCATAAATAATTTCACCAATGTAGTGCTTCTGACCAAGTATAATTTTGAAATAAAAGTAAGGTTGTAAAAACTCACATGTTTGATGGGTTGAAAAAATGTCTTCATTTAATTCTTAATAGATTTTTTCATATTATAGCTATTAATCATGCAAAGAAAAAAAATATTAAATGATCCGATCTTAAAAAAGTACTTATTCAAAATCATGAATTCAGTCATGAAAACGGGAAGTGAAATTTTCATGTTTTTATTTTTATAAAAATAATGTCAGTTATAATTGTAGTTGAAAATATTGTTAAAAGTTTTATATAACTTAAATTTAATCAATAAAATTCTACTCAAATAATTAATATACTAATTAATATTATAGTTTGATTTATTTGTATATTATTTATTAATAAATCTTTTATTTTTTTATACATAATTATCATTAGTTAATTATAAAGTAGTTTTTATCTTATATCTTAAATTATCTACATCTCATGCTCACATTAATATAATAATTGCGTCTTTATTTTTTTTATCAAAATCTTCTATTAATTTTAAAGTATTATCAAGTCAATTTCAGTTAATCTTATTTTTATGATTTATAGCATCTACGAATTTTTGTGGAGGCATCATTTTTTTATCATCTTCATTATCTCTAGATTCATAAATATTTGGAATTATTAGATAGTCAGTATCTTTAAAACTGTCTACAAAATCTGGTAATAATTCTAATGTTCTATTATATTGATGAGGTTGAAAAATTGTCAATAATGTTTTATTTTTATTATTTATCTTTATTGCTTCAAGTGTCAATTTTATTTCTGTTGGATGATGTCAATAATCACTCAGTAGTAAATTTCAATTTTCTGTCAATCATATTTTTTCCATCCTTCTCCATACTCAATTATATTTATTATATGTGTCTAATATGGTTTTAATGTCTATTTTAAGCAATATTCATAAGATATATGTCAATTTTGCATCATAGACAATATGCTCTCACGGAATATTTAATTTAATTTCTGGGAAATAATATTTTTGTCAATTAAGTAAAAAATAATCTTTATAGACATTTATATATTTAATATCTTGTCTAAGTCAAACTAATGTTTGACTATTTTTTTCTTGTCAATCTAGAATTACATAACCTCATTTTTTTACATTATCTATTAATTGTCTATATGCTAAAATATAGTCATTTAAATCTTTATAATAATCTAGGTGGTCAATTTCTATATTTGTAATAATTGCAATATCTGGTTTGTATTTTAAAAAACTTCTTTTATATTCACAAGCTTCAATTATAAAATAATCAGGACTATTTTTATTTTCATTTCTATGAAAAAAATTTTTTCAATCAAATTCTTTTAATAAAGTTCAAACAACACTTGTTATATTTTTATCACTATTTTTTAAAATAATTGAAGCAAGGGAAGTTGTAGTTGATTTTCAATGAGTTCATGAAATAGTAATAAGTTTTTTACTATTTGCTATATTTGCCAAAGATTCTGGATAAGTTAATATTTGAGCTTTAGTTTTTCTAGCTTGTTGTAATTCACTTTGAGTTTCTGGAATTGCTTCTGTATATATTATTTTTTCAAAACTATCATCTATAAAATTAGCTCTTTCTCATATTATTATATCAATTCATTCACTTTTTAATTTGTGAATTAATTCACTATCAAATTTATCACTTCAAAAAACTAGATATCATAATTCATTATAATATCTTGCTATTGCAGAAATTCAAATTCAACCTATTCAAATCAAATAAACTTTTTTTTGCATATTAAAATTTTTCTATTAATAAATTATTTGTATTTTTAAATATTTCATTTTCTAAATCTATCAGTTCCTCTTCGCTAAATCTAGATAAAACCCAATCACTAACTTCAAATTTTTCATTGAAACCAATTCATATTTTAATCCTTTTAAATTTTTCTCAAAAATGTTGAATTATACTTTTTACTCAATTATGTCATCAAGCACTTCACGTTTCTCTAAATCTTAGTTTAGAAAAATCCATACTTAGGTCATCATATATTACAAGTATATCTTCTTTGTTAATTTTATAAAATGACACTATTGAATTCAAACTTTCTCAGCTTAAATTCATAAATGTTTGAGGTTTTAATAGTAGAGTTTTTTCTCACTTATAAATTCATGAGCTTATTTCAGCTTTAAATTTAGATTCAAAAACAAAATCACTAAACTGATTTATCTTTTTAAAATAGTCCAAAAACATAAATCATACATTATGCCTTGTATTATTATAGGTATTTCAAGGATTTCCAAGTCAAATAATTAATTTCATAAATATAGTTACTTATTAAATTTTTTTAATTATAATTAAAAAAAAATAAAAATAAACTTTTAAAGTTGCATTTATTTTTTATAATGATTTTGTTAGCATTAATCATATTATTATGGAACTTGAAAAAGTATTGGATTTAATAAAACAAAAAAGTAATGATAAAGATATTTTAGAACATCTTGGTATAAGATTTAGAATTGATTATGAAAATCAAGATTACTATAATGATAAGATGCATTTAATGCATAGATGAGATTATTTTATTTCAGATCTAGATGGTACTTTTTTTAGATGAGTTTTACAAAAAGAAGCATTTACTATATTTGTTAAATTTGTTAAAAAACATAATTATTTAGATTTAAATATAGATGATTATTACTTATTTTTAAAGGATCTGGAATTTTTTAATAAATTAGAAAAAAAAGCATACAATAAGGAAATAGAATTTTTTGAATATTTAAATGCTTGAATCTATCTACTTTTAAAACATAAAGATTTAGTTGATTGGAATTGATATTTAAGTTTTATGAAATATAGTTTCAAAACAAAAGAAAAAATAAATCCTTTTAGATTTAGTTTCTCTAAGATGAAAGAAGTTTTATTATCTGGTTGAAATTTTGTTTTTGTTTCAGGTTCTCCAAATTTTGTATTTGATATATATTTGGAATTATTAAAAGAATATGTAGCAAAAAATATTTGAGATTCATATTCTAATAATATATTTTGATTTTGAAGTAATGTATTTATGGATTGTTCAGATTATACTCCACTTTGGTGAAGAGACCATAAAAAACAATTTATAAATCTACTTCGTGATAAAAGAATAATAAATAAAACTATCTGATGAATGTGAGATACTTCTAGTGATTTTTGAATAAGCTATGCACTTGATCCTGATAATGAGTTTTATTTTGTAAATCCTGAGAAAAAAGTAGTAGATAATTTTGAAAAATCAATTATTGAAACAATTGATTATAAATTAATTATTGAAAGAAAGGATTTGATTTTTAATATAAAAAAAGAAGATATTAATTTTATTTAATATCTTCTTTTTTTATTTAAAAAATTTAGAGTGAACATCTTTTAATTTCTTATTTGTAACATGAGTATAAACTTGAGTTGTAGTTATACTAGCATGTCATAACATTTCTTGAATTGCTCTTAAATCTGCTCAATTACTAAGTAGGGTAGTAGCAAATGAGTGCCTTAGAGTATGTGCTGAAATATCTTTTAAAATATAAGCTTTAAGAGCATATTTTTTAACCATATTAGTTATAAAAAATCTAGTTAATCTTACTTTTTCGTTATCTAAATTACTTATATCTTCTTTTTTTGTATTATGTCTTATAAAAAGAGGAGTTAATGAATCATTTCTTTTTTCTAAATAATCTCAGATAAGTTTTGCGGCATGTTTAGTTAGATAAACAACTCTTACTTTTCTTCATTTTCATCTAACTGCAAATTCTCTTCTATTTAAATTTATATCTGATACATTTAGATTTGTAAGTTCTGAGATTCTTAGTCAAGTTGAATAAATACATTCCATTATTGCTAAATCTCTAGATCAAATTATAGTATTTGTATTTGGTGCAGAAAATAGTCTATCTAACTCTTCTTGATTTAAAAATTCTACATGTCTATCTTCTGCTTTTATTAAATCTATTGCAGTTGCACTTAAACTTTTATATCATTTTTTTTCTAGAAATTTCAAGAAACTTCTAATAGTTATCATATATGCATTTGCTGTTTTTATAGAAATAGTTCTTCTTTTTTCATATAAATAACTTCTGAATCAATCAGCTATTTCTAAACTTATATCCTCAGTTTGAAATATATCTAAATTTTTATATTTTTCAGATATATACTCACTAAATTTTCTTAGATGTCTATCATATTGTTCTACAGTTTTAGGTGATTTATTTTTAATTACTTCTAGATAATTTAAAAATTTCAAATGAGCTTCTTTAAATAGCATGATATATACTTAAAATAATAAATATTATGTTAACTATTATATACATTAAATTTTTTTTTCAAATAAAGTTTGTTAATTTTTGATTTTTTCTTACTATTAGAAAATATTTATTTTTTAAAATATGTTTTAATATGGCTAATGAAAAACCTGGGTGATGTAGATTACCTAATTATACTTGAAAATTAGATGATAATTTATGAAGACCAAAACCTAAAGAAAACCCATTATCATGGAGAGTTTGATATACTCTTAAAGAAGTTGAAGAAGCATTAAAAAAACAAAAAAAATAAAACCTAGATTTTAATCTAGGTTTTTATATTATAATTTCAGCTTCTCAATCTGTTACTAAAATTGTATGTTCATATTGGCATCATAAACTACCATCTTTTATATATATTTCCCAATCTCAGTCATCTTCTATTTCTCAACTTGTTTGTCACACTATTGGTTCTATTGCTAGAGTCATACCTGCTTTTAATTTAGTTCCAGATCAAGGAGTTCCATAATTATAAATATATGGTTTTTCATGAAGTTTTTTTCAAATTGCATGACCAGTTAAATCTTTTACAACCTTAAATCAAGCTTTTTCTATTTCATTTTGTATAGCATATCATATATCTCAAGTTGTATTTCCTGCTTTTGCAGCTTTTATCCCAGCATATAGAGCATTTTTATTTGCTTCTATAATTTTTGCTCAGATAGGATTTTTATCATCTCATCAAACTATTATAGAAAATGCAGCATCAGTATTTATACCTTTTTCTTTATCTTTTATTCAAAAATCAAAAGTTACTAAATCTCAGTCTTTAAAAATTAATCATTTTCTAGCTCTACCATGAACTACAACATCATTTACACTTATACAAATGTTGTCTGGAAAATCATAAACTCATTTAAAACCACATAAAACATTATGTTCTCTTGCTATTTTAGAACATAAATCATTTACTTCGATAGCTGTAGTACCATTTTTTACTATTTTTTTAATTTCATCAAAGACTTTTTTATGCACTTTTGCATTTTGTCTCATCATATTTAATTCTTCTTTATTTAACATTTTTTTTATTTAATTATTAATTACATTTTCAACAATCTCATTTTCAAGAATCTTGACTATTACAAACTTTTACAGATTTGGGGCATATTTCATTTAGTGTATTTATTGCACCTCATAAATCACTATTTATATTTAATATTCTAGTTCTAAAATTGGCAGTATTTTCTTCAGAAGGTCATTCGAAATTTGATAATTCTAAATACATTTTATCTATTTTTTCTTTTATTTTATTTGTATCTGTTGAATTTTCTTTAGCTGTGATAGTTGAATTAATAGATATAATATCAGTTGCTTTTTTAGAAAAAAAATCTCAGATAACTTCACCCTTAAATTCTTTTAATTTTTTTTCTAATTTTATTCTAGTATTATTAAATGTATTTTTAATAAAATTATTATCCTTACTAAATCACTCACTATTATAATTTTGAAGTGAATCAAGCATATTTGATTGAGAGTCAGTACTAATTCATTTTTTAGATAATTCTTTTTTTAATATTCTTTTTTCAGCATTTAAATATTTTTCATTTGTTGTATCATTTCATTGCATTAAATCAATTGCATCTCTCCATTTTTGAATACCATCTTTTCATAGATTATTCATTTCTCAAATTTCTTTAAATTTTTTTGATACTGTATCAAAAAATCATCAATCTGCTTCACTACATTTACTATATGCAACTATTCCATAATTTGTTTGTATTTCTAATTCAAAATTATTATTTACTAAATTAATTGTAGTAGTATCTTTATTTATTTCTCAAATTACAGCATTTCTAAATAAATTCATTACTGCTTCATTATTTGCAGTTAGTTTTCATATAAGTTCTCAAGCTGTTATTTCTTCTGGAAAATCACAATTTACACTTATATCTTTACAAGCAGATTTTATAATAACATCACTTTTTCAATTTTTTACAATTTGGTCTAGATAGTATTTTATTCATTTTCATTCATTTTCTAAAATCCTATAATCTCTTTTTACTTCTTTAGGAATTTCATTTGAAGTAGGGAATACTGCGAAATATATAAAGTAAGAATAATAAGAATCAAAATTAAAAATTTGATTATATATTTTTACAGAGCTACTTTTTGTTTTATCATATTCTGTTTCTATATTTTGTCATAAACTTTCTTTTGTTTCAGATTGGCTTAACTGAGTAGATATAGTTTTAATTATTTTTCTATTATTTTCTACATACTCTAATAAAGCAGGTGAGGCTTTACTAGTTAAAGCACACTCTGCTGCAAATGTATTATTTATAAAAGTTATAAATACAAAAAATGTAATAAGTATTTTTTTCATTTATTCATTTGTACTATTAGGGATTTTTAACATACCAGAAACTACTTTATCTAGATTTACTATATAATCTTTTATTCATCAATTAAATATTTCTAATTCTTTAAATTGAAGATCGAAATCATCCATAATTCAAATTTTTGTTTCATTTGCTATTAATTTGTGCATTACTTCTTTTTGTTTTATTTTATCTTCCTCATATTTGTTGTAATCAGGGATTCTATTTATATATGATTGAGTTGATAATAATGATGAATTAAGAGCTATTTGCTTATCTGTATCTACTTTTTTAAATAATGATAAATCATTTCTTCTCTTGTATTCTAATCAATATGAATCATAATAAAATTTTAGTTGATTTTCAGTTGAAAATGGATTATCTTCTTTTTTATCTTCTTTTTCTATATTTAAAAGGGGTAATGGTTTTTTATTTACTTGGATTCATATATGAAAAATATCAGCTAGATTTAAATCTTTTAGTCAAAGTTCAAAATCATTTACAGTCATTTTTGATCATACAAGGGAAGTGTTTGTAAATTTTTTAAGATGTCAATTTGATCTATCTATTAAGTATTCAATACTTATATCTTGAAAACCTCATCAAAGCAGATTATGTTGATATGCTATAAATTGTATATCTATACAAAAAAAAGTTTTACAAGGAAATTGGCTATTATCTGTAACTTTTTTATAGTTACTTTGAGGATTTGCAATTGCATTTTTTGCTAATTCTTCTTTATTTAAGCTTCAAGAATTATTTAAATTTCCAGTATTTGAATTATTTGTAGTATTTACAACTTGATTATTTAATTTTATATCAGTATTTAAAAAATTTAAACTATCATCATTTAATCATGAATCGCTATTATCAACACTACATAAATAACTACTATAAATATTGTTTGAATTAGTTGTTGAAAAATTTTTTAAATCATTAAATTGATTATTAGAATTATTATTTGTATTTATCTTGTTATCATAATAATTAATATTTACTATATTTGTTTTATCTGCTTGAGCGCTTAAATTAAGTATTACAGAATCTAAATCTATGTCTTTATTTCATTCGTAAACAGTAGATTCTTCCATAAAAATAATAGAGTCTATATCATGTAAATCAGATATTAGATCAAAAGGTGCATTTCACTCTATTCAATCAGAATAAATTCAAGTACTTCATAGATTAAAAATTTGAGAAGTTTTTTCTTCAGCTTTATTCTTGTATTCATCATTTAACTCTGATATTGCTCAAATAAGAGATAAAACTAGATTATTAGGAATAGCTCAATCTACTCTACAACTATCACTAATCTTATTTATAACTAAACCTATATTTCAATTTTCACTTACATATTTGATTTCACTCACTGATAAATTGTCTTTTAAACAATTATTTCATAATTTAGAATTTATTTTTTGTTTTGTTCACTCTTTTCAAACTAAATCAATCTTATATAAATCTCACTCCATTTTATCCATAGAATCAGCAATACTACTATAAAATCCTTTTCAATCAGAACTAATTCAAAAAGCAAAAATTGTTTTTGAATTACTTAGAAAACTTATTATCAAAAATAATATAAAAATTATTTTTTTCATTAGGAATTGTTTATAAAAATGCATATAAAAAATTATATATAAAAAAATAATTTTATCAACAAAAAAGCTTGTTTTCGAGCAAGCTTTTTTGTATTTTTATTTTATATTTAATTTATCTTTTTCCACAACTAATTCAAATATATTTGAATTAGTTGTATTTATGATTTTTTCAGCAATTAAATCTTCTACATTATCAACTATATATCTTCTTACTTCTCTAGCTCAGAAATCAGGATTATAAACTGTTTTTGTTATAAAATTTACTACTTTTAAATCATATTTTAAAGTATAATTTTTCTTTTGTAATCTAGTTTCTAAATCTTTTAATCAAATAGTAACTATTTTTTTAATTTGATTTTTATCTAGTGGATTAAAAACAATTATTTTATCAATTCTATTTATAAATTCTGGAGAAAAATAATCAGTTAAATTAGCTTTTATATTTTCTGCTGCTTTTTTATAATCTTCTATTACTTTTATTTCTTCATTTTCTTTTATATCAAATCAAATTGTAGCTGCTTTTTTTGTAAATTCTTCTTGACCAATATTACTAGTCATAACTATAATAGTATTTTTAAAATTTACTTTTTTACCTTTATTATCTGTTAAAATTCATTCTTCTAATATTTGTAAAAGTAGATTATAAACTTCAAAATCTCATTTTTCAATTTCATCAAAAAGTATAACACTATATGGTTTTTTTCTTACTTTTTCAGTTAACATTCAACCTTCTTCATATCAAACATATCAAGCATTTGATCAAATAAGTTTGTTTACAGAAGTTTTGTCTGAAAATTCACTCATATCTATTTTTATAAGTGCATCTTTATCATCATAATAGTATTTTGCTAATACTTTTACAAGTTCTGTCTTACCAACTCAAGTTGGTCCTAAAAATAAGAAACTTCAAAGTGGTCTATTTGGATTTCAAATTCCAGCCTTACTTCTCATAATTGATTTAATTACTGAAGTTATAGCGTCTTCTTGTCAAACTATATCACTTTTAATATTTTTTGATAAATCTTTTAATTTTTGAATTTCATTTTTACTTAAACTAGAAATAGGAATTCAAGTTGCTATACTAAGTATTTTTTGTACATCACTAGAATCAACATTCATTCTTTTTTCTTTTGGAACTTGAAATTTTTGTTTTAATTCTGAGATTTTTTTCTCTATTTCTACTTGTTCTTCTTTTAATTTATATGCTTTTTTATATTGTTGAGAAACAACAGCATCTTCAATTATTTTATTATTTTTTGCTATTTTTTCTCTTAATTTTTTAGTTTCACTTTCATCAAAATTATATTTCATTGATTTTAAACTACAAGCTTCATCAATTAAGTCTATAGCTTTATCTGGCAAATATCTATCAGTTATATATCTAGTTGATAATTCAACAGCTTCTTCAATAGCATCATCACTTATATTTAAATTATGATAATTTTCAAATGATTCTTTTAATCAATTTAGTATTAATTTAGCAGTCTTTTTATCAGGCTCACCAACTGTAATTGGTTGAAATCTTCTCTCTAAAGCAGAATCTTTTTCTATATATTTTTTGTATTCATTGTATGTTGTTGCTCAAATTACTCTTATTTTTCATCTACCCATTGCTGGTTTTAAAATATTTGAAGCATCAAGAGAACCTTCACCAGAACCAGCTCAAATAATAGTATGAATTTCATCTATAAATAAAATTATTTCATTTTCTACTTTTGACGCTTCGTCAATTACTTGTTTTATTCTAGATTCAAATTCTCATCTATATTTTGTTCAAGCAACTAGGGAAGACATATCAAGTGATAAAACTCTTTTGTCTTTCATAGAAAATGGGACATCTCCAGATGCAATTCTAAGAGCTAATCATTCTGCAATTGCAGTTTTACCAACTCAAGGTTCTCAGATTAGAACTGGATTATTTTTAGTTTTTCTATTTAAGATAGAAATAAGTCTTTCTACTTCTGTATCCCTACCAATAATCTTGTCTATTTTTCAATCAAATGCTTCTTTTGTTAAGTCATTAGAAAAGAAATCAAGCGCTGGAGTTGTAGATTCGATAGTTTTATTATTTTTTTGTTCCTTATTATGATCAAATGGAGTTGTTTCTTGATTATTTTGAGCCATTAAATTTTGAGTGATTGCTCAAAGAATTTTGTTTATAGATTCTTCATCTTTTATTTCAAATTCTCATTCATCTCATTCAAAATCAATTGATGATTTAATCCCATCAATAGTTCAAAGATTACTTAAATCAATTATATTTTTTTCTATGTCTTTTGGTGTAATTCAAATATAGTCTAAAAAACTATTTAGCCAAGAGTCATTTCTAAGAATAGATAATAAAAAATCTTCTATACTTGCTTTTTGTTTAGAAAAAGAAGCAGCAATTTTCACACTTCATAAAATTGCATTTTTTAATCTAGGACTCATTCCTGCATAAACTCATTTTCTTTTTTCAAGTTTTTCGTTAAATATACCTTTATTTATGATTTCTATAGTTAGTTTTTCATTTATTCAATATAAATTGAAAACTTCTTTTATTCATCCATTTGATGTTTTAACAATTTCTATAAAAATATCTTCTATAGTTAATTCTTTTATTCAAATTTCTTTTACATTATTTTCAGCATTTATCAATGCTTTTTTGTATCAATCAGAAAAATTGTTATAAGACATTTTTGTGTTTTGTTAATAATTAATTTATTGCAAAAATATTAATATTTTATATAATTATTATATCATAAAAAATTAGCTAGCAAAGTTTTGTAGAGTATTTTGTGTTAAAAACTCATAGACTTTTTCTACTTACATTTTTTAGTTAACATTTAACCAAATAATTATGTCTAAAAAAAATATATTTTTATTAGCTGCTTGATATGTAGCAGGTTGAATTATAGCTTCGCTTTATAATAAAAAAAAGCCAGAACAACTTAAAAAGGAACTTGAAAAAGCAAAGATTGCTTGAGAGGGAAGTTTTAAAGTACTTCTTGATACTTTTGTAGAAACTCAAGCAAATTTGATTGAAGATTTAAAAAAAGATGTTTTGAGTGAAAAAAATATAAAACTTTTTAATGATCATAAAGAAGAAGTTTTAAAAATTATTGATTCATATAAAGAAAAAGGTAATCTTTTACTTAAAGAACTTAAAGAAAATGGTAAAGAATATCTAATTATTGCTTCTGAAAAATTAGAAAAATTATACTATGAAAAAGTTGATGAAATTGAGGCTCTTAAATGAATGGCTCCAGAAAAAATGGAAGAATTAAAAGAAAAACTTCTTGCTACTTATGAAGAGTTAAAAAATGAAATTAAGAAAATAAAAAAATAGAGATTTATCTCTATTTTTTTATTTTCTTAATTATTTAATGCTTCTTCAACTTCTCAAGCTATTTTGATAGAAGGAGTAAGAGTTTTACTTCAAACTGCCCATTTAGCTGGACAAGCAGTTCCAGGATGACTTCTCATAAATTGTAATGCTTCAATTTTTCTAATTAATTCATCACTATTTCTTCATAAAGGTCCACTTGTAACTTCAATACCTCTAACTATTCCATCTGGATCAATTATAAAAGTACCTCTTCAAGCTATTCCTGATTCTTCATCTAGTAAATTGTAAATATCTGCAACTTCAGTTGAGTGATCAGCAAGCATTTTGTATGGAAAGTTTTTCATTAATCATTCGTGTTTTACCCATGCTCTATGTGAAAAAACTGTATCAGTTGATGCTGATAAAACTTCTACTCATAATTCACTAAATTTAGCTTTTTGTTCAGCCATATCTTTTAATTCAGTAGGACAAACAAATGTAAAATCTGCAGGATAATAAAATAATACAACCCATTTTCATTTTAAATCACTAAGTGCAATTTTTTCTTCTTCATCAGTAATAGGATTATAAGCAGGTAATTCAAAACTAGGAGCTTCATTGTCTATTTTTACAATACTTGGGAATTCGTAATTTTCCATTTTTTTATATTGTTATAAATTAAATTGAGATTTCTTAATCTCATAATGAGAGAATATTCAAACTAAAATAAAAGTCAAATTAAAATGAGATTAATTCTCATTTTAATTTGACTAGGTATTATTTTTTAAGTACTTCTATTATTACATCATTATATACTTTGTTTAAAAGAGAATCAGTTACCTCTATTTTTATAGTATGAGTTCAAACACTTAAGTCCCTTTGTGAGTTTATAGGTAGATCTATTTTTCTAGTATCTCATAGATTTTTGTATTCTATTCAATCTATATAAATAATTACTGTTATTTTTGAATTATCAATAATGTTTGCTTTTAAATTAAAAAAATCAACATCATAAAGTTTTAATCTATTATCAATTGGATTTTCCATATTTATAATAGGAGATGAATCATCTTTATTTCAAATATTTATAGAATTTATTTCAGATTTAGAATAAAAATTTGAGTCAACTGCTCTTATTTCTAAACTAACTGTTTGATTTTTATACATTCATGGTAAAAACATATTTCATGAATATATTCATTCCTTTTTTCACTCAGTATCTATTGTTTGTACAACGATTCAATTTATTAATACTTCTAATAATTTTACTATATTATCACTTCTATATGCAATTTCTACATAATTTTCTCATACAAAATAATTAGAGTTACTTTTTATATTTGATTTTAATAATGTATTTCAACTACTTCAAGTTCTTTCACAAATTTCATTAGATTTACTAGTTACTAAATTTTCTATATTTCCATATTTTTCTTTGGCAGCATCTGATCTAGCCCATTCTTGTACTGGTATTTCCCAACTGGGATTATCTGGTTGAAGTGAGTGAAATTCTATAAGAGTTGCATTTTTAATTGCAGCTGGAGGAGTATTTTCGTTTACAATTCAATTACATAAAATATCAATTTGAGTTGTATTAAAACTATTATCATATTTTGTTGGTTTATTTACAAATAATGATTTTACTAACAAGTTAGCTTGTGCATTTTCAGGATTAGGTAATAATCCTGTTATTTCTGATATATTTATTTCACTTACTCACTTGGGCTTGGACCAGGTTTTTACTGGTAGACTTTTATGAGCATATTCCATAAAGTCTCTCCAAATTGGCCCCGCAGCATTTAATCAATCTCAACTCATATTTGTAGCAGATCAATCAGTATTACCAGCCCAAACAACAGTAGTTATTTGAGGTGTATATCATATAGTTAATAAATTTCTTGGAAAAATATATTTTTTTCCATCTTGTTCATATTGTTTAGTAGAAGTTCAAGTTTTTGCAGCAACAGGTCTAGACTTTAAGCTTATAAAACCATTCCAAGTACTTGGACGACTAGAAGTATCACTTAATATAGAATTTATAACATAACTTTGTTCAGCACTTATTACTTTTTCTTTTTTAGTTTCCTTTTTTTCTTCAATTATATTTCATTTTGAATCAACTATTTTTAAAATAGGATTTATTTCAACTTTTTCTCATAAATTTGCAAAAACACTATATGCAGTTGCTAATTCAAGTGGTGTTAATTCTCATGTTCATAATGCTAATGGAGCTCAATAATTTCAAGTAGATTTTAATGATTTAACTCATAATTTTTCCATAAAACTAATTATACTTGCTTCTCATCAAGCCATATAATACATCTTTATTGCTGGAATATTTCTAGAATAATTTAGAGCTGTTGAAATATTCATTTTTCACATAAATTTACCATCAAAGTTTTTTGGTGAATAACTTCAAGGAAATGTAGTTGCTACATCATAAATTGGAGTTTTAGAACCAATTTCTTTATTAAATATTCATAATGCATAAACAAAAGGTTTAAATGAAGAACCTGGTTGTAACTTAGATGTAATAATATTTACATTTCATTTATTTTCTGAATCAAAATAATCAACTCATCAAACCATTGCAAGTATTCATCAATTTTCATTGTCTAAACTTATCAATGCAGCATTTGTTGCATTGAATCTTTTTGAGTTACTTTCTACTTGTTTTTGTACTATTTCTTCTGCTTTTTCTTGTAATTTTCAATCTATAGTTGTATATATTTGAAGTCAACCAGCAGAAACAATTTCTTTTCAGTATTTTTCTTCTAAATATTCTTTTATATAAAATACAAAATGTGGAGCTTTTATATTTTCTTTTTCTTGGTTAAATGTATATCAAAAAGAACTAGAAATAGCTGTTTTATAATCATCAAATGTTATATATCAATCCTCAAGCATTCTTCATAGAATAAAATCTTTTCTTCAAGTTTGATATTCTACAATATTATTATTATTTTTTAATCTAATATTATTTAGTAAATTTAGTAAATCACTATATTTTAATACTAAACATCATTCATTATCAATCTCATAATTAACTTTAAATTGAGTTTTCTCAACTCAACAAACTACTATTTTATCAGTACCATTTATGCCATTTCATTTTAATGAACCAATAAAATTTTTAAGTATTTCTACATTTTCTTTATTTGTATCAACTTCTTTTTGAGTAAGAATTTCAGTTATATTTTCACTATCATCCTCTTTATATGTATAAGGATAACCAAGTAATCTATCTGGATGACTATATGGTGAATAATAAGTTGGTCATTTTGGAATAGATGCTAAAATAGAAGATTCAAGTACATTTAAATCTTTAGCTTGTTTAGAAAAATAAGTTTTAGATGCTTCTTCTATACCAAATGCATTATTACCAAAAGATATTTTATTTAAGTATAATTCAAGAATTTTTTCTTTTGAAACTCCAGCTGTAAGCTTGTAAGCTAGGTATATTTCCTTAACTTTTCTTTCAACACTTCTTTCGTTTGTAAGTATAGTATTTCTAATTAATTGTTGAGTTAAAGTTGAAGTTCATTTTACTCAACCATCACTTTTTCATAATATGAAATAAACACCTGCTCTTGCAAGTCAAATAATATCTACTCAAGGATTTTCCCAGTATCTTTTATCTTCTCATGCAACAAGTGCATTTACCATATTTTTTGCTATTTCATCAAATCATACATAAGTTCTTTTTTCTTTAAAAATTTTATACAATACATTACCATCTTTATCATATATAACAGATGATTCTGCAATTTCTAAATGTTCTAATTCAGAAACTTTTGGTAAATCTTTTATGTATTTAGTATATAATACTAGAGAAATTAAAAATGTAAGAGTTACAAAAAAACCAATAATATAAATAATTATTTTTTTTGTATTTTTACTATTAGATATTTTTTTAGTAGTAGTCTTTCTAGTATAATGTGTATTAATTTTTCTTTTTGTAGGTATTGTAGTGTTCATTTGTTAAATTTAAAAGTTAAAAACTTTTTCTTTTCATGTATAATCTTTTCAAATAATTATTTCAATATTTGCGTTATCAGTAGAATATTTAGGAGTTTCTATTTCTATAAATTCTCAATTAAAAAAAGTTTTAAGTGCATTAATTGTATCTGAATTTTTAGATACATTATTATAGTAAATAACTGTTTTTTCATAAATATCTATTGTATTTCAAACTGAATTTTGTTCTGGTATAATAAAACCATATTTTTGAATATTATTTCATAATTCAGATGCTATTCTTCAAACTTTTGTAGAATTAAAAATATTTATTTTTGCATTTTCTTTTGTTATTCAAGAATAATTTAAAATTATATTTGAATATTTAATTGATTCTTCATAGTTTGATAAATTTCAAATATCAGTTCAATTTATAAGTAATACAGCCATTCATCAAAATAAATCTCTATTTGGAGTGTAAAGTAATCATCATTTTTCACATGTTGTACTTCAATAAAAACAAGAGTCATTCATATTTGATGAAACAATTTGAAATTCATCTTTTGAACTAACAGAATATACTAATTTTAGTATTTTTGATAAATTTAAATCAGTTTTAACATTTTCATTAAAAACTCAATATAACTCCTTTATTTTTCAAGGTGACGATAAAAAATAACCAGCTGTCAATTTTTCTTTTACAGCACTAATTATTTGTTGTTGTCTAAGTGATCTATCAAAATCACTTGTAGAATGTCTACTTCTTGTATATTTTAAAGCATTATCTCAATCAAATAACCATATTCATTTTTTGAAAACTAGAGTTTTATATCAACCTCTTTCATCAGGATATTGATAATCTACAAAATTTTCAGGTACATCAATAGTTACTCATCAAATAGTGTCAATTATTTTTTTAAATCATGAAAAATCTACATTTACAAAATAATCAATTTTTTGACCAGTTATTTCAGTAATCTTTTTTTCAAGCATTTGCATTCAATATACTGGATCATCTTTTTGATACATATATCTCGAATAAATTCAATTTATTCTTCAATAGTAATTATCATTTCAAGGATATTTTACATATAAATCTCTTGGAATAGAAAGCATACTTATGATTTTATTTTTTGTATTTATTTTTGCAATCATAATTGTATCAGTCAAATCAGGTGCATCATGTGTTCCACCTCATCTTCAAACAAGTAATATTGATATATCATTACTATCTGTTTTTTCTGAACTATCATCTTTTTTTCATCATAAAATTCTTTCTAAAAGTGATTTTTCAGATTCTTCTTTCTCTGAATTAGCTTTAAGTATGTTTTGTTCATCAATTTTTATTTGAATAAAATTGATATTTTTAATCATTATTAACGCTACTATAAAAATAACTCAAATAGATACAATTCATATTATATTTAGTATATTATTATTCTTTTTTATTATGCTTGTTTTCTTAAAATTCATTCCTTATTTTTTATCTTAAATATTTCGCTATATTTTAATAAAAAAAATATTTATTTCAATACTTTTTAATTTTATTTTTAAATAATAAAAAAGGCTATAAATAGCCTTTTTATTTTGCACCTGGTAATCCACCAAGCATATCTCACATTCCCATTTTTCACATTACTCATTGCATTTTTTCTGCAGCAACTTCTTGTGATTTTTTTATTCATTTATTTACAGCATCACCAATAGCTTTTTCAAGTGCTTTTTTTTGTTCTGCATTTAAACCAGGTATTAATTTTTCAGTTTCAAATTCAGTTTTTTCAACTTTCATTTCACCATTTACAGTTATAACTAATCCATCAATTTCAGATTCAATATAAGTATTTTCTAATTCTTTTTTAATTTTCATTGCTTCTTGTTGAAGTTTCATTAATTCTCATGCTTTTGAAAAGTCCATTTTGTTAATTTTAAGATTTAAATTTGCTTGGTGATTATATTAAATATTTTTAAATTATCAAATTTTTGCAAATATTTTTTATATATGATATTATTTATATATATTAAAATTAACAATTTAAAAATGGCTTGAACAACTAATGATGATGAACTATTGATTCTAAGTGATGATACAGATTCTGGAACAGATTTTGTTTTAGATGATCAAATAATAGAAGAAAATAATACATCAATTCAATGAGAAGACTTTATTTCTTTTGATAGTGATTTTTCAAATCTTTGAAATAATGATAATGATAAAACTAGTGAATTAAAAATAGAAGAATCTACAGATGTATTTTCACTTAACTTTGATTCAGCTAATTCAGAAAATTTAAATGATAATAGTATATCAAATTGAGTAAGTCAATTTGATAGTAATTTTTCATTTTGAGATAGTGAATTAAAAGAAACTCAATCAGTATGAAATATAGTTGAAATGCCTTTAATGGAAGAAAAACCACAAGTAGAAGTATTATTAGAAGAAAAGAAAGTTGAACCAGTTCTAGAAGAAGAAGTATTTTCTTTATGAAATTTATCATCAAACAATCCTATAGTATCAAATGATGTTTGAACAATGACAGATATATTAGATGAAGCAATCGCTAAATTTGAAAAAAGAGAAGAACATATTGAAAGTGATATAAAATCCAGAGAAGAACATATAAGTTTATTAAAAGGTCAAATTGCATCTTTAGAATCAGCTGTTAATACTGATAATGAAGAAGTAGTTAGACTAAACACTGAAAAACAATCTATTGTAAAAAATAGAAAAGCACTTGAAAAAATGAAGGAAACACCAATAATTACTAAATAAAAATTAAAATGATTTACGAAATCTTAAAAGACAATAGCAAAGATGCTTACAAAGTCTTTGGAATACCAAATAAAAAAGCCAAAACCCAAACAAAAAAAGATAATTTTTAAATTATCTTTTTTTGTTTTTATAAAAAAGCAAATTTTATATTGACAATATAATATATTATTTTACTATATAATAGTAATTTAATATTTTATATAAAAAATATGGTAAATGCTTCTATTAAATATTTAGGTTGAATAGAGTCTTGAGATTACTCAAATCCAGAATTTGTTACTTTAACTTGAAGTTCTACTCTTGTTAAATTTGAATCTGATTTAAAAAATGTATCAGTTTTAATTGATTATTGAATTTTTCAATGATGAAATGCTGATGAAGAAAATAATGAAAAAGTAGACAATGAAGCTATAAAAGCTGATTTTATGATTTTAACTCACGCACATTTAGATCATTCAGGTAGAGTCCCATTTTTAGTTAAAAATGGGTATTTAAACCCAATTTATATGACTGAATTAACAGCACTTCAATCTCGTGAAATGTTACTTGATTTTGTAAAAGTTACTGAAAGAAAGATAACGGCAATCTCACTACAAAATGAAAAAAAAGAATCTATATTTAATCATCATTTATTTATAATAGATGCATATACTAAATTAAAATGAGATTTATCAAAAGAAGATAGAAAAAAGTTAAAATCAAAAGTTTCAAAAAAACTTGGTTCAGAATCTGTTTTAGATTTAGAAAATGCATTTGAAAAAGCAAAAAAATATTGTGAAGATAATAATGTTTATTCTATAAAGGATTTAGTTTGAAAATTAGAAAAAGTGCCAGTTTTGTTATATAATGATCTTGATATAGAAAAGATGTTTTCACTTGTTCATATAATTAAAACTTGAGAAGAGGAAGTTTTAAATGATTTTTTTTATATAGATACTTATAATAAAAAAACACTAACTTATATTTTGGATAAAGTTTTAAATTGATATTCTGAACAAATACTTATTGATAATAAAGTATTTAATGAATTAAATAAAGAATTATCTGATAAGATAGAAAAAACAAAAAAAGCATTATTAGAAAATGCTAGAATAAAAAAAGATAATGAAGAATTGTCTGATAAATTAGAAGAAGCGTTAAATTTTGTTTTATCTGTAAATAGAGAACAAGCAATAGAAAAGTTTGATGAATACCATAAATTTTTAAAGAAATATCATGTAGAAGATTATTCTGAAATAGATGATGTTTTAGAAAAACCTTTAAAAATAAAATATAGTTTAGAATTATTAGCTAAAACTAAAAAATTATTAAAAATAAAGGTTAAAACAAATGAAGATAGAAATAAAAAAATAATTGATAGTATAAGATTAAATTTTCTTGATGCAGGTCATATTGAGGGAAGTGTTCAAGCTGTTATAACTGTTGTAACTGAAAAAGTTGACACTGCTTTAAGAGGTAAAAATAAAGATTGATTTAGTAGAAAAAATAAAAAACATACTAATTTTTTGTTTAGTTGAGATTTATGAAGAATTAGGGATCCAAATCTTGCTTGAAGACCTGGGATTTCTGATTTTAAATTGGATTATATTCAAATGGAATCAACTTATGCTTGAAGAAATCATCCTAATAGAGTTGAAACAGAAAAAGAATTTTTTGATGAAATAGCGAGTGCTGAAGCAAAAGTATTAATTCCAACTTTTTCTATGCAAAGAACACAAGAAATACTTATGTTATTGCTAGAAGATATGTATAATAAAAAATGAGATAAAGATGAATTAGTAAAATTAAAATTAGAGTTAGATGAAATACAGGCTAATTATGATTTAATTGAAAATAAAGATTCTATTCAAGCAAAAAATTTACTTAGAACAATTGAAATATTAAAAAATGATATTTCTGAAATTAAAAAATCTAGTTTTTTTCAAAATATAGTTTTAGATTCTCCACTTAGTGAAAAAATCACTTCTATTTATATAGATAAATTGTGAGATAAATATGATTTACTTAATCCACAAGTTCAAGAAAAATTATTTTGAAGAGTTGTTATAAGATATATAAGAGATAGAAAAGAACAAGAAGATTTATATAAAGCAAAAAGAGAATATAGAAAAGAAATAATTATTTCATCATCAGGTATGTGTGAATGATGAGCAGTTATTGCTCATTTAAAAGCTAACTTACAAAATCCAAAATCAAAAATAATCTTTGTTTGATACACTCCACCAAATTGTAGATGATGAAAAATAAAATCTTGAAATTCTGTAGATATAGATTTAGTTAAATATAATGTAGATTGTAAAGTAGCTGATATAAAATGATTTTCTGGACATATAGATCAAGATGAAATTATACAATTATTATGAGAAAATACTATAAATAGATGAGCAACTATTTCACTTACTCATTGAAACGATAATCGTGAATGATTAAAAGAAAAAGTTTTAAAAGAAGTATTAAAAACTAGAAAAAGTATAAAAGTTTTAATACCAGAATTATGAGATACAATAGAAGTAAAAATATAAAAAAAATCGCGTAAGGATATCATCCTTACGCGATTTTTTTTATATTTGCTTCAACTTTATTATCAATCATCTCTACAAACATAATTTCTAGATTTGTTCATAAGAAATCTTCTATAAATTCTTTATTTTCTACAAAATAATTTGGTCTATCTTCATAAACTACTATTTTATTAGGTATAAATCATAAATCTTCAACTATATATCTAATAGTTTCATATATCTTATCTTCAGCTTTATCAACTACTATATGATTATAAATATCTAGTTTTGTAGCTTCTAACTTAGCTTTTTGAAGTTCTTTTAATCAAGCTGTTAATATCAAATCTCTTCATATTTTCATAGAATTTATTATATTTTTAGGAAAAGATTTTCAAGTATAATGAGTTTTTATAAATTCTTCTAATCAAATTATATTCATAATAACTTCATTTCATTTTTCTCATCTATTTTCTCTAAGTAATGATGATTTTTCTAGTTGTTCTTTTCTACAAAATAAAGTATCATCAAAATCAGTAATTATTAATGTTTCATCTTTTTTTTCTAGATTTTTTAATTTTGTTTTTAATAAAGAGTATTTTATATCCATTTTTTAAATTTAATTATTTATTTAAATAAAACTTATTTGCTATATCTGTAAATCATTCATCTTTTAGAGCTTTGATAATTGTATCCCAATCTACATTTACTCAATCATCTGTTCTAATTTGTTTTTTTATCCAAGTATAAATAGCTAATAATTCTCTTTTTTCTTCTTCTGTAAAATATTCACTAAATTTATTAACTACATCATTTGGTCTTAGTTTTGTTCTTCAAATAGCTTCTAAAGTTGTAGGATTCCAAGAATTTAATTCATTTATCTTACTTAGATTTTTTCATAAATTTATTATCCTATCTTTTCCTAAAATAAGAGAAACTTTTCTTTTAAAACTATGAGTTAATTCTTTTACAACTTCATCTTCACTAAATTCTTCATTTACGTGCTGACAAAAATTTGTAGATAATTGTTGTAGACTTTCTATATATTTTGTTCAATCTACAAATTTTATATTTTTTCATTCTAAATGAGAAATAATTTTATTTCTTGTGTCTTCAAATAGAGTATAGTCAATTCATGCTTCATCAGATGCTTCTAAGGCAATTTTATCTAAATCATAAATATTTAAAGACATAATTTTTATGTTAATTTTATTATAATAAATATAACATATTAGTAAGATTTTTCAAATAAAAAAATGCCTTTTAGGAGGCTGTCCAAAAAATGTCATCCTGAACTTGTTTCAGGATCTTTTAATATATATTATTTTGTTATAATAATGATTCTGAAATAAATTCAGAATGACAAAAAATATATTATTATTTTTTAGACTACCTCTTAGGCATTTTTTTATTTTTTTAATCTCAAATTAATTCTTAAATCTTCTATTTCTAAATCTTTGTTTATTTCAAAAGTTTCTAGACTATCTACAATAGTTGAAAGAGTTTCATTTTGGATGTATTCTTTGAAGTTTTTTATTACTTCATCACAACCAGATATAGAAACCTGTATTCTATCATCTACCTTGTAATCTGCTTCTTTTCTAGATTCTTGAATATGTCTAACTATATCTCTAATATAACCTTCATTTTTTAATTCAGGAGTTATATTACTATCCATAGAAATAACCATACCAAAACCTGCTTCTATAGCATTTAGAGAGCTTCATGATTCATAAACAAGTTCAAAATCTCAAGCTTCAAGAATAAAATCTCATACTTTTACACTAGCATTTTCTAATTCTTCAAAATTACCTGATTTAGCCATTTCCATAATAGCTTTTACATTGCTTCCAAATTTAGGACCAATAGTTCTACCATTTGGTTTACATATTTTTCTAGCAAGAGTAGTTCATTCTACAACTAAAACTTCTTTTACATTTAATTCTTCTTTAATTATTTCTTTGTAATAATCACTTATTTCAAATGTAATTGTGATAGATTTAAGTGGTTGTCTAACTCTTATTTTTTGATTTGCTCTCCAAGCAAGACCAAGAGTAATTACTTTTTGAACTAAATCAGTATCTTTATTTAGTTCTAAATTAATTAAACTAGAATCATATTTAGGGAAATCAGTTAAGTGAACTGAAGTTTCAGAAGTTAAATTTTTGTAAATATATTCGCTTACAAAAGGCATAAATGGAGCAATTATTTTACAAGTTTCAACTAGCGTAAAATAAAGAGTTTCATAAGCTTCTAGTTTATCATTGTCATTTTCACTTTTCCAAAATCTTTTTCTACTTCTTCTTATATACCAATTTGTTAAATTATCCATAAATTTAACTATTGGTTTAGCTGCTTCGTTTAATTTGTATCAATCAAAACCTTCTCAAACTTCTTTTGTTAATTCATTTAATTCAGAAATTAACCATTTATCAAGATTATTCCCCCTATCTGCCTTTCAGGCATCTTTCCCCCCAAGGGAGAAAGAGCTTTTAAAATTATCTATATTTGCATAAGTTGTAAAAAAACTATAAGTATTCCAAAGAGGAAGTATTACTTTTTTAACTACTTCTTCAACTCAAGCTTCGGCAAATCTAAGGTCTTGTGCTTCAACTACTGGAGAATTCATAAGATAAAATCTCATAGCATCTGCTCAATAATTATCAAAAATAATTTGTGGATCTGGATAATTTTTCTTTGATTTTGACATTTTTTGCCCATCTTCAGCTAAAACTATTCAGTTAACTATTACATTTTTCATAGGAGCTTTTTCAAAAAGAGCAGTTCCCAAGATAAGTAGAGTATAAAACCAACCTCTAGTTTGATCTAGACCTTCAGCTATAAAATCTCATGGAAATTTATATTTACTATCTTTTTCAAAAGGGTAGTGTTTGCTTGCATAAGGCATAGCTCAGCTTTCAAACCAACAATCCAAAACTTCAGGAACTCTTTTTAATGTTTCACCAGTTTTAGGGTCTTTTAATTTTATATCATCAACAAAGTGTTTATGAATATCAACTTCTTTATTTGTATTTGTATAAAAATATTTTTCTCACACTTTTTCTATTTGACCAAAATCCTTGTTTAATTCATACATTTCTGCAATAGAACCTATACAAACTTCGCAACTTTTATCTTCATTTTGCCAAACAGGAATAGCACTTCACCAATATCTATTTCTAGAAATATTCCAATCTCTAGCAGCTTCAACCCATTTACCAAATCTACCATTTTTTATTATTTCAGGAGTCCAATTTATTTCCTGATTATTTTCTACCATCTTATCTCTTATTTTTTCTACAGCTACATACCAAGCGGAAATTGCTCTATAAATAAGAGGAGTATCACATCTCCAGCAATGTGGATATGAGTGATCAAAAGTATTTAATAAAAATATAACATTTTTTTCTTTTAATTTTGTGATTGCAAGTTCATTGTATTCAAATACTGGGATTCAATTATCTGTTAATAGATTTTCTGTATTTCAATTATCAGCTATATGAGCAACAAAACCAAGAGATTGTTCTTTACCAATCAAGTTATCATCTTCTCAATAAGCTGGAGCCATATGAACTATACCAGTACCAGAATCAGTAGTTACATGGTGACCAGGAACTATAGACCATACATTTTTACCAAGTTCCATACCAAGAGGCATAGAATTTGCTTCATTTAAAATGAAAAAATCATCAAAAATTGGTTCATATTTTATACCAACTAAACAAGCTCATTTGTATTCTCTTACTATTGTGTAATCTTCTTCATTTTTGTAATAAGCTCAGATTCTATCTTTTGCTAATACATAAGTTTCACTTGTTTTTTTATCAAGTAATTCTACATAATCTAAATCAACTCAAACTGCTATTCATAAATTAGAAACAAGTGTCCAAGGAGTAGTTGTCCAAACAAGTATATATTTATTTGCACTTCAAGTAACTTTAAATTTAACTGTTACAGTTTTATCTTGTTTATCTTTATATCATTGATTTACTTCAAAATTTGAAAGGGGAGTAGAACATCTAGGACAATAAGGAACAACTCTATGACCTTCATAAATCAGACCTTTTTCATAAAGAGATTTATAAACCCACCAAACAGATTCCATAAAATCACTATCCATAGTTTTGTATGAGTTTTCCATATCTACCCATCTACCCATTCTATCAACAGTTTTTTTCCAGTCTTCTACATATCCAAAAACATTGCTTCTACAAGCTTCGTTGAACTCATATACTCAAACTCTTTTTTCTATATCATCTTTTCCAGAGATATTCATCTTTTTTTCAACTATATTTTCAATAGGTAATCCGTGACAATCCCAACCAAATTTTCTATCAACTCTAAAACCGTTCATAGTTTGATATCTAGGAATCACATCTTTTATAGTACCAGCCAAAATATGACCATAATGCGGAGTTCCAGTTGCAAATGGAGGACCATCATAGAAATTAAATTCAGGAGCATCTGCTCTATTTTCTATACTTTTTTCAAATATTTTATTTTCTTTCCAGAAAGATAGGATTTCTTCTTCTAGTTTTGGGAAAGATTGGCGTGGGTTTACTTCTTTAAAGTTTTTCATTTTTATTATTTAGGAATAAAATTATTTTTCATTTTTTTTAAAGCGTCAATGTCATTATCTTCTTTACAAAATCATTTAGCTCTTCTATATCAATCATAAAATCATTCACTATAAGAAACTATTTTAGAAGCACTAATTATAATTCATATTATTAATATTAATCAAATTACTAAATATACTTGCATATTATAATAAAAATATAGTCACAATAATAGTAATATTATTAGTATTATTATATGATTTATTTTTTTAATTTTTATGTTTTCTTTTTCTTTAATATTTTTATATTCATTTTCAGTTTCTTTATTTAAAAATTTTAAATATTTTGAAAAATCACTATAAAAATCTGTATCATTTTTAATTAAATTATCTAATTCTGTTTTTTCCATATTAATTATATTATTTTATAAAAGCAGGAGAGCTTTTTTCTTCTGTACTTTTGTCACCAAAAGTACCAAAAGTGCTTAAGAGTTCGAACTTTCGCACACAGTCTACTAGGGTTTTTCTCTCGTTTCACGGCGAAATCTCACCCTTAAGAATCCCATTGATACACATCGAAAGATTTTTTGTTTTTTACTATTTTTAAAAAACTTCTAGAAACCTCCAGGGGTCTTAGGGGTTGAGATAGTGATTACTTACCGTAAGAGATAAAACTCAGCTAGCTAGTTCGAAAACCCCTAAAACTTTTGTTACTTTTAGTTATAAAAGTAAGAAGGCTTTTCATAAAAGTAAGATAAAATATAAAAATCATTTTTACTAATTTTTTTGTTCTCTTTTACCTCCTTAATCACAAAACTTCAACAATTTTTTCAGCAATTTCTCTAGATTGTTTAATAAATAGTTCTTCAGCAACAATACTTTTACGTAATTCTTTTATTCTAATGTCTTCTGCTTCATTTCTTCATTTCTTTATAAGTTCAGTGATTAATGCATTATTTGCCATTATTATATCATTTGCTATTGATATTTCTTCTTCAACCATTTTTAAATTTTCTGGACTTGGATTATTTCATAATCATTCTATATATTTTAACATTGTTTATTATTATTAATTTAAATTTATTGTCATTTTAATATCTCATATATTTCTAGATTTTGATTTCTAGCACAAACTGTTGCTTTTCACGAAGTTTCTGCATTAAAAGTAGATTCAAGTCATATTTTTTTTCTAAAATCTTCTATTAAATCATTTACTTCTTGTTCCGTTTTAGTTTCTGAAATAACTTCTATTTCATATCTTTTTCAATATTGAAAACTATCTATGTCTATATTTATAGTTTCTCATCACATATTGTATTCAAATTTCTCTCTACTTGTATCTATAAATAATACTCAAGTTGTATCATCTATGCAGATATTAAACTCTTTTTTTAAAATATGGTCTATTTCATCATCTCAAGTTATTTCATTTGAAACAACTAAATTCGTAGATTTATCTATTTTTGTAATCTTTAATTCATAGATTCAATTTCTCATTCTCAGATAATACATAGCTTTAAAAAGCTTATAATCTGGAGTATCTAGGTAATAATCTTTTAGGTTTTCTATTCATACGCTTTTACAATTTTCTAGTATTTTTTCATAATCATCAAGTCTAAAAGTATATTTTTTTTCTATTTCAATATGCATTTTTAATTGTTAACTTTTAAAATCACTGATTAAATCAAGAGCAGTTTCCTTGTATTCTTCATCACCAAATTCTAAAAATAAAGTAGCTTCATGTAGTATATCATCTATCTTATCCATATCATTTTCATCTAATCAAGTAGTATATAGAGTTTCTACTATGAAGTCTATATTTTCAGTGTTTTCTTGAACCAATGCTTCTTCTAGTTTTGATAAATAATTATCATATAGTTCTTTTTCTTTCATAATATAAAAAATTATTAAATAATACTAAACTTAAAATAATTCATATAATTTGTGTAAACAATCGATTTTTACAAAATCTCTTTGCGTCATAACTTAAAAAAGTATAAAAAATGTGTATTTCAAAATAAATTTGAAATGCATATTTTTTATACTTTCGGTCCCAAATATATGAGAAGTTACCACCTAAAGTTTATACTTAATTTTATATTTTTAACGAGATATTTTACTTCTCGGGAGATTCTACTTAGTAGTATTACTTTTCTTTCTCCAGCTTGTGGTTGATAGCCACTCTAACGCTTTTGTTCATTATATATAATTGAATTAGAAAATCAATTTTTTAATGGTATAATTGTTTTTTTATGTTTTCTAAATCTCTTTCTCAAGTTTCCCATATTACACGAAATCTTGCAGAATATGTAATTATCCAGTCAATAATAAATTTTTCTTTAGTTTTATTAAATTCGGGTTTATATAGATTATTTTTATGATTGCAAGGATTATAAAAAATTTTTCCAATTTTATCCTTGTAATAATCTTTTACTAATAACATTTGAGCGTCATTAGTTCCTTTTAATAATAGATAATTATCATTTTCTCAATTATCATTTTCCATAGGAGAGTTTTTAAAAAAATAAATATAATTAAATTATAATTCAGTACAATAATGTGTTGTTATATAAATATTGTAATAATCATAGTTTTTATAATATACAGAATCATTTATTTCTTTTTTAATAGCAATTCATAATCATATTTTATTTAAGTTTTTATGCACAATTGCTCTATAGTGAGCATCATTTGGATATTTTAATCATTTTTCAGATGTATACATTAAAAAAATTTCTTTTGATGCTTTTAATGCTTCTTCTGTACAATCACTAGAATTTTTTTTACAATAATATGAATGATATCATATACTTTCAGAGCTAGTTATTCAGTTTACTGCCTTACATTTAACTCATCTATCCAAAAGCCAATTTTCTATTTGATTATAATCATAATAACTACTATTTTCATATCTTTTATGAGTCATAACTCAATTTTCCATATTAATATATGACCATTGAAAAGCAGTATTATCTAGTCTGTCATCATATGAATAATAATTTTTTAAATTAACATTATAACGTACATCATTATGCCATGATAACCAGTTGTTTTTTAATAATTCTAAATTAACTTTATTTTCTTTAGAATTATTTTTAGCATATTCAAAAAATTTGATTTGTTTTATTTTTTTTATTAATTCTAGAAGTATTACATAATCTTTACTTTCAGAATTAAGTTTACTTATTTCAGCAATTTTTTCATTTATAACTATATCTTTATAATTTATTCATAAGGTATTAGCATTTTTTTCTATTTTTCCAACTATTTTATTTATATTTACTTTATCACTCCTACTTAACTCGTAAGAATATGTATTATTTATTTTGAGTAATAATATTAAAACTATAGATATTATTATTTTTTTCATAAATGTTTTAATTACATTTTATAATAATCATTGAAAAATGGTGAAATTGCAGCTTGAAATGCACTTGAAAACTCATCAACTCTTGTAAGCATATCATTGCTCCACGCTCACATACTACCATTTTCACTTCTTATATCTGTTTTTCATGATAACTCTCACATAACTGGTCATAATTCTAAACCTTCTTCATATAGTTTTTTAACTACTAATTTTGGCACTTCCATCATTGGTGAAAAACCATAATGTCATTTACTTTTATTATCTTCTATATAAACTATTCATCAGATGTATTTTTTATCTCAAATTTGTGTCGTTCATCATTCTATTCATATATAGAAATCAGCTATTATTCATGATTTTTTTAGATTATTTGCTCTATTTTTAGCTCACTGCATAGTTTCTTCTATACTAAGAGGCATATCAGAAATATCAGAACTTACAGATTCTAATATGTATTCAACTTCTATATCTTTGAAATAAGGACAATTTTTAATTCAATTTTTTATTCAATCAACTTTTGGTGCTCTTGTTGTTCAAATTGCTATCTTCATAAAAAAAGGCTAGGGTATAATATTTATACTCTAGCCTTTTTTTTGTATTTGTAAAGATATTTTTTAATTTTTTAAGCAACTTCTAGTATTCTTGAAACATTATCTTTATAAAATTCCATAAATTTAGAAAAAACTACTTCTTTTTCAGCTGCTCTTTCTTCTTTTGTTTTTCATTCTCTGGCTTCAAAAACTGGAACTTTAAAATCAAAATCTTTTGTTATATTGTAAAAATTATGTCTATATTCTAAAATTTCATCTAAAGTCATTTCTCATATTCAAACAATTCTATCGCTTTTCATCTCATGTAATCTACTTTTTATTATTTCTATTGGAGTATTTATATATATAACATTTCAATTTTCTCTTAAATGACTCATTGCATCTAATCTTAGAGGCAAACTTCCTGATGTTGATAATATAGTTGGTCTATCAAAAACTAAATTTCTTCACATAAATCATTCTAATTCTAAAAAATCATTTTTTCATAATCTCTCAACTAGTGTTTTAACTTTTTGATTAACCAAGTCTTCAGAAGTAAATCATTTATTTTTTAATTTTAATACTCTTACAATTTCTTCAGCAGTCTCTAAAGTTATTTTTTCAAGTATATTATCATCAAAATCACAAAGCTCATATCATAATTCATCTTTTAATTTTCTTCATAGAGTTGTTTTACCTGATCCAGGCATTCAGGTAATAATAATATTTTGTTTAGGAGAGTTCATATTTATTATAAAATTTAATATAAATTTAATATGGTTTTAATATTAAATAATAAAAACAAAAAGTCAATTTTTTATCTTTTAGCAATTATCTCAATTTCAATTAGTGCTCATTTTTGTAATCTAGAAACCTCAACTATTGTTCTAGCTGGTTTTAGTACAAAATAGTTTTTATAAACATCATTTACTTTTTTAGAATCATTTATATCTTTTAAATAAATTGTAGTTTTAACTACATTTTTTAAACTTAATCCATATTCTTCTAAAAGATAAGATATATTTCTACAAACTTGTCTAGTTTGGAGCTCAATATTTCAATTTATTAATTGCATTGTATTTACATCAAGTGCAATTTGGCCAGAACAAAACAATAAATCTCATGCAAAAAATGCTTTACTAAAAGGACCAACTGCAGCAGGTGCTTTTGAAGTTGAAAAAAGTTGATTTATATCAGTTTTTTCAGTCTCTTCATAAGCATTATTTTTATTTGAAAATATTAAAACCATATTTTTTTATTTTAATGTTATTAAATATAATTTTAACATAATAAAATTAATAAATCAAAATATTAATAGCTTTGTCATATTCTATCCAAAATCAATTTTAAATTACTAAATTTTTCTGAGAAAAATCTATTTTCATTATATAATTTTTTAACAAAAATATTGTCATAATACATTGAATTTTTATTCCACATATCAGGTAATTTTTCTAATCATTTTTTATAATAGTAAATTGAGATTTTTTTATCTATATTCCAAAATAAATCTCAACAAAACAAGTTATTTTCAGCAGAATTTATAGATTGTGTTAGATTTTTACAGATTATTTCATAACTATTGTTTGATTTTAGTATACTATTTTCTATATTTTCATTTTTTAAATTTGTGTATATTTCTATATTTGAAGTATAATTTTTACTTAAAAAACTCTTATTTTCTTCTTTATAATAAATTATTGAACTTATTATAGAAAATATAGAAATTATTATAAAAAATATTTTTAAAAGATAAGCATTTTTTATATTTTTACTTTTTTTATAAATAATAGAAATTATTAAAATTATAAAAAAATAGTGAATGATAGATGAAAAATTAAATAAATTAAAAATTAAAAATAATAAAATAGAGTGAAAATAAGGATTATTTTTATAGTTTTTTATGAAATTGTAAATTATATATAAAAATAGTATTAATCATAAAAATCAATAATTTAATAAAATTGAAATTACTAAATTATGAGGTCTATCTGCCGTAAAACCAGAGTTTTCAAATATATATAAATAAGGTGATTTATAATTATCAAATAAGTATTGTAAACTATCATTTCATAATCAGAAAATTATGTATTTTATATCTGAAAATATGACTTTTAAACTTGTCTCTATAATAAAAAATCTAGATATAAATGAATTTAATTTTGTAATAATACCAAAATTATAAATCAAGATTAATACTCAAAAACTTATCAAAAATAAAAAAGTAATTATGTATTTTTTTTCTAGTTTTAGTTTTTTTATTAAAAACCACAATACATATATTACGTAAATTACAATTCATATAAAAGATTTACTAAGAAAAATGGCAATACTAAACAATACAAAAATAAAAAATATATAATTATTTTTTATTTTATCCAATAAAAATGGCAATAATATAAGTAAAAAAAGTGCTAATAAATTTGGATGTCAAAAAGTTCAAAATGCTCTATTTTGTATTTCGTTATACACAAAAGTAGGGAAGTAATACTCTTTTATTGTTAATAAAATAGGAATAATACTTAAAAAAAGAATATATTTTAATATATTTATTTTAGTATCTTTTTTCTGATTAATTAGGATTATTAATAATCAAATTAGATTTATAAACATAAGTAATCAATTTCATTTTACTTCATTTCAAAATATATTTGTCAAAAAAAAGCTTGAGCTTATAAGTGATATAAAAAATAATCATAAGATAGCGTAAATTACCTTAGGAATAATTATTTTTTTTCTGAAATTTAATAAAAAATAAATTATTATAAAAAGTGAAGAAAATACATTAAAAAATATAGCTTTTGTAAATTCAAAATTTCATTTTACATATAATCACAAATCAATTCAAAAATTATTTAAAATTTTTGAATTGATTAAACTTAAAATTACAAAAAATGTAGTAAAAAGCATTATAATTATTTTTTGGTTTACTCAAACCATCATCTTTTTTTAAAAACTAATCATAGAGAGAAAGACAATACTATCATCAATATAACTATTATATAAAATGCACTACTCCATTCTTGCATTGGAAGTTTTACATTCATTCAATAAATTCAAACTATAAAAGTTAGTGTTCATATTATAAGTGTAAAAACAGTAAGCCTAGCTAATATAGAGTTTATTTTTATACTCATAAGTGAGTTATAAACATCAGTTAGTGAAGTTACGTTTTTAGATAATACAGTTATATTATTATCTATTTTATCTAGTTTATAGATTATATCTTCAAAATATAAATCAAGTTGTCATTCGTAAAATTTTTCAATTATTTTTTGCATTTCAGTTAAAAGTTCTCATTGAAAAATAAAGTTATGTTTCAAAAATACTAAATTTCTTTTTTTAACCATTATTTCTTCTAGAAGTTTTTTATTAACTCAATTTTGGTCAAATATTCATTCTTCCAAATTCATTATATCTTTGTTTGATTTACCTAATATATCTAAAGTTTTATCATACATCGTATCAATTATCTTGTACAATATATAATAAGGCGAAATTTTATATTTTTCTGGATCTTCTAATTCATTTGTTTCATTTATATATTCTTCTTTTATCTTTTCTATATTATTACTTGGAAGAGAAGTTATAGTAATTATAAAGTTTTTTCACAAAATAAACGAAAATTCATTTGATTTATATCTTTTGTTTGAATAATCATACTTTGGAAAATGAAGTACCATAAAAATATGATTATCATAAGTATCTACTTTATCTTGAGTAGTTTGCTCAATTATATCATCTATAATTATTTCATGTAAATCATATTCATCTCAAATTCAAACAAGTTCATCTTTTGTAGGATTTTGAAAATGAATCCAATTTACTTGTCATATTTTTAGTAAGTGTTTCATATTTAATTATGATAAAGATATAATTATATTCTTTTTAATATTTCTTTAATTTGTAAAAAAGTACTATCTAGGTTCAACACTTCATCTTTTGAAAAAAATCTATATTCTGCTATTTCTTCATCTTGAATTTTTATTTCTCCTGATTTTATTTCACTTAAAAAAATATATTCAATTTTTTTAATATTTTTTCAGTTTCCATTTAAAAAATCTATCTTATAAATACAAATAGGTGCAGGTTTTTCCTTTATATTTTCTATTTCAAAACCTATTTTATTTCATAAGATTTTTATTTCTAGATTAAGTTCTTCTTTTATTTCTCTTTTTATTGCTTTGTAAATATCTTCTCATTCTTCAATATGACCACCAGGAAGCGTCCAATAATCTTTTTTATTGTGTCTTACCATTAAGTATTTTCATTCATTATTTCTTAGAAATGTTCTTGTTACTTGTCTCATTTTTGCGTATTTTAATTATAAATATTTAACCATATATTCTCATTCTAATATATATCATCTTTTTTCATAATAAGCTCTAACTCAAACTCATGCAATTACTGCCATTTTTGTGTATCAAGCTTCTCTTGCTATATTTTCACTTTTTTCAATTAATCTTTTACCGAAACCAAGATGTTGACCAAAAGTACTTCAAGCTTCTCAAATACTTAATTGATCTCAAAAAGTGTGAATTTCTCTTATAAGTGCAGCATCTTTTAGTTCAGGTAATACTTCTAAAACTTCTTGATTTTCTTTTGGTAATCTAAGTCTAAGTAAGCTAAAAATAGTTCTATCATTAGCATCTTCAAATGTTAAAAAATGTTCTATTCAATCAGATGCTTCATATTTAAAATCATTCAATGTTGCATCACTTGCTTTATTTTTACCAAATTTTATTTCTCTATGTCTTATGTCAACCATTTTTATTCATTCTGCTTTCAGTTTATCTTCAACAATCTGTCTTAGATTTGCTAATTTACTTCATTCAAGTATTTCACTAGCTGGAATATCTCTATAAGTTCTATTTAATCTGACATATTCTGGAACCATAGATTCCAGTTTTGCTGTTAAATTTACAAGTGTTTCATCATCATAAGCCTTAAATCATCCATTTTTCCAAATTTCAGTCAATTCAGATTTATCAGTTACCATCATAGGATAGATTTTTAATTCATCTGGTCTAAATGCTTGGTCATCAAAAACTCTAGCTAGTGAAGCTATATCCATTTCTGGATTAGAACCAAGTAAATTTGGCATTATATGAGCAACTACTTTAAATCCTGCATCTTTCAGCATCTTAGTTGCTTTTATACTTTCAGCATTTCAATGTCATCTCTTATTTAGTTTATTTATTTCATCAAAAGTAGTTTGATATCATATTTCTACTCTTGTTACTCAATAATTTCTAAGTCTTTTTATTTCTTCTGGATTTATCCAATCTGGTCTTGTTTCTATTGCTACTCAAATAACTCTACATCTAGAGCTTTCATTTAATTTTTTTGCCTCCTCTAAGCTAGATGAAATCTTTGCTTTATAGGTTTCATTGATTTTAAAACTCGCAAATTTATCTCAACTTAATTCAGTTTTTTCTATAAATACTTTCATTTCATCATAAGTATTAAAAGCATCATAGATTCATTTTATAAAATCTTGTTGATATTTTAGAGGGTAAACTGACCATGTTCCTCAAATTATTCTTATATCATTTTTTTCTATCTTATGACCTGTTATTTCAAGAGCTCTAAGTCTGTTGTGAATTTGTTTTATAGGATCAAATTGGTTTAATTCAGCTCTTTGAACCGCAGGTTCATTTGGTATATAACTTTTTGGAAGTCATTCAAAACTAGGACAGTAAACACATTCTCCAGGACATCACCAAAATTTAGTAAGTAGGGAAATAACTGTAACTCCAGATTGACTTCTAACTCATCTTTTTCTAAGTATTTTTTGAAAATATAGATTTTCTTCTATTTCTCCGCTTGCTATTAATTCATTGTACCTTTCAATTAATTCTATACTTGAATATGGTTTTTTAATCTTGTAAATTGAGTAAATCTTATTTTTTATCTTATGAAAATCATCTTTGGTAAATTCTCAAAGTTTCTTTTTGCTTTCAGCTAATCAAGCTTTTAAAATTTCATCTATTATTTCTACTATTATCATAATTTTTCTTAATATTTATATTTTTTCATTATATTAATAAACTTAAAATTAACAAAAAAAAGTACTATTTTAGTACTTTTTTAGTTTACATTGTTTTTAGTCACAACATTTCTGAGCATGTAGTATCATCTATTCTTTTAGTTTCTCATTTTCAAGTTATTACTATTCTATTTCATCTAAGTAGGTTAGTTTTATTACTTAATTCTCAATAATTTATTTCTACATTTTGACAAGTAACATCTTTGTTAATTATATATTTTTTATCAAAATTTGACATAGTTATTACATATTCTGATTTTCATTCCTTTTTATCACATCTAAATCATATAACTTTTACATTTCAATCAGTTGTTTTTTCTACGTATTCTATTGTTTCACAAATTCATTTTTTTTTCATTTCATCAAGAATTTCTGTTTGTTTTAATATAGTTTCTACTTCAACTTGTGTGAAATTTGTTGTTTCAACAGTTTGATTTGATAATTTATGTATTACTCAAAAACTTAATCAAGCAGCAATTACTCAAACTGAAATTTTATTTTTTAATGACATATTTTTTAATTAGTTATAAGATCAGAACAAGGATATTCCATTAATAATTTTTCATTTTTACTAATTATTATAGATCATTCTCAATGTTTAATTTCTGTTATTATTTGTCAATTTACAATTATTTTAGATACTAAATCAGCACAAGAATAATTTTGTCATCTATATGTGATTTTAAATTTTGATTTTTTAATTTCTGATTGAATACTTGAACTTCAATTTACACAAGATAATTTTTCTGTTACCTTAGTTGTTAATCACTTTTTTTCAGTTTTTGTTGATTCTAAATTACAATTTTGTTTTAATTCACTTATTTTTCATAAAACTATTTCTACTCATGAATTAGTTTTTAATTTATTTCTATTTACTTCTTCTGATAATCATGATGAATTTGCATTTACTTGGTTTGATAATACCAATCAACTTATAACTAAAGCTTGTTTTATATTCATATATTTATTTAATTTTTAAAAAAATGTCTTTTGATAATAAATAAAAAAATATAAAAGTCAAGAAGAAAAAGTTTTTAAAAAAGTAAATATGAATTATTAATTTGAATTGTCAACCTAAAAACTAAAAAATACTTTGCAAATACATATAAATACTAATAATTAGACTATTAGTATTTATTTTTTATAAAAAAAATATGAAAAAAAATAAAAATGCTTTCAATATAGTAGAGTTAATAGTTGTAATTACAATATTATCTATTTTAGGTACAATAGCATTTATAAATTTACAATGATATGGTGTTTGAGCAAGAGATGGTAAAAGAGTTAGTGATATAACAAATATATTAAAAAAAATATGAGTAGAAGAAATAAAATGAGCTGATGTTTTAAGTTATATAGATAATCAATCATCAAAACCATTGGTAATAAATAATATACCAACAACATGAATACAATGAACACCTAATTTTATAGAATTAAAAGAAGATTGAGATGAAATTAAGGATCCAACTACAAAATGAGATTATTTATTATCATATTCTCAATGATTAACAAGTACATGAATATATAAGTTTACACAAATTGCTACAGTAAATGAAGAAAAAAATACCGCAGTAGTAAAATGAAATTATCATCAAATGATGATATGAGATAGTCCAAGTATAATAAAAAATAATAATAATTTTGTAGTAAATTGATGATTAGATTTACCATATATAGTAAATACTGAAGTACAAAATAACAATTTACCAGAGCAAATATGAAATTCAGAATTTGATAATTATGATTGAACATTAATTATAATACAAGAAAATACAGATACAAATTTTGATTATGGTAATACTGATACTTATTTATATTCAGTTTTATTAGAAGATAATACAACACTATATTTTAATTACCAAACTTATGGCTGAGAATATTATATAGATATGCATTGATTCTGATATAATGATTATTATTATGTATGAATTGAACCATTAGATGTAACTCCATTATGAACATATTATGATTGATCAGTAGAAATGATAGCAATTAATATGTGAGAATTATGAATATATATAAAATATAAATATTTATGATCACCTTTGGTTGATTGAGAGTGTTGATATGATCACTTACAAGCACTTTTTAATGAGCCAACTAATCTTTGTTATGCATGAATTTGATCAAGTGTAACTGATACATGATTATGATATACTTGGACTTGTGATTGAGTATGATGATGAAATCAAGCATCTTGTGAAGCAGAAAAAAAAGTATGTGATTATCAACAAGCTGATATTGATATTTTAAATACGCTTTGAATTAATTGAGATCTAGATGTGAAGGATTTTTCTTATTCTAATATAGATTTCCCAGCAACAAAAGATGAATGGTGTAATGCATTTTATATGAATTGGTATGGTTGAGCAAATTTAGCACCTGAGATATTTACTCTTAAATATTTAGAAAATTTAAATGCCCCAAATAATTCTATTGTAAATATTCCACAAGAAATATGAAATTTAACTAATTTAAAATATATATTTTTAAGATCTAATAGCATAACATCATTACCAACAACATTTTGAAATTTAACTAAATTACAAACTTTATACATTGAGTGAAATCAATTATCAACTCTACCAACAACATTTTGAAATTTAACAAATTTAATAAGTTTATACTTAGACTCTAATCCATTAGTAAGTATACCTCAAGAATTTTGAAATCTTATTAATTTAAGAATCTTGTATTTACGGAATAATAATTTAACAGATTTACCAATAGAATTTTGAAACCTTGATAATTTAGAAACTCTTCATTTTTGAGCAAATCAACTAAATTTTATACCAGATTGAATATTGGCACTTAAAAATATAAAATATCTATGATTATTAGATGCTACTAAATTAGTAAATGTACCAGCAGAAATATGAAATATGACATCTTTGATTAGTTTAGATTTTCGGTGGAATAGTAGTTTATCAACCCTACCTCCAGAAATATGAAATTTGGTAAACTTAGAATATTTATATTTTGGTAATACATCTATTCCAAGCCTACCATCAGAAATATGAAATTTATCAAATTTAAAATCATTGAGATTATATAATACTAAAGTTACAGTTTTACCATCAACAATATGAAATTTACAAAATTTAAATACACTTGATTCTCAATGATCTAAATTATCATCACTCCCAGAAGAATTAAAAAATATAACAACATTAAATTATCTTAATTTAGAGGGAAGTATATGATTATGAGAACTTAACTTTAGTTTTAATAAAAATTCTTCAAATAAGTCGCAATCTTGAGTTCCAGCAGTATGAAAAACGATGACAATATGATGAAATGGAACAAATGTAGTAATTAGCGTTACTCCATAATAAAAAATATATTAAATAAATTGTCAACTTAAAAACCAAAAAATACTTTGCAAATATAGATAAATACTAATAATTAAAATATTAGTATTTATTTTTTATAAAAAAAATATGAAAAAAAATAATAAAGCCTTTACACTTGTAGAACTAATAGTAGTAATAACAATATTAGCTATACTATGAACAATAGCATTTATAAACTTACAATGATATAGTGTATCAGCAAGAGATTGAAAAAGAGTAAGTGATATAAATAATATCATGAAAAAGATATGAATAGAAAGTTCAAAATGAACAAGTCTATCAACACTAATAACTACAACAAAAACAAATTCATGATTAACAATAAATGGTCAAGTATGAAGCTCAATTCAATGAACAGCAAATTTTCTAGCGTTGAAAGAAGATGGAAATAGTTTTAAAGATCCAGTAACAAAATGAGATTATGTATTATCATACTCAGTATGATGAAGTGGAACTGGAGCTTATAAATTTAATCAAGTTTCAACAGTAAATGAAGAAGAAAATACAGCGGTAGTAAAATGAAATTATTACTTAATGCAACCTTCTGATAGTCCAAGTATAATATACAATCCAGATAGTACATATTTTGTAGTAGATTGATGAGTAGATTTACCTTATGTAGTACAAGAATGAACATTAGTAAATAATACACCACCACCAGTAGTTTGTAATTATGATCAAGCAGATATAGATGTTTTAAATACTTCTTGAGCTAATTGAGATTTAGAAGTATATGATATTGATTGGAATATCCTACCTTTTCCATTAACGGTGAATCAATGGTGTGATGATGTTGATATATTAGTATGGTATTGATGATCAATTATAGAATCAAAAGTGTATACTCTTATTTACTTAAAACATCTAGTTTTAGAATCTAATTCACTTACAACACTATCAACTCAGATATGAAATTTAACAAATTTACAAACTTTAACTTTAGCTTTTAATTCACTTACAACACTACCAACTCAGATATGAAATTTAACAAATTTACAATATTTATATTTAAATGATAATTCACTTACAACACTACCAACTCAGATATGAAATTTAACAAATTTGCAGGAGTTATATTTAAGTGCAAATTGACTTACAACACTACCAACTCAGATATGAAATTTAGTAAAATTAAAATATTTATATTTAGATTATAATTTACTTACAACACTACCAATAGAAATATGAAATTTGATAAATTTAGAATATTTAGAATTAGATTCTAATTGAATTACAACACTACCAACTCAAATATGAAATTTGACAAGTTTGCAAAGTTTATATTTATATGATAATTCACTTACAACACTACCAACTCAGATATGAAATTTGACAAGTTTGCAAAATTTATATTTAAATAATAATTCAATAACTACTATACCAACAGAAATATGAAATTTAACTAATTTGTGAAATTTATATTTAAATAATAATTCAATAACTACTATACCAACAGAAATATGAAATTTAACTAATTTATATACTTTAGCTTTAAGTCATAATTCACTAACATGAGTTATTCCATCTGAGATATGAAATTTAACTAATTTATGAAATTTATTTTTGGACTCTACAAATATTTCAACTCTTCCAGCAGAAATTGTAAATTTAACTAATTTAACTAATTTATATTTAAGTTGAAATATCTGATTATGACAACTTTCTACAAATTATTGGAATTTTGATGTAACTAGATCTCAATCTGGTATACCGATAGTTTGACAAACTATGACTATATCAAAATCATCAGTTTTTTGATCTAAAGTTATTATATCAATTACTAGTCCATAATTTAAATTAAAAAATAAGACTAGTTTTCGTCAACCTGAAAACCAAAAAATACTTTGCAAATATAGATAAATACTAATAATAAAACTATTAGTATTTATTTTTTACAAAAAAAATATGAAAAAAAATAATAAAGCTTTTACACTAGTAGAACTAATAGTAGTAATAACTATATTAGCTATATTGGGTACAATAGCGTTTATAAATTTACAATGATATAGTACATCAGCAAGAGATGGGAAAAGAGTAAGTGATATAAACAATATCATGAAAAAGATATGAATAGAAAGTTCAAAATGAACAAGTCTATCAACACTAATAACTACAACAAAAACAAATTCATGATTAACAATAAATGGTCAAGTATGAAGCTCAATTCAATGAACAGCAAATTTTCTAGCGTTGAAAGAAGATGGAAATAGTTTTAAAGATCCAGTAACAAAATGAGATTATGTATTATCATACTCAGTATGATGAACATGAACGTGAGCATATAAATTTAATCAAGTTTCAACAGTAAATGAAGAAGAAAATACAGCGGTAGTAAAGTGAAATTATTACTTAATGCAACCTTCTGATAGTCCAAGTATAATATACAATCCAGATAGTACATATTTTGTAGTAGATTGATGAGTAGATTTGCCTTATGTAGTACAAGAATGAACATTAGTAAATAATACACCACCACCAGTAGTTTGTAATTATGATCAAGCAGATATAGATGTCTTAAACGGAGAAATATGAAATACTATGTATGTTTCTGATATTAATTGGGATAGTTTAGCTTGACCATTAACAAAGGAACAATGGTGTGATGATGTATATGCATTAGATTGGTATTGATGATCAACAATTATCCCAGAAATATTTACTCTAAATTTATTACAATATTTATGATTAAATTATAATTCTATTACTAGTATTCCTCCAGAAATATGAAATTTAGAAAACTTAAAGGTTTTAAGTTTATGATGAAATCCTCTTACAAATTTAACATGAATAGATAATTTTACAAGTCTTACTGAATTACACGCTAATGATTGCTGATTATTAGCTTTCCCAACTGAAGTTTTAGCATTAACAAATTTAGAAGTTTTAGATTTAGATACAAACTCAATACAAACAATACCATCAAGTATAGCAACTCTTACTAATTTAAAAAATTTAAATATTTCTAGAAATTTATTTACATCGCTTCCATCAGAAATATGAAGTATGATTAGTTTAGAGAATTTATCTCTTATATGAACATCCCTTACTTCGCTTCCAACTTGGATATGAAACTTAACAAATCTTACTTATTTAAATGCTAATTTATCTAGTATTACATCACTTCCATCAGAAATATGAAATTTAACAAATCTTATTTATTTATCTGTTGGTCTTAATGATATTAGTTCAATTCCATCTTCGATTTGAAATTTAGTTCAACTAAATTCTTTATCTCTTGGTGGTAATAACATTAGTACTATTCCTGTAGAAATATGAAACCTTACCCAATTACAGAGCTTAGAACTTAATAATAATAGTATTAGTATTATTCCTTCATCTATTTGAAACCTTGTTAACCTAAATTATATTGATTTATCATATAACTCCATCACAACTATCCCTTCTACTATTTGAAATTTGGTAAATTTAGTATATTTATATTTAAGAAATAATTCTTTAACAACATTACCTCAAGAATTAACAAGTTTAAATAATATATATGAATTAAACTTACTTAACAATTTAGCATCTTTATGACAATTGTCATATTATTTTGATATGGATAGTTTAAACCGTTCACAATCTTGAATTCCAACATGACCACAAACGATGACAATATGATGAAATGGAAGTAATGTAGTAATTAGTGTAACTCCATAATAAGAGCTTAAAATAAAATCAAATATTTTTTTTAAAAATATTTGATTTTATTTTTTTCTATATATAATTTAAGTATAACTTTTCTTACTTTTCTTACAAATAAAACTAATGAAAAAACATAATTGTGATATGAAACTTTATGGAACTACTACAATTTGAGCAAAATGACAAATTGTAATTCCAAAAGAAATTAGAGATAAACTCGATTTAAAAACAGGGGATAGTATAAGTATATTATTGAAAAATGATAAATTTATAGGTTTAATTAGAAACAATGATTTAACTGAACTTATGGAATTTATAAAACAAATGGAATCTGAAAATAATAATATTTAATATAATTTAATATATGAAAAAAATAATTAGTGTAATAATTTTGTCTAGTTTTATTCTTACTTCTTGTTGAACTAAAGAATTAACTAATACAGAAGATGTAAAAAAGGATTTTTACATAGATGTAAAAAAAGTTTCTGAATTAGATAATATCGCTTACATAAATAAAACTGGAAAACTTGATTCTACTCAAAATATTTCTCTTAGCTCAAATGCTAATGGTAGAGTAAAATCTATTTTAGTTAAAAGCTGAGATAATGTAAGTGAATGACAAGCTTTGGCTATTTTAGATGATAGTGTAGCAAATTATAATCTAACTTTTGAGTCTGCAGAAAATAATCTAGCTGCTTCTAAAAATAATTTAGAGGTTGTTAAAAATGGTTTAGAAACTGTAAAAAATAATTTAGAAAAAGCTAAATTAAATTATGAATCTACAAAAAATAAATTAGATAAAGCAGTTTCTGACATACAAAGAAATTTATGAAATTTACAATTAACAGATAATACTACTAGTACATCTATTGAACTAGATAAATTGGATAATACAATTTCAAAATTAAATTGAGATTATGCAAATTTACAATCATCAAATAATGAAACTCTTTCAGGTTTTACTAGATCGCTTGATAAAGAATTGGTAGTTTTAAAAAATTATGTAAGCGATATAATTTATTTTTCTGATGATATTTTATGAGTTACTGAAGCTAATAAAAATAAAAATAATTCTTATGAAATATATTTATGAGCAAAAGATTTATGACAAAAAATAGAATCAGAACAATTACTTTCTGAGCTTATAAATTATAAAAAAAATACACTTGATAATTTTCAAATTGGAGAATTATCTACAAATGATGATTATAAAAATAAAATTGATGTTATAAATAGTTCATATTCAAAAATAATTAAATTTTTAAATTCTTTTGATTCTACAATTGCTAATACAGTTTCAAGTTTTTGAACACTAAGCGATACTCAAATTGCTTGATATAAAGCAACTATAGGATGATATAAAACAACATACAATGCATATAATTCTTGATTTATTGCTTTATCAAATTCTATATATTCATTTTTAGAAACATATAAAAATAATCAATCATCACTATTAAAGCAAATTGAAAATTTATGAAAAGATAAAGAAATATATTTAAAGTCTCTTGACTTAAATAAGGATAGTTCACAAGCCAGCTTAGATGAAGCTATTTCAAATAGAGATATTACTTTAAAAAATCTAGATTTAGTTATAAATGATGCAAATTCGGCAATAAGAGATGCAGAAATAAGAATTACAGATGCACAAATAAGAGTTAGAGATGCAGAAATAAGTTATAAAAAAGCATTAAATGAAGTAGAAAAACTTACTATAAAATCACCAATTACTTGAATTGTTTGAGATATTTTAATAGATAAATGACAAGAAATAAATAATTGAACTCCTGCATTTAACTTACTTAGTGAATGACAAAAAGAAGTAACTATTTCATTTAATAAAGATGAACTTGATTTTGTAAGTGAAAATATGAATGCATATTATTCTGATTGAGTAAATACATTTACTTGAAAAATATATTCTATTTCTAAAAATGCTGATTCAACTTTAAAGTATTTAGCAAAAGTTACTATGCCATCTGATGCATCTAGTATTTGAAATATATTAAATCTAAATATTCCAATAGAATTAAGTCATAAATTAATGCCTGTAAATGCAGTAAAAATAAATAGTTCTTGATTATGAACAATAAACTATTTTTCAACTGGTTCTACAATTGAACAAAAAGATATAGAAGTTGGTACTATTTATGGTGATAAAATTGAAATACTTTGAAATTTAGAAGATAATTTAAATATAATTTTAAATTATGTTGATAATTATGATAGTGAAAAATTTACTTTAAAAATTAAAGAATAATATGAATAGCGCTGTTAATAAAATAAATTCAGATTTAGAAAAATGATTCTATTGATTTTGGGTAAGAAGATTTAGAGTTTCATATCTAGTTATTTTTCTACTTATTGTTTATTGAATTTTTTCATTGTATAGTATTCCAAAAGAATCTAGTCCTGATATAAAATTTGGTATTATATGAGTAACTACTGTTTATCCTTGAGTTAATCCTTGAGATATGGATTCACTTATTACTGATAAATTAGAGAAAAAAATAAAAAATGTAGATTGAATTAAAAAAATCACTTCTACATCAGCTGTTTGAGTTTCAAGTATAACTATAGAATTAAATAATTGAGTTGATGTTAGAAATGCATTGTCTGATATAAAAGATCAAGTTGATAAAACAAGTTTACCAGAAGATGCAAATACTCCTTCTGTTATTGAACTTTCTACAAGTAGTGATTTGATGTTTGAAGTTTTATTGTATTGAGATAGTAATAAATACACTAAGTATGATTTAACTCAAAAAGCTCAAGTTATAAAAAATTCTCTTGAATGAAAGATTCCATGACTTTCATCAATTGATTTAGTATGAGCTAACATGAAAATGTGATTTGGTGATACTTCTTCTGATTATGAAATAAATGTTTTGCTTGATAAAGATAAGATTGAACAATTAAATCTTTCTCTTGTTCAAATTTCAAATATAATTAAATCTTACAATAAAAATACTCCAATATGAAATTACTCTATTTGAGATTTAAATTATGACTTTAGGTTTGATTGAGAATTAAGTGATATTGAAGCTTTAAAAAATGTAGTAATAAGATCTACAAAATGATCAAATATCCTACTTTGAGATATAGCTTCTTTTGAAAAAAAATACAAAGATGAATCTATTAAAAAACTATGATTTAAAGACAATAAATGATTAAACTACGTATCACTTTCATTTAATAAAAATTCTTGAGTAAATGTTTTTGATGTTTCTTGAGTAGCTAAAGATGAGCTAAAAAAACTTGTAGAAATAAATCCAGAATTTAATGATTTATGAATTTTTTATGTTAATGATATGTCAGAATTAATTTTAGATGATTATTCTCAACTTTCTTCAACAGCATTACAAACATTTATACTAGTATTTATTACTATATTACTTTTTGTATGACTTAGGGAGTCACTTATTGCATCTATTTTAATACCACTTTCATTTTTAATTACTTTTATAACATTAGATGTATTAGGTTTTTCACTTAATTTTCTTACAAATTTTTCTCTTGTTTTAACACTATGAATTGCTATAGATACTGTTATAGTTATTATTGAAGCATCGAGTGAAAAAATGAAATCAGGTTATAATAAAAAAAGCGCAGTTTTACTAGCAGTGAGAGATTATAAAGCTCCACTTATTTCTGGTACACTTACTACACTTGCTGCATTTTTACCACTTATGTTTTTACCATGAGTAATGTGAAAATTTTTAGCTTATATACCAATTACTGTTTTTTCTACATTGGTTGCAGCTCTTGTTTTAGCTCTAACTGTTAGTTCAACTCTATTTATTAAATTTGTAAAAGATAGTAAATATTATCATATAGATGAAAAAGCAGAAGCAACAATGTCACCAAGTCAAAAAGAATTTTTGGAATTTGAGAGAATTTGAAAAATAGAAAAAAAAGAAGATAAATTATCATTTAGAGATAGGATTCTTAATAAGATGTCTTTGATTTATTATGAACTTTTGAAAAAAGTTATCTTATCTAAATCTTCAAGAAGAATGTTTATTTTTTCTCCAATTTTAGTTTTAATACTTACTTTTGTTTTTTTATCACCAAAAATTTGATTTATACTTTTTCCAAAGGCAGATAATGCAGTAATAAATATTTCAATTGAAACAAAAGAGTGAACAAATAAAGAATCTCTTATTAAATATGTAGATCAAGTTGATAATGCTATATATAAATATGATGAACTAAAAGTTTATAATATGACTATTTCTTGAAATAAGATTAGTATTTATATTGAACTTTTAACAAAAAAAGATAGAGATGCAAAATGATTAAAAAATGTTTTTGAAGTAGAAAAATTGATAACTAGTGATTTAAAAGTATTGGAATCTGAAGGTTTAAATGTTTCAATTGAGACTTTAAGTAGTGGTCCTCCAACTTGAAAAGCTGTTTGAATTAAATTAGTTGCTAGTAATTCTTCAAAAATAGATGATTTAAAAGAAACTGCATCTATATTTAAAGAACATTTAAGAACTATAGAATGACTTAAAAATGTTACTACAACAAGTAGTGAATCTCCAGGACAATTTATTTTTAGGTTTAATAGAGATAAATTAGCTAATGTTTGATTGACTCCAAATGATATTTTGGGAGAAGTATATTTTTATACTAATTGAATAAAGGCTTGAAGTATAAAATCAGATTATGAAGATAATGATATTGTGCTTAAAATAGCTCAATTCGAAGATAATTTAAGTCCAGAAGATATAGATAATTTAATGGTTAATACTTCAATTTGAAAAGTAAGAGTATGAGATTTTATTACAACTGAATTTGCTAAATCAATTTCTTCGATTACTAGAGAAAATGGTAGAGTTTCTATTACAGTTGAAGCAGATATAAATACTGGTATACTACCTAGTGAATTACAACCAAAAGTAGATGAATATGCTAAGAATTACAATTATCCAGATTGAGTATTTTTTGAAAAATGATGAGAAAATCAAGAAAATTCTGATTTAATTATTTCTACCTTTAAATCACTTTTCATTGCATTATTTTTAATTTTTTCAATACTAGTATTTCAATTTAATAGTTTTAGACAACCAATCATAATAATGTATTCTGTTATACTTGCTTTGCTATGAGTAAATATATGATTATTTGTTACTTGAAATCCTTATAGTATGCCATTTATGATTTGATTTATTGCTCTTACTTGAGTAGTAGTTAATGATGCGATTATACTTATTGATAGAATAAATAAAAATCTTGAAAAATGAATTGATGCACTTCATAGTGTTGCTTCTGCATGAAAATCTAGATTACAACCTATAATAGTTACAACTCTTACAACAGTTTTTTGAGTTTTACCACTTGCAATGCAAGATGAATTTTGGGCTTGATTATGATTTACAATTGTTTTTGGTTTAACTGCAGGTTCAGCTATGACACTTTTTGTTATACCATCACTTTATTATAGTTGGTTTCTTGATTGAAAAGAAATAAAAACAGAAGACTTTTAAGTCTTCTGTTTTTATATTGTTATTATTTGTATACTTGGTATAAATTTAGAATCTCTTTCTATATCATAAATTGTTACTATTTTATCTCAAATATTAAGTAATTTTTTTTCTTTTAATGTTTCTATCGCTGTTTCTAGGTTTTTTTCATTATTTGATTTTTTAATTAAAAAAGTTTTTAATCAAAATAATATAGTTATTTTTTTTCTTATCTTATCATCAAATGTAAATGCAAAAACATGCATATTTGGTCTAAAAGCAGCTATCGCTTTTGCCATAAATCAAGAGTTTGTAAATACTATTATATTTTTTGCATCTATATTTTCTGCAGTAATTACAGCATTTTTAATAATCATTTTTAAATCCTCATCATCTCAAATATTTTTTTCAAAGTACTCATGTTTGTATTTTATTTGACTTTCAGTGTATTCTAAAATATTTGACATAGTTTTTACAGCTTCAATAGGGTAGTTTCATGCAGCTGTTTCTCCTGATAACATAGTAGCATCTGCTTTTTGCATAGCAGCATTAAATATATCTGTAACTTCAGCTCTTGTAGGAATTGGATTAGTTATCATGGTTTCAAGCATTTGAGTTGCAACTATAAAAAATTTTCATTCTTTTTTACATTTTGTAGCTATTTCTCTTTGAATTATTGGAAGTGTTTCAAAATTTATTTCCGCTCATAAATCTCATCTAGCTATCATTATACCATGACTTTCATCTATTATTTCATCTATATTATCTAGAGATTCTTTGTTTTCTATTTTTGATATTATTTGTATTCATCTAGGAGCATTTATTTCTTTTAAAAAATTTTTCATTTCAATTAAATTTTCTCTATTTCTAACAAAACTCATAGCTATAAAATTTATTCACATTGAAATTGCAAATTTTAAATCTGCCTTATCACTTTCAGTTACTCAAGGTAGTTTTAGTTTAACTCAAGGTAAATTTAAGTGTCTTTTTGATCAAATTACATGACTATTTAAAGCTTGGCAAGTTAAACTATTACTGTCTTTTTCTATTACTTTTACTTTTAATAATCAAGTGTCTATATCTATAATATCTCAAATATTTAAATCTGAAACTATATATTCATAATCACAAACTATTTTTTGCTTGTCATTTTTTGAATTTTTTTCTAATTCTAGAGTAGTTAAATAAATTATTTCATCTTTTGAAATATTTATTTTTTCTTCTATTTTTTTAGTTCTTATTTCTGGTCATTTTGTATCTGCAAGTATCCCTAGATTTGTTTCTCATGAATCATTTAATTCATTTACTATATTTATTATTCCAGAAAAATACTCATAATTTGTATGTGAATAATTAAATCTAACAACATTTACTCAAGCATCATAAAGTTGTTTAATTTTTTCTTTTGTGTCTGTAGCAGGTCAAAGAGTAGCTATTATTTTAGTTTTTTTCATATATTTTTGTTAGTATACTAATCCTTTTAAATATATAAAAAATACAACTTATGTCAAAAACTAATAAAAAAGTATTGACATATATATAGTTTATATTATATATACCTATTTTAATATGATTTTAATATGAAAGATGTAATTGAGTAGATGTAATTGATTTTATAGGTGCTATTATACTTTATTGATAGAATAATACCATAACTTTATTATAGTTTTTTTCTTGGTTGAAAAGAAATAAAAAAGATTTATAAATTTCTTATAAGTCTTTTTTTATATAATTGTTTTTTAAATTGTCAATTTGAAAAACAAAAAAAAATAGAATTTTAAAATATTAGATTATAATTATTTAGATTTATTTTTTAATTATTATTAAAATGAATATAGTATGTAAAAAAATATTGTTATTTTTTATAATTATTCCATTTTTATTTTTATGATATAGTGTTAGTGCTGAAGATAAATATAATATATATCCTACAAATATTTCTAATGTACAAAATAAACCTAAGTTAGATTTATTTTTAAATAAAGTTTTAGAAGCAAAAAAAGATTTTACAAATGATTCAAATTATTTAATTTTTTTAAATAAAATAAATGATAAATTAGTTTATTTATGAAATAACTATAATTCAAATTCGCAAATACTTTTAATGATTGATTATTTAGAGGCATGACTTAATAATATAATTATTTTAACGAAGAAAAATGTAGATGTAGATGATTTTTTTTGTGAATTATTTTGAGACTGTTCTTCTGATAATTTAATACCAAAATGTCCAATTAATATTTTAGCAGAACCTGGAGAATGATGTCATTATATTTTTGAAAAAGATGATAAATGATGTGATGCACCGAAATTAGAATGTAGTAGTAATACAACATGAACAACAACATGAACAACAACATGAACAACATGAACAACAACAAATACTAATGTATTTTCTATATCAGCATCAATAACTAGTAATAATTCAATAAAAGTTGATTATAATATACCAGCAAATACATGATATAAAACTTGTGTAATAACAACATGAGATATACAAGAAATGTTTACCTTAACTAATAATACTGTTAGTGTATGAAATGGTTCTACATGATGATTAGGATCAAGTGAAACTTGATTTGTATGATCAAGATATTATTCAAATAATTGAGAGTTATATTTAAATCTATATTGTTGAAAAGTTTTAAATGCTAGATATGAACAATTAGAAAAAATAATTTCATCTACTACATTAAGTAATTTATTAAATAATCCAGTTACTACTATTTCAGTTTCACAAATTCCTGGAAATACAACAACAGGAACAACAACATGAACAACAGGAACAACAAATATAACTCCATCTTTGAGCTCTGATAAAACAAATGCAATTGTATGAGATACTGTAAATTTAACATGGAATGCAAATTCTACTTCAATTGATTATTGTAGATCAATAGTAAATAATGTAACTGATACTACAAATATTGGTTCTAGTTGAGTTACACCTGTAAGAAATTTACAATTATGAAATTATAGTGTAAAAGTAGAGTGTAAATATACTGATGGAAGAATTAGAACTTCTAATACTGTTAATTTAGTAGTAGCAAATTCATCAACAACATCATCAGTAAAACCAAGTTTAAGTGTAGATAAAACTTCAATAAATGTTTGATGATCTGTACTTTTTACATGGAATTCTAATGGTTGAACTGGTTGTTATACTAGTGTAAATTGAACTAAATCTAATGTTTTATTTCAAGCAAGTTGAACTATTCCTGTTAATAATGTACAAACTCCTATGGTATATAGAAATAGTTTAACATGTTCATTTAATTGAGTTGAAGTATCATCTGATCCAGTTATTGTTACTGTTTCAAATATCACTTCAGCAAAAACTTTTTCTCAAGCAGAGGTTTCTTTATTTATTGATTCAATAAGAAGAGAATTAAATAATGATAGTGCTGCAGTTGTTAAAATATCACTTGAAGTTATTAGATATGAAAGAGATTGATATACTTGAATTAGACAACAAGTTTCTAATCATTTAGGGGTTTCTATTACAGATGTTAATTCATTTATAAATTCCGTAGCAGTTAAACCTGCATGAGAAATATATGTTGATATATATAGTGATTTATTATCTTCATATAATTCAAATAATTTTTGATTATCAAAAAATAATTTTTGAATTACACATTATGAAAAATATGGTAGATCTGAATGAAGATATTTTCCACAAAAATAAATTATAATTATTTAAATAAATATATTGACAAATATAATAAATATATAATATTAATATATATTATATTATAATTAATTTTAATATGAAAGATATTAATTGAGTAGATGTAATTGATTTTATAGATGCAAGTATAGTTAGAAAATGACTTACTTCTCCAAAAATAACTATAGAAACAAGTTTTTTCTCTAAAAAATGTAGTGATTGCTTATCTGCAGAACATCGTGATTGACCTGATAGATGAATTGTTGTTGATTGTACAAATCCATCATCATTACGTTGAAGTAGTGTATCTGCCCATAGTCATGCTTGTAATCATATTGATCCAAGATAATTGTAAGAAAAAATTTAAAAAAATCTAAATCCGAAAGGATTTAGATTTTTTGTTTTTTTAAAGTTTTTCTTTTTTTAATTTTTCTAATATTTCAGCTTCTATTTCATCCAATTTTTTACTTGTTCTGAATCATGCTGCAAGTTTATGTCAACCTCATCAAAAACTAGCACAAAAATCTCAAACATTATATTCTTTTGCTCTAAAACTAGCTTTCACTTCATCTCATAATTCATGGATTAAAAAAGCAACTTCACATCATTCTATATTTATAAGTCTATTAATTATACCAGAAGTATCTTCATCTCAAGTGTTTGTTTTTTTGAATTCTGATTTTTTTATTTTTGCCCAAATTATTTTTCCATTATCACTTTTTTGTAATTTATTAAAAACTATTCAAACAAGTTTTGTTTTTTCGTATGTTGCTTTTTGAAAAAAATTGTACATTGGAGCTCTAAAATCTGCTCATAAATCCATAAGCTTTGCAGCAGTAATTAGAGTAGAACTTGTTGTATTTTGATTATAAAAAATATTTGTATCAGTATGAATTCAAGCAGTTAAAAGGGTAGCAATTTTTGGAGTTATATATTTAGTAAATCATATTTTTTCAATTATATGAAAAGTTAATTCGCAAGTTGATGAATAATCAGGATTTACTATATTTATACTTCAAAAACCATGATTTGTCATATGATGATCTATAACCACAAAAGGTGTATTTTTAAAGATATCTTCATTTTTTATATAAGTTTCTCAAAGTTGACCAGTACTTGCAGCATCAAAGCTAATAATTAAATCTGGTTTAAAATTTTTTATATCAAAATCTGTTTTTATTATATTGCTTGATTCTAAGAAATCAAAATTAGTAGGTGGTAACATATCGTTTACAGCAACCACATTTTTTTTTAGTTTTTCTAATATATAGTAAAAACTAGCTAATCATCAAAAAGCATCAGGATCCATTCTTATATGATTTATAAGAAGTATTTTTTTACTTTTTTTAATTAATTTTTCTAGTTTTTTAATATTTTCTTTCATTTATTTACTATTATGTATTATTAATTTTATATTAGTTATTTTACTTAAAAAGTAAAGTAGAGAATTGTATTTGACTTTTTTTAAAAAAATAGTATAAAATATGACGCTTAAATTTTCTAGCTTATGGAGGGTATCATGGAAAATCTTTTGCAGTTCATTGTTTTAGTCCTCTTTTTGGTGGCATTTGCAGCCATCATTTTTGAGGAAAAAATCGGGTTTGAAAAATTTAAGACCAGTATGTTTTTTGGTCTATCTGCCTGGGTTTTATTGCTCATTGAGGAACACTTCAAAGGGAAGGAAGCATTTGAAAAAATGGAACATGCTTTTCATGAGTATGTTCTTGAAATCTCGATGCTCTGGCTCTTTCTCATTTGTGCTATGACATTTGTCGCTTATCTCGATAAGCGTAAGTGGATTGAAAAGGTAGTTATGAAAACACTACCTTCTCAGATGAGTGAGAAGAAGTTCTTGTTTATTATGGGAACATTTACGTTCCTGTTTAGTGGGGTTGCCGACAACCTCACGGCGACCTTGGTTGCTTTGAGTATCGTTCTTGTGGTAATGAAAGGTGCCACGACAGATACTTTGATTCGGATGGCTGTGATGATTGTTTTTGCAGCCAATGCAGGAGGCCTTCCCCTCATCACCGGGGATGTCACTACGCTCATGATTTTTGTTGCTGGGAAAATCCATATGGTCGAGTTGCTTCGTCTGTATGTTCCGGCTCTGATTACGAGTTTGGTGCTCTATGCTTACCTCGCACGTGGGATGAATGGTTCAATCACCATCAAGAAGGAAAATGTTTCAATCAATCCTCTTGATACCAAGATTGCAGTGATTTTCATCTTGTCCATCGCATGTATTTTGGCTGGACACGTTGCTTTTCATTTGCCTCCGATGCTTGTTTTCTTGACTGGCCTCTCGGTGATGTTCTTGGTTATCGCCCACGATAAAATCAAAACAAAAAATGAGGTGAAAGTCCTCGAATACGTGCAACACGTTGAGTTTGATGCGCTTTTCTTTTTCCTTGGTGTCCTGCTTCTCGTGGGTGCACTCAAGGAGGTTGAACTGCTAGGAAAACTTGCCTTGTTGTATGAGGTGATGGACCCAACACTTGCTACGTTCTTTATCGGTATCCTGTCCGCTGTTGTTGACAATATTCCGATTACCGCTGCTATGCTTAAGGCAGACTTACCCCTCGATGAAGTGGGTTGGATGCTGATGACTTATGCAGTCGGGATTGGTGGTTCAATTCTCGTGATTGGTTCCGCAGCAGGTGTTGTGGCAATGAGCAAAGTGAAGGAACTCACTTTTGGTGCATATCTGAAATACACTCCGGTGGTTTTCATGGTGTATGCATTGGGGTTGGGGATTACCTACATAGTAGCTTAATGAAAGTGCTATTTAAAAAACCAGGCCGAAGGCCTGGTTTTTCTTTTGCTCTAAATTTTAGACATAAAAAAAACTTAAGCATATTGGGTAATAGGGGCTCAAGTTAATAATTGTCTGAATTCACTTCCTAAATGATAAAAAAAAATTTTTGTAGTCTAATTTAGGGGAATAAAGATCGGTTTTCAAAAACTAATCCTTGTTTTTTGTGATGATTTACACATCTAATTTTATCCCTGTTTAGGTAATTATTATAGAGCTATTCACCATGCTCTTTTCTTTTTATTTTTTGCAAATTATTTTGCGTTTTTCTGGTGATAGATATATTCATACAAAAATTAAAATTAACTTTAATTTCTAAATGAATATATCTATCTTCCGTTTTTGTTTTTATTTTTGAGATTTAGTAAACTAAATCAAAAGTGTGAGGTATATTGCTGGATTTTTGCAAGTACCATTCTAACAGAGAAAAAATTAATTTTAAGGAATGTAAGATGTAGTCCCTTAGAACTAACTTACATATATATTATAACAGTTTTTAAAAATTAACTCAAAATAAATAATACATTTTTTTATAAAAACTTTTTAAAATACTATTTATTGGCTTAAAATAGGTTAAAACTATAGTTTTTTCAAAAAACAAAATTTACAAAAAACTTGAATTTTTGTACAAAAAAAGTATACATTAGAGTATAAAAATAATAGCTTAATAATGCTCTTTTGTATCATTTTTGTATACAAAAAATGAAGCTTTTGAAAAATGTTAAAAAGTGGTTAAAATTATTACCTTTTCTCTATTTTAAGCTATTATTTATAATTATTTTTATTTAATATAAAAAGGTGACTTATTATTTTTTAACAAAAGCATGTGTTAGAATTATCAAAAAAATACATAAAAACTGATAAAAATGATTTAATTGAGAGTGATATAGAAAAATTACAATCACTTATTTCTTATCATTCTGATTTGTATTATAACAAAGATGAGCCAATTATTTCAGATAACGAATATGATAATTTATTTAAAAAACTAGAATTTTTAGAAAAGAAGTTTTGAATTAAAAACAAGCAAACTTCTCTTATTTGAGCTGAAATATTAGAATCAACATTTGAAAAAGTAAAACACTCTAGACCAATGATAAGTCTAGATAATACGTATAATGAAGAAGATTTAAATGATTTTGATGAAAGAGTTATTAAAAATATAGATGATAATAACATTTGAAATATAGAATATTGTCTTGAATTTAAATTTGATTGATTATGAGTAGAACTTATTTATAAAAATGGGGAACTAGTACAAGCTATAACTAGATGAAACTGAGTTGAATGAGAAGATGTGACTGTAAATGTTATGCAAATAGAAAATATTCCTAAAAAAATAAGTTATCTAGAACATTTAGAAGTAAGATGAGAGGTTGTAATGCCAAATAGTGTATTTTCTGAATTAAATGAAAATGCAAAAATAGAAGGAACCAAGATATTTAGTAATCCTAGAAATGCGGCAAGTTGAAGTTTGAGAATGAAAGATTCATCAGTTACAAAAAAAAGAAAACTTAAATTTTTTGCTTATGATCTAGCAAATTTTGAAGATTTTAGAAAAAAAGAAAAAATAGAATTTTATTATGATGTAATAAAAGATTTAGAAAAATATGGTTTTGAAATTTCTAGTTATTTTAAAAAACTTAATTGAATTTGAGAAGTTATAAACGCAATTAATAATTTTTGACAAGTTAAAAAAACTATAGATTTTGATATAGACGGATTAGTTATAAAAGTAAATGATATAAGTTTATGGGAAGAAATAGGTTGGACTGAACATCATCCTAGATATGCAATTGCTTATAAATTTCCGGCTGAAATATTGACTACAAAGATAATAAGTGTAGATCATAGTATATGAAAAACTTGAACTATTACACCAGTTGCAAATTTAGAACCTATAAATATTTCTGGAGTTATAGTAAAAAGAGCAACGCTACATAATTATGAAGAAGTTGAAAAACTAGATGTGAGAATAGGTGATAGTGTATTTATAAAGAGAGCAGGGGAAGTTATACCAAAGATAATTTCAGTTGTAAATATAGAATGAAGAGAAAAATTAGAAAAAATACTTCCACCAATTTATTGTCCTTCGTGTGAAACATTGGTAAAAAAAGATATTGATAAGGTTAGATATTATTGTCCAAATGAAGTAGATTGTCCTGCAAAACATAGTGAGAAACTGACTTTTGCAGTTTGAAAATGAGGTTTTGACATAGATTGATTTTGAGAAAAACAAGTAGAATTATTTTTAGAATTATGAATTATTCACAATATAGTTGATATTTTTAGAATAAAAGAAAAAAAAGATGAAATCTTAACTCTAGAATGATTTAAAGAAAAGTCAGTTTCTAACTTGATTGCATGAGTAGAAGAAGCAAAAAAAATGGATATAGTTACACTTCTTATGGCTCTTAGTATTCCATGAGTTGGTAAAAAAACAGCCAAAACTATTTCTTGCTTATTTAAGTGAGAAAATGATTTACTTTCATTTGATTATACACTTGATGATTTAGAAGAATTGGAAGATATAGGGCCAGAAATAGGGCAAAATGTAATAGATTATTTTAGTAATGATGCTCATAAAAGAGTACTTTCTGAATTATTAAATTATATAGAATTAAAATATTTTGAAGAAAAAGTTATAGTTTGAAATTCTATTTTTAATGGAAAAACTATGTGCATAACTTGAAGTTTTGAATGATTTTCTCGTGATGAATTAGTGAAAAAATTAGAGGAAGTTTGAGGTAGTTTTGTAAGTTCAGTTAGTAAAAATACAGATTTTTTACTTGCTTGAGAAAAAGCTTGAAGTAAAAAAGAAAAAGCAGAAAAGTTAAAAATAGAAATAATAGATTTAACATTTTTTTTAAATAATTTATAGAAGAAATTAAACTTAATTTCTTCTATTTTTTTATTTAGAAATTACTAGTTATTTTAATCAATACAAAAAGTATAAATTTTCTTTATTTTTCTTTATATTTCATTATTATCTAAATCAAATAATTATAGAAATTAAACAACAAAAATGAACAAAAAAATATTAAATTTAATAAAAATACTTTTTATATTTCTTTTCTTAAATTTAAATCACACTTTTGCTGCAACTAACACTTGGGAATTTGATTTATCAACAGATTATACTTATTCAAATTCTCCAAGTTTTACATTAAGTTGATCAATTGCAAATTTAAACAAAACAAGTCTTACTCATGCATGAGTAATAACAAATTGAACAAATTATAATTGAGCATATGATGTAGTAGTAGAATGAAATTATGCATATATGACTAGTTATCTTTGAAATAGAGTTAATATATTAGATATTTCAAATCCATCTTCACCAACTCTTGTTTGATCTATTTTAGATAATGGATGAACTATAAGACTTGCTTGAGCATCTTCTTTGGTAAAAGATTGAAATTATCTTTATGTTACATCATATTTAGGTAATGCAGTTCAAATAATAAATGTAACAAATCCAGCAGCTCCAGTTGCAGCATGACAATTTTTTAATGCTACAACAATGGCATGAGCTAGATGAATAGAAAAAGCTTGAAATTACATATATGTTGCAGTATTTACGTATGATGCATTACAAGTTATAGATGTAACAAACCCTGCTTCACCAAGTATAATATGAACATATAGACAGACTACAAATATGAATTGAGCCAGTGAAGTTAAAATATCATGAAATTATGCATATGTTTCTGCTTATAATAGAGATGCTCTAAGTATAATAAATATTTCAAATCCAGCTTCTCCATCATATATTACTCAAATTCGTGATGGTACTAATTTAAATTGAGCTAGAGATGTTGCTGTATCTTGAAATTATGCATATGTTTCTGCATATTTAAATAATTCAGTTAGAGTTATAGATATTTCAAATCCTGCTTTACCAACTGCAGTAACAAATATATCAGGTTGAAGTTATTCTATAAGTGGACCTAGAGATTTAGATATAGATAATAATAAATTATTTATTGCTTGATATACTTCAAATGCTGTAAATGTTGCAGATATTTCAAATCCAACTGCCCCTGTATATCTTACAAAAATAATCCATAATGCAGCTAATCCACTATTACAATGAGCTGGATGACTTTTTAGACTTTGAGATTTTATTTATACTGCATCTTATACTAGTGATGCGCTTGAAATTCTTAGATATACTTATGATACAACAAGCCCATTTTTACAACCAGTAAATAATTTTAATTATTGAGTTGCAAATTCTATTGTTTCGTTTTCGCAAACTTTGTGAGCAGGGAATCAATGAACTATAACTTACCAAATTTCAAAAAATAATTGAACTACTTGGTATTATTTTAATGGTACATCTTGGGTAACTACAACTTGATGAGTTGCTCAATCTAGTACTATTGCTCAAATAAATACAAATATTGCTTCATTTAATGCTCTTGCTTGATGAACTTGATTATTTACGTATAAAGCATTTTTTACATCAAATTGAACTCAAAAAGTAGAGCTTGATACAATAGATGTTGTTGCATCTGATCCACCATCTCCTGCATGAGTTTCTACAAATCTTTCTATATGGTTAAAAGCAAACAAGTGAACAAGTACAACTACTGATTGAAGTGCACTTACTACTTGGAATGATCAATCTGGAAATTGATTTAATGCTTGATGATGAGTTTCACCAACTTATATGAATAGTGCTACAAATAACCTAAATTATAACCCTATAGTTAATTTTAATGGTACAACACAGTATCTTCAAAATCTTGCTAATTGATGAAATTCAACTAGTTATTTTATGGTAGTTGTTCCAAACTCAACTGTAGATTGAACTTTGACATGACAAGTTCCATATGCATTTGATTGTCTTTCATGAGTTTTAAGTTCTGGAACTTGTGGACTTAGTTTTGCAGGTCTTACACTTTGAGCTTTTACTGTTGCTTTAAATGATGAAGTTCTTACTCATGCAATTGGGTCAAGTACTAACTGGAGGTCAGCACAAACAGGTATAGCTTCTTATGAATCATCTAAACCAATGCTTCTTATGGCAAATGAAAATGCTACAGCTAATGGAACAGATATTTATGAAAAATGAATAAAAGTAGATAATACAACAACTAATACTTACCAAACTCTAGCTACTGCAGATTTTAGTCTTTGAAAAACACTAGATGCTGCAAATCAATTTTTTTATAATTGAAAAATTGCTGAAGTTATAAATTATTCTGGAAGAGTTAGTGATACTGATAGAAATAAAATAGAATCATATCTTTCTTTGAAATATGGTATAACTTTAAATAATTGAACACAAAATTATGTAGCTTCAAATTGATCTACACTTATGTGGTCTACAAGTGTAGCTGGAACATATATTAATAGTATTTTTGGTATATGAAGAGATGACTTATCAGAGTTATGACAAGTTAAATCTAAATCTTCAAATAATGATTGAATAATTACACTTGAAGCTATTTGAGAATGAACAAATCTAGTAAATAGTTTTGTTAATATGTCTGATAAAGAATTTATGAGTGTTTCAGATAATAATCTATGAAATACTTGGACAAATATTTGAGCACCAGCTACTTATAATATACTTACTCGTAAATGGAAAGTTCAGGAAACATGAGATGTATGAACTGTTAATTTAGATTTTGATGTAGCAAACACTAATTTTGATGTTCCAGTTCCTAGTTCTGGAGTTAATTATTATTTTGTTTATGATTCAAATATAAATGGCTCATTATCAGATGAAACACCACAACTAATGACAAATATGTGATGAAATATATGGAGAATTTCTTGAGTTAATCCATCACATAACCAAATTTTTACTCTAGCATCTTTAGCATGATCTAATAATATTCCAACAAATATTTCATTATCAAGCAGTAGTATAAATGAAAATGTAGCTGCAAATTCTACTGTATGAACATTGTCTACAACTGATGCTGATTTACTTGATACACATACTTATACTTTTGTAACTTGAGCCTGAGATACTGATAATGCTAGCTTTAGTATTGTTTGAAATACTTTAAGAATAACGGAATCACCAGACTATGAATTAAAAAATAGTTATGATATAAGGATAAATACAAATGATTGAAATGGTTGAAATTTGCAAAAAGCCTTTACAATAAGTATAAATGATTTAGGAGAAGTTATAAGTAGTTTACTTGATTTTGAACAAGCATCCAACAAATACACTGTTACTTCAGGTAATTGGTCTAGAGTTACAACTGATAAATTTGAATGAAGTTATTCTATTCAAAGTAATAACTGATGAGCAATTAATTCTCAATCTTGTTTCCAAGTAAATCATACCTTTAGTGCAACTTGAACTCTTGATTTTAAATATAGAGTTTCATCTCAAGCTGGAGCGGATTTTCTGAGATTTTATATAGATGATATAGAACAACAATTTTGGTCTGGAACTGTTGCATGGTCTACATATAATGATAATGCAATATCTGCTTGATTACATAGTTATAAGTGGTGTTATATAAAAGATGGAGCTACAAACACTTGATTAGATAGTGCATTTATTGATTATATTACTTATCAAAATACAAATGTGGATATAACTCCACCAATTATAAGTAGCATAAATTTTGCAAGTTGAGCTTTACTACCTTGATGAAATCATACTATATCTATAAATTACTCTGATGCTCAAAGTGGAATAAATACAAGTTCTGATATTATAACTTTGAGTAAATGGAATTGAACAGTGTGGTGAGCAGATATATCAGCAAGCTGATTAAATTTATGATCAAAAATAGTAAATTCTACTAGTGCGACTTATACTACAAATAATCTAGCTTATTGAAAATATCGTTATACATTTCAAATATCTGATAATAATGGTAATAATTCTAGCACCGGAGCTGTTTTTTATATAGATAGGCCAGAAATAGTTGTAAGCACAGGTTCATATTTATCAACAGTTTGACCTACTTTGCCAACTGAAGAAATAATTGTTACCATAAAAACTGTATGAGCTGCATATAAATTGGAATTTTTAAAAGATACTACATTGAATGACTGATATGGAAATATAATTATTGATTGGAATTGAACTTCCGGAGTATGATATGATAAAACTCCATATTCATGACCTAGAAAAAATATACCTTCAAATCCTGTTTTATGAACTGGTGCTTTAAATATAAATACAAATTGAAATTTAAATACTTATACTTACAATATAAAAGTTTGAAATATAGTAAATGTTGAACAAGCAGCTGGAAATTATGAAATGGATGTTTCTTTTAGATGAATTTTTAATTATTAAAAAACTAGGATTTAAAAATCCTAGTTTTTTAAAACTTTTCTTGCTTTTTAAATCAAAAATCATAAAATGAGCAAGCAAATTTAAGGATTCTTAGCTCAGTTGGTAGAGCAGCGCCCTCTTAAGGCGAAGGTCTCGGGTTCAAGCCCCGAAGGATCCACCAATAAAAATTAAATTTATAAAAATAGCTTACTAGTATTTATAGTAGGCTATTTTTTAATTTATTTTTAAAAATATTTATTTTATGATATACTTAATTAAGTAAAATATTTTTAACTTTAATATATGATTTTAGATTTCTGAAGAAAATTATTTAAAAATAAGCCAAAGACAAAACCTGAGTGAGACTTAGTTCAAGAAAACAATGAACAAGTTGCTAAGTTTTCAAGTGATGTTGTTGTTGTAGGTGAGTATTGTAAATTGTCTGATAGTATTTGACAATGAATAACTTTTTCTGAATTTATTGATAAATTACCAAATGATTTAGATGACAATAAAAAGAATTTAATTTTAAAATATATGATAGAATCTTGAAAAATTTTATCATCATCATTATTTGCAATGACTTTTAATATATGAAAAAATAATATATGACATGAGTCATTTATAAAATGATTTAATATTGTACGCGATAGAATCTGAAAATGATTTTCTGTTAATGATGTAGTAGCTTTTTTATTTCTATATGAAAATCCAAATGAGTTTTATTGAGAAATGGCTATGCAATGATTTATGGATATAAGTGATAAAATAAGATTAAAATATCCTGAATTAAAAAAATTCAATAAATCTGAAATGTTATATATTATTAATGCATGTAAAAGTAGAAAAAAAGATATGGATTTATTTTTTATTTATTCTATTAATTACATTGAAATTATTAATAATATTTCTGATTCACCAGAAAGAGATATTAAATTGTTTGAAAAAATATTTTCCTTGAGTGATGATGAAAAAATATTAATTATAAATATGTTAAAAGTTACATGATTTTTTAATGATAGTAATCTCGTTTCTAATTTTTTAGAAAGATTTAGTTCTAAATTAGATGAATTAGTATGAGAATTAAATAAGATACAATTTTCTTTATTAACAAAGAAAATTGTATCTAGTAATGAACATTGAAAATCTATTTTAAAAGAAATAAAATGAAAAATCTTAACTGAAAATACAACTATAACTCCTATATGTACTGTATTTAGAGATTCTATGTGAATAGAAACAGATATGTTAATTTATCAAGAAAATGAAATTTATTCACCATCTCCTGATAATAAATATGTAAGAATTTATAGAGATAAATCTCTATATTTACAAGAAATTACTAGACTTAGTGATTTATATATTAGTAAGATGGAAAATAATATGCCATTTTGAATTTTATTATTAAAAATGAATTGAAAAAGAAATCCTTCTGGAACTTTTACTGATTTTAGTTCTGCAAATGATGATTTTTTTGAAAAACTTAAAAAAGCTGCTTAAAAACAAAAAAGCAATTTTCTTTATATAAAGAAAATTGCTTTTTTGTTTTTAATTAAAATATCTATTGTATTTTTATGAAAAAGGTTAATATATTAAGTATTTATCATTTAACTTTTTTTATATGGATGATGGAAAAAATTATTTTAGATTTATACAATCTAAATGGATTCCATTTTTAAATGGAGTTATATTTCTCTTAACTTTTTATTCAGTTTATTTTATTTTTTCAAGTCAAACTAATGTTTGAATTTCAAGCTTATCAATTGCTGAATTTACTTCAAAATATGGTATTTTTATCCCATTAGTGTATGGTTTATTACTTATATTTATTACATATATATTTTATTTTATAAAATATATTATCAGATTAAATTTTTGGATTGTAAATTTATTTATTACTTTTTTAGTTTATTGATTTTCATTATTTTTTTGAATACAACTTGTTTATTTTGAACCAAGATTTACAGAAGTTGCAACTTTTATAATTGATAATTTTTGAAATCCTATTATTTATTCAAGTTTAGTTGTTCTCATATTTTCAATTATTTCAATATTTATTAAAAGAAAAATTTAATTTATAATAATATTATTATGAAATCAATATTTAGTAAAATACTTATTTTAATATTTTTAAGTTTATCTTTAACTTCTTGTGATTCTGTATTATCATGAGTTTGAAATTTAATGTGTAGTCGGCTTCCTGATAGTGATCATTGTTATCAATTTACTGCTGTTCAATCTTGAAGCCCTGATGCTTGTGATAAAATTAAATGAACAAAATTTAAAGATTCTTGAAGTAATCCACCAAGAGATAAGTGTTATTTAACAATAGCTCAAAATAAAGAAGATTATACTATTTGTTCAAAAATACAATGATGACCTATGTCATATACAAAAAGTGAATGTGAAATATGAGTTTGAGAAAAAATACTTACTGAAACTATTTTAAATGACGATATAAATTGATGTTGAAAAATAAATAAAATACCAAATTTATCTAAAGTTTATGATGATTGTGTCTGACAACTTGCAACAAAAGAAAAACTAGATTCTAAAGATGAAAAAATAGATGATTTAGTTAATCAACTTAAATCTGATCCTTGAAATAAAGAGTTAAAAAAACAATTAGATGATTTGAAAAAACAAAAAGAAAATACTTATAATATGATGTCAGAAAGTCAAAAATCTGCATATTTTTCAGAAAAAAGAGAAGCTATTATGTCTTGAATTGAAGATGAAGATGTAAAATCTGCAATTTCAAAAGAGTATGTAGCTTATAGAAATAATGAAACAAATATAAATAATTTGCTTGATAAACTTGAAGATATTACAAAAAAACAAGAACTTATCAAATCTGCTGATGAAAAAGCAAATCAATTAGTTGATCAAGTAAAAGAACAACTTGAGTGACTTGTTCAGGATAAACAAGATGAAATAATCTGAGAAATGTGAAACAAGGCAAAAGAACGGATTGAAGAAAATTGATGAAAAGAATTAAAAAGATCTTTAGGGGATTTAGAGTGGGCTATGTGAAAATATGAAAAATGAAGTGAAATGTATAATTCAGCAAAATCAAAATATGATAAAATAAAATGAGCTTATGACGAAATTATGTGAGTTTATAATAGAGTTGATGAAGTAAATAAAATGCTTGCTGAAGGTAAAATTGATGAGTGAAAAGCAAAAGTTTTAAAATGAGCTGTTTTACTTGATAAATGACTAGAATATGCAACAGAATATGTTCCAGTTTTTTGAAGTACTATTTCAACAGTTAGTAAAGAAACTTTTTGAGTTGTTATAGAATTAGCTAAAAAAAGAGCTGAAAGATCAACAGCACTAGATAATTGTTTTGTTGATCCAGCAAATTGTGATACTGATAAAATAAGTGGATATTAATGTTTTTTAGTATAATTTTTTATTACAATACGTTGCAAAATTTTATTTTTTTATTCTTAAATATTATGAATTATAATCATAAACAAAATAGTTGTATTATTAATATATTAATTTTAATTTTAGTTATAATTTTAACATCAATTTATATTTATGTATGACAATTAGAAATATTGTATATATTTTTACCTATAATGTTATTTGTTTTTTTATTGTTTAATTCGCTTAACGTTGAAGTAGATGATTTAAAAATAAGTATAAAATTTTGATATATAGGTTTTAGAAAATCGTTTTTATTAAGTGATATAAAATCAGTAAAAAAAGTAAGAAATCATTGGTATTTTTGATGGGGAATTAGAGTTTGGTTTTGGCCATATATGTGGATTTATAACATAAATTGATTTGATGCTATTGAAATAGTTTTAAAAAATAATAGAATTTATAGGATTTGAACAAATGATGTTGAAAACCTAGAAAAAGCAATTCAAGACAAAATAAAATAAAAAAGAGCGAAGCTCTTTTTTATTTTATAAATTTAAAACTATTTACTATATCATTTAATATTCAAGGTTGATTTTGATTTTTTGTTATACAAGATTCATAATTTTGTTTTTGTTCTGTATTTCCTTCTTCAAGTGGTAGATAAAAATCACAATTAGTTTTACTAGTATCAAGGGATACTATAAAACATTTATCATCTCTTATAGTTGTATAATAATATGAATTATAAATATGTCACATCGCAGCGTCAGTAGAAATATATAAACAAAAAGGTACATTATTTATATTTAATATACTTCAAGAGTTACTTCAATTTACAACTATATTACTAATATCTGGACAATTTTTAGGAAAAACCTCATAATTACATTCTCAATATATGGTAGAAGGTTCATGTCAAATATCAAAAAAATTATCTGGATATTGAAATTGAAATCAATAAATACTATCTTTAAATGTATTTATATTTGCATTTTCCACAGTTCATGTTTGAGTATTTTCTACTTGATTTGTATTTCAAGTTAATGTTTGTGATTCTATTTTTTCTCACTTTTTTGATGAATCAACAATCCAACCAATAATAACCATTAAGACAATTGCAATTAATCCTATGATTATATTCATATTGTTTTTTTGTTCCATATCTTATTAATTAAGATGTAAATGTATATTATATATTATGATTAACTTAAATCAATATTTTTTTCAATAATTTTATTTATTTTTAGTATAATTTTACATTTTGTAAATACTTCTAAATTTTACAATAAAAATAATCTCAATATAATTTTTCATATTTTATACTTTATATGAAAAATATTTATGAAAAAAATACTACTAATTTTACTTTTATTTTTTACTTTTTTTTCAAATACATTTGCTTATAATCCTACATCAAACGAATTAAATTTGATTTCAAATTTTAAAGATAAAGTAAATAATTTATCAAAAGTTAAATGAGAATTATGGCTTAAAAGAAATATAATTTCGATTGAAAATTTTTTAAAAGTAAATAAAAATGAAAGAACTAATTTTTTGCTTTGAGAAATTCTTACAGATATGAATGAAGTCTTATCTGATTTAAAAATTAAAAATGAAGAACAATTACAAAAACAATTACAAGAATTAGAAAATCAAAAACAAGAACAATTAAAACAATCAAAAGATTATAATGAAAAAGCAGAATGATTTTTTGAAATTTATTGAAAAGATATAACTACAAGTTTAGAAATAAATGATAAATGTACCAAATATTTTGATTTTGTAGATGAAATAGCCAAGAAAAATGATTTTCCAACTGAATTAATTATAGCTACATGGAGCAAAGAATCTAATTGTAATTTATCTAATCCTGCAAATTGATGGTGACCATTTCAGATTACAAGTAAGTATTACACTCCTTGAGATATAACTCTAGAGGAATTTTGAGAATATGTACAAACTTATATAGATTTTACTAAATGAAAATGGAATTATTTTAATAATAATACTTATCATAACTATAAATCAAGATTTTGAAGTGAAAATATAGCTATAACTTACGATAATTATACTTTAAGAGATTTAAAATTATCTGCAATCTTGTATAATTGAGTTAGTAAAGACACAACTCTGGATTGAAATACATTTGCAAATTCAAACTTAAATAATAATGTAACAACAAATAGCGATTGACTGGTTACTAGATTTTTAAAGATACTTAATTGGAGAACAAAAAACAAATAAAGCCGTAGGCTTTATTTGTTTTTTGTTCTTAATTAGCTCTTAATTTGACATTGTATAATTTAGTTATTATTATTTAAAAAAATATATGAAAGATAAAATTATTTCTTGAATTTTAGGTGCTGTATTATGTGGGCTAGTCGTTTTTTTATATTGATATATAAATAATTGAGCTAATTGAACTATGTGAAATTGAGTGCCACCATCAAATTTTTGATCATGAGCTTTTGATTCATCAAATATGAGTGATGAACAATTAGAAAAAATGGCTGAAAGAGCTGGAATAACAAAGGAAGAACTTAAATCAAAATTAGATAGCTGAGAAGATATAAGAAGTTTAATGTGAGGACAAAGATGATCTTGAAGATGAAATTCAGCAACAGGTAATACTCAATAATTTATTAATTAAATAAGTAAAAATGAAATTTAATTTTAATTTAAAATATTTTATTTCTGGTTTTATAATAGTTTTATTAATAAATTATAATACTTTTATTCCAGAAAAAACAACTAATTTAGAAACAACTTCTAATTCTAGTGTAAAAGTTGAATTATGAGATATTAAAAAAACTATTGAAGTATCATGAGATTCACAATTAGTAGATGAGCAAAGTTTAAAATTTAATAAATCTGCTACTATTACAAAAGTGTATTTTAAATCTTGAGATAAAATAAAAAAATGAGAAATTATTGCTGAAATAGATAACTCAGATGCTTATGATACAATTGATGAAGCAAAAATAAATTTAGAAAATGCTGAAATTAGCTTAAAACAATTATATGAAGATCCAGATGAAACAAATGTTTTACAATCAAAAAACTCCATAACTAGTGCTGAAAATAGTTTAGAAACCGCAAAAGCTGAAATTGAAAATTTAAAAGTTTCTCAACAAAATTCTTTAACTCAAATGCTTGAAAATATAGAAACTTCAAAAAAAGACTTAGAATCAAGTAAATCTAGTTTAGAATTATCAAAAAAAGATTTAGAAATACTTATTAAAGATAAATGAAATTCTCTAAATAATACAAATAGTTCAAAAAGTACAACTATAACAAGTATAGAAGATAATTTTAGAACATATTTAGTTGATGTAGAAAAAACTATTGAAGAAGGGGATGTAATTATGTGAGTTACTGATAAAAACAGAGATTTAAATAATTCTTTTGAAATCTATCTTTGAGCAAAAAATTCTACATATAAAAACAGTGCATCAATTAATTTGTCAGAAGCTATATGAATGTATGATAATGTATCAAAAGAAATAGCAAATTATGATAATTCTGGTGATAAAGATAAATTATTATGACTTTTAAATGATTTTTTATCTTTATATAATAAGATGTATGATGCAACTGATTTTATTTATAAAACACTGGATAATAGTGTTGTTAGTGAATGAGCTTTATCTCAAAGCATTATTGATTCTTTAAAAAATAGTTTTTCTTCTTATAGAAATTCTGCTTTATCAAAAATATCTACGATTAATTCTAGTATAAATACACTAAATACTTTAACAGATACTGATTTATTATCTGAAACAAATTCAAATAGCATCGCATCAAAAAAAGAGTCTATAAAAACAAGTGAGTTAAGTATAGAAAAACAATTACTTAGTATAAAAAATGCACAAAGTTCTTATGATGAAACCGTTTCAAGTTTTAAAGTAAATTTAGATTCTAAACAAAAAGATTTAGATTTAAAAGATAGAAATTTAGAATTAGCAAAATTAAATTATGATAAATTATTTGAGTGACCAACTGATGAAAATGTAAAAAAAGCTAATAATTCTATAAAGCAAGCACAATTAAAACTAGATTCTGCATATAAAAATTTAGAAGATTATACACTTGTTGCTCCATTTGATTGAGTTATTAGAAAAATTGATTATATGGTTTGAGATAATTTAACAACAGATACTGATAAATATGTTTATATAGAAAATCCAAATTTACTTGAAATAACTGTTTTACTTGATCAAATTGATATTGTTTGAGTAAAATTATGAATGAATGCGACAATTACATTTGATGCATATTCTACAACACCTGTAAATGCAATAATTAGTTCTATAGATACTACTCCAATATCAACTTCTTGAGTTGTATCATATGAGGTAAAATTAGTTTTGGACGATGAAAACTTCAAAGAAAAAATTCTTTCTTGATTTTCTGCAGATGTAGAAATTATAACAGAATCAAAGCAATGAATTTTACTTTTAAAAACTTCTGCTATTTCTGAAAAAGATTGAAAATATTTTGTTAATTTAATCAAAGATTGAAAACAAGTTGAAACAGAAATTGAAATAGGTATAGCATCAGATGGTATGACAGAAATAATTTCTTGACTTAATGAGTGAGATGAAATTTCACTTACAACATATGTTTCAACAACTACTACAGAAGAAAAAACTTCAACATCACTTTTTAGTACTCCAACATGAAATAGATCTTGAAATATGTCTGGACCTCCAGGATGATTCTAATATTTAAAATTAAATTATGATAAAATTAGAAAATATAAAAAAACAATACAAAATGTGAGAAAATATTGTAGAAGTTTTAAAATGAGTAGACCTAGAAATAGCAGCTGGTGATTTTGTCTCTATTATGTGACCAAGTTGAAGCTGAAAATCAACACTTATGAATATTATTGGTATGCTTGATATTGCAACTAGTTGAAAATACACTTTTAATAATATGGAAATAACTTGAAAAAAAGAAGATGACTTATCTAAAATAAGATGAAAAAATATAGGTTTTATTTTTCAAAGTTATAATTTAATATCTAGAATGCCTGTTATAAAACAAGTTATGTTGCCTTTAGCTTATCAATGAATAGCAAAAAATAAAAGAGAAAAAATGGCACTTGATGCACTTGATAAAGTCTGACTTGCTGACAAAAAAAATAATAAACCAAATGAACTTTCAGGTTGACAACAACAGAGAGTTTCAATTGCTCGTGCTTTGGCTATAAATCCAAATATGATATTGGCAGATGAACCAACTTGAGCACTTGATACAAAAACATGAGAAGAAATTATGTTATTATTAACAAAACTTAATCAAGAGTGAACAACTATAGTTTTAATTACTCATGAACATGAAATAGATAGATACGCAAAAAAACATATTTTAATTAAAGATTGATTGATAGTTAAATAAAAAAATATGATTACTACAATAATTGAAAATATATTAAATTCTTTGGAATCAATAAGGTCTAATAAACTTAGGTCATCTTTAAGTATGCTTTGAATAATTATATGAGTTTCATCTGTTATTATTTTGACTGCTATTTGAAATGGTAGTACACAAACTATAGTAGATAAAATAGAAGAAATGTGAACCAATGTTTTAACTATTTCAACTTGATGATGATTTTGATGAAGTAGAACTAAATCAACTGCTACAAATATACTTACTGAAAAAGTTGTTTCTTCAATAAAAGATAATATCTCAGAATTAGATTGAGTATTACCAATAGTTTCTACAAATGGACAATTAGTTTATGGTTGAAATGATATGAACGCATCTGTTTATGGTATAGATACAAATTATTTTGATGTAAAAAATGTAGAAATAATTTATTGAACAAATATAACTCAAAATCATTTAAATAATTTAGATAAAGTAGCAGTTGTTTGACAAGATATAGTTTCAGAATTATTTTCTTGAAATAATCCAGTTTGAGAAAAAATTAAGATGTGAAACAATGTATTTGAAATAGTTTGAGTTATAGAAGAAAACTCAACACTTGATTCATATATATTTATTCCAATTACTACTGCATCTGTTAGAATTACTGGTCAGAAATACTATTCTCAAATAATTGTTTCTGTTACTGATGCTGAAATGGTTGATTCTAAAGAAATAGAAATTAATACTTTGTTACAAAGTGTTTTAGAAGTAACAGATCCAAACAATCTACCATATAATATAAGAAATCAAGCTGAAATGCTTGAAAATTTCAGTTCAATTACTGAGACATTGACTATGCTTTTAAGTTGAATAGCTTGAATTTCATTACTTGTATGAGGTATTTGAGTTATGAATATAATGCTTGTTTCTGTTACAGAAAGAACAAAGGAAATAGGTATTAGAAAAGCAATTTGAGCAGGGAAGAGTGATATACTTTTACAATTTTTAACAGAAGCCTCAAGTTTAAGTATTCTTTGATGAATATTTTGAATAATTCTTAGTTATTTAGTTGTGTTTTTGTTAAATTATTTTTCTATAACTGCAATTATTTCAACAAATAGTATAATAATTAGTTTCTTATTTTCTTTGTGAATTTGACTTATTTTCGGTATATTACCAGCTTATAAAGCTGCAAAACTTAGACCAATTGATGCACTTAGGTTTGAATAATCTCTTAAAATATTCTTAATAAATACTTAATAATTTCTTAATCATTCTAATTATAATAGAAGAGTAATATAATAAATATTACTCTTATTTTTTTAAAAGAATTTATAGATTTTTATTCTTAATAACTTCTTAAATAATAAGAATATAATAAAGGTGTAATCAAAAAAGATTACACCACGAGACAAAGTTACCTTTGTAAATTTAATATAATCTTTTATTTTTAATTGTAAAGCTAATATAGCTAAATAAAGATACTAAAGATATATAAAAATTACAAATGTAATTACTTTATTACATAATTACATATACTATGAAAAGAAATGTAAAAATATTAGCATGAGCTCTTATTACTGCTATGACTGCTGCTTCAATTTGAGTATCATTTGCTAACGATTCTTCTAGTGGAACAACAAATTCTTGAACTATTAGTAAAAAATTTGAAAGACAAGAATTAACCGAAGATCAAAGAGCAGAAATGGAAATTATAAAACAATTGTTAGATAAACAAAAAGCTTGAGAAACTTTAACTAATGAAGAACAAGCACAATTAGATGAATTTAAGGCTAATATGCCAGAAAGATGAGAAAAATGAAGAGGTTGATTTATGTGAAAAGGTTGAGAATCAAAGTGATGATTTATAAATAATTTAACTACTGAAGAAAAAACAGCATTAGAATCTATGACTAATGAAGAAAAAAAAGTGTTTTTTGAAGCTAAAAGAGCAGAAATGCAAGCAAAAAAAGAATCTCATGAAAGTGTAATTGATAAGCTTCTTGCTTGAGAAAAATTAACGGCAGATGAAGAATTAATTAGAGCAGAAATTATAAAAGAAAGAGCAGAAAGAAAAGCTAGAGAATTAGAAGAAAATACAAATAAATAATATATATTTTTATAAAGGCTAGATTTATATATTAAATAAAATACTAAATAAATTTAAAAGAAAAATCATTTATTATATATTCTTAATTAGTTCTTAATTTAAGAAAATATAATGAACTTGTAATCAAGTATGGTTACATATTTAATAATTTTATTATTAACCCCTAACTTATGGATATATAAAAGAAAATAAATAATAAATACTATAAATAAAATAAATACTATAAAATAAAATCATAAAAACTCTCGACTTGTCGAGAGTTTTTTCTTAATTATTTCTTACTCTTTATTTATATAATTAAATATATATAATGATAAATGTACTTATTAAAGAAAAAAATATGAGAGTATTAGTAATAGAAGACAATGAAATTTTATCAAGAAATTTGGTTAGATATTTTTCTGTTAGAGATATATTTGCAGAAGCAGCTCTTGATGGAAAAGATTGACTACATAAGGCAGCAACTAAATATTATGATATCATAATTTTGGATATAAATCTGCCTTCTATGAATTGAATTGATATATGTAAAGTTCTAAGAGAAAAAGAAAAAGATGTTTCTATAATTATGTTGACATCTAAATGAACAAGTGAAGATATAGTTTTAGGTTTAAATATGTGAGCAGATGATTATCTAATAAAACCATTTGAATATAGTGAACTAGTTGCTAGAATGAACGCAATTATTAGAAGAAAAAATATAAATAAAAGTAATACTATAATTACAATTTGAGATATAGAATTAAATCTGCAACAAGTAGAAGTAAAAAAATCATGAGAAATAATTAACTTATCTAAATTAGAATATGATTTATTTAAATATCTAGCACAAAATAGGTGAGTAGCACTTTCTAGAAATGATATTTATGAAAAAGTTTGGTGAGAATATGATGGTGATTTCTTGTTTAGTAAAACAATTGATGTTTATATTGGATACCTTAGAAAAAAACTTGGTAAAGATTTAATAGAGACAAAAAAATGATTTTGATTTTTAATTAGATAAAATTATGACATTAAATATTAATAAGACAAAAAATAAATTAGCTATTGTTTTTTCAACAATAGTTTTTGTTATAGTTTTTTTTCTTTGAATTATATTTTTTTCAACTAAATATTATAAGACAATTATAAACGAAAACTCTAATTTTAGTTTTTTTATAAATTCTATTGAGTCAAGAAAAATTACTATTGAAAATATGTTAAATTTTTGACCAAGATTTGATGTATTTAATCCAATTAAAAATCCTGTTAAGTTTAATATAGATGATGAACCAAAAGAATTTATGAATTATATATTACTTGATAGTTCGTGAAGTTTAATTTCAAGTAATGTAAAAGATGATGTTACTGAAAGTTTTTTATTAAATATAGTTAATTCAGATTCGTTTTATAAGATAAAACAAGATTCTGGATTTCTTGTTAAAAAAATAGAATTTGATACTAATAATTTATTATTAGTATTTAAGAAAATTAGATACCCATTTCATGAATATCTAGAAGATTTATTTTGGTTTTCTGTTATATCTCTACTATTTTCTATACTTGTATACTATATTTGAATTATATTTGTAAACAAAGTTTTTGTTCCAGTTGAGGAAAATATAAAAGATATGTCAAATTTTATAGACAACGCAGGTCATGAATTAAAAACCCCTATTTCTGTTATTGATTCAAATATTCAATTAATAAATGAATTAAAAGTTTATGATGAATCTATGATGTGAGAGTTAAAAAATGAAGTAAAAAAACTAAATTCTCTTATAGAATCACTTGTTAAATTAAGCAACATAGCTGTATTTAAAGATATGGAAAAGATAAATTTATTGGATATTATTAATGAAGTAGTATCTGATTTTAAATCAAATATAGATGATAAAAAAATAACAGTTAGAATAAAAATAGATAAAAAAATAAATATTAATTCAAACAAGGATTATTTATATATATTTATTTCAAATATAATCTGAAATGCTATAAAATATAATAAGATTATATGAATAATAGATATAACTTATAAGAATAATTATTTAATTATAAAAGATACTTGAGTTTGAATTAATAAAACAGATTTAGACAAAATTTGGGATAGATTTTTTAAATCAGATTCTTCTAGAAATACTCCATGATTTGGTATTTGATTATCACTTGTTAAGAAAATCTGAGATATTTATTGATGGGAAATAAAGGTAGATAGTGTAGTTTGAGAATGAACTATTTTTAAGATAAAATTCTAAGTCTAATTATTTGACTATTTACATAATTATGTGTTACAATATTATTAATATAATTTGTAAAACTTATTTATGATTTTTAAATCAAAAAAAGCGAGAAATGAATTTCTATATAATATGAGGATTTTTTTGCTTATAGTAGCTGTAATTATGATATGGAGGGGAATATGGAATTTCCTAGACTTTTATTTTTTAAAAGATTATTTCATATTATCAAATCTACTAACTATAGTTATTTGACTTATAATTATATTTATAAATGATTATGAACTAGATGATTTTATATAAAAAAACTTAGATATTAACTATCTAAGTTTTTATTTACCCATTTTGCTAGTGATTCTATATGATGAGAAAGTCATTCTCATTTTTGAGTTAGACAATAAATTGCTCTAAGAGGAGTTTCTGATAAGATTTTTTTCTCTACAAATCATTTTTCTTGAAGTTCTTTTAATCTACTAGATAAGATCCTAGGATTAACTCAAGTTAAGTTTTTTTCTATATCAGTATAACTTTTACATCACTCACTTATGGATTTTATAATAACTAAAATCCATTTTTTTGATAAAAATGCCATAAAATCTATAAATGGACAAAATGCCTTTTCGCTATTTATCATACTACTAAATTAAATATTACTATATTCATTATAGTAATATTTAATTTATTTTCAAATTAAAACACTAAAAAAGAGAGTTTACACTCTCTTTTTTTGAAAATTATGCTTGTGCTTTTTCAACAGCGAAATCAACTTTAATTGTTCTACCGTTAACTTCTGCTCCATCCATAGCTTCTTTAGCTTTAACTGCATCTTCTAAGTTTTCAAATTCTACGAATCCAAAACCTTTTGATTTTCCAGTTTCTCTATCTTTAATAACTTTAACAAAAGTTACTTCTCCGTATTCTTTGAATACATCTTTAACTTCTTGCCAATCTAATCCCCAAGATAAACCACCAATGAATAATTTTTTAGTTTCCATAAACACTAGGTAATAATAATAAAAAACAAAAATAAACCATCCATTAAATGTATCAGGAGACAAACATCAAATTTGAAAAATTTATTTCTACACTGACATTATATTGATTTATTTTAGATAGCAAATTTTTTTATAAAAACTAATCTAAATCATGAATTCATTTTAAAATAGGTGTAATTTTACCTGCTCAATTATCAAGTAATTCATCAAATTCAGCTCTAATTTGTTCTATTCTTTTATCAATTTCTATTTCATTTTCTCTATAAATTCTATCTCTATCCGCAGCTCCATCTATATATTCTTGTAATTCTATACTCATTTTTATTTATTTAAAAAATATTCAGTTAAATCTGGAATAACTTGTTTTTTTCTTGATAGTCTTCTTTTTAAATCTATTAAATTATCTTTTACTTCTGCATCAAATACTTCACTTGCAACTTTAGAATCAGCTCAATCCAATACAATTGATATATTTTTTTCTCAAATGATATCTACAATTGATAAAAATATAAAATCTAGTTTATCATTGTTTTTTATAGTTTGCATAGCTTTAAGTATTTCTTCTTTTCTACCAAGTGCATAGTTTGGATTTGTAGTTTCTAGTGTTCAAATTCAAGCTTTTGTTCAAGAGAAATCAAATTCTTTGTAATCGTATTTTATCAAATCGATAGGATCCATATCTCATAAATCTGATTTTGCATCAAACATAGGCATCGCAAATGCTTCTAAGTCAGATATACCAGTTATTTCTTTTAGTTTTTCAGCTATTTCTACATCTACTTTTGTAGTAGTAGCAGATTTAAAAAGTAAACTGTCAGACAAGATTCAAGCAAGCATCATAGTCCCGATTTTTTTATCTATTTCAAATCAAGCTTCTAAATACATCTTGTACAATATAGAACAAGTAGAACAAATTGGTTCAATTCTGATATTTAGTGGAGCTGAACTTGCAAAATCTATTTTGTGGTGATCAACTATAAATTCTACTTCCAGTTCTTTTATATTTGTCAAAGTTTGAAAATCTTCATTGTGGTCAACCAAAGCTACTTTTGTTCAAGCAGGGAAGCTATCAGCAATTTCAGGAGTTTCTATTTTTAATAAGTCTAGTAAATACTCAGTTTCTTTATTTAATTTTCATTGGATGTATGGTTTTGCTGAATAGATTTTTTTTCTATTTAAAAAATCTGCAAATATTATAGCAGCCAAAGTACAGTCAGTATCTGGAATCTTGTGTCATACAACTTTTATTTCTATCATGTTTTAAATTCATTAATTTTAAAATGTTTTAGAGTATTTTATAGAAAAAAAGGGAAAATTCAAGGGGAGTTTTGGAGAAAGTTTTAATAGAATAATTTTAACATTAAAATAAAACATAAATTTACTTTTATGGTTTTTTTTATATATTGAGAGATGAGATTATATTATTAATAATATTTTAAACATGAAAATAAATAAAGTAAAAATAAAAAATTTTAAATGTTATAAAGATTTTTCATTGGATTTAAATGAATGATTAAATATTTTAGTATGAGATAATGAGGCTTGAAAATCAACAATACTTGAAGCTATAAATTTAGCATTAACCGGTTTATTAAATTGAAAATATTTAAAAACAGAATTAACACAGTATCTTTTTAATAAAGAAATTGTCGATAAGTACATAATTGAAATTAATTCAAAAGTTATATGAGTATTTTTACCTCCAGAAATAATAATTGAAATTTTTATTGATGATTTCCCATTATTTGAATGAAACAATAATAGCTTAAAGAAAAAAGAATGTGGTTTTTCTTTTTCTATTAAATATGATGAAATTTATAATTCAGAATACCAAACATTAATTGATAGTTGAGATATAAAAACCCTACCTATTGAATATTATGATTTTAAATGGGAAACTTTTGCAAGAGAATATATAACTCCAAAATTTATTCCATTAAAATCGGCATTAATAGATTCTACAAATACAAAATTTAAAAATGGTTCGGATATTTATATTTCTCACATTGTTAGAGATTTTTTATGAGAAAAAGAAATTACTTCAATTTCTCAAGCTCATAGATGAATGAAAGATAATTTTATATGAGATAAGAGTATTGATGACATTAATACAAAATTAAATTCTGCGATAAATATTTCTAGTAAAAATATTTCATTAGAAGTTGATTTATCAAGTAATAATGCTTGGGAAAATAGTTTAATTACTTGTTTAGATGATATACCTTTTCATCATATATGAAAATGAGAGCAATGTATAATAAAAACTAAGCTAGCACTAAAACATAAGAAAAATACTGAGGCTAATATATTATTACTTGAAGAGCCAGAAAATCATCTATCATATAGTAAAATGAATCAGTTAATAAAAGATATTGAAAATGAAAATAATTGAAAACAAATAATTATTTCGACTCATAGTAGTTTTGTAGCCAATAAACTTTGATTAAATAATTTGATATTATTAAATAAATGAATAACTTTTAAATTAGATAAACTAACATTAGAAACACAAGATTTTTTCAAAAAATTACCTTGATTTGAAATATTAAGATTAGTTTTATCTAAAAAGGCAATTTTAGTAGAATGAGATTGAGATGAATTAGTTGTACAAAAGGCTTATAAAGATAAATATAATAAATTACCAATTGAAGATTGAATTGATATAATATCTGTTAGGGGATTATCTTTTTTAAGATTTTTAGAAATTGCAGAAAATTTAACAAATGAAGTTTTTGTTGTAACAGACAATGACTGAGATATAGAAAATAAAATTGAGAAAAAATATAGTGAATACTTATGAAAAAATAAAAAAGAAAATATAAAAATATGTTATGATTTAGATGATACTAATTCTTGAACATTAACTACTTGAACTAAAAATCCTAAAAAATTTAATTATAATACACTTGAACCTAATTTACTTAAAGTTAATTCTTTAAAGATGTTTAATAAAATATTTTGAAAATCTTTTACAACACAAGATCAAATGTTTGCTTATATGTATGAGAATAAAGCACTTTGCGCATTAAAATTATTTGATACACAAGAAAAAATAAGTTACCCTAAATATATTTTAGATGCGATAAGTTAAAATTTATGAATAATGAACTTATAATTGCTGCTGCTGGTTCTTGAAAAACAACATCTATTATAGAAAAGTCATTAAAACTTAAAGATAGTATATTAATTACAACTTTTACAGAATCAAATGAAGAAGAAATAAAAAGAAAATTTATTGAAATAAAATGATATATTCCTAAAAATATAACTATACAAACTTGGTTTTCTTTTTTATTGCAACATTGAGTTAAGCCATATCAATGATGATTTTATGAAAAAAGAGTTAATTGATTATTACTGGTAGAATCCCAATCAGCAGTTAAATATAAATGAAAATTTTGAAATGTTTGCTATAATGAATCAGAAATAGATAAATATTATTTTTCTGAATCAGGTAAAATTTATTCCGATAAATTATCAAAGTTTGTTTTTAATTCTAATAAAATTAGTTGATGAAATGTAATAAATAGAATTTCAAAAATTTATAAAAATATTTTTATTGATGAAATACAAGATTTAGCTTGATATGACTTAGATATTATTAAATTATTATTTGATACTAATTCAAATATTTTATTGGTTTGAGATATTAGACAAGTTACTTATTTAACGCATCATGAAAGAAAATATTGAAAATATAAGGATTGAAAAATAAAAGATTTTATAGAAGAACAATATTTAAGCAAAACAAAAACTTGTAATATTGATACTACAAGTTTTAATCATTCTTACAGAAATAATCAATTAATTTGTGATTTTTCATCTAAATTATATCCTGAATTACCAATCCCTATTTCTAAACAAACTCATGTTTCAAATCATGAATGAATTTTTTTAATTAAGAAATCAGATGTAAATAATTATATTTCTAAATATAATCCTCAAATTTTAAGATATGAAAAATCTATTTATCCAGAGTTAAATTATGGTTTTTCTAAATGACTTTGATTTGATAGAGTTTTGATTTATCCAACAAAACCAATAATGGAATATTTAAAAGATTGAGATATTTCTAAATTTAAATCAATTGCTAAATTTTATGTAGCATTAACTAGAGCTAGATTTAGTGTTTGAATTGTATTTGATTATGATTACAAAGATGTTTTTATTGAATGAATAAAAAAATATAGTTAATTAAAAATCCTACTCCTTCGGAGTAGGATTTTTTTTCAAAACTTGCAAATTCCCACAATTTCCATAAACTAAAAAATGCCAAAAAACTAAATATGTAATGTGTAAATGAAAATGAAAAGGAGGAAATTAACTTTCCTCTCCTTATTTATGTTTATTTACACATATTTTAGGTTTTTTGGCGATATAATCAGGTAGTTAATTTCCTCCTTTTTATGTTGTCAAAAAACCTTTTTAAAATTAAGCTAGAATCTAGCTAGTTTTTATGGCACCTACTTTATATAGTAAGTGCTTTTTATTATGGAAAAAAAATCTTGAAATTGAAACTTAAAAAAGGCAAATAAAGCCAAAAATGACGAGTTTTATACTCAATTATCAGATATAGAAAAAGAACTTGGTCATTATAAACAACACTTTAAATGAAAAACTATTTTTTGTAATTGTGATGATCCAGAAGAAAGTAATTTCTTTAAATATTTTGCTTTAAATTTTGAACATCTTTGATTAAAAAAACTTGTTACAACTCATTATCAAGAAGAAATACCATCTTATAAATTAGAAATTACTAGATGATTAGATTTAAATAATGATTGAAAAGTTGATTTAAGTGATACTAAAAAAATAAAATTAAAACAAAACGGTGATTTTAGAAGTCCAGAATGTATAGAAATACTAAAAGAATCAGATATAATAATCACAAATCCACCATTTTCACTTTTTAGAGAATATGTAGTTCAATTAATGGAATATGATAAAAAATTTGTAATTATTTGAAATAAAAATGCAATTACATATAAGGAAATTTTTAAGATATTAAAGATTAATAAAATATGGCTATGATATACTTCGGCAAGTGAGTTTTGTGATATTAATTGAAATATAACAAAAAAAATAAATTGATTAACTCGCTGGTTCACAAATCTAGATATAAAAAAAAGATATGAAGAATTAATTTTATATAAATATTATAATGAAAAAAATTATCCAAAATATTATAATTTTGATGCAATAAATATAGATAAAGTAAAAGATATTCCAAAAGATTATTCTTGATATATATGAGTTCCAATTACATTTTTAGATAAATATAATCCTGAACAATTTGAGATAATTTGATTAGCTGCTGATAAAAGAGAAATTGATAGTGCTTTTATTCAATGAGAACAGACATATTTAGATGAAAGACATAAAAAATTTGTATGAATGGTTACAAAAGAAAATTGAATTTTAAAAGCAACATATGCAAGAATAATCATCAAAAACAAAAAATTTAATCCTTAATAATCATTTTATGAAAATACAATTAAAAGAAGTTACTATTAGAGAAGTCGCAAAAGACTATGTAAACAACGATGAAGAATGAGTTGTTTGATTTGGTGGTAAACTAAATATAAGACCAAAATATCAAAGAGAATTTGTTTACAAAGACAAACAAAGAGATAGTGTTATAGAAACTGTTATAAAAAATTTCCCACTAAATGTGATGTATTATGTAAAAAATAGTGATGATACTTTTGAAGTGCTTGACTGACAACAAAGAACCATAAGTATTTGTGAATATGTGATTTGAAAATATTCTATAAATTATAGATATTTTCATAATTTAGAAAAAGAAGAGCAAGAACAAATACTAGATTATAAACTTATGGTTTATTTTTGCGAGTGAACGGACAAGGAAAAACTAGATTGGTTCAAAACTATAAATATAGCAGGTGAAAAACTTACAGAACAAGAACTTAGAAATGCTATTTATACTGGTAGTTGGTTAACTGATGCAAAAAGATATTTTTCAAAAACTTCTTGCCCAGCTTACAATATAGCAAGTGATTATATGACTTGAAGTCCTATAAGACAAGATTATTTAGAAACTACTATTTCTTGGATTTCTTGTGACCATATAGAACAATATATGTCAGAAAATCAACACAAGGCAAATGCTAGTGAGTTATGGCTTTATTTTAACAATGTCATAAATTGGGTAAAAGTTACTTTTCCAAATTATCGCAAAGAGATGAAGTGAATAAATTTTTGATTTTTGTACAATGAATTTAAAAACACTTTTTTTGATTCAAGCAAGCTAGAAAAAGAGATAAGTAAACTTATGCAAGATGAAGATGTGACAAAAAAATCAGGAATTTATGAATATGTTTTAACTAGAAAAGAAAAGTATTTGAGTATCAGAGCATTTACAGATAAACAAAAAAGGGAAGTATATGAAAAACAAGCTTGAATTTGTACACATTGCAAAAAACATTTTGAATTAAGCGAAATGGAAGCTGACCATATCACACCATGGCATGAATGATGAAAAACAAGTCTAGATAACTGTCAAATGCTTTGTAAAAATTGTAATAGAGTGAAGAGTGGGAAATAGTTTTTATTGACTTTTTTAACATATTTAATAGAATTAAGTTACTTTATTAGATTAATATTATTTTTATGAAAAAAGTATTTAATCCTATCTTCACTATTTCATCTTCATGAGCTGAAAAAATAGCTAAAATTATGAATTGAGAATTAAAATCATGACTTTCAAAAGAAAAATTGAAGGGTATTTTAACTAGTGGTTTATCTATGAAAAAAAATTTAAGAACAAAATAATATGGAATTAGTATTACTTAAAAAGGATTTTAATAAAGATAATATAAGAATAGAAACAGAAGAAATCTTTCAACATTTGAAAGATTTTTTATTTGATGAATCAGATGATTATATATCTTCTAAATTATGCTCTATATATGCTATAGAAATTGAAAATAACATAAGATGATATATTTCTTTTTCTTCTTCTGTATTAAAAATGAAGCCAAAGTATTTTTCTTTATGGAAAAGTAACGATTTAGAAAATGTACAATTTCCAATACCTGCAATGCTTATATGAAAATTACTTATAGATACTAATTTAAGATGAAATTGATATTGATCAAAACTTATCGAATTTGCACTTGTAACTGCATATGAATTATCAAAAACTATTTGAATTAGATTTATTATAGTTGATGCAAATAATAATGCAGTTTGATTTTATGAAAAACATTGATTTATTTCAATTGATGAAAAAGAAAAAACAACTACTATGGTTTTTGATTTAAAAGAATTTGATGAATTATAAATCAGTAAATAAAACTATATTTTGACATAAAATATTTAACATATTATAATAATAGTATATATTTTATAATCAATATATTTTGGTTTCTATTAATTGAGAGGATATAAAATCACTTATTAGTGAATTATGAGAATATTGAGAATCTCTTTGACCTTTAGATGATGTATCTAAGGATATTTTAGAGATACTTAATATGTCTACAAAAGCCTCATCAGAAGTTAATCATAATGTTTGGATTGAAAATTTAATGAATACTCAAAGATTTCCAGAATTTAAATTATTAACACATGATAATATTTTTGCTCATCAAGTTAGATTATCAAATATAGTTAGAGAATTGTCATACTTTTTTGATGAAATTAATTTTCATTGACACTTTCAAACTAGGATAAATGTTTGATATCTATTTTCTTTAGCTTTGGTTCATGACGATACAGAATGAATAAATCCACTAAAAGATATTCCAACAAATCTAAAAAATTCTCTATCAGATAAATCAAAAAAAATATTGTATGAAATAGAAAAATCATGTATTGATGTATTATCAAATCATCAAATTGAACATTTAAAAGATTTTTCAAAAGATGAACTTAGATGATTGTATTTTGATGCAGAATCAAAAACTAGTTTAGAATGACAACTTTTATCATATTTAGATAAAGTTGATTGATTTTTGTTTACTTTACATGAAATTTATAATTGAAATACTTGATTAATCATAGCATTTAATAATTATATAAATATATTAAAATCTATAAAAGAAGATAAAAATAAGTATCCAATGATTAGATTTTTAATAGATGCAGATATAGATTCTCTGAGAAATATTATTTGAAATTCTTTTTTATTTTCAAATCAAGAATTAATTTGAATGGATTTACAAATAGGTGATAATATGAAAAATAGATTACTTGGTTTTGTTGAATTATTTAACTTAGAATGATTAATTAAAATAGATATTGATAGAATTATAAAATCTGATAATCAAAATAATAAAAGTGATTATGAAACTTTGAGAGATATGACATGAATTTTTACTGATTCAATGCCTCAAATCAAATCTACTTGAATTATCGCATATGATGCTTGGAAAATTGCATATAGCAATGTATGATACTATAATTGATGAGAATTGGTTAATTGAACTGATTTAATGTTTAAAAAAGACTAAGAATTTTCTTAGTCTTTTTTATTTCCTCTTCTTTCAATCCTTAAACTTATTTTTTAATCTCTTAAATTCTTTCTCTCCGAGTTTTTCTTCTAGAACTAGATTAAGTTCTGCCTCTTCGTCAAATAAACTCATATCCATGTCTAGATTAAACTCTAGTTTGTATCTATAATCCTCATAATTTCAGTATGAGACTGATAATTCATTGTTTGTTATAAACCATATGTTTGTAGCTAGCTTATTTACAAAATATCTATCGTGAGATATAAAAAGTATAGATCATTCAAATTCTTTTAATGATTGTTCTAAACTCTCTCTAGTATCATAATCTAGATGATTTGTTGGCTCATCCAAAATTAGTAAATTGTATTCTTTTTGTCCAAGAATTGCAAAAAGTAGCTTAGAAGTTTGTCATCCAGATAAATCACTTACTTTTTTATCTAAATCTTCTCTTTCAAAAAGATAATGCTTTATTAATCAAATCAAGTTTTGTTCTGGATAATTTATTCAGGCTAATTCAAAATTTTCTCTTACAGTTTTATCTTTTTTTAACTCTTCGTGAAATTGTGAATAATATCAGATTTTAATTCATTTTCATCTTATAAATTGTCAATCAAGAACTTCTAGTTCTCTCATAATTGTTTTTAAAAATGTAGATTTTCAAACTCAGTTTTCTCAAACTATTCAAATCCTTTGTTTTTTATACAAAACTACTTCATTTATATAAAAAAGTGGTTCAGTTCTCCCGATAAAACATTCTTTAAATGTCATAACCTTATCTGGTAAATCTCATGAAAAATTGAAAAAAAACTTAGGTTTTTGAGGTATATATGGCGGAGTTATTTCATCTCTTCTATCAAGTGCTTTTTCTCTAGATTTTGCCCATCATGCACGACTTCAAGCTCTAAATCTATCTATAAGTTTTTCTTCTTTTTCTATAAATTCTTGTTCTCTTTTATAATTTTCCATTTTTTTCTTTTCTATCCTTTCTCTTTCTTCTAAGTATCAAGTATAGTTTGTGTGATAATAAGTTATCCCTCTTTTTGGTTGAACTTCATAAGTTTTGTCACAAGTTTTATCCAAAAATTCTCTATCGTGGGAAATTATTACATAACCGCTTTTCCATTTATTTTGCAAAAAACTTTCAAGCCATTCTACACTTCACATATCTATGAAATTTGTTGGTTCATCAAGAAAAAGTATATCTGGCGATTCCAGTAATACTTTAGCTAGTGCTACTTTTGTTCTTTGTCATCAACTTATTTCATTTAATTTTTTTTCAAGTAATTCAAAAATTCAAATTCAACTTGCTACATTGTGAATCTTGTTATTAAATTCATTTCATCAAATATTGTTAAATACTTCTAAAAGGGAAGTGTATTCTTCTATTAGATTTAAATCACTAGGATTTTTTTGCATTTCTTTTTCTATTTTTTCTAATTTCTCCTCAGTTTCAATTATGTCAGAAAATGCACCTTTTAATTCATCTCTTACAAGTTTATTTTCATCATTTGAGTGAATTTGTTTTAGATATCATAGATTTAGATTTCATACATTGTCTATACTTCAATCATAGTTTGTTATTTCTCAGGTCAATATCTTTAATAGAGTAGTTTTTCAAGCTCAATTTGCTCAAACGATAGATATCCTATCAGTTTTATTTAGAGTAAAATCTATATCTTTTAATATAGTTTCTCCATCGAATTCCAGGCTATTTATCTTAATTTTTAAGTGTTTCACTTTCTTTTATTAAAACGTTATTTTTTATTATATAATTGTATCAAATATTTACTTCTTTAAATAATTTAGACCATTTATTTTGTTTAACTGTATACTCAAAATGGCTTAATGAATTATTTTCTTTTATTTTTTTATCCATTTCTATTGTTCTCAATTGTAGTTCAACAAGTATTTGAGTGTCCCTATATGGACTTATATATTTGTAATGTAAACTTTGATAACCATTTTCTTTAGGATTATTTATATAATCCTTTTTGTTTAGAAATACATATTTTGATTCAAATAGTTTATTAAAACTATTTAAATCCTCTATATCTCAAAAAATTACTCTTATTCATATAGTATCCAATAATCAAACTCATTTTTTCCTATTTAATTTATTGTATATACTAAAATAAGTTTTTCTTCTAACTTGTGTTTTTCATATAACTCATGCACCATTCATTAAATCAGATATATTATTAACTATAAAAAACATATGTTCTCAAGGAAATTCTATCTTATTTATCTTGTCTATATAATATTTTCTAATTTTTTCAAATTTAGTTGGGTATACTTTTTTGAAATAAATATCTTGAAAAAATCATAAAAGTGGTGATTCTAAATAAGTAAGATAGGGTATTATATATCAAATTGATTTATAATAATTTTTTTGATTATTAACTATATTTATAAATTTTTTTTCAAATGATAGTACATTGTATTTTATAATAATCTTAAGTAAAAATAAATCCTTATCCATTTTTAGAACGTTTTCTAAAAAATACTTAAAATCTCAATCAACTTCAAGTTTGAATGTTTTTTTTATAATTTCAAGATTTTCTAAATCTTTTTTAGTAATTATTGTATGGTTATTTTTAATTATTGAAAAAAATAATAATCAATAAATAAGAGCTAATACTATTAATTCTTCATTATTTGAATGTCTTTTAAAGATGATGATTACATTTTTTATAAGCAATTTTAAATCACAAGGGATTAATTCTTTATTTTCATAATAAAGTATGTCAAATCTCTTTTTTTGCTCCACATTTTTTATAATAATCTCCTCCATAGATTTTTTATATTAAATTATACAATAGTATTATACTGATAATTAAAATAATAAAAGAAGAAATTAAAGATGAGTATTTTCATAATGTTCATATTTTTTCATAAGCTTTATTTTTTAGTGTTACACTTATAAATACTACAAATACAAGAGTTGTGAAAATTCATAATCAAAGCGCTAAAATAAGAGGTATTAGCCACGAAGTTTTACCTAAAACAATAAGTAATAAAAATATACTCCACGCAAAACTACAAGGAGCTAATCAAGCAAGAAAAGCAATACCTAAATTTATTTTTTTTGATTTTTTATCGTCTTTTTTGAAGGAATTTTTTATTAAATATAAACTTAATACAAATAATATTATTGCACTATATAATTGAATATCATATAAATATGTAGTTATATCAACAAATGAAATAATAACTTTTGTAATTATAAATAAAATTATTATGTCTATTATATGTGTAATCGTAAAAGTAAGTGAAAAAAATATTCATTTTTTATATCAACTATCTTTTTCAAGTGTGTAAGCTATAAGTAATCATTTAGAATGTCATGGTCAAATAGCATGTAATATTCATAATATATAAACTATTCAAAAAATAATCATTATATTTCAAATTCATTTTTGAAAGTAATCATTTATATATTTCATTACTTTTTTTAAATAGTCATTATTATATCAATAATCACTTAGATTTTTTTGCTTAATACTTTCATTTATATTTCCAAGTTCATCAATTTTTTTGTTACTTAATTCTATATCCAATTTCTCTCTATATTCTTGTCATGGAGATAATGCATTATTTATAGGATCCCATCAAAAGTCTATTTCTTCTTTGTCTGTATAATTATCAAAATCACTATCTATTTCTTTTGGATTCGTCATGTATACTATTTCTTCTTCATCACTTAATCAATCTCAATCTGTATCTATTCTAACTACGTTTAAATTATTTAAATCAAGAGTTAATTCTTTTATTTTTGGTGTTAAAACTTTATAAATTATTGGTTTTATGTTTTTAATTCAATTATTTAAATCATAAATAGTTATCCTATTAGTTTGAAGTTTAAATTCTGAAAAGTAATTTACATTTAACTTAAAATAATCTATTTTTTTATTACAAGTAAAGCTGTAATTAGCGGATAATCAATTAGTTAAAATTATATATGCTTCATCTCTATCTATCTTTATTTCTCATAACTTACAATTTTCTCAGTTTATATTAAAAAAAATGTTATCATTTATATATTTTTTTATTATATTTTCATTTTCAAAATAATCTATAACTCAGTCTGGATTTATTCAATTATTTTTTAATAAATATTCTATCTCAAAACTATGAAAATATGTATTAATATTTATAATGTTTCATTTTATATTTGCTGTACTTACTGAAATATCTAAAGGATGAGCAAAAGTTGTACTATATGCTCATAAAAATAAAAGTAAAATTAGGAGTATTTTTTTCATTATTGTTAGTTATTTTTATTAGGCTTATTATAAATAAAAAACTCTGGATTACCAGAGTTTTTTATTTTGATAAATATTTACTAAATATATATCAAGTAGTTCATTCTTTTAGATTTTTTGATTTAATGACTTTTATCATAAAAAATCATTTTTCATGTAGTTGAGTTATTTGTTCAACTATGTCTCATTTTTCTAAAATTCACACATTTTCTTTCCAATATGGATCAGCTTTTAAATATAAATTATCTACATTTACTTTGAATTGCAGAGTTTTTAATTTAAATTCGTTTGTTGTTGTTTGTTTTTGTATTGTATTATTTGTTTTTATAATTTCTTTTTGTTCATTTACTTTAGTTTGCGTATTTTTTATTTGAATTATATTTTTTCAAGTTGGTTCTATATCATTATTTACGACTTTTTTAATTTTAATTTTTTTTCTAGCATTTTTAAAATTTATAGAAAAATCTCTAATTACTTCATTTAATTTTTTTAGTGCATTTGCTTTTGTATCAGAATCTATATTTCACATTTTAGAAATAGAAATATATACAAGTAAATCATTTAAATTATTAATTAGTTTTTGAGTATATTCTTTTGAAAAATTTTGATCAATTATAAATTGTCATATTTTTGATAATTTAGTATTTATAGGTGATCATTCTATGTTTGCTAACTTGTAGTTTCAAATTTCTACATAAGATATTTTTTCTAAAAGTAGATTTAATACACTTTTTTTATCACTTAAATTTTCACTATTTTTAAAAGTAGTATCATAAATTTGTGCTTTATATTCTTCTTTTTCTCTCATTTGCTCAACTGCTTGTTCAAGTCTATAAGTTTCACTTTGTTCTACTCACATAGTGGCAACTTTTTGGTCAGGATCTACTCAACAAGAGTTATCATAATAACTTGGAGAAAAATCTCAATATTTACAAACATCTCTTCTAAGAGTAGAACCTCATCAACCAGAACTATAAGTTTTAGTTGTATCTTCAACTTGATTTCAAGTTCAAGAATTATTATTTCAAGAGTTATTATCTCAAGGATTTGTATTTCAAGGTTCTATAATTTTTGGAACTATTATATTTCATGAAGAATCTGTTTCTACTAATGCGAAATATGTAAAATGATTTACTATTAAATCTAAATTACCTCAATTTTTTGAAATACGAGAATTATTTTCTCTTATCCAATTTATTCAATCCTCACTTGATAACACTGTATAATTTTTTGAAACATCTAAATTTGGAATTTTTATAGTTACATTTTTATTTAGTTTCATTCAAACTCATAATTGATCTGCTCAAACTTTTATTATTTTATCAATTGTATATTTAGACAATAATTCTCAATTATAATTGCTATTTTTAGCTAAAAAATATTCTTTATTTATTTCTTGTGGTACAACAAATCATCAATTCCAAATAGTTCAAGTACTACTAGAAAATAAATTATTTACATATGTTCAACTACTTGTTTTTATTGTAATACTATTTTCTCAAATTATATCTTTATCAATTACTTTATCTCAAACTAATATTCAACTTGAAGTATTTGTGTCTAAATCATAGTTTAATCAAATTTTTAAATTATTATATTTTCATAATCTACTGTCACTATCTAGAGAAATATTGTCTGTATTATTTTTTACTTCTGGTGAAACAAAACTTCATTCTAATATTGTAGGAGAATATTGATTATCATAAATTGTAATCTTGTAAAAATACGTTGCCTTTGATTCTATATTATTTAAATAAATATCTAAATTATCTTCATTTACAGTCATATATCTAGATATATTGTATTGAGATTCTTCAAATAAATTATTTTGGTCTTTTCAATACTGAATTTTTACGTATGAAGCTTCACTTGGTTTAAAATTTATATCATCTACATTAAATTTCAATTTAATTTTTGTTCTAGAAGTATTATAGTATTCATATTCCTTTCTAAAAAGTTCAATTTTAGGAGGATTAGTATCTACATAATCATCTATATCAAAAGTTCATCATAATTGTGGACTTATATCTTTTCAATAAAGTGATTCTAATACGCTTGAATAAACTGCTCTATAATCAACTCAAACTCATAACCAATTTTCTTTAGAATCTTTAAACGACATATTTCAATATACTTTTTTATCTAGGGAAGAAAGTAGTTTTGTATTATTTGAAATAATAAACATTCATCAAGCTTTTCAATGATCAGTTCACATAGATGCTGTCATTTTATTTGTTCTTCAAAATTCTGAAAATAACAATATAGTTACATCTTCTTTATTTTTAACCCTATTAAAATATTCAACAGTTCTATCAGCTACCTTATCAAAATTATTATTTAAAGTATCTTTTTGATTTCAGTGCGTATCATATCATCAATCTGCAGACATTCTAGCTATACTTGAAATATTTGAATCAAAAATAGTTTCTAAAAATATGAAGTTATCTTCCATATCGTATCATGAACCAGGTCTTCATCCTGCATTATATGAATCTAGGGCTACATTATTAATTGTAACTGAGTTTTTGAATACATTTTTAGAATTACCAGGATAATTTCTATTTCATAATATATCCTTTATTACATTTCTTTTATAGTTTTTAAAAGTAGTACTTGTTGCATCAGCTATATTGAAATAAGCATTACTTCAAATATTTAAATAATTTCATCATCTAAATATAAGTGGTGCATATCATCACATTACAATTGTTTTTGTATAATCCTCATTTTTCAAAAATCCTCAAATAATTCAATCATCTTCTATATTTATTACATTGTCTAATGAAGTTATTTTTTGAGAAGCTAAATCATGAGCCCTTGAATTATCAGGAGTTCATACTCTATTTATAAGTCTTAAATTTCATGAATCATATAATTGTTTAAATGGTGCAAGTGAAGAATTTATATAATAATCATTATCTAAACTCATTATTCACGTTCAAGTTAATGCTCAAGTTCATCTATATTCTAGATATTTATCATATTCATTTTTAGGTATAACTCAGTGTAGATAATCCATTCAACCTCAAGCTTTTACTATTATTAATTTTGAATTATTATTAACTAATAAATTATTTATTCAATTTACTATATCTTCTGATAAATCATAACCACTTTGCATAACATATTCTGGCTGAATTATCATAAAATGAATTAGTGATTTTAAATAATAATTTTTAAAAGTATTATTTGTTAAATCAAAATTAACTGGATTTCAATTATTATCAGTAGTTAAAAAATTTATTAATTTATTTCTAATATCAATAGGTAATTTTCTATCTAAATATAATTTATCTTCTAAATATGTAATTAAGCTTTCTTTTGTAAAATCTTTTTGTATTAAGTAAAATCAATCTATTTCAGTACTTCAAGATATATTTTTATTTATTCAATTATTTATATAAATACCACTTGTTATATTTATAATACTATTTTTATAATCTAATCTTCATTCATTTATAATTATTTTTTCGTTTGCATTAATTGATATTGAAAAATCATTAAAATCTATACTTCAAGTATTTACTACGATATCATTATTATTAGAATCCTTTATTTGGAAATTTTTTAGATTTACAACTCAACTTAATCAACTTCAAGTTCCAGATTTTAGATTTAATAACTCACTTTTATTACTATAAAGTATATTTTTAAAATCATCATCATTTCACGCATATGGAGTCAGGTATATTTTATCAGAAATTATTTTTGATAAATCTAAGCTATTTACAAAATAACTAGATTCATTTACCCACTGAGTTTCAGTATATGCTGTAAAAAATGCTCAATTATTATCAAATCAATCTCTACCAAAAATATTTGGTGGATAATATGGATTCCATCAAAGATTTATTAAACTCCAAATCCTTATATTTTCAGGATTTAATCAAAAAATATTCGCTGTTCAAATACTTAGTTCAAGTGGATTTTTGTAAATAATAGTATTCATTGATTTATCACTATACATCATATCACTTGCAAGAAGCCATTTTACAGTATTATAAATATCAAAATTATTTGAAATTATTTTGCTAGATATAGTATCTAATTCTTGTCTTGTAGGATTTTCAGCAACATAAAATCTATATAATTTGTCAGCTAAAAACATAGAAATTGCATATTCTCTTTTTGAAAATATGTAATCTATTATATTATCTGCTAATCAATTATTTCAAGCTATAGGCGTTTTTAATAATTGTACATCTATTTCTCCAGTTGTTTCATTATAAAATGGAAAACTATCTCATGATTTTAAATTTCAATCTAAGAAATTTATTTTAGTATTTGTATTAATTGCATTATTGTAAGTAACCATGTGAGTATTTTCATCACTTTCAAATCACATAATTATCTTAGATAAAGCTGCAACGTCAGCATCGTTATAATTTTTTGTATTTCAATTTTTTTCAGATTCACTAGGGATATATTCTAACATCAAAAATAATTGCAATATTTCTCTGGCATAATTTTCATTTGGATATTTAGGATTTGTTTGATTAAATAAGTCCAAAAACTTTCAAAGTGAATAATCTCACGGATTTCAATTATTATATAAATTTCTTTTAATCATTTCTTTATAATTTCATAAAGTATGACTATAAAGCATATCATGAGTATTTTCTACATCTATATAATTTATATCACTTGATGTATTTACGAAAACAGAAAATATATCCTCAAATAATGTAAATAATTTAGCTTTTGCAGGATAAGGATCATATCATTTTTTTACTATGTAATATGATCTCATATTATCCGCGTTTGTGATACTAAATCATGTTCAACTAATAATATTATTTAATTTATTTTCAAAATCTGTTCTATCAGGACCAATAATAGAAGGAAATAATAAATTAACTGCATTTTCAGCGCTTCAAGCTTGATATAGTTGTTTTACATTATCTCAATCAATTCAAAAAACAGCTTTTCTTGCTAAGTGATTTGCTTTTTCATAAGTCCAAGGATTATTAGCTCAATTTGTTTCATAAGCATATGATTTAAAAAAGAAAAAATTATTACCAATTAATGATATCAAAACAAAAAATGAGATTATTTTTCTTAACATTTTTTTTATTTATGAAATAATTAAATTTATTATAAAATTTGTTATATTTATGTCAATTTACTTTTTATAATTAGTTTTTTTATTTTATGTTTTCCTATATAATATATACCGTAATTATTTACTTATTAACATATTTACTATGAAAAAGACTAATTACCTAGCAATTGTTTTATTATTAGCTTTATCTTTTGGGATATCAAATGCTAATGACGATTTAGATGTTACATCTTCTGTTTCTACAAGTGTAAAAGTTTGTGAATCAGGCGATGATTGTGGTGGAATAATTAAATCTGAAAGTGAAATTAAAAGTGAAGATGAAATTAAAATTAGACCAATACCAACTCTTTATACTTGATCTTGAGTAAGAGAAAAAATGAAAATACACAAGGCAGAAGATTCTGAAATGCATAAAAGTATTTCTGGAACAGGTTCAAGAGAAAAAATGGAATGAATTAAAAGTGAAATAAAAACTTTTAAAAAAGATATTAAAGAAATAAGAGCAGAAAAAAAAGATGAAATTTCAGAAAATTTTAAAACTATGAAAGAAAATAGAGAAGAAATTAAATCAGAATTTTCATTAAAAAGTGTTTTAAAATGATTAAATTCTGAATTAAATACTGAAATTAAAACGTTAAATGACACTTTTAGAGCTGATGTAAAAGATTTAGAAGATCAAATAAAAGATAATGTTTGAGATTTAGTAAAAGTAAAAGAATTGAGATTAGAATTACAAAATTTAAGAGTAGCTTATTATGAAAAATTAATTTCATTAGTAACTGATTCTACTGTAAAAGCTGAATTAACTTCTAGATTAGATTTAATGAAACAAAATTTTGAACTAATTAATTCAAATATAGATGCTAGAATTGAATATAGAGGTAAATTAAACGATAAAGTTTCTACTTTTAAAGATACTCTTTCAACTAAATTAGAAGCTGGTTTACCTAAAGTTAAAGAAGCTAATATTGAAAAAGTATTAACAAAAGTTGATGGAATTTTAGAATTAATTGATAAAAATACTAAAATTTCTCAAACAAATAAAGATAAATTAATGGCACAAATAATCGCATTAAAAGAATTATTGGAAGAACAATTAGAAGCTAATACACAAGCAACTTTAGATGTTTCAACTAATTAATTAATAAAAGAGCTTATGCTCTTTTTTTAATACAAATTTAATATTGACTTATTAATTTTTAATATTATCATATATTTAACTTAATAGTATTTCTTCAATTTATTTAAAATATGAATGAAGTTTCTCCTTTAAATACAGAATTAGAAAGTGTAATAGATACTTCTGAATATTATAATAATCAATTAGTTAACATAAAAACAACTAAAAATTTTTTATGAAAACAAATTAAATATTTTTTTTATAATGAGATGAGTGTTTTATTATGATTTATAGAATTAAATATTTTAAATTCTGAATCGGGAAAAAATATTATTACAATTACTGAAATCACATCCGCATCATGATACAGATATTTATCTGATTCAGCAAAAAAAAATTATGATGAAAATTGATATGAAGATTGACAATTTATAAAATGAAAAGCAGCATGATTTTTATCATTTGTCATTAAATATATTAATCAAAATTTTGGTTCTAATAAAGAAATTCTTGTTATTTGTAAGGAAAAAAATGAATCTAATTTAAAGCCAGTTATTGAATCTATTAAAAACTTAGTTTGAAATATAATTGATAATATTTCCGAATGATGACAAAAAGCATCATTTATAATTAAATTAAAGTAAATATATGAGTAAAGATTTTTTAGTACCAGAATGAGCACCAATAATATTGCCAGATTGAGAGGTATTTCATAATCCTACTGATTTTGCTGTGACTTTTTCTTGAAAAGAATTATTTATTTTTGAAAATGTTAAAAAATGAATGAATAGTATCTTATCTATTGAAAAATGAGATGATGTTATTTTTGTTCAGACTGAAAGTTTTTGAGAATTAAGAATAAATGTTTCACATTTTATGACTATGCAATAAAAAACAATAAAATATATATTTTATTGTTTTTTTATTTATTTAACCTAAAACTATATCTTTCTTTTTTTCTTCAAATTCTTTTTTATCTATTATTATATAATACATTATTTTAAATTATTAAAGTAGTATTAAACACTAAAAAATTAAAATAACAATCCAAAATGATAACTATTTTTTTTCATTATTTAAATATAGATATAATTACTAAAGATTCATATGTATTTATTAAAATATAATATTTAAATAATGAAAAAAGCCTTTACTTTAGTAGAATTAATTGTTGTAATAACTATACTCGCTATTTTATGAACAATAGCATTTATAAGCTTAGAATGATATAGTTGAGAAGCTAGGGATTCTAAGAGATTAAATGATGTTAATAATATATTTAAAAAAATATCTTTAGAAAGAGTTAAATGAGTTTATCCAGAAAATTTGATGGTTAATTGAGTAGATACATCATCTTGATTAATTTTGTGATGAATAATTCCAACCAAATCTGCACAATGAACCGTTAATTTTTCTGAAATTAAAGAAGAAGAAAATAGTTTTAAAGATCCTAAATGAAATAATTATATATTATCTTATGCTATATGATGAAGTGGTACTTGAGCATATAAATTTGTACAACTAGCTACTATAAATGAGAGAAAAAATGAGGCGGTTTTAGTTTGAGATTATTATAAATTACAAACTTGAGATAGTGAAAGTTTAATTTTTTCAAATTCAAATGATTTAAATTCAGCTCTTGTAGAAGATAAAAAATGAATATTACCATACAATATATATTGATCTGAAAATGTTAGTTCAAGTTGTTCTCAAAATTATACTTGGGATTGAAATTCTTGTGTATTAAATAAATATACTATAAGTTGAAGTTTTGGTATTGATGCAAGTTGATCTGTATTAGATATTTGTTGAATTAGTGAATTAGCTGATTCAAATTGAAGTTTTGATGTATTGAGAGATTATTGAAGTACTTGTAATAATATTACAGCTACAAGAAACTGATATACATGTACTACAACTACTGATTGACCATCAAATTTAACTAATGATATATTAAATATAGCCTGAAATTGTACATTAAATAGTTTTGTATTTACTCAAACTATTTCTTCTAATTTAAATAATTATGATTTGCGTACTTCTGCTATATCGGGATGACGGGATCAAATAAAACCATTAGATGCAACAATTACTATAAATTCATGAGTTTATATAGGCTCTACTTCTATTTCTAATTCAGCATTAACTGTAACTTGATCATTTATATCAGGTTCAAGTATTGTTATTATAAATAATTGAACTATTATTGGAAAATGATGAAGTGGTTGATATGGTGGTACATGGAATTGAGGTCCAGGTGCAGGTACACAATGATGACCATGACTTACAACTTCAGTTAATATTTCAGTACAAAATAATTGATTTATTTATTGATGAGGAGGTTGAGGTTGATGAGGTTGATGAACTGCTGATAGTTCTTGACTTAATTATTGTATATGATGATGAGGAGGTTGAGGTTGAGCATGATATGGTGTAGCTGGAAATTGACAACCTTGCTGAGGTTCATATCCATGATGAAATTGATCCGCATGAACTGTTTCAACTGGTTGAAGTTGGTGAATATGAAAAAGTAATTGAAGTGCTACATCTTGACATTGATGAAATTGATGAGCTCCAGGTCAAGCATGATGAAATGGTGTAAATGCTACTTGAGGATATTCTCCAACTTGATGAGCAGTTTGATGAGCAGCTTGAAATGCTATAGTTTGAAATGCTAATATTACTTGGTTATCTAACTGAACTGTTTTATGATGAATAATACAATAAAAAGAGCTTTAAAAGCTCTTTTTATTGTATTATTTTGAATTTCTATTAATTGGCAAGGACCGTTGGAATTGCACCAACGTCTCTCAGGGTCGGAATCTGAGCACTCTTCGAATTAAGCTAGGTCCTTAAAACTTAACAATGCAATTATATTTAAAAATAAATAATTGCAATTTAAATAAGATTTTTTGAATTCAATGCTCACATATAAGCAAGTCAGATCGCATCAGCAGCATCATCAGGTTTAGGTATAGTTTCAAGTCAAAAAATCATTTTTATAGCATTTTGAAGTTGTAGTTTATTTGCTTTTCCATTTCATGTTATAGCTTTTTTTACTTGTAATGGAGTATAATCAGATATTTTTATATTATTTTTTATAGCTTCATAAACTATTACTCATCTAGCTTGTGCTACATCAATTGCAGTTTTTGTATTTGTTTGAAAAAATAATTTTTCTATACTAAGTATTTCTGGATTGTATTTTTGTATTATATGATTTATATCAGTTCAAATTTCAAGTATTTTTAATGATAAATCTATTTTTGGAGTTGTTTTAAAAACTCAATAATCAATTAATTTCATCTTGCTATTTTCCTTTTTAATAAGAGCAAAACCTACTGTTGTTGTACCAGGATCTATTCATAATATAATCATATTTTAAAATAAATTATAAAAAAGTAAAGATAATATTTGACAGTATATAAAATATATGGAATAATATATATGTATACTTAAATTATTTCCACAGGAGAACTAACTCCTAATAACAAGTATTATTAATATAATATAAAAAAATATGCAAAACAGAAAAATAAAAATTGATTGAGCTGTTTTAGATAAAATATCTTGATCAGAAGTAATGACTGATTCTGAAAAACTAAGTTTTATGAAATATGTCGGTTATATGACAACTTCAGAACAAAGGGAATTAGTAGAAATTATATAAATAGGGAAGAAATGCAGTCTTCTCTATTTTTTTTGTATATAAAGTCAGCTACTTGTTGAACTAAAATCAGAAGTCACACTTATTTCCCAAATCCTACTTTTTGGAAGAGAATCATTATCCATTTTTGCATACAATATATAATCTACATTATCTATAGTATTATTTATACTACTATCTGAAACGCTACAAGATTTATAATCTACTCATAAATCTATATATTTACTTGTTGATATATTACTATTTTCTATACATGTTTCTATAATTGGAAATAATAAGCTTGTGTTTAAAAAATTATTAGAATTCGTAACTATTTTTGAATTCTCTCATATCATTTTATAGACTCAAAAAACTGCTATTGAGAGGATACTTGTCGCAACTATTACTTCTATTAATGTAAAAGCCTTTTTATTCATTATTATCCTAGTTAAATTATTATATTATTTTGAATTATATTATAATTATGTTATTATTATTACAATATTATTTTAATAAAAATTCATATGAATATAGTAGAAATACTTAAAGTTGCCTTAGAAAGGGAAGCTTCAGATGTTATTTTAAGTTCTTGAGCTAAACCTGCATTAAAAATATATGGTGAAGTAGTTTATTTAGATGAATTTGAAATTTTTTCTGCTACAGAATTAAGTGAACAAATTATATCTATAATGAATGAAAAACAAAAACTTTCATTTAAAGAAAATTTAGAACTAGATTTTCCAATTGATTTAAAATGATATTCTAGATTTAGAGTAAATGTTTTTTTTGCTAAGAATTGAGCTGGAGCAGTATTTAGACCAATAAAAACTAAATTACCAAGTTTTAGAGATTTGTGATTACCAGAAAAATTACTTGATTTGATTAAAAGAAAAAATTGATTATTACTTGTTACTTGATCAGTTTGATCAGGTAAATCAACTACAATGTCAGCATTAATTGATACAATTTCAGCAAATATGGCTAAACATATTATAACAGTTGAAGATCCAATTGAATATGTTTTTAAAAATAATAAATCTTTGATAGAGCAAAGGGAAGTGTGATTAAATACAAAAACATTTGAAAATGGCTTAAAATACGCATTAAGACAAGCTAGTGATGTAATAATGATCTGAGAAATGAGAGATTTAGAAACCTTTAAATTAGCACTTAGAGCTGCTGAAACTTGAAATTTAGTTATTGCAACACTTCATACATCTGGTGCAGCTAGAACAGTTTCAAGAATTGTTGATATGTTTCCATGAGACGAAAAAGAATATATTAGAGCTCAATTAGCAGACTCGTTAATCTGAGTTATTTGGCAAGATTTACTAAAAACTAAAGATTGAAAATCAAGAGTTTTAGCAACTGAATTACTTGTAAATAATACTAGTATATCAAATATGATTAGAAAATGAGTTCTACATCAAATCGATGGTTCAATTGAAACTTGAATGGCTGACTGAATGCATACAATGAAATCAAGTTTAGAAAAATTAAAAGAAAAATGACTTATATAAAACTGTATTTTAATACAGTTTTTTTTGTTATATAATTTGATAAAGTTGCTTTTTTAAGTAAAATAAACTAAGTTTTTATAAAAAATATATATTCAATGAATCAATTTTTACAAAATTTAATCCCACATCTTGCTAATTTAAATTCTATTTGATATTTAATAGTCTTTCTGGCTGCTTTGATTGAAAATATTATAATATTATGATATTTTACACCAGGCGCTACTATTGTCTTGATTTTTTGAATTTTAGCATGAAGAGGGTATTATGATTTTTGAGATTTGTTATTTTTTTCAATCGCATGAAATATAATCTGAACAACACTTAGTTATTTACTTTGAAAAAAAATATGAATCAAAGCATTAAATGATGGTTTTTTATTTATAAAACCTGATCATTTTCAAAAAGTTAAGATTTTTTTTGAAAAGCATTGATGAAAAAGCATATTATTTTGAAAAATGTTTCCTTGAATTAAAGAAAATATACCATTTGTTGCTTGAATAATACATATAAAGTTTATATATTTTTTAATATACAATTCAATTTGAGCTATTTTTTGGAGTTTAATATTTGTTTGAATTTGATTCTTTTTTTCTTCAAGTTTAGTATTAGCTGAAATACGGGTTACTAGATTTGTATATGTATTAATAGTTTGAATTATCTTTTTGTGAATATTTTTGTTTGTAAAGTTTTTATTTATAAAATACTGAAAAATATTTTTAAATCTATTTTTAGATTTAATATCATATTTTAAAATTAAGTTTTTATCAAACAGATATATTAAAAAAATATCAATTAAATATCCAAAAATCACCACTTTTCTATCTAATAGATTCGAAAATAATAATTTTCTAGGTCTACCATTGTCTATATTATCTTTTTTTATAATATACATTATAATTGAATACTCATTATTTACTGATGCAGTTTTAGATGGATCCCTTATTACGCAAATCGATATAAGATTAAGTGATTTTTTTTATTACTTTAAAGATTCCAGGTTAATAAATTTTTTCATATTTATTTCTTATTTTGGATATAATTATTTTATTATATTATTATCAATTGTTGTATCAGTATTTTTGTATATTAGATGAAAAAAAGTCGAAATTTTATGACTTTTAACTTCTATAATCTCATCATCTATTATAGCTGTTATTTTTAAAATAGTAATACATAGAGAAAGACCTATTTTAGCTGTATACCTAGAAAATTGATACAGCTTCCCAAGTTTTCATGCAGCTATTTCAATTGCTTTATATGGATTTATTTTGCGGTTATTTTTTCAAAAAGCACGTAAATGGAAAACTAAAATCAATATAATATTTGCTTGAATTTTAATTTGATTTCTTATTTGATTATCTAGATTATATCTAAATGTACATTATTTAAGTGATGTAATTTCTGGTTGGTTTTTATGAGCTTTATGATTAATTTTTTGAATTACTATAGTTTGATATTTAAAACATTTTTTAAGAGATAATAAAACTAAGACAAGCGATATAAATAGAGTATTTTTATATATTATAATACTATTTTTTCTTGTTATACAGCCATTTCTATATAATTTTTATTATAATAAAATAACTTTTACCATAGAAAAGGGAACTGTATATACGAAAGTAAATAATATAAACGATATATTTAAAAATAGAGAACATCTTAAATATACTGAAACAATAACATGAAGATCAACTGAACCAATTAATTTTATTTTTGTTGCTAAAAATGATGAACAATTGACTAATTTATTCAATGTTTCTTGATGGAATATTGCAGACAAATTATCAAAACAGTCAATTGAAAATATATGAATATCTCTACTTGATAAAGCAAAATACGAATCTGCACCAATTACACCATTGTATTGGAATAGTGAAATACAAAATTTTTGATTTCAAAAATTAACCAATGAAAATACTATAAAATTAAGACATCATATAAGAATTTGGAAAACAAGTTATACGATATGAGATTACTTTATTTACGTTTGATGTTGAGTTTATGATGATTGATTAAAATGGTGAATAACACATAGAATTGATCCAAATATTGACAATGAAAGAGAGTATATTTATAATACTTTTTTAAATAATAATTTAATAGAGAATTCAGAAATTTTGCAATTAGAAGAAGCATTTGAATGAAAGAATTTTTCAGGTGATGATTTTTTTACAGATTGAAAATCTTACTATATAAAAATTAAATAATCTAATTGTAAATATAGATAATAAAATATACAGTATATAAATTAGCACTAATATGATATTATAAATATATTATATTCACATAAGTTACATTATGTTAACTAGTTAAGAAAACTAAAAGTACTTCTCTATATATTTAAATTTTAATTTATTGTGTAATTTTTATTTTTAATTTATTATTTATATTTCAATTTTTTTAAAAAAAATCTAATTTTTTCTGAAAATAAGTTTCATAATAAATCACCTATATTTCTATATCTTTATTAAGATGTTAAAAATACATAAATATGTAATATCTATATAAAACATAAAAAAAATAGATGGCTTATATAAGCCATCTATAAGGAAAATATTTAAATTTTGCGTTTTAAGCGTTTCTAATCACTTTTACTACTTAGATTATGTAAAATATATTTATTAAGCATATATTTTTACGTATTCTTGAAATTGATTTCATTTTTCTATATATCATGACCATAATCCATAACTAGCAGATGCATTTGATAATAAGCATATCTTTCAAGGTTTAGTATATTTGTATGCAAACTTTACAGCTTGTTCCATAGATTTTGTTTTTAATATATTTATATTTAATCATCATAAATTATATATAAATTCATTATCATAATTATATACACTTAAATCTCAAAAAATCTTTTCTCATGATTCTGGAAATAATACTATATTTTGAATCTTATTTAATTTAATAGTTTTTACTAAATTTCAAAAATCAAAACCATAATCATATCATCATAAAAACAATGTTCAAATTTTGTATTCATATGTTTTTATTGCAGCTATTGTTGATTCTGGAGTTGTTGCAATAGCGTCATCTACAAAAAGTATATCTTTATAAGTTCATATTTCTTCTAGTCTATGTGGTAATCATTTAAAGCTTTCTAGAGTGATTTTTAATCAATTAATTAGTCTAGAAAATATCCATAAGGAACAAAATTTATCTTTTTTAATTTGTTTTAAAATAGCTAATATTCAAACAATATTTAATTTGTTATGATCTCATTGAATTAAAAAATTTTTATCTTCTAAAACTATTTTTTTATCTACAATAAAAGATTTTTCACTGTACAAGTAATTTGTACTATCTCAAAAATACTCAATTCACTCTATATTTAAAGTAATTTCTTTTAGTTCAATATTGGCTATTTTATGCTTAGAATTAGCTAATATGTTTAATTTTGCATTTGTATAATTTCATAATCAATTATGCCAATCTAAATGACAGTTGTATACATTATTTACAAATCATATATACAGTTTTGGTTTAATTCATTCTAACATATACGATGACATTTCATATACTATATAATCATATTTTTCATTATTTATTATATCTATTTCATCTAATACTGGTGTTCATATGTTTCATACTAATTTTACGTTATATCATGCATTTTTAAGTGCTAGATATAATATAGTTGAAGTAGTTGATTTTCATTTAGTACCAGTAATTCATATAATTTTTCACGTATATAAACTTGTAAAAATTTCTGTTTGAGTTGTTATTTTTTCACTATATCATTCTAAATGATTTTGAAAAGGTGATATTCAAGGAGCTTTTATTATTATATCATAAATATCTAGATTTTTTAGATAGTCACTTCAAGTTATGTATTTTAAGTTATTTTCTTTGTTTTCTATTTCTTTTTTATCTAGTATGGTTATGTCAGTAACTCATATTTTTCACAAAAAAGATAGGGTAGACTTCCCTTCTAATCAATAACCTAAAATAGCTATTTTTTTATTTTTAAAATCATTTATACTCTCTATTTTCATTTTTTTCTTTTTTGGATGTAATAGTATGATACCGAAACAATTATAACAAACAATATTCAGTAGAGTAATAGTTCCCTACTATATTTTGCTATTAATTCACTATTTTCTCATGCAATGTAACCTATTATCATAAGCATTAAATTCCATAATCATGCTCATAATCAAGTAAAAAGTATGAATTTTAAAAAATTTATTTTAAATACTCAAGCTGGTAAGCTTATTAATTGCCTAACTACTGTTATAAATCTAGCTAAAAAAGTAGTTATTATTCAATGTTTTAAGAAAAATAATTCTGATTTTTCATAGTGTTCTAATTTTATGAACAGATATTTTCAGTATTTACTAATAAGTTTTTTAATTACTTTATCTCATAAATAATATCATAAAATATAATTTATAGTAGCTCAAACTAAGGCTCATATAGTTCATACTAGTAATGCTATATAAAAATTCATAACTCAAGTGCTTGCTAAATATCAAGCTGGAATCATAGCTACTTCACTTGGAAATGGGAAAAAACTAGATTCTAAAACCATCATTAAAAATATTCAAGTATATCACATATCTCAAACTATCATTACTATTGAATTTATTATTTCGTGCATATTTTAATTATTTAATTTTATATCATTTAATCTTATTAAACATTCTTCTATTTTTGTTCTTACTTCTTCAAAAGCTAGGTCTATTTTTCAAACTCATTCAAAACTTGTATCTATTACTATATTTTTTTCAGAATGCTTTAATATATCTGTTACTCTTTTTTTACTAATTATTATATAATAAACAAATCATAAAAAAGTTTTATCTCACAAAACTAATTTATCATTTTCTATTAATGTTTTTATTTCATTATCATTAAAATTTATTCATGTTTCTTCAAATAATTCTCTTTTTAATCAGTCTAAGTGACTTTCTCAATCTTCTAATTTTCATCAAAAAAGAGTGATTTTTCATCAAAATCTAGCGTTTTTTTCAGCTAATATAGTAGATAAATCATCTGTTACTATTACTGCGTGAGATGTTCTTATATATTCACTCATAATATTATTTTATAATAATAATAGTATTTTATTTAAAAAAATATAAAAAGCTAGTTTTTAAACTAGCTTTTTATTATGCAAAATATGCATCAAACTCTTCTTTACTTAATTCTTCTTTTTCTAGTAAGTCTTTTGTTATTTTTTCATGAAGTGCTTTGTTTTCAGTTATTAACTTGATAGCTGTATTATAAGCTTCTTTCAATATTTGTTTTACTTTTTCATCTATTTTTTTGATTGTTTCTTCAGATACAAATGCTCTTTGTCATTGCCCTGAATAAGAATCAATTTCTCAAACAAAATTTTCTGCTCAAATATCTTCATACATTCAAAATCTTGTAACCATTTGTCTAGCAATTTTAGTTGCTCTTTCTATATCGTTACTTGCTCAAGTTGTAATTTTATCTTTTCAATAAAATATTTCTTCAGCAGCTCTACCTCAGTAAAGAGTTGCTAATTCATCTATATATTTATCTTTTGAAACAAGTAAAGCGTCTCTTTCTGGTAAAAACCAAGTAACTCAAAGTGCTCATCATCTAGAGATAATAGAAACTTTATGAACTGGATCAGTATTTGGAAGTAATTTACCAACTATTGCATGTCAAACTTCATGATATGCTGTTAATTCTTTTTCAAATGCATTCATAACTTGAGATTTTTTTCTAAGTCACATTACTAATCTTTCAAATGCTTCTGTTATTCTTTTTTCTGTGATTTCTTTTTCATCATTTCTAGCTGAAATTATAGCAGATTCATTTATTAGATTTCATAAATCAGCTCCAGAAAATCAAACTGTTTTACCAGCAATTGATTTATAATCTATATTGCTATTTGTTTTTCTTGTACTAGCATGAATTTTTAATATTTCTTCTCTATCTGACAAGTTAGGAAGATTTACTGTTATTTTTCTATCAAATCTACCTGGTCTAAGTAATGCTTTATCTAAAACATCAGATCTATTTGTTGCTCACATAACTATAACATTTGTTTCATTATCAAATCAATCCATTTCTGTTAGGATTTGATTTAGAGTTTGTTCTCTTTCATCATGTCATCAACCATTTCCAGGTCATCTTTTTTTACCAATTGCATCTATTTCATCTATAAAAATAATTGCTGGAGCTATTTTTTTTGCACTAGCAAATAAATCTCTAACTCTAGAAGCTCAAACTCAAACAAACATTTCCACAAATTCAGATCATGAAATACTTAAAAAAGGTACATCACTTTCCCCTGCTACTGCTCTTGCAAGCATAGTTTTACCAGTTCCTGGAGGTCAAACTAGAAGTGTTCATCTAGGAATTTTTGCTCAAATTTCTTTAAATTTTTTAGGATTTTTTAGAAATTGAACTATCTCTTTTAACTCTTCTTTTTCTTCTTCAGCTCAAGCTACATCTTTAAATAATATCTTATCTTTTTTATTATCATATAATTTAGCTCTTGATTTACCAAAACTCATAGCTGCATTATTCATTCATCACATTTTTCAGATTAGAACAAATCATATAACTAAAAATAACACAAATGTAAGAATTGTTGGTAACATATCATTCCAAAATTTCTCACTAGTTTTATCTTTTACTGAAACTTTAGTTTGGATTTCAGGATTTTTTAATCATAAATCATTTATAGAATCATTGTCTGGTAATATAACTATGTTTCTTTTTATTCTTTCTATACCATTTTCTACAACTTTTGAACCTGATAATGTAGCTATTGCTTTATTTCAGTCAATAAGTATTTCACTATAACTTCAACTTAAAAAATTTTGTTCTAATTCATTTAAAGCTATATCTGTATCAGAGTATTTTTGTGTAGTATTAAGTGTTTGAAGTATTAATGATAGTATTAAAACTATCAATATAAGAATTCAAAAAGGTCTATAATTATTTACTTTTTTAACTCATAGATTTTGTGGTATTTTCTTTTTTTCTTTATTATTGTCTTTCATTATTTTTCTTAATCAATTAAATCTAAGCGAGAATAATTTTATTTAAAATATGGCTTTTTGCAAAAGAAAGTCTTTATTTTTTAAAAAAAAGTTATATATTTAGAATATATTTAATTTTAATTTTTTCTTATGAAGCAATACTTAGAATTATTAAAGGATATTAGAGATAATGGTATTTGAAAAGATGATAGAACTGGTACTTGAGTTAGAGGTCTTTTTGGTATGCAAGCAAAGTATGATTTAAAAAATTGATTCCCTCTTGTAACTACAAAAAAAACATTTTTGAGATGAATAGTTGTTGAGCTTATTTGGCTTATAAGATGAGAAACAAATATAAAATATTTAGTTGATAGAGATGTACATATTTGGGATGAGTGGCCATTTCAAAATTACATAGATTCAAATTGATTATCTGAAAGTTTTCCAAAATATAGTGATGTTTGGTTTGAAGAAAAAACTAATTTCATAGAAAAAATAAAATCACTACCAGCAGATGATCAATTTGTTGTAGAATATTGAGATTTAGGACCTGTTTATTGACATCAATGGAGAAATTTTAATAGTGAATGAGTTGATCAATTAAAAAATGCAATTGAACAAATTAAGAAAAATCCAACAAATAGAAGGATTATAGTTTCTGCTTGGAATCCTGCCCAAATAGATAAGATGTTATTACCACCATGTCATGCATTTTTTCAATTCAATGTTGATACTACAAATAAAGAATTAAATCTTCAATTATATCAAAGAAGTGCAGATATGTTTTTGTGAGTTCCATTCAATATCGCTTCATATGCAACTTTATTGCTTCTTATAGCAAAAATAACTTGATATAAAGCTTGAACTTTTACACATACTCTTTGAGATGCACATATTTATAATAATCATATAGATCAAGTAAATTTACAACTTTCTCGTGATCCGTTACCTCTTCCTGAGTTAAAAATACTAAAAGATATAAAAACTTTAGAAGATTTAGAATGATTGGAATGGAATGATTTTGAACTTGTTAATTATAAGAATCATGAAAGGATAACTGCTCCTGTTGCTGTTTAGTGTTAATTTAGAAGATTATTTTTAAGAATAAAATTATGGAAAATATAAGATTTAGTATGATTTTGGCAGTTGATGATAAAAACTGAATTTGAAAATCATGAGATTTAGCTTGGAAACTACCAGCTGATTTAAAATATTTTAAAAAAATCACTTCAGAAACAACAGATTTATGAAAAATGAATGCAGTTGTTATGTGATTGAATACTTGGAAATCTATTCCTAGTAAATTTAGACCATTAGAAGATAGAATAAATTGTATTTTAAGTAAAGATTTAAAATATGATAATATGGGTTCTGAAATAGATAATTTTGTGCTTTATTTCAATAGTTTTGAACATTGTTTAAGTGAGCTTGAATCAAAAGAAAATATAGAAAATATTTTTGTAATTGGTTGAGCTATGCTATATAATTATGCGTTAAAAAGTGATTTACTTGAAAAGATATATATTACAAGAGTTAAATGAGATTTTAATTGTGATGTACATTTTGATTGAATTCCTAGTGATTTCGTATTGGAAAGTTATACTGATTATGAAACTGAAAATGGTATAGAATACACTTTTCAAGTGTATAAAAAATAAATTATTTTTTATAAAAAAAGACTAGCTTTGCTAGTCTTTTTTTGTTATATCTTCAATCATTATACATGAATTAGTTATTGAATTTTTAAAATTATTTTTTAAAAATATTTCAACTTCTTCATTACTAGCTCACGGTTGACACCAAATAGTTTTATCTTTAATTATTTCTAGATTTTTTTGTAATATTTGAAGTGTTATCTCTGGTTTTACTACAAAGTTAACTATATCAAAATCTAGTTTTATATCACTTAAACTTTTATAAACTTTAAGTCATTCTATTTCATTTTCTTTTGGATTTACAGGAATTACTATATGTCATTTTTTTACTAAATCTCTTAGTATCTTATTTCCATATTTTTCTCTATCATTTGACGCTCAAACTATTACTATTTTCATAATTAATTATTATTTTTTAATTTTTTTTCATTTCTGATTAATTTTTCAAAAACTCTATTTCTATAAGTATTTAATAATCATTCAATAGCTCATAATATATATTCTGGTTTAAAATCAATTCAAACTTGATAATCGCTTCAAATAAAATCAACTGTATCTTCAATTGCTAGAGCTTTAATAAGCATTTCATCCCAGATTTCAGTTGTTTCTTTAAGTAAGTTTCTTTTTTCTATATCTACTTCTTCTTCGGATTCTATTTTTTCTCATTTAAAAGTTAGATAATCATCAATTCATTCATCTATTATTGCATCAATTACTCTTATTATTGCATCTTTAAAGTCCATTAGTTCATTTTTTGCAGTATTCTCCATATTTAATTGTGTTGGTATGCATACAACATTTTCTGAAAAATCAGTACTTACTATTTTTTTATCATTTCTTATAACTTTATCTGGAAATCTTCATTTTCAAATTATATTTCACATATTTTATTTATTAAAAAGATTAATTACAAATGCGTTATTATAAGAATTTGAATTTAGACCTAATAGACTATCTATTTTATCTTTAAATTCTATAATTAAAAATTCTTTTATATGTCATAGTTTTTCTTCATCTGAAAAAGGTACATAAGTTTTACTTTCTGTATTACTAAGTCTTTCATTCGTAAGTAATCCATATATAAACATTTTATCACTCAATATATCTGATGAATCTGCTATTTTTTTCAGTCATTCTTCAGAAAAATATCTAAATAATCAGTTATTTTTGTGCCATTTATCTGTTAATTCTCATACTATTTCATTTACTATTGTTCTAATTTTACTAGAAAATAATTCAATTTCAGGAATCTCATCACTAGTTATTTTTTTTCTTTTAATTGATTCGAATTTGGTAACATTTCAATCATTTACTCATGATGTTAATTCGTTTTTATTTACTACTTTTCTTCATTTAAATGCATCACTTTTTAATAATGTTCACATATTTTCTAAAGTTAGGAGTTACTTTACTTTTTTAGTATAGTACTTTTAATTTATAATGCAAGATGAATTTTTTATTTTTCTGTTTTTAAAAAATAAATTTGACTTAGTACTTTTTTTATATATAAATATCTCACTTCAATAAAAACAGGAGGCAGATATGTGGAACTTTGTTCCCGTAATTCGTGCTCTCCTGGATTTTATCTGGAGACACAATTTCGTTTTGTTTATTAAGTCTGAAAATGGCAAAAATAAACAAAGTAAAGAAAATAAAATTTTTTGGTTTGATTTCGTTCCCTCGACAAGAACGCAAAGGCTACTTTGTGCCGGAAATGGATCGGAATTTGGTTAGGTACACTAATCAGAAACTGGTTGAAGTCAGACTAAGAGAATTGAGCGAAAGCTCTAACCTCCCCAGCCAAAGGCTGGGGATTAACATAAAAAAGAAAAAACTTCCTTATTTTTAAATAAGGGAGTTTTTTAGTTTAGGGTTTCTATTTCTAATTCTGGAACTAGCATATATTCTATATTTGAAACACTTAATCAATATTTTTCGTACATCAATATTTCAACTTCTTCACTTTGAATATTACCTTTTAAGTTATTTATTATTTTAACTTTTCAATCTGTAAAATCTAGAATAATTATTTTCATAAAAAAATAGTTAGATTATAAATTATTATGATCTATTGATTTTATTGAATAAATATAAAGTTAATTTGTAATTTTTACATAATGCAGATATTCTGTTACACTACTTTTTTTATGATTTCTATTTTCTGTTTTATCTGCTTTAAATCTTCTATATTCTTTTGTAAATACTCAATATTCTCATCTAGAAGACATAATTTCTTTTATATCTTCTATATTCATTAATCATTCACAATTATAGCTTAAAAATACATATTTTGCATCTATATTTTGAATTAATTCCCTAAAAGAATTTTTAACCTCAGTTTTTTTACAATAAAGTGATTTTTGTTTTGAATAATCTCTCATTCAAGTTTTACCTTTTATTTTAGGTTTATCATATTTTGCAATTGTTTCAAGTACATGATAATTTGCACTATATTGTCTTTCATTGTATGGTGGATCTAAATATACAACATCGTGAGAAGTATTTTTAATTAATTCATTTACATCTGAATTATAAACCATATGCTCATGGTCATTTAAGTAGAAATTAGCTGGTTTTAAAGTCATCAAATTTTGAGCAGATTTTTTTAGTTTTTTTAAAAAAGCTCAATATACAGATGCTGTATTTGCTACTTTATCTATATTTTCAAGTAAGCTAGTAAGTAAAAAATAATATTCATTTTCATTTATTAATTCTTTATTTTTCCATTTTTCTATTTTACTTCTTATTGCATCACATTTCATCGCATTTTCATCAGAAAAATACATTCTTTCATATTCTGATTTTTTTGTTCATCAAACAGAATAGTTTTTATAGATAAATCATTTTTTTCATTCCAATGAATTCAAATAATTTAAAACGATATCTTTATAATTATTTACATTTCAAACAAATAATTCTGGAATTACTTCTCTTAATCAAGAGAAATATAAATCAGTATGATTTCATATGTAATTTTTATTTAATACAAAACTATAGTATTGTAAATCATTTGCTATAACACTATGTCACTTTTCTTTAAAATATCTTCAAACTATTCAAGTTCAAGCAAAAAGATCAGAAAAAACATAATTTTTTTCTGATACAACAGAATTTATAGATTTTTCTATAAATTCTATTAATGATTTTTTAGATCAAAGGTAGTTCATAAAAAAAAACAAGTCAATATTAAATATTGGCTTATTTTACATGAAAACTCATGAATTACAACAGATTATAAGTATCAAAATTATATTTTAAATTTTTTTCATTCAATGTGATTATTGTACCAATTTTCTACAAAATCATAAGTTTGAAATACACATCTATCTTTTATGTTTTTAAATGCAATTTTTTGTTTTTCAGTATCAAATTTATTTTTTCTTTCTTCTGGAGCAATAAATAAAAAATCAGTTCTGAAATCTTGAATTTCATTCATTTTTATAAATCAAGCTCTAAAATCTGTAGAATTTTCAACTTCTATCAATTTTGCAGGAAATCATCTTTCATTAAACCAAATTACATCAACAAATCTTATAGAATCATTGATAATTTTTTCATATGTAAATTGTGGAATTTTATCAAGTGTTGCTAATTTTCAAATTTCTTTATTGATAAAAATTCAATTTTTATCAGGAGTATATGTATCATATCAATTCATATTTCAAATTTCTATAAGCATTCATTGAATCCTAGAATGCATTCTTTCAATCTTATCTTTTTCTGTTTTTATAGGCTTTTCTTTAGGTAATTTATCTAAAAATTCAGTTAAGGCATAAACTCAATAACCTATTTTAGTAAATCTTTTATCTCTTTGAACTCTTTCTTGAATTGTCTTATCTGGAGTAACTCCAGTTTTTTCTCTATATTTTCAAAATTCTTTATAAATAAGAGAAAGTGGTGCATAAAATCAGTTATTCATCATAACTTGCTCAATTGCATCTGAAAATGTTAATTCTTTTTTCATAAATTATTATTTTAAATCTATATTATAAATTCCATTTTTAAATTATTAATTAATAATTTTTTAAGTCTTGTTTTAATTAAGAATTAAATATCCTCATTTGATTTTCTATTTTTTCTCTTTCTTCTCAACTATATTTATTAATACTATCAATTCATATTATTATTTTCATTACTTTAACTAAATCTAGTTGTCATCATTTTCATCTAAAACTTGATAATTCTGAACGAGAAAATTTAATTTTCTCGTATAATATTTCTAAATATTTATCAAATAATTTATTAATATTATTCTCAGGATTATTATAAGTATCTTCATTATAATCATGTATATTAGCTTTTGTTTCTACTAATATATTAACCATAAGTTGTAATAATGCTCAAAATCATGTTGTTCTGTATAGTGCAAAATCTTTATCATTATATAATCAATTTTTAAAAATAGTATCTCAATATAAATTATTAACTTTTTCGAAAAAAGAATACATTAACCAATAAACAGGAGTAAGTTTTTTATTTTTAAAACATTCAGAAAATATTCTATCATTACTTTTAGTTTCTTTTAAATAATATTTAACTTCATTAATAAAATTAGCCTGAGATAAAATATTTTCTCATCATTCTTTTGCATATCACCTTATATTAAAAAGAACTTTATATAAAGGCGATTCTTTAGTTTGATTGAATTTATCAAATATAGATTTCGTTGCTAGTTCAACTGTTATTCATTGAGCTGTTAATGGTAATAAGTCATATGTTAAAGATTTATCAACAGGTTTTGCATTATTATTAATATCTAAGAATATATCAGCCTGTTCTCATAAATTTGAATTTAAAAAACTAGTTACAGCGATAGATTTACTATAAATATTATTTTTTATATTTACTTCATTAAAATAATCTATTAATTTTATTTTATTAATTTTTTTTAAATATTTTTCTATTTTTATTTTGATTTTTGGTAATACTTCATTTAAATATCTTAAAGACATTGTTCTATGTTGTCAATCTATTATCCATGCAATTTTATAAAATTTTTCATATTCTTTAATTTTTTCTATTCAAATTTTTTCATATGTTTTATTATATAATGGAGATTGAACAATAAAATTTTTTAATTCTTCATTTGAAATATTTTCATCTAATTCAAAAATAGGAATATATAAAATATCATTTTCTAAAAAACATAATTGTGAATAATTGTTTTTTTCAGCTTCTTCTCAATCTAAATTTTCTAATAATATTTTTCAACTATCTTGATTTAATGCTAACAGTAAATAAATTTTATTTTTAAATTTATTAAAATCCTCTAAATTATCTAATTTTGATGAGTCTAAATATAAATCATGAATAAAGTTTTCAGTAGAATATTGCAATTCATTATTTAAACTAACAATTATATTATTTGGAAAAATAGATTTATTTCATAAGTTACTTAAATAAGCTTTTAAAATAGATTCATCTTCTCAGAAATATTCAATATCTTCTCATTTCGTTATAAGATATTCTGCTATTGATTTTAGTCTTTCAACTTGTGTTCTTCTTTGAAATCAAGAAACAGAAAAATTATCCTCATCTTTTGTTGATTCAATAGAAAAAATTTCAATATTTTCTCAATCATCATTTTCTTTTAATGTTTCAATGGTATTAAAATATGCTCTTTGATTTGTAAAAGACAAATTATATAGATCTCATAATTTAAACATAGATAAACACATTTTATTTTTATCTTCTACAGATGAAAAATTTAAAGTAGATAACTTTAAAAATTTTTTAAAATAATATTTCATTTATATTAATTATATAGTAAATTCAACTTGTTTTGCTCCATTTTTTAAAGCATCACTAGATTTTTTAAAGTTGTTTAAAGATGTGATTTTTTCTGTATTTTCCCAATTCTTAGCATTAGAAATAATCCAAGATAATACTGAAAAAATAAAGAAAACAATAGATGTTATCCAGTAAATTATTTTATAATTATTTAATGATGTTGTTGCAATTACAGTTAATATTATCCACCAAATTATAGCTAATAATATACATAAAAATCAAACTAATAACATTCATGTATCATTATCAAAAGGATGATTTTCTTTTTCTGCTTTATTCTTTAGAACTCATTGTACCCTATGGTATTCTTCATAAACTAAATTCAAACCAGAAGTTACTAATAAAACTACTCAATAAGTTACTATTGAGAAATGGGGTTCTAATATTACTTTAGTAACAGATGTTAATGATAATAAAATAGGGGCACCTGTAATTATTGTAACAACAAAGAAAAATAAGAAATAGGGATTCCAATAATAAAATAATCTATTTTTTACATTTTCTATTATTGCTGAATATTGTTCTTTCATACTAATAATTTTTAATAATAATTTCTTCAACACTATTTCTTTTGTCTCACTGACAATTTATATATCTTTTAACAGGAATAATATTTTCTCAATATTTTGAAATATAATCTTTAAAACGATCTTGTATAAATTTAGTTGAATTATTTGTCATCATAATATAACAACCTTTTTTATCAAGTTTCTTAAATGTTTTATATACATCTTCTTGCATTTTTCTACAAAATGTAAAACCATTATAACTTGTAAAATTTGCTGTTTCACTTATAGGATCATAAGGAGGATCTAAAAAAATAAAATCTCATTTTTTTGCTTTTTTTAGTATTTCTTTAAAATCTCAAGAATATAAGAATGTATTTTTATTTAAAATATCATTGCATGAAAATATGTTTTCTTCACTATATATTGAAGGATTAGCATTTTTTCAATATGGTACATTATTTTGTCATTTTGAATTTACTCTCCAAATACCATTAAAACAAGTTTTATTTAGGTATATAAAACGAGCAGCTCTCTTAATTTTAGATTTGTATTTAAATCAATTCTTTCTATCCCAATCTCTTATTTCATAAAAAAACTCAGATGAATTTTTTTGTTTATATTCCTCTAAATATTTTAATAATCTATTAGGATTATTTTGTATAATTTGATATGTGTTAATTAATTCTGTGTTATAATCATTTAAATATGAATTTCATATTATAAGGTTTTTACTTTTTAAATTAAAATAAAAACTTCATCATCATAAAAAGGGTTCAAAGTAATTATTAAATTCTTTTGGAAGATGTTTTTCAAGTTCATTTAATATTTGCCTTTTTCCTCAAGCCCATTTTAAAAATGGACTAAATTCATTTTTAACTTTTTTATTAGTTTTAATATAAATTACTTCTTTTTCATTATTTCTTAATATAAGAAAAATTCTACTTAATATATTGTTTAATATTAATTCCATAAATAATTTATTTATTTTTAATTATATTTAATATATTTATTTTATTTTAAAAGTCCAATTTTTTGCTTAAAATAGCCCAATATTAAATCTATATTAAATTTTAAAACTCACTTTTTAGCATTATAAAAGCAAATTAAAAATACTCACTAAAAATTAATAAAAACTTTTGCATTATTTTATAAATAGTATAATATATACATGTATCACGACAAAAGAGGAACCAAACGGCTAATTACCTAAGGGCACCTCTTTTTTTATGTATTCAATTTTCTTTTTAATATCAGGTAAACTTAAGTTTATTCAATAATTATAAGCGATAGGATTATATAATGATGAAAAACGTTTATTTGGAAAAACTATTTTTTTTAAAAGGTTATTTAAAATTAAATAATTTACTAGTTTAATATAATCTCAATCTCAGCTAATTAATACAATTTTATTAAAATCTTTTTTATCAATTAATCTCTTCATTATTTCAAACACTATATCAACATCAACATTTCATTTTTTCTTTCATTTCATATGAGAAGTATGTTCTCTAAATTCAATTATAAATCATGATTCCTGTATTTTTCTATACATTTCTTGCTGATTTTCATCTAAAAATCATAAGAAATAATATGCTTTTTCTATGTTGTATTTTTTCTCTAAATACATTCTAAATCTTTTGAAATCTATCTTCCAATTTTCTGAACTAGTTCAAAGATGAAGATTTTGTCAATCTATGAATGCAATATTTTTTTCTTGTAATTTATTAAACATATTTATTTGTAATTTTTAATTAAAAAAATCCCAAAAATATTAACTAATTTCTTAGCTATTATTTTTAGGAGTTATGTTATATTTTTACTTAATTAAAGTTAAATTATATTAATTTTATTATTCTTTCTCCAATATCTCTCTCCAAAATCCTATATCTGTTATCTTATTCCAAGCTTCTCTTAACTCATTCTTAAACTCTTCATAATCTTCACTAGTATAATCAACTTCTACGTATTTATAAACTCAGTCTTTTCATTCTACGAAATCTAGCGCCAGACTTCAAACTTCAAATTTAGAACTAAACTCAAAATCTACTTCACAAAGTAGTTTATAAAACATAAGTTGTCTGAAATATTTTCATTCTCACTCTTTTTTATTCCCGTATCTATCTGTTCATTTTATCTCTCATATAGATTTTGCTTTACCAGTTTTGTAATCTACCAAAGCAACTTTATCTTTGAAAAATGCAAGTTGTTGTAAGCTGTTTCCTGTTCCCTCTACCTTTGGGAGAGGGTTAGGGTGAGGGTTAGAAAGAGTGCTAGGGTGAGGGCTTATTTCTCAAATTTTCTCTATCTTATCTACAGTTCATGTAAGTGGTACATTTTCAAAAAATAGATTTTTCTTTCTAAAACTATACTCTAAAACTAAAGGAACTTCAGATTTTTTACTATATAGATCATAGTAACCTTCAAGTCAATTAATTCCCTTTTCTAGTGCGTTTTCTAGTTCTTCAGGAGTCAGTATTTCTCTTTCTATTAGATATTTAAAAGTACTAGTTAAGTATGATTTTTCAGGTAAAAGTTGTTCATTTTTAAATTTTAAATAAAAAAGTTCAAGAGTCCTATGATAAACCTTACCAAATATAGTATATTTATTATCCATAAATGGATATTTAAAAACTGCTTTATGTAAGAAATCTAGTGGATTTTCTAAAAATGTATTTAAATCACTTGGTGATAATTTGTAGGTTTCTAAGAAATTTTTTATGTATTCTATTTCTAAGTTGCTATATTTTATAAGATGATTTTTTATATTATTTCAAACAGATTCTTCTATTTTTTCTAGTTCTATGTTTTCTTGTACTTCATCAAAATATCATGATATTTCTCATATAAATTGAGATTCTAATAGTGGTTTAGTTCAAATTCAAGCAGGATAACTTAGAAATAAATTTTCTCTAGCTCTAGTTAGTGCAACAAAAAATAATCTTCTATCTTCTTCTTGTTGTTTATCTTTGATATCTTCTTGCAATCATTCTCATACTATATTACTAGGTAGTTTTAATAAATCTCTAGTTGCTTTAGAATCCCAATTTCAAGTATAAAGTCCAGGTATAAAAACACTATTATACTCTAGTCATTTAGAAGAATGAGCAGTTAAGATTTGTATTCATCACTTTTTTTCTGTTAAAATTTGTCTAGAAATAGGATAATTATATGTTTTATATAATTCTACCTTATTTAATAATTTTTTAATATTTAATCCTATATCTTTTGTATTCCAATTTTTTATCGTATTAAAAAGAGTATATATGTCTTCTAAATCAGCAAAATCACCATTTTTTTCTATGTATTCTATTATTCAAATCTTTGATGAAAAATCTGCAAAAAATTCTGTAAAACTTAAGCTTGAAAGTTTTGATGAAAAATCTAGTAGGTTATCTCTAAAATCAATCAGACCTTTTAAATCTCTGAGTTCTAGTGGTCTTTCTATAGTTCCAAGCTCTGAATCTAGATTTAAATCACTTAAAAAATCAAACATAGATAGATTAAATTTTCTAGTATAGTTTTTGATATACAATTCCCTATTTATTTTTAAAATATCTATAGAATTTAGTCCAGTTATATCATTTCTCATCAGATTTATAAGCTTTTCTTCATTTGCATTAGGATTTGCAATTAGTTCTAAATAATTTAGTATGTAGATTACATAATTTGAATTTAATATATTTGTTTTTAGTTTTGATTCTACATCTAAATGATTTTTTTGTAGTAAATTACTCCACTCTTCTACTTCTCTATTATTTCTAACTATAATAGCTATTTCTTCTTTGCTTATTCATGAATTAACCAGCTTTTTGATGTTATTTATAATATATGTTTGTTCTTCAACTTGAGAATTTGCTTTAAATAACAATGGTTTTATTGTACTTGTTTTTAAAGGAGAACTTGCAGTTAATTTTTTATTTATTGAAGTAATCTTGTTTGATAATCTTTCATTGTTATTTTCTATTAAACTACTTGCTAAATCCAATATATGTTGAGTTGAACGATAGTTTTCTTCTAAAACTACAAATTGAGTTTCTTTGTATTTAGTAGAAAAATCCAGCATATTTTCTATGTTGGCTCATTGGAAACGATAAATAGATTGATCATCATCTCAAACAGTCATGATATTTGCATCAATTGCTTCACTCAAAATCAAATCTATAATCTTGTTTTGAGCATTGTTTGTATCTTGATATTCATCAAGCATTATAAATTGAAAAGTTTCAGCATAAAATTGTCTAAGTTCCCTGTCTGACTCAAATTTTTCCAATACAAAATTAATCATATCATTGAAATCATAAACTGAATTTTCTCTTAGATATGAGTTGTATTCTGCATAAAACAATACTAATTCCCTTAGTTTTAATATATGTTTTTCATTTTTTTCTCTTGTAGTTTCGTATTTTTTAAGAGTTGGTTTTATCTCGCTTAGTTCTTCTGCGTAAATTGCTTCTTGTTTTTCTATAGCTTTGTTCAGTAAAACTGTATTTATAGCTTCTTGTTTCAAGTTTGAAATACGAGATTTTATATCTCTTAGGTAAAAATATCTATCATAATCAGTAACTAAAGATGTTACTTTTTTCTCATCTACTAATTTATCAGTTATTTTTTTGATGATTTCAAGAGAATCTACATCATCTATCAAATTACCAGCTTTGTATTCTATAAATTTTTCAGGAAATGTTTTTATAACATCACTTGCAAATGAATGAATCGTTGAAACTGTAACTTTGTATCCAGTATTTCAAAGGAATTTAACTAGTCTTTTTCTGATGGCTATAACTCAGGCATCAGTAAAAGTAGTTATAAGTATATTTTCTGGATTAACTCATGTTTTTTCTATGATGTTTGCAGTTCTAAGTCATATGATTTGAGTTTTACCTGTACCTGGTCAAGCTACAACCATAACTTGTCAGTAAATACTATCTACTGCTTGTTTTTGTGCTGGGTTTAGTTTATTGTACTCTGCTTCAAAATTTATTTCATTCATAAAAAAAATGGTTTAGCTTTTAATCTAAATCCATTTTATATTTTATTTATATAATGTCAAAAGTATTTTATATACAAATTATATACTATTCTTTTAACTCTCATCTATAAACATATTCAACTATCATACCTAAATCTAAATCAAAATCTCAATCTATATCAGCAAAATCAACTTTATCTAAATCATCTATTTCAGGTGCTTTTATTTCTGGTCTTATTATAGCGTAATCTTCGTATAATTCTTCTATATATCATATTTGCTTAGTATTTAATCTAGCTTTATCTTTTTTATCATATATTTCATTTAATAGAGTTTTCATCGTTTTTACCCTATTTTTAATAGTTTTTGCATCTATTTTATTTGCTAATTTATTACTATCAGCTAGTGGTTCATCATGGTAACCAAAAACTGAAACACTATCAAATTCGTATTTTTTTGCAAAATCTAAGAGCATATTGAAATCATCTTCTGTTTCTCATGGAAAACCGATTATGAAATTTGTATGGAAGAAATTGTTTGGAAATTTTTCTTTTATATAATCTATGATTTTTGATATATGACTATCATCATAAAATCTATTCATGTTTTTAAGTACATTTGGACTTATATGTTGAAATGGAAAATCAAAATATGGCAATAGTTTTTTTAGATTTGCTAGTCTATCTATGTGAGTTAGGCTAAGTATATCTGGATACATATAGAAAAGTCTGATCTTGAAATCTCAAGGTATCTCATCTATTTTTTCAAGTAATTCTAGTAAATATGGAGCTTTGTATAAATCGACTCAATATCTAGTTGTATCTTGAGAAATAATTTCTATTTCTTTTATACCACTATTCACCATAATTTTTACTTCTTCAAGTATATCTTCTATAGTTCTAGATCTTTGTTTACCTCTTATGTTTGGAATAATACAAAAACTACATTTATTGTTGCATCATTCTGCTATTTTTAAGTATTCATATCATTTATAACTATGTAAAAATGCTCTAACTGACTCAGTTCCATAAATATGTGCTTTTGTACCGATTTGATCTCAACCAATACTTGATAAATATGCTTTTAATTTATCTTTTTTTAGGTTTGCTAATCCAGTTTTTAATTTAGATATTTTTTGTTCTATTCCCTCGCCATTTGGGAGAGATATATTATTTAAAAGTATACTACTTGTATTTTTTACTTCTTCATAAGGAACAACTGCTTCTAGATTTTTTAAACTACTTAAAAAACTATCATCTTTAACTGGAACATAACAACCAATCAATATAACCTTTTTTCACATATTATCATATGCCCAAATTGTTTCTTCGGCCTCATCACGAGAACTAGACAAAAATCAGCATGTATTTATTATTACATACTCTACTTCCTCATCTTCAGGATCTGGGTAGAAATTAATCTCAACTTCGCTACTATTTAGTTTAAGTATTTCTCATATAGTAAATTCTGTATCTACCATATTTTTATTACAACCCAAGTTTATAGCTGAAAAATTTACTTGTTTTTTCACTTTTAATTATTTATAAATAAGAATTTTTAGAAGTATATTTGCTAGGATTTTAAATGCAAGATTATTTATTTTTTAGTGGAAATTAAAAACGCGACGAAGTCGCGTTTTCTTGGAAAAAACAATTTCATTGTTTTTTCTCAGGAGAACTAGATTCTCCTGCTTGTCCTCCATTTTGATTGTTACTTCCTTGTTTTCTGAGTCTTTTGAGTGTAAAAAAACTCGGTGGTTTATAGCCTTTTGGTGGCATTTAAATACTCCAGTTTAGCAAAAAAAATAACAATTTTATATTATTTATTATTATTTCTAAATCAATCTTACTTTTTAATTGCTGTTAATAGTTTGTTAAAATCTCTAAATTGTTATTTTATAGTATTAAAAAAAGCTATTTTTAAAATAGCTTTTTTTAATTTGCGTATAATATTTCTTTTGTAATTATATATTCAAAACTACCATCATTTTTAATCCATTTTATAAGTAAATATCAACTCAAATCATAATTATTTTGATATAAAAAATTTTCAATCATATCATCTGTTATAGTCGCATAATTTATATTTTTAACAAATTTAGTTTCTCAATTTAAATTTATTTCAAAATTTACCATATCATGGACTCATAGTATACTTATAATGTGGTTAGTTGTAATTTTCTTTAAATAAGGAATCTTATATTTGTCTTTAAATTTATATATTTTTAGTAAGTTGTAATTAATATTTTCATATTTTTTTACTAATTTAGAAATGTTTAATTTTATTAAATTTTTTCTATACTCCATATTTGTAGTTTTTAATTCTTCAGGAGTAGTTCATTTATCATATCTGTTTGTATAAAATAAATCTTCTGGTAATTTAAAATAATCATATTGACTATATATTTTAGTTTTTTCAGCTCAAACTGGATCATCAAAAGTAGGATCATAATAACTATCATGAATTTTAACCCAAGCATGTCAGATTTGAGGAAAATCTACTGCATCAATTACGTCTCATATTATTATTTTTGATTTAATATTGTTAAATCAAAGCATTAAATTAAATATTTCTACATATCACTCACAAACTCAGTTTTTATTTTTAAATGTATCAATTCAAGAAAATATTTCATAATCATCAAGCGAAAAATTTATTGAATAACTAATATTTTTTAGTATATAATCATAAATTATTTTTATTTTTTCATTTTCATTATAAATTCATTTAGTGATATTTAATGATATTTTCTCAAGTTCTAAGAAGTTATAATCATCATCATGATTAACTCATAATAATTTGTTGTTTCTTAGGGTTTTTAATAATTCATATTTATCTGGAAAACCATAGATTAAATTATCACTTATTATCTTTTCCTTTTTAAATTCTTTTACGAAATTTATATTTCAATTTTCATAGTAAACAAGTATATTTTGAGAATATAATCAATTATAGTATAGACTATTTTTATCAACACCTGAAATATTTTCAAAATAATATTTTTTAGTAAAATTATAAGTATACCAAACTCAATCTTCAAGTATCAATGCATCAGGATTATAATAAAAAGTCTTAAAATCACTTAAAAGTGGATTTGTTTGTAATAATATTTTATTATTTTTTTCTTTTTTTTCTAATTCTAAATCAAATATTTTTTCGTTGTTTAATTTTTGTAAATCAAAAATAATTTTTGCATTTTTACTGTTTATTTTTCATCATGAACTTATAGAATCTAAACTTTTATCCAATAAATTAATATAAGCAAATCAATCATCTGATTTATACTTTGCTTTTATTTGAGAATAAAACTTTGTATAAAGTTGTCTTGTTACATTATCTATATCATTATATGATCAGTGAGCTGAAAATGTAATAGATATAAAAAAAATTGTTAGTAGAGTTTTAAAAAATTTCATTTATTCATCATTAATAATTAATTGCTTTTTCTAGTTGATTATCTTTTCAGTCATTTTTAAACGCGTCTAAATCATATTCTAATTCTATATCAGGCTTAAATCAAACTCAATCAATTCAAGTTTGTGTTTTCCCTGTAAACCACTTAGCTACAGTGTATTTTAAGCTAGAACCATCACTATATTCTTTCATAGTTTGAACTGAACCTTTTCAATAAGTGTTTTCTCAAATAGTAACTATGCTAGGAAAATAATCTTTTAGTGTTCAAATCATTATTTCAGAAGCTGATGCTGTACCTGAATTTTGAAGAATTATAACTTTGTAGTCTTTTAAGTTTACTAAATCTAATCAAGCTGAATAAAAATTATTATCACCTCAATTATATTTTACTACTGCTGTTTTTTCTGATTCTGGAACTACAAAAGAAAGCATATCAGTAACTTCATTTAAATATCAACCACCATTATTTCTAAGATCTATTATTATTTTTCTTGTACTTGTATCACTTTTTATTTTTTCAAGAACTTCTTTGAATTCTTTTGTAACTCAAGCACCAAAAGATTTTATTTGAATATTATATGTACTTAAATCTACTTTTGTATATTCTAAATTTTTTATTGTTATTTTTTCTCTAGTAACTTCTATTTTTAACTCATTTCAAGCTCTATTTATAGTAAGTTCTACAATTGAACCAGCAGGTCATTTTATCCATGAAACAACTTCATTTAATGAATTATCTCTTGTTATTTCTTTTCAATCAACTTTTACAATTATATCTCATCATTTTAATCATGCTTTTTCAGCTGGACCTCCAGGAATAGGTGAAGTTATTTTTACTACTCATGGACTAGCCATGTCTACATACGAACCGATTCATTCATATTCTCATGATAGAGTATCTTCAAAACTTTTACTTGCGATTGGCGGAAAATAAACAGTATGTATATCATTTGTTCATTTTGCTAATCATTCTATAGCTGAGTATATTAAATCATTTTTTTCTATATTTACATGATTATAATGACCATTTAATATTGTATTATAAACATCATTAAAAATCTCTTGTTTATCTCAAAGTACATTTTGTTTATTTTTTAATGCTTCATCTTCATTTTGTAGATAATCATAATATTCTTTTACAGTATTTAAATCATCATTTGTTACATATCTTTTTGATAATTGCGTTTTATCAATTTCAATTGCATCTAGATTTAATATACTTTTAGCTAATGAATAAAATTCATAAGCACTCATATTTTTACTTAAGTATAAACTTTTATTTAAATTTGATATCTTGTTTAAATATACTAATTTTTTTAATGATTTCTCAGTTTTTGATTTTTCTTCAACTCATAAAAAATTTAAATTAATATATTTGTATGATAATGGAAGATTAGTAAAATAATCTCAAAAATAATTAAAAATTTGAGCTCTATTTAAATTTACAATTGGAGTTTCTACTACAAATGGATCATTTACAATTTCTATATTTGAACTTGTAGAATCTATAGTATATTCTACAGTATTATCAACTGCGTGAGTAATATTACTACTTAAAAGTATTAATATTATTATAGATAAAATCTTATATATTTTTTTCATATTTGTTGTTATTTCTAAAAATTACTCGCTATATTCTATACATTTTTTCTTTTTTTTTAAAAAAATAAATAATAAAGACTTGATTATTTATTTTTTTATTTTGAAAATAATAATTCTGTTCATCAAAATGGATAAATTACTCAATAAAAAATACAAGCAAGTCATATAAATAATAATGCAATATATGTTCATCACCTTCAAAGATATTGTTCTGCCCAAACAAAATTTCATGTCCAACCATGAACTTGTTTTCTATATTTTATAATTCAAGCTCAAATTGCTATGAAAAATATAGAATAAAATAATTTTACAATTATATCCATACTTATTTTTTATTTTTTAAAATTTTCTTTTATATTATTTATAATTTCTTGACTGTTTATATCTATCTTTAGATTATCTTTAATTTCTTTGTTTACAAAATCTAGAAGTTTTGCAAATCAAAAAAAATAGAAGTAAATAAAGTATAAGATTATAAAAACTCTGAATATAGTTTTTAATAAAGTTCTACGAAAATCTCTTTTTTCTTGTCTTTGTAGTGTTTCAAATATATAATTTATTTTTTCTTCTTGTGTTAAATTTTTTAAGTCCATTGATTTATTTTAATAATTATTATTTTGCTTCCCTCCAATTTTTTCAAATTCAAAAATCTACTTTTAGTTTTATAGTTTTATCTTTTAATATATTTTCCATTATGTTTGGGATTTCTTTTTTAAGAATTTCTTCTTCTCATGGAAATACATCAAAAACAAGTTCATCGTGCACTTGCATAATCATCAGACTTTTTAGCTTATTTTTTTCTAAAAAAACTTGAGTTTCTATCATAGCTAGTTTTATGATATCTGCACTTGTTCATTGAATTGGCATATTTGTCGCTTCTCTTTCAGCTGCTGATTTAATTATCCTGTTTAAATCATTTATTCCATTTATATATCTTTTTCTTCAAAAGTAAGTTTCTACGTATTTATTTTCTTCACAATTTTTTATTATTTCATCTAAATATATTCTAACTTTTGGATAAGATTCAAAAAATTTATCTATGTAAACTTTTGCGTCTTTCATAGGAATTCAAATCATTTTTGATAATCAAAATGAACTTATTCCATATATAACTCAAAAATTTACAGCTTTTGCAATCTTTCTTTCGTTACTAGTAATTACCTTATTTGGAAACAAAAACTCTGCTGTTTTATGATGGATATCTAAATTATTTTCAAATGCTCAAAGTAAGTTTTCATCATTTGATAATATAGCTAAAATTCTAACTTCTACTTGAGAATAATCATATGTCATAATATGACCATTATCAAATCTAGAAATAAAAGCTTCTCTTATAGTTCAAGCAATTCAATTTGAGTTTGGTATGTTTTGTAAATTTGGATTAATACTTGATAATCTACCAGTTGCAGCTATTGTTTGACTATAATTTGTATGTAAAAAATCATTTTCGTCCAATAAATTTGATAATCAATTTATGTATGTAGAAAGTAATTTAGAATAGTGTCTATAATCTACAATCATTTGCGCGATTTCAAATTCAAACGCCAGTTCTCATAATACTTCTGCTCATACACTATAACCAGTTTTAGTTTTTTTTCATTTTGGAAGTGCTAATTTTTCAAATAATACATCACCTACTTGTTTTGGTGAATTTATATTAAAAGTTGTATCTGCTATTTCATAAATATTTTTTTCTAGTCTAGATATTTCATTTTCAAGTAAGATTCAGATTTCTTTTAGTTTATCACGATTTATTTTAACTCATGAGATTTCCATTTCTTTTAAAACATGAAGTAATGGAATTTCAATTTCTGTTAAAACAGAGTTTTCGCTTGTTCATTCTAGTACTTGCTTTTCGTATAGTTTATTTGTAATGTAAACATCTTCTCAACTATAAATAGAAGCTTGCTTTAAATCTACATCTTTGAAATTTATTTTTGCCTTATCAGTTACACTATCATAACTTATCATCATATAATTGAATTCTTTTGTAGATAGTTTATCTAATCATATTCATCTTATTCAAGGATTTTTTATGTATTCTGCTAACATTGTATCATAAAATCTTGCCATTATTTTTATTTAGAAAAATATTTAGACAATTATATTTATAAAACAAAAAAAGACTAAATTAATTTAGTCTTTTTTAAAATTATGAAATTACTTGGTCAATAACTCTTGAGTAATTAAATACATCAGTTCCTTTAAAAAATCTGTTTAATTCAATTGCTGCATTTTCTGGAGTATCAGATGCATGAATAATATTAGCATCAATAGTTAAACCAAAATCACCTCTGATTGAACCTGGAAGAGCTTCAGCTGGATTTGTAGCACCAGTTAACATTCTAACAGTTGCAACAGCATTTACTCAAGTTGCAGCTATAGCAACAACTGGAGTTCTAGTCATGTATTTTTTAATTCCAGGAAAAAATGGTTTATCTTTTAAGAAATCATAATGTTCTTCAATAATTGCTTCACTTAATTGCATCATTTTTAATCCAGAGATTTTTAATCATTTAGCTTCAATTCTAGAAATAACTTCTCCGATTAACCCTCTCTCAATTGTATCTGGTTTTAATAATATTAAAGTAGTTTGCATACTCTTTTTTATTTAAAATATAAATTACAAAAGGATTATATAGAATATTTTTTAAAAGCAATTTTTTTGTTTAATTTATTGTATAGAAAATACTTGCTATTTTAGTATTTTCTATACAATATAAAAGCTTTTTAGAAAACTAAAAAGGGCTAGTTTGGAACTAGTTTTATAACTTAATATTTTTAGTATGTCAAATAAATTAGAGCTGTTAATGCCAGCTTGAGATATGGAAAAACTTAAATTTGCTTATGCTTATTGAGCAGATGCAACATATGTAGGTGCTCCTATGTTTTCACTTCGTGCCAGAACAAATGCTTTTACAATGGAAACATTGAAAGAAGCGACTGACTATGCACACAATCTAGGTAAAAAAATATATTTTACTGCAAATATTTATGCTCACAATATAAAAATAAAACCATTTTTGGCACAATTTAAAAAAATGGTTGAAATGTGACCAGATGCATTTATCATGGCTGATCCTGGTTTAATATATTTAGTTAGAAAAGAATTTCCAGATGTGGAAATACATTTATCAGTTCAAGCAAATAACACAAATTGGGCTCAAGCTGAATTTTGGGCAACTCTATGAATAAAAAGAATTATTTTAAGTAGAGAAATTTCTATAAAAGAAATGAAAGAAATTCACGAACATGTTCCAACTATAGAACTTGAAGCATTTGTTCACTGAGCTATTTGTATGGCTTATAGTGGTAGATGTTTGATTTCAAATTATTTAAGTAATAGGGATCCGAATCAATGAACTTGTAGTCATAGTTGTAGATGGGAATTCAAGGTTTTTAAAGATGATAAAACAGAAGCAGAATTAGAAACTGTAACTGGTAGACCAGAAGATTATGAAGAATTGACAGGTAATTTTTACCTTGAAGAAAAAGAAAGACAATGAGATATAATGGAAATTGACGAAGACCAATATGGAACTTATCTTATGAATTCTAGAGATCTTTGTGCTATTGATTACATGGAAGAATTAAAAGATGCTTGAATTATAAGTTTTAAAGTAGAATGAAGAAATAAAACAGTTAATTATATAGCTTCAGTTTGACTTGCTTATAGAGCTGCAGTTGATGCAATTGAAAAAGGTGAAAAATATGATAGCCAAGAATTAGCAAAAGAATTATTTTCTATTGCAAATAGAGGTTATATACCAGGATTTTTAGCTGGAAATCCAAATGCAAATGCACAATTCTATGAAAGAAATGGTAGTTATGGAACAAAAGCATTTTTATGAATCCTTAGAGATTATGATAGTGAACATAAGATGGTAAGAGTTGAAGTGAAAAATAGATTTGAAATTTGAGATGAAATTGAGATAGTTTCACCAAGTGGAATACAAACTATGAAGATAGAAAAAATGTATAAAACTGCATTAAATCACTGAGTTCATAAGACAACAACTACATTTACAGAATATGAATATAAATTTGATTCTGAAAGAGCTCAAGCTATAGAAACTGCTCATGGTGGTGGATATGAAGTTTGGATAAATATGGAAACAAAACCAGAAGATTTTAGTTTAATTAGAAAAGAAATATAATCTTGAAAAAATTAAAAAAATATTAGATTTTTGTCTAATATTTTTTTAATTCATTAAATCAATAATTTTTAATTTATTTTTTATTTCACTATATTTTGCTTTTACTAATTCTAATATAGTTGAATTACTAAAAGATGTGTTTTTTAAAATCCTATTTGTTTTGATAAGTAATTTAGTTTCACTATACTTTTTTAGTTTATATCCAATTATAAGTATAGAATCTATACTATACAGCTTTATATTTTTATCTTTATTCTTATTATATAATAATTCACTATTTACTATATGTAGTTGCTCAATGATATCTTTTATAGTAGACTTTTTTTCTCAAAAATGAATTGCTATATCTTTTTTTGATAATAATATCTTATTATTTTTATATACTATATTTGTAATAGTGTTGTTTCTTTCTAGTGATATAGTTCAGTTTATGTTTTTTGTTAGTTTTACCATATATTGTATAATTAGTATATATTATGTATATAGATTATATATACTTTATATACTTTTTCAAATTTTAATATGAATTTAAGATTGACATAATTTATAAAATATTTTAAAAAATAAAAAGCTGTTATTAATAACAGCTTTTTATTCCAATATCATATTTTCTATATCTTTAACATCAATTCATTTTTCTTTTGCTTTTTCTAATTCTTCAATTATTTCTTTTACGTTATAGATAGAAACTCATTCAGATTCAGAATAATCTTTTATCATAAATATTATTTTTCATTTTATAACTTCATTTTTTACATCAATCATTAGTTTATCAATAATAGTTTTATCAATTTCACTTTCTATCTTCAAATTATTATACTCTCATTCTATAATTCTTAAATCAAATGAAAATTTATTTAAATATTTTTTTATTTTGATAATTTTATTTTCAACTAGTTTTCTAAATAAAATAAGTCTAAATTCTAATATTTGCTTATTTAATGATTCTACATTAACTGAGTATTTTCTAGCTAACTCTATTTTTTTATTTATAGAATCCAATATACTTGCTCATTCATCTTGCGAATGTTCTGATAATTTTTCAATATCTTGATATATTTCATCCATCAAAGCAATTGAATAATCTGATATTTTTTCTAATTCTTTTAAATCTCTTGTTTGCATAGAATGAAGTTTATAAAATAATAGAATTTAATTTATTTAAAATATTTTAATAGAGTATATATTTTATTTATTTTATTTCAAGCATTGTCATAACTAAATCTTTCTATCTTGTCTCAGTTGTATTGTGGTTGATTTACTTGTTCATAGTTTACTCATATAAGTCTATTTAGAGTATCATAAGTATAGTTATTAAAATATAAAAAATGTATTATTCAGATAAAAAAATCAAGAAATAATATCTAATCCAGTAGAGATTAGATATTATTTCAGTAAATTTTCAAAAAATAAAGATTTTTTTACTAATTATCCATTTCTAAAATAGTTTTAATATTCTTTATTCTATCATTTTTTTTCTAATCAAATATTAATATTTTTTAGATTTTCTCACTCACCAAATTCAACTTTATATATATAAGTATTCCTTTTAATTAATCAATAACCATCAGGTAAACGTTTAATTTGCATTTCAAATTTTTGTAATGATAAATCTCAAAAACTAAAATATCAATCTTCATCTGTTAAAATAAAATCTACACCAATTAGTAAAACAACTCATTCTACTCATTTTTCTCATATATCCATAATTCAATTTTTATTCTCATCATCATAAATATATCATGATAGATATTTTCAACAAGTTGATGAAATTATATTAGTAAAAATTTCATAATTTCTATCTCTACAAAAACCAAAACAAATATTATCTATTGGTAAATCATAACTAGGGTATGAATAAAATCATGTTCCATAATTGGTGATATATTTATCAGATTCTAATTTAAATCAAAATATATATGGATTTTTTCAATTTCATGTTTTAAGATAATAACAATTATTTATTGGTTTTAATTTTTCATCGAATTTTTTATTAAAATCTAGATAGTTATTTAGTGTATAACTATCTTTTGGTAGATTATCTAACTTAGATTTAACTATTTCTAATTGCTCAAAGTTATATTCATCTATTTTTTCTTTTTCTGATTCTGTTAATATTTCTTTTGTATTATTTACTTCTTCTTTTTGTTGAATATTAATTTCATTGTTAATTATTCATGTATTAGATTCTATATTTGACTCTACAAGATTACTAGTATCAGTTTCACCTTCACCTTGTATATCTTCTGTATTAACATTTTGTATATTTGTTTTTGATAAATTATATTTATAAAATCACACCAATAAAACTAATATTATAGTAATTAATATTAATAAAATAAATAATTTTTTACCTTGTAGGAATTTTAGTCAGTTTATAGTCATTTTTTTAATTTTAATAAATATTATTTTCCTTTAATTTTTCTATTACCAAAATTTCTATTTCCTACTTCTTGTCAAATTCACAAGTTTATATCATAGTACATACTTGTAGGACTTGTTATATTCCAGTTTTGATGTGGTATTTCTATTATCTTGTATAATCACTTTGGTAGTCAATTGAACTCATAATATCAACTATTATTTGTTAGATTAAATGGTTCTACATTTTCTTCACAATCATTGTTATTATTTTTATCTATACAAACTTTCCACCCTGCCATATACTTTTCAGTTGTTTCTTTAATAGCATTTTTATTAACAAAATAAAGGAAATTTTTTCCTTTATTTTTTAGTCTAATCCTCACAAGGATTAGATATTGTTCTTTCAAATATATTTCTAACTATATCTATACATCATCAGTTCATAACGCATGATGATGAACCTTTTTTATTATAATATGGATAAGCAAATAGCTTTGTTCTATATATATATATATTAATGACTCTAATTTAAATCAAAATATATATTTTTCATTTCAATTATCATTACTTATACTATAACAATTATTAATTGGTTGTATAGTTGCATTATATTTTTGATTAAATTGCTTTAAATTATAAAATTTTTTATCAGTTTCTGGTATAGATTCAAGTATAGGTTTAGCTTTCTTTAATTGTTCAAAATTATATTTATCTATAGCTATCTTATCTTTTTCATATGTAAAACTATATATTGCAATTAGTATAAAACTCAATATAAATAATCATAACAAAATTAAAATAATCTTTTTTATTAATTTTATATTTATCAATTTAATAATCTTCTTAATCTTTTCATTCATAATTTTAAATTATTATATATTATTTATTTTCACTTAGTTTTGTAAGCTCAAAAATTATTATTATCTTTAACTTGTCCATTTCATAATATTATATTATATTTTCAACTTGTTGGATTTGTTATCTCCCAATTTTGATGTGGTATTAATTTTATAATATATGTTCAAGTTATTAATCCATCAAACTCATAATATCAATTATTGTTTGTAACATTGAATGTTTCTATGTTTTCTTCACAATCATTGTTATTGTTTTTATCTATACAAACTTTCCATCATGCCATATATTTTTCGGTTGTTTCTTTTATTCCATAAGTAAAATTACATTATTGTTTTACAAGAAACAATATCTAATCCCTGCAGGGATTAGATATTGTTTCTATAAATGCATCTCTACTATTAGTACAACCACCTACTGATCAATTTAAATATTTTCCAAGACAAATAGTATTATTAGGTCTGTTATAACTTGGATAAGCATAATTCTTTCAAAAATTTATAAACTTATATATTAAAGATTCTAATTGAAATCAAAATATATAAGGCTTATCTCAATTACTATCACTAAAAGCATAACAATTTTTTATTGGCGTTATATCTGAATTATATTTTTCATTAAAATTATTAAATGAATAAAACTCAATTTTATCTTCTGATATATTTTTAAGTATTGATTTTGCCTTTTCTAATTGTCAAAAATTATATCTATCAATTTTTATTTTATCTTGTTCAAATATAAAACTATATATTCATATGACTAAATAAAAACTTATTATTGGTATTATTATATATTTTAATCATTTAATTATTTTTTGTTTATTTAAACTTTTTATTAATTTCATATAACTTTTAATTATTTATTATTACCTTTAAACTTATAATTACCAAAATTTCTATTTCCTACTTCTTGTCAAATTCACAAGTTTATATCATAGTACATACTTGTAGGACTTGTTATATTCCAGTTTTGATGTGGTATTTCTATTATCTTGTATAATCACTTTGGTAGTCAATTGAACTCATAATATCAACTATTATTTGTTAGATTAAATGGTTCTACATTTTCTTCACAATCATTGTTATTATTTTTATCTATACAAACTTTCCACCCTGCCATATACTTTTCAGTTGTTTCTTTAATAGCATTTTTATTAACAAAATAAAGGAAATTTTTTCCTTTATTTTTTAGTCTAATCCTCACAAGGATTAGATATTGTTCTTTCAAATATATTTCTAACTATATCTATACATCATCAGTTCATAACGCATGATGATGAACCTTTTTTATTATAATATGGATAAGCAAATAGCTTTGTTCTATATATATATATATTAATGACTCTAATTTAAATCAAAATATATATTTTTCATTTCAATTATCATTACTTATACTATAACAATTATTAATTGGTTGTATAGTTGCATTATATTTTTGATTAAATTGCTTTAAATTATAAAATTTTTTATCAGTTTCTGGTATAGATTCAAGTATAGGTTTAGCTTTCTTTAATTGTTCAAAATTATATTTATCTATAGCTATCTTATCTTTTTCATATGTAAAACTATATATTGCAATTAGTATAAAACTCAATATAAATAATCATAACAAAATTAAAATAATCTTTTTTATTAATTTTATATTTATCAATTTAATAATCTTCTTAATCTTTTCATTCATAATTTTAAATTATTATATATTATTTATTTTCACTTAGTTTTGTAAGCTCAAAAATTATTATTATCTTTAACTTGTCCATTTCATAATATTATATTATATTTTCAACTTGTTGGATTTGTTATCTCCCAATTTTGATGTGGTATTAATTTTATAATATATGTTCAAGTTATTAATCCATCAAACTCATAATATCAATTATTGTTTGTAACATTGAATGATTCTATGTTTTCTTCACAATCATTATTATTGTTTTTATCTATACATATTTTCCATCATGCCATATATTTTTCGGTTGTTTCTTTGATAGCATTTTGATTAACAAAATAAAGGAAAAAAATTTTCCTTTATTTTAAATTTTACTATTCACATGGTTTTGAAATAATATCAATAAAAATCTCTCTAGTAGAGATACAACCATAATTTTTACATGGAGATTTTTTTGATAAATTATTACTTGGATAAGCATAATTTTCTCAAAAATATTTAAATTTATAAATCATTGACTCTAATTTAAATCAAAATAAAAACTTCTCATCTCAATTATATTTTGTTATATCATAACAATTCTTTATTGGTTTAATATCAGAGTTATATAAACTATTAAATTGTTTTATATCTCTAAATGCAATATTATAATATTTATCTTTCTCGATTATAGATTTTACCTTATCTCTTTGTTCAAAATTATATTTATCAATAGCTATTTTATCTTGTTCAAATACATAGCTATATATAAAAACTCATGAATATAAAAATATAATAAATAATAATATTCATATTATAGATTTTTTTAATATCTCTAAATTAACATTTTTTAAAATTTTCATATTGTGAAAGTTATATTATAAAATTAGTTTTGATGAAAAATATTTAATTTTTTCATCACTTGACTTTAAAGTTTCAAAAATTTTTATTAGTAACTCTTTGTCAGTTCTGTAAATTTATAATATACTTTCAGTCTGTAGGATTTATTACTACCCAGTTTTGATGTGGTATTTCTAATATTTTATAACTTCAAGTTATAAGTGAATCAAACTCATAATATCAATCATTGTTTGTAACATTAAATGGTTCTATGTTTTCTTCACAATCATTATTATTGTTTTTATCTATACATATTTTCCATCATGCCATATATTTTTCTCAATTATCTTGTACTCAATTTTGATTACTATCATCATACACATATCATGATATATTTCAAGCATATGTTTCTGGTTTTTCAGTTAATGAAAAATTAGTTGACTTAACTTCTTCAGTATTTCAAAATTTATCTTTAGAATAATAATTTAGTGTATAGTCTCATACTCAATTTAATAATACTGGTTCAGTATATTCTACATATACTAGACTTCATGTATCAGTTCATATAGCATAATATATTTTATCTACTCAAGTTCAATTTTCATTATCTATAGAGTTTAAATCTATAGTTACATTTTCTATATATGAGTTAGTAGTATTTGTATTTAGATTTCAAGAAATAGTATGAGTTGTAGTAGGTGCAGTATTATCTTGATATATTGGTGAAAAGTTTGTATTTACATCATATATTCAATCACTATTTGTATCAATTTGATAATTTACTGCATTGTTAGTGTTGTTTAATACTTCTCACCAATTTATATTATATTGTTGTGGATTTATATTTGATATTACATTATCTACATATATAGTTCCAGTTCAATTATTATAGAAATCATCTACTAATAAATTATAATTTCATATTTTATTATCATCAAAATCTATTTGTAAATTTTCTCTTGTTATATTAAATGTATCAATTTGTCATGAATTTGTTTCTACTCATGAGATTTTAGTATAATAATCTCATCATGCAATCATTAAATCATAATTTTCTTCTATTTTACCATTTATTTCTATTGTTAGATTATCTATTTTTTCTGGTAAATAAATTTGTTTCCATTTATTTTCTAATATTCAAGTTAGAGTAGCATTATATGGAATAATTACTTTAGTTCATGGTATTTCTTCAACTGACTTTCAATTTATAAATCAACTTACTCTTCATAAATTATCTTTTATTATTATATCATTATTTCATGATACTGTATACATTGTATCATTTTTATTAAATCATCATGGTAATAATAAATGACTAAAATCTATATCAGATATTTTAACTATAGATATTTTTTCAAAACTGTCCCAATTATATGTTGGTGCAGACCAAACATAATCATTATTTATTTCTATATATTGATTATATGCAATATCATTATTTATATTTGGATATGGAATATTATTATCCCAAATATAAATTTTATTTCATTCTGCTTTATATGGTATAACAGAATGAGCAATATTTTTTCAATTTTTTATTCAACGGAATGTTAATAAATATGTATATCAAGTATTATTTTTGATGGTATTTAATATATCTGTTGGTTTTAAAGTATTATATGATTTTTCTTCTGCATCTTGATAATTTAATCAAAATTGAAGTAATTGAAATGATAATATAGTTTCCAATGTATCATTATATTCATTCCACTTTCAAGTAAAAAAATTTGTACCTATTGGTTCAATGTTTTCCCAAATAGTACCTGTTCAAATTATATTAAAAAACCCTTTATAGTGAGAACTTATATATGATTTATCTGTATATTGCATTGTTGAAGATAACGCCATTCAAAAACAATTTCAATTTTTAAAATTTTCATCAGTACTCATTCATATATTATTAAACATATCTATTTTTTGTTTTTCAGATACAAAAACATTATCATATGTAATATTATTAAAAATTTTCCATCTTGTTCAGTAATTTATAAATCATATTCAATTAGATCATGATCATGTTCATCATGTAAGTAAATTACTAGATATTCAGGGATTATTGAACTTAAACCCATATGGATATGGTTCAAATCATTCATATAAACTATAATCAACTTCATCAATATTGTTAGTTCCAAAATCAGAATAATCACTTGAGTTTCAATATTGATCAACTGCTTTAACTTTCCAATAATAGTCTCATGCTCAAGGATATAAAACTGTTAATTGTTTTGTAAAAGAATAATCTCATGAAAATTGAGTATATTGTATTTTAAAAGGTATTATTTCTCATTTTTTATATATTTCAAAAACAAATCTTGTTTGAGTTCAATAAACATTATTATCTATTGATGCACTCAAAATTACCCCACTTCCAGATTGAAATTTACCTATCTTACTTCAAGGAGTTATTTTTTCTTGTTCTAAAAGTGGTGATTTTATGTATTGATTTAATAGTGTAGGAATAGGAACGCTTCATTCTTTAAACTCTACACTATTTATAACAGGAGTTTTTGTAGTATCATTTTGGTCTCAAATAAGCTCTACTTTGTAGTATAGTTTATCAGTTGTAAATCCAAATATGCTATTTAAATCTAGGTTTGTATTTCAGTCTAGTTTTGAATTATCTATTTTTACAAAATTTGATCATCAAATATACATTCTAGCTCATCTATAATTGTACAAATCTTGATTGTATACTAGTCTTATACTCCAATCACTTTTATACTCTACTTCAAATTCTCAAATATTTCAGTTTTTATCAAGATATATAGTATCTCAAATATTTACTTTTGATAAAATTTGTTGTCTTGTACCATTAGAATAATTATCTCAAAATAGATATATATTAGTTCACATCATATCTACTCAAGATTCATTTGCTTCAAATAATGTTTCTTCAGTTTTTTGATTAGCTAAATAGAAATTATAATTTGTAATATATGGGATTATAGAATCTACATTTATTTTTAGATAATTTATGTTTTTTCAAGGTAGTATTTCAGGACTTTTGTAGATTCAGTCATCCATAAAATATCACTGTGGATTTGATTTATTTATTTTATAAATTTTATTTCAATCTGAAGCGTTACTATAATAAATATAATTCTCATCAACTGTAGTATACAATGAACTAGCATCATTAATTTTAGTTTCTCAACTTCAATCTTTTCATACTCTATAAATTTTATTTCAATCTGAAAAATTACTATAATATATATAATCACTATCTATTGTTGAATTTCATGATTTATTATCATTTAACTTACTTTCTCAACTTCAATCTTTTAATATTTTATACAATTTACTTCAATCTGAACTATTACTATAATAAATATATTTATTATCAACTAACAAATAAATAGACCAATTATTATTTAATTTAATTTCTCAACCTCAATTTTTTAACATTTTATAAATTTCAGATCCCTTAGATCAGTTTGCATAATATATATTATCTCCATCTAGTGTTAAGCTTCTAAACCAGCTATTATTTAACTTACTTTCTCAATTTCAATTTTTTAATATTCTATACATACTACCATTATCTGACCAATTTGCATAATATATATAATCATTATCCATTGCTAAATTTAATGATTTGTTATTATTTAATTTACTTTCTCAACTTCAATCTTTTAATATTTTATACAACTTATTTCAATCTGATCAATTTGAATAATATATATAATTATCATCTGCTTTTAAATAATAAGATATATTGTCATTTAATTTATTATCAGAGTTTCAACTTTTTGATATTTTATATAACTTACTTCAATCCGATCAATTTGAATAATATATATAATCACCATACGACACTAATCATTCTCAAAAATTATTATTTAACTTTATTCAACTTATATTTTTAAATTGATGATTAATATCATATTTTCATAATCAAGTTGATTGAATTTTAAATCCTGTATCATCTAATTTATTATTTTCGTATCACATTTGAGTGTAATAATTATTTCTTTCGTTTATAAACTCAGGATAATTTATATATTCTCATGAATTAAAATAATCATATATATATAACTCTTGATTAGAAAATATTGAATTTTTATAGTTTACTCAAAACCCAAATATAGAATTATCATTAACTATTTTATAAACTACTCAAATATTTAATTTATCTTTAAAATAAATAAAATCATCTGTATGGAACAAATATTCAAAATCCGAAAATCTAGCAAATACATTTTCAGTATTTACTATTCAAGTTCAAGTAGTTATTTGAGTTATTGGATTATTAATTGTTTGATTTCCACTATAATCTAAACTTACTAAATTATAATTATTTTTTACATTACTAATTATGTCATCATAACTTATTATCCCACTATAAGCCAATTCTTTACTTATTAAACCAGTTATAAATGCATTTGAAAAAGATGTTCAACTTACATTTTGATAACTATTATTTAATCAAGTAGTATATATATCTACTCATGGAGCAAATATAACTCCAGTTCCATAGTTTGAAAAATCAGTTTTTGTATTATCTTGTTTCATCGCTCAAACTACTATAGCATCACTACATCAAGCTGGAATTGTATTAGATATATTTTCATTATTATTTCATGCTGAAACAACAGTATAGATTCCATTTGCTTTAGCTTCTGTTATAGCATTACATACTGAACTTGTACTTGGATTTCAAGTTCATCCAAAACTCATATTAATTACTTTGATATTATTTAGTTTTGCGTAGTCTATAGCATCAAGTATATCATAACTTGTTCATATTCCATTTAGGTCTAATACTTTTAATCATACTAGATTGGAATTAGAGTTTACTCAATATCTTCATACTTCATTTACTTCAGCTCAGATAATTCAAGCTACTTGTGTACCATGACCATTGTCATCCATAGAATCATTATCTTCATTTACAAAATCATATGATAGTGTTGAATTATAGTTATTATCTAAATCATTATGAGTATAATCTATACCAGTATCTAGGATGGCTACTCTTATTTTTTCTTTTGTTTGTAGTTCTTCTTGAAAACTATCAGCTCATAGTAAATTATTTCACCACAATTTTGAAATTTCTTCTAGGTCCAAATATCAAAATCATTTTACTATTTCTGGTTGTATTACTTCATATGATCAAATTGTAATTGGTAATATTCCATTATCTATATCTGTTTTATAGTCATCTAAAATAGTACTATTTGATGATAGTCTAATCATAAAAGTATCGTTTGTATATTTTTTAACTTTTACTTTTTTATCTGTATTTATGAAATAATTTTTAACTTCATCTAGTGAACCAGTAGAATAAATCAAAAATCTATATTCATTTTTTTGCTTTATTGAATTTTTAATCCTTGATTCTTCTTTTGGATTGTATTTTTCACTTAAAACAAATTTATCATTTTTAGTATTATTTTTTGCATATGTTACAAATGAAATATTTATCAAAAAACACAACAAAAAAAAGAGTGCAAAATTCTTAAAATATTTTGGCATAAATAAAATAATTTAAATAAATAAAAACTATTAAACTTTTTCAGTATAGTTTATTTTTTTGTTTATGCTAATCTTTTTTTGTCTTTATTAAGCGAAAATTTAATATAAATTTAATATGGATTTAATGTCATCATTCAGTAAGTAAGTATTGTATTTATTTTTTGAAAATTTATTTTTAGAAAAAATCGCAAAAAAATCTGTTAATTTAACAGATTTTTTTGCGATTTTAGACCATTTATTTATTAATCCACATAAACTTCTCTTGGTTTACTTCAATTACTAGGTCAAACTACTCAAAGTTCTTCCAATATATCAAGTACTTTTGCAGCACGAGCATATCATAATCATAGTTTTCTTTGTATAAGAGAAGTAGATCATTTTTTACTTTCTTTTACTATTTGGATTGCTTTTTCTATTATAGCTGGGTCTTCATCTTGGTCTCATTTATAGTTTTCCATTATACTTCATTCTAGTTTTGATTTTCATTCTGTTATTTCTGCTATTTGCAAGTTTGAAATCATATCTGGATCAATTGTAAGTTTTAGCTTATTTACAACTGCTTCTACTTCATGAGTTTCAACAAGTACTCATTGTACTCTTTCTGCATCAATTGATCAAGTAGGAGCATAAAGCATATCTCATCTACCAAGTAAATCCTCAGCTCAAGCTTTGTCAATTACGGTTCTACTATCTATTTGACTTGCAACTGTAAAAGCTATACGACTAGGTATATTTGCTTTAATAAGTCATGTAATTACATCAACAGAAGGTCTTTGAGTTGCAACTATTAAATGCATTCAAACTGCTCTAGCCATTTGCGCTATACGAGCAATACTTCACTCTACTTCTTTCTTATTACCACTCATCATTAAATCTGCAAGTTCATCAACTACTATAATTATATATGGTAATTTTTCTTCTTTTTTTACTTTTGCGTTAAACTCAACTAAATTTCTAGCATTTACTTTTGTAGCTAAATCATATCTTCTAAGCATTTCAGCAACACACCATTTTAGAGCATTTAATGCTTTATCTGGATTTGTAATAACTGGAGTTAAAAGATGAGGTATTCAATTATAAACTGATAATTCAACTCTTTTTGGATCTATAAGTATCATTTTTAATTCACTTGGTGAAAATTTGTATAACATAGAAATAATAAAACCATTCATTCATACAGATTTTCAACTCGCAGTTTGTCATGCTACAAGTAAATGTGGCATTTTTACTAAATCTCAAACAACTATATTTCAACTTACATCTTTTCAAATTGCAATTGGTAATTCTAATTTTTTATTGTTAAATTCAGTGCTTGATAATACTTCTTTTAAATATACAGCTTCTCTTTTTGGATTTGGAACTTCTATTCAAACTACACCTAGACCTGGAATTGGTGCTTGTATTCTGATAGATTTAGCTTGCAGAGCAAGCGCTAAATCTTTTTTTAAATTTTCTATTTTTTGAAGTTTAACTCATTGTTTTGGTTTAAGTCTGTATTGTATAACAGTTGGTCAAACCCTATATCATTCCATAGTTACTTCTATTTTAAATTGAAGCAATTTTTCTTCTATTTCTATCTCTTTTTTTCTTATTTCATTTTTATCAACTGTAACTATATTTCTTTTACTATCAAGAAGTGACAATTCTGGAAATACCCAATTTTTAAACTCTTCGTTTCTAACTATTTTTACTTCATGTTCATTTTTTTCTTCTTCTTTTTTTCCAAATAATCAACCTATAACTCATGCTTCTTTCTTTTCAATAATTATTTTTTTAGGATTAGTTGGTGCATCTTCTATATTTAGTTGTTTAGGTTGTTTTGCTTTTGCTAATGCTTCTTTTTCTTCTTTTAATTTTTCCATCATTACTTCTAATTCTTGTTTCTTCTTTTCAAGTCTTTCATCATTTTTATTTTTAGTAGTTTTTTTCTCTTCTTTTGAGTTAAATCATTCTCAAACAAATGTATCTTTTATTTCTTTCAATTTTTCTGGTATATCAAATGCTTTTCTAGCAAAATTTACAGGAGAAAATCTAAAAAGTATAACAAGTGAAGTCAAAAAAAGTAAAAAAAATGCAAGTGCAGTTGCTATACTTCAAAGTAAATCTTCAAGTAATGGATATAAATTAAATACAGCATAATAATTTTTTATAAAAAATCATATCAATGTAGATAATGATATAAAATATATAAATAATCATATTATTCTAGTTGCATTTACATTTACACTTTTGTCTTTTATCATGAGTAATGAAAAAAGTAAAAGTACCGGTGAAAAAATCCATTTATAGTATTCTCAAAATACTTCTGTTAATCACATTGATAAAAAATATCATAAAACAGAACTTTTCTCATCAAGAAAAGCTACTATTCATATAAACATAAATAAAGATACATAAATGTATCTTTTTGCATCATAATTTAAAATATTACTTTTTCTTGCAGCCACTTTTTAAAACTTATTAATTATTTCTTATTTATAATATATATTTTTTTCAAAAATAATCAAGAAAAATGACTTTATATAAATAAAAAAACCATTATTTTTAATAATGGTTTTAATTATTTCAAATGAAAAAGTATTATGATAATTATATGTACTAGTCTGCAAAAAAATACTTATAATTATTTGTATTTTATGCAGCAAGTAAATGTTCTGCTTCCCAGAATTGTTCTCATCAAGCTAATACTCATGCTAGAGTTGTAGGTTGTTCTTTGAAATCTAGTTCTAATTTTTTTCTTTCAACTCAACTAAGTCAGAATAATTTTGCTAATTCATTTTCTACCATAAGGTGAGTATTTTCTACTAAGGGTAGTAATTCAACTCAAGTTTGTTCTTTAATTTTAGCTCTTTCAGCTAATTTTGTATTTCCAATTTCCTTTTGTTCAACTATGCTTAATAAAGTTTTTTTAAATTCTTCTCTAGTTGTATTTGCTAAATTTTTATTTTTCTCAATTCATGATTGAGTATTTATTTTTGTTTCTATAGTATTCATATTTTTATATTTAAATTATAAATCTAACTAATTAACCAAGTATTTCCATTAATGCTATATTGAATCTTTCTTCCATTTCAGAAGTTATTTGTTTTTCATTTTTTTTATCAACGAAGTGATAGTTTTCTAAATTTGTTTTCATATTTTTATTTTAAAGTTAAGTATTTATTAGAATAATTATTAAATATTGTTGAAAGCATATATGTGGCTTCTCACCTAGTTATATTTTTTGTTGGTTGAAAATAAGTTTCACCAAATTGGTCTTTCCAAGTAGTATTATTAAATACATAACTTGCTAATTTATTTTCATCATCAGTTAAATCTCTATACAATTTATCTTTTACAACACTAGTTTGATTTATAATTAAATATTTATAGTTTAATGCCAAGAATTGTCATCTTGTAACTGTATTATATTTAGATGCACTAGTTATTTTTGTATTTACTTCTTTTAAGTTTGTTGTTATTTTATCTTTTACATTATTATCGTTTGTTTGATTGTTTAAAAGAGTTAATGAATTTTTAATCCATAAGTATGAATCGTATTCTGTTAAATCTTTATTTTCTAAAAAGTATCATTTATTTATTCAGTTAGCAACTCATTTTTCTAGCATTTTTAGAATATCATTTTTATATTCATAACTATTTGCTAATCATTTTGGATCAGTTACTGTAATGCTTTTTGTTATTAGACTTGAATTATTATAAGTATTTATTACTTCAAATTTTGCATTTTTATTAAGTGCTTTGAAATCATATATTAATAATCCAGAAACTGTATCAGCATATGTAAATGTAACTTCGCTTTTAAATTGGTCTTCACTACATTTTGTAGTGTATATTTTTTTAATATTTTTTAAATCTCATGATTTTATACAAACTTTATTTCATTCGCTTGCTACTAATTTATAAGTAGAACCATAAGCTACATTTATTAAGTTGTTATTTGAAGCATCTTTAAATACTCAAATAGAAGTTTGTATATCTCAGATAGTTGCAGATTTTGGAGCAACTAGTATTCATCAAGTTGGATAAATAGTTTTTTTAGAGTTATATACATTTATATCAAATGTTTTAACTGTAACTGTACCTATTTTTATATACATTTTTGTAATTCATTCTTTTAATCAAGTTACTTGTATATCTCTTTTTCAATCTGTAAAGTAAAATAATTTTGTAGGGAAAACTGTTGCAGTTTCTGTATTTAAGATAAATGTCATTCATCCAGGCATATTTCCAACAAATGGTTTACCTCTACTATCTTTTATATCCAATTTTAATACTTCTGCTTTTCAAATAGCAACGTTTGATGCAGCATTTTGAAATTTCAAATCTATTTTATATCATTTAATGAAATCTTCTACTTCTTTTGCTTCAATTTGTTCTCTAGTCATTAAGTTTTCTTTACTTATTTTTTGAGTAACATTTGTTGTTACATTTGTAGTTACATATCAAGAATTTGTAGATGTATTTCAAGTTAAAGCTGTATAATCTTTTTTAGTTTGAGTTCTAGTTGCAGGACCAAACCATCCAGCTCAAGTTGAGTTTCTATTTTCTATTACTCATTTAGCAATTTGATAAGTTATAACTGATTCTAATACATCATTATAATCTCAACTTATTGCACCATTATAGTATCATAGAGATTTATATATTTCTTGAACTTCCTTTACATCAGAAGTTGAATATCATACATAAACAGTTCTATCAAATATACTAGATGTTGTAGTTGTTGAATTAGTATTTGTATTTGATAAATCAATTTTTACAGTACTAGTTGTTATATTATTTAATATTGCTCATTTTGTTTCTAGAAAAGCTAATGGATCAACAGTAATTTTTTCTAGTTCATTAAAACAAACTCATTCTTCACTTATTTTATAATAACTGTATGGACAAGATGCATAATTATAATATGCTGGTGATGAACTTGTATTTGTATCAATTTGAAAATGTAAGTGGTTACCTGTTGAATTTCAAGTAGATCATACCTCTCAAATCTTTGTTCAAGCATTTACTTTATCTCACACTTTAACCTCTATTTTACTTAAGTGCATATAGTCTGAAACAATTGTTTTTCAATTTATAATATGTTTGATTGAAATATTGTTTCATTCCATAGACATTTCTTTTGCTATAATAACTGTTCATTCAGCTATTGCATATACTGGAGTTCATTTAGCTGTTGCTATATCAACTCACATATGTCATCCATTTCATACATCCCAACCGTAAGTATAACTTGATCACCATAATACAGTGTATAATCTAGTAAAATCATTATATCCTCAATTTTGAGTAGCATATTTTGTATAATCACTAGTTTTTAATATTGGTAAATCTTGTTTACAATCTGAACCTAGTTCAGAAAAATCTGTAAATCTACATTCTAATTTAGATATTTGTTTTAGTGGATATATTATATCAGAACTTGAATCCGCTAATGCAGATAATGGATTCAATGTATTTACTAAAAACATACCTAAAAGCCAAATTGTAGTATATTTTTTTATTATATTTGTTTTCATAATAATTTTGTTTTTGAAATAATTTAAAATTTTTAAAGTCTTTTACATATATTTAGATAAATAATTTATTTTGCAGACAATTCTTTATCTATATAAGTATTGACAATTAATAATTTGTATACTTAAATTACTTTCACAAGAATATTATGACATATATAATAATACTTGTCAATTAATCAATTTATGGTTTAATATATTTTATTAATAAAAAAATAACTCTTCCCTATTTTATGGGAAAAGTTATTTAAATTAATTAATAATAAAATAATACAAAAGTCAAATATATTGTATAATATATTTATACAATAATTAATAAAAAAGTCAAATTAAGTCAATTTTTCTATTATTTCAGCACTAGTTGTATATATCTTTTGATTTTCATCTAAGTATTTATAATTATGTAATTTTTTTATAAAACTAGTTTCTATATCTTCAATTCAAGAAATATAAACATTTATATTATTATTTTTAAGTACATCAATCATTTCATCAATTGCTTCAATTCAATCAATATCTATATTTCACATATGCGCCAAAGATATTATTAATGATTGATTATGACTTAGTTTTTCAATTAATGATATATTTGTTTCTATATTTAAATAATTTAATCAAAGCGAAAATTTAGTTAACACTAAATCATTATTATGTTGGCAATGTATATATTTTGATAATGATATTTTTTCTCTATATCATCATTCTCTAAAAATTGTTACATAAGCGTCACTATTAGTTATTTTTTTAATATAGATAATAAGAGTTATAGATGTTCAAATAAGTATTCAATATGTTGGTTCCCAAAATACTGAGAAAAACGTAGTTATAATAGTTATAATAAATGCTTGTTTTTCTATATTATACAATTTTTTAAGTAAACCAATATCGATAAGTCATATAGCAATATTCATTAATATAGCTGAAATTATTGGAAAAGGTAGAAATTTAAATGCTCAATTAAATAATAAAGCAGAGATTAAAAGTGTAAAAAGTGCAATTAAAAATGCTGAAGTTCTATGATTTGCTCAAGAATTTATATTTAATGCTGTTCTTACAAATACTGCAGTGTTTGGTAATCATCATACAAGTCAAGTTCATATATTTGATAATGCAAGTCCCAATACTTCTCTATCTTTATTAAATTTTACTTTAGTTATTTTTTCAGCAATTCTAGCAGAAATAATAGTTTCAATTATTGCAATAATAGCAACTACTAGCGAAATATTAAAAAGTGATTTAAATATATCAATTAGATTTGATAATGATTCAATTTTTATATTTGTAAAAAATGAAAAATCAACAAGTGAAAATGATAAGCTAGGAAACTTAGTAACTAAAAGAAGCATATTTGGAATCATTCATTTAGAAACTAGTATTCATATAATTATTCAAACAATTGTTAAAATTATAACTGCTGGGAATTTAGGAAAATATTTTTTACAAAACATTAAAAAACTAAGACCTAATCAAAAAGTAACAAAAGAAGATATATTTATGCTTCATATATGTTTAAATAATTCATAAATATTCATTGCTATTTCATGGTGTTGTTCTATTTTTAATGCAGGATCATTTAATCATAGAGCTCATGATAATTGTCATAATGCAATTGTTACTCACACAGATATTAAAAATCAATGTAGTGCAGTTGATGGAATAAGTGTTATATATTTTGTAAGTTTAAATATATAAACAAGTAGTATAAAAAATCATGCAAATATTGCTATAAGTGGTAATAATAATACTCAATTTTCAGGATGTAACATTACAAATCAAAGTAATATACTACTTAATGCTCATGCAACTCAAAAAACATTGTAATGACTTGAAGCAAATAATGATGCTATTATTCATGCCCATATTCAAGTTATAATTCATTGTATTGGTGTTGCTCAAGATGCAACAGCTAGTGAAATTGATAAAGGTATATTTATCATGGCAACAGTAAGTCATGCCTTCCAATTTGATTTTAATTTATTTAGCATATATATTAGGTTATTTATATTTATTTTGAAAATATTCAATTAGGTGTTATTATCTTATTTTCCAATATAGACCCTTTTCACATATAATATCAAGTTATTTTAATATCAACTCAATATAATTCTACTCATGGTGCTATTTTGTTTTTTCTTTCTATTTCTGAATCAATGATTTTTATTTTTTCATCTTTTCATCAAGCAATTGAAATACTATTTCATAATCTAGAGTTTCTAATTTCTGCATTATTACATGTAATATTTCAAGTATTAACAACTGAATTAATAATAATTGTATTATTATATGTTGATGGATGATTATAATCTCAAACTATATTTCTATTTATATCAGTATTAATTATTGATGACTCTCAATGAAAAACAGTATTTAATACAACTACATTATTTGATTTTTTATCACCTGGTCAGTGAATTATTACTTTTGCAAATACACTATTATTTATATCGGCACTTTGATTTTCATAATTTAGCTCATCAGATCTTATTAAAGTATCATAAAGTAGAGTGTCTTCTCAGTTTATTTCACATCTACCAGTTATTATACATTTTCATAGAAATCTACTTGAAATTTTTTCTTCATCTATTTTTGGCCGTTCTAATTCTTCGTTTAATATTTTAATAATCTCATTATTATCAACTCAATGTTCTAATAATTTTAATATATATGGAAATGTTATTGTTAGAAATTTTTGAGTATTTTTTGGATATGGTATAGTTGTTAGACAACAATCACTTTCTAATTCATTTTTTAATATTTCTTTTGATATTTTTCATCAAAATAATTTATAGACTTCATCTATTGATCTAGAACTTTTAAAATTATATTCTTTTGATTTTTCAAATCAGTCAATATTTTTGTTTAAATAATTTAATAAGCTTGTTATTGCTAAAAATATTTTATTTTCAGGAGTAACATGATGAGAGTTAAAATTAATCATTCATTTGTAGTCTGGATTAATTCACTCTAATCAATTATTTAAATCTTGCTTTGATTTAAAACGAACAATAAATTTTCTTGATTTATTTTCATTTACAATTGTATAATTATAGAAATTTTGATTTTTAATATAATCTTCATAATCAATAATAAATGTTTTTGATAAATATGCTTTAGAATCTTCAATAAGTTGTATATCAGTAGATTCTTCAATTATTTGTTTACAATGTAAGTATTTTTCTAAATTTAGATTTTCAATATTGTTAGTTATATTTGAAAAATTTGGAACCAAACAATTATCTGGAATAATTGACCCATTTTCAATATTACATGATGTTCATATTAAAGAGTCATTTCATATTTTTACATCAGTTCATACGATTGAATTCCACCAAATTACAGTATTATTTCAAATACTAGTTCAAGATCATATAATTGAATTTATTCATAAAAATACATTACTTCAAGATTGTATTGTTATTTCATAGTTACCATTTTCTTTGCGTTTTGGGTAAAAAGATACACTATGTGCAATTGAACTATTACTACCAATATCAAGCGATAAATTATCAATTATTTCATCACTTGAAAAAATTAATACTGCATTTTCATATCAATTTCTTCATAATTTTATAAATCTAATTCATTCTTGAAAATTAACTCATTTACCTAATTTAATTTTAATGTCTTTTATATTAACAATTCAAAATTTGATTAGTTTTTTTAGTGATGCTAAACTTCATGGTACAAAATAGCAACTATCATTTATTTCTAAATTTCATTTTTTTTCTATTTTTTTTAAAATTAAAGCAATATCATCACTTAAATTTCTTTTTCAAAATATATTATCTAATCTTCAAACTTGTTCAACTATATGTTCTACAGCCTTTCTTTTATCAGTTTCACTATCATTTATAAAGAAAATTTCACTTAAATCTTTTTTATAAATTTCATCATTTTTTTCATCATTTTGATGAACTACTTCAAAAACATTTCATACTGAAATCATTTCAGTAAGTTCAGAATCACTTAATCACTCTCAATTAACTCAGATTTCTCACATCAATCAAGATCAATTATCTAATTCTGATTTTAATCCGTTACTAGTAGGTAATAAATTAACTACTTCAATATTAGCATTCATATAAAAATAAATAAATTTTAAATTTATTTTACATTTAATTTGTTTAAGTTTGAGACTGTGAATATAACTTTAACACAATTATTTCTCAATTATTTCTTAAAATAAAACCGAGTATTTTTAGTTATATTTATTTTTTTGTCAAATCAATTTTTAAAAATTATATTTTTGATTGATTAAAAAAAATAAATATAATGCTAGAAATTTATTTAATTATTGCGATATGAATATATTTAGTGTTACATTTTATTGAATAACAATTGCTCCAACTTACTATGGATTAATGTATGCAATATCTTTTATTATTTGATATTTTATACTTGAAAAAAGAAAAATTATTTGAAAAAAATATCTAGAAGATTTATTCTTATATATATTTTTGTGAGTAGTTTTATGAGGTAGAATTTGATATATATTTTTTTATAATTTATGAAATTACTTATCAAATCCTGTTGATATAATTAAATTTTGGGAATGATGAATGAGTTTTCATGGTTGAGTAATTTGAGTTATATTGGCAATGTATTTTTTCTCAAAAAAATACAAGCAATCATTTTTAATGATTGCTGATCAAATTACTTTAGTTCTACCTATTGGTTTATGATTTGGTAGGATTTGAAATTATTTAAATAAAGAATTACTTGGATATTCTGACTATAATTGATTATTTGCAGTGTATAAAGATTGAATTTGATATTTCCCTTCACCATTATTGGAATCATTTTTAGAATGACTCCTTTTATTTTTATTTTTAAATTACTTTTATTTAAAAGGTAATCTAAAAAGATGACAAATTGCAAGCTTATTTTTGATACTTTATTCTATTTTTAGGCTACTAGTAGAGATATTTTTTAGAGAACCAGACTCTCAAATTGGTTATATATTATGATATTTTACTATGTGAGAAATCCTTAGCTTACCTATGTTTATTATTTGAATAATATTATTTTTAAGATTTAAAAATGAAAAATAATTATCCTATTTCATATATTCTTATATTTATATCATTTATTTTTACAATAATTTGATATATAATTCCTGATATATATGTATTTTGATTAAATAAATATTTTTTAAATAATTGAAATTATACTATATTTTTTCTTCAATTATTTTTAAGTGTATTTCTCCATTGAGGATTTTTCCATTTTTTCTTCAATTCTATTTTTATTTATATGTTTTGAACTTCATTAGAATTATTTGTATTATGAAGAAAAAAATATTTAATTTTCTTTATTTTTATAGTTTTATTTAATGGAATTCTTGTAACTATTCTTTCGTGAGATAACACAAACACAATTTGAATAAGTGGTTTTTGTATGGCAATCTTAAGTTATTATGTTCTTGAATTAAGATCAAAAAATAATCCAGATTATAAATGATGAATAACTGCTATTATTTTAAATCTACTTATATGATTTATGCCTTGAATTAGTCTTTTAGGACATTTATTTTGAGTAATAGGTGGAATATTGTTCTATTTGTATAATAAAGAGTTTTTAAGACCAAGAATGGTGTGAGAAGCAAACTAAAAAAACAAAACCGTAGGTTTTGTTTTTTTAGTTTGCAAGTAAACAACTTTCAAGTTCAAATCTAAAATCATTATCTTCAGTTCCAACCATAACTCACGACTTCATTTTTTTATCTAGATTTATTAGACTTAGATATAATTTTGATAATCTCTCAAAACTTATCTTATAAGATTTTCATGCTAAAAAGGCTTTATTTCACAAACTCAAAATATTTCATATTTCATTTGGACTTAATTTTTCTTTTTTTAACTTCATTATATAAACACTTGTTCTTATATTTGCAAGTAGATTGTTATAAAATGCATAAATATTTGTGTCATTTAATATAATATCTATTTTTTTAAAAGCTGAGATTATATCATTATTTAATATATCATCTATCAGTAAAAAAATACTTTCTTCAAGTTCTGGGATTATATTATTAAAAACATCGCTATCTTCTATATAATCTTTTAAAATTAATAATTTTTCAATTTCACTTATTATTTTATTTAGATTATTTGACTTGTATCTTATTAATAGATTTATTGCACTATTTGAAATCTTATCTTTATATTTCCCTTTAATTATATTTATTACATCATTTTCACTTTCAGCATTGTATTCTTTTTTTTCACTTATTTTTTCTATTTCTTTGTATAATTTTTGTCTCTTATCTGGCTTTGGATAATTGAAAAGTAATATATTACTTTCTGGAATCTTATCTAATATTTTTAACAAAAACTCAGAAATTTTTTCTTCTAATTCGCTATGCAAATCAATAATTATCAATTTTTTTTCTCATAAAAAACTTGATGAAAGTATATTTTGAGAATATGAATCAAATTCTCAGTCGCTGATTTGTTTTATATGAACCAAATTAAAATCACCATATTTTTCTATAAATTGGTTCTTCCATTTGAATACATTTTCACTTACTAAAAAGTCAGAATTTCATGTAAATAAGTAAATCATCTTATAATTTTATTATTTCTTTAAGTTTTTTTGATTGAGAATTTTTTATTATTTCAATTACATTTAAAATAGATTTAAGAGAATTTTTTAGATTTATCAAATCTCTAGGAGTTGTTCTATTTAGCGCAATCCTATTTAATATTCAATTAATATTTGAAATACTAGATAGTTCAGTTCTAACTTTATCTAAAAGCATCTTATCTTTTAAAAATTCTTCTATAAAATCTTGTCTTCTTTCTATTTCTTCTTTATTATTTAATGGTTTTAATATTGACTCGTACATTAAATTTGCTCAAGCACTAGTTTTTGTTTTATTTAAAACTCAAAATAGTGTTCATTCCTTGATTGATTTTGTTGCTATATTATAAACTAAATCTAGGTTTCTTATAGTTGATTCATCCAATTTTAAAAATTGTGATAGATCTAGATGTGAAATAGTATTTAAGAAATCAAAATTACTTTTTTGATTATTTTCTAAATATTCAAGTAATAAACTAGACGCTCTAATTGCTTCTTTGTAATTTTCAATTCAAAAAGCATTTAAATTTATAGTTTTAAAATGCTTAATTAGATTTTTATATGCTTCAAGTTTTGGCTCGTAGTAATAAATATTTAATAAATATTTTCTCTCTAAAGTTTCTTTTATTTCTAAATTTCAAAATAATTTTTTCTCTAATACTACTTCTTTTGGTGCTAGTTTAAACAATTCAGCTTGTAATAACAAGAAATTTTCAAATTCACAAGTTTTCCATTTATTTTCTCAAATATTTAAAATACTAAGTCAAAATTTATTATCAGTTCAGGAAATTGCTATAATATTAGAATTATTTGTTTCATAGTTTTCTCATTCTAATCAAATGGTTGCTGGAGTTACAACTCTAACTATTTCCCTTCTTACAATTCATTTTAAGTTTGGATCACTTACTTGTTCAGCAATCGCAACCTTGTATCATGCTTCAACTAATATTGGTAGATATTTTTCTTTTGCGTGAAATGGAAATCAAGCAAGTGGAGTTGGTTTTATAGCATTTTTATTTCTAGAAGTTACTGCGATTCATAAAACCTTATTTGCAATAATAGCATCATCATCAAACATTTCGTAAAAATCTCACATCCTAAAGAACAAAATAGCATCACTATTTTGTTCTTTTAATTCATAATATTGAATCATTGCAGGAGTTAGATCTGTATTTTCCATCTTATAAATATATTAAAACATAAACTTAAATCTATCTTTTCTTGAATATAAACTACTATCTTCAACATTTCTAGAAATAGATAAAAGAATTCATAATCAAATCATTAATGATAACAATGAAGAACCACCATAACTTACAAATGGCATAGTTATTCAAGTAAGAGGAACTATATTTAGATTTACTCAAATATTTATAAATGCTTGCATTAAAATCCGTGATGAAAATCAAATTGCTGCAAATTTAGAAAATTTATCTTTTACTCTACTTGCTATATATAGTCACCTATATCATATATACATATATAATAATAATATCAATGTTCATCATAGAAATCATAATTCTTCTATAATTACTGAAAAAATGAAATCTCATTGAACTTCAGGAAGGTAACCAAATTTTTGAATTGATCATCAAAATCATTTTCATTTAAATCATCAACTTCAAATTGCAATTAATGCTTGTTCAGTTTGATAATTTATAGTTTTATTTTTAATAGCTTCTTTATTATCAGCAAGGAAATTATCTATTCTTTGAGTTATATATCAAAGTGTATTTTCGTTTTTTCATGTAATTTTATCATAATCTCACATAGAATAAACTGAAAATACTAAAAATACTCACAATCACATAGTAATAAGTAGATGTTTAGTATTCATTCATGCATAAAAATACATTATTACAGATACTGGTAAAATAACCATTATGGTTCAGAAATCTGGTTGCATTCATAGTAAAAAAAGTACTCATGCCATTATTCACATAAAAGGTACAAATCACTTTTTAAAATCTTTTAAATATCAAAAATATTTTTTAAAAAATGCAGCTAAAAAAATAATAAGTCATACTTTTAAAAATTCAGCAGGTTGGATAGTAAAAGGAATTCATGGTATAGCAATCCATCATTTTGCTCATTTTAAACTCATTCAAATTGTTAATACAACAATTAATAAAAATATTGTTACTCAAAATATTTGTTTTGAATACTTTTCAAATATGCTACTATTAATTTTTGTCATTATTCAAAGTAATGCAAGCGATACTAACACATGTGTTATATTTCTTATAACATAAAAATAATTATATGCTTCATTTATATATCATTTTTGTGCTTGTAAATCAGTAACTCTAAAAGATGAATAAACAGAAACAGAAGAAACCATTATCATTCAAAATATAACTAGAGCTAATACGCTAAAAAAAAGTTTATAATCTATGTTTTTTTTCATTATAAATTAGTTATATCAAAGTAATATTGTTGTATTGATGGATCAAATGAGAAGATAATTGCTTGAATAAATAATAGTATAAAGATTATTATTATTGGTGTAAAATCAAGCATTCAAAAAGTAGTAGGAATAATTTCTTTTACTTTTTTATATATAGGATCCATTATGTTGGCTATAAATTTTGGTCTAAATCTTAATCATATCAAGATTAACCATGATAAAATCACATCAAATATTATAAAATACTTTATAATATCTGTTAATAGTAATATTGCTACTAAAATTGTAATCATTATTTTTTATTAGTTAATTTTATAAATGCATCATTTGCTGCTTGTTCTTGTGCTTTTTTCTTACTAGATCATTTTCAAACTCATTTTAAATCTGTGTTAAAATAAATTCATACTGTAAAAATTTTATCATGATCAAGTCATTCTTCAGATATTACATTGTATGTAGGAGTAACATCAAAATCTGCTTGTGCTAACTCTTGAATTGTAGTTTTATAATCTTTTGTTAAATTATTTTTAACTATATCTTTTACAACTGGATAAATATGTTTTTCTATAAAACTACGAGCTTCTCACATTCAAATATCTAAATAAATTGCTCATATAACTGCCTCCACAACATTTGCAAGTAAATAATCATTTTCTCTTCATCATGATTTTTCTTCTCATTTTCAAAGAAGTAAATATTTAGAGAAATTAAGTTTTTTTGCAACGTTTGCTAGATTTCTACCTCTAACAATAGCGCTTCTTATATCAGTTAATTCTCATTCTGTTTTTTTAGGATAATCGTGATATAAATTATCAGTTACAACTAACTCTAAAATAGCATCTCATAAAAACTCTAGTCTTTCATTGTGTTCAGGTGCAAATTCAGGTTTTTCATTTACTATTGATCTATGAATAAATGCCAAAATATAAGTAGCAATATTTTTATAATCTATATTTAAATCTAGCAATAATGTACCAATTTTTTCTATATGAATTTCATTTTCTATAGCTTTCTTTGCTATAACCATAATTTATTTTTTAAAAAATAATTTGAAAAATAAAAAATTTAAAATTAAAAATTTATTTTTTTAACTACATAACTTTTCATTTTTCTTTTATTAGATTACTTTTTTTATATAAAAAGTAAAGAAAAAAGACACTATTTTATTTTTTTAAAATAGTGTCTTTTTTTATTTTCTAAATATAGAATAATTATAAATATTTTCATAATTATCTTTCAATTTTCATAACTCTTCATGGTCATGTAAAACTTTATTTAAAACTCAGTTTACAATTTTTTTTGCAGATTCATCTCAATATACTTTTGCGACTTCTACAGCTTCATTTACAGATACTTTTCCTGGAATTTCCTCAGTTATGTAAAACATTTCTGCTAGAGCTATGTAAATTGGTATTATATTTACAATGCTCATTTTATCAAAATCAAATTTAGGAGAATATTTTTTTATAACAAATATAAAAAATCATTCATAATGTCTTATTATTTTATTCATTTCATTTAAATATTCTTCATCTCTTTCAAATGAAAATACTTCGTCGAAAAATGAATTATAAAATTCTGTTAAATCTACTGTTCAAAAAGTTCAAGCATAAAGTTCTTGATACAGTAATTTTCTAGATTTTTTACGGTTAATTATAGAAGTCATTTTAAGGAGCGTAATTATATATAGTACAAAAAATAACATAGATATTTATTGTATTTATCTATGTTATTTTTTAAGAATGGTATTATATTCTAGTAGTTCTTTTATTAGTTTTTTTAGCTATAACTTGTCTTCCGTTATACATTCCATTTTCATCTACCATGTGAGATAAACCATTACCTTCTTTATTTAACATCACTCTGTCTTTTAGCTTTTTAGCCATTTTTAAAATCCAAGCTGTTGTTCTAGATCTAGTCTCAGATTTTGAGTGTCTCTTTTTTGGTCCAATTGTCATTTTTGCAAATTAAATAATAAATTTTTTTTAAAATTACTTGTGGATTTTATAAATTTTTTCATAAAATGCAAATTTAATTTGAAAAAAAAGTATATAAAGGTATATTAATATAAAATATATCGTATAATTATAAAAAATACTCGATGAAAAAAATATTGATAATTGAAGATGATAAATGAATTTCTACTTCATTGAAATTATATTTAGAAAATTCTGATTTTGAGGTTTACTTACATTATGAATGATATAATGCAATTGAAAAAATATTAGAAGTAGTTCCAGATCTAATTATTCTTGATATAAATTTACCTTGAAAAAATGGTATTGATATAACTCGTGAATATAGGTTACTTTGAAATATTCCAATAATCATGCTTACAGCTAGATCAAGTGAATTAGATAGGATTAATTGACTTGAAATTTGAGCAGATGATTATATAGCAAAGCCATTTTCCCCTAGAGAACTTTTAGCTAGAATAAATACTATAATTAGAAGAATTCCTGAACAAAAAGAAATAATTATTGAAAATAATGATTTCTTAAAATGTCTTGATATAACAATTGATATTACAAAAAAAATCGTAAAAAAATGAAATAAAATCATTCCTCTAACATGAAATGAATATGATATATTGAAAAAATTATTAGAAGAAAAATGAAAAGTTGTTTCAAGAGAGTATATAATGAAAGAAATAATTGGTTATGATAATTATTTATATGATAGAACAATTGATACTCATATAAAAAATTTGAGAAAAAAACTAGATGCAAAAGATTTGATTCTAACTATTAGATGAGAATGATATAGGATTAATATTTAAAAACACAAGATGTCTCTATCTAGAAAATTTATACTTGCAATTGTAACTACAATTTTGTTTATAACATCAATTAATGTAATTGCTTTTTATGCATTTTATACAACATATTTAAAAGTATATTTAGTTGAAAAAATAGAATCAAGAGATAAGGTTACACTAGAATACATAAATAATATAATTAAAAAACAAACTATTGATGATATTGATAGTATTTTTACAGATACTGAAATAGAATTTTTTGAGTTACTTGAAAATAATGATGGAAAAATCCCACTTAGTAAGGAAAAAAACGTAGATATAGTTATAAACTATTTAGTTAAAAGTTGAATTGCTCCAAAATACATAGAAGAAATAATTCCAACTGATAATTTCTGAAAAGTTCTTGAGGCTATGAGAGATAAAACTACTCCAGAATATAGATTTTTAAATAAATTAAGTATTTCTATACTAATCACAAATATAATTTCTATTACTATATCAATCATTGTTCTTATTATTTTTATTAGAAAAACTATATATCCAATAAAAGATATAACACAAAAAATAAAGGATATTCAAATACAAAAAAAATATTGAAAAAATTCAGAAGAAATAATATATTATAATAAAAAAGATGAAGTTTGATTGCTTGTTAGTGCAATTAATAGTCTGAATAAAAGATTACATTTGCAAGATGAAATTAGAACAAGATTACTCGCTGATATTAGTCATGAATTAAAAACTCCAATTACTTCAATTCAGTGTTATCTTGAGTGAATTTCTGATTGAGTAATAAAACTAGATCAAAAAAACTTAAATTCTATAACTTATGAGATGAAGAGACTTATTTCACTTGTAAATAAGATTATGGAATATGAAAAATTGGATAGAAAAAAATTAGATTTATCATTATCTGATTTTTTAGTAAGTGATTTAATTATATTGCTTGTTGAAACTCATAAGAAAAGACTTAGAGAAAATAAACAAAGAATAAAAGTTACCTGAGAATCAAATATAATTATTACTGCTGACAAGGATTTATTTATGCAATTAGTACATAATTTAATTTGAAATTTTTTAAAATATTCTGGTAAAAAAACATTTTTAAAAATAAATATTACAAGAAAATATATAGATTTTAGCGATGATTGAGTATGAGTAAAATCTTCTGAAATTCCATTTCTAACTGAAAAATTTTATCAATGAAATATGGAAAAAAGTGGAGATATAGATGCTAGATGAATTTGAGTTTGATTATCTATAGTTACAAAAATCATAGAAAGTCATGGTTGGAGATATGAAATAAAGTCAGATATTTGAAAATGATTTAGTTTCAAAATTTTCATATAAATCTTCACAAAATATTCACATTTAAAATTTTGTTTTATTTAAAAAATAGTTATTATATAATTACGAGTAAGGGGTAATTTTTAAAGTTAAAGCCTAAAATAATTTTATTTTCTCCCCTTTCCTTGTTAATTATAAAAAAATGCTTAAAAAAATAATTTTATTTATTACATTATTTGTTATGTTCTCTTCTACTAAATCATTTGCATATGATTTAGTACTTTCTGATGAATGAAAAACAATTAGAGAGTTAAAAGAAAGTATAGAGTGACTAGATAAGGTAAAAAGTGAATTATATAACAAATTAAATGATTTTAATCCAGATCAAAAATTAAAAACTTTTTTTAGAGATGACTTAGTATTAGCAGATTTAGATAACCTAAGAAAAATAATTGAACAATACATAAAAAATAATAGTCTATTAGAAGAAGAGTTGTCTGAAAAATCAAAAAAACTTTTAGATGTAACAGATATTAGAATTAAACTTTTGGAAGAAAAAAAGGATTTATATAAAAAAATGACACCTTTTATTAAGTCTGATTCATATCAAAATTATTTAGATTATATAAAATCAGATACAGCTATTTACTCTGAAAAAAAAGAAATAGATTCAAGTATATATAGAAAACAAGAAATTATAAATAGTAAGGTTACTATCCTAGAGGAAAAAATAAAAGAACATAAAACATTTTTAGAAGACTCATTAAAAACATTAGTTGAGTGAATAATGGATGAAAAAATAAATTATTTATCAAATAATAAAAGTTTTTCAGAGTTAACAAATATAGAAAAAACTAAGATTCTTGAAAAAACAACAATTAAGATTCAAAATAATATTGATATAATGAAAAATGAAGCTTTATTAGACAATAGTACTATTTTTATAAAAGTTAATAATGATAAAAAAATTGAAATTTATAATATAGTATTAAAGAAATTAGAAGATTTTAAAAATTCATTTAAATAAAAAAATCCAGATTTTAATAAATCTGGATTTTTTTATATTTTATATCTTATGGTTAAAAAATTGTTCTAAATCTAATCTTTCATCATCAAATTTAAATAATTTTCCATCTTTTTTTAGCATTTCTAAAACTTCATCAACTATTTTTTTAGACACATTTTTTCAATAAAGATGTTCTTTTTTTATCATTGATTTATTTGAAATAGCTCATTTAACTATTTCCACAATTAATTTAGAATTAATTGGTGGAGCAATTATGTTAGTTCAATCTAGAATAGTTTCAGTTCTATCAGATCAAAATCTAACTGTTACACAAGGAACTCAGACAATATTTGCTTCTTCTTGCATACTTCAACTATCAGTTACAACTGCTCAAGCCTTACTTATCATATCAATAACTTCGGAGTGGTGAGCTAATGCTGGTCAATATGCAAAATTTTCTTTATATTTTTTTCTTAGATTTTCTATATCATCTCTTAATCAATAATTATCAATAGCAAACTCGCTTGCATATAATCATAGAAAACAAACATTTACTCAATCTTCAATTAGTTTTTTAATTGCATTGTAAATAATTAAAAATCTTTCCTTTTTTTCAGTATTTTCTCTTCTATGAATTGTGATAAATATAAAAGGTTTTCCCTTCATATTTGGATAAGCTTCAAATGCTTTTGAATCTTTAACTTTTTGTTTTGAAATTTCTATTGCATCGGCAACTGTATTTCAAACTACTTTTATATGTTCTTTTGGAAATCATTCATTTCTCAAAGTTTTTCTATACAAATCAACTGGAACTGCAAATAATCAAGTTGAAGCTTCAATTCATCTAGTATCAAACTGTTCTGGATATGGTTCTATGCTTCAAGTTTCATATAAATCGAATTCTTGTAATTTTTTATAATATTTTTCCCAATTAAATATTCAATCTTCAAAGTCCTTAAATAATTTGTGATAAAACTCTTTATTTGGTGTAAACGTTCTAATTCATGCTTCCACATGAACTACTGCAAATTTATTTAAAAATGCTGCTTTATCAGCAGTTGTAGCAGTAAGTGTATCTCAATGAACATATGGTACTGGTATTTTTTTGTATTCACCTGATAATTCAACTAAGAAATCTCATAATCTATCTATAACAAGAGAAAACTTTTTATGAATTGGTCAAAATATATTTAAATTTACATCTACTTCCATACCAAATTCTCATAAAACTCATTTACTTAAATTATAGTCATAATGTTGCCCTGTATGAACTAAAATTACTAATTCTCATCTAGATTTAAGTTCTAAATATAATGGTGCTTGTTTTATAATATCTGGCTTTGTTGCTATCATTATAATATGAGCATATTTTTGAACACTATTTTGTATATCAAACCAAAAGTTAGGTCTAATATAAACACTATTATCTTCTTTATTTATTGTTTGCATTATAAAAAACTCAATAATTAATGTGATAATTATAGAGTTTTTTTATTCATTGCAAGAAAGATTTTAATTTTAAAAAATATTTGCAAATAATGATATTTTAAAATATAATTCAGGAGTATTTTAATTATTAATTACCTTTATTATGATTAGATTTATAGTCCCATTTATACTTATATTTTTGCCAATTTTTACAATTAGTAGTTATGGAGTTTCTGGTATTGTACCTTCTATTATTTTCGATACAATTTTAATTTCATTATCAATTAGAATAGTTAGTCCAAATACTGTTAAAACTGTTGAATTTTTTGGTAAATATAATAGAGTATTAAGAGCTGGTTTAAATTTCATTATTCCATTTGTTGAATGGACAAAGAGTCAAACTCTTTATAGAAAAAATTTTCCTATTGATGTAGAATGAATTACATGAGATAATGTTACAGGATATATTTGATTAAATGTTATATATTACATAGAAGATGATAAAAATGATACTCAAGATGGTAATATTTATAAATCAATTTACAACATAGATGATCCTAAAACTATGATGAGATCTACAATTGATGAACAATTAAGAGCCATGATGGTTACATTTACACATAAAAATATTTTTGAAAAAAGAGAAGAAATTGGTGAAGCAATTGAAGAGAGACTTAGAGTGAAATTAGCTACTTTTGGTTATAGATTAGATTCAATTCAAGTAAGAGATGTTAAATTAGAGTCATCTGTTATGGCTGCTATGAACAAAATAGTAGAAACTCAAAAATTAAAAGAAGCTGCATTAAATGAAGCTGAAGCAAAAAAAATAATGCAAGTAAAAGAGGCTGAAGCTGAAAAAGAATCTAAAATACTACTATGAGAAGGTATGGCAGGTCAAAGAATGAAGATTGCTGAATGATTTAAAGAATCTGTTGATTTAATTAAACAAACTGATAGTTCTCTAAATGCAGAAAAAGTATTACAATTTTTACTTGATTCATCTAGAATTGAAACTCTTTGAAATATAGGTTCAAAAGAAAATTCTAAACTTATTTATTTAAATGAGGATTTAGAATGAAGAGCTTCAAAATTGGTTTCAGGTAGTGATATAATGTAATTTTTATATATGAATTTAAAAATTCTAGTTAATGTACTAGATAGTAATGATCGAGAAATTCCTAGTAATATAAATGAAACAATAAAATTTTTAGAGTTAATAGTTAAATCAAAAATCACAAAAGTAATGAAAATTGAAAATTGAGAATCAGTTTTATTATGAGAATTTAGATTTATAACTGAAAATTGAAAAGCATATAGATATGTTGATAATGATTGAATTTATGAAGAAAATTTAAAATTAATAGCAAAATAAAAATACAAGCATATTGCTTGTATTTTTATTTTGCTTCTTTCAAAATTCCATAAAGTCATTTTACAACTTCAGCCATTTTTTCAAAATTTAACTTTTCTATTGTGTCATTTTCATTATGATAATTTTTATTCCTAAGAAATCAAGTGTCAGTAACTAAATATGCATTATATCAAAAATCCCAATAATTTTTATGATCAGAATAATCAATTCATTTTATAAATCTGGGTGCACTCATTGACTCTATATCTATACTAGAATATGAAACCATATTTTTCTTTAATTCTCTAATATTAAAATCAAATAAAGTTCATACTAAAGCAATAAATGTACCATTTTTTGGATAAAACCGATTTTGAAATTTCATTTGATAACTTTGTTCTAAATTATCTCAAAATAATCAAATCATTTCAAGACTCATCATAAAATTTATTTTTTCATTTTTATCAAAAAGACTTTTTGCATGTATATAACTTCACATTTCTTCACTATCAAAAAATGGTGGTTCTTCAAGTGTATATGCTACAAATTCTATATTTTTATTCAATTTTCAAATTCAAACTAATCTTGATAATTCCAATAGTCATGCTACACCAGATGCATTATCATCTGCTCATTTATATACTCAAAAAAGCATTTTTCAACTAACAGTTTGAACATATTCTCAATACACATCATAGTGAGCTCAAACAACTATTTTATCTCATTCTCACTTGTATCTACAAATTACATTTTTGTATTCTTTTTCTTTTACTATATATTTTTGAAATTCAACTTCATCACATCAATTATCTTTAAAATTTTTATAAATATAATCTGCTACTTCATTTAAAACATCTGTTGCATAATAAGTTCTTTGAATTCAGAATTCAGTTAAATAAAAAACACTATCATATAGTTTTCATTGAGAAACGTCAATTTTTTCAGTACTTTTAGTTACTGGTAAAAGTAATGGATTAACAAGTAAGACATAAAATGAAGCAAAAGCTAAAAAAAATAATCAATATAAAAAATATCTAAAAGACTCGAAATTTATTCTTACCATAATATTTTAATTATTTATAAAAAGATATATTAAATTCACACTATTCAGGTTTTTTATAATAATAACCTCTTTTAATTCTTCTAATATTTTCAATTAAGTAATTTATCCAATACTTTTTTGTAATTGGTAGATCTTGTGCATGAAGTAAACTATAATCAAATCATGCGAATTTTCTTTTAAATCTACTAACTCATGCAATTGGGTGTTTTGGATTATCATCTGGAGAAACTCACCAAAAATTATATATTTCACATCTAGATTCTTTAGCATTTTTAATAGCTTCCCATTGACATAAATAATTTGGTGAAAATTTAGAATTCATTATATCACTACTTGCAATATAATAAACGCAAGTTTTTCAAAACTTAATAGTCATCAAAATACTTTCACATTTTCAATTATAATTCGCGCTTATTGTTGTTATATTTTTTCAAAAAACTTTGTATAAGTTTTCTATAAATTCATAACTAAATGCGTGATAACCAATTTTTTTAGAATGCTCTATATGCATCGTAATCAATAATTCTTTTTGTTTTTTAGTATTTCATATAACTATTTCAACTCCTTCTTTTATGGCTCTATTTATATAGTATCTATCATCTTTTTTTATATTTGAAAATATAGTTTCAATTTCTGGTTTTAAATCAAGTAAATGTGTATCTTCTGCGTGTTCATGCATAGGAGCATTTATAAACCCTAGTTTTTCAAATAATTTCTTATTTAAAATTGTGTTTTTAATGGGTGAATTAAACCTTATAAAATCAACTTTTTCTTGTTTTGAAAATGATTTCAACTTAGGTAATATGTTATTTAAAACTTCGAAAAAATCTATATCTTTGATTATAAGTGGAGTATGTGGTGCAAAAAGATAAGTTCATCTTTTTGCTACATTCTTTATAAGTGGCAATAATCAAATTAGATTATTTTGCTTATCATAGATTCAAAATTTAAATACTTTTTTTCATGATAATTCTTGAAATTCAATCCATTCCCAACTTGAAAGAAAACTATAAAACTCAAATTCATTGTTAAGAACAAAATTATTCCATACTTTTTTTGTATTTATTTCTTTTATTGTATACATTAAAACCTAAAATTATTCTGCTAAACTAGAATTTTCTATATTTAAAAATTCATATTCTTCTATTAAATCCATTATTCTTTTTAAATCTTTTTTTGTCACATTTTTGTTATTTGGTAAAAATAGTATTTTACTTGCTATGTCTTCAGCCACTTCACAATCTCATTTATACATAGTTATCTCATTACTTGTTCATTTTGGAACTATATTTGAATCTGACCAAGTATGTCATAATATAACTTTATTTTTTCTCATATAATTGTAAAAATCGTTTTTAATTTCAACTGATTTAAACAATATTGGATATCTAAAATAGTTTAGTGTCTCAATTACTAACTCTTTAAATAATGGTTTAAAATATGTACTTTCTAAATTTGCATCATAAAAGTTTGATATTTCTTCCCTATCTCTTTGGTAAAAAAATATTCTATGGATGTCATAAAGTGCAATTGCAGCTAGTGAATTTGGAAGTAAATAATTTAAATCTGAATTATTACATTCTTTTTCATTTTCATCCAATATTTCATTTATTAATCACGATTTTCTAGAAATATGTATTATTGCTTTTCCTAATCCAAAAAAATCATAAGTTTTTAGTGAAATACTTCATAATATATTGTATGCTAGGTTTTTTAAAACTAGTTTTTTTGGTGGTAAAATTAAATTTTTTTTAATTTTTGATATATTTTTAAAATATTCAGTATTATTAATTACTAAAAATCATCCATTTACTCCTGATATAACCTTATCTCTACCAGTAGAATAGATAGCAAAATCAAAAAAACTACCATGCTTTAAATCATCATACTTTGATCAAAGTGAATGTGAACAGTCTTCAATTACAACTAAGTTATATTTACTTACTATTTCTTTTATTTTTTTTATTTGTGCAGATTTTCAAAAAGTGTGTTGAATTACTATTGCCTTAGTATTTTCAGTGATTTTTGATTCTAATAATTCAGTATCAAATGAAAGATTTTTCTTATCTATTTCCGCATAGATTGGTATAGCACCTGATTGAATTACTGAATTTACAACTGAAATACAATTATAAGAATTTATAACTATTTCATCGTCTTTTTTAATTCAAATAAGTTTAAAACAATGATATAATGCACTTCTAGCATTATAAAATGATATAATTTTAGACTCTCTTAAATTTAAATAATCAAGAATTTTTTTCTCTAATTTTAGATTATATTTTCAAGTTCTTATACTTAAGATTCTAATTGTTAAAAATGAAAGTGATTTAAAAAAGTGTTTTCTACTTAATGTTGTAAAAAAATCTGTAATTATTGTTTTTTTCATATTAATTTTTTTAGTTGTAATTGTGATTTTCTTCATTCAAATAGTAATACATCATTTTTTCTAATTCAATCAAGGTTTTCTACTATGTTGTTAATTTTAAATCAACCAGAAACAAGTCAATTAATAAAATCAGTTTTATTATTAATTCAAACATAAAATACTTTATCTACTAGTTTCTTTTTTGCAATTTTTTTTCAAATTTCAAAATGAATTTCATCTGATTCTTTTCATAATTCTAATATATCATCCATAATCAATATTCTTTTTCAATTATCTTCTGAAAAGCTATTTAATACTTCTAATCAAGCAAATAATCATCACTCTGACAAATTATATGTATCATCAAGAAATAAACTATTATTAAATTTAATTATATCCAATGTATTACTTGGCATTTTTAAATCAAGAAGAGCTGTTTTTATAGTTTCCTTATCAATTCATAAATCATAACAAAATGCTAAAACTCAAGTGATATTTATAATATTATGACTTCAAAGTAAATTAGTTTTATAAGTAGTTTTTGTTCATTTATAATAAAAATCAAATTTTGTAATTGCTTTTTTTATCTCTATTATATCAGATTTAGCATCACATTTTTCTTTTATTCAATATGTAACTATATTTGTTTTTTTATTAAACTTAGCTTTTGAAATATTTTTATCATCTCAGTTAATATATAGTGTTCATTTATTTTCTAAAACTTTTGATGCAATCTCACTTTTTCATTTTATAATATTTTTTATTCATCAAAAAAGTGCTAAATGCTGATTTCAAATAGCAGTTATAAAAGCATATTTATGGTCAACTATTTCTCACAGAGTAGCAATTTCTCAAGCTTTATATGCTCACATTTCAGCAATAAAATAATCGTATTTATCTTTTAATTTTTTATTTATTAAATCTGAAACTCAAAGTTCAGTATTTACATTTTTTGGAGTTGATAAAACTTTATTATTTTTTTCAAGTATTTGGCTTAAATATTCTTTTACACTAGATTTTCAATAACTTCAAGTAATTCAAATTTTGATTGGATGTGAACAAACCTTTGATTTCATTTTTGCTTCAAAAATGATCTTATTTTTTAATTTATTTACAATTGGTAAACTAAAAAATACTGATAAAAAGATAAGAAAAAAAGGAAAACAAAGATTAAACAATATAAAAAAATATATATTTTTAGTAAAATAAATAAATATTAATTCAATAATTAATAATATAATAGCTGTAAAAATAAGTCTAGAAGTAACTTTTGGATAAATAAGTTTTCTTTTAACTGCTTTTGAAATTACAAAAAAAGATTGTAATAACAATAAATATATAACTACTTTATAAATAGTATTTTCAATTAATGGATTTATAAAATATCATATTGTAAAAATCAAAACTGGTATTTCGATAAAAAACCAAAAATTAAAAATTGCTTTTTTTCATTGAATAGTTCAAATATATTCAAAGAATCTATCAAATCTATATTCTTTTAATTGTATACTAAAAAACCAAAATAAATATTTATTTAATAATGGTAGAATTGATAATAAAAATAATAAGGTAAAATTTGAATTCATAAGTTTTTATATATTTTTTAAAAATGTATCTACGAGTCTAATAGGATTTTTTATGTGAATTCAATGAGTCTCATTGTCTAAGATTATAAGTTTAGATTTTTTTATATTTTCTCTCATAAAATAAGCATCACGAATTGGAGTATAAGTGTCTTTTTCTCACCGAATTAAAAGTGTATCAATATCTATTTTTTTTATATCTTCTTTTAAATCAGCATTAATTATATTTAAATAAGTTTCCTTTAAAAATGGAGTTTCTTCTGATCTAATATAATCATATCATCAAATAATTTTATAAAATATACTTCTAAATCATTTTAAAAATCATATTTTTCAAAATATTTTAAATGGTTTAATTATTATAGAAAAAAATATTTTTTTTGTATTTCTTTGTTTATCATTTCTAATCCCTGCACTATTATTTAGTATTAACTTTTTAATATTAAAAATATGTGAATTAGCTATTTTTATTGATATAGCTCAACCATTACTATGTCACCAAAGTATAAAATTGTTTATTTTTAATTCTCTCAAAAAATTTATTACTACTTTTGAATATTCTTCTATATCAAAAACATAGTTCAATTTTGTTTCTCAAAAACCTGGTAAGTCTGGAATTATTACATTAAAACCAGAATTTTTAAGTAATTCTCAGACTTCAATCCAACTGTCGCTACTTCATCACCATCCATGCAAAATAACAATAGTTTCACTATTGTTATTATCCAAAAAATCCTTATATTTTATTTCAAGATTTGTTTTGTTTTCGTACATAAATAATTAAAAAATAGTTATATGTAAAATATAACTATTTTTTTAAAAAATTGAAATAATTTTGAAAATATTAATTTATCTAGGCGTTACTTTAACTTCTACTGATGCATTTTTATTTGAAATTGATGTATCAACAACTTCTGTATAAGTATCATTTGTTTGATTGTTATCTATATTATTATCTGTGTTGTCTATATTGTTATTTGTATTAGTATTATTTGTATCAGTAATTGATTCATCATTATTATTTTGATTATCATAAATAATTGTATTATTTTTATCAAAATCTATAACTTCAAGTGGTTTATTTTGTAAATCATTATTTTTATCATTTGGATTATCCTTTTTTATATCAACATTCTTTTTATCATTGGTTTCATTTTTGTCTGTATTATTTGTATCTTCAATAACTGGATCTTTTTTTACTAAATTTTTAACATTTGTAGGTATACTTACAACAACATCAGCAATTTTTGTAGCAACATTTTTTGTTATTGTAATTATGTCTGAAAACTCAAATTTACCATTATTATCATTTGGATTTACATTATTTGACGAACTAACATCTAGTGAATTTAAATCAGTGTTATTTGAAGCATCTATATTTTCAGTAACAGTAATTCAGTTTTCATTAACATAGGTTGTAGTTTTGTTAAATGTAGTATTTGATACTCTATTTACAGTAGTTCTTTTAACTGTACTTTGGGTTTCATTATTACCACAACTAGTAATTGTAAAGATTGCGATAACTAAAATTATATATTTCATATTGTAATTATAAAAGATAAATTATATATTTATTGTACTCAAAGTATTGTAATTGCAAGAGAAATTTCTATACCTTCCTAATTGGTGCTATTTTTATATTCATCTTAATTGCTCATTTTCAAGTAAATGCAATAGTTGCAAGTTCTCAACTTAATCACGTAATTATACCATTTCAAAATTTAGGATGATTTACTCTATCTCAAAGTGCAAATTGTGATAAATCATTGTTTGCAAGCTTGATTTTTGGTTTAGAAAAAGTTTCATTTCAAAAACTATTATTAAATCCAGAAAATCATTCACTATTTCAAGATAATTTATTACTAGAAAAATAACTATTACCTTTATTTGCAAAGTTTCATAAATCGTAATTTTCTATATGGTCTTTTGGAATTTCTTTTATAAATCTACTTTCTGGATTTCTAACATAATCTCAAAAATTAAATCTTTCACTAGCTCTACTTATATACAGTTCTTCTCTTGCTCTCGTCATCGCCACATACATAAGTCTTCTTTCTTCTTCGAGAGCTGCAACTTCACTTATGCTTCTAAAACTTGGAAAAAGTCATTCTTCTAATCATGTCAAAAATACTCTTTTTTGTTCCAGTCATTTACTTGTATGAATAGTCATAAGAGTTACATAATCACTTCTCTCATCTTTTGTTTCCATATCAGTTATAAGAGAAATTTCTTCCAAAAATAATGCTAAACTTTCTCTTGCTTCCATACCATTATATTGTGTTGCAACATTTACAAGTTCATCTATATTTTCTAGCTTAGAGTCTTTTTCTTCTTGTCATAATCCAGAAGTTATGTATTCATCATACTTTGTAACTCTTACTATTTCTATAATTAGTTCACTAACAAGTTTTGTATGTGATGATTTAACTAAATCTTCAAATAATTCATTAAATGCTTTTATAGCTCATCTTGCTCATGAATTAAGTTCTTCTATTTCATCTATGTTTTCCATGATTTGTGGATAAGTAAGATAAAAATTTTCTTTATAATTATCCATTACTTCTATAGATTTTGCTCATATCTTTCTTGTTGGAGTATTTATAATTCTCTTCATTGAAACTGTATCATTTGGATTATGAATTACTCTCAAATAAGCTAGTAAATCTTTGATTTCAGCTCTATCGTAAAACTTCATTCAACCTATAACTCTATATGGAATATTTGCCATAAGAAGCGATTCTTCTATCTTTCTTGATTGTGCATTTGTACGATAAAGTATCAGATTATCTATGTAATTCCCTTCTTTTTCTTTGATTATTTGAGTTATAATACTAGCTTCTGTTTTATCATCTGGCGCTTCTATGTATTGTATATGAGTTCATTCATCATTTTCTGTCCAAAGTTCTTTTTTTATTCCAGAATTATTTTTTGCTATAACAGCATTTGCTCATGCAATTATTTTTTTTGTAGATCTATAATTTTGTTCTAATTTAATTATCAGAGCGTCATTATAATCCTTTTTGAAATTTATTATATTTCTCATATCAGCTCATCTCCAAGAATAAATAGATTGACTATCATCTCAAACTACTGCTAGATTTTTGTATTTTGTAGCAAGTAATTTAACTATTTCATATTGAACTAAGTTTGTATCTTGATATTCATCAACCATTAAATATTTGTATTTTTCTTGATATGATTCAAGTATTCTAGAAATCCTTAAAACTGCATAAGTTTTTATTAATATATCATCAAAATCAATTGCATTATTTGAGATTAAATCTTTTTCATATTCTAAATATGCCTTGTAAACTACTTCTTTTATAGTTGAATCTACTTCTTTTTCGTATCATTTTGCAGTAATTAAACTATTTTTTGCATTACTTATATAAAACGCTATTTGTCTTGCAGGAAATTCTTTTTCATCAAGATTTAATCTGTTTTTTAAAATATTTTTTAAAACACTTAATTTATCTTGTTCATCATAAATAACAAAATCTTTTTTAAGTCAAATTTGTAATTCTTCGCTTGAATACTTAGATAAAACATCCTTTAAAATATAGATTCAAATAGAGTGAAATGTACCAATAAGTGGAAAATTTCAAGCAGCATAAATACTTCTAGGTTTTTCTACTCATAAAACACGAGCAACTCTTTCCCTCATCTCTGTTGCTGCCTTATTTGTAAATGTAACCATCATTATATTTTGAGCAGAAATTCATTTATCTCTAATCATGTATTCGACTCTAGCTGTAAGAGTAGCTGTTTTTCAACTTCATGCTCAAGCTATTATCAAAAGTGGTCATTCTATCTTATTTTTAGCTTCTTCTTGTTTTGGATTTAATTGCATTTTTTTATATTAAAATTCTATTGTTTCTAAATTACTAAAAAATATAGTTTTTACAATCTATTTTTATTTTTAGTGTTAAAAGATATTTGATATTTTAAAAATTTTAAGTATAGTAATGAAAATAGTTGTAATATAATATGTATGGAAAATTCTGTAAGAGTATGAATTTGAGTATTCGTTATAAAAGATGATAAAATATTATTATGATATAGAACAAATACACATTGATGATGAAATTGGTGATTAACTTGATGACATTTAGAGTTTATGGAAAGTTTTGAAGATTGTGCAATTAGAGAAACACTTGAAGAAACAAATATTAAAATCAAAGATGTAAAAGTATTGTGAATTACAAATGATTTTTTCACTGATAAAAATAAACATTATGTATCAATATTTTTAAAATGAAACTATGAAAGTTGAGATTTAAAAATCATGGAACCAGATAAATTTGAAAAATGGGAATGGTTTAGTTTAGATAATTTACCACAACCATTATGGTTCCCAATTGAAAATTTTTTTAAACAAGGTATTAAAGTTATATAATATAAATTATACATATTATGATTGTTTTTTTATAAAATATTTAAAATAATTAACATATTTAAATATGAAAGGTATTAATACTACTTATACTGAAAAATCAAATACTGAGTCAATTCTCAGAACTTTTTGAGTTGATACAAAAGATAAAGTAGATTATTATCTTACTAAACAATCTTCTAATAATGCAAATATAGAGCTCACATGGTCTGAAATTATAAAAAATGCTATGAATTATGATAATGATGCTATTTCATTTATAAAAATGAATGAATCAATATATCATAAGTTTTTTATTTTTTTTACGAGTGAATTAAATTTAGAAAAAATAAGTAATGAATTAAGAGAAAAAATAGTAAAATCTATATTGGACGATAATATAGATGAAGTTGAATTGAGAAAAATATTAAATGAAAGTTGTAGTAATCCTGAATGTAAATTACCTGAAAATATAGAAAATATAAATAATAATTGACCAGTTAAATTAAAGGATCTTAGTTTATATATGTTATGAAATTATACTTCTATTCCTAGATCTGTTGAAATAAGCGATGGAAGATTTGTTACTATTGTTAAAACAAGTTCAACAAATGACTGAAAGCAAATATATACAATTAGGTATTGAATTAAAAATCCATATGTAGCATATCCAGTTTATAAATGAATATCATCATTTATAATACAATGAAATAATATAAATTTTTTAGATTTAATTTGTTCAAATGAAAAAAATAATTTTTTAAATGATCTAAATGATATAAAAGAATTTTTATTATTAACATTTAAAGTTAATAAAGAGTTGTTATTAAATGAAATAAAGAAATGAAAAACTAGCAATGTTTTAGATAAGATTATTGATTGAATTAATAAATTTAAATTTTGATTTTTTAAATCAAAATTATATGATGCATGAGAAAATATTTCTTGACATAAAGTTATATTTGTACAAACAAATTACACCGATGATAAATTATTTTCACAACTTGAAATGAATTTATTTAATGAAAACTGAAAAAATATAATTTATATATGAGCATTATCAAAAGATTCAGTTAAAATTAGATTTGTAAATTCTGTACCATGATTATTATCAAGATTGAGAGATATTTATAAAAAATTTGATAATAATTGAAAAATAGAAATTTGGTCTTTTATTGCAAATAAAGATTGAGTAACTTGAGTTTTAAGAAAAGATTCTTTATGAATTGCTATTAATAGATATAAACAAAAAACTAAAAAATATGAGACTTGATCAATTCATAACTGATAAACTTAAGATAAGTAAAAATAAAGCACAAGCTATAATAAAGTCATGAAATGTAAAAGTTGATTGAGCTCAAGTTAAAAAAACATGATTTGAAGTAAAATCAACAAATATAGTAGAGTTTGATGAACTAGAACAAACAAAATATGTGGCTAGAAGTGCTATGAAACTTAAATGATTTTTAGATGAATATAATTTAAAAATTACGGATTTTATATGTCTAGATATATGAAGTAGTACTTGATGATTTTGCCAAATATTACTTGAAAATGATGTAAAAAAAATAACTGCAGTTGATGTTGGTACAAGTCAACTTCATGAAACTTTGAGATGAAACAATAAAATAATAATTAGAGAAAATACAGATATAAGAAAATTGGAAAAACTAGATGAAAAGCTGGATTTGATAACTTGTGATGTGAGTTTTATAAGTTTAGAAATGATTTTGGAAAGTATTATTTTTCATATGAGTGAAAATACGATTTCCCTACTTCTTTTTAAGCCACAATTTGAAGTTTGAAAACAACATATTTGAAAAAAATGAGTTGTGCTTGATGAAAAAATAAGTGATAAAAAAATAAATGATTTTTTGCAAATTTGTAGAGACAATTGACTACAAATACTTAAAGTAGAAAAATCAAAACTAGAATGAGAAAACGGTAACAAAGAGATATTTGTTATGTTGAAAAAAAAGTAAAAAACATATATGTTTTTTACTTTTTTATTATATCAAAAATTCATTTTGAAACTCTTTGAGTTTCAAAATTTGTAACCATACTTAATAATCAAAAATAGATATATTCATAAACATATTCCAATATTGTAAATTCTTTTGATTTTGAATCTATTTTTATCATATTTATAAACTCATTAAATTCTATAGATTTTATTATAACTGCTAATATAAAGCACTTTCTTGTCATAAATAATTCTCTTATATTATCATGATATGATTTTACTTTTTCCCTATCTATTAAGCTTACATCAGTATTTTGAAGTTCCTTGTATGTGTTTAAATCTTGTTCACTTAGTCATATATCTTCTAAAAAATTATGTAATTTATTTATTTCAATCTCAGAAAAAAGACTATTATTAAAAAGAATTTTAAAAAATGGAAGTTCTACATTTGATAATAAATTTTCTTTTCACATAAATACATATTTATTTATAATATTCTATATAATACATTTAAAATAAAAAACGTCAATAAAAATTGACTTTTTAATATAAATATCTATATTCTTAATTCTTAAAAAATATATAATAAATAATGTTATGTTAAGTATAAGTAATTCTTATGTTTCAGATTGATTAGATATCAATATGAAGTGAATACTAAAAAAAGATAATTTCGAAGTTCAAAATTCAGACCACATTTTGATTACAAGTGTTAATCAAAATGTTGATATTATATTAAATTGATTAACTCAAAGTATTGATTTAGTTAAAAGCTATACTACTCTAGATGAAATTCATGTTTCTAGTAGTATAAGTTCCGTAAAATTGTGATATATGGAATTTAATAATATACCACTTCTTATTTTAGTTCATAAGGAGTTTATTCAAGGATGTCTTTGACCAAATTATGTAATGCAATTATTAAAAGCTCTACCAATAAAATGAATGTTTTCTTGATCGTATATTAGAATTCCTGAAGATTATTTAACTGATGGAGAATGAGAACAAGAATGATTTCTTATTTGAAAAAATATGATTAGTGATTTTATAGATTGAAAATTGGTTTTTCCTTGAAATTCTATAGCTAAATTAATAAGAGTATAAATACTTAAAGTTAAGTATTTATACTCTTATTTTTAACTTAAAAAAGTAAACTTTCTTTATCAACTTGTTTATTATATTCTTCACTATAAACATTTTTTAATTCATATAATAGCTTATTTAGATAATTAACTAAATATACTACTTCTAAATTTTTTACACTTTTAACATTTATTTCATAACCTATTTTTTTTCATGTCTCCGTATCAAATATATCGCTACTATTTTTATCATAAATAGTAGTTCTTATTTTATTTAAAGTATTAGTAAAATTATTTAAAAAATCTGATTTTTCCTTATAAGTTTTATTTTTTAGCTTATTTTCTATAAGTTTTTCTATATTTTTAGAGTTTTCTATTAACTTTTTTGTATCTAGTCATTTTCTTTCAATTATAACTCAATCAAGTATATCTCTACCTGGTCAAATTATGTATCTAGAATTATAAATCATAGCACTTGATCATCCAGCATCTAAATTTAATGCATTACTACATCATAACTTTATTAACTCTTCAGGTAAATTTTCAAGAGTAATTTCACTAATATATCAAGTATAAATATATCTATTTGTAACGTCACTACATATAAAATTTCTTTGCATTTTTGCTTTCATTTTATAATCAATAAGTCATAAATCTACATAATCTTGATATCTACTAACTCAATCTTGTAATAAGACTGGAAAATTTGCTAATCAGTAATAAATTTTTTCTTCATCTAATTGGTTTATTTTATTTGTTTGAAATAAAAATGGTTTATTTTCAGAATCTACCGCAAAAACTACCCTATCTTGAGTTGATGAACTAGTTCATAATTTAAATCAAGTTACATATCTTTCATTGTTTGTAAAATTTTTTCAACCACACTCACTATAACTTTCAGGACAAAAAAATACTCAATTTATGGCTGAAATACCATTATTAGATTCCATTAAATCTCTTAGATTTGTAGCTCAATAATCAGGATTTACTCAAACTTTAAATATATAATCGCTAGATTTTGTATCATATTTTACTACTCTAAATTTATAACCATCAACTGTTTTTTCTATATAGTTATTTGCAAAAACACCTTGTGAAAATAACAATGAAAATAAAATTATTAAAACTCCTTTTTTAAACATATTAAAATATTAATAAATATTAATTATATTTTAATGATAAAATTAAAAAATAAAATTAAAAAATAAAAATCCTAAAATTTGATTTTAGAGCTTTTTTTTATATACTTCGATAAATTTAAAATTAAGAATTTACAATGAAACAAGTTGGAATAAATAAAAACGATATAATTGAAAATATAGAAGTTGAAAAACTAGTTTTTGGTGGACAATGATTTGCTAGACTTAAACATGAAAACCCAGATTTAGATGGTAGAGTTATTTTTATAACTGGTTGAGCTATACCTTGAAGTATTGTAAATTTAAGAGTATTAAAAAAAAGAAGTGCATTTTTTGAAACGCAAATAATAGATATAGTTAAAAAATCACCAATTGAAAAAATACATCCAAATAATCCATATTGAGAAAGTTGAGGTTGGAAATGGATAAATATACCTTATGAGGAACAATTAAAAATAAAAGAAAACCAAATTAAAGAAAGTATGCATTTAATTGAAAAGCTTCAAAATGACTTACATTTTTTACCAATTGAAGCATCTCCTATAATTGATTGATATAGAAATAAAGTAGAATTTAGTTTTGGTAAATATATTTCACATAAAAATAATATAGAACAAAATTTTAATTTATGATTTCATAAGCAAGGTGAATTTTCAAAAATACAAGATTATGATTGAGCACCATTAATTGATGATATTCAAAATCAAGTATACATGGAATTGAAAAAATACTTTAAAACTCTATGATTACCAGTTTATGATCAAATGAGAAATGAATGATTTTTTAGACATTTACTTATTAGAAAAACATATTTTACAAATGAAATGATGATATTATTATCATTTAATCCTGTTTATTTTGAAACAAATACAAAATTAAACAAGGAAGAAAAAATGTGATTAATTAAAGATTTTTTAGTTAATCTAACTATAAAATATCCTATAATTAAGTCTATATATTATTCTCATAATTTAAATAAAGCAGATACTTATATTTGAGATTTAGAACTTATTTATTGAAAACCTACAATTACAGAAAAATTACTTGATTTAAATTTCAATATCTCCCCTACTTCATTTTTTCAAACAAACAGTTCATGAGCTGAAAAATTATATTCTCTTATATTAGATTTAGCTAAAAAAGAAAATTTATCTAAACAAATAATTCTTGATTTATATGGTTGAACTGGTACAATTGGTATGATTTTTGCTAAACATTGAGCTAAAAAAGTAACAAGTGTAGAAATGGTAACTTCAGCTTCTCTTGATTGAAAAGAAAATGCAGAATTAAACGCATTACATAATATAGATTTTGTTAATGCTAAAGTTGAAGATTTTCTAGATGATTATATAAAAGCTTGAAATAAAGCAGATTTATTAATTATTGATCCACCAAGAGCTTGAATGCATCCTTGAGCATTACCTAATATATTGAGTTTTGGAACAAAACAAATAATATATGTATCTTGTAATCCTGCAACTTTAGCAAGAGATTTACAATTTATACTTCAAAATAGTAACTATGAAATAGAAAAAATTAAACCTATGGATATGTTTCCACATACACATCATATAGAAACAATTGTAAGTTTAATAAAAAAAGACTAAAAATAGTCTTTTTTTTTGTTTTTAAAAATATTTTATGCTACAATAATATAAATAATCAATAACTTAAACCAATGGATTCAAAAGAAAAAATTGATTTTATATTAAATTATGCATCTGAACAAAAATTTTCAGATGTTCATATTAACTCTAATTCTCCAATTAGAGTTAGAAATCATAATTGAGAAATTGATACTATTGACTCAATATGAGAAGAAATTCTTGAAAATATTACAAAAGATGAAGTTGTTGAAATAATAAAAGTTGTTATCTGAGAAAAAGATTTTTCATCATTTTTATCAAGTAAGGAACTAGATAATTCATATATGATATCAAATTGAGATAGATATAGAGTAAATTGTTATATTGATTCTATGTGATATTCAATTGCATTTAGAATTATACCAAATAAAATACCAACTCTTGAAGAACTATGATTATGAGATCAAATAAAAGAAATGTGCTCGAAAGCAAAATGATTAATTCTTTTAACTTGACCAACAGGTTCATGAAAATCAACAAATTTGGCAGCAATGATTGATTATATTAATAAAAATTTTAAGAAACATATAATTACAATTGAAGATCCAATAGAGTTTTCATTTACTTCAGATAAATCACTAATTAATCAAAGAGAAATTTGAGATCACACAACTTGGTTTTCAAACGCTATGAAAGCAAGTCTTAGAGAAGATCCAGATGTAATAATGGTTTGAGAAATGAGAGATCCAGAAACAATTAAAACTGCAATTACACTTGCTGAAACATGACATCTTGTACTATCTACACTGCATACAAATGATTCTGTACAAACAATTGATAGAATTGTAGATATATTTCCAGGTAGTCAACAATCTCAAATTAGAATGCAATTAAGCCAAAGTTTAGTTTGAATTATAAGTCAAAGACTGATTCCAAGGGATGATAAGCCTGGAAGAATTGCTGCTAGAGAAATATTATTAACTGACGATGCTGTTAGAAACTTAATTATTACATGAAAAACTCATCAATTATATAGTGTACTTGAAGTATCAAAAAATAAATGAATGATCCTTATGGATAAATATTTACTTGCTCTCCACCTTAAAAAAATAATTTCTAAAGAAACTCTACTAAGTTATGTAAGAGACAAAGAAAGTATTTCACTTATGATTAATTAATAATTAAAAGCTATGATAGATATAGAATTTTTAGAAAATTCATGATATTTTGAAAAAATAAATATAAAAGCGTGAGATATTTTATTTAATGAATGAGATATAGATGAAAATTTATATATTATAAAAAAATGAAGTGTCTTTATAAAAAAATATACTTCATCAGATAAAACTGAAACTAAGATAATAGCTCAAATATGAGAATTGGATATTTTTTGAGAATGAGCACTTTGAGATTCTGAACCAAAACAAGTAACAGTAGTTGCAAATCAAGATACTGAATTATTAAAAATAGAAGCAAAAGTAAAATTTGAAGAATTTTTGCAAAAAAATACAAAAAAATGAATTCAATTATTATCTTCAATTATATATATTTGAAATAAAAGATTACTTGAAGCTAATTTCTTAATTACATTAAGTTACAGAATAAATAAATATATCTCAGAAATTACTAAATTTAACAATATAAATCTATTTAGTATAATTAATGAGTTATCTGAAACAATTAATTGTAAATATATTATATATATAGAAAAAAATAATGTAATACCTAATATTTGAACGATTAAATATGATACTAGATTAAAATGAAAAATGAAACAAGATATTATAGAATTAAAAAATGATAACATTGATATTGAATATTTAAAAAATGAATGACTTTCTTTAAGTAATTATAATTTAGTTGATGAATTAAAAAATTGAAATAAAGTAATTTGATATTTAATTATTTGAAAAGAAAACTCAAATTTTGATGAATGAGAAAAAAAATCAATTTGAATTATATCAGTATCAATTGCATGATTTATTAAACAAAAAGAATATATAGAAGAAAAAAATATAAATTACTATAATGAATAAAAAAAACTAGGCGAAGCCTAGTTTTTTTTATATTTATCCAATAAATTTAATAAATTATACTCTTTTTTTATTCACTTATACATACTATTAACACTTGGTGTTCAACTTGCTAAAAGTAATTTTGAATTATTTAACTCAGAAATTTTATTTGCTATTTCAACAGCATTATAACGTGGAGATTGATCTGAAATATAACTATTATCGTGTTCTTCATCTATGATAATTAATCATAAATTATTATATGGATAAAATAAAGAAGACCTTGTTCAAAGGATTATTTTTGCATTATTATGATATATATCTAAAAAATATTTAGTTTTTTGAGTCTCTGTAATTGTAGAATTAAGTATAATTACATCATCTCAGAAAACTTTTTTAATCTTAGTATAAATTTGATTTCAAAGAATTATTTCTGGAATTAGAAATAATGTTTGTTTTCATTCATCTAAATATTTTTTAATAAGTTTTATATAAATTTCAGTTTTTCAACTTCAAGTAACTCAAAATAAAAGAATCTTATTATTCTCTGATTTTAAAATATTTTCATAAATATCTTGTTGTTTTGAAGTTAATTCAAGTGGAAAATCATAATTATATTTATATAGATTTTGTTTATATAAATCAATTTTTTCTTTTTTAACCTTATCTATTAAATTTTTTGGAATAAATAATGAAAGTGAATTATGAATTGGAGTAAAATAATTTTTTGAAATAAATTTTAATAATTCAAGTCTATAATTTGAAATAAAAACAAAATCATTTTTTATAGATAAAATTTCTTTTATTACAAATGTATTTTCAATGTTTAAATCAACAAATTCATAGATTACTCCATAAGTAATTTCATTTTTTAGCTCAAATTCAACAATTTGTCACAATTTAATACCAGATTTTAAAAAATCTGGTATCTTGTAAGTGAATCAAACATCATCAAATGTTTTTCAAAATGGGATAATATATGTAAACATTTATTTTTTTAGATAATACTTATTTTCATATCTGGCATTCACATATCAGATAAAACTTTTAACATCAATGAGAAATTATCAGCATTTTCTATACTTTTTTTCATAATTGAAGTTTTAGTTTTAATAACTAATCAGCTTCAATTTATATTCATTTCTGCTCAAAGTAAAGACATAGTAAGTGCTCACTTTGCCTTTGCTAATTTTAAATTACTTATAAATAAACCTGAATCAAATCAACTTAAATTATTAGCTTTAGGAATTTCTACATTTCAAGAACTAAATATATCTTCTATATCACTTTCTGAAATAGTTTCAGATTTAATTTTTATAATCTCTATTTTTTCTTCACTTATATAATTATTATTTTCAACTTTTTTTTCTATTTTTGCAGAAAAAATTGGTTTTTCAATATTTTCAACTATAGAAGTATTTACGTTTTGAATAATTTTTAAAACTCAAATAATAAAGGTAGTATTTTCATCAATTGAATTCTTAGTTTTTATATATGTATCATCTAATATCTCAATTATCTTGATATAATTACTTATATCATTATTCTTTTTTAGCTCATTTAATGCTACATTTTTAGAAAAAAACAACAGTTCCTTAAAAAATAATTTTATATTTTTTCAATCTGAAACTAGTTTATCAAAATCATCAATTATACTAGAATCTCTTAACAATAATTTACTCAAAAAATCTTTAGTTTCATTTTCTGAAATAATACCAAGCTTTTCGACTAAATGATCATAATTTATTTCATTATCAGCAATAAGTTGTTCAAACAATGAAATAGCATTTCTAAGTCATCAATTAGAATTTGAAACTATATAATCATAAGATTTTTCATCAACACTAATATTTTCTTTCTTTGCTATATATACAAGTCTATTTTTTATATCAGCATTACTTATTCTCTTAAAATCATATCTTTGACAACGACTTATAATAGTTTCTGGAACCTTGTGTGTTTCAGTTGTTGCAAGTATAAATTTTACAAAACTTGGTGGTTCTTCTAAAATCTTCAAAAGTGCATTAAATGCTCACTTACTAAGCATATGTACTTCATCAATTATATAGATTTTGTATTTAGTTCTAGTTGGTGAAAATTGAGCTTTTTCAATTAATTCTCTTATATTATCAACTCATGTATGACTTGCTGCATCTATTTCAACTATATCCACAAGTCTTTCTTCAGCGAAATTTTTACAAATTTCGCACTCCAAACAAGGATTTCAATCTTTTGGATTTAAACAATTTATAGTTTTTGCTAAAAGTCTGGCAGTTGTAGTTTTACCTGTTCATCTTGGTCAACATAAAAGATATGCTCAAACCGTTTTTTGGTTAGCAATAGCTTTTCTCAAAGTATCTTTTACAAATGATTGTCACATCAAGTTATCAAAATCACTTGGTCTGTATTTTAAATATAAGCTCACTTTTTTATTTATTAAACAATAATCTTATTATCATCAATTTCTTTTAATATTTGTTTTATTATACTCTTATCATGCCATTCTATTGGTCAATTATTTGTAACCATAACATGTTCATCTCATTTTCAAGCAATAAGTAAAACATCTCATTTTCAAATAGAAGAAATACCTAATTCTATGGCTTCTTTTCTAGTTGGAATTATAAAAAAATCATTTCATTCAACTCTATTTATTCATGGAATTACATCTTTTATAATCATCTCACTATTTTCTGTGTAGTCATCATCTTGAGTTAAAATAACTATATCACTATATTTAGCTACTATTTCTCACATTATTGGTCTTTTAGTTTTATCTCTATCTCAAGTTGCTCAAAAAACTGTAACTATTTTATTGTATCAAATTTCTTTTAATGTTGTTAAAACTTTTTCAAGTGCATCAGGAGTATGAGCGTAATCTACTATTATATCTGCTCATAAATCATTTTCTACAAGTTCCATCCTTCATGGAACTCAAGTCACTGATTTAATAGCTTTTTGAATATTTGCAGATGAAATACTAAATGAAAGAAAAACTCAAATTGCAGCCAATATATTTTCTATATTAAAATCTCATTTTAATGTAGTTTCAATTGTAAGTGTTTTTCAAGGTAATTTAATTTCAAATTTAGTTACAGAATCTTCTATCCTAACATCTTGTGCTACAAGTGTAGCTTTATTTCATTTTCAATATAAATAAACAGAATCGTAAGTTTCTCCAGTAAATAATTCACTATACTCAGATCATACATTTATAACTGCAGTTTTTTTAATTCAAGGTTTTCTTGCAAAAGAAATAAGTTCTTTAAATAATCTAAGTTTAGTATTTACATAATCTTTCATTGTTTTATGTAAATCTAGATGATCCTGAGTTATATTTGTAAGAACTGCTATATCATAATCAAGTCACCAAACTCTAGACATCTTTATACCATGACTAGCTGTTTCTATAACTGCTATTTCACAACCTTCATTTTTAGCTTGTTTAAAAAGTCTTTGTAATAAAAATGCATCTGGTGAAGTCATTTTTGTATCATTCACATATTCTTTATCTCAAATAATTATATTTACAGTTGTAAACATAAATACTTTTTTTCCTGAAGCAATAAGTCATTTTGCAATTATATTTGAAGTTGTAGTTTTTCAGTTAGTTCAAGTAACTCAAATTATAACCATTCATTTTGATGGAAAACCATAAATTATATTAGCTGTAATTGCTCTTAATTTATGGTACAATAGTCTCACAGGATTATCTAGCGCAAATAGTTTTTTAAAGTTACTCATAAAAGGAATTATAACAAATTATATGTAAATATATTAACTAAAATTATATAAATTACTAGTTTATTTACAAAAAAAGATATTATTTTGAAATAATATCTTTTTTATATATAAAATCTGATTTTATAGCACTATATTTATCTTTTTCTGAGAATATGTCAAAGTTTATATTGTATTTTTGTATTCAAGCTTGTTTAAAAAATTTATAAGTATATTTTTCACAACTTGGATTATCTATTATGTAACTTATTGTATTTAAACTTGTTTCAAGTTTTTCAGTATTTATATACAATTCTACAATTTTATAATTATCATAATCAATCACCTTTTGTCATTTAGCTAGATTTACCGAAGTATTTTTTGGAATTATAACTCTAACATAACTTTTATTATCTCATCTTCATTGTATATTTAAAATATCGGTTTTATTTACTATTTCATACTTATCAAGTAATGAATTTACTTTTTCATCTTCAAATTTAGAAAAATGGTGAGATTTATAAATATCTAATTTAGTTTCAAAATTACAAGATCATTCTATGTTTTTAACCGTTTTATCATATCTATAATCTATATATCTGTCTGTTTTATTTCAACCAATTGATATATAAACTGGATAATTATAATCTAGAGTTGAGTTTAAATTTATTTCTCAATTAACTCATAATTTCCAAAGAAAACTATTATTTTCTGATGAAAATGAATAAAAAACTATATCTCTATTTTTAATATGATTAATTAATGTTTTAAAATAAGCATAATAATCTTTTTCTAATAATAACTTATCTTTAAATTCAAGTGCAAAATCAAATAATATTTGTTTAGGACTTCATAGTGTACCCAATTTAAAGACTTTTGCTTCAACCAGTGTAGAAAGAACTAAAGAAAAATTATCACTAGTTATTTTTTCATTTAATATTTTTGAATCAACTCAATCAATATTATCAAGTAAATCTAATATTACATTTTGATTAATATAAACAAGTCAATCAACTTTGTAACCAATTTTATCTAGAAAAAATTTTATTTTTGTTGATGAATCACTAAACATTGGATAATAATTTGCATCTCTTAATCAAAATGTTCATGTTATCTTATTAAGTCATTCAGGAGCTACTTCCTTGTCAGTATAAACTTTATTTACTAACCATTCTAAAGCATAAATATCACTATTCTCAACATTAGTAATTTTTCAATTTAAAATTGTAATCATTGCTGTACTTCACATAAAACCACCAGTTGCTCTTATTTCATCATTATTTTGAAATATAACAAGATATTTTTTTTCTCAATTAGATCATAACATATCTAGTAAAACATCATAATTTTTATTTATTATTTCAGTTAAAACTAGTCATAATCTAAGTTTTTCTTTAGTAAAATTTAATTTATCATTTAAATATGTATTTCAAAGATCTCAAACTTTTGAATAATAATTTAAACTACTATAAAGTAGAGAATATATCTCTTCATAATTTCATCTAATATTTGTAAGTAAATTTGAAAAATATATATTGTTAATTCATCATTTCTCATCTATTAATCTAAGAGTTTCTGAATAAATATTTAGTGAAATAGATAACAATTTTGATAAGTCTTTTCCTCATGAAATAATATAATCTACATTTTTTATATTATCATTTGGTATAAACGTAAACGGCTTAAAAAGTATATTTGAAACAATAAAAGAGATTCTAGCACTCTTAATATCATTTTTTGACTTTTCTATATTTCAAAAATCACTTTTAAGTCAAAGAATACTTTCATATCAATTTGTAACTAAATTTTCAATAATTATCTTATTTCAATAAAAAAAGAAAGTTAAAAATACAACAAAAAGTAAGACTTTATTGAATTTAGTATGCTTTTTATTTCAAGATAATTTATAAATCAAAAGTCTTTTCTTAAAAAATTTAAATATTAAATTTAAATAAAAATTAATATTTTTCTCTGGAGTTATTATATCTACTCATTTTTCTTTTTTAGCAACAAATAAACTATCAAATTTAGAAGTTTTATTTTTTGATATTTTAATTATATTTTTATTTTTTAAGTTAATATCTTTTTTTCAAAAACTAAAAATATCATTCAAAAAAAATTTTCATATTTTTGATAATCTTATTTTTTTTTCTCATTGATTTGATAAATCAATTTCTGAATCTAAATCTGTAAATAAATCATTTATTTTATTCATATTTGTTGTGAAATTATATCTATGTAAATAATACAAGTTTTACTTAATATATCAAGAAAATTATGATAATTTTCTTGATATTATTTGACAAAATTAATTTTAGTTTTAGAATTAATTTGCTATTTTAACTATTTTTTGGAGATGAGCCATGGCTATCAATAAAGGAAATAGAAAGGCTGAAAAAGCACGAAAAAAGCAGCAAGTTGCCAAACAAAAAGCAACTGCACAGAGTCATAAGTGCAAAAACTGTAAAAAGCCACTTGGACTAGGTGGAATGAAAGACCACAAGTGTACGATGTAAGAGTTATCTCTTATCGTTTTGCACTTTACAAAAAAATCCGGGCAAAGCCCGGATTTTTCATTTATATAACTAAATAAGACCAGCTTTAGCTGGTCTCTTTATTTTTATATTCACATACTATCTCTGATTATATTTACTTCATGTAATAATCATTGATCTTTTTTAATTAACTTTTCTAGTTTATTACAGCTATATAAAACAGCAGCATGATTTCTTCCAGAAAAAATATTTCAAATTCTTTCGTAAGTGTAATTCATTTTTGTTTTTAACAAGTACATTGAAACTTGTCTAGGAATCATAAATTCTTTTTTTCTATTACTTCAAACAATTCATTCAACTTCAATTCAAAAATGTTCTCAAACTCTTTTAATTATATCTTCATAAGATTTAATTGTAGTTTTTTCAGTTTTAATCTTACTAATTCAAAGTATATCTGTTGTAAAACTAAGTTTTTTCAATTTTTCAGCTACTTTTGCAAGTGATGGGCTTACTCAAGTAAGTTCATATTCAGCTATAATTTGATTTAGAACTCATTCTAATTCTCTTACATTTTCAGTTACATTTGCAGCTACAAATTCAGCTATATCTTGTTTTATCATAAATTCTTTTGCTCTAGCTTTTTCTTGCAATATTGCAAGTCTAGTTTCAAAATCTGGTCTACCAATATCAACAGTTATACCCCATTCAAATCTACTTCTAAGTCTTGGTTCAAGTTCTTCAAGTTCTTTTGGAGCTCTATCTCAAGATATAATTATTTGTTTATTTTGTTCGTATAACAAATTAAATATATTATACAGTTCGTTTTGAGTTTGTTCTTTTTTAGATAAGAATTGTACATCATCTATAATTAATACATCAATTTCTCTAAATTTTTCTCTAAGTCTTTCTATACTTCTTTTCTTAACTGCAGTAACATATTCAGTTATAAATTTATCAGCAGTTGTATAAACTATTTTTTTATCTCTAAATTTTTTAATTATTTCATTTCAAGTTGCTTGTAATAAATGTGTTTTTCCAAGCCCCACATCTCAGTAAATATATAATGGATTATATGATTTACCTGGATTTCTACATACAGCTTCACATGCAGAATATGCTAATTGGCTATCAGATCAAACTATGAAGTTTGAAAGACTATATCTATCATTTACACATTTATCAGTTTTTATAACTTTATTTTCTCATGTTCAACCAAAAGTAGTTTTATTTTTTTTAGATTTAGCATCTTCTTTAAAAAAACCTGTACAATCAATTACATTTGTATTTGAAGGATTATCTATGTTTAAATCTACTATAAATTCTAAATCTACAACATTTGGATTTTCTATTTTAACAGATTCTAATATTTCTTTATAAAATTTAGCTTCTATATTGTCCTTCATAAATGAAGAAACTACTCATATAACTATTTTAGTTTCAGTTAATTCAACAATTGAAATCTTTCTAAAATATACTAAAAAATCTTGTTTTTTTACTCTTTCAATAACATTTGAAACTATATTTTGTAATTTATAATTGTTTTGCATTTTTCCTATCATTTCCATAAATAAAATTTGAGATTATTCATCTCGGCAACTTCATTAAATGCATTCTACGCAAATAAAACTTCTAGTCAAAAATATATTTTCCCTTGACGTGTTTTTATGTTTAAAAATTGTAAACAATATATGTTTTACGTATGTAGTGCTAGCGCTTTTTAGTTTTTAACATTTTTTATAAAATCTTTTATTTAAAAAATAATAAATAAAAAAATTATTGTATTTTTAGTAAAAAAATATATACTCCTGTCGTGAGAGCAGGTATCTACTGCAAGATTTATCTTGGAGAGGAAAGTCTGGACATCATGAAAGAAGCATAGAAGATAACGACTTTGGTTTGAATTATAATTCATAAGATTCAAATACCACTAGTGCCACAGAGACAATACTACTCGCTTGCGAGGAAAGGTGAAAAGTCATTTAGTGTTTATTTGTATTACTGCATCAATATTGATGTGTGATATATTTAAGCTATAGATGATCTTGTATTTATACAAGGTGGTAAACTGTATGTGATGCAATGGGAATGGTATTTTGCGAGATTATTTCTTTCTATTGTCTCAAAAAAATATACCCAGCTCGAGCTTATTAGCGATTTTAAGCCTAGATAGATTGGTACCTAAATACAGAATCCGGCTTATTACTCTCACAATTTTTAAATTAAATAAATAATAAAAAAATGAAATTAGTTTTTACATGAATACAAGGATGTGGTAAATGAACTCAAGCAAGATTACTTGTTGAAAAATATTGATTTACACTTCTAGAAATGGGATGAGAATTTAGAAAAATTATTAACTCTTGAACAGAACTTTGAAATGAAATTAAAAAAATTGTAGATGCATGATTTCAAGTTCCTTGAGAATTATGAATAAAAGTTATGGAAACAGCTATAAACAATAATTTAAGTATTGAAAATATAGTTTATGATGCTTTTGTTAGAAATGAGTGGAATAAAGAAATTTTTGATAGATTATTACCTGAGTATAAAGTTGTATTTTTTGAATTGCCAATTGAAAAAGCAAAAAATAGACTTCTTGGAAGAATGTATGATGAAAAAACATGAGAAACTTTTCAAGCTTGAACAATAACTAATCCTATCACATGAGATAGATTAATAAGAAGAAATGATGATAAAGATGAATGAGCTATATTAAATAGAATTTCTGAATTTGAAAATAAAACCTTACCAATTGTAGAATTACAAAAAAAAGAAAATAGAGTTATTACAGTAAATGCTGACCAATCTATAGAAAATGTTTTTAATGAATTAGTTACTAAACTTTGATTATAATGATTTGATTTGCTCTATGAAGAGAATATAAATTAAGTATCGCTGAAATATTAGCAGTTTTTCCAGAGTGAAAAACTGTTTATTTTAGTAAGGATATTTTAATTTTAGACTCTTTATCAAAAGATGAAGTTTTAAAAAAAGCATCTAGTCTTTGATGAACTATAAAAATAATGGAAATAATTTCTAGTGAGATAGTTCAAGATGCATTAAATACTGAGTGAAAATTTAAATACTGAATAAGTATTTTTTGAGATAAAAAAAATCTAAAAGAAATACTTAACACAACAAAAAAAATCCTGAAAGAAAATGATATTTCATCTAGATTTATAAACAAGGATTTCAAAAATCTAAGTTCAGCTCAAATTATATGAGAGAAATTGGTTCAAAGCTCTACAGATTATAATTACATATTTGATTTTGAAACAAAATACATTTGAAAAACTATATGGATTCAAGATATTTATAGTTATTCTAAGAGAGATTTTAACAAAGATAGAGATATGCAAACTGGTATGCTACCACCAAAACTTTGCCAAATGATGATAAATCTATCTTGATGAAAAACTATTTATGACCCATTTGTATGACTTGGTACTATTTTAATTGAATCAATTTTGATGTGAAATAAAAAAGTATATTGAAGTGATTTAAATGAAAAAATGGTAGAAAATAGTCAAAATAATATATTAAATTTTTCAAAAACAAACAATATAGTTTTAGATGATTATGAATTTATAAAACTAAATGCAAAATTTATAAATGAATCTACAATACTTCAAGACAAAGAAATAGATTCTATAGTAAGTGAATGATATTTGGGAGAAATAATGACTCAAAAGAACATAAGTTTAGAAAGAATAGAAAAGCAAAAAGAAAGTTTACTTTCTATATATGATAAATTTTTCTTAAATTTAAAAAATATAGATTATAAATGAAATATAGTTATATGCTTCCCTTTTTGGGAGTTAAATTCAAAATATATATATTTTGAAGAAGTATATAAGATAATAAATGAGTTTTGTAATGTAGAAAAATTGTTTCCTGATGATTTTGAAAACCTAACTACAAAAGCTGGAAGTTTGCTTTATAAAAGAGAAAAACAACTAGTTTGAAGAGAAATTTTTAAATTAAAAATAAAAACCTAATTAGGTTTTTATTTTTTTGACTTTCAATTTACTTCAAGTTCTTTTTCTTTTACTTCAAGTCAGATTCTTTCTAAATTTTTTATAATCAATTTTGACCATTGAGAATTAAAAAAAATTCTTTCAAGTTTAATAAGTTTTCACTTTATAGGATTAATATTATCTAAAGATCTAGTAATCTTATATAACATATCACAATTTATTTTTCAATCTCATATTTTTATACCTTTTAATTGTGCTTCGTTTAAAGTTGATATATTTAAAATCAAAGCTTTTGAAGGATATTTTCAAAATATATTAAAATAAATAGTTGTAAATTGTTTTACTTCGTCTTGTGTAAGTAAAGAATTATTATATTCAAGTAAATCTTTAATATTTGAATCTACAACTACATCTCAGGCTTTTGCTCAAATCATTTCTTCAAAATGTATTTGTACTTCTACAAGATTTCATGATTTTAAAAGAATATTTGCTTTTATATCTCTATAACCAGATTTTTTTTCTGGATTTGAAAGAAGATGTCATGCAGCATTTTCAAAAGATATATTTTCTACTATTTCATTATTTTTTAAATTAGCTACTCATTTTAAAATTTGATATAGTGAATCTTCGTCATTTCAATCAAGTTTTCAGATAAGTCTAAATCTATTTAAATCTCATATCTTATGAAAATCTCATACATATTCTTTAACTAACTTTATAATTATTCTTCAAAAATCTTTTTCTGGTCATATACTATTTCATAATCTTAAATCATAAGAACTATTATTTAATCATATTTCAGAAAATATATGAGAAACATCTTGCATGTCTTGCAATGCTATTTCCTGCATTTTTTCTAATGTTCATATTCTAGTTTTTATAAGTTTTAATCAAGGAATAAGTTTAATTATTCTATCTTTATCTAACATTTTTAACTTAGCTAAATCACTTGGTAAAACTTCTATTTCTTGTAAAAATTTAATGTATTCTCAACCTGAAGGTTTAATTTGATTTCAATTTAAAACACTTATACAAGCATCAATTGCATTGTTTAAATAATCAAGTGATTCTTGTAAACTTGATTTTTCTCAAGGAGAATAAAATTTAGTTATATCTTTAAATAAATATTTTCAAATTTTAAATTTAGAAATATCTAAATTTCCTCTAGATAAATCATTAAAAATAAAATCAATTTGCAATCATATATTTACAGCAGAAAGGTTATAAAATTCTCATTTTGTTTTTATATCAGCAATACTATCAATATCTCATTTTCTATATAATTTAGATAATAAATCAAATAAAATATCTGGTTTTTGTGGTTTTATTGGAATTTTATAGTTTCAATTTGTAACTATAAATTCATACCATTCAAATAAAAATATAAGTTTATCTAAATCAAAATTTATTAAATCTATTAATTTTAAAGATTTTTTACTTTTAAATAATTCAATTTTTCAAAAAACATTACTTGTATCATAACTATATAATTCACAAAAACTTCATACAAGCGATTTAATTGATGGATGTCAAAATTTTAACGCACTTGGAATTTTGAAATTTCATTTTTCAAGACATAAAACTCTATCAAAGAAAAATAAATATTTTTGCTTTGTTGATAAAGTTTGCCAAATTGTAGCATTAATATTTTGTATTTTTAAATCATCAAATTTTCATTTTTCTAATCAAGATATGTTTGAAATCTCATCCTTACTATGATTTTTTTTATGTGGTAAATTATCAATATAAAGTGATAATTTTTTTTCATCTCAATAAATATTTAAGAAATCCATAAAAATATCATTATCAGCCTTAAAAAAATAACTATTTGATATAAGTCATAATTTTTTAAGAGTATCTAATAATCAGTTTAATATAACAAAAGCATTTGAAATTTCTAAAAGTCTATTATGTAAATCTATATTTAATTCTATAGTTTTATCGTACAATTTTTTTAATGCTTTAAATGTAGTTTCAATTTCTTTTTTTGATACTTCCTCTCTTATTTCTAATCTTTCCTTTCATCAATTTACACGGTATTTTTCATCAGTTTTTTCTATTATACTCCTATATATTCTAGAATAAATATCATCTATATTAGTTGGTTTATTTCAAAAAGAAATAATTGACTGCCTTGTTTGATTTTCATTTTCTTGAAGTATATTTTGATTTTCAATAAATAATTTTTCTCTTTGTTTTAGTGTTTCTAAATCTAGTTTTAACAATCTAGAAAATAAACTTAAACTAGTTTTATCTCAATATATAAAAAGAAGTATTAATAGCTTTTTAAAAGTTTCTTTTATTAATATAATTTTTTCATCCGGTGATTTTCATTCTTTATTTTGATAAACATATTCTACTAAAACTGGTAGATAAATCATTATATTTTTTTCAAGTTTTGAAATTACTTTAGATTCTTTTAAGTTTTCTTCATCAAAATATGAATTCAATATATTAAATTCATTTCTTCTCTCTAACAATCTTTCAAAATAGATAATAAGATCATTTTGTAAATTATTATATCAAGTACTATCTGTATTTACAAATGAAGAATAATCTATTAATTGAGCAATTTGCATAGAAATACTATGCGATGTAATAGCAACTTTTTGATTTGTTCATAAATTTAAAGTTCAATCTTCTACATCATCAGGGAAATCAAATTTTTTAATTTTATTCATAAAAAATTATATTATATAAGCTATAAGTAATTATAACATATGTAAATATAAAAAACAAGATTAATATCTTGTTTTTTATATTGTTATTTGAATTTTATTAAAACTTATTATATATTTTTATTATTAATATAAATTTTAAAAAATTAAACTATTTTTCACTTCAATACATATCTATCTAATTCATCTATTTTTACATTTATTAAATCTCAAATCATTATATTTTCTCAAATAAAATAAACTTCTTTAAAATTTCTAGTTCTACCAAAGTAGTATTCATCCTTTTGTCACGAAACTAAAACTTCTTCTATTTTTCATAACATAGCAGTATTTCTTTTTGTAATTGATTCTAGTAGTTCATCGTTTAATTTATGCCATCTTTCAGCCTTTATATCATCACTTATATCATCAGGATATATCTTACTTGCAATAGTTCAAGTTCTTACACTATATCTTGCATTATAAGTAAAATCAAACTCACATTCTTTGAATGCTTTAACTGTTTCTCAAAACATATCTTCAGATTCTCAGCTATATCATACAATTATATCAGTTGAAATTGAAAAAAATGGATCACGACTTCTAAGATAATCTACTTGATTTTTAAAAACTTCATAAGTGTGTTTTCTATTCATTTTTTTAAGCATTTCATTACTTCATGATTGAAGTGCAAAATGCAAGTAATTACAAGTTTTTTTCAAATCAAAATGAGCATCAAGTATATCTTGAGTCATATCATGTGGATTGCTTGATGTAAATCTAATTCTATCTAATCATTCTATCTTATCTAGTTCTTCAAGTAATTGTCTAAAAGGTGACTTTCATAATCATTCATTCCACTTCCCTTTTTCTTCATTCCAAAATTTTCTATCTACAAATTGTTTTCCATAAGAATTAACATTTTGTCATACAAGTGTTATTTCTTTTGCTCAAGCCAAAACTGCTTCTTTCGCTTCATTTATTATTTCTTCTATACTTCTAGAATTTTCTTTTCATCTAGTATATGGAACTATACAAAAAGAACAATAATTATCACAACCAGTTTGAATAATAATTGTAGCTGAAAATGGATTTTCTCTTAATTGTTTTGATTTCAGATAATCATCAAATTTATAATCATTTCAAATTGCTTCTTTGTAAATATGAGTAAGCATCAAAGGTAGAAACTTAGTATCTTCAATTCTTAAAACAAAATCTATCTTATTATTATTTCTAGGAAATAATTTATCATCATTATTAAAAATTTCACTTGAATTATTTAATGTATTTATTTTTTTACTATTATTTTTATCTCTCTTATATCAATCTAAATATTTACTATCAAGTCATGTTTTTCTAACCATACATCCAGTTATTCAAACCTTTATATGTTTACTTTTATCAATTCTTTTTTCATTTTCTCTATAAATTTCTTCAATAAATCAAAAAACTTTATCTTCTCATTTTTGTCTTACACTACACGTATTAAAAACTATTAAGTCAGCATCTAGCCAATTAGTTGTTATCATAAATCATGATTGTAATAAAATCATATTTATTTTTTCACTATCAGCCTGATTCATCGCACATCAAAATGTCTTTATAAAATATTTTCTCACAAATAATTTTTATTAAATTAAAATCTAAGACCGGTCTAATTAAGACCGGTCTCTTAAAATTAATACAAATCAGAATTTATTCTACTTTCTTCTGGTAAAACTTGATTCATATATTTACTTCCTTTTCTCTTATCATAAGTATTTTCTACAACTCAATCTATAGTTTCAAATGCAAATTGTCATATTCTCATTCAAACATAAAGAGCTATAGGAAGTTCATTTATATTAGTCATTTCAAGAGTTATAGTTCACTCAAATCCTGGATCAATAAATCAAGCTGTAGAATGAATAATTAATCAAAGTCTACCTAAACTACTTCTTCATTCACATCTTGCAACCAAATCATAAGGAATTTTTATTTTTTCCATAGTAACTCAAAGTACAAAATCACCTGGATGTAACACAAATTTATCACCATCTTCTAAAGTAATAGTTTCAATATGATCTTTATCAAATCAAGTTCTAGAATCAATAACTGTTTGTCTAGATTTTTTATATATTTTAAAAGAATTTCATAATCTAAAATCTAAACTAGTTGGTCAAATTTGTTCATTTATATTGTATCATCCTAAAGAAATTACTTCTAGTTCTCAACTTTGTAGTCTTTGTTTTATTTTAGAATCTGCTAAAATCATATTTTTTTAATTATTATTTAAAGTTCATGACATTGTATTTTGTATTGAAAATCATACTCATTGAATAGTATCTGCTGTAGATTTGATTGAATTTACTCAACTTTCAACTTGTGCCTTTGTTTCATCAATAGTAGTTTTTACTTCTTTATAAGTACTTACTGCTCAGCTTAAAGTTGATCTTACATCATCAATTCAATTCTTAACATCACTTACAGTTCAAATTGCATTATTTGCTCAATCTACTGTTCTATTATAAATATCATTTAAATTATCTTGAACTGGGATTCAATCTAAATTTGCTTTAAAATCCCTAATTTTTTGATTAAATCAAGTAATTCAAATATTTTTTTCTATATTATCAGCAATTATCGGCACATTAAATATTGCTAAAATATATAAAACAAAAATAATTAAAAGTGAAAAACCTAGTTTTTTAAACATAAAATACTATAAAAAAATAAAGTATATATTGAAAATATACTTTATTTTTGATAAAAATCAAGAGAGTTTTAGTGAATGTAAAAAGCTTAATTTTTTCTCTCTAGTTTTTGAAACACCTAACAGAAAAACCGTTGGCATGAAAACTGGTATAGCTAGAATAAATATTGCTAGAATAGAAGAGTAAAGTAGAAGCACTGGTACTATCATTAGAAGATGACCAATAGTAACCGAGATTATCTCAATTACTGAAATCGCCAGACTTTCAATCACGGTCACCTGCATAAGGCAATTTAAGTACTGTTTGCATATTAGCTCAATTAGTTCACCATCATCATGCAGTTACTATTCATACCCATTCAGAATTACCTGGCACATGGTATCATGTAGTACATGGTCATTGTCTTGCTATGGTTGTATTTGTTGTTTCTCACCAGTTATTTGTTATATCTGTATTTGACCAAGTGTATGGACTTGGTAAATTCATATCCCATACAAATCATTTATCATCAGTACTAGCATTTAATCATATACTTCAAGTTAATGTTGAGATTTCTTGCGTATTATCATTATAAGCAAAACCTTTATTTCTTCACCATTGAAAATAATTTCAATATGATAATACTCATGTTCACACTACTGTTGATCATACATTACATGCACTTATTGTATATCAACTTCATGTTGTTCAATTACATACTATTATATCATTTGCACATGTTAATCCTGTATCTAATCAATCTACTGTTCAATAAAGTACTTCTGAAGTATTTCAACAATCTGATACTGTTTTTAGTGTTACTACTGGTGGAGGTGTAGTTGTTCCCTCTACTATTTCATATGGTAAATCTACTCATCAATCTACTACAAAAAATGTATCATCTGAATTGTATATTATACTTGGACTATCTCACACTTGCATTAAATAATAATTTCATTTTACTACTGCTTGATTTAGTTCTTCATTTACTGTTGATGCTTGTATAAATTTATATGCTCATGTTCATGTTCATCATATACTATATGATAATACATAATCTCAGTTTGTTATTGGATCTTTAAAATTATTTCAATCTTCTTTAAGTGTTTGAAAATTAGCTGTTCATTGGATTGAACTTCAATTATTACCATTTATAGTTAATAAAGAATTTATTTTTGTTGTATTTATTAGCGTTGATAGACTTGTTCATTTTGAACTTTCTATTCATATCTTTTTCATGATATTATTTATATCACTTACTCTTTTTCAGTCTCTTGCTGATACACTATATCATTGTAAGTTTATAAACGCTATTGTACCCAATATAGCTAATATAGTTATTACTACTATTAGTTCTACTAGTGTAAAAGCTTTGTTATTTTTTTGCATATTTTTTATAAAAAATAAATACTAATAGTTTAATTATTAGTATTTATTTTGATTTGCAAAGTATTTTTTATTTTTAAGTTGACAAATTATTCAATATATTTTAATCATTATCAAACAAATCTGTAACACTTACTTTTTCTTTTTTTAAATCTTTGTTAAGTTCAACAATTAAATTATCATTTATATTTCATTGACTATTTTTTATTTTTAAACTATTACTATTTTCAATAGTATTTTTAAGCATAGCAATTTGCTCATTACTCAAATTTGTTTTTGTTAAATCAACTGACATAACTTCTGACTTGATTAATGATTTTTTAGAACAAGTAGGACATAAAACTTCCAAAATTATTTTTTGTCAATCAAGAGAAATCAAAAAAATATCTTTTTCAGTAATAGTTCAAGAACAAGGTATACATCTAAAATTTCAAACAAGCGATTTTACTAATAATTTTAATGCTTCGTAATTCATATATTCTAATAATTAATATTAAAACAAGTTTAACACAAAAAATAATAAAAACAAAAAAATATTTAAATAATTAGATTGACTATTATAGTTATTATTTTAAAGTTTTCAATACTTTTTGTAATCTAATAGTAGATTCTTTTACTCATAAAATATAGACCATTTCAAGCGCACCAGGCGAAAATTCTTCTCAACTCAAAGCACATCTAACTGGCCATAAAACTTGTCAATTCTTCATTTCAGCTTCTATTATTTTTTCAACAAATGCAGTTTTTACTTCATCTATACTTTGAAAATCAACTCACTTTGAAATAAGTAAATCTAAACTTATTTCAAGTGCTTTTTTAACAACATCAATACTATCAATCTTCATCTTAGTATTTACTAGTAACTCTTCATTTGGTAATTTAGAATCTTCGTAAAAAAAGAAAGAATTTTCTTTAAATTCATTAAATTTTCTAATCTTAGTTTTTAATTCATTTACTATTTTTTTATTGTATTCAAGTGGAAATTTAGAAATAATATTTAAATATTCATTATCATATTTTTCTAAATAACTTATTAATTTATCATACAATAAATCAGTATCCATATTTTTAATTACACTAGAATTTACCCAATTCAATTTATCTATATCTACAAGAGCTCCGGCAGTATTTACTTTTTCTAACTTGAAATCAAAATCTAAGTAAGATAGATGAGGATTTTGTTTTCTCCAATCCTCAAAAGATGAATTTATAATATTTGATAAGAAATCAATGATTCATTCTACAGTATATCATTCTCTGAAATAAAACTCAACATCAGCTTCTAAATCCTTTCTTTTTGATAATTTTCTCTTCCCTTCTCAATCTATTTTTACAAGTGGTCAATAATGTGCGTATTGTGGAGCTTCCCATCACATCATAGAAAATAATTCTAAATGAAGTGGTAGAGATGCAAACCACTCATCTCATCTAATAACAAGAGTTGTTCCCATCAAATAATCATCTATCAAATGTGCAAAATGATAAGTTGGAATACCTGTTGCCTTACACAAGACTATATCTAAAAAGTTTTCTTGTGTTGTAATATTTCACTTAATTATATCTTTTACATCTATTTTTTTAGTTATTTCTCAACTTGATCTAAGTCTAATTACAAAACTTTTATTTTCACTTAATGCTTTTTTTACATCATCAATAGACGCATATCTCCAAGGAGAATATTCTTTGTAAACTCAAATAGCTACCTTTGAAGCTTCTTGAATTGCTCTAGTTTCATTTAGTTCATCTTCAGTTAAAAAACAAGGATAAGCTAAACCTTTTTTAATTAAATCTTTTAAAAATACTTTATAAATATATTCTCTTTTTGATTGAGTATATGGTCAATAATTTCAAACGTCAATATAGTTTTCTCAAACAGGACCTTCATCAAAATTAAGTCAAAAAATCTTAAATATATCAACAAATTTTTCAGAAGCTCATTCTACCTCTCTTTTTTGATCTGTATCTTCAATTCTAAGAAAAAATACTCAAGCATTTTTATGTGCAATTATTTTATCAAGCATAGCAGAATAAACTGCTCAAATATGTAAAAATCAAGTAGGACTTGGCGCAATTCTAGTAACAACAGTTCATTTTTCCCTTCTAGGATATTTTGCAATTATAGATTCTGGAGTTTCTTTTATTTCTGGGAATAATAGGTTTTCTAACATCTTTATAAATTCTATTAAAATAATATAGTATATAATAAATAAAAATTAAATAAAATCAAAAAAACTTAACAATATGTTAAGTTTTTTTGATTAAAATGGAATTATGTCTCATCAAACTTCAAAAACTAATTCTTTACTTTCATTTCAATCAGTCCATTTTCATTTTGGAGGTTTAGAATCAATTACTTTTCAATCAATAGTTAAAAAAACTTCTCCTCAATTAAATCAATCTAATGCTGAAAATAATCAAACATTATCATCAATTATTATTCAATTATTTAAAATAGCTTGTTTTCATAAAAGTTCATTTACTCTTAATGAAATAATTTTAATATCTTCATTTAACTCATCTCATAAAGTTTTGACTTTATCATTTTCATTTTCTTTAAGTCATCATCTTATCAATCAGTTAACTAATGTATTTTCTGAAACTCATGAAATTCATTTATTATATTGAGCAAAATCAATTCAATTCCGAATTCATAAAATCCTTCGAACCATTCATTTTGTTTTATCAAAATTTAATGATAATTCCATACTAGAAACATAATTGTAAAATTCTTTTTTAATTTCTTCATTTTTTCACAATAAAATATCTTTTATTTCCTTTAAAAAATAATTATAATCAATTCTTATATTATTATTAAAATGCTTAATATATTTATCTAATTTTTTTCTTAAATAAGGATAATTAACTCAATCATCAATATTTAAAGAAAATAATAACCAATTTATAAAATCTTGTCACATTGGTTCAAAATGACCACAGTTTAAATCTGAACTAAATAATGGTTCTACTAATAATTTTTCTTGTTCTAAACATGCAAATACATCAGGATATGATAAAGACATATGATTATTTTTAAAAATATTAATCTTAATTATAAACAATAATACATAAAGTCAATATTATTACACAATAAATATTATTATAATCAACTCTTATTTTACAAGCTAGATTTGATAAAAAATGGATATGTGATAAAATAAATATATTATTATTTAATAAACAAAAATGTTTGTAGGAAATAAATGACAAAAAAAACAAATTAAAAACAATTTAATCCCAACAGTTATTGATAAATGACCAAATTGAGAAAGAGCTTATGATATATATAGTAGATTACTAGAAGATAGAGTCATATTCTTAGGTGATGCTATTGATAGCCAAGTTGCAAATACAGTAATTGCTCAATTATTATTTCTTGAAAAACAAGACCCAAAAGCACCAGTTACTTTATATATAAATTCACCAGGATGACATGTAACTGCAGGTTTAGCAATATATGATACTATGCAATATGTAAAATGTCCAGTTCATACAGTAAGTATAGGATTGTCAGCTAGTATGTGATCTATTATTTTAGCATGAGGTGAACCTGGAAAAAGATTTTCTCTTCCTCATAGCGAAATAATGATTCATCAACCACTAGGTTGAGCTGAATGACAAGCAACAGATATCAGAATTGCAGCTGAACACATCATAAAAACTGGTACTAGACTTTATAGAATACTAGCTAAACACACTTGAAAACCACTTGAACAAGTAGAAAAAGATTGTGATAGAGATAACTTTATGACTGCAGAAGAAGCACTAAAATATGGTTTGATTGATAAAATTATAAAATAAAAAAGACGATTATAATCGTCTTTTTTGTTTTATAAAAATAAATCTGCTATAATTAATGTATTAATATTAGAAATAAAAATATATGATATTTAAATATATAAAAAATAAATATAGAGAAGTAAAATTTGGTTATAATGTACCTGATGAAGATAAAAATACTATATTTGAAAGAACTGATACAAAATTATGATTATTTGTAAATTATACGATTATAATTTTTATATTTATATCAATTTTTATAGTTTTTTTAAGTACTATTCCATGATATAATGAAAAATATTTAATGTATTTTTTTATAGCTGATTTAATAATATCATCAACTTTTTTAATTGAATACGTTTATAGATGGAAGTATTCTAGTCATAAAACAAATTTTCCATTTAGAATTATGAATATATTTGATTTATTATCTTTTTTACCATTTTTCATTTTAATATTTGTTTATTGAATTTGAGCATATTGAATATTTGCAATATTTAGAATATTTAGAATATTTAGAATATTTGAATTAATAGAAAGAATTCCCATAACAAGGATGTTTTTAATATGAATAAATAAGCATAAAATTGAAATTATTATATGATTTTTTATAATATTTTTATTATTAACAATATTTTCTACAATTTTATATTTCATTGAAAATACATGGTGAAATTCAAGTAGTTTTGATTCATTAGCAAAATCAGCTTGGTGGTGAATATATGCATTAACAACATCTTGAGATGCATGAATGATACCAGAAACTTTTGTATGAAGAATGATAGCTTGAATATTAATGTCAATATGACCAATGTTTATATCTATAATTTCATCAGTATTAATTGTAATATTTTTAGATTCTATTAATATGATAAACCTAACTAAAAAAGTTATAATATGTAAAAAATGTTTTACTGAAAATAATGAAAATTCCCATTTTTGTAATAATTGCTGAAAAAAAATAAGCTCATAAATAATAATTGACAAAAGTAATTGTACTGTATAATATAACTACTGATTTAAAATTTCAGGAAAAAGGAGAAAATCATGGAAAATTTTGCTTTTGTCGTTTGTTACATTGCAAGTATTGTTGTTGCAATATTTTTAATTAGGTTTTTTAACAAAAAAAGAAAAATTAAACAATTAACTATAGAACGTCAAAAAGAAGCATTATGGCACGGTCATAAAGAAGGCAATTCTAACTGCCATTGCATGGCATGTAGTCGAATATAAGAAAGACTACATAAAAAAGGCAAGCTGCGCTTGCCTTTTTTACTTTTTTCTATCTCTTATATATCAAACCAGAAATTCTAATTTTTGTGATTTCAATTTTTCAATTATTCAAAAACAACTATCTACTAAATCATTTAAATATTTTTTAGTTTCATCTATTCAAATAAAAAATACAAAACCTTTTTTTTCTCATCATACACTCTTCCCTGTTTCTTCCTTTGTTCATTCTACATCAAGTAAATCATCTTTTACTTGAAAGGCTAAACCTATTTTTTTTCAAAAATCTAGATATTTTTCCAAACTTCATTTAAAACCTGATAACAATATTCATCAAAAAATTGAAAATTCAATCAAAGCTCAAGTTTTTTTATTATGTACTTCAACTAGTTTTTCAAGAGTTAACTCCTTATTATTATTTTCATAATATAAATCCAAAACTTGTCATCATATCATACCATAAAGTCAAACACTTTTTCAAAATTTTTTTATTAATTTTAATCCAACAATCTGATCTTTAAGTTCTCACAATATTTCAAAAGCAAGAGAATTTAATAAATCTCAAACTAAGATACCATTTGCTTCTCAGTATTTTTTCCAAGTTGTAAGTTCTCATCTTCTATAATCATCATTATCCATTGCTGGTAAATCATCATGAACTAAACTATAACTATGAAGAAATTCTAGTGCAATACAAAATTTGATTATATCATGGATTTCATCTTTTGATTCTAATTCTAAATCAACTAATGTTTTATTAGAAAAAAGTAAATAGAATTCTAATGCAAAAATACTTCTAATCCTTTTTCATCATGAGACACTATAATAAATAGATTCTTTAAAATCATTTAAAACTTCATTTTTATTTTCTAAAAAATATAAATCTAAATAATCTGTAATAGATTTTTCAATTATTTGTTTATATTGATTATACCAAGTCGGAAGCATATATTGACAAAGTTAATTTTTATATATAATATATTTATCTTTAGTTCTTGTAGTTTTTAAAAACTTACAATTGTGATTGGAGAAAATCATGAAAAACAAAAAGTTTTTTATTTTCCTGCTAGTTTCAACATTCGTTTTCGATATGCTGTGCTTTGCCAATATTACGGTTTACAGCAAACTGTTGAGCTTTAGTGAAAAACAAACTGACTTCGCTATGTTTATCGTAGGGATTTTATGCATATATTGTCCGATTAAATATGAACAATATATTTATAGACATTATATACTGAGAGAAAGCTCCTGAGGGAGCTTTTTTATTTCCCAAAATTTCTTTTACTCTTATCAAAAAAATCTATCACTTTATCAAGCTCTTTTTCATCAAATTCTGGCCATTTTTTAGCAGTAAAATAATATTCACTATATTCACTATCAAAAAGTAAAAATCAAGAGTGTCTTATATCTCAACCTGTTCTAACAATTACGTCAACTAAAGGAAAATTAGCAGTATCTAAGTATGATCTAAATTTCTCTTTTGTTATTTCATCTGGATTTAATCAATCAGAAATTATTTTTTTTGTTGCTCTAATTATCTCATCTTGTCATCAATAAACAAGAGCTAAAATAAGAGTTATTCCAGAATTATTTTTAGTATTATCTTTTACTCTTTGTAAAATTATTTGAGACTCTTCTGGAAGTTCACTTATATTTCATATAGTTTCAAATCTAAGGTTTTCTTTAAGCATATCTCACAAAAAACTTTCTATATTATTTATAAGTTTAATAATTCAATCTACTTCTTCTTGTGGTCTTTTTTTTAAATTATCAGTAGATAAAGCCCAAAGAGTTATGTATTTTATACCTTTATTTTGACAAAGAGTGGCAATTTTTTTTACATTATCAGCTCAAGCTTTATGTCACATAAATACAGGCAACATTTTATCTTTTGCCCATCTACGGTTTCAGTCCATTATTATACCTAAATGATTTATCATTTATATTTAATTAATAATTAAGTGTTCAGGATTAGCTAAATTGTAAAATTTTGATTTATTGTTCATCAATTCATCATAATTTCACGATTCAACTATTTTTCCATTTTCTAAAACAAATATGTTATCAGAATTTTGAATTGTAGATAATCTATGAGCTATAACTATTGAAGTTCTTCATTTCATCAATTTATCAAGTGCTTTTTGTATAAGTTTTTCTGTTTTATTATCAAGAGCACTTGTAGCCTCATCTAAAATCAAAATTTCAGGATTTTTTAAAAATAATCTAGCCAAGGAAATCCTTTGTTTTTCTCATCAACTAAGTTTTAATCATCTTTCTCAAATAACTGTATCTAGTCAATTTTCAAGTGTAAAAACAAAATCAGCTTGAGCATCAATTAAAGCTTGTTTAACTTCTTTTAAAGTTGCTTTTGGTTTAGCAAACCTAAGATTTTCAAGAATAGATAAATTAAAAAGTGAATTATCTTGAGTTACAATTCAAATATGATCACGAATAGAACTTTTTGAAATATCATTTATATTAATTCAATCTATTGTTATAATTCATTTATTTACATCCCAAAATCTAAGAATTAAATTTATAATAGTACTTTTTCAAGATCAAGTATTTCAAACAAATGCATTCTTTGTTCATTGTTTAATTTCAAAAGAAACTCAATTTAATACATTCTTTTCATTAATGTAAGCAAATTTAACATCTTGAAAAGATATATTTCACTTTATTTTTAAAACTTTTTTTCATAAATCATTATTTAAATCTTGTTTTATTTCATCAAATTCCTTATAAAATCTTTCAACTGCTAATATGTTTTCTTGCAATTTTTTCAGCATTGAAAAAATTGCTCAAAGTGGAAAATAAATCCATCATAAATATGAAAATACAACAAATAAAGTATAAAAATCTATTTGTCATTTAAGTAAAAAATACATACCAAAACCTAATACAAGTAATCTGGATATCATTATCAAAACTGCTGTATATATATCCGAAATTGACCATTGTTTAGAAACTTTTAATTGATCATTGTATATTTCATTCATTAAAATATTTAATTTATTATAAAAAATTTTTTCTAAAGAAAGAGTTTTAAATAATAAAAAATTACTCATTGAATCTCATACAACTCAGTAAATTGCATCCCATCTTTCATTTAATAATTTTTGTTTTTCAGCAGTTACATTATTAAAATACATTCAAAATAAAATCATAAATGGTAACATAGAAAGTGCTATAGAAGCCATTTTCCAATCTATAATAAATAATATTACAATAATTATAGATATAGAAAAAATAGATTTAATAATGTTATTAAAAAATTCAAATATAAGAAGAAAATGAACTTCTACTCATCTATCAAAATTTTTATAGATACTACCAGATTTTTTACCAAGATATAATCAATAATGCATATCAAAAACATTTTGAACATATTTTAAAAACACATTTTTATAATTTTTAAATGCCAATATATCAACTATATAATACCTCAAAATATATAATAAAATAATAGTTACAACTATAAATATAGCCCAAGCTAACATAGTAATAATTATACTATTATAATCATATGTTCCAGTCTTATAAAATTCTTCTATTTTTTTAATAATCTCAGAAAAAAACAAAGGTTCTATAACTGTAACAAATGAAACAAACATACAGAAAAGAAAGACAAATATTACATTTGTCTTTCAAACAGTTTCTACATAAGTAGCAAAAACCTTTTTAAATATATTTAATTTCATATTGTTTTAAATTAAACAACTATTTTATCATCTTGATTAATAACTTCTTTCTTATAAACACTTAGTTTTCTATTTTTATTTACTTCATATAAAACTGGAGAAGCAATAAATATAGAACTATACGTACCTATAATTGTACCAAACATCATTGCTAATATAAATCAAGCAATACTTTCAGGACCAAAAATAAATATAGTTAACAATACTAAAAATAAAGTTAAACTAGTATAAATACTTCTTTTTAGAGTTTCATTTATAGAAAGATTAATTATTTCATATAAATCTTTACCATTTTTTGGACCTCTTCAAGCAAATTTTTTTAAATTATCTCTTATTCTATCAAAAATAACAATTGTATCGTTTATACTATAACCTAAAATTGTTAAAAGTGCTGTAACAAAAAATGTATCTATTTGAAAATCTTTGAAAAAATATCAAGCTATTATATATAATCAAGCTGAAATAATTACATCATGAAATAATGTAACAAGAGTAATTATTGCAAAAGATATAACACTAACTCAAGAAACTACTCAAGAAAATGCATATGTAACATAGATAGTAATAGCAATTATAGCTAAAAATAAAGTTAAAAATGCAGTATTTCTAATATAATCTCAAAAACTTTTTCAAATATTTGTATATTTAGTTTCCACAATACTAGAATCCATTTGTTTTAATACTTCAAAAGTTTTATTTTTAAATTGTAATTTCAATTTGTTTAAATCAGTTTCATTGAGACTAGAATCAAAACCTGCTACAATTGAAAATGCCTTTTCTCAAGTTATACTATAAACTCAAACATTATTTATTACTTGCTTATTTTCAAATAATATTGTTTCTTTTTCTTGGTCTAATGCAGTTCTAATGCTATTTATATCTACAGAATTTTCATAAGTGTATTCCATATTTATTCAACCAGTCATATCAATAGCTAGATTTAATTTTCAAAAAATTAGCATAAATACTGAAATAATAAAGAAAAAACCAGATATAGATAGATAAATATATCTATTTTTTAAAACGTCCATATAATAATTATAAAAAAATATTGTCCTAATTTTAACTAAAAAGCTAAAAATGCAAATAAAAATATAATTAAAATAAGTCCTTTACAATAAAAAAAGTAATAGTCAAAATATTTTAAAATTATTTATATAGTTTTTTGTAAATATTAGTAAAATATAATTATATTTAAGAATAATATAATTTATGAACAAAAAAATAATAAAAAAAGTAATACAAAAGATATTTCATATACTAAACATAATACTTATATGATTAACGATAATTATTGCAATAGTATCAATTTTTGATAAAGAATTAATAATAAATCTAATTAAAAAATTAGAAATATTAATTCAATCATTATGAAACTGGAATTATTTTATTGCATTTACAAGTAGTTTAATTGAAGCTTTCCCAGTATTATGAGTTGTTGTTCCGTGACAAAATATACTTTTAATTGTTGGTTCATTTTTTGCAAAAATAAGTACACAAAATCTAATATATATATATATAATTGCTTCTATTTGAGCCATAATTTGAAACTACATATGATATGCTCTTTGAAAAATATACTGAGATTCTTTTTTCTCAAAATACGGAATATGGTTTGGTATATGATTAACAGAAGTAAAATACTTAAAAAAATGAATAAATAAATGGTGACCACTATGAATTACTCTTTGAAAATTTCATCCACTAACTAGAGCTTTTCTACCATTTATAGCGTGAAGTATGTGAATGAAAAATTTAACTTTTATGATTTATAATGTAATATGATCAATAATTCGGTCAATTACTATAATAACTCTATGAGTAGTTTTTGGAAAATATTATGAAATAATCATAAATCATATTTGAAAATTTATGCTTTTATTGTTTATTGCAGTATGAATATATATTTATAAATTTAAAAAAGATGAATTTATGCAATATATGAGAGAAAAAAATGAAGAAGTAGAAACAATGTCAAAAAAATAAAAAGAAAAAGTCCTAGATTTTCTAGGACTTTAAAATGGTCGGCGTGAGGAGATTTAAACTCCCGACATCTCTACAGAAAACCTATCCCTTTTGCAAGAAAATAAGCGTAGAGTGCTCTAACAGGCTGAGCTACACACCGTAAAAAAATGTAGAATTTTATTATATATAAAAAAAATAATAGTCAAATGAGTTAAAATTTTTCTCATTTGACTATTATTTTTTGAATTTTTCAATATAAAGTTTTGTGGAGTGAAACGAAACAAAACTGAGCCTCCGGAGAGAGCGAAGCGATTTCGTGCTAACGTTTGCTTCTATGAGATGTTTTGCGAAGTATGAGCAAAATATGGGAGAGCGAAGTGCTTTGATGCGAACCTCATAGAAGCTGTTAGGCGAGGGTGATTTTTCTGTAATGTAATGGAAGAAAAATCAAGTGCAACGACCCCTTGAGTTATACAAACTTTAAAACTATTCCATATTATTTTAATATTTTTTTAACTTGATTTTTAATTGTTGTAGTAAGCCAAACAAGAGGATGAAAAAATTCCTTAACTGCTTCTCTTGCAATTTGTCCAACAGACTTATCTGCTGATTCTGGTGTAGATTTAATTGTTTTCATAAAAAAATATTAAATATTAAAAGTGTTTTTAAGTTCGTATAATTTTGCCTAACGTTTGCTTCTATGAGATGTTTTGCGAAGTATGAGCAAAATATGGGAGAGTGAAGTGCTTTGATGCTAACCTCATAGAAGATACTGTCAGACCTTGCAACTATAAGGAGCAAAATGCAATATGGCTCGTAAAGATAGCGAAGAGTGTATTTAAAAACTCTTTTTTTATTAAATTGTCATTATTCCTTATTTTTATAAAATGGGGGTAAAAGTGCTTTTGGAAAAAGCACAAATAACTTAGCTTTATTTTAAATTATTCTCATTTTAATTCCTTAAGTTTTCTTTCATATTCAGCATCACTTTCATTTGCTTGTATTATACAATATTCAGATTCTTCACATCTATTTGAAAATCATTTTACTGCAATATTTAAATTTGAGAAATAATCAAATAATAGCCTTTCGTATGGGCTTTGTTTTGCTATAAAGAAACAACTTTTTCAATAATCACTATAAAAGATTTCTTCAATCTCATAAATTTCTGAACGAAATTGTTGTGCCATTTCAAGCATATCGCTTTTATACTTAATACACTCTTGTTTTTTCTTAAATAAATCATTTTCTTTATCTTTTTTAAGTTCTTCAACTTGTTTTTCTAATTTTATAATTTTTTCATCTTTTTCATTATTTAAATCAATAGAACAACTAGATAAAATCAAAACTAAAAACATTGATAATAAAGCTTTTTTCATAATTTTAAATTAAAATATTAAACTTACACTTGCAATATACTTTTTTAATTCAAAAATTCAAAGAATTTTTACCTTATTTTTTACCCCCTTTTATAAAAATCCTAAAAAGAGTTTTAAATATATTACATAACTGAGATATCCCGCAGTATTGCAGGATATGGAGAGAGTGAAGTGCAACGAGCGAACCACATATACTGTATTAGGCGAGCCCAATGGAGCGATAGTGGAGAAAATTCACTACTTCAACTCATTTTAAATTAAGAAAATTTTTCACCCTTTCATTATTTTAAAAAAGAGACTTGCAATATGTCGCCTAACTACCCGCTCTAAAATACTAACTTGCTTTTATGTCAAACAAGTATAATATATAAAATATTGAGTAATCATACAATTATTATATAAAGTAATATATATAATCAAAATTATTTAATAGAACTATAAAGAGAACATAAATATAGAAATTATTTTTCAAGGACTATCACAATATTTATACTAAATACTAAAATTAACTAAAAAAAATGCTAAATAAACTAAACAAAGAATTTATAAATAAATTACAATACATTTACTCTACAAATGATATAAAATTAATTGAAGAAGGATTTAAAGTATTAAAAAGAAAAACTGTATTTAGAACAAATACACTTAAATCGAATAATGAAGAAATAGAAAAAGTTCTACTTGAAAAAAATATAAAATTTAGAAAAGTAGATTTTTTAAGTAATGCTTATATTTTGGAAGTTGCCGTTGAAAAAGTATTATGGGATTTAGATATTTTTAAAGATGGAAAAATCTATCTTCAATCACTATCAAGTCAATTACCAGTAGAATTTTTAGATTTAAAAGAGTGCGATAAGGTTTTAGATATAACAGCTGCACCAGGTGGAAAAACATCTCAAATTTCAGCTAAATTAAATAATACTTGAGAAGTAGTTGCAAATGATAATAATGCAATAAGGATAGATAAACTAAATTTTACTATAAAAAGACAATGATGTAAAAATGTAGTTGTAATTAAAAATGATGCTAGAAATATAGTAAAAGAATACCCTAAATACAATGGTTATTTTGATAAAATAGTAGCAGATTTACCTTGTAGTGCTGAATGAAAATTTAACTTAAATATAGAAAAAAGCTATGCATATTGGAAAAATGAAGTAGTAAATAAAAATTATAAATTACAAAAGGAAATAATAAAAAATACTATCCCCTTATTAAAAGATGGATGAGAACTTATTTATAGTACTTGTACAATCTCACCAGAAGAAAATGAAGCCATGGTTCATATGATATTGTGCGGTTTTCCAGAAATGAAGATTTGTGATATAAGCCTTGATTATGAATATGCTAGAGCTTGAATTAAAAAATACAACAATACAGTTTATAAAGCTGATGTAACTAAATCTATTAGGATAATTCCAAGCGATGAAAGCGAATGATTTTTTATAGCAAAATTCAAAAAAACAAATGACTAAAAGTCATTTGTTTTTTTGAATTTTTTCTAATTTCTAGCAATAGATATCATACTTTTTAAGTTATCTATTATAAAATTACTATCGTCAATATAAAATCATTTATGAGTTAGAAAAAAGTATAATACTCTTTGAAAATTTGGAGTCTTAATTTTTGATAATATATCATTATCAATATTATCAAGTGATAATGATAAAAAAATTTCCGCTAAATCTTTTCATGATTTTATTCACAATAATATTTTTTCTAAAATTATTGTAAAATATGGATTCAATGTAATCATATCTTCAATTACATTTTCTGATGTTTTCCATTGTGCTAATAAATTAATTACATCTTTATTATCTTTAAAATACATTCATAAAAGTATTTCACAAAAATGTGCTAATCATTGAATAATAGCCATATTTTTATCATGTTCTGCTGGAGATAATTCTATTAAATTAACTCATGCATTTTCTAGATTTCTTTCTACTAATAATGAAAAATCATTCTTGTTTTTTGTAACAATTGCATTTAAATTTTCAGTTACTCATGGGCCAAAAAGACAATGAATATTTGTTACTCTTCAATCAACATTTGGACTAGTTCACATTATTCATGCAAAATTCACTATTTGAACTGAATTTGAATCCAAAGTTAAAATATTTTCAATCAAAGTACAAGTTAATTTTATTGGAGTTATAATTGCATAATTTCAAGGAAAAATAATTTTTTGATTACTTCTAACAATTATAGGTAATTTATCACTTCAAGAAAAAATTCACCTATTAATTAAATCTTTTCAATGACTTCAAAATCAACCAGGTATAAATATATGTTTCATTTTTTTATTTATAAAATTCTTAAATTTCATCACATTTTACTTATTTCATTTTGCACTTTAATTAAATCCTGAGTTTTATCTAAAACCAATGGAAAATCATATCATCAAGAATTATTTGCAAGTGACATTATAAAATTTAACGATAATCATGCATCCTTAATTATTTTTAATGCATTAGACAATATTCAAGTAACATCTGGTAGAGTTAATAATCACATAACTTTATCATGAATAATTCATTTAAATTTTTCTGTTTCATCACTTTTTAATGTAGAAATAACACTAAAATGTGTTTCATTATCCTCAGGACAAAAAGGATTTTCTAATATACTTAATCATCCATTTTTTGCAGCACTCTCACTACAAATTACTCAAATCTCAGGATTATTATTTGCATCAACTATTCAATCTACATTAGTTTTTGTTTTTACTAATTTAACTTTATTAACTAATGAATTTTTTGTATTATTTTGAAATAATCTTCATCAAACAGCAGTTAATTCATCAAAAACAACTTTAGAATTTATCTTATCTAAATCATTTTCATCTATTAATAAATCAAATCTATATATATTTCTTCAATATGGTGTTGAGTGAAGATATTGTAAATTAATTCAATTTTTAGCTAAAACTTCTAAAGAATTTCATAAACTTCCAGGAATATCTTCAATTTCTAAAATAACCTTTGATGTTTCATATAAATTTGGAGTTTTATAAGCATCGTTAAAAAGTGAACTTGAATCAGCTCATAATTTTTTAAGTCATTCAGAACATTGCATAAGTGCTTGTGGATGTGCTCTAATTTCAGTTATTTCTTCCAAAGTTCATTTAGATGCTAAAACATGATGTATTTTTAATGGAAAATAACCAAGCATTTTAGCTTCTTTAATTTTCCAAATATTTCACATTACCTCTTCAACTGGACCTCAATAAACATTAAGTTTTGGTAATAATCAAACTGATCTATTTCATCATAAAAAATTTAATGTATCTAGATTTGAGTTTTGAGGAACATAAATTCATGGAGATCACATTCAAAGATAAGAATCATGAGTATAAGTTCCATTTTTTAATCAAGCAACTTGCATAAAAAAAATATATATAATAATAATTATATATATTTATAATAATTTTACACAATAAGTCAATATTGTTGTTTTATTAGTTATTAAATTTAAACAACATTATATCACCATCTGCAACAACATAATCTTTTCATTGTAGTGATACTTTTCATTGTTCTCTTGCTTTTGACCAACCACCAAATTCAACTAAATCCTTCCAATTTACAACATCAGCTTTAATAAATCATTTTTCAAAATCGCTGTGAATAACTCAAGCAGCTTTTGGTGCAGTATCTCATTTGTGAATAGTCCAAGCTCTTACCTCTTTTTCTCAAGCAGTAAAATAATACATAAGTCCCAAAGCTTCATAACTTGTTTTAATTAAATCATCGAGTCATGTGCTTTTTAATCACATTTCAGTTAAAAATTCTGTTTTTTCTTCAGCTGTCATTTCAATCATATCTGATTCTAATTTTGCACAAATTGGTACAACTCTACTATTTGATTTTTCAAGTCATAAAATCTTTTTTAATTCATCTTCACTTGTATCCATCATATCTTCTGAAACATTACAAGCGTAAACAAATTCTTTATTTGTTAATAAATGTAAATCTTTTAATGCATGCAATTCTTCTGGTTTTAATCACATATTTATAGTTAAAACTCAACTATTTAATCATTCTAAAACTCTATTATAAACATCAACTGCAAAAGCTATATCTTTGTCATTTCTAGCTTTTCTAGCATCACTTCATATTCTTTTAGTTACTGTTTCTATATCTGCTAAAATAAGTTCTGCATTTATTACTTCTATATCACTTTTAGGATCAACTTTTCAATGAACATGAATTATATCATCATTTTCAAATATTCTTACAACTTGTAAAATAGCATTTGCTTCTCTAATATTAGCAAGAAATTTATTACCTAGTCATTCACCTGCACTTGCTCATTTTACTATTCAGGCTATATCTATAAATTCACAATTTGCAGGAATAATTAATTGACCATTTACTGCTACTCTTATTTTTTCTAGTCTTTCATCATTTACGTTTACTATTCAAACATTTGGTTCTATAGTACAAAATGGAAAATTTTGGGCATCGGCACTATAGTTTTTTGTCAAAGCATTGAATAAAGTTGATTTTCAAACATTTGGTAATCAAACAATTCCTATTTTCATATTCTTCTAATTATTTTTAAAATTTTGCTCATTATAAGAACAAAATTCATTTTTCAAAAAAAATAATTCCAGTTTACTGGAATTATTGATTAAAAACTAATAATGCTTGTGAGTTATAAGCATTCAAAGCTCTAGCAACATTTGTATTTAAAGCTCTATTTTCTGATTCATTTATATAATCTATAATTATTTTTTTTATTACATACATTCATTTAGAAAACTCTAAATCTTTTAATCAATTTGATAATTCATCAATAAAATTTATAGTTTTTTCTCCATCAAACCTTAGTTTATTATTATTTAATAAATGAGATATAAAATCATATATTATATTGCTTAACAATTTTCATCAATTTATTCAATCTTTAAATTGAGTATAATATGAATATGTAGATAATAAAAATTCTAAAAATGATTTTCAATTTATCTCAGATATAGCATTAAAATCAGGTTTTTCTCATTTATAAATGATTTCAATATATTTTTTACATTCTAGAAAATTTTTTATTTCCATATCTCATTCGATTTTCATAGCAGACAACATTTCTCATAAAAAAATATCTTCTCTAGATAACTTTACTCATTCAATTACCATGAAATCTCTAACATCGCTTTCAGAAAATAAATATAATATAAGTAAAAAATTAAAACCATTTACTCTTAAGTTATTTATCACATCAAGTAAATTAGAATTTTTTCTTATATCAATTTCAATCAAAAAGTCTCAAATTATAGAATTTGAGTCAGAAAATGCAGATAACCTATCAACTATGTTTTTTATTTTTAATTCTGAAATTGAGCAATCAATTACTTCATTTGATATATCAGCTAATTTTCAAGCTAAAATTGATTTAATTTCGTCAGAATCAGAAATAGGTGAAGCAATATTTTTAAACATATTTATAAATAAAATTGTATTAAAATTATTATATCATAAATATTTTTAAAACAAAAAAAACTAGCGAAAAGCTAGTTTTTTAGTAAATTCATCTATTTCATAGAACAAAACTCATAAAATTCATTTGATCTTCTATTTTTTGCTCAAATATATCACTACATATTAAATTTTCATTTTCTGTAAATGGTCTTCTCATAAATGCAATTAGAAAAGTTTTTTCACAAAAATATTGTTTTTTATCTTCTATACTATTAAGTTCATTAGCTGAAACGCTATTTTTAAATCTACTTATACTATCACCTAGATAATCTGCTCAAACTAAATTAAAGTTTAAGAATAGATATGAAATTAAAACAAAAAATAATAAAATTTTTTTCATAGAAGCAATTTAATAATGTATTAAATATAATATATACTTATTCATAATTTTGGCAAATAAAAAAGAAAGAAAATCTTTCTTTTTTATTATTTATTTAATTTAGACATCTTTTCTTTTAATTTACTCAATTTATCAAGGGCTTGTTCCTTTTTCTCCATTTCAGCTCTTACTAGTTTTTCAGGTGCTTTACTTATAAAAGTTTCGTTTAATAATTTTTTATCAAGTATAGCAATATATTCTTTTGTATCTTCAATTTGTAGATTTAATCTTTCAAGTTCTTTATCTAAATCAAGAGCATTTGCAGTATCTATAAAAACTTCAACTCAAGCTTTAATTACTCAAAATGCATAATTATCTCAAGCAGGTTTTTTATCAACTAACTCAATAGAATCAGCTTTTACTATTCAAGCAATCAAGTCTAAAACTTGCTCTAAAATATCCTTATTTTTTTGTTTAGCATAAATTTTTAAACCAATTGTTTTATTTGGAAGTATATTGTTATCCGCTCTAATAGATCTAATTTCTTTTATTACATCAAATACTAAAACATTTTCTTTTTCCAAATTTTCATTTCTATCAATAGAAACTTTTCACCAATTTGCATCTATTAATCATCAAGTAAAACCTAGTTTATTATATATTTCTTCAGTAACAAAAGGTATGTAAGGATGCCATAATTTAAGTAATATATTCATTACATAAGTTATAACTTTTTCACCAAATTTAGAAGTTTCTTTAGTTAGTTTATATTCTTCTATATAGTAATCACAAAATTCATTTTTTGTAAATATTTGTAACTCTTGACCTGCTTCAGAAAAATCAAAACTTTCCATAGAAGTAGAAACTAAATCTGATAAATATCTAATTCTTGATAAGATCCATTTTTCATGAAACATCAAATTATTATAATTTTTTATTAAATCTGCTTCAATAGAATCAATATCATTTTCAATATTTTCTAAATTAGTTGAAACAAATCTAGATGCATTCCATAATTTATTGATAAAAATCATATTATTTTCTACATTTTCTTCATCAAATTTTAAGTCATTTCAAGGAGTATTTCATATAGAAAGAGTTAATCTAAGTGCATCAGTTCCATATTTTTCAATCATATCAACTGGATCTACTCAATTTCCAAGACTCTTACTCATTTTTCTACCAATTTTATCTTTTACTAATCAATGTAAGTAAATAGTTTTAAATGGAGTTTCTCAAGTAAATTCATATCAAAATAACAACATTCTAATTACCCAAAAGAAAATTATATCATGACCTGTTTCTAAAACACTTGCAGGATAAAATTGTTTTATTAAATCATTTTGAGATGAAGTATCATCCATATTGTAATCAAGTACAGCAAATGGCCATAATGCAGAAGAAAACCAAGTATCAAGTGCATCTTTATCTCTAGTTAAAACAATTGCGTCATTGTTATAATGTGCCTTTGCAACTTCATAAGCCATCTCTTCATTTTCTGCACAAAACATTTCTCCATCTGAACCATACCAAACTGGGATTTGATGTCACCAAATTAATTGTCTAGATATACACCAATCTCTTAGATTATAAATCCAATCTTCAAATGTTTTGTTAAATCTTTTTGGAACTATTTCAAAATCTTTTTTCTTATAACCAGCAATTACTTTTTTAGCAATTGGTTCTATTTTTACAAACCATTGTTTTGAAATAATTGTTTCAATTTTTGCGTGACTTCTCTCTCCATAACCAACTTTTGAAGTATGTTCTTCTATTTTGATTAAGTTTCATTTTGATTTCAATAATTCAACTATATTTTCTCTAGCAGTCATAAAATCTTGACCTGCAAATATACCTGAAACATCAGTCATTTTACCATCTTTTCATAAAACTATTTTATTTAATGGTAAATCATGTCTTTTTGCAACTTCAAAATCGTTTGGATCGTGAGCTGGAGTGATTTTTACAGCACCAGTTCCAAATTCCATATCAACCATTTCATCAGCTATAAGAGGTATTTCTTTATTTACAATAGGTAAAATAAGTTTTTTCCCTGCTTTAAGCAATTTTTTATATCTTTTATCTTTTGGATGAACAGCTACAGCTACATCTCATAAAAGTGTTTCTGGTCTAGTTGTAGCAACAACTATTTCATTATCACTTCATGAAACAAAGTAAGTTATATGGTATAATTTTCCTTTTTCTTCTTTGTAAATTACTTCTTGATCAGATACAACAGTATCCAAAACTGGATCATAATTTACCATATATTCTCATTTATAAATAAGTCATTTATTGTATAAATCAACAAATGCTTTATTTACTTTTTCATTCATATCTGGATCCATTGTAAATTTTTCTTTTGACCAATCACAACTTGCTCACATTTTTCTAAATTGGCTTTGTATTTCTCAACCATATTTTTTAGTCCAATCCCAACATTCTCCTAGAAACTCTTCTCTTGAAATATTGTGTTTATTTTTCCCATCTTTTGCTAATTTTTCTTCAACTTTTACTTGAGTAGAAATTCATGCATGATCTGTTCCTGGTAATAAAAGAGTAGAATCACCTTTCATTCTATGGTATCTAGTCATTATATCTTCTAGAGTTAACATAACAGAATGTCATACATGTAATTTAGAAGTTACATTTGGAGGTGGCATAGGTATATAAAAACTCTCTCAAGTTTTAGATTCTTTTGGCTTAAAACTACCATTTTTTTCCCAGTTTTTATAAAGTGATTCCTCAAATGCTTTTGGATCATATTTTTTTGGAAATTCATTATTTGTCATTTTTCTAAAGTTTAATAATTAAATTTATATAATTGCTTGTTAGTAAATTTAATCGACTCGTCTTGCAAAATAATATGTTGTCATATTATCAAATTTGTATTAAAAAATAAGCTTATAGGCATTATACCAACAAGCTTATTTTTTCAAAATTTAGTTTATAAATTACATGAAAAAAGTAATTATTCTTCGTCATAATAAAGATCTTCAAAATTATCATTATTAATTTTTATATATTTTTTAAAACCTAAAATTTTATAATAAAATTTATTTTTTAATCTATCATAATGAATATGATCATAATATTTTCATTCTGGTAATACTTGTTTTCAAGTTTTATCTAATAATATTTCTCATTTTCAGTTTTCACCTGCAACTATTAATCAAGTTTCTTCAATATAATCAAAAATTATATAATATTTTCATTCTGATGATACTTGTTTTCAAGTTTTATCAAATAATACTTTTCATTTACCTATTTCATTTGCAACTATTAATCAAGTTTCCTTAAAAGAATCAAAATCAAAAAATATATATTTTTTTCATTCTGGTGATACTTGTTTTCAACTTTTATCTAATAATATATATCATTTATCTATTTCATTTGCAACTATCAATCAAGTTTTTTTAAAATAATCAAAGTTAAAACTTTGATAATATTTTCATTCTTGTGATACTTGTTTTCAATTTTTATCTAATAATATACTTCATTTACCTATTTCATCTGCAACTATTAATCAAGTTTCTTCAAAATTATTAAAATCTATGTATCTATAATATTTTCATTCTGTTAATACTTGTTTTAAAGTTTTATCAAATAATACGTTTCATTTACCTACTTCATTTGCTACTATTAATCCAGTCTCTTCAAAATTATCAAAATCAAAACCATTATAATATTTTCATTCTGGTGATACTTGATTTAAAGCTTTATCAAATAATACTCCTCAATTAAGAAATTCATCTGCTACTATTAATCCAGTCTCTTCAAAATTATCAAAATCTATGTATCTATAATATTTTCATTCTGGTGATACTTGTTTTCAAGTTTTATCAAATAATACTTTTCAGTTACCACATTCATCCGCAACTATAAATCAAGTTTCTTTAATATAATCAAAACCATTATAATATTTTCATTCTGGTGATACTTGTTTTCAAGTTTTATCAAATAATACTTTTCATTTTCAAAAATATTCATGTATTATAAATGAATCATTTCAAATTTTTATGTTTTTAATTCATAAACAACCTAAACTATCACTAATTTTTTCATTTATTTCATCTATATTACTTCTAATAGTAATTAATGATATAACACTCTTAAAATAATTTTTTATGTTTTTTAAATCTATATTTGCTTTAAATTTTGATAATAATTCATTATTTCATTTAAATACAATTTTTTTATTAAAAAAATCTGTGTATATTTCTTTAAAATCTGGATTATCCAGTAAAGTTATTAAATCTTTTGATTCTTCTATTGTAATAGAAGATCAATTTATCACTTTTAAAAATATTGTATTATAATACTCTGAATTAATTTTCTTTGTTTTAATCAAACAAATACTAAAAACTCTATTAAAAGTTTCACTTTTTACAACTTCTTCTACTGTTTCACAAACAGTAAATTCTAAGTTATAATCATCTATAGCTAATTCTTGTAACATAAACTATATTTTATAAAAATAATATTATATAGCATACATAATTAATCCGCTTTGTCAAATATTTTTTAAGTAATAAAAAAGCCAAAAATGGCTTAAATAATTTTTACTGGATTTTCAAAATTTAGTTTATAAATTACATAAAAAATGTAAATGGATTATCTTGAATATTTGTAAATTTTGTTATTTCAGGAGTAGTTAAAATCAGATCATACAAATTATTTGAAGTATTTTCTATGATTTTTAAACAAATAACAAATGATAACATGAAAACTAAAGACCATCTTGTAGTTTTTCTAATTATTTTTTTATTTTTCTTAAATATTTTACGAAATTTCATAATTATATGATTTAGTTATATTTATATAATTAAATCATATAATAAAGTTTAAGTCAAAAATAAGATTTATCTTGTTAATTAATAACACGTACACAACGAACATATTGAGCAACTGTTTTATTTGCAGATTGATACGCTCAATCTGATGAATTTCAAGCAACTTGGAATCTAAAATTACCATAAAAAGTATTTACATCATATGAAGTTGAATACCAAGAATAATCAATAAATCAAAGTAAACTTTGAGTTCAATTTCATCTATGTTTACAAAATAAGAATTGAGCTTCTCATGGCTGATTTTCACAATTACTTAATGTAGCATTTACTCAATAAGCAATTGCAGGGACGTACCAGTCATCAAATCATCACCAAACTAAATCATTACAATACTTTGTAGATGGGTGATTAACCAACGTAGGATCAACTGCAATTATAGCTTGAGTATTTACCCTACCATCAGTTGCATTAATTGCATTAATTATATCTGTTGCAGTATTAGTAGTTTTCCATGCATAAATTCATTGAGTTCAAGCAACAGCCATAGCATTTCAATGTCATCAAGTATAAACTCAAGCATAATAAACACTTTCTCATGGAGTTGTTGATAAATTCATTCAAATTGTTGGAGCTATACTACAATCATTTCAAGTATATCAACCAGTACATTCGTAATAGCAAGGATTTGCATTATTTGTGTTTTGCCATATTTCATTTTCACTTATTGGTGTTCAAATTGTAAAAATTGCATTTGTATAACTTGGTTGTGTATCACAACTATTTACTACTACATTATTTTCACTTATTCATACAATTATCTCATATGGTAAGTCAATTCATTCATCTACTACATAATAATCTGTAGCTCATACTGTAGTTAGTATTATACTTGGACTATCTCAAGTTTGCATTAAATAATAGTTTCATTTAACAACTGCTTGACTAAGTTCTTCATTTACTGTTGATGCTTGTATAAATTTATATGCTCATGTTCATGTTCATCATACTGAGTATGAAAATACATAATCTCATTTTGTTACTGGATCTTTAAAATTATTTCCATCTTCTTTTAGATTTAAAAAACTTGCTGTTCATTGTATTGATGTTGATGTATTATTTCAATCTATTGTTAATCATGTATTTGTTTTTGTTGTATTAATTAATGTAGATATACTTGTTCATTTTGCAATTTCTATTCAGATCTTTTTCATGATATTATTTATATCACTTACTCTTTTTCAATCTCTTGCTGATATACTATATCATTGTAAGTTTATAAACGCTATTGTTCATAAAATTGCTAGTATTGTTATTACTACTATAAGTTCTACTAGTGTGAAAGCTTTGTTACTTTTTTTCATATTTTTTCATAAAAAATAAATACTAATAATTAAATTATTAGTATTTATTGGGATTTTCAAAGTATTTTTTGTTTTTTGGATTGACAATAAATACTAATTATTTATTAATACATGATTTTATTTCATTTCAAGCAATTAAATCAAAAACTACTCAACTATAAAATTTTGTTAAATTAGATATTTTGTTATCTATAACTGATAAAACTGCTAGATATGTTCATTTATAATATAATCATTCCATACAATATTTATATTAATTATAAAACTTCTTCTTTTTCTCTTTTTTCTTCTACTCTTTTATTTAATTCATCCCAAACATCTTTTGGAATATTTTTAGCTATTTTTACAGCAGGATAATTTTTTGCAGCAAGAAATTGTCATCTTTTACTATTTTTTACAACCAATTCCTCTCAAGTTTCTAAATCAACTAAAAGTCATTTTTCTTTTAATATTTCTTCTAAAATATCTTCTTTTTCATCTTTTATTTTACCAATCCATTTTACTTTTGGATATTCACTACTTGCAAGAAATGGTCAAAATCTACCAGTTTTTACAACTATTGTTCACTCAATTCAATCTGGGCAAGGTTTTCATTCATACTTTTTTCTTAAATCGTCAAGTGCATCTTTTTCTTCCTTTGGTTGATCTACAAAATCACACTCAGGATAAGCTGAACAACCTATAAATTTACCATTTTTACTATGTCTATAAATCAAATCAGCTCCACATTTAGGACAAGCTTTTCAAACTTTTTCTATTACTTTTTCAGCATTATCACCTGCATGATCTAAATCTTTTTTAAGTGTATCATTCCAAAATCTAGAAAGCATAGTAACATAAGTTTCATCTCAAGTTGCTATCTTATCGAAATCTTCTTCTACTTTTGAAGTAAACTTATAATCCATCATTTCTTTGAAATATTCTTCCAAAAAATCATTTACAGTATATGCAACTTCAGTTGGTGCTAAATATTTTTTATTTACTTTTTCTATATATCATCTATCAATAATTGTTGAAATAGTTGGCGCATAAGTTGATGGTCTACCAATTCATTCTGTTTCCATTTTTTTAACCAAAGATGCTTCAGTATAACGAGCTGGTGGTCTAGAAAAATTTTGAGTTGATTTAATACTCGTAGAAACAAGTTCTTCTCATATTTCAATATTTGGTAAAACTCCACCTTCTTCGTCTATTTCATCATTTTCATCATCATTTGATTCTATGTAAAGTTTCATAAATCAATCAAATTTTATAACTTCTCATTTAGTTATCCATAATTGATTTGTTGCTTTTTTAGGAGAAAATGAAAAAGTTGTTACTTCTACAATAGCGTCAGACATCTGACTTGCAAGAGTTCTTTTCCAAATAAGAGTATACAGTTTCAATTGTGTAGCATCTAAATCTCAGGCTAAACTTTCTGGTGTTCTAGATAAATCTGTTGGTCTAATAGCTTCATGTGCTTCTTGAGCTCAAGCAGATTTAGTTTTAAAATCTCTTTCTTTATGATAATCTTTTCAAAAATCTTTTGTTATAACATCTCTAGCTTGAGTTTTTGCTTGTTCTGATAAATTTACACTATCAGTTCTCATATAAGTTATAAGTCATTGTCTTTCCCCTCCTCATAAATCAATTCATTCATACAATTTTTGAGCAATCGTCATAGTTTGTTTTACTCAAAAACCAAATTTTCTAGAAGCTTCTTGTTGAATTGTTGATGTTGTAAAAGGTGCTCAAGGGCTTCTTTTACTATCTTTTTTTACAGAATCTACAAGTGTAAATTCTACTTCTCAAAATATATTTAACTCTAAATTATCTTTTTTATTCTTACTTTCTTTTATAGTTGAAATATCATTATAAAGAAGTGATAATATTTTTTCAGCTTCTTCTCTTGATTTTATAGTTTTTGGTTTACCTCAAATTTTTGATAAAACAGATATAAATTTAACATTATTATAGTTAAATTCTACACTTATTTTCCACGTTTCTTCTGGTTTAAAATTATTTATTTCTCTTTCTCTTTCAACTATAATCTTAACAGCAACTGATTGTACCCTACCTGCTGATAATCATTTTCTTATTTTTTTCCACAAAACTGGACTAACCTTGTATCAAACAAGTCTATCTAGTATTCTTCTTGCTTGTTGAGCATCAACTAGATTTAAATCAATAGTTCTAGGATGTGCAATAGCATCTAAAATAGCTTTTTTTGTTATTTCATGAAAAACTATTCTTTTTGTATTTGCTGGATTTATATTTAAAGTATGACAAAGATGCCATCAAATAGCTTCTCATTCGCGGTCCTCATCGGTAGCTATCCAAACTTCATTACTTTCTTTTGCAAGTTTTTTTAAACTATCTACTGTTTTTTTCTTATCATCATTTATACCATAATCTGGTGCAAAATCATTTTCTATATCTATTCAAAGAGTTTTTACAGGTAAATCTCTTATATGTCACATAGAAGCAACTACTCTGTAGTCAGGTCAAAGAAATTTTTCAATAGTCTTTCATTTAGCTGGAGACTCCACTATAACTAAATTTTTAGCCATAAAAAAAAGTTAGGAATTACTAACTAAATTTTTACTAGAAAATATTTTTAAGTCAAAAGAAAATAAAATTATTTATATAAATCTAATATTATAATACAATTTCACCTACTTTTTGTTTAGAATCTTTTACTGAATTTTTAACTTCTTCTGATTCAATATATTTTTCCCAATCATTGGTATTCCAATTAGTCCAATCAATATCTAATTGATTATCTATTCATTTATTTAGTGACATAATATATATAATTTAAATATAATATATAAATATAATAGCACATAAAAAAATAGTTTGCAAATATTTACAAACTATCTTTTCATTATAAATTAATTATATTTTTAACTAAATTTTTATTATCAAATGTAAATTTATAATTTTCAAAATACCTTACCATAGCATAAAATATAGACCATTTATCTAAATTTTCAAATAAATACGCATTTCCCTCATTTTTTGCTGGATTAAACTCTTTTAGTATAGATTTTAATTGGTTTTTAGAAGAGATTAAAGGTGCAATACCTAATTCTAAATATTTATTTAAATTTGATACGTTTTCATCACAAACTATAAAATCAAATCAAATTAAATCAGAATCAACTACTTTAGATGTAGCAATTATATTTGCTCACAATTTTTCAGTTTCAACTCATTCTATTTCTAGAATAAATCAAGATGGTAAAATAAGTAATGCATCTCTTAAATCTTTAATAAGTGCTTTATTGCTTATTTTTATAAGTCAAAGCGCCTTATCTTTTTGTTGTAAATCGTATTTATTCTTTAGCACAATATTTTTCTCCTTCTTTTCTTTTAAAATAGTATTCAAATCCATATAGAAAAGTTAAATTAATAAAACTAAAATTAGTATATCATATAAAATATATATTTTACAACTTTTAAAGCTTGACTTTATATATAATTATCCTAAAAATATATTTTTGCTTTTTTAATATTTTTAATTAAAATCTGCACAAATTAATAAAATTATAAATAAAAAATGAAAGATTTTTGGAATAAACAAATAGAAAAAAATGGTAAGCTGGTATTTTTAGCTCCTATGGATTGATACTGAGATAGCGCTTACAGACAAGCAATGAAGAGAGTTTCTCCTCATATTTTTTGTGTGAGTGAATTTTATAGTGCTGATTGATTAATTCATTCTAGATTTCTTGCTGATAGTGTATTACCACATTCTGTTTTAGAAGATCCATTAATTATTCAAATATTTTGAAAAGACCCAGAAATATTTGCAAATGCAGCAAAAATAATAAGTGAGAGTAGATACAACATCGCTTGAATTGATATAAATATGTGATGTCCAGCAAAAAAAGTAGTTAGAAGCTGACATTGAAGTTCTTTACTTATAAATGAACAAACAGCATTTGAAATAGTAAAACATATGCATGAAGCAACTCATCTACCAATAAGTGTAAAAACAAGACTTAGTTTTGACGGAAATCAAAACCTAATAAATTTTGTTGCATGACTTGAAAACGCTTGAGCTAGTTTAGTTACAATTCACGGAAGAACAGCTAAACAAGCATATACTTGACGTGCTGATTTTACCAATATATATGAATTAAAAAAGCATATTTCAATTCCTGTAGTTTGTAATTGAGATATACTAAATTATACTGACTGAATGCAAAAAATCCAAGATTTAGATGGTATAATGCTAGGAAGAGCTAGTTTCTGAAATCCTTGGTGTTTTATATGAGAACCTCAAATAAATGATGAGAGTTTTATAGAAAAAACTTGAATTAAAAAAGCAAATTTTATAGATTGAGTATATCATCCAACTCTTAGCGAAATACTTGTAGCAATGGAATTTCATGCTGAAAAACTAGTAGAAACAAAGTGAGAAAAAGCAGGTAGTTTACAAATTAGAAAACATTTAGTTCAATATTTAAAAAACTTCCCATGAGTTAAAAAATATAGAAAACAACTTGTTACAACTGATAGTATAGAAAATACAAGAAAGATATTAGAAGAAATAAAAAATGAGTTTAGTGAAGATTTACAAAAAAGACCGAGCTTAAACGAAATCGAAAAAAAAGAAGAAAATCTGTAAGATTTTCTTCTTTTTTTTAGCTGTTAATAATTTAAACTTAAAATTAAAATATTTTTTTATTACATAATGTTTTAGCTCTAAATATTCGCAATCATTATTTACATTATGTATCGAATTATATGATTCTACATTTTCTTCACAATCATTGTTATTGTTTTTATCTATACAGACTTTCCAACCTGCCATATATTTTTCTCAAGATTAACTAAAAAATAAACACAAAGAACAAAAAGAAATGAAAAATCATTTCTTTTATTCTTCTAATTTTTTTCACAAGGATTAATTATTGTATAAATAAAATCACTTGAAAATTTTTTCTTTTTACATCATATTTGTTCACCTGGTTTTCATATACTAAGTCAAATACATAAAGGTACAACTTCTATATCATATCAAGGATATACATAGTATCAATCTTGATATAATAAATTTAGAAATTTAGATTCTAACTTAAATCCAAAATAATATGGATATTTTCAGTTATTATTACTTACAGTGTAACAATTTTTTATTGGTTTTATTTCTGCTCAATATTTTTTATTAAAATCAGATAAATTATAAAATTTACTATTAGTTTCAGGAATATTATCTAATATAATTTTTGCTTTTTCTAATTGTTTAAAGTTATACATATCTACATATAGATTTTTTCCATCTACTAATAAGTATATAAATATTATTGATAATATTAATATTATTATTTTCAGTATTATTTTTTTAATTTTTTCTTCCATATTTTATTATTTATTATTACCTTTAATTTTAAAGTTTCAAAAGTTCTTATTAGTAACTACTTGTCAATTTGATAGATTAACATTATAATATCAAATTGTAGGATTTATTACTACCCAATTTTGATGTGGTATTTCTAATATTTTATAACTTCAAGTTATAAGTGAATCAAATTCATAATATCAATCATTGTTTGTAACATTGAATGGTTCTATGTTTTCTTCACAATCATTGTTATTATTTTTATCTATACATATTTTCCATCATGCCATATATTTTTCTCAATTATCTTGTACTCAATTTTGATTACTATCATCATATACATATCCGCTTATATTTCAAGCATATGTTTCTGGTTTTTCTGTTAGAGAGAAATTAGATGTTTTAGCTTCTTCAGTATTTCAAAATTTATCTTTAGAATAATAGTTTAGTGTATAATCTCATACTCAATTTAATAATACTGGTTCAGTATATTCTACATATACTAGACTTCATGTATCAGTTCATATAGCATAATATATTTTATCAACTCATGTTCAATTTTCATTATCTATAGAGTTTAAATCTATAGTTACATTTTCTATATATGAGTTAGTAGTATTTGTATTTAGATTTCAAGAAATAGTATGAGTTGTAGTAGGTGTAGTATTATCTTGATATATTGGTGAAAAATTTGTATTTACATCATATATTCAATCACTATTTATATCAATTTGATAGTTTACTGCATTATTTGTATTATTAATTACTTCTTGCCAGTTTATATTGTATTGTTGTGGATTTATATTTGATATTACATTATCTACATATATAGTTCATGTTCAACTATTTTGAAAGTTGTCTACTAATAAATTATAATTTCATATTTTATTATCATCAAAATCTATTTGTAAATTTTCTCTTGTTATATTAAATGTATCTATTTGTCATGAATTTGTTTCTACTCATGAGATTTTAGTATAATAATCTCATCATGCTATCATTAAGTCATATGATTCTTCTGTTTTAGATATAACTTTTACAGTTAATCATTCTTGTTTTTGAGGAAGATATATTTGTTTTGATGTATTATTAAATGTTCAACTTTGAGTTGATATAAGTGGTATTATCACATTTACTCATGGTACTTCTCTTTTTATTTCTCAATTAATAAATCAAGAAATTCTTCATTGATTATCACTAACAATTATATCTGAATCACCATTTAACATATATAAATAATCTACTCCATCAAATCAAATTGGAGCTAATGATTTTCATGCATTATAAATATCTTCTATATCCATAAGTCCTATTAAACTAAATTCTCACATATCAATTTTCCAATTAGGTGATTCCCAACTTCAATCTGAATAAATTTCTATATATTGATTATAAGCTATTTTATTATTAAAAATTGGATAAGGAACAACATTATCCCGATAATAAATCTTTTTTATTGTACCATTATCTTCAATTTTATAAGGTACAACTGCATGAAAAGAATTATTACCTCAGAAATACATAATATAATTTTTTTCTGGAGTATTTTTTAATAAAGTAAATATTTCATTTGCTGTTCATGTTCAATTATTTGCTAAATATTGTAAACGATTACTCTTAAACGATAATTGAAGAGTATATATTGTATTTAAAATATCATTATCATCAGCCCATTTATCATTTAAATAATTTGGACTAGTAATATCGTAAACAGATCAAGTTCACAAAATGTCTAAATAGTTTAAATTAAAATCATTAATATATCATTTATGATATTTTGCCATAGCAGCTGATATTGCCATTCAATAACAACTTCATCATTCAAATGCAGCATTAGAATTTAATCAAAGAGTTTCAAATGCAGCAAATAATTTTCTTTGATTATTTTCTAGGTTCATAGTATTGAAAGCAGCATAAAATAAATCCCATTTATTTCAAGGAATTACACCTTGAATATATTCTGATTTTTCATTATTTCATAAAATAAGAGTTGATATTCCTCAATTCAAATATCATTCAGCTGGTTCAGCGTTATAAAAATTATACCCATAAGGATATGGTTCAAATCATTCATATAAACTATAATCAATTTCCCAAGCATTATCAGTTCAGAAATCTACTGCTTGACTAGAGTTTCACATATCATTTTCTACTCTTACTTTCCAATAATAATCTCAAACTCATAAGTAAGGTATAATTGATTCTAAAGTATCAAATGATATGTCAACATAATTACCATCATTACTATAATAAGTTTCAATAGGAAAATCATTTCATAATCTATATACATCAAATGCCAATCTTATTTTATCTCAAGAATCATTTACTACATTAGCACTCAAAATTACCCCACTTCCAGATTGAAATTTACCTATCTTACTTCAAAGAGTTATTTCTTCTTGTTCTAAAAGTGGTGATATTATATATTGATTTAAGTTTCAAATACTAACATTAAATGAATCCTGAGTTTGAGTATTTCAAAAACTTAACCAAGTATATCATGCTGGCACATTTGTTTGTCAATGTCAACCATCTCACCAACATTTTAACTCATCTCAAGTTATAGTTATTCAACAAGTATAATAATATCAAACTATTGATTGTTTCCAAGTATATCATTCGGGTACATTTGTTTCTCAAAAACCATTATATCACCAACACTTTAATTCATTATTATTTGTAATTCAACATGTATGATATTCTCATAAATTCACTTGTTCCCAAATATATCAAGTAGGTACATCTGATTGTAAATATCTATTATATCACCAGCATTTTAGTTCATTATCAATTGTTAATCAGCAAGTATGATTATTTCATGTAGTTATATATTTCCAAGTATGTCATACTGGCACATTTGATTCTCAATAACTATTATATCACCAACATTTTAGTTCATTTCATGTAGTTAATCAACATGTATGGTAATCTCATAATGATATTTGATCCCATTTAAATCAATTTGGAATATTTAATTCTCAGTGAGAATTACTTCACCAACATTTTAATTCATCATCATTTGTTATTCAACACGTATGATAATATCATATTGATATATTTTTCCATGTATATCAAGTAGGTACATTTGTTTGTCAATAATTATTATTTCACCAGCATTTTAATTCATCATTTGAAGTTATTCAACATGTATGAAAATATCATGTTGATACATTTTTCCAAGTATATCAAGCAGGCACATTTGATTGTAAAAAATTATTATATCACCAGCATTTTAATTCATCATTTGAAGTTATTCAACATGTATGAAAAAATTTTGCGGATACATTTTTCCAAGTATATCAAGTAGGTACATTTGTTTGTCAATAATAATTATATCACCAACATTTTAGTTCATTATCAGTTGTTATTCAGCATTCATGATTAAATCCTGCATATGAAATATTTGTTCAAAACAATAAAAATATTGAAAACAACAAGTAAAATAAATACTTCTTCATAAATACTATTTTTAGTTAAATAAAAATTATTAAACTATTTTAGTATAATTATTATTTTGTTTATTCAAATCTTTTTTAAGTTTTTCCTTTATTTTAAGCCAAAAATAAAATATGACATATAATTATACACATAGCACATTAAATTTACATTAAATAGTTAGTATTTTAGATAGACAAATAGAGTATTTATTGTAAATAAAAAATAGATAATTTTTTAATTATCTATTTTTACATCCCATATTTATAAGTTTATTTCATATTTTGAAATTCATTTTAATACTCTTCAACATTTCCACCTCATCAATAATTTCTTTCAACCTCAACAAATTTTTGATTATTTTTCTCAAACATAAGTTCTATATTACCAATTGGTCAATTTCTATTTTTTCTTACAAGTACATCTGTAATTCATTTTTTTTCTGTAAATTCATCATAATATTCTTCCCTATAAAGCATCATAATTATATCAGCATCTTGCTCTATAGAACCAGATTCTCTTAAATCTGACATTATTGGTCTCTTATCTGGTCTTTGTTCAACTGTTCTAGATAATTGAGAAAGTGCTATAATTGGTACATTTAATTCTCTTGCAAGAGATTTAATTCATCTAGATATTTCACTTATTTCTTGAACTCTATTCATAGAATTTCAATTACTCATCAATTGTAAGTAATCTATAACTATTAAATCAAGTCCTGATTCTATTTTTAATCTTCTACATTTTGATTTTAGTTCTACTAGATTTCATCAAGCACTATCATCTATATATATATTTGCTTGACTCAATTTTTCCATTGCTTCTCAAATTTTAGCAAATTCATGGTCTTCAAGTTCTCATTTTGCAAGTTTCCAAGAATCAATTTGCATAGCACTTGCAATCATTCTATCAGTTAATTGTTCCTTACTCATTTCCAGAGAAAATATAGCTACATTTTTTCCATTATAACCTACATTTTGAGCAAGATTAAGCGCAAAAGCAGTTTTTCACATAGATGGTCTAGCAGCCAAGATAACCATATCTCATCATTTTAAACCATTAAATTTATGATCTAAATCTTTAAATCCAAGATGAAGTCTATGTTCTTTTATTAAATCAGGATTTTCATGAATTTCTGCAAATTCTTCAAATCTTTGTTCTAAGATTTCATTTATATGAACAAGTTTATTTTGAATAAATACTTGAGTTACATTAAAAACTGATTTTTCTGTTTTCTCAAGCAAATCATTTATAGATTTATCTTCATCATAACCATAAGAAATTATCTCATTTCAAGCTTTTATTAGATTTCTTAAAACAGCTTTATTTTTTACTATTTGAGCATATTCAAAAACATTTGCAGTTGTTGGAACTATTTCCGTTAACTCAGCCAAATAACTTATTCATCAAATCTTATCAAGAAGTTTTTTATCATCTAATTTTTCTTTTACAGTTATTAAATCTATTGGTTTGTTATGTTTATATAAATCAAACATAACTCAAAAAATAATAGAATTTGTTTCTACATAAAAATCACTATCTTTTAATAAATCTCAAATTGTAATAAAACAATCCTTATCAATAAGAATACTTCAAAGTACTGATTGTTCAGCTTCAATAGAATGTGGAGGTACTTTCAACATTATTTATAAATTAGGAGATATTTTTTCTATGCTAGAGAATACAAAAAAAAACATAAAAGTAAAAATATTAATTACTTTCATGTTTGAAATTTGTGAAAATATTTTGTTAAAAACTATATATAATCACTAAGACTTCTAACTTTATCTCTAGAATTTGTATTATATGGTTGTAATTCAAGTATTCTCTTATGAATTTCTATTGCTTCTTTTAATTCTCTAGTTTCCTCAAAACAGATAGCTTTCATATTTAATTTATCTATATCTCTTGGTTTTCATTTAAGATATTGATTTATATATTTTAAAGCATTTTTATAGTCTTTTAAATCATAGTTAATTTCAGCAAGCATATTTATAACTTCTTCATCAGCTGGATTTTTTTTGTGCACTTTTATATAATTTTCCAATGCAAGATCAAGTTTTCATTGCATAGCATAGATATATGCAAGTTTTTTATATAAATCAGTATCATCTTTAATTACTTCCAGTAAATCTTTGTAAATATATTCTGCACTTTGATAATTTTTTTCTTTTATATAAATAGAAGCTAACTCTAAATTTAAATCCTTATTAAACTTATCAATAGAAAGTCATTCTATAATTATTCATTTTGCAGTATCAAAATAACCTTTTGAAGCATTACTTTTTACTCTTTTTAATAATTCAGTTAATTGATTTATTTCTTCATCAGTTAGTTGCTTATTATTTTTTTCTTTCTTATAATTTTTTTCTTTTGTGTTTAAATCTACTTTATTTAAAGCAGTTTTAACATTTGAAATTTCTTCTTTAATAATTACATTTTTAACCTTAAAATATGTCTTGTATAATTTTCAAGACATATAATATAATAAGTAAAAAAAACTAAGAAAAAATATAAGTATTTCCAATTTCAACAAAAACAAGTTTTCCATAAATAATAGATATTTAATATATGAATTTATTTTAGGAATTTTTTAATAATTATCAACTAAATTATTTCATATTTAGAGCTTTCGTTCTTTTTTATCATATTATTGAGTTCTAACATAGTTATTTTTAACAAAATTATACTTATATCTAAATCCAATTTAATAGCTAATTCATCTACATTTAGTGATTCAATAAACAATTTTTCATATACAAGTTTTTCTAATTTATCTCAAAAAGTATTTTTTGGTTTTTTCTCTAAATTATTTAATATATTGTATTCACACAAAACATCATTTGGTTTTAAAACCATTTTTGCTTCTCCAGAAGATAAAAGATTATTACATCAATTTGAATTTTGTTTAAATATATCTCAAGGAACTGTAAAAATATCTTTTCACAAATCAAGTCACAATTTAGCAGTTATTAGCGAACCTGATTTTTCTTTTGCCTCAACTACAAAGATACCATTTGATAATCAAGCAACAATTTCATTTCTAATTGGGAAATTATATGGATTTCATATTTCTCAAAATGGAAAAATAGAAATAATTCAACCTCATTTTTTAATTATGTTATCATATAATTCCTTATTTCAAACAGGATAATTTATATCTATTCAAGTTCAAATAACACTTATAGTTTTTATATCATTTTCTATAGCTATTTCATGAGAATATGAATCACAACCAAAAGCTCAACCAGAAATAATTGTAAAATATTTTCAAATTTCAGGTACAAAATTTTCAATAATATTTTTTCAATATGAAGTTATATTTCTAGATCAAATAAATGCAAATCAAGGGAGAATAATATCTCATCTTACATACAATAAAAATGGAATATTAAAAATATTTTTTAGAAAAAATGGATAATCATCATCCAAAAATGTAATAATTTTTACTCATAAAGCAGAGATTTTTTGCTCTAATTCTAAAAAATCGATTTCACTTTTATATTTCAAAATATTTTCAATTTTTTGAGTTTTATATCAGATTTTAGATAATGTATCATAAGATAAATCATCATAAAATTGTTTATAATTTTGTTTAACAGAAAAAAGTGTAAATAACTTTTTATGTTCTATTCAAATTTTGTGGAGAGCTACTAAATATACTTTTTCATTCATAAAAAAAGAGTTATAGGAGCTAATATATTCATATTATACTTATAACTCTTTTTTTATGAAAAAATTTTTATAATTCCATACTTTCTATATTTTTACTTTGAAACATTATTTTTTCTTCTGGAACGCTTTTTTCTTTATTTTCAACTCCATTTTTTTCAAAATCTAATCTTTTATAAAAAACATAGATAAAAATAATAGTAAAAATTTTTCAAATAGTACTTATAATTAAATCAAAAAATCCTGAAATAAAATAATTAAAATATGAGAAATTAGCCAAAAAATTAGCAATTGCATCTTTATCTTTATAATTTGAAACTAAATCAATTATTCAACTTGAAGAAGAGAAAAAAATAGAAAATATATTTTTTGCAACTCCAGAAAGAAGAGAAATAATAATTCAAACTAAAATAACATTTCAAATTATTCTCCACCAATTATTATCAGTAATACTTACTGATTTTTTAAAATTTTCTATTGTATATTCATCACAATCTATAGCACTACTTACAGCAAAAGTAGTTTTAATTCATCTATATAGTGAAAATGCTATAAATAAAAATATTCATATTCACATCAAAAATCAACCAATAATCTTATAAGCATCATCCCAATTTAAAAAATATCATAAGTTAAAAATTCAACCTCATACTATAAAAAATAATGATGGAATTAAAGCAACATATGCAAATATATACCAATAAGTTTTCATTATTTCAAAAAATTTATTCTCAGAATAAAGCACATTTTCCTTATAATTAATAACTTCGTCATTATATAAGTTTTTAATTGTTCTTATAGCGTAGATAACAAAAGGTATATAAATAACTAAATATATTAATCAAAAAAACATAGCTACAACTAGTAGTAAAATGACTTTTGGATTATTAAATAATAAGAAAAAATTGTTATAATTCATAGTTTCAGATATAGAATCTACAATTCAAGTTGATAAAAAGTAAATAGATATAATCGTAAAAAAAGCATATGAAATAAAATAATAAACAAAAAATGGAATAACAAGAACTTTAATTCCTTTTTTAAATAATAGGAAACTTTGTTCTATCCTATCAAGTACATTTATTCATGCATTCATAAAAAATTTGATTAAAATATATAATTAAATAATATATAAATGTTTGTAATAAACAAAATTATTTTCTAAATTAATAATTATGGATGAAACAACTCTAAATATGCTTTCATGAAGTATTGGTGCAAGTAGTTATGATACAAGTATGATGTTAGATCCTTCAGTAACTGGTATGTTATGAACATTATGAACTGTAATAAATATTTTATCTATTATTATGTATTTAGGTTCAGCAATTTGATTATACTTAATAAATAAAAAACTTGGTGAAAAATACGCTTGGTTATCATTTATACCATTAATTCAAATATATAATTACTTTACGGCCTCTAAAAAACCAGTTAAACAATATCTTGTGTATCCAATACTTGCAATAATATTAAATTTTTTAATAGTTATAATTTTAAATTGATTATTATTAATTTGAAGAGGTAATAATTTATCAATATTTATTACTATATTTTGATTTTTAACTATAATTTCATTTATATATTTTCTAATAATGTGGATTAAATTATTACACGCTATATCGCTTAGAACTTGAAATTGAGTTGGAACTACTATTTGATTCATGTTTATAAGTTCAATAATGTTACCTATAGTATGAATAAGAATGAAAGAACAAACAGAAAATAACAATCCTGTAGAAACTACTAATTCAAATACAAATAAGATAAATAATGAATGAAAAATTATTAATGATAATGAAATCATGGAATTATAAATAAAAAAGCACTTTTTAAAGTGCTTTTTTATTCTTCCAAACGAAGACTTTCATCATGAATCCTATTCCAAATATCAATTATAAAATCGTCATTCAAATCATAATCTCTAGAAACTTCTAAATTATCATTTAGAAGTTTTTCCCATCTAGATTTATCAAGTGGTTTAATTCATTCACTTTTTTTAATTAATCAAATTTGTTTAACTATTTCAAATCTTCTAAATAAAAGATATATAAGTTCTTTATCCAAAGTATCTATTTGTTCTCTATAAACTCAAAGTAATTCTTTATTTTCCATAAGTATCTTTAAAAAATATTTAAAATCATTATAAAAAAAAGACTGGTAAAATCCAATCTTTTTTTATTATAATGTAATATCAGAATAAATTCATTTATCAATTTTTTCTTGTATTTTTATTTCTTCATCTTTTTTAATTGTAGTATCAGCTATCATAAATACCCAACCTCTTGTAGCAAAAGTATCATAATCGCTAAATTTTTCTTTAATTACTCATTTTGCAAAAGCATAATCTACAATTTGTTCTTGCCAAGATTTAGTATTTTTTGGATCATAACTATAATCAAAACCTATAGATCTAATAAGCATTCAAAGAGTTTCTGCTTTTGTTATATTGTGTTCTGGTCTAAATTCTTTGTTTTTAGTTATAAGTCATTTATCAACTAAAACTTCTATGCTTAGACAAGCCCAAGTATTTGGTTTAGTTGCCGTAACATCACTAAAAATACCATCACAACCTGTTTTTTTTGGTAATCAAGCAACTCATCTAGAAACTGCTGCAATTTCTTGTCTCAAAACAAAATCACCCAATTTATAATTAACAGAATCATCTTTGTGATTATTTATAATTCATCTAGTTGCTAAACTATTTGCAGCTTCAAGTTCAGTTGTAGAATATTTAATAGCTGTATAAGCTCAAAAAGCTGATGAACAAATAAATATAGATAATAAAAATAAAATTATTTTTCTCATAGTAATATAATAATAAATAAATAATAAAAACATTATAATGTTTTTACAAATATAACAAAACAAAAAAACTAGATTATTCTTTACATAACCTAGTTTTTAAGCATTATATATTTAAGTTTTTAAGTGCGTTTATTCTATCATCTAAATCTGGATGAGTAGAAAATAACATCATAAAACCTGTTTTTCATTTAGTAGAAATCTTCATTGTTGCTAACTCAGAATTATCTTTTCAAGCTAAATCTTTCATATTTTTCAAAGCTTCTAATGCAGCAATCATTTTATTTTTACCTACAAATTCTGCACTTCAAGCATCAGCTCTATATTCTCTATGTCTAGAAAACCACATAGTAATAAGTGAAGCTAGTATTCAAAAAATCATTTCAAAAAGCAATGATAATCACATGTAAGCCCAAGAATGTCAGTCTCTTTCTTCTCATTTATTCAAATAAGAATCTACAATTCAAGCCAATACTCTAGAAATAAAGATAACAAAAGTGTTTATTACTCATTGTAAAAGTGTCATAGTAACCATATCTCAATTCAAAATATGAGCCATTTCATGAGCTATAACTCACTCTATTTCATCTTTATTCATAGTATTTAATAAACCAGAAGAAACAGCTACAAGTGAATTATTTTTACTTGCTCAAGTAGCAAAAGCATTTGGTTCAGCAGATTGATAAAATCAAACTTCTGGCATAGTTATATGACTTCTTTCTGCTAAATCCCTAACTAAATCAAAAACTATTTTTTCTTTTGAACTTAAATTTGAATAATCCTCTAATCTTACACAAACAACTCCATATGCCCTTTTTGCCATCCATTTAGATATAAGTAAACTTATAAATGAACCTCAAAATCAAAACATCAATGCAAATATAAGTAATCAAACATAATTACCACCTGCATATCAAGTTACATCTATTCAAAAAAATCTTTCAACTAAAAAAATAACCACACTTAAAACTATTATTATAGCTAAGTTTGTAATCAAAAATAATCATATTCTTTTAAACATTTTATTTTTATTAATTATTAAATAATCTCAGTACTATATTTTATATAGCCAAACTAATTTGTCAAAAATTATTGTCGCTTTTTTTAATATTTATACTATTTAAAAATCTATCTATAATTTCTAAATCATACTTTATATTATGTCATATAATAAGTAAATCTAAAGCAAAAATATTATTAATAAATTCTTTTAATTTTTCATCACTTACAGTTTTTCAAGAATGCATTCTATTTATATAATAGATTTTTTTATCATCTATGTAAATAGAAATTCAAACAAGTTCTGCAGTCATTATATCAAGTCAAGTTGTTTCAGTATCAAGAGAAATCTTAGTAGAGTTTTTTATAGTTCCATAAAGTTTATCTAAATTTTCATCATTATCTATAATGTAAACATTTAGTCCTAAATCTCTCCAAGTTTGAAGTTTATTTACTCAATTTTCTCATATAAGAGAATTAAATTCATATTTATCAAAAAAACTTAATACTTCATCGCTTAATAAAGTTTCAGGTTTAAATACAAAATTATCCAAAGAAAAATCATCCAGTTTTACATCAAGTTCAACTGTTGCAAGTCTCTTACTAAGAAAAGCATCATCTTTTGAAGTAATTAATTTTTCAAAAGTTTTTCATTTAAAACAAACACTTATTTTTTTTATATCTTCACTTGAAAAATCAGGAAATATTTCTTCCAATTTTTCTCAAGCTTCAATCTTAAAAGCTACATCATATATATTTTCAACAGTTCAAATATAGTTTATCAAATCAATTGCTTTTGCAGGTCAAAATCAATCAATTCATGGTATATTATCAGCTTTATCTCAAACTATAGCTAAATAATCTATTATCAATTTAGGTTCAATTCAAAATTTCTCCCTTGTTTCAATAGGTCAAAATTTCTTTTTTTTCATAGTATCATAGATCCAAATATTATCAGATACTAAACTATACAAATCCTTATCTCAAGTTAAAATGTCTACTTCTATATCTTTTTGTCAATTAAATTGTTTAGCGAGAGTTCATATAACATCATCAGCTTCAAATCATGAAACTTCTATTACGTTTATTCACAATTTATAAATCATTTCATCTATAAGAGCAATTTGACTTCTTAGATTATCAGGCATCCTGTCTCTTGTAGCCTTGTATTTATCATAAATTAAATTACGAAAATTATCTCAAGGAGCATCTTTTACAAAGATTAAATAATCTGGATTTTCTTTTACAAGAGTACTCACAAAAAATTTAGCCATTCAAAAAAGAGCATTTACAATAGTTCAATCCTTAGTTGCAAATTCTGGTAGAGCAAAAAACATACGATAAATAAATGAATTTCAGTCTATTAAATATATTTTTTTCATAATTATATTATTTATTTAAATTAAGATAATTATAAAAAGATAAATCTATAAGTAAAGAAATTATTAAAAACTTTTGACAAGTAAAGCGGAGTTTTATATAATAAAAGTCTAAATTATAGAATAGTCTATAGTTTGGTTAACAAAAAGGGGAAGTAAAAAAATGAACACTCAAGCAATTGATCCTGCTGTAAAAAAATATGTAAAAGACCTGGCTACTCAATTGGGAGCGAGGATTGAATCCCAACTTCATCCCGAAGAGAGAAGAACTATTTACAGGAGTTTTATGGTTGGCTTTAGTTCAGACCAACAAGAAATTGAATATTTAAAAACAAAATTAAAAATTAATTGATTTCTTGCTACAAGAAAAACGCGGGAAACACCCGCGTTTTTAATTTTATCACTTAAAAACAATAAAAAAGTTTTGACAAGTCTAGTTATACTATATATAATAAAAATCTAAAAACATAGGAATGGTCTTATGTTTCAAAAAAAGGGGAAACAAAATGCTGGAACCGATTACAACAAATATGGCAAGAGAAATGATTCAAGAATCACTAGGTATACCAAAAGTAAGTCTTGAAGGTGTACAGATGTTTTTCACTTGCAACGAGGGTATTTGTATACCAGGTGAACCAAAAACATGGGAGCAGTTCAGAGAAATAAAGCCTGAATTTATTCCACGAAAAGTATGAAATAAAATCATACTACAAGAAAAAACGCGGGAAACACCCGCGTTTTTAATTTTGCTTTAATAAAAAAATTAATATAATCAAAAAAAATAATAATTAATTTTATGAAAGTGATACAAAATTTTAAACTAATAAACAAAAAAAATCTAACTCCTAATGTATATGAATTAGATTTTGAATCTGATAATGATTTTTCTTTTAAACCAGGTCAATTTATAACTTTTTTAATTCCTGTTTGATGAAGAGCTTATTCTATACTTGAAGAAAACTGAAAAAATATAAAATTAATAATCAAAAAACGGGAATTATCTGAATGAGGTAGATGATGAAGTAAATATCTATGTGAACTTGAAATTTGAACAAGTATTAGATGAGTTGGTCCAGCATGACACTTTACACTAAAAGAAAATGAAAAAAATAAGTTATTTTTATGAACTGGTACTTGATTTGTACCATTATATAACCAAATAATTTATTGATTAAAAAATAAATTAGATTGTAATTTTAAACTTATTTTTTGAGCTAGAAACTATATTGATTTATTTTATATAAATGAATTAAATAATTTAAAAAATACTTATAATAACTTTGATTTTGAAGTATACCTTAGTAGAGAGGAAATTAACCCATATAAAAAATGATATATAACTGATTTCTTAAATTATGAAACAAAAGATAAATTTGAGGAAGTATATATATGTGGTATGCCAAATATGATTGATTCTTCAATTGAAATATTAATTGAAAAATGATTTAAAAAAGAAGATATTTTTACTGAAAAATATTAAAAAATGACTTGCTTTGCAAGTCATTTTTTAATATATCAAATCTAAAATATTTAAAGCATTTATATAGTATTCTTCTAAAAAATCATCTTCTTCTCAAACCACAACTTTTATAGCTGAAAAAATTGAATCATTATTTAGCAATTTATTTCTTTGTATCAAATCAAAAGAATTTACATCTACAATATCAGCATAAAAATCTTCTTTTATACCTTCTAATTCATCTATTTTCTTATTTCAAACCGATAGACATATACCATTTAAAATAAGTCAAAATTTAACTAAATCATAATTTTCTCAAACAACAGTATCTATAAAAAAAGCTTTGTCTTGATCATTAATATCTATAAAAGTATTTGGAATAACTATATCTCCTATTTTTAATTCGAAATTTAAAAAAACTTTTCCATCATCTATATTTATAATTTTCTCATAAATATAATTTTCTTCTATATGAACAAATACCAAATCCAAATTTTTATTATCAATTTTAATAAAAACAATTTTTTCATTTTCCTCTTCATTTAAAACAATTCATTCATAAACAAGCAAATCATTTTCATTTTTTATATTCACTAAATTGTACTTAGAAATAGCTATTTCTAAGATTTTTTTATTTGATGTTAATATTATTTTTGTAGGTATCATTTATTTATTCTTACTTTTAAAACAAATCAATCTTATAAATATATTTATTTTTGTAAAGTAAACTTGTAAAATATAAAGTTTGAAATAATATTCACAAATATAATTAATAAAAATATAAAAATGGGTTGATCATACATAGTACAAATTTTTTCTTTTGGAATAGCTACATTTATAATATGAATGCTGATAATTCCCTATTTTATAAATTTTTTAATTGAATTTAAATTAGGAAAACAAATAAGAGAAGAAGCTACTTTATGAAAAGCAATAGAGTTTCTAAAACTACATAAAGCAAAAACAGGAACACCTACAATGTGATGAGCAATTATTTTAGCAATTACATTTTTTATGGTGATATTAAGTATCTTTTTTCAAGAATTTTGACTTATCAATAATAATTTACTGAATCAAAAAGAAACATATCTTTCAATTTTTACACTTGCAACGGTTTGATTTTTATGAATGATTGACGATTACATGAATATAAGATGAATTTGAAGAACAAAATGACTTTCTGCACGTTTTAAAATGTTTTGGTTAATAATATTTGCATTACTTGGTTCATTATGGTTTTATTTCAAACTTGATTGGTGAAATGTAGTATTAAATTTATGAATAATTGATTGAATAAAATTATGAATTTGGTTCATACCACTATTTATATTTGTAATAATTTCTTGAGCAAATAGCGTAAATATAACTGATTGACTTGATTGACTTGCATGATGACTTTTACTTTTTTCATATAGTGTTTACGCATACATAACATATGATCAATGAATGTTTCTACTCTCTACTCTTTGTATAACAATTGTTTGAGCATTAATTGCTTTTTTATGGTACAATGTAAAACCAGCTAAATTTTATATGTGAGATGTTTGAAGTTTGGCTTTATGAGCAAATTTATGAATAATGGCAATGCTTACAAACACTATATTTATACTTTTTATTGTTTGAGCAATATTTATATTTGAAACATTATCAGTTATCATACAATTAACTAGTAAAAAATTAAGAAATTGAAAAAAAATATTTAGAATTGCCCCATTCCATCACCATCTTGAAGCAATTTGACGGTCTGAAGAAAATGTAGTTTTCAGACTTTGGTTAATATGATTAATATTTTCAATATTTTGAATAATGTTTTATATGTTACAAAAATAACAAAATAAATATTATGTTATATATCATAAAAATATAAAATAATTTGTTTTAAAATTACAAATTACTAAAATAATATAAATATTTTAGTAATTTTTTTATTATGACAAGATTAAAAGTTTGAGTGATTATAAAATGAGATATAAATAAAATATGGGAAGTTTGGAATAATCCTGAACATATTGTAAATTGGTGTTTTGCTTGAGATGATTGGTCATGTCCAAAAGCAAGTAATAATCTGAAAATTTGAGAACAATTTAGCACAACAATGGCAGCTCGTGATTGAAGTATGAGCTTTGATTTAGAGTGAGAATACATAAATATAATCAAGAATAAACTTATAGAGTATGTGATGATTGATATGCAATATTGAGAATATTATATAGAAAAATGAAGAAAAGTTTTAGTAAATTTTATAGAAAATAATTGAGAGGTAGAAATAATAGAAGAATTTGATGCTGAAGAAATTCATAATATTGATATGCAAATTGCTTGATGGCAATCTATTTTAGATAGATTCAAAAAATATTTTGAGAGTTTATCATTTTAATTTAAACCATATGTGATTTAAAATGATAAATGAAAGTTTTACTTGTGAAAACTGCAATAAAATTATAGAAAAACATCCAGAAGGTAGTGCTCGTAATCACTGCCCTTTTTGTCTATTTAGCAAACATCTAGATAAGGATTTTCCTTGAGATAGACAAAGTCAGTGTTTATGAATTATGAAACCTATAGATATAGATCATAAAAAAAATAAGGGTTGGATGATAAAACATAAATGTGTAAAGTGTAATAAAGAAATATTAAACAAGATAGCTCCCGATGATAATTTCCTAGATTTTATAAACAAAAGAAATAAGATTATATAATCTTATTTCTTTTGTTTGAAAATGATTTGACATTTTTATTATTTGTATAATATGTGCTTGCAATTTTGCAAACAAAAAAAAGGGAGAAAAGAGAAATGGATGATAATCAAAGGTCTAGATTAGAAAAAGTTATCACAAGTTTTGAAATAAAAACACTTTTCACTGAAGAAATCATTTTTGTTAGAAATGGTGAGGGATTTGAAATCTATTTCACTCATTCTAAAAAAAATATAAGTGAAGAGGAACTTGCCTACTGGTTTTACCATCTGGATTTAAGAGATGTAAATAATTTTAAAATTGGAGAAATAAGAGGATTTATAGACCCCTTTAAAAACAGATATGACGTTATTTGCCGACTTGGCAGCGAAATTTTTATCCTTCTTTCAAAAGAAAGAGATTCTGATTCTGTATACCAAAGTGAAAAAGATATGATTCATTCTCTAAAAACAAGATTACAGGAAATTATCCACCTGTGAATTCTTAAAAAAAAGTAGCTGTACAGCTACTTTTTTAATATAAATAAAAGTTTAAATTAAAAAATAAATAAGTATAATAGCAAAAATACAATTATAAATAATATATTGGGATGAATTTTGAAATAAATAAATTTTTAGAAAAATACTACAAAAAAGATGAACCTATAATTTTGGCTTGTTCGACAGGTCCAGATTCTATGTTTTTACTTTATGAAATACTTAAAACTCCATATGCAAAAAATCTAGTTGCATGTTATTTTAATCATAAGTTGAGAGATGAGGCAGATTTAGAGGAAGTATTTTTAGAAGAATTATGAAAGAAACACTGATTTAAAGTAGAAATTGCAGATGCGAAAATAAAAGAAATAAGAGATACTTTTTATCCAAGTTTAGGTTTAGAAGAAGTTGCAAGAGAAAAAAGATATGCATTTTTAAATGCTATTTTAAATATTTATAATTCTGATAAAGTAATTACATGACATCATTTAGATGATAAAATAGAGACTTTTTTCTTTAATTTAGCAAGATGAACTAAATTAACTGGACTTATAAATATGACTGAAAAGTCTTGAAATATATTGAGACCTCTTATAAATATAGAGAAAAATGATATCTTAAAATATTTAGAGGAAAATAATCTAGAATATAAACTTGATTCAACAAATTTAGATACAAATATAACTAGAAACAAGTTAAGACACGACATAATTCCACAATTTTCAAATATAAATTCAAACTACAAAAAAAATATTTCTAACTTAATTTCATATCTTGAAGAAATAAAAAATCATATAGATTTAGAAGTGATAGAATTTTTAAAAGAACAATGAATATTGATTTTTAATAGCCAAAAGTACAAAATAAATACACTAGAAATAAATGGATATTTTTACATAGAAGATTTCAATAATCAAACTTCCCTATTACAAAAAGAAATAATCAGACATATTTTCTATATAAGTAATTGAAATTCAACTATTTGATTAAGTGAAGCAAATATAGCTGAAGTTATTAGATTTATAAATTGAAAAAATAACAAAACAATAAAAGAAATACAAAAAATGAAATTAGAAAAAAATAATAAAATTATTATTTTTTAACACAATAAAAAATGACTTACAAGTAAGTCATTTTTTTATATTTTAATATTTGGTAGATAACTAAGTAATAAATTTAAATCTAATTCACTATTATTAGCAACTTCTTCTTTTAGATATTTAGTTTTTAAACTTTCTTTTATAACTCAAAGTGTTCTTTCTCAAATTACTCAGGCATACTGACTATTTTCACTATCAATTAAATTATTTGATAATTGAAATGCAACTACTGCTTGTTTTGTTTTTTCTCAATAAATAGCTGTATCTTTATCATTAAAATAACCTAATTCTTTTAATGTTAATTGTAAATTTCTTACATTTGATGAAACATCTCACACCTTAACTAAAGAAATATTTTTAGTCTTTTCTTCTACTTTATTTAAAGCAATTTTTTCTATTTCCTTGTATTTATCTTCTAATTCTTGTTTTCTTTTTTCTTCTTCTTGTTTAAGTTTTTCAGCTTCTAATCTTGCTTTTTCATTATTTTCTAATTGTATTTTATATTCATCATATCTAGTTTTTAAATATGATCTAGTTTTAGGTCAATAAGTTCAAGCTCAGACATCTCAAATACTACTAACTATATTGTTTTCTAATTGAAAATCATAAATTGAATCTGTAATATCCACTATTTTTCAAGTTAAATCTCAAGAATAAAATCATAAATCACTCAATATTTCTTGTAATTTTTTAATTTCATTAATTGTTGTCAATGATTTTGAAAAAATATCAATTTCAGTATTTACAACTTGATTAATAACTATTTCTTGTTTATCTGTAATATCTTTATTATTTAGAACTTCATCTTTTTTAACATCAAATTCACCATTTAAATATGCTTTTTTAAACTTGTCTTTTGTTATATTTCCCCAATACCCTGCTCAATCATCATTTTCTGAAGAAACTATTTCATTTTCAATTTGAAAATTATAAACTATATCAATTATTTGTTTATTATAAATTCAATCTATTTCTCAAGTATAAATTCATAAGTCACTAAAAAATTGTTGTAATTTTTTTACTCTTGCGATATCTGAACCGATTCACAAAGAATAAGTAAAAACATTATTTTGTGGTTTTAATCATGTTGTTGTCCAAGCTGGAGAAGCTATATTAAAATAATTTAAAGTAACTTCTGAATTTATATTTGTTATATTTCATTTAACAGTTCTTTTTCCCCAATACATAGCTCTTTGTAATCATTCATCACCATATCACATCCAAACATCTATTCTATCGTGACTATATCATCTATTTCAAGCCGTAACAATAGCTCAACCTCTATCTGAAATTTCTCAAATACCAAGTCATTCAAGATATATTTTTGTACCAAAATTATAAGTTTTTGGTCAAGCAAGCATTCATGAAAATACTTTTTTTCAAGATGCTCACTTAATTCATTCTCAATTTAATCTAATTTCAGCTTCATAATTACCTGTTAAATAATGTTTTTGGTTAGGTAATGGCGAATAATACGCGGTTACAACAAAATATCATGTGTCAGTCATAGCATCTACATCTTGTGGTAAAAATCAAACTAAAATTAATAATAAAGTTACAAAAGCTAATATTTTTTTCATTTAATACTTGTAAATAATAATTATATAAATTTTATCATAAATATTTTTTATAAACAAAAAAGAAAGCTTGACTTAAGCTTTCTTTATAGTATTTCTCTTAAATATGTTAATTGATTCTTTTTTTCATCATTATTTAATTTTGGAATTACTTCGTCTAAAGAACTCCTCAGAGAATTCTTGAATCTATAAATTTTAAAGTGATTTCAGCGGTATTTTTTTTCTAAAATTGCATCTAATTTAGTTTTTAAATTATTAACCCTATCTTTTTCTAATTGTGAAAGAGTTAGATAATCTCAAGCTTCTATATACTTTTCTATAAATAATCAATTTCATTTTACTCAAAAATCTTTTCTAAAAACTGCATAAGTTTTTTCTCAGAAATAACCAGCGGCTTCATTGTACTCACTATCAATTACTCAATTTTCTAATTGGTATTTTATAAGAATATTTTTTACTTTAGAATAATCTCAGTCAATTACTCAATTATATAAATTTGTATCCTTTAATAATTGTTGTAATTCCATAACTTGTGTATTTTCTTCTGGTTTTTCACTAAGTTTTTCTGGATTTACTACTAATTTATTGTATTTAGCTACAATTGAAGTATTAAATTCGATTGTAATATCTCTTGCAGAATTAACAACTTGTCATTTTACCTTTCTTGTTCCCCATTTTAAAGCTCTTTGTAATCATTCATCACCATATCACATCCAAACATCAATTCTATCATACTCATGTCATCTTTCTCATGAATTTACAATTGCTCAACCTCTATCTTCTACACTTCATACACCAATTCATTCCAAATATATTTTTGTACCATATGCATAATTTCTAGGCGCTGCCATAAGTCAGGCAAACACTCCTTTTCATGAAGCTGTTCTTTTTCAACCTCAATTTAATCTTATATCTCACTCATAACTTCAAGTTGTATATTTATCTTGTCATGGTAATGGTGAATAATATGCAGTTACATAAAAATATCTAGAATCAAGTGATGGTTCATCTATTTTTAAATAAGTTTCTTTTAAATTTAAAAATTTATCTCAAAATTCATTTTCTAAGGCTACAATAGTTTTATCTCAAAAATATCCAGCTCAATGATCATCATTTTTTTCTATAATTCAAGCTTTTTTTTGATAAGCAAGTAATGATTCTTTGATTGAATCATATTTTCAATCAACTATTCAAGTATATAATCCTAATCAGGAAAATACTTCTTGTAATTTTTTAACTTTTAACTCACTAGACTCTTCAAATATTTGATTTTCATAAGCAGAAAAAGAGCTATACGCTAGCTCCGTGTTGAAAAACATAAATATTGAAAGATATGATAAAAGTATTAAGATAATTCTCTGAAGATACTTCATTAAAAAATTTTATAAACTAAAATTTCTAGAAATAAATAACAATTATTATAATTTATTATTATCAAATAACCACTATTATTTAAAGAAATATTTTTTAAAATGTATTAAATATAGTTAAATAATTTTAAAAAATCTTATTAAGTATATATATAATACTATATTTACAACTTTTATTAAATAAAATCGCTAGACTATTGATGTAAAATAATTATAATATATAATTATAATCATGCTCAAACTATAACTTTTGCATGTCTTAAAACCCTATCTCAAAGCATAAATCACTTTTCAAATTCATCAAAAATAATTCCTTCTTCTTTTCAAGGAACCATAGTCATAACATCATGCATATCTGGATTTACTTTTTCTCAAATAGAAACAAAAGACTTAACTCACATCTTTTCTAGATCACTTAAAAATTTATTTTGCATAGAAACAACACCTTCATAAAGTGCATTTTCTTTTAATTCTTCTGGAGTATTTTTTATAATCCTATCTAAGTCATCAATTCTAGGTAATATCTTTTTAAATATATCATTTTTTAAGAAAAAAATCATATCATCTCTATCTCTATCAACTCTTTTTTTGAAATTATCAAAATCAGCGCTTACTTTTGCAAGCATGTCTTTACATTTATATTCTTCTGGATTTTGTGCTTCTTCTAATTTTTCTTCATCAATTTGACCTTCTTCATTTTCAATTTCAGTTATTTCTTCTTGTAATTCTTCAATTAAATCTTTTTCTTCTTGTTTATTTTTATCTGTGTGATTCATATATTATCTCGTTAAATTTTAAAAATCTAATTAATTATACAAAAAAAATAAAATTTTCAAGGATTTCTTCTTTACATTTAAATATTATTGTTAAAATATATTTAATTATCTTATAAAATGAAAAAATGAAAATAATTTCTTGGAATGTAAATGGTATAAGAGCCGTTGCAAATAAATGATTTAAAGAGTTTATTACAAGTGAAAATCCTGATATTTTTTGTATTCAAGAAACAAAAGCATTTGAATCACAATTTTTAAAGGAAGTTTGAAATATAGAGTGATACAAATACATATGGCATACAGGAACAAAGGCTTGATATGCATGAACTGCTATATTTTTTAAGGAAGAAATAGAAGTAATAGATACAAAAAATGATTTTTGAGAAATAAATCATTTTCATGATGATGGTAGAGTTACAGAATTAGAGTTTTTTTACAGCCCTCACTCAATCTCTCCCCAAGGGAGAGAAGTAACCCAAGAAAAAAAACATACAGTTTTGATTAACGGATACTTTCCTAACTGATGAACTAGAGCTGATGGGACTGAAATGGTAGATTACAAACTAGAATTTTATGATCATTTAAAAAATTATACTAGAAAATTAAAAAGTGAATGAAAAAACATAATTGTAACTTGAGATTACAACATTTGTCACACAGAAATAGATATAGCTCGTCCAAAAGAAAATGAAAATAGTATAGGATTTTTACCAATAGAAAGAGAAAAAATCTGAGATTTTATAAATGATTGAAACCTAGATGTTTGGAGATTTTTAAATCCTACTAAAACTGATGTATATAGTTGGTGGAGTTATAGAGCTGGAGCTAGACCTAGAAATGTTTGATGGAGAATAGATTATTTTGTAATAAATAAAGAGTTTATAAATGATGTAGAAGATATAGAATATATGACAGAAGTTATGTGAAGTGATCATTGCCCTGTAAAATTGGAATTAAAATAAAAAGCTAGAAAAATTCTAGCTTTTTATTTTAGGTTTAACTATGCAGGAAATTTACTCATATCCATATAAAAAATTTCCCAAGTATGTCAATCAAAATCTTCTATACTTCTTTGTTGCATAAATCAGTAATCTCTTAATTCATGTGGTTCTTTTCATCAAGCATCAAGTCAATTTTGCATCATTTTATTCATAGATTCAACACTATCCATAGATAATGAAAAAAGTCAGGCTAAATTAGATTTAGTATCTGCAATAGGTTTTGTAGCAAATGATTTAAATTTTTCATGTGATAATAACATCACAAAAATATTTTCACTCCAAACCATACACTTACCAGTATCATCTGAAAATTGTGGATTATTTGAAAATCCAAGTGCAGTATAAAAATCCATAGATTTCTTAGGATCTTTTACTGGCAAATTTATAAATATTTGTTTTTGCATATTATGTTTATTAAAAAATAAATATATAATATAAATAGTATAACTTTTAAAATTTAAAAGACAAAAATTTATATTTATATTACACAAAATATTCTAAATACTTATCTCTACGAATATTATACATATGTTCTGCTAAAGCAATATGTACATCCTCTAATCTAGAAAAATTTATTAATTCTCATAGTTTAATATTCATCTTTTTTAATCTTTGAAAATCTTCTTCATTTTTTACTACAACACAAGGGACAAGTTTGTTTAGTATTCAATATGTTCATGCTCTTTGATTCCCTTCTATTATAAAATTTACATTTTTATAATTATATAATATTACTGGATCTAATTTCTTTCATTCACTTATTTCTTTTTTGACAACGTCCATATATTCTTCTTTTAATGTATCGCTACCAATAAGTGTAGATGATTCAAAAAACTCTACTGGCAATTCTTCAATCGATTCATAACTAGATTCAAAATTTCTCATATTTTTTATAAATTATTTATTACATAATCTAAAATAATTATAAGTTTCAATAACTTTTAGTCAATAATTTTAATATCTAAATACATTTTTTAATTTGATTACATAAAAAAAAATAATAAAATACAAGAAATAACTAATCAAAATCTTATGAACAAATTTGACCAAATTTTCTTCTCTAAATACGTTCCAGAATGACAAGAATTAGTAGCAATAATTCATACTCATCCTATAACTATATTGTTATGATTACTTGTAAAACTTACTTTACTTGTAATATTACCTAGTCTTTTTTATTATTATTCAATTAGCTTACAAACAATTGTTCCATTTTTTGCACTTGAAATATATTTATTTATAATTTATATAAAAATTATTTATGATATATTTGACTGGTACAACGATGTTTGGCTAATCACAAATCATGCTATAGTTTGGGTTGAACGGTCAATTTTTAAATCAAAAAGTGATAGTATAAATTTTGATAATGTAGAGTGAGTTTGAGTAGAGCAAAGTTGAATAATAGATAAAATATTATCAAAATGAGATTTGGTAGTAAATAAAATTTGAGATGAAGAATTTGTGCTTAAAAATGCTATAAATCCATATAAAGCAGTAGATATAATAGAAAATATAAGTCATGATGATAGCGAAGAAATAGAGAGTGAAAAATTTGATATAATTATGGATGCATTATCTGGAGTTGTATGAAATTATCTAGAAAAATGAAAAGAAAAAAGTAAAAAACAACAAGAATTAGAAGAAAAAATCAAAATAATAGAAGAAAAAGCTTGAACTATTGATTTAAGATAAATAAAAAAGTATTTAAATTTTATATTTAAATACTTTTTTATTTGATTAAATCAATAGTTATTATTCACAACTATAATTACTAGGAGATAATCAAATTCAATACCACCAATTAGTCCATTCAGTATAAGTTACATTACTTCTTAAATTAGCTGGGAAAAAATTATAAAAACTATTGGTAAATGGTGATTCATAGATACATGGATCAACACAAAATCACTTCATAGTATATCATCAATATCATGTTACCCATACTTTTCATCATGAAGTCCACATTATTGAAAGAACACTTGTACTACAAAATTGAAAATCAGGAACTAAAATACTCCATTGTGCATAATATGTAACATCTGCAGTTACTATTGTTGATATTGTTATTTGTGTTCATCAACTTGCAGCTGTATACCATCAATTAAATGTATATCAACTTCTTGTTGGATTACTTGGTAATGTTCATACTGCTGTGTTATATGCTACACTCTTTGTTGTTGGACTATGACCATTTCATCCATTTCAGTCAAATGTTGCAGTATAATTATTTATACTCCATTGTGCATAATATGTAACATCTGCAGTTACTATTGTTGATATTGTTATTTGTGTTCATCAACTTGCAGCTGTATACCATCAATTAAATGTATATCAACTTCTTGTTGGATTACTTGGTA
>JAQTWV010000001.1:473538-971203 GCA_028689115.1 Candidatus Altimarinota bacterium
ATACTCCATTGTGCATAATATGTAACATCTGCAGTTACTATTGTTGATATTGTTATTTGTGTTCATCAACTTGCAGCTGTATACCATCAATTAAATGTATATCAACTTCTTGTTGGATTACTTGGTAATGTTCATACTGCTGTGTTATATGCTACACTCTTTGTTGTTGGACTATGACCATTTCATCCATTTCAGTCAAATGTTGCAGTATAATTATTTACCTCACAATTATTTGTTAATATATTATATGAATAATTTGGATCACAAGTAGGTAAAGTACTACAATCATTTCAAGAATATCAATTTATACATTCATAGTAACATGGATTTGCATTATTTGTATTTTGCCATACTTGATTTTCACTTGTTGGTGTTCAAGCAGTAAAACTTGCATTTGTATAATTTGGTTGTGTATCACAACTATTTGTAACTACTGGTGGAGGTGTAGCTGTTCACTCTACTATCTCATATGGTAAATATATTCACTCATCCTCTACAAAATTATTATTACTATCTTTAATTATACTTGAACTATCTAATGTTTGCATTTTATAGTAATTTCATTTTACTACTGCTTGATTTAACTCTTCATTTATAGTTGATACTTGATTAAACTTATATGCTCATGTTCATGTTCATCATACACTATATGATAATACATAATCTCAGTTTGTTATTGGATCTTTAAAACTATTTCAATCTTCCTTTAAATTTAAAAAATTTGCTGTTCATTGGATTGATAAAGCTGTATTGTTTCAATCTATTGTTAATCAAGTATTTGTTTTTGTTGTATTTATCAGACTTGATAGTGAAGTTCATTTTGAACTCTCTATTCATACTTTTTTCATGATATTATTTATATCACTTATTCTTTTGCTATCTCTTGCTGATATAGAATATCATTGTAAGTTTATAAACGCTATTGTTCATAATATAGCTAATATAGTAATTACTACTATTAATTCTACTAATGTAAATGCTTTTTTAATTTTATTTATCATTATTATTTTATATATATAAATAAAAAATAAATGTATATATATAGTATTATTATATAAAATTTTGTCAATTTGATATTTTTTACATTTACATATAATTAAATATATTTTAATCTATTATTTATTATAATAATGATTATTACAATTAAAGAAATACTTAAAAATCTACCTAAAACTCCTGGTATTTACCAGTTTTTTAATAAGGATAATAAAATAATTTACATTTGAAAGAGTGTAAATCTTTTTTCACGTGTTAATTCATATTTTAACTGAAAAAGTAAACTAAATTTTGCAAAACAAAAAATGGTTGAGCAAATTTGTGATATAAAAACTATTCTTACAAATAATGAAACAGAAAGTCTGATTTTAGAGACAACTCTCATAAAAAAACACGAACCAAAGTACAATATACTTATGAAAGATTGAAAAAATCATATCTATATAAAAATCACTTCTGAGTTTATACAAAAAATAATAAAAGTAAGACAAAAATCAAAAACTGGTACTTACTTTTGACCATATACAAGCACAAATTATGTAAATAATATATTGAAATTATCAAAAAAAATATTTTGATACAGAAGTTGTGATATAACATTTACAAAAGAAAAAAATTGAGAAATAACACTAAGTAATGTAGGAAATACAAAAACTCCATGTATAGATTATTACATAAAAAGATGTGCTTGACCATGTATCAAAGATAATGAAAAAGTGAGAGAATATGAAGAAAAAATATGACAAATAAAAGATTTCTTTAAGTGAAATACAAACAAGATAAAACAAACTCTTGAAACTGAAATGAGAGAAAAAGCAAGTAAATTACAATTTGAAGAAGCTTGAAAAATAAAAAATGACTTAGATAGTCTAAAAACGCTAGAAGAAAATCAAATAGTTAGAGATTCTATAATCTGAGATTTCAATATAGTAAATTACATAGAAAAATTTGAAAAGTTTTACATTTGAATGATAGAAATAAGAGATAGTAAGATAACTGGGTTTTATAATTTTGAGATAAAAAATAATCTAGAAGAAGATACTCTTGATGTAATAAAAAGCTTTATAGAAAGCGATTTTGCAAGACATATTTCTGAAAAAAATACTTATATAATTCCAAAAAACATAGATTTCGAAATAAAAGAAATAAAGATAGAAGTTCCTCAAATATGAAATAAAAAAGAACTTCTTGACTTGTGTTATAAAAACATATACGAATACGCTTATAAATCACATCTTAATTCCCTTTCAACTAAGTGATTTACAAAACAAACTATGATAAATTTGTTAAGTATTTTATGATATGAACAAATAAATAAAGACATACTTTTTGAGTGTAATGATATAAGTCATATTTCTGGAAATCATACAGTTGCTAGTAGAAGTATCATAGAAAATGGAAAAAGTAACACAAGTAAATACAAAAAATACAAGATAAAATCTCTAGAAGAACAAAAAATAAATGATTTTGATTCTATGAGAGAAGTAATAACTAGAAGATTAAAAGAGATTGATAAATCACAAATTATCCCCGATTTAATAATAATAGATGGTTGAAAATGACAATTATCAAGTGTGGTAGAAATACTAAATAATTTTAAAAATGAAATAGAAACGGAAGAGAAAAAACAATTATTTGATAAGATTCAAATAGTTTCAATTGCAAAAAGAGAAGAAGAATTATTTACTATGAATAAAAACAAAGAATTTGAAAGAATACTTTTAGATAAAGAAAGCAATGAGATAAAATTAGTACAAAAAATAAGAGATGAAGCTCATAGGTTTGCTATAACTTTTAACAGAGATACTAGAATAAAAGCTATGAAAAAAAATATACTTGAAAGTTTGCCATGATTTGGTCCAAAAACTAGAAGTAAGTTGTTAAAAAAATATTGAAATGTAGAAGCTTTAAAAGATATAGATATAGAAGAATTAAAAGAAATACTTAATAAAACTCAAATTGAAACACTAGAAAATCACTCAATAATCTAAAAACTTTACAAAACCAATATTTTTTATAAAATAATTAAAACTTATATAATAAATTTGAAAAATGAAAGATTTTATTAAGAAATATCACAATAAAAAATTGATTTGAAATACTTGAATAATTGTAACTAGTTTAGTATTAGCACTTTGAATAAACTTTTTTTTAATAGATAGTACTTCTATGTGAAAAGAATTAAAAACATCTGTTTTAGATGCATGAATTACAGAAATTAAAGCAGATTTATATGTAGAAAATAATGAGAATAATATAATAATTAAAAATTCTAAACAAATAGTAAGTCCTAAAACTATATCTTTAAGTCTGACTTATAATCCTCTAGAATTAGAACTAAAAAATATAAATTCAAAATTATGAGAAATAACTATCCTATGAGAAAAAAACTCAGGATTTGAAACTGTTTTATTAAATACACAAAATAATGATATATCAGCAAATGAAAATATAATTGAGATTGAAACTAACAGATTGGCAGAAAAATCAACTGGACTAAATATGATAAATGCAAATTTTAAAGATATTTCATGAGAACAATACAATTTATCTACATCTGGAATTACTTTTTAAATCTCTCAATTTTGAGAGATTTTTTCTTAAAAAATACAAAATGACTAAAATAATAGATACACATTGTCATCCATATTTAAATAAAATTAAAAATAAAGATGACATAATAAATAATTTTTTCTCAAATTGATGAGAATATATGATAGTAATATGAACTAATCTAGAAACAACAAAAGAATCGCTTGATATAGCAAAAATTAATCCTAAAATATTTGCTACAATGTGAATTCATCCATGTGATATTTGAGAATTGGAAGTGGAAAATACGATTTTAGAATTAGAAAATATATATAGAGAAAATAGTGAAAAAATAGTTTGATTATGAGAATGTTGACTTGATTATTATTGGCTATACAAAAACTTAGAAAACTCAAATTTAAGTGATGATGAAAAAGAAAAAATAGTAGAAAGAACAAAAGAAAAACAAAAATTATTTTTTATAAAACAAATAGAATTAGCTAAAAAACTAGATTTACCAATAATAATTCACAATAGAAATAGTAAAGAAGATATACTTGAAATACTAGAAAAAACTGAGTTTAAAAATTTCATATTTCATTGTTATAGCGAAGACCTAGATTATGCAAAAAAATTGATAGAATTATCTCCAGATTGCAAGATAAGTTTCTCTTGAATTGTTACTTTTAGTAACGCAAAGGAAATACAGCAAACAGCTAAAAATATACCATTAAAAAATATATTAGCTGAAACTGATAGTCCTTACCTAACACCAACTCCTTTTAGATGAAAAGAAGAAAATGAACCAATTTTTACAAGATATGTAATAGAAAAAATTGCTTCCCTTAGATGAGAAAATTATGATTATGTCGAAAATGAAATCTATAATAATTCTGTTAAAACATTTAAAATAGAAAAATAAACTAGCTTACGCTAGTTTATTTTTCCTCTAAAATACTTTTTTCTTTTTCTTTATAATATTCATCAATAGATAAAAAACATTCCCTAAATCCTTCTGGATCACCATAATCTGCAAAATATTTTTGCCATTCATGACCTCATCTCATCTTTTTTGCACTCTTTATTGGGCACCAATATTTTTCTGTTCTTCATCAAACTTCAACTGCATATGAAAAAAGTCAATTTACATAAGAACAATATAAACAATTTACTTTTTGAATTGTATTTAAATAATCTAATTCCTTTCTTTCAAAAGAAATATAATCTGATCTTTTAACCAAAGGAATTCCATAAAGTCTAATTGCAGTGTTTTGATACATAAATAAAAATATATCCAAAATAATAGCTGGAATTATCATAGAGTAAATAAATGGCATAGATAGTATTTCCCTTACTCTAGCTGAAAATATACTTTCTAAAATAGATTTTTTCTTCTTTTTATTTGCAATCCTTGCTTCATTTGTAAATACGATTTTTCATTTAATAAATGAAAAACTATATTTTTCCATAAGTTTTAAATATTCTCACTTTAACTCTATTTTTTTTTGCTCAATTTCTTCTAAAAGTCTATTTATTCTAGATTTCATCTTATAATTTAGATTAAAAAATATTTATAAAAGTATATAAATTTTTATAAAAAATCAAAATTTAATTAAAATAATATTGACTAAAATTAAATATTATTTATTATTAAGCTATTAAATCATAAAAAAATATATGAAAAATACCATTGGTAATTATTCAACAAGAGATACATTAAAAAATTTACAACTAGTTGAATGATATAGTTTTGCTTTAAAAAAAGACATTCATGCTGCTTGAATAAAAAAATGAGATTTTGATGAATGAGATCTTATAGAAATAATTAAAATTGAATTAAAAGAGGAACATGATCATAGAACTCACGAGGTAAAATTTAGAGTTACAAATAAAAAATGAAAGACTAAAGATTATGAAATGAGTGGTTGAGTTTTTTTAAAAAACTTTGTAGAACAGTTAAATCCAGAAGATATAGCTTATAAAAAAATAGAAATTGCAAGTAATGAGATAAAAACTCAAGTTGAAGAAATAACTAAAGAACCTGAAAATGAAAAACCTAAAAAATGGCACGAAAAATTAAAAGATAAATTTAAATGAAAAAAACACAAAAAATAGGACTGAAAGTCCTATTTTTTGTGTTTTTTTCCTTATATAACGTATTTTTCATCTTCAAAAACTAAGATATCATCTATAAATATTTGTTTTATGTCAGGAAATATATCTATATGATATCTTTGAACAACACTCTTGTGCATCTTTGCTCTGTAAATTTGATGTTTTTTTCAAAGTGATAAATGAAATCCTGCAATTCTTTCATAAGAATTTACATCTGCAATCACTTTTTCTCTAGTTATTCAAGGATTTAATCAAAATCATAACTCTCTAAGCATAACTTCCCCATTTTCAGATTCAGCTATAAAATCAAGTATTTTTCTAAATGTTACAGGACAATTTATATCATCACAAGTAACTATACTTTTGTTAATTTTTATCTTAAAAGGTTTTACAAACTCAACTTGTAACTTGTCATCAGGAAAAGCATAAACTGTCAATTCCCCATTTACATTATCAAAAATCTTTGCTTCAGTAAAATTTTCTCAAATTGGAAAATTTCCTCATCTATTTTTTCACTCATAATTTCAAGTATTTTGTTTCATATCTTCAAATCATCATTCTATTTTTAAAATTGAAGAATCATGACATATAAAAGTCATAGTTTGTGCCTTGTCAGATAATTGCTTTAATTTAGCTCACAATTCTTCATAAAGTGGTGTATTATAAGTTATAGCATCAGCATAATTTTCTATCTCATTATCATAAATATAAGCCAAATGTCTATGCTCTAAACATCAAACTCAAGCATTATTTAAATTTAATCTTATCCTAAAATCATCAAGCATAAAATTAGTAGATTGAACCAAAACAACTGTAGAATTTTCTTTTAAAGAAAGTAATTTATTTTTCAATTCTTCTTTATCAACTTCTGCAAAGTTTATAATTTCAGCATTTTTCTTATCTTTTAAATTTGCTATATATCATTTAGAAATCTCAGTTGATAATGACGAGTCTAAATCATAAACTAATATAACTGGAAAATCACTATATCTTTCATCATTTATCTTTAAATTTTTCTCTAGTATATTTTTAGTTGCTTCTAAAAATTTTTGTTCAATTATATTCATAATTTTTAGTATTTTTTAAAATAAAAAAATAAAGTTTTTTGATGCTATATCAAAAATAATAAAATATATGGGATTTGTCATTCTGAATTTATTTCAGAATCATTATTATAAGCTAAATATCATATATTAAAAGATCCTGAAACAAGTTCAGGATGACATTTTTAAGATAATCTATTTAGACTTAATTTTTAAAATGGTATATCTTCAATAGAAATATCTTCACTTGCATTATTTTGAGATGGCTTAGAAGAGTTAGAGTTTTGATTTGCTTCTGGATTCCATTCATTTAACGTAAAATAATGAGTTTCACCATATTGTCCTGGTTCTTTTCTCTTACTCATAACTACATTTACATAACCTTTTTCGTTAGCATATTGCCCCAATTTTTCCACATTAAAACTTATGTTAAAAAATTCACCAAATTGCCCATTTATCGCTTTACAACTAGCTCAATCTATATATGTTTTTGCCATAAAAAAATGTTTAAAATTAAATTCAAGAAGTATTTTATGGAAAAATGATTTATAAACAAATAAATTTTACTTTTTTATTTTTGAAATCTTTTGTATAATTAAGTAAATTTAAACTTAAAAAAGTATATGAGAATAGATAAATATTTAGCAAATCTTTGAATTTGAAGCAGAAAAGAAATAAATAAGTTGATAAAAGAATGATGAGTTTTTATAAATAATGAAATTTGTAAGAAAAGCGAAGAAAAAATAAAATTTAATGATGAAATAAGCGTAAATTGAGAAAAAATAATATATAAAGAATTTATTTATATAGCACTAAATAAACCTCAAAATTATGTTTCTAGCAATAAAGATGAAGCTCATTATAAATCATATAAGGAGCTACTAAAAGACTGCCCATATGCAAATCTAGTGGAAATAGTTTGAAGACTTGATGTAGATACAACTTGACTATTATTACTAACTAATAATTGAGATTTAATTCATAAATTAATTCATCCTAATAAAGATATTTTTAAAACTTATTATGTAGAAGCAAAAAATAGTTTGAGTGAACTAGATTTAAAAAGCCTAGAGAATTGAGTAAAAATAGACGATTTTATAACAAAAAAAGCATATATAAAAAGATTATGAGAAAACAAAATAGAACTATCTATAAGTGAGTGAAAATTTCATCAAATAAAAAAAATGCTTATAGCAGTAAATAATGAAGTTACTAAACTTCATAGAAAAAGTATTTGAAAAATAGAATTGTTAGATTTAGCTGAATGAAAATGGAGATATTTAAGTGATAATGAAATAAAAATAGTTATTAGTTAGTATTGACATTTTATAAATAAGTTTTATTATATAAATAATACTTTACTAATAAAATTTATTTTATGGAAAAACATCAACTAAATTCTGAATTTAATCTTACTATAGAATGAGCTAAAGATGAGGTTTGTAAAAATGAAAATGATGTATTAAAATCTAAAACAACTATAAGAATAATAAATATTTTGAATAATGATATTCAAAGTATTTATTTAAAAATTTTATGAAATAAAATTATATCAAATACAGAATATGATTATATTTTATCATTTTTTAATGATGAAAATACTCTAGTTAATTCTCAAAATATAATATCAAAATTATTCTTACTTCAATGAAATGAAAATAGTGAGTTTATTGATTCATTTTTAAAAGATGAAAATTGAAAAATCAGTGTAGTTAAAGTAATTGAATACATAAAAAATTTAATATTCAACTATAAACTAAAAATTGATACAGATAATCCTAAAAGTATAAAAAAAATAAGAACTGATTCAAAATGAGATTATTATAAATATACTAATAATTGAGAAAATCAGTTATTTATAGTATCTGAATGAAATATATTTTTATTTCAAAACTGTGATAAAAACACTACTCTTCTTGATAATTGATTAATATTTACAATTGAAAAAAATAGTGATAATACACAACATATTTCAACTGACTGATGAGTTTTATATGAATTTAATTGAACAGGTTTCATAGAAGTACTAAAAACACCTTGATTATGTGGTATATCAAACACAAACGCAAAAAGATTATACAATGTATCAGATATTTGAATTTCAATTTGATTATCAAAAATAAATAAAGATGTTGATTGAAAATATAGTATAGAAGAAATATTAGAAATAAAATACTCTAACATTGAACATAAAAAATGATTAATAATTGCTAGAAATTATAGTACAAATAAAATTGAAATATATAAAGAATTTGATGGTGTATATCAAATAATATATAAAACAACAACATATAGTGATACTTTTGAAATAAACGAATTATGATATGGTTATTTTGAAATAGAAAATAACGGCTTAACAAGTATCTTGAAATTAAATAATGATAATATCTTAGATATTTTTGATGAAAATCTAATTGATACTATTGGAATAAATACATATTTATTAATAAACTGCTGACTTCCTACTCTGATTAAAAATAAAAACTGAAAATGAATTTATATATTTGATATAGAAACTTGAATTGTAAAAAAATTAGTTGATATATGAAATATTGAAACAGAATTACCAACAATGATTTTAGATAAAATATCAATAGAAACTGAAAATTGAACAATAGTTTTATATTATAAAAATTGAATTTTATTTAAATTTAAAAAATGATATAAAATACGTAATTTATATAATCCTTATAGTATACAAAAATGATTTTTTTGAAATCAAATTATTATAACTAATGATTTTGAAACAATGGAAAATTATTTAGAAGAAGTAAAAATACCATATAAATTAGAAAGGTAATAATTGGCTTTAAAAAGGAATAATGACGATTGACTTTAGATTAAAAATTAGTATGATTAGTATAATTTATTATACTAATCTTTTATTATGACGGCAAAACCTAGTGTTTTTGATGGGACAAATGTAACAAATAAAATTGAAAAAATAGAATTATTATCTATTGAGGCTACTTCTCAAAAAGAATATTGTGAAAATCCTGAAGATATAAAAAATAGTGAAACTACTATAAAATTTTTATCAGTAATTGAAAAAAGAGTTTGAAAAATCTTAGAAATATCATTAGTTAATAGTAGTATCAGTGAAATATATGTAAAATTTATTTCTAATACACCCCTAACAAAAGCTGAATTTAAAGCTATATATTCGTTTTTAAGTAAAGAAAATGTTTTAAATGAAATTGAATTTTTAATGTCTAAATTACTTATACTTCACTGAGAAAGAAATGATAATTTTATAAATAGTTTTTTAAAAAATGAAGATTGAAATTTTACAGCTCTAAATTTCGTATCATATATCAAAGATAAATTAACAAACTATAAACTAGTTGTTGATATAGAAAATGGAGATTCAATAAAATTATTAGAAAAAACAAAAGAATGAAATTATTACACTTATAAATCAAACTGAAAAATATGAATTTTTATAGTTTCAAATTGAGAAATTATTATGCTAAAAAAATTATTTGAAAAAGTAACATTATTAAATAATTGACTAATTTTTTGTCTAATAAATAATAAAGATTTGAATGATACTTGAATTTGATTTGAATGATTTACGTGATTAATATATGATTTTGATTGAGAGCAATTTAATCAAATGTCAAAAATACCATGAACTTTAGAATTAAGAGAAACAAATATTGAAAATTATTTTATAACTAATAATTTAGTTTGAAATTGATTAACAGAAATAAGTAAATTTGATACAAATGAAGAAAAATTATGAGTTGAGGTAAATGAATTATTACCAAAAATATATAATAATATAAGAATGCAATGAAAATTTATAATTGCAAATAAAGATAAATCAGAAAATGAAAATATTTTTGAAATATATATAAATACTGAAAAATGACTAGAATTAGTGCATACTACTTTGTCAGATTTGGTAATTTGATTAAGAGATTTATGAAATAATTATTATTTAGTTGAAGATAATACATGAAAAAATATTTATAAATTAGATGAACATAATATATTTAATATTGTTGATAATAAATTATTAAATATGTCAGTTGTAAATACTCAATCATTAATGAGATGAGAACCAACAGTTATATCTAATAATAATGAAGCTTGAATTTATATATTTGATTATAATACTTGAAAATTAAGAAAACTAATTGATGTAACAAATACAAATTTAAAATCTCTAGAAATTGATTGAGATATGTTAACTATTTCTACTAATTTTTGAAAAAATATATTTTTCTATAAAGATTGAAAAATCTATGATTTCATTAAATGATATAAAATATATTCATGATATATTTATTGATATTTAAAAAAATGATTATTAGGAGAAAAATTTTTTATAAAAAACTCATTTGAATATATGTCTGAATATTTATCAGAAATAGTAACTCCTATTAAATTAAAAACAAAATAAAAAATATATAATTATTGTAAAACAAAAAAAGACACCTGAATTTCAGGTGTCTTTTTTTGTTTTACTTAAATAGTGAGTCAAAATCTAACATAAAATCACTACTATCAATATAACTAGCTACTAATTCTCTTAAAGCAAGTAAAATTGTATTATATTTTTGTTTAATTTTGTCTGAATAATTTCAAGTATTTATTTTTTCAATCAAGTCATCAATTTTAGTTATAATTTGATTTAATTTTTCATCACTAAAAGATGCAATTTTATTTCAATATTTTCATCTATATAATGTAATATACTTTTGTTTTTCAGAATCTCATACAGAACTAGTATTTTTATTTGTACCAGTTATATCTTTTAATTTCATCAAATATTCTGCTCTTAATTGTTTTTTTAAATCTAAATATTCACTTTTATTAGTAGCATTCTTATATTGATCTTTTAAATCTTTAAATTTATTAATAAATTCTTTTTGTAAATTTTTTACTTCAAATTTATCTCAAGAATTATTACCATGATCTTCATCTTCATCATCGTCATCATTTTTTTCTTTATGAACAGTAACAAGAACCTTTCATTTATCAGTTAATCAACTTCAATCACTTATGGTATATTCAAAACTATCTGTTCAATAGTAATCAGTATTTGGAGTATATGTAACTGATACACTAGTAAAACTAACACTTCAATGTAATCAATTTGTTACTCATGAAACACTTAAAATATCTCAGTTTGAATCAGTATCATTTATTCTTGGGTCAATAGTTTTTACAGTATTCTTAAATGTACTTAAATAATCATCCCTAGCCACAGGAGCTGCATTTGCAGGTCCAACATCTACGGTTACATTTCAAACGTCAGACAAAGATCAATCACTTACAGTATAAATAAACATTATTGTTCAATTAAAATTCATACTTGGAGTAAAAACAACTCCCGTTCATGATGCATTTATAACTCATGTTCAATTTAATATTGTTCACAATGAAGTTATTTTTAAATTATTAGAATCTAAATCTGTATCATTTGAAACTAAATTTAGAGTCATTGATGTATTTTCGGTCATATTGAAATGATCATCAACTGCGACCGGAGCATCATTTACTCATGTAACAGTAACTAAAACAGATCAAGTATCTACCAATAATCAATCACTTACTAGATAATCAAAACTTCAAGTTCAATTAAAGTTAAGACTAGGAGTAAACATAACTCATGTTCAAGATGCATTTATAACTCAAGTTCAATTCATCATGTTAAATACAGAAGTAACACTTAAAGTATCAGAATCTGCATCTGTATCATTTGACAGCAAATTAATCATAATTGATGTATCTTCACTTGTAGTTACTGTGTCATTAACTGCGACTGGTGGCATATTTACACCAGTTCATGTTTCATCAGCAGAAACATTATATATACCAAATAATAATGGCAAAATAAATAGTAATATTGATTTTTTCATAAATATAAAATTAAAAATATAAAATAATTGTAATATCTAATTATTAATTAGACTTCTTATTAAATATAATAATTTTTTATACAAGTAATATTGCTTGTATATATTAGAAACGAATTAATTACAAAAAAGTGACAATAATTAATAAAAATTGAAAAAAACACTTTTTTAAATAAACTAAAAAAAAGTTTAGTTATAAAAAATAAAGTAATGAAAAAAATTCTTATAATTTTTATTATATTAATAATCCCTCAAATATGATATTGATATGAAAATAATATAGAAAATCTACAAATAAATATAAAAAATAATATATTTTCATGACAAGAATTACAAAGTAAGCTAAATAATTTAGTAAGTAAAACACTTAAAAACAATATAGAAAAACAAAATTTAGTTTATTCTAAATTATCTATTGAATTAGATAAAATATTAGAAAAAAAAGAAGATACAAATATAAACAATATTAAAAAAGTAATAGATTTTTTAGTAGAAAAAACAAATAAAGAACTTGATATATATTACAAAAAAATAAAAAAAATAACTTTATGATATAGTGAAAATTGATATCCAATTTATGCGTATTATAGCTGAAATCCAAATGATTGATATTTTTGAATTTTTGCTGACATTCACGGTTGATACGAATATGGAACATATGAAACAGCAGTGTATTTAGTAAAAGAGTTTGAAAATGCTTGAATAACTTGATGGTTTATAATTCCATCTATTAATCCTGAATGATTAGAATATTATAAAAATAAAACTATAAATTATGATGCTTTTATAAAATGAAGAGTTAACAATAATAATATAGATTTAAATAGAAATTTTTGTTCCAAAAATTTCGAACTCAAAACATTTATAAAAAATGGTGAATATATAGATACTTGAGTTGATAGATGTGAAAGTGAATCTGAAACTAGAGTAATTGTTGAAACATTAAAAAAATATAAATTCAATAAAATAATATCTCTTCATTCTGAATGAAATATTTTTTACATACCTGATAATTCAATTGATGATAATAAAATAAAAGATTTTTGAAATCAAATCTCTCAAATACTACCAACTTATCAATTTAATTTGGATTATAACAATGAATTTTCTAAAAATCAAAAAATAAAAGAGTATGAAATAAACGAATGATGAGAATCAGATTTTACGTGAACAATGGAAACTTATATATATGAAAATTATAATATTCCAGTTATTTTAATAGAATTAGATAAACATGGAAAATTAGAATATAGATTAAAGTGATTAATAGAGTTAATAAAAAAATAAAATAGATTTCACTTTTGACAATAACTACATAATAATTATAATTAATATATAAATATATTATAAATAAAAATATGGCAATATTAAATAGAAATGTAGCACTTGTAGCACCAGAATGATATGAAGTATGTAATGTTTGAATATTAGAAAAAATATGAGAATTTTTTAAATGAGAAGTAAATGCAGCACTTAGTAGAGATGAAGTTCTAAAATGATATTATTCAAGCAAGAATTGATTAAGTAAATTAGAAGATGAGAAATGAGTTAATCATGCTTTTTCAATGTTGTCTGAAAAAAATAAGATCATAAAAAATAACATAAAAAGAATTAAATATGATTTAATATTTAATTGAGAAACTCAAAATGAAATAGATTTAAATTTATGTAGAACATATTTTGAAATGTGATATATAAAAATAGAAGAAATTTCAAGTTGGCTAAATATATTTTTTAATATAAAAGCAAGAAAATCAATAAATAAAATTCAAAAAGATTGAATAACTAAAAATGATTTAGGTATTGAAGATATGTATTATTTATCTTATTGATTAAACAATAATACATTTTCAATGTGAGAAAAAATGATTTGTGAGAGAATTTTAAATGATTTTTGAATTGAATTTGATTATATTTTTTGATTATGAAATTTTTATAATTATTTTCAAGCAAGAATAAATTACTTTAGTATCAAAATAAAAAAATAAACTTAAATTAAGTTTATTTTTTTATTGAAAATAATTTGCAATTGAACTCATTTATTATATCATAAAGTCACCTAATTTTATGGAGATTTTCTCAGGATGAAGTTTGTTAAAAACATATTAATTTCCCTTTTGGTTTTTGTTTCACAAACGGCACTCTCTTGCGATTATTCATATATCGAAAAGATGGGTGATTTGATTGAAGAAGTAAAAGAGGAAACTGATGGCATAGCATCAAAAAATATGCCTACTTCTATTGTACTAGCACAAGCTGTTCTTGAAACTGGAAATGGTACAAGTACTGCAGCAAGATACAAGAAAAATCACTTTGGATTGTCATTTAATAAAAGAATCCTTAGTTTTGACTCAACAATAGAAAGTGTTTTTAAATATTTCCATAATTTGAATTCAAAGCAATATTATGGAAAATTACGTACTAAACTTGTGAAAGGAAAAAGTAATTTAGGTCAAATTGTAACTACTCTTGCTAGGACTTATGCCGAAGACAAAGAGTATTCACAAAAAATTATTCATGTGATCGATCGATGCCAACTGGCTAGATTTGACGATGAATAAAAAGCCCCCCACCTTTTTGGTGGGGCTTTTTAATATAAAAAATTATTCATATTTTACAAATATCAAACTATATATTATTATATATAATAACTAAATTTAAAATTGAAAATTATGAATAAACTAGAAAATAATATTGAAGAAAATATAGATAATAATCCACTGTATAATTTGAGAGATTTTGTAAGAAGACAAGAATGTATAGAAGATTATATGCAAGAATGTAAATTCAGAAGAAAAAACCATCTAAAACTTTTAGAAAAAGTGCTAAAACTAGAGGAAATATTATCAAAAAAATTTGTAATAAATATAGATCCAATAATTTTTTTGCATTGACTATATTATGAAAAAAATTTATCAATTGAAAGTATAGTAAATTATATAAAACAGCTATATGATGAACAAGTTGAAGTAGAATATTTTTATAAAAATGCTACTGCTTTACAAAAATTTTTTACTCAAGTATTAAATTGGAAATTAAAAGATCCTAAAGAAAATAAAAAAACTACTACATATAAATCAAGAGAAAAACCAGAAGCATTAATTACTCAAAATAAAGAAGAAAAAGAAAAAAGAAAAGCTATGTTTTTATCTTGGTTTATAAAAAATAGTGTTATAGATAAAACAAATTTTGATATAGAAGTATTTAATAATTTCAAATTTAAATATGAAAAATTTATATATTTATTAGAAAATTTTTTTCATATTTCAGCAGAATCTTATAAAAAATTATTAGAAATAAACTTATGAAATCAATCATTTGCAGATAGATTTAATGAAATATTTAATGAAAATAATATTGATTTTAAAATATCACACAAAGACGTAGCTAGAGTATTTGAAAAATATAAAAATGATTAAAAAAATATTGACATTATATTATAGTATTGTATAATAATAATAATATATATAAATAATTATACAATATGGTTAATGTATTTAATGGTTGAAATCTTCCAATTATAAAATCACAAGAAAAAAATGCATGAATTGTTAGAAGTAGTATAATAATATCTAGAACAGATTTAGTTGAGGAATCTGAATCTGATGCTATTAAGTTTTGAATTATAAAATTTTTAAAAGAAATATGAAGTATTCTAAATATAGTTGATATTTGAAATTATAAACTATGAAATCAGCCATATTGATCAGCAGATTGGTATCAAGAACAAGCTAAAACATCAACTAATAAATGATTATGAGAACAAGTAAATTGAGATAAAATATTTCAATTATTATTAACAGAACCATATCAAAAAAATTCTCCTCATTATGACTTTATGATTGTTGATAAAGATATGAGAATAAATGATCCCAATAATAATTTTGTATTCTGAATTTGATGATATCCAAATAATGTATTATCAACTAGAAGATTTAAAAATTATATAAAAGATGTTTCATTAAGATATATGTCTTTTTCTATCGCTGCAGCACATGAGTTATGACACAATTTTGATTTAACAAATAGAACATTTAATACTTGAAAAGAATGATATCATTTATGACATTGTATGTGAAAATCTTGATCATGCTTAATGGAACAATCAAATGTTTGAAACAAAACAATTGAAACTATAACAAGAGATATATTTGATAGACAAAATTGGCTATGTGGTGATTGTAAAGAAGAAATAGCATTTAGAATATCAAAAATTAGAGAATTATGAATTAATATATAAAAATGACTAAATTTTTTTAGTCATTTTTATTTTCAATTTTTTAAAAAAGTATTATAATATAATTGTTATTTTTTAACTATTTGATTATGAATTTATTTAAATCTAAGTTAATGAATAGAATCGCTGTTTGAAAAGCAGTTTGATTAGTAGTTTGATTATGTGGTTTCATTATGTTACCTTTTGTATTTGAAAACTCTGATCTATATCTCAGATTTGCAATATTGTTTTGGTATACAACTATCTGAGCATTCATCTGAGTTATGTGAATTATGGATAAACATCCTGTTTTAAAAATACCTATGCCTTTTTGGTTTAGATGACCAATGATTTGAGCTTGGATGAATTTTGTATTAGTTTTATTTATGCATGATAAACTAATTTCACTTATGCAAGGAACTGCACTTTCATGACATTCTCCATTTTGGCTTATTGCTGAATGAATGATTATTTGATTTATAATTGATTTAATTGCAACAAAAGTAGTTTGAGATTGAAAAAATTTAATAAAAGACTAGGTATAAACCTAGTCTTTTATTTTTTAAATAGTATTTTACAAAAAATAAATATACTAGTAAAAATATAAACTTAATAATAAAAAATGTTTGACGATATAATAAAGCAAGTTTTAGCACATCATGATGATTTTACTTATGAAGAAATAAAAGAATTTTGCCAAGAATATTATGATACAATAGACAAAAAAATAAAAGAAGAAACTAAATTAAAAAGATTAAATAAATATATAACAAATGAATTTGAACTAGAAACAAAGGAATTTGTTTTTGCTGAAACAAATAACAAAGAATATTCTCTAGAAACTATTCCAAAATATCTATTTGAATGAAGATCAAAAACAAATACAAGTTTGATAAATATAAAAAATCTAAATAAACATATAGAAAAAACTTATCTTTTTGAAAATGCAGAATTAAAAATAAATAGTATTGATAAAATAGCTCTTATTTGAAAAAATGGAGCATGAAAAACTACTCTTTTGAAAATGATTATTTGAGTAGAAGAAAATCTGGATTGAGATATAGACATAATCCCCTCTTTAAAAATATGATATCTTTCTCAAGATCTTTTTTGGAACAATCAAAATAATACTCTTAGAGAAGAAATGATGAGTATTTTCCCTGAAATAAATAACAAAATAGATAAATTAAATTCTATTAAAAATAATAGTGAAAAATGGGAAGAAATAGAAAGATTAAACAAGGATTTAATAGATTTAGATTGATTTAGAAAACATACATTACAAACTGAAATACTTAAGTATTTTTGATTTAAAGATGAACAATTTGATTTCAATGTATTAAAATTATCAGGTTGAGAACAAACAAAAGTTCAAATTGCCAAATTTTTAATCCAAGAAATGGATTTACTTATCCTTGATGAACCTACAAATCACTTGGATATAAGTGGTATAATTTTCTTGGAAAAATTTTGCCAAAATTGGAAAAAAGCACTTGTTTCTATATCTCATGATATCAGATTTATAAACAATACTTCAAATAAGATAGCAGAAATTTCAGGGAAAAAAATACATAATTATCCATGAAATTATGAAAAATACTTAGAAGAAAAACAAGCTCGTTTTGATAAAGAAAAAAAGGATTTTGAAAATCAAAAAAAAGATATAGAAAAACAAATGGATTATATAAATCGTTTTCGTGCAAATTCTGCAAAAGCAAGCAGTGTTCAAAGTCGTATTAAAGCTCTTGCAAAAGTAGAAATATTAACTGAACCAGAAAATGAATCTGTTGTAAAAACTATACAAATAAATCTAGATAAAAGATTGCCTGAAATAATCATGAAAATATATGATTTACAAGTTTGATACAAAACTCCATTAATTACATTGCCAGAATATATAGAAGTCTATAAAACTGATAAAATAGGGATAATTTGAGAAAATTGAGCTGGTAAATCTACTCTTTTAAAAACTATTCTTTGAGATTTAAAACCGTTAAATTGAATAGCAACAATAAATGAAACTATAAAAATATGATCATATTCTCAAGTACTTGAAAACCTAGATAAAGAAGCAAATATAATAGATGAATTAGCAAAAGATTATGAAAATACAAAAGAAATAAGAACAATATTGGGTTGATTACTTATAACTTGAGATAAGGTAGAACAAAAAATATCAACACTATCAGGTTGAGAAAGAGCAAAAGTTGCACTTACAAAGATGCTTTTAGTAAAACCACATATTATTATAATGGATGAACCTACAAATCATCTAGATATACACTCGAAAGAAGTGATAAAAAAAATGCTAGAATGATTTCACTGAACTACAATTGTAGTTTCTCATGATAGAGATTTACTTGAATCTATTTCAAATAAAGTTTGGCTTATAAAAGAGCAAAAACTTACAGTTTTTACAGAACCAGAAAAATGATTTATTGAAATTTTTTGATAAAATATAAAAAGGATATAAAAAACTTTGAAAATTTTTAAATTTATATTATAATTAAACAGTAAATATATTATTTTAATAATAAAGTAAATAATGACAAAATGAGAAAAACTTACATTAGGTGATTTTAATGATAAATTGGATCAAATTTCAGATGGAATAAGATTAAATAGAGTTGATGATGAAGGTAAAAAATATTTAGAAGATGTATCAAAATTAGTTAGTAATATAGTATGAGAAGAAAAATCAACTATTATTTCAAATGAAGATATGGAAAGAATAAGAGAATGACTAAATTTTATAGATAAACCTAATTCTCCTAAAATTAATGAATTTATGAGACATTTTAATGAATTAATTTGAAATATTGTAGTAATAGAAGAAGAAGAATTTGATGAAGAAACAGTATAATATAAAAAATAAAAAGATTAATAAATAATATTATTAATCTTTTTATTTTTTAATTTTTTTTTATAATAGAATAATTAAAAATAAACAATAAAAATATGAAAAAAATTATATTATTATTTTTGTTATACTTTTTCTCTCTCAATACTTTATATAGTTTTGATATAAAAGATTTGTGAACTATTAATTCTTATGTAATAGACAAAGTTTGAGTACTGAATAATGAAGAAAAAACTCAAATAGAACAAAAAATAATAGAACTTAAAAACAAATATACAACAGAAATACTCACTATAATTATAAAGAGTACTAATTGAGAAGATATATCAAGTGTAGGTACCCAAATATGACAAGATTTAGGAGTTTGAAAAGCAGATAAAGATAATTGAGTTGTCATACTTATAGCTATAGATGATAGATCTTGGAATATATCAACATGATATTGAGTAGAATGAGTACTACCTGATATATTAACAAATAGGATTTGAGAAAATAACTTTGTACTTTTTAGAGAAAAAAAATACAAAGATTGAATAATTTGAGCATTAAATGACTTTGATAAAGCGTTTTCTTGAGATACTAGTATAATATCAACTCATAATGACAAAAAAAATCCAGATGATTCAATAATTATATTGATAATTATTGCTTTAATTTTTTCTATTATTTTTTTAAAGCCATTACATAAAGAAAAACAATATAAAAAATTATTTTTATATTTATTCATTTGATATATAATAACATTACCTTTAGCATATTTTTTAATAAAAACTATTGAATTATTTTTAATAAATGCAATTTGATGGACAATTTGAACATTATTTTGAATAGGTTTAAATTGAAAAATATGAAACTGAAATGGTAAATGATGAGGTTACAAATGATGATGATTTGGTTGATTTTGATGATGAGGTTTTGGATGATGATGAAGTTCTTGAAAATGGTAAAAATTTTATTTTAATTTAATAAATTACATATTATGAAAAAAGGTTTAATTATAGCTTTAGCTATATTGGTTGTTTTAGGTTTTGTATTTTTTTGAAAATACAACTCAATGGTAACTATGGAAGAATGAGTTAATACTGCTTGGGCTCAAGTAGAAAATCAATACCAAAGAAGAATGGATTTGATACCAAATATAGTAAATACTGTAAAATGAGAAGCAAATTTTGAAAAATCTACTCTGGAAGCAGTTGTAGAAGCTCGTGCTAGTGCAACAAAAACAAATATAAATGTTAATGATGCTCAAGAAATGGCAGAATTTCAAAAAGAACAAACTGGTATTTCACAAGCACTATCTAGACTTTTAATGGTAACAGAAAACTATCCAAACTTAAAAGCTAATCAAGCATTTGCAGATTTAAGAGTTACTCTTGAATGAACAGAAAACAGAATTTCTACTGAAAGAATGAGATATAACGAAATAGTTCAAGAATTTAATACTTTTGTTAGAAAATTTCCAAACAATATAGCTGCAAGCTTATTTGGATTTGATAAAAAATCATTATTTGAAAGCCAAGAATGAGCTGAAACTGCACCAACTGTAAGTTTTGAATAATATAAAAAAGACTAATTTTTAAATTAGTCTTTTTTTGTTTCTAAATCATTTGCAAAATCTTTTATAAAACTTAAATCTAGATATCAACTAAATTTTCTCTTATCAAAAGGATTATCAAAAGAAGTAATTATAAATGATAGATAAATATATAATCTAAAATAATATATTGATATTATGATAAAAAATTAAGAATCAAGTAAGATAAAAATAATTTGTTTTTATCGATAAAAAAATTAACATATATAAATATATTTAAAATACTATATATGACTCCAATAAAAAATAAGCTATTTTTTCATCTACTATGAAATACAATTTTATGTTCAGTTGCAAATAATTTTATATGGTTTGCACTAGTTTTTTGGGTATATTTAGAAACAAAATCTATAATGGTTACATCTTTTATATGATGACTATATTTATTTGCAGTTCTTATTTCTTGAATATTTTTTTGAGCAGTTGTTGATCATAATAAGAAAAAAAATGTAATGATTTGATCTACTTGAGTATCACTATTATTTTTTATTATTTCTGCAATAATATTTTTTAGTTTTCCATTAGAAATATTTACAAAAAGCAACAGCATACTTTTATGGTTACTTATAATAGCTATAATGTTTTGAGTTATCATATGAAATATTCGTATGATAACTATGTCAACTATGATGACGCTACTTTTTGATGATAATAATCGTGACAAAGCAAATGGTGTTTTATGAATTGCAAATGGTTTAGCTTTTTGAATTGTCTCAGTTTTTTCTTGATTAACTATTTGATTTTTATGAATGTGATGGGCAATAATAATAACAATAATTGCTAGTTTACTTTGAATATTTCATTTATTATTTTTAAACTTTCCAAAAGAAGATTTTTCACATCAAAAAGAAGAATGATGAAAAAAAATAGATTTAATCTGAACTATAAAGGTTATATCATGAATTTCTTGATTGTTTGGACTTATATTTTTTTCTATGTTTAACAATTTTTTATGATGAGTTTTTATGTCCTTGATGGATCCATACTGACTTTCTTTAGTATCAGTTGAAATATGGTGATTTATATGGTGATTTTTAAGTTTTTGATTTATAGTTTGATGATTATTAATAAGTAAATGGTGAGTATGAAAAAATCCAGTTAAAACATTGCTTTTGATAAATGTAATTATGTGGATTGTATGTATATTTTTTACTAGTATTTCATCAATAGTTTTAACAACTATTTGATTATTTATCTTTATGATATTGCACCCATACATAGAAGCGACAGAACAAACAATATTACAAAAAGTTGTACCATATAATAGACAATGAAGAGTTTTTTGATTTTCTCAAAGTGTTGAACAAATAGCGTCACCATTAACAGCTTTTTTTATATGACCAATAACAGAACTAATTGTTGTACCTTTTATGAATAGCCAAACTTGAATGAACATATTTTTAAATTGGTTTTGAACAACTCAAGATAGAGCAATTGCAATCGTATTTAGTGTAGCTTGATTAATAGGTTTAATTATCACACTATTAGCATTTTTAAGCAAATCTTATAAAAATTTATCAAAAGAATATAAAATAGAAACTAAAAAAAATTAAATTATCTGTATATTAACATATAACTAAATAATATGAACTCAAAAAATAAATTAAATCCAGAACAACAAAAAAAATTACTACAAATATTAGAAGAACGCTTTATAAAAAACATGAATCGTCATAAAGATATATTATGGGAAAAGCTACAAGAAAAACTAGAAGCAAATCCTGAAAAACTTTGGTCATTAAATGAAATGGAGAGAACAGAGTGAGAACCTGATGTGATTTCATACGATGAAAAAACATGAGAATATATTTTTTGTGATTGTTCGGCTGAAAGTCCAAAATGACGTAGAAGTCTTTGTTATGATAAAGAAGCACTAGAATCAAGAAAACAATTTAAACCAGAAAATAATGTAGTTGATATGGCAAAACAAATGTGAATAGATATTTTAACAGAAGAACAATATAGAGAATTACAAAAATTTGGAGATTTTGATACAAAAACATCAAGTTGGTTAAAAACACCTGACAATATCAGAAAACTTGGTGGTGCTATATTTGCTGATTGTCGCTATGATACAGTATTTATTTACCATAATTGAGCAGAATCTTATTATGCAGCTAGAGGTTTTCGTGGATTATTAAAAGTATAAAAAAATATTTATGAAAAGATGTGATTGGTTAAATCTAAATAATTATTTGCAATTATATTAAATAAAAATACAATGTATATATTTAGTATATAATATATAAATATGAATAAAGGAGAAATTCAAATATATAAAGATAAAACTTGAGATATTGATGTTCAAGTTAATTTTAATGAAGAAACTGTTTGGTTAGATTCTTATCAAATTGCATCTATTTTTTGAAAAGATAGAACAACTATACAAAGACATATAAAAAATATTTATTCATCTTGAGAATTAAATGAAGATTCAACATGTGCAAAAAATGCACAAGTTCAAAATGAATGAGAAAGACAAGTTAAAAGAGATAAAAATTTATACAATTTAGATATGATTTTATCTATATGATATAGAACTAATTCTGAAAAAGCTATGCAATTTCGTAAATGGGTTAGTAATATATTAAAAGAATATTTAATAAAATGATATAGTATAAATAAAAAAAGATTAGAAGAAAAATGATATAAAGAATTAGAAAATACACTAAATTTATTTAAAAATACTCTTAAATCTTGAAATTTATCTCAAGATGAAGCTATTTGATTACTTGATATAATAACAAATTATACAAATACATGGTTGTTGTTACAAAATTATGATGAAAACAATCTTTTAGAATCATGAAAAACAAAAAACCTAGATTATAAATTAGATTCAGAAGAGGCATTATTGTCACTTATGGAACTAAAAGAAAATTTAATAAATAAAAATGAAGCTACTGATTTATTTGCAAAACAAAGAGAAAATGAAGCTTTAAAATGAATTTTTTGAAATATATATCAAACATTTTGAGGGATAGATTTATATAATTCTGTAGAAGAAAAATCTGCAAATTTACTTTATTTCATAGTTAAAGATCATCCATTTTATGATGGTAACAAAAGAAGCTGAGCATTTTTATTTATCTTATTTCTTGCTAAAAATCACATACTTTTTGATAATAATTGAAATAAAAAAATAAATGATAGAGCTCTAGTTGCTATAACACTACTTATAGCAGAATCAAATCCAAAAGATAAAGAAATAATGGTTAAATTACTTATAAATCTAATCAACTAAAAATGAAAAGATGTGATTGGTTAAATCTAAATAATCCCCTTTATGTTGAGTATCATGACTCAGAGTGGTGAGAAATAGAGAGAGATGACAAAAAGCTTTTTGAGATGCTTATTTTGGAGTGAGCACAAGCTGGACTTTCTTGGGAAACTGTACTAAACAAGAGAGAAAACTATAGAATTGCTTTTGATAATTTTGATGCTCTTAAAATATCAAAATACGATGAAGCAAAACAAGCTGAACTTATGCAAAATTCTTGAATAATCAGAAACAAACTCAAGATAATCTCAGTTACAAAAAATGCAAAAGCATTTTTAGAGATACAAAAAGAATTTGGTAGTTTTTACGATTATCTATGGAGATTTATAGATAATAAACAAATAATTAACAATTTTGAAAAATTAAGTGATTATCAAACAAAAACTCCAATTTCAGATACTATTTCAAAAGACTTGAAAAAAAGAGATATGAATTTTGTTGGTTCTACTATAATATATGCTTTCATGCAAGCAGTTGGAATGGTAAATGATCATGGGCAAGGGTGTTTTAAGTGTAAATAAAAAATAAAAAGAAATCTTTTTATTTCTTACCTATTATATTAACAGGTAAAAAATATTGCTTTTTTTTACCTATAAGTAGTATTGGTAAAATTTTTAATAAAAAAATAACTAAGAAAAATTCTTAGTTATTTTTTTACATATATTTTTTAATTATCTCTATTGTCTCATCAACTGGACTTGCAAATTTTAACTTTTTTGCATCATCTAAATCAAAATACTTAGCTCAAGCTCATTCATAAACTATAAAATCAGTTTCTTTTAAATCTGTCTTGATTAAAAATATACTTCTATGAACTATTCTATCACTAAATTCAAATATATAATCTCCTATATATTTGTAGTCAAAATCTTCCATATTTAATCATAACTCTTCTTTTGCTTCTCTTAAAAATCACTCTTTTGGAGTTTCTCAAGGTTCAACTCATCAACCAAAAAAAGCCCACTCTTCACCAATTTTTGAATAATCTCATCTTTCTTGAAGTAGTATTTGATTTTTTTCATTGTAAAATCAAATAAATGCAACTTTTCTAATTTGTTTCATAGTATTATAATTATTTATTGTATTTCATTATTATTGCATCAAAATTATTTTCTTTTCACCGCTTTAAAGTCACTTTTAATTTTTCAGGAATATTTTCTTCTATATAATTAAATCATGCAACTTCATAATATTTTTCTAATTCTCTTTTACAAGCTAAAAATAGATTATTTTCATAATTAAATTTATTTTTTAATAAATCACTTATTATCTCTATTCAAAGTTTTTTTCATCTATAATCTTCATTTATGTATAATCAAGATAATTCATAATCATTTCATCAAATATTAAATATCCTTCAAAATGCTATAATTTTTCTATTATCTTTATAACAAATAAAATCTTCTTTTCTTATTAGATAAGAAGACAATCATTCTTTGGTAATAATACCTTCTATTATTTTATAGTCGCTATCCGTAAGATTAATTATTTTTTTCATAGATTGTATGTTTAAAAAATATTTTGTTTCTGTTATCATGAATTTATTTATGTCATTCTGAACTTGTTTCAGAATCATTATTTATTTTGTCATCCTGAATTTATTTCAGGATCATTAAATTTTAAGCTTAAATCTTCCCAATAAGGATTTCAATTTTCTATTAAATTAACCTTCCAATCTCTTCTCCAATTTTTTAAATATTTTTATTTCTTAAATTATTTACTTTTGTCATCCTGAACTTACTTATGTCATCCTGAATTTATTTCAGGATCTATTTTTTATTTGATTCTGAAACAAGTTCGAATTACAATAATATTATATTTACTTCTTACTATACTCATTTTAAAATAAAGTCCAGAACATTAAAACCATATTAAAATTTAAATAGATCAAATTAATTTGTTTTAATCCAAAATAATACAATAATATAAACAATATTTATTTAAATATTTTGATATGCAAGAAACAAAAACTATAGATGAATATATATCAAGTTTTCCTAGTGATGTCCAAATTATTCTTGAGCATATTAGAAAAACTATTAGTGAAACAAATCCAGATTTGATAGAGACTATAAACTACTGAGTTCCTACATTTAAACTAAATTGAAAAAATATAGTGCATTTTTGAGCATTTAAGAAACATATATCTATTTTTCCATGACCAGAAGCTATAGAGCATTTTTCTCCTAAATTATCTAAGTATAAGATATCAAAATGAACTATACAATTTTCTCTTGATAAAGAAATTCCTTATGATTTGATATGAGAAATAGTGAGATATAAAAAACCCTAGAAAATTAATTTTCTAGGGTTTTTATATCCCATTTGGTAGGACAATACAATGAAAGCTCTAAATCATTTTTTCTAACTCATCAATTCAATCAATAATTTCTTTTTCTAGTTTTCTAATATCATTTATTAAAACTTCTGGTTTTTCATAATCTACAGGAGTGTATTCTATCTTTTTATATTTAGAAATTGATAAATCATATTTATTTTCTTTTATTTCATCTTTTGAAACCCAAAACCATTTATCTTCTTTTTTAGGTTTTTCTTCATATTTTCTTCAAAGAACTACATCTTTATATTTTTTCTTACAGTCTGGAATATCATTTATATCTATTTTATTTCTTTTATCATCTAGACTAAATCAATCTGCTTCTAAATCATAAAACCAAACATTGTTTGTTTCATCTCATTTGGTAAATATAAGTATAGCAGTACTAACTCAAGCATAAGGTTTAAAAACTCAACCAGGTAATGATATAACAGCTTTTAATCAAGTATTTTCTATTATAAGTTCTCTCACTTTTTTATGAGCATTTGAACTTCAAAATAAGACTCAATCTGGAATAATTACAGCACATTTTCATCAAACAAATAATTTATCATAAATAAGTTCCAAAAATAATAATTCTGTTTTTGTTGTTTCTACTTTAAAATCTGGATGAATATTATTTTTTAAAATACTTCATTTAAATGGTGGATTTGCCAGAACTATATCCCACTCTTCTTTATGGTCAAAGTTTTTTCAAAGTGTATCAGTATATGTAATATTTGGAGTTGTAATCCCATGTAAAATAGAATTCATCATACCAACTCTTACCATTTTTGTAGAAAAATCATATCAAAAAAGTGTATTTTCTTTTACCCTTTTCCAATCTTCATTACTAAACATATCTGCAGTATAATGAGTTCAGAAATCATCAGAAAAACTTCAATCTTTTGAAGTATTTTCTTTTATAATATGTTTATAAGTATTAATCAAAAATCAAGCAGTTCCACAAGCGGGGTCAGCAATTTTATCATTTTTTGTAGGATTTACTATTTCAATCATCATTTCAATAATATGCCTTGGCGTTCTAAAAGCTCATCATTTCCCTGCTGCAGATATTTCATTTAAAAGATATTCATATATATCTCAAGAAGTATCTTCGTTTTGCTCTGTGATTTTTAAATCTTCTATTATTGAAACAGCAGTTACTAAAAGCGACGCATTTGGTATCATAAATACAGCATCTTTTAGATTATCAGCATATATACTTTCATCTATATTTTTGATAAATGGAAAAACTATATCTTTTACAAACACAAACATTTCATCAGCTGACATTTGAGTCCAATGTGACCAACGAAAAGTATCTTTTTCAAATACTCTACCATTTATTTCTATACTTCATGCAAAAAGAGAATTATATTCAAAAGTTTTTATCCTATTTGCTTTAATTAAGCTTTGTTTATCTATATCATCCAATCTTTTCATAAAGATAAGATAATTTATTTGTTCTATAGCTGTAAGTGGGTCAGAAATACCATTTCACCAAAATGTATTCCAAAGCTTATCTATTTTTGATTTTAGGTCTTGAGTTAGCATATTTAGTTTATTTTATGTAAATATTTAATTAAAATGTTAAAAAAAATTTGCAATTAAGTATATAAATGTTAAAATAATATTACTTAGATGTAACCTTTCTAGATTTTTCTAGATTGCGTCATAACCTTGCAGTAAAATGTAAGGTTTTATTTTTGTTTAAAATTTCATTCAAAACATTTTAATAAGATTTTCTTGTATTTTATCTTTTAATTTAATATCTTCTATTTTTCAACAATATGATCATATTCTTTTCTTTGATATACTTCTTATTTGTCTTAATTTAGCAAAAGATACATTTTTAAGTTTATTTTTCTTATCTGGTGTTATTTGAACATCAAAAGTATCAAGAGATTTGTTAACTTTGTCAGAAGTAAGAGGTATAACTATAATATCTTCTCAAAAAGTAAATTTAGAATCTTTATAAATAATAGATGGTCTTATACCATTTATTTCACATCAAATATTTATTCAATAATCTACATAATATATAGTCCATTTTGTTGAAGAATCAACTTTTTCTTTATCTTGATTAAGTTTTATTTTTTTCTTTAACCAAAATAAATGATTCTCTAAATTATGTTTTTTTTCCTCTATTTGTATTATAAAATCTTCTTTTACAAACATAGTAAAATTTTTTCTATAAATATTTATATTATCTACGAGATTTTCAACTAATATTCTTAAATCTATATTTATATTTTTCATTATTTATTTTGATTTTCAATTAAAAATAATTATACTCAAGTTACCAATATTCACCTAGAGACTTTTGTCTGACTGGTGAATTTTTTTATTTTTCAAATTATATGTATCATTTTTATCTATTTTTGATACATATAAATCATCATGTCTCACATATGATACATATTATATAAACATGTAAACGTTTTTTTAAAATCTAAAACTTTCCTGCATAGTAGTGCTATATAACTCTTCCAATTTTTCTAAACTCTCTTTTTGTTTTTTGATGTTTTCTTCGTTTTTTTGTACTATTGAGGCAAATTTGTTTTGGAGAGAGATTGGAGGGACTGGAATTTTAAGATTACTTATATTTGCAATATAAATTGCTTGTTGAGCTGAAGCAGATGAGACATTTCTAACTTTTTTAATAAAATTTTCATCTCTAAATAAATACATTATATATTTTGAATATATAATACTAAAGTTTGGCTTAATTAGAATAGTGCTTCACATTGTACAAAAGGAAATATTTAAATTTACTACTGTAATTCTTCATATTGTTGCTCATCTACTTACAATTAGTAAATCTCATTTTTGAGGATTACATTTTTTTATGTATTTTACTCAATCATCGAATGAAACATATTTTACATCAGATAAATCTATTCAATAATCTAAAACATCTTTCGCCATAATTAAAGGCATTCATTCGTTTGTAAAATCCGGATTATTATGTTCTCAATCAGTAATTTTATTGCATAATTCTCACAACTTCTTCACTTCCCAACCTTTTTCATTCAACATAGGATCACCAAACATTTCTATAAAAATAGATTTTATTAGATATTCTTGTTTTTTTATAGATTCTTTTCTTAAAGAAATTAGTTCTTTAAGTTTATCGAGTTTTTGGATGATTTGTTTTTGAGTTGAAAGTGGTGGAAGTGGGATTTGTAGATTTTTAATATCATTTACTGAAATATTTGGAATACTTGTATTTGTTGCTTTAGATTTTATTTCATCTAATTTTTGATTAAGGTAATAATACAAATATCAATTTAATAAATTCTCATTATTATTAGTTGCAATTTTTATGATTCTTTGATTCAATAAAGCTTCTGAGAATTCCCATTTTTCAACTTTAAAACTTCATGATAAACTTACTAAAATATCCCCTTTATTTATTAATACTTTTTTATCATATACTCAATCCCAAAATTTAGAATTATTATTTATTCATTTTTCCATATCTTGAATACGGATAATTAGTAGTCATTTTCAATCACTATTAAAGTCAGAAGATTTAAAAGGAAATCAATTTATAATTTTAGTTATTTCTCAAATTTGTGTTTGCATGTTATTTATTTTAAATATTTGTTTATTTTTTTATCAACTATTTTTTTAAATAAAAAATTATATATTTTATCTTTTGGAAACTTAGGAGGCTTAAAAAGCCAAAGAAATATTGAAAGAATAAATAAAATAAATGTAATTATTCATCAATAATTATTCCGTTTTATTGTAAAATATTCTTCCAAATAATATTTATAAATAAAAGTAATTATAAATATAAACATTAAAAATATAAATAAAGAAACAATATTAGTCAATATTTTAGCGTGTTTTTTTGCCTCTTCTTTTATATTATTAATAATCTTTAATTCATAATCTTTATTATTTTTATTAGTTTTAATTAATAAATTTTCATCAAACTGAACCTTTAATTTCTCATAAGTTTTATTTTCTAATTCAAGTTTTGTTTCATCAACACTTTTTAAAATTAAATCTTTATTTATATCTTTTTTATTTTCAATATCTACTAGTTGATTTTTAAATTCATTATTTGAAATAAGATACATAAAATCTTCTTTTGTAATTTTTCAATCAGACGATAATTCTGAACTAATTTGATAAAATCTTTCCCAAATATCTTTATCTATTAATCAATGAGAATGTACTGATGAAAAAATCATTGCAATTGGTAAATTATTATCCCAATCTGGTTTTTTTAACCAAAGATAGTTAGAAAAATATTCAGGATAAATAATATGAGGTATCTTATCTGTTAAAGATTTATTATTTACTTTACAATCAGTTAAAAATAATTTTCTATCATAAGATAAAAATATATATTTTGATAATTCTATATTTCTTGGAGATATTCAATTCCTATATTTTTTTATTGCTTCTATTGCAAAAATATCATGTTCTTTTGAATGTTCTCTTTTAAGTTCTAACTCTTCTATATCATATATATTAATATCAAAATCTAATTTTTTAATATCAAATTTATTGTCAATTTCAATTCAAAATTTATCATTAATTATATTTTCAAATTCTGCAATTAATTTATAAATTTTAGAATCATTATATCAATTATTTTTAAAGTTTTGATAAATTGAATCTACAAAATATCATTTAATATATTTATCTTTTTCATTAAAATATCATTCTATTACAGAAATTATTTCATCAACTGTAAAATTAAAAACTTTAATTCTAATTCATCTTTTTTTAATTAAATCAATTAATTCAGTATTTGATTTTTTTAATTCATCTCAATGTCATCATAATAATGATAAAATAATATTTGAATCTAAATAAATAATTAAATTATTAAAATTATAATTATTTGATTCATCAATTAAACTATCATTGGTTAAAACAGAAGATAGTAATGCTCAATAAGTAATTTTTTTTACAACTTCAAAATTTTTAGTTCTATTATTAAGCTCAATTATAATAAATTCTGCTATCAAATTCTTTATTTCATTATTTTCATACTTTAATCAACTTAATTCATTAATTAAAGATTTATTAGGATTAAAAACTTGAACAAAGAATGCAAAATTATTATTAATGATATTTTCTAATATTTGATATATTTCATGATTATCTAATTTTTTAGAGGTTTTCATTTCAATATATATAGAAATATCTTTAAAAAGTGATTCCAATTCTCAAAAAACCTCTCTATTATCTTCTAAATAATTTTTAAATCATTTTTTTCATTTTTCAGTTAAATATATATTTTCATATTTATCATCAAAATCAACATTTCAAAGTTTTTTTAACTTTTTCAATATATCTTGCAAAGTAAGTACTGGTATATTTAATCAAAATTTTTCTTTAATTTCATTTGCTAAATCTTTAATACCTAATGTATCATTTTTTAATGAATTTAATATAAATGGAGAAAAAGTATCTAATAAGCTCTTTCATTTTAAATATAAAGTTTTAATCAATGAATATGTGTAAAAATCTCTATATGATTTGTTAATTTTTGACATTATAAAAAATAAAATTATAAACTAAACTTTTCCACCAATTCCATAACTTTTTCTTGTTCTTTTTGTTTAAACAATCTCTCAAAAGCTCACATACCAAAAGACTTTTCAAAAGTATCACTATAAAAATCTTCAACAGTTATATGTTTTTTAGTAATTAATACAGACTTAACTATTTGTAAAAACCTGATTTGATTACTAGAGAAATTATTTTCATTTAAATATGATTCAAAAACTTTGCTTACTTCTTCTTCAAAATTTGGTAGTGTCGTTTTTCAAAGTGCAAATTTTATAAAACTTACAAAGTCAATAGTAGGTCTATGAAGAGTTCTTCTCAGATTTGTAACTGTTATATTGTACTCTGATTGTTTGAATAATTTATCTAGCTCTTCTAAATCCTCTTTATTTAAAATTTCATCATTTTTTATTTTTTGAAGAGCTTTTGAAGATTTAGCAAAATACTCTATTTGGTCAACAAATACTTTCCAATATTTATCTGATTCCATTTGTTTTCAATCACCATATTGTATCCGTCTTCTTTCGATTACCTCATCTTTTAAATCTGAAATAACTATATCTTTTTCATTGATTTTTTTATATTTGATTATACTTGATAACTCTTTTTGAATTTGCTCTATTTTTGATATATCTATATCATCCCAAAAATCTTTTTTTAGACATTGTTTTAAAAAATCTTTTTTTGTTTCAACTGCTTGCAAGTGATTATTAGAATTTAGTGCATTTATATCACTAGCTAGTGAATCTCTTAGTTTATCTATATTTTCTTCTTTTAATATAGAAATCTTTAAATTTTCTCATTTAACTAAAAATCTTATCTCTTCTAAACTTTCAGTGTCATAATATCTCATAACAGGAGTAAGTTTGTATAGTTCTTCATAAGGATTTAAAGCTATATTATCAAAAATATTTTCTTCTAGAATAGATTTAATTAAATCTTTTTTATTTATAATCTCATCATTTTCTTTTAGAGATTTTATCATTGAAATAATCTCTTTTTTTGTTTTTTCAAATCATTTTTTATCACTTCTGTTTTCAAATAATTTTAGAAGTTCTATTTTTGATTCATAATATCTTTGATTAAGTCAAAGAGTATTTATATTTGGTTCTTTAAATGTGTGAGTTTCATCAAAATTTAGTGCAAAATCTATTATCAAAAAATCCTCTTTATCTTTTGCTTTTCAAAATACTCATGGGCAAAGTCTTGTTCATCTACCAACCATTTGCCAAAATTTACTTTCTGAAAATACTTTTCTAGCAAAAACTAGATTAACAAGTTCTGGAACATCAACTCAAGTATCAAGCATATCAACAGATATAGCAACTCTAAATTTTTTCTCAGTTTTTAGTTTTTTAAAATCTCTTAGTAATTCATCATTTTTTTCAACACTTGAAGTAATTACAACAGAAAAATTGTTTAAATTTGGATACAATTCTTCAAAAGTAGTTTGAATATTTTCTGCATGTTTTTGATTCATTGCAAAAATAATAGTTTTTCATGGTAATCAATCTTCTAATTTATAAGATTGTTCCATAAATTCTTTTACTATTGCTCTATTTGTATCTTTGTTATCTATTTTATTTCATATTTCAGTTCATTCAAAATTGTATTCTTCTGGATCTTTTCATTCTTTTTTTAATTGTTCTAATATTTCCTTTGGAAGTTCAAAACCTTTGATTCATTGAATTTGAAATTTAGTTCTAGCAATAAGTACTTTATATGGAACTAAAAATCATTCTTTTACTGCTTCATCGTATCAGTAATAATAAGTTGGGTTTTCATCATCGCATCAAAAAGCATTGTAAGTACTTCTATCTACAAATTTTAAAGGTGTTGCAGTTAATCATACTTTATAACAATCAAAATGTTCTAAAATAACTTTCCATTCTCAATAAATACTTCTATGTACTTCATCAATTATTATTAAATCAAAAAATCCACTAGAAAATTTATCTAGATAATTTATCATAGTTTGATAAGTTGCAGAGTATAATCTAGCATTTTCATCAGTATTTCAAGTTTCTATCTTGCTTTTTGGAGTTGATTTAAAATAAACTCAGAATCAATCATCAAAAGCTTGGTCACGAAGTGCAGTTCTATCAGTTAAAAATAAAACTTTTTGTACTTGATTAGATTTTAGCATTACATCTATAAGTCACATAGAAGTTCTTGTTTTTCAAGTTCAAGTTGCCATAACAAGTAAAAATTCTCTTTTTCCTGCTTCTATTCACTCAGCAACTCTTTTAATTGCTTCTTGTTGATAATGTCTTCATGATATATCTGTATTGATTTTTATGCTAGTTGGTTTAACTTGCATTTTTTGAAGTTCTTTTAATTTTCTTAAATCTTGTATAGTATGAAATGATTTAATTAATCTTGGAGATTCATTTTTTATAGAATTATAAAAATATATTTCTTTTCCATTTGAAAGAAATATAAAAGGTCTATAACCTTGTTTAGTTTCTAATATTTGTGCATAATCTAATGCTTGAAATTGACCATCACGAGCACTTCTTGAATATTTTTTTGCTTCTATAACTGCCAAAATAGTATTATCAGTATCCAGAATTACATAATCAGCAAATAAATTATTTATTTGATATTCTTTTATTATTTGATTTTGATTTTCTACATTATATCAAGACTTTATTAATTTTTTGTCTATATATAAACCTCTTGTATCTGATTCTAAATAGTTCATTTTTAAAGGAGAGTAAATAAAATAATTCTTTTCAAAACCACTTTTCACTAAATTTAAAAAAACTTTAAATTTACTAAAAAATAGTTTTTATTTTCAAAAAAAGTCTCTCAAAAAACATAACATATGTTATAAATATGTAATGGAATTTTTAGGAGAGACTTGTAATTTTTGTTGTTGTTTTAATTTTTCTTTTAGAAAAATGGTGGAGCTAATGGGATTTGAACCCATGTCTCGGAAGGCCAAGGAAACACATCTACTATTATAGTTTATTTTGATATTCTTTTATATGTAAAACAAACAAAAAGTATAAAAGAAGACAAGAATCTATCTGTACTTATAGGTACAAGACTTTGTCAAAACCGATCCTATAAGACTTGAATGGATAATCTATAAAATTCTTCAAGTGAAAGATTACAGATTTTGTAGTAGGCCAGTCGGCGCTCATCCCTCGGGAAGACTACTGTTATTGCAATTTATTATGCAACAACGAAAGCTGGAGTTAAAGCATTTTTAAATGCAGTTAAACCACCTTGAATTCTAGTTTTAGCAATTATGCTTGTTTGCGTTGGTTATGGAAGTCACAAACACCTCCCAAATAGCATATAACCCGGACGATTCTCCCGATAGAAACCATAAATAGCCCCGTAATTTTATTATATTTGAAAAACTGATTTTTCAAACTAAAAAATAAAAATAAATAAAGTAAATAAAAAAAACTGCTTACGCAGCTTTTTTGTTTAATATTAAACTTACTTGTGCCTCTGTTCATTCTGTAAATAAAACTCTAGCATCTGGTTTATATATTTGAAGTGCATCAAAACATAGTTTTATAGCTTCTTGTGATAAAGTAAAACTATCATTTCATATACATTGTTCTTGACTTAAAATATTTCAATCTAAATCTTTAATTGATGCATCCATTGCTCAATTTCTAACTAACCATATTATAAAATCTTGTACTTCTTTTATATTTTCAAAAGGTTTATTAAAAAATACACAACCACTATCCACACTAGCATGCATCAAAGTTTTAATTGGAAAATTTAATACATTACTTGATCAATCTAAATTTTCTTTTGACATATTTTAAATTAATTAGATATTAAAACAATTATATTGTAAATAATATTTATTAATTGTCAAGCTTTTTTATTTAAGTATTATTTCTCATGATTGACCTACAAGTTTTTGTAACTTTTTTGATAGATCAACTACATCTTTATCAGTAGTTTTTGTAGTACCATTTTTCCATCTAGTTCACACATTTGCAACTACAATTTGAGAATTATGAAAATGATTTGAACTTGGCCAAATAGATAATTCTCCAGGTTCTACAAGTGTAAGTGATTTTTGTACTACACAAGTTTTGTCTATATCACCTCCAAGTTTTACTTTTTTATGTGTAAGTATTTCATCAAGTACTTTTTTTGAAAGTATAATTCTACCATTTCCAAATTCATCTGGTGGAGCTATTATGAAATTTAAATCTTGTGTTACCTTCATCATAGATTCTAAGTCTGATACACTCATATCTTCATACTGAACATGACTCAAAATATCACCTCTAGATTCTAAAAAATGAACTATTGGTAAATGTTCAGCAGAACGAAATTGAGAACCACTTGAAGTATCTGGAATTATATCTCAAAGTGATAATAATTTTTGAATAGTTACATTTTCTTTTCACTCAAATTCACAAACCCAAGACAAAACATCTAATCAATAAATTAAAAATACTCTACCAAAACTAGAAGTAAGTCTAAAAATATGATTTTCTTTACCATTTTCTTGTGATTTTTTTTCATTTCTTGGAGCACTATTTAGTGCATAAGATTTGATTTCTCATGGATTTTTTTTAAATATTTCCATTACTTTTTTAGCATTATTATGTGCTTTTATATCTAGTTCACTGCAAGCAGTGAACGCTACATGAAGCGGAGAATGTCAAGCAGGAATAACTTGAGTATTCATATTTAAATATTCATATTGTTTTTGTATTCTTAAAAGTGAGTCACTACCACATCATTGTGTAGCTCAAACGTCAGTTATATGTGTAAAATTCATATGTAGTATATTTTTTTTAAAATTAAATTAATTATTTTTTCTTAGCTTTTTTTAAATCAATTAATGCATCTCTAAGCTCTGCAGCTTTTTCATATTCCATATTTGCAGCAGCTATATCCATTTCTAGTTCCATCCTAGCTATTTCTTTTTCTACTGATTTCCTATCTAGAGTACTATAATCTCTTTTTGTTTTGTTTGATTTAAGTCACATATCTTTGATTTCACTAAAAACTGTTGTCGGAGTTATACCATTTTCTTCGTTGTATTTTGCTTGTAAGTTTCTTCTATAATAAGTTAGGTTTATAGCTTTTCTCATAGCTTCACTTATAATCAATCCCTCATCATTACAAAGTTTACCATTATCAACTCTCCATAATCAATCCTCTTCCTTTGTATATTTACTTAAATCTAGTTTTTTTATTTGTTCAGAGTACATATAAACCTTTCAGTTTTCATTTCTAGCAGCTCTTCATATAATTTGAATAAGTGAAGATTCACTTCTAAGAAACCCTTGTTTATCAGCATCAAGTATACAAATCTTGCTTACTTCTGGTAAATCAAGTCATTCTCTAAGCAAATTTACTCAAACTATTACATCTATCTTTCATTCTCTAAGTTCTTTTAGAGTTTCAAGTCTTTCTAGAGTTTCAATTTCTGAGTGAAGATACTTTACTTTTACTCAGTTTCCAAGTAAATAATCCGTTAATTCTTCGCTTGATCTCTTAGTAATTGTTGTAATTAATAATCTCTCATTTTTTTCAACTACATCGCTTATATTTTTCATGATATCATCAACCATAAATTCCATAGGTCTATTTATGATTTCAGGATCAAGTAAACCTGTTGGTCTCATCATTTGTGGGACTATTCTACAATCCTTATTTGCTTTCCAAACTCAATCCTTAATTGGATCAAAATTATAAAATACTTCTGGATTAGAAGTGCTTTTTTCTATATCGTATTTTCCAGGAGTTGCTGAAACAGAAACTACATTTACCATTTTTTCTTCAAATTCTTCAAATTTAAGTGGTCTATTATCCATAGCACTTGGCAATCTAAAACCATTTTCTACTAGATTTACTTTTCTTGCTCTATCCCCTGCATGCATTCAACCGATTTGACTAAATGTCATATGTGATTCATCAACTAGAGTTAGATAATCTTTTCAAAAATAATCCATAAGTGTAGCAGGTGGAGCGCCAGATTCTCTACCATCTAAATATCTAGAATAGTTTTCTATACCATTTACATAACCTACTTCTTGCATCATTTCTAAATCGTATTCTACCTTTGTTTTAAGTCTTTCAAATTTAACTACATCTCAAGTTTCAGTAAAATACTTAAGTCTTTCTTCTAATTCTGTTTTTATATTTGGAATTATTTTTTCTATTGTATCCTTTGTAGTTACAGTATGTTTTGCTGGAAATATAGTTACTTCTTTGTGATACTCATATATTTCTCCTGTTAGATAATTTCTACTTGTGATTTGACTTACTTCATCTCACCAAAATTCAACTGTAAAAACTGTTTCGCTACTTGCAGGATATATTTCTAGTGTATCTCACATAACTAAAAAATTTCCAGGTTTGAAATCGCTTGCAGCTCTTCTGTATTGCATACTTACCAATTTTTTAAGTAAGTCTTCTATAGCATAGTTTTCTCAAACTCTTATATCAAAAACTTGTTCAGTATACAAAGCTATATCTCAAATACCATAAATACAAGACACTGAAGCCACGATTATAACATCTTTTCTTGTCAATAAATCTTGAGTTGCAGCATGACGAAGTCTATCTATTTCTTCGTTTATTGTTGCTTCTTTTTCTATATACGTATCAGTTTTTGCAACATAAGCCTCAGGTTGATAATAATCATAATAAGAAACAAAATAATGAACAGCATTATTTGGAAAAAATTCCTTAAATTCTTGAGCTAATTGTGCCGCAAGAGTTTTGTTATGAGCTATAATCAAAGTTGGTTTATTTATTTCTTGAATTACATTTGCCATGGTAAATGTTTTACCACTTCAAGTTACTCACCAAAGTGTTTGAAACTTATATCCATCATTTATAAAACCAGTTATTTGTTTTATAGCATTTTCCTGGTCTGGGCTTGGTTTATATTTTGATTGCAGATTAAATAATTTTTCACTCATTTTTATATTTTTTAGTCTTAAAAACAATAGTTTTAAGTATAGTTAAATTTATTAAAAACACAATAAAAATGTTTGAAGATTGATGTATTTTTACAAAAAAAGCATAAAATATTTTTATTAACAGAAAATTTGTGTTAAAATAGAATAAATAAAATTAATTAAAGAAGTTTATGACAAGAAATTTTAAAAATTTTTTATGAAAAGTATTTATTTCTACATCAATAATGGTTGTAGGTTTTTATGTATGGCAAAACGTAGGTAATGCTAACATAACACAAGAAACAACTCCAGAATTAAATGTAGCAAAAGAAAACAGTGCAGTATATCAAAATACTAGTATAACTAGTTTATGAAAAACTTGAGTTGCAATCACAACAAATATTTGAATAAAATATAAACAAAGAACTGAAATTCCAGCAACTATTTATAGTGATGTATTTTCTGTAAACAAACTTTTAAATAATAGTTTTGACTGAAGTAGTGAAATTATCGCTTCAAATATGTTAATAACACAAGAATATCAAAATGTATTAAAAACAGATATAAAAGGTATTTTAGCTAATGCAAAAAATAAAGGTGAAATTCTAGATGCAATCATAGAACAATTAGAATTTAGATATGAAAAAGCAGCTAAACAAATAAACAATTTAAATGAGCAAAAAAATATTTTTGAAAATGAAATGACAGCAGCAGAGACAAAAGTAGAATCTCTAAAAGTAAAAATAAACACAGATTTTAAAAACAAAGATGCAAATGCAAGTAAAGAAAATATAGATGAATATTTAAAACAAAAAAATGCTTATTATTATGCTAGAACATATATAATCTATATAAATAAATTTTTGCTTGATTATACATATTTAAATGAATACAATAAAAAACTTCTTGATACACTTATAAATAACAAAGAAGCTTTAATCAAAGATGCATATGTTGTAATTCCAGATACATGAACTAGTCTATTAAAAGATTTTGATTTATTGTACGATGAAGCTACTTACAAAGCTACAAAATAAAAAAAATGTGATTTTAAAAATCACATTTTTTTTATTTTTATACACTTATAAACGGAGCAAAAACAAGTCTATTGTTTTTATTTTTTGCAAAATCATCACTTAAAAAATCTAGATTTAATTCGCTTCTATAACCAGAATTTCATCTTTGAATCATATTGTAACCAACTGTTTGGACCTTATAATGAATATCATATCTATTACAAGTTCTAGGACATATTTCATCCACAGCGTACATTCATCTAGCTGGATTTTCTACGGCGCTTGTATCACAAAGTCTTCATGTAAAAATCAAAGCCCATGGATAATACAAATCAACTCATACTTCTCAAAATCTAGAATTATCAAACAATTCTTCTCTTTTTTCCATATAGTCAAGTGCTACTCTGCCAACTCAATATTTAGATAAAAAATTTCTATAAATATCCAAACTAACTTCACTACTATTATAAAATTTCATCTGCCATTTTACTATTTCATCTCTAAGTTTTAGTTTTTCTTGTTCACTTTTATTTTTTATAAGTTCACCTGCTGGATGAGCTTCATAGCCAAAAGTATCAATTAATGGAGTTTTTAAAATCTTGTGAATTACTCTACCAAAAACAGGTTTTAGATTTGTGTATTTTTTATTTAAAACTCTAAGTACTCAAAAATCATTTAATACTATTTCTATAGGATTTTTTATCTTTAATTCATTTAAAAATGCAAGTCATTCTTCTAGTCTTTCAAGCATCAAATCTCACACATAAGGAGTAACAAGTGTGAAACTTCTAATCTTATGTGGTGGAAAGTTTTTATTAAAAAGTTGAAATTTCTCAATAGCTTGTTCTAGCTCAATCTTAGTCGGAGCCAAATATTCACAATTATCACTTCAATAATAAATACCTCAAATCTTGTTGAAAGCATCTACTCAAAATCTCTTTTTTATTTCCCTAATTCAAATGAAATTTACTTCATATTGAGGAGAAATAGTTGTAGCTAATTCTCATGGAAAATTACTCATAAAAAAACTAGCCAGTTCTCTATCTGCCTTACCTTGAGATAATAATTTATCATTATTTAATAAATCAAAATACTCTAAATTAGTTGCTATGTGTATAAAAATTTCCATATTTTTTATTAATAAACAAAATCTATTCTTATTTTTTTATTTCAAAATCTCTCAGAAATTTCTGTTTCTCTAATAGAAACAACTTCTTCAAAATCCTTGAATCTATCCATTATTTCATCAAAATCAACTTCTTCTCATTCAAACGTTGCAAGTTCATAAATTCCTTCTTCATAAGCTAGATTTACTATTTCAACTTTGTCTTCAGTAGAAATAGATATATCATAATTTCTAAGTTCTCAAACAGTTGATTTCAACATTTCTACTATTTCAGAGCTTGTTTTCATCTCAGTTTCTCCATAAACAAAAACTATCTTATCACCATTTTTAGCTAGACTTTCTACAAAATCAAAATCTAGGTCTATTTTTTTATTACCAACCATGGTAAAATTTCATGAAAATATATTCATATGTGTTGTTTTAAAAATTATTATAAATAATAATAAAAAAATAAGTTAGAATTGCAATTCTAACTTATTTTTTTATTTAATACTAATAATAACCAAACAAAAAAGTCAATTCAAAATGAATATTATTTTTAAATAAATAATATTTTTTATGTATAATGCAAATACATACAGTATTATTAATTATTTAATATGAAAATAAAAAATAAAAACAAGGCATTTACACTAGTAGAATTAATTGTTGTGATAACAATTCTTGCTATTTTATGAACTATAGCTTTTATAAATTTGCAATGATATAGTATTTGAGCTAGAGATAGTAAAAGATTAAGTGATGTAAACAATTTAATGAAAAAAGTTTGAATTGAACAATCAAAATGAACTCCATTATCTAGCTTAATAAATACTACTAAAACTAATTCTAGTTTAACTATATGAGGTCAAGCTTGAACTTCAATCCAATGAACAGCTAATTTTCAAACACTTAAAGAAGAATGAAATAATTTTAAGGATCCTATTACAAATTCAGATTATGTTTTATCATATAGTGCTGGTTGAACATGAACATGAGCATATAAATTTACTCAAGTTGCATCAGTAAATGAAGAATTAAATCAAGCGATTGTAAAGTGAAATTATTATTTGATTGATGTAAACAATGATAGTCCAAGTATAGTAACAAATGATAATGATTCATTTGTTACTGATTGATGAGTAAATTTACCATATCTATTAGCAGAAAACTCATGAAATAGTTGAACATTATTTGAAAAATTGATTACGTACTTACAAACTTCAGGTTTATGAATTGATCCATATATTTTTATAAACACACTTGTAGAATATAATTGAAAATTATATTTTTCAGATTCAAATTATGCATTTTATAGTATTGATATAAACTCAAATGTTGTAAAAATCAATGATTATACACAATGAAAACCAATTGTATTTAATAATAAATTATTTTTTTATTGGAATGATATAAATAATACATCAAATAATTATTTTTCTTATACTGATTGAAATAGTATTACAGATATAAACATGAATATAATTAATGATTCAAGAGATACATATTTATTTATAATTAACTATAAAATTTTTAATAATAAATTATATTTTTGGTGAAATGATTATAGTAGTGTATGAAGTGAATTATATAGTATAGATACATTAAATAATTTATCAGTTTTAGATATAAATCCATCATGAGATTGAATTGCTTATGATACAAGTACATTTTGAATTCATAACAATAAATTATATTTTTGGGCAAATGATTGAAGTAGTATAGGTGATGAATTATTTTCTTTAGATACATCAAATAATTTATCTGTTTTAGACATAAATCCATCTGGGGACTGAAGACCTTCATGGTTAATGACATCATTTGTTGAATTTAATTCAAACTTATACTTTAATGCAAATAATTGAGTTATTTGAGAAGAACTTTTTTACCTTGATAGTGGTGATAATTTATCAAATGTAGATATAGAATCTTGAATAAATGATAGTTATCCAAATAATTTTAATGTATATAATAATAAATTATATTTTTCTTGAACATCTACAGCAAATTGAATAGAACTTTATAATATTGATAATACAAATAACATATGATATAATGAAATAAATCCATGAGTTATTTTTTGAACTCCATATTCTTCAAATCCATGATATTTTTCAAATTTTAACAATAATATGTATTTTAAAGCAACACATTCATGATATAATAATTGATGTTTTATTTTAGATATGTCTAACAATTTAAATTTAAGTACTAATCCAGATTTTACTAATATAATCTGAAAATATGAAAATAAATTATTTTTTAATAATTATAATACAAGTACATTAGATTATATTGATTCATCATGAAATTTTAATAGCATACCAGACTTAAATATACTTGTACCAATGTAAAAAAACCAATCAGAAGCTACGCTTCTGATTGGTTTTTTAATTTTTAAATTTTATGCAAAAAATATTTGCGATAGTACATTTACAATTTTATCCTTAGAATGTTTATAAAAACTATCTTTTCACAATAAATCAGATTCTATTACATTTATTTTTCTCCTTTCAAGTTCTTTTTTTTCTCAAGGTGATAAAAATAAATAATCTCATCATTTAACCGAAATATCATTTTTAAATTGCTCTAATTCTTCTTCATCAAGTTCAAGCTTTTTATTATTTATAACAAAATAATCTATCCTTCTTCCTAAAAATCTCTCTATCTTATTTACAAAATCAAGCTGAGTTAATCATGTAGTTTCTCATCATTTATTTGTTGAATTTCAAATATAAATAATCTTAGCTTTTGATTGTAAAATAGATTCTCTAACTCAACCTATAATAAAATTTGAAATTATAGAAGTAAATAAATCTCATGGTCCTATGATTATAAAATCAGAGTTTATTATAGATTCATGAACTTCACTATTATGAGTAGCATCCATAGAACATTCCATAAGTTCTAAATCTGCAATTCCAGAATTATAATTTGCTACATTTGAAATCCTATCTTGAGATTCTATTATTTTTCAGTTTCATAAAACAGCTCTAATAAATGCTTTTTTTGTAGTAACTGGTATAACTTTTGAGTTAACTTCTAAAATATAATGCATTACTTTTATCATTTCATCATAATCATTTCATAGATTATAATATAGGTTTGCCATCAAAATATTTCATAATTTATGTCAATTAATTCTACTTTTTAAAGGTAAAACAAAATTAAAATAATCTTTTAATTTAGAATTTAAAAAACTATATAAATCTCATCTATTATATTCAAATTCTTCTAATTGTGTTTTATAAACTCAAGCTTTTCAAAAAAACAAAAGTTCTTTATTTGCTTGTTTAAATAATTCAATAATTGAAAAATTTGAAATTTTTTCTTCATTTAAAAATGTATATTCAAAAATAAGTTTAAAATATTCTCTATAAATAGAATTTGAAAGAGAAAAAAGACATCTTCTTAAATCTCAAGGTGGAGGTAAATGCAAGTCTAGTTCTTCATCAAATGCTCTCATTAATTCTCAAGTTGTTCTACCATCATCACTCATAGAAACAATTGAAGTTATTTCTACTTTATCTCACAAAATTGTAAATAATCAATCAAGTAAATTTGATTGTCCGTTTCATCCACCTATTGTTGTTACTTTTTTCATTAATTAATTTTTCAATATAAAATATTTAATTTTCAGAAATTTTCTTCTAATTTTTCTTTTGTTATATTTTTTCATATTTCAACTCATGGCTGATTAAAAGCATTTATTTCATAAAGCTCTCATAATATAGCAGTTTGAAATTCATATAAAAAAAACAATTCTCCTACAGTTTCTTCAGTTAATTTATCAAGTTTTATAGTATAATTTAATTTACCATAATTTGTAATTGATTCAGCAGTTCCATATTTTTCTATACTCATCAAATCATTAAAATTAAGATCATAATTATCACTTATTTTTAATGTATTTTGAAATTTTTCTAGCTCTATAAATACCAAAAGTTTATCATCAGGTCAATCATAATAAAGTTGTAATTGTGAATGTTGATCAGTAACTCAAATAGCATCAACAAGCGTAACTCACATACCATTTTTTCCTAGACTTTCTCAAATCAATTGTTTACACCATTGTCAAAAATACAAAAAATTTGAAATATATGGAAAAATTACACTTATATTTTTTCATAAACTTTTATAACTATGATACTGAATTATTGCAGTTAAAAGAGCTATATTTTCGTTTAAAGAAGTTTTAAAAAAATCATTTTTATAATTTGTAATTCAACATAATAATTTTTCTATATCTATTCAAATAAATGCAAGTGGTAAAAGTCATACATTTGTAAAAACTGAGAATCTACCTCACACATTTTCTGGTATATCAAAAGTCTCTAATCAAATTTCTTTACAATTATTTTTAAAATTTGAATTTTCTCAAGCTATAACAACAAAATGCTTTTTAAAATCTAGATTATTTTCTTCTATTTTTTCTTTATAATATTGAAATTGTGATATAGTTTCTAGTGTTCATCCTGATTTTGAAATAACTATAAAAAGAGTTTTTTTATAATCTAGGATTTGGTTTAACTCTGTAATTTCAGTTGGATCTACATTGTCCAATATATATAATTTTGGAAAATTATTTCTTTTTTCTCTTGGTAATTCATTGTAAAATTTTCATTTTAAAGCAGTCATTATTGCTCTTGTTCAAAGTGCACTTCATCAAATTCATAAAACTACTACATTTTCAAAATTATCCTTATTTTTTGATACAAAATTATTTATTTTTTCTAAATTATGGTTTATATCTAAATCTATAAATCAAAGCTCATTTTTTTTATATTTTTCATTAATTCAAAGTAATGATTTTTCTAAAATATCTTTATATTTTTCTTCCAAAAAACTTATTGAAATTTTTAAATTATTTGTATCAATTTTTATCATAATATTATTTTAAATCTAAAGCTTTTATAAATTCTTTTAATTCTTCTTTAACTTCATCATTTTTAAGTCCATAAGAAATTGTAGCTTTTAAAAATCAAATCTTACTTCAAGTATCGTGCCGAGTTCATTTTACTCTAACTCAATATACATCTTTTTCTTTTCTCATAGATTCAAATGCATCAATTAATCTAGTTTCTCAATCACTATGAAGTGACTCAGATTTTTCTAGATAATCAAAAATATCTGGAGTTAAAACGTATTTTCATATATTACCATTTCTAGATTTAGTCGCTTCTGCCTTTGGTTTTTCCATAAATCTATCTACTTTGAAAATATCTTCATTTGAACTTGATTCAAGAATACCATAACTTCACATCCTATCTTCTGGTACTTGAAAAGAACAAATTACAGAAGAACCAGTTTTTTGATAAGCTTCTACTAGTTGAGTTGCTGCTGAAACTTCATTATCTATAATATCGTCTCAAAAAAGTACTAAAAATGGTTCATCTCAAATAAGATTTTTAGTTCTCAAAATAGCATCTCAATCTCATCTTGGATATGGTTGTCTCACATAAACTATATTTGCCATATTATTTAATCACTTAACAGTTTTTAAATAATCAAATTTTCAACTTCTATCTAGTCTTTCTTCTAATTCAAAATTTGAATCAAAATGATCTTCAATAGCTCTCTTACTTCTACCAGTTACGATTATAATATCTGTACATCAAGCAGAAACAGCTTCTTCAACCAGCATTTGCATAACTGGTTTATCTATAATTGGAAACATTTCTTTTGGTAGAGCTTTTGTTGCTGGCAAAAATCTAGTTCACATTCAAGCCGCTGGAATAACACATTTTTTTACTTTTTGCATATTTTAATAATTAGTTATTTATTATTCTAGTTCAAATTTTTCAAATAAAATAGGAGCTTTTTCTTTTATAAAAAATGTTTCTTTTTTATTTCTAAGAGCTTGGAAATTTCATTTTTCTAATAATTCTTTATATCAAACTAGATTTAATGAGTTAAATATTTGTTCCATTTTTTCTGGAAAAAATGGGTAAAGATTTAGTGCAACCAATCTCACACTTTCACAAATCGTATACATTATAGCTTCTACTTCATCTTTTCTAGCTTCATCTTTCATCAAAACCCAAGGTTCTTTTGTAGTTACAAAATTATTTATACTATCCAAAAACCTAAAAGTAGAATCCAGACTTGCTTTTAAATCATATTTTGAAAAAGCTTCATCATAAACTGAAAAATATTTTTTTATATTATTTGCTATATATTTATCTACTTTTGAAGATAATCACTTATCCAATTCAAGTTTCAATGTCAAAACTATAGCTCTATTAAGCAAGTTTCAAAAATTGTTTGCAAGTTTTGCATTGTATGTAAGTATAGCTTGTTTTTGATCAAAATCTCAGTCTTGCCCAATATTAAAACTAGATAATATATAAAGAGTTAATAAATCTTTACTATATTTAGCACTAAATTCAACTGGATCAATAGCATTTCACAAACTCTTACTTATTTTTTGTCAATCAACTGTAAAATAACCTGTTGTTAAAATGTTTTTTGGTAATTCATATCAAGCACTAATTAGCATAGCTGGCCAATAAATAGCATGAAATCTAATAATATCTTTTCAAACTACATGTAAATCAGCTGGCCAAAAATCCATTTGATTATGAAATTCTTGTTCTATTCCCTCTACCTTTGGGAGACAAGTGAAGGAAGGAGTGTTTACACGACTATCCTGAAGTTGAAGAGTAACAGGGTTAGGGTGAGGGCTATATTTACAAACTGTAACATAATTAAACAAAGCATCATACCAAACATATGTTACTTGACTCTCATCAAAAGGTAATTTTATACCAAATTTATTTGTTTCTCTACTTATAGAAAAATCTTCAAGTCATCTATTTACAAAAGCTATAACTTCATTAAATCTATCTTGAGGCATAACAAAATTAGGATTTTTAGCATAAAAATCCTTTAAGATTTGTTCATATCTTGATAATCTAAAAAAATAGTTTTTTTCTTTTAGAGTTTGTGGAACAGTTAAATGATCAGGACATATTTTTTCTATATTTTCACTTATTTTTACCTTATCACTAACTGGAAAAGTTTCTCAACTTGTTTTATTTCTAAAAACTAAATCCTCATCTTTTTTAAAACTCTCACAACCTACACAATACATTCATTCATACTCACCTTCATAAATATCACCATTATCAAATGATTTTTGTAATACTTCTCTAACTAATTTATGATGTCTTGGCTCTGTTGTTCTTATAAAATCCGTATATTCTATTTTTAATCAATCCCAAACTTTTTTATGTTCTTTTGCCATATTATCAAGATATGGTATTATTTCCATACCAAGTTCAGTAGCTTTATCTAGAGCTTTTTGACTATTTTCATCAACTCAAGTACTAAATTTAACTTTCTTTCAATTAATCTTTTGATATCTAGCTATACTATCAGCAATAAGCGAACTATATGCGTGACCAATATGAGGAATCCCGTTTGTATAATAAATCGGTGTTGTTACAAAAAAATTTTCTTTCATCTCTATTTCATTAAATATTTAATAAACTTAGATGATTTTATTTAAAAATGCTTTTTAGTAAAGAAAAAGATTAGCAATTAGCTAATCTTTACTTATTTAATTCAGATTTTGACTTTTCAGAATTTTTATTTAAATCTTTTCAGCATTTTATACAATAATTTGCAATCCTTGGACTTCTAGAAGTACACCTAGTACAAATTCTAACTTTACGATTATTTTTTTGCGATTCTTGATTATTATAAGTTTCCATAAAAACCATAATAGTAACTGCTGAAATTAATCAACCAAGAAGTGGTCATAAAAAAACAAGTATACTTCAAAACAATTTTCAAAGTGTAGTAATTGGATAAATATCACCATATCAAACTGTCGCAGTAGTTACAATTCACCACCGAAGAGCTTGAGGAATTGAGGTAAAATCAGTTCAAAGAACTGATTTCTCTGAATAATATACAAAAAATGAACCTAAAAATAATATAACAAAATAAAGTGTGAAAACTGCTATATATTCATCTTTATAATCATTTAATGCTTTGATAAAACCAGAAGTTAAAGGAATTTTTTTCATTAATCTTAAAATTCTCAAAACTCTTAAAATTCTTAGAGTTTTTAATATACTTCATGTTGATATAAATCAAAGAAAAAACGGTAGAAAAGATAATAAATCTATTATTCTCATAGGATGAACAATAAAATCCAACTTTTTTCTTGCTCTAACTAAACGATAAAAATATTCTATTGCAAAAACAATTGATATAAATGCATCAATTGCAAAAAAATAATCAAAGTATATAAAAGAATTATTACCTAAACTTTCTAATATTAAAATAAATGGGAATGATATAACAAGGAATAATATAAAAGAATCTAAAAAAACTCCTAATTTTGATTTAGGATCATCCAATATATTTTCATATTTTATATTATCATAATTAGCTCAAGAAAAATATTTTTTAAACATATTTTTATATTACTTATATTCAAATTATTATAGCAAATTTAGCTAAAATAAGCAAATAAAAAAGAAGTTTTACTTCTTTTTTATTTTATCAAGTGCATTTAATCTTTTTAAAACAGTTGGATGACTATAATAAAAAAATTCATAAGCAGGATGTGGTCTCAAATTTGATAGATTATTTATAGATAATTTAATGAGAGCGCTTTTTAATTTGTTTGCTTTATAGTTTGTTCATGCAAAATGATCAGCTTCATATTCATTTTTTCTTGAAAATATATTTCAAATCAATCAAAAAATAATTGAAATAGGAGTAAAAAGTATACCAAAAGCAAGTAATCCAAGTGCAAATGAAGGCATTTTAGATCAAAGTGCAAATGAAACTTCATTGTAAGTAAGAGTTATTCACAAGATATAAAACATAATTCAAGTTTGAAATATAGAAAAAGCAAGCATTTGCAAAGTATGTTTTTTCTTGTAATGTCAAATTTCATGAGCCAAAACTGCAACTAATTCATTTTTTGATAAATCTTTTATCAATGTATCATATAAAACAATTCTTTTTTTAGGACCAAAACCAGAAAAATAAGCATTTGCTTTGCTTGATCTCTTACTTCAATCAATTACAAATATATTGTCCAATTTAAAACCTACACTACTTGCAAAAGCTTCAATTTCATCTCTAAGTTTTCAATCTTCAAGTGGAGTTTGTTTGTTAAAAAGTGGAACAATTAAACTACTATAAAACATCATCATAAACACAGAAAATGCAGTAATTAAAACCCAAGCATAAATCCAAAAATAAGTTCAAGTTATAGTGTAGATCCAAGTAACAAGAGCGAGTAATAATCCACCAATTATAAAAGATAAAACTAATCATTTTATAGCATCTATAAAAAATAATTTCTTAGTCATCTTGTTAAAACCAAATTTTTCTTCTATCACAAAAGTAGAATAATATGAAAATGGTAATCAAACAATAGTTTGAACAAAAGCTATAATTCAGAAAAAATAAAGTGTTAATAGTATAACATTGCTTGTAAAAATAGTTAAATAATTATATAAAGCTCAAAATGCTCAAAATATAAGTAAAAAAATCATTACATTGAAACTCAAAATACTAGAAATATTACTAAACTTATGTTTAGCTTTTTCATATTTCATAGATTTCGCATATTTTTCTTGATCATAGATTCATTCTAATTCCTTTGGTAGCTTATCTGACCAGTTTTTAGTATTTAAATATGAAAGTGTTTTACTTAGTAAGAACTCAAAAATCACCAAAGCAATAATTGTATAAAAAAAAATTTCAACTGTTAGAAGTGAATTTAACATATTTTTTAAATATAAAAAGAGTAAAATACTATTGTATTTTACTCTTATAAATGTTAAGTCAAAAGATTTTTGAAAGGTTGAGTATTTTTTTATAATATAATTTTTAGATTAGCAACACATTACAATATTTAATATATATTATTTTCCTTTATTTTGTTAATCATCACAGGAATTAGATATTGTTATTTCAAAACTAGCTTTATTACTATCATAATTACACTTTTTTCATCAAATACAAATATAATCAATTGGTAAATCATATTTAGGATAAACATAATTTCATCAAAAATAAATAAATTTATAAATCAAAGATTCTAATTGAAATCAAAGTATATAATCTGATTTTCATTTGTAATTATCAACATAATTAGTTGTTTTCATATAATAACAATTCTTTATAGGCTTTATATCTAATTTATATTTATAATTAAATTCATTTAAGTTTCTAAATTCTATTTCTGTTTTATAGTTATCTAAAAACGATTTAATTTTTTCTAATTGTTCAAAATTATATTTATCAATAGCTATTTTATCTTGTTCAAATACATAGCTATATATAAAAACTCATGAATATAAAAATATAATAAATAATAATATTCATATTATAGATTTTTTTAATATCTCTAAATTAACATTTTTTAAAATTTTCATATTGTGAAAGTTATATTATAAAATTAGTTTTGATGAAAAATATTTAATTTTTTCATCACTTGACTTTAAAGTTTCAAAAATTTTTATTAGTAACTCTTTGTCAGTTCTGTAAATTTATAATATACTTTCAGTCTGTAGGATTTATTACTACCCAGTTTTGATGTGGTATTTCTAATATTTTATAACTTCAAGTTATAAGTGAATCAAACTCATAATATCAATCATTGTTTGTAACATTAAATGGTTCTATGTTTTCTTCACAATCATTATTATTGTTTTTATCTATACATATTTTCCATCATGCCATATATTTTTCTCAATTATCTTGTACTCAATTTTGATTACTATCATCATATACATATCATGATATATTTCAAGCATATGTTTCTGGTTTTTCTGTAAGTGAAAAATTAGTTGTTTTAACTTCTTCAGTATTTCAAAATTTATCTTTAGAATAATAGTTTAGTGTATAATCTCATACTCAATTTAATAATACTGGTTCAGTATATTCTACATATACTAGACTTCATGTATCAGTTCATATAGCATAATATATTTTATCAACTCATGTTCAATTTTCATTATCTATAGAGTTTAAATCTATAGTTACATTTTCTATATATGAGTTAGTAGTATTTGTATTTAGATTTCAAGAAATAGTATGAGTTGTAGTAGGTGTAGTATTATCTTGATATATTGGTGAAAAATTTGTATTTACATCATATATTCAATCACTATTTGTATCAATTTGATAGTTTACTGCATTATTTGTATTATTTAATACTTCTCACCAACTTATATTATATTGTTGTGGATTTATATTTGATATTACATTATCTATAGTATATTTTTAGATAGATATTGTTTAAAACAATATCTAATCCCTGCAGGGATTAGATATTGTTTTATAAAAAATATTAAAAACCATATTATCACTACAATTCCTACTTCATCAACAAAAGTAACTAGGAGGTAAATCATATTTAGGATAAACATAATTTTTTCAAAAATTTATAAATTTATATATTAAAGATTCTAATTGAAATCAAAATATATATTTTTCTTTTCAATTACTATTACTTATATAATAACAATTTTTAATAGGCTTAATATCTGAATCATATATATTATTAAAATCTTTAAGAGTAAAAAATTTTTTACTATCTGTAGAAATATTATTTAATATTAATTTACTTTTTTCTAATTGTTCAAAATTGTATTTATCAATTTTTATTTTATCTTGTTCAAATACATAGCTATATATAAATACTCATGAATATAAAAATATAATAAATAATAATATTCATATTATAGATTTTTTTAATATTTTTAAATTAACATTTTTTAAATTTTTCATTTTGTGAAAGTTATATTATAAAATTAATTTTGATGAAAAATATTTAATTTTTTCATCACTTGATTTTAAAGTTTCAAAAATTCTTTTGTTCAACTCTTTGTCAGTTCAATAAATTTATAATATATTTTCAGTCTGTAGGATTTATTATTATCCAGTTTTGATGTGGTATTTCTAATATTTTATAAGTTCCTGTAATTAGTGAATCAAATTCATAATATCAATCATTATTTGTAACATTGAATGGTTCTATATTTTCTTCACAATCATTATTATTGTTTTTATCTATACATATTTTCCATCATGCCATATATTTTTCTCAATTATCTTGTACTCAATTTTTATTACTATCATCATATACATATCATGATATATTTCAAGCATATGTTTCTGGTTTTTCTGTAAGTGAAAAATTAGTTGTTTTAACTTCTTCAGTATTTCAAAATTTATCTTTAGAATAATAGTTTAGTGTATAATCTCATACTCAATTTAATAATACTGGTTCAGTATATTCTACATATACTAGACTTCATGTATCAGTTCATATAGCATAATATATTTTATCAACTCATGTTCAATTTTCATTATCTATAGAGTTTAAATCTATAGTTACATTTTCTATATATGAGTTAGTAGTATTTGTATTTAGATTTCAAGAAATAGTATGAGTTGTAGTAGGTGTAGTATTATCTTGATATATTGGTGAAAAATTTGTATTTACATCATATATTCAATCACTATTTATATCAATTTGATAGTTTACTGCATTATTTGTATTATTAATTACTTCTTGCCAGTTTATATTGTATTGTTGTGGATTTATATTTGATATTACATTATCTACATATATAGTTCATGTTCAACTATTTTGAAAGTTGTCTACTAATAAATTATAATTTCATATTTTATTATCATCAAAATCTATTTGTAAATTTTCTCTTGTTATATTAAATGTATCTATTTGTCATGAGTTTGTTTCTACTCATGAGATTTTAGTATAATAATCTCATCATGCTATCATTAAGTCATATAATTCTTCTGTATCTCATGAAATTTTAACACTCAAATCTTGTTTTTGTGGTAGATATATTTGTTTCCAAGTATTTTCTATTGCTCAAGTAAGAGTAGCATTTAAGGGTCTTATTACTTTTACTCATGGAATTTCTTCACGAATACCTCAACTTAAATATCAAGATATTCTTCAAATAGAATCTGTTACATATAAATCAGCGCTTCAAGATAAAGTATAATTAGTATCTGTATCATTAAATCATATTGGAGTTGATTTATTTCAATCATTAATTATATCATCAATATCTACAAGTGATAACTCATTAAATTCTTTCCATCAATATAAAGGAAGGGGTTCCCATGTTCAATCTGAATTAACTTCTATATACTGATTATATGCAAGATTCAAATCTTTAGCTGGATATTGAACATTATTATCCCAAAAATAAATTTTATTTCATTCTACTTTATATGGTACGACTGTATGTCATACATAACTATTTTCATACCATATTGCTCATAAAAATTCTTTTTTTACTTTATTTATTCATCAAAAAGATAATATATAGTTTTTATCTGGATTATTATTAAACTTACTTAATATTTCATTTCAATTAGTTGTTGTTGCAAAAGTATCTGCATTTGCTTGGTGAGTACTAAATTGAGATAATTGTAATGCATAAATAGTTTTTAATATTTTATTATATTCATTCCATTTAGTTATATTATTTTCTTTTATAGTACTAGGTTCAGTTATATTATTCCAAATTGATCAAGTTCATACAGCTTGTGAGAAATCTGAATGATTATTTTCTAAAAACAATGCTCAAGATTTTGTATATTGCAATAAAGATGAAACAGCCATTCAATAACAATTTCATCATTGCATAGCATCATCTTTATTTAATCAAACAATTTCAAAAGCATCATATATTTTATCAGGATTATTATTAAAACTTGATAAATCAAAAGCGGATTCAAATATATCCCATTTATTTCAATCTTTCTTCCATTTAGCTAATCAATATATACCATAAACTCCTCAATCAAGTACTCAATCAGCTGGTCATTTATTATAAAAACTAAAACCATAAGGATATGGTTCAAATCATTCATATAAACTATAATCAATTTCCCAAGCATTGTCAGTTCAGAAATCTACTGCTTGGCTAGTGTTTCACTTATCATTTTCTACTCTTACTTTCCAATAATAATCTCAAGCTCATAAATATGGTATAGTAGTTTCTAAAGTATCAAATGATATGTCAACATAATTACCACCATTACTATAGTAAGTTTCAATAGGAAAATCATTTCAAAATCTATATATATCAAATGCTAATCTTATTTTATCTCAAGAATCATTTACTACATTAGCACTCAAAATTACCCCACTTCCAGATTGAAATTTACCTATCTTACTTCAAAGAGTTACTTCTTCTTGTTCTAAAAGTGGTGATATTATATATTGATTTAAGTTTCAAATACTAACATTAAATGAATCTTGAGTTTGAGTATTTCAAAAACTTAACCAAGTATATCACGCTGGTACGTTAGTTTGTCAATGTCAACCATCTCACCAACATTTTAACTCATCTCAAGTTATAGTTATTCAACAAGTATAATAATATCAAACTATTGATTGTTTCCAAGTATATCATTCTGGTACATTTGTTTCTCAAAAACCATTATATCACCAACACTTTAATTCATTACTATTTGTAATTCAACATGTATGATATTCTCATAAATTCACTTGTTCCCAAATATATCAAGTAGGTACATCTGATTGTAAATATCTATTATATCACCAGCATTTTAGTTCATTATCAATTGTTAATCAGCAAGTATGATTATTTCATGTAGTTATATATTTCCAAGTATGTCATACTGGCACATTTGATTCTCAATAACTATTATATCACCAACATTTTAACTCATTTCAAGTAGTTAATCAACAAGTATGATAATCTCACAATGATATTTGATTCCAATTAAATCAATTTGGAACATTTAATTCTCAGTGAGAATTACTTCACCAACATTTTAACTCATCATCACTTGTAATTCAACACGTATGATAATATCATATTGATATATTTTTCCAAGTATATCAAGTAGGTACATTTGTTTGTAAATAATTATTATTTCACCAACATTTTAATTCATCTTCTGTAGTTATTCAACATGTATGAAAATATCATGTTGATACATTTTTCCAAGTATATCAAGTAGGTACATTTGATTGTCAAAAATTATTGTATCACCAACATTTTAGTTCATTATCTGTTGTTATTCAGCATGTATGAAAAAATTTTGCAGATACATTTTTCCAAATATATCAAGTAGGTACGTTTGTTTGTCAATAATAATTATATCACCAACATTTTAGTTCATTATCTGTTGTTATTCAACATTCATGATTAAATCATGCATATGAAATATTTGTTCAAAACAATAAAAATATTGAAAACAACAAGTAAAATAAATACTTCTTCATAAATACTATTTTTAGTTAAATAAAAACTATTAAACGGTTTTAATATACATTATTATATTATTTATTCAAATCTTTTTTAAGTTTTTCCTTTATTTTAAGCCAAAAATAAAATATAACATACTATTATACATATAGCACATTAAATTTACATTAAATAGTTAGTATTTTAGATAGACAAATAGAGTATTTATTGTAAATAAAAAATAGATAATTAAAAAATTATCTATTTTTTATTTATCTATTTTACACCTTCTCTAAATAACTCCCCTCTCTACTATCTACTATCTTGTATCATAGAGAAATTAATTCATCTCTTAGTTTATCTGCCATTTCGAAGTTTTTATCTTTTTTTGCAACATTTCTAGCTTCTAGTTTTGCTTGTATTTCACTTGGTATTTCAGTATTTTCTACGATGTCAAAATCTACAATTGCAAGAACTTGATTAAAAGTTCTAAACATATCTAGAGCACTTTCAAGTTCTAGTTTAGAAAGCAGTTTTTCTCTTATTGCAGTATTTATAAACTTGATAAAATTATGCATTACAGCCAGAGTTTCAGGTATATTGAAATCATCTTCTAAATGATGCATGTATTCAAAAATATAATCTTGCATAGCTTCTCTAAAATCTCTAGAAACCATAGCATCATTTGTAGTATTTTGTATTTCTCTATTTATATTTTTTATTATTTCATCGATAGAATTTATAACACTTATGTTTGAGTCAATCTTATCAAAAGTAAAATTTACTTCGCTATTGTATTTAGCATTCATAAAAGACAATCTAATAGCTCTATACAAAACACTTGGTTTTACATCGCTATATTTTTCTTCTAAATCTTTTATTCTATAAAAATTATTTGCACTTTTTGCCATCTTTTTACCATCAACCATCAAGTGACCTGAGTGTAACCAATATTTACTAAATTCTTTTCTAGTACAACTTTCAGTTTGTGCTATTTCATTTTGATGATGAGGAAAAATTAAATCAACTCCTCACATATGAATATCTATTTGTGCTCCAAAATATTTCATATTACAAGCACTACATTCTATATGCCAACCTGGTCTTCATTTCAAAACTACTTTTTCTCAGGCAATTTCAAATTCTTGCATCCAAAAATTAGCTCCATCACTTTCCTTCCAAGCTTTCCAAAGTACAAAATCACTAGCACTTTCTTTGTCGTATTCATCACTATCAACTCTTGCTCAAGCTTTTAATCCTGACATATCCAGATTTGCAAGTTTTCCATACTTACTATAACTTTTTACATCAAAATAAATACTTCAATCTTCTCAAAGATAAGCGTTTTTTCTATTTAACATAGTTTGTATCATTCTAGCCATTTCTGGAATTAGAGTTGAAATTGGAACTATATTATCAGCTGGAATTATGTTTAACTTTTTTATATCACTTAAAAATATATCTGTGTATTTTTTTGTAAATGATAATAAATCTTCTCAAGAAGCCTGTGAATCCCTAATAGTTTTATCGTCAATATCAGTCAAATTCATAGTTGTAATTACATTGTACCCCAAAAATCTAAGTGTTCTCACAACTATATCTTCAAATACAAATGTTCTCAAATTTCAAATATGAGCATAATTATAAACAGTTGGTCCACAATAATATACTTTTACTTCTCTACTTGATAATGGTTTAAATTCTTCTATTTTTCTTGTTTTTGTATTATTTATCAACATATCTTATTTTTTAATTTTTTTAAATACTAATTCACTTACCTTTATTGGACTACACCTATTATGAAATTCATTATCTATAAATACATTTGGTCATTCGCTGCATTTTCACATACATAGACTTTCTTCTATTTCTAAATTATCTAAATTAAATCTAGTCTTATCGTTTTGCAATCTAGTGATTATATAATTACTAAATTTTTCGCTACAAGATTTACCTTTACAAACTCTTATTTTCATTATTTTTTGTTAATTTATAATGTAACTTACCCTATTATATAAACAAAATAAATAATACAAAAGAAAAAAGTTTAAAAAAAATTTGCTTATAAAAAAATTTTCATATAATAAACAAGCATTAAGCAAAGCCGGGGTAGCTCAGTGGTAGAGCAGGGGCCTGAAAAGCCCTGTGTCGGTAGTTCAATTCTACTCTTCGGCACCATTAAATAAATACTAGCAAAAAAGACTTTGATTCATTCAAAGTCTTTTTTGCTTATAAAAATAATTTTTCAAATTTATTTTTTAGATATTTTTTATCAAAATTTCTTTCGTGTATTATCTCATAAATAATCTTAGTAATCCTAAAATCAAGATAACTTGATTTTATTTTTTTGTGCAAAATATTTAGATTATTAAGTCATTCTACTGTTTCGTCAAAACTTTTAAAATCGCTTAGATTTTCTTTTATTATAGTATAACCAAATTTAAAATTCCTAGATTTTTTTGAATTTGCTGATAAAAATAAATCTCATATTTTTGTTCAAAAATCGCTATAAGAATCTAAATCAAAGATCAATAATAGATTTTCATATTCTTCCAATGATTTACTTATAAAATAATTTCTAAAGTTTTCTCACATAGATAAACTATAGACAATTCAACTTCAAATAGAAACTATGTTTTTATATATTCAAGCCAATTGATTTTGGTAAATATTTGTTGATGTATTTATAATGTATTTACTTAAAAACAATTTTTTAAACTTTTCTGCTAAAGTTATATCTTTTGATGATAAATCATAAGAACAAACTTTTCAAGCGATAATTTCGCTAGATATATTTGCTCATGATAAAAAACAAACATCATTTGTAGATAATTTTTCTTCTATTAAGTTTGATACAAAATCTTCACTTTCTAAATCAAAGCATTTTTCTGTTATAAGTATTTTTTTACCTTTTAGATTTTTTAATTCACTTATTCTATCATCTAAATAATTTGATGGTATACAAAAAAATATATAATCATAATTAGCTATTTCATCATAATCTATATATTTTAAATTATGTTTTTTTGTTCTAGAAACAAAAGCTATTTCATTTTTTTTATCAAGTGATTTATAAAGAGCTAAACCAAATTTTCAAGCTCAAATTATACAAATTTTGTTCATTTTTATTTACTAATTTTTAAATTGTGACTAATTATATATTTTTTTTGTAAATTTTAAAATGTATTGCAAAAAAATAAACTTTTCTCTAAAGAGAAAAGTTTATTTTTTTGCTTCAATTTTATCTTCTTTTTCTTCCTTTTTAGGAATCTTGTAATAATCAAGTAAATATTTTGCAACATCAGCAAATATATGACCAGAAGTTTCTCAACCATAAGCACTTGTTCTAATTCTTTCTAGTTTTACAACAATTGTAAATTTAGGATCTTCAACAGGACCAAATCAAGCAAATGTTCAAACAGTTGATCAAACTCAAGTTTCATATCATCATTTATAAGAAATCTGAGCAGTTCATGATTTACAAGCCATTGCATATCATTTTACAAATCAATTTTTTGCAACTCAGTTTGTACATCAATCATAAAGCATATTAGTAACAACTTTTGAAGTTGATTCTTTTACAACTCTTCTTTCTTCTTCTGTTTTGTAAACAACTTCTTTTCAATCTGGATAAACAATTTTATCTATAATCTTTGGTTTTACAAAAACTCAAGAATTTGCAATAGCATTATAAGCAGCTGCAACTTGCAATTGAGTAATAGAAATTCAAAGTCAATAACTACGAGTAAATAATCAAGCTTGTGACCGTTTTTCCCAAGGTTCTAATCTAGAACTAACTTCTCATTGTAAATCAATTCAAGTTATTTTTCAAAATCAAAATTCATCATAATATTGATACATCAGAGTCTTACCTACTTTTTGAGCAATTCTAATCATTCATACATTACAAGAATAATTTAGTGCATTTCAAAATGTATGATATCACTTACATTGTTCAGCTACATTTGATATCTTAAAATTATCTATTTCTACAAATCAATTATCTTGATACATAGAATTTTTATTTATTTCTCAAGTATCTATTCAAGCCGCTACAGTAACCATTTTCATAACAGATCCTGGTTCATAAACAGCTGAAACTATATCATTTGAATAAACCGCTGCTCAATAACCATTTTTATATTTATATTTTACAAGTGCCATATTTCACAATTCTTCTCTTGTAGCTTCTCTTAAATTAATTTCTTTATTATCATATATAAACTTTGTTCCATTTTGGTTATCTTCAACAAAGATTGGGAATCATAATAAATCAGTTGCTGGATTTGGGAATTCACTATATTTAACTTTTTCTAATTCATAAACATCTCAGAAATTATTTAAATCATAAGTAGGATAATTTGCCATTGCAATTATATTACCAGTTTTTGGGTCCATTACTATAATACTTCACTTATTAGCTCTATATTTTTTTACTCAATCTTCAAGTAATTGTTCTACTTTTTTTTGTACATTTCTATCAATTGTAGAAATAATTTGAATTCATTCTCAAATTAAATCTTCTTGATTTAATGAAATAGGATCAATAATTCTACCATTTATATCTTTTCTACTAACTATTTCTCAATTATTTCACTTTAAAATATCATTAAAATATCATTCTAATCCATAATTTCAAACTCAAGCGTTATCAACAAATCAAACAACTTGCGAAGCCAAATTTGATTCTGGGTAATATCTATTTGGAAAAGGTGAAAGTATAAAAAATGAACTTATTGCTTTTTCTTCAGATAATATTCATCTAGAAATCGCTTCTTTTTCATCTTTTATGTAAGAAGTTATATAATCAGAATTATCAATTGAAATTTTATTTATAATTGGAACATATCTAAGTTCTCTTTTTCTAGTAAGACTTTTAAGTCTCTCCTCATTTGTTCATACAATTTTTGATAATTCTGTTATATGTGAATCACTATTATCAAATTCTTCTGGATTTATATATAGATAATTATCAGTTGGATATAATCAAGAAAATCATAGATTTTTAATTTGAAGTATATCACTTGGAGATAATTCTTTATCAATCAAAACACTTGTAACCTTTGTTTGAAGTAATTTTGAAACTATTTTATCTTTTAATAAATTTTTAATATATTTTTCATCATTTACAAAATTTTCTATTTCTAATACTTTTAAATATTTTAAAATATTATTTTTACATAAATAAGCATTTTTATTATTACAAGATTCGTTGTAAACAATATCAACTAAAAAATTTGAAAGTTTTTCTTTATCTCAAATCATTTGTGGATCAACGGCTAAATCATAAAGGTGCAGTGATGTAGCCAAAACTGTATTTTTATCTCATCAAGAATATATTGCTCATCTATTAACAGGAACAGAAACTTTTCATATTTGTTGAGCATCTGCAAGTCAATTATAATAACTATAATTTGATACAGTATAAGAAAATAAGGTTTTAATTATAACTAAAAAAAAGAGAACAAAAAAAACAATAATAGTATGTATTTGTGTCCATCTACTTATTATTTTTTTTATATAGTAATTTGATTTTAAGTTCTTTAAAAAATTGTTATATTGCATTATATATTTTTTAATATTATTTCTTTTATTTTTTGTGGTATTATATCATCATCATAAATTGTCGCAAATTTTTCTTCTAAATCTTTGAAATATTTTTCGTCATATTTTCAAGAAATATTTTTCACAAATTCATTTAATATATCGCTTTCATCATTTTTATATAATTTAAGAGACTTATAAAATACTAAAACAACTTCTTCTACTTCTCAAACACATTCAAAAGGTTTAAATGCACTTATTCATAAAAGTTCTAAAAAAGTTTGTTTTAAATCTTGTTTTAAAAATAAATCTTCTCAAAATATAGATAATATTTCATCATTTGATAAATAAGGTCTCAAAATAGCAAAAACAAAAGCACATTTAGGACAAGAATTACACCATATAGTTTGTTTTAATCTTTTTGTTTCATCTATCTTAAAATTATTATTACAACTTGAAAAAACTCCAAAAAATTTCTTACAATTTTTTGCAAAATATTCTCAAATCTTGATTTCATACCATCATCTAAGAAGTGAAAAATAAGCTATATCTTTTGATAAATAATTATCTAAATAATCTTTAAAATCATTCTCAAATTCTAAACTTTTTGAATATTGATGATTTATTTCAAAATCATTCCAAAAAGTATTTCAGACACTTGCTGATTTTTCATTTGATAAAACAAGATATTTATAATCATACAAATAAGAAGTAAAAGCCAAAACAAAGGCTATAATTCAAGTTATTGGAACATGTCAATTATAATTTCACTCATTATTTAAAACTAGCAAACTTGGACTTATTTTTCTAGTTATGAGTAGTATTTTTTTATCTAAAACTCTAGCACAATTTTGTTTTATATCGTCTATTTTTCCAAAAACAACTAGATCATAATCTAGTTTAGATTTAGTAAATAAATCAATACTTACAAGAGAATCCTTTCATCATCAAAGTGGTATGAGCGATTTTTCGCTAAGCGAAAAATCTATTTTTTCATACCTTGTAACTCATATATTTTCAAATTGAAATAAATTATCTGGACTAATTTTGTTTATAAAAAGAAATTCTCATAATCCATTTTTATAAAATTTTTGCCAAAAATGTATTTGCTTTTCATCTAATATTCATGATTTAACAAATAGTTTTTCAGTTGGAAACGATTTGTAGTAACTTATTCAAATAGCTATATGAAGAGAAAAAAGAAAGTTATTTATTATATGCTCATTTAAATTTTTTCTCACGAAAAAATCTACTGAAGAAAAATTTATTTCTTCAGTAAAAAAATAAGACTCATCAAAACTATATTCAAACTTAGCTAATAGATTTTGCTTATCAAAACTAAATTTTTCAAAATAAAATGATTTAAATTCTCTCATAGATTAGGTTCCAAAATTATATGTATTATAATATTTTTTTAAGTAAAAATATCAAATTTATATTTAAGTAAAAAAAGTGATTTCTAAATTTTTAGATTAAATTTGCAAATATAAAAAAAAATTATATAATCCCCTTTGTTAATTTACTGGTGTATTTTCCGGTTTATTACAAAATTTTATATTCGTAAAAAATACTTTTATGACAGTTACTAAAGAAATAAAAAGTAAAATCATTTCTGATTTTGCAAGCAAAAAAGGTGATACAGGATCTAGCGAAGTACAAGTAGCTATTTTAACTGCACAAATTGAAAACCTTAAAGAACATTTATTAGAACACAAAAATGATAATCATTCTAGAAGAGGTATCTTAATGATGGTTGCAAAAAGAAGAAAACTTCTTGCTTACCTAAAGAAAAAAGATGCTACTAAATATGCTGAAGTTATTGAAAAATTAAACTTAAGAAAATAATAAAAAAACTCCCATTTGGGAGTTTTTTTATTATTTTCAAACCTTTAAAATTTCAGAAGATAGAAGAGATTCCCTCAAATGAGATTTAACTCTATCAACAAATCTATCGATAAGTAGATAATCATAATCAAAAATACTTAGTCACAATGAAATCTCAGTATGTAAATTTCATAATTTTTTAGTATTAATAGATTCTATATTTATTCACATATTATATATAATGTCACTTATTTCTTTTAATATTCAAATTTTGTTTTTTACGACTAATTTTATATTCATTATAAGTGATTCTGGAGTTTCTCAATCAATATAAGCTGGTAATAATCTATCCTTATTTACATCAGCTAAAACCTTACAATTTCTTCTATGAATTGTAAAAACTCATTTATTATTTATATGTGCAACTATATCATTTGTTATTTTTCTTCTAGAACAATAACACAATTTATAATCAAGTCCTGATTCTCAACCTATAATTAAATTTGTTTTTGTAACCTTTGTTTCTTCATCAGAATTTTGAGAATATATTTCTTTTTTAATTCAATCTCAAATTCAATTTTCAATTGCAAATTTTTCTCTTACATGCAATGGTGAACCTTTAACAATTTTTTTAATAAGTGCAGCTGGCGGCATAGAAAAATCTCATATTTGTTCCAAAAGAAGTAATCTTTCTTCCATATTTAGATTTTTTCAATCAAGAGTTTTTAAAATAGTTAAATCCTTATCTATTTTTCAAAGTCATGTTTTTTCTAAATATTTACTCATTATTTCTTTTCCTCTTTCTCTATGAAGCTCTTGATCTTCTTTTTTAAGAGTAGCTTTTATCCTATTTTTTGCTTTAATAGTTTTTACAAATCAAATCCGAAACGGGTTTGGTTTTTTATTTTTATCAATTACAATTTCAACAATATCTCAATTATGTAATTCTTTATCAAGTGGATAAACACTATCATTTACTTTAGCAATTGAAATATGATTTCATAATTCAGTATGGACTGCATAAGCAAAATCAATAGGAGTAGATCAAGAAGGTAGATTAATATGATCTCATTTAGGAGTAAAAACATAGATTCTATCTTTAAAAAAATCTACTTTTAATGATCAAACAAAATCACTATCTTGGATATTATTTACAAGTTCTTTAAGTTCTTTTACCCAGTCTATATCAGTAGCAATATTACTTCCCTTTTCTTTGTATTCAAAATGTGCAGCAACTCATAAATCTGAATATTCTTTCATCTTATAAGTTTTTATTTGAATTTCAGTAGCCTGTTTTCTATTTGCTTCAAAAAGTCACATTATACTTGTATGTAAACTCTTGTATCAATTTGGCTTAGGTAAAGCAATATAATCTTTAAATCTCTTTGGTAATGGAGTCCAAGTATTATGAATTATTCCTAGTACTCTATAACAATCCGATTCATTTTCTACAATTATTCTAATACCAAATAAATCAAAAAGTTCATTTGCTTGAGTAAGTCATTTTTTAAGTAGTTTTTTATGAATAGAATAAATTGATTTAACTCTATAATCGACTTCAAAATTTTTTAAACCATTTTTATTTAAAAGAATTGTTATTTCTTCTTTTACATTTTTTACAAATGCTTTCCTTTGTGGTTCTAAATCTTTTAATTCTTTTTTTAATTTTTTATATTCTGTAGGATTTAGTATTTTAAAACATTCTTCATCAAGAGAATTTTTTATATGATATAGTCATAATCTATCTGCAATTGGAGAAAAAATATTTAGTGTTTCAAGTGCTATTTTTTCTCTCTTATCTTTTCTAGGATGATGAACAAGTGTTCTCATATTATGAAGTCTATCTGACAATTTGACAAATATAACTCTCAAATCTTCAGCCATTGCAACAACCATTTTTCTCAAACTTCAAACATCTCTTTCTTCTCATTTATATCTTATCTTTGATAATTTAGCTAATCATTCACAAAGAAATGCTACTTCATCTCAAAATTCTTTTTTTATATCATCTGATGTTTTAAGAGTATCTTCAATTACATCATGTAATAAACAAGCTTGAATAGTATAGATATCTGGATTTAAATCTAAAAGTATTTCAGTTGCTTCAACTGGGTGTATAATATATGGATCTCCAGATAATCTATTTTGTCACTCATGTGCGTCACGAGAATATAGATATGCTTTAAAAATTTCAGATTTTATGTACTCAAAATTTAAGTTTCTCATATATAAAGAAACTTTTTTAACTATAGCGTCGACTTTTGCATCTATTTTTATATACCTCTCATCCATAAAAATATTTAAAACAATAATTATAAATAGCATAATATCATATATATAAAATTTGTAAATATTTTATTATAATATTTTCTTGTCATATCAAAAAAAAAGGATACTATTTAAAAGTATTTAATATTTATAATAATATAATATGAAAAAATATAATCTTAAAAATGCATTTACACTTGTTGAATTACTTGTTGTTATTACTATATTGGCAATTATATCTGTAGTTGCTTACCAAAATTTTGGTTGAGCTGTAGATAAAGCAGTTTCTGGTAGAAAAATAAATGATGTTTCAACTATAGAAACAGCACTTCAACAATTTAAAGTTGATAATAATTATTATCCATCTAGTGATATAACATCAGCAACTAATATGTGGTGATATAATTCAGCAGTTGAAGCAACTCAATCAAATACACTTGATGTAACAATGAATGGTGCTGAAATTGTAAGCATAGATGCTGCAGTTTGAGGATGAAGAGTAATGAATATTGATAATTCTCAACAAATTTGAGCAAAGTGAACTATTTCTCAAACAACTCTTACAAAAAAATACTTAACTAAAGATTTATTTGATCCAGAAGTTGGAGATTTAAAAGAAAATACAAATAATAAAAAATTAATAGAATACTGAATTGGTAGATATGTTTATGCAGTTTATAAAAAACCAACTTGAGCAAACTGGTGAGCTGATAATAAAACTGGTTCATATTACAATATAGCTTATACTATTAAAAAAGAAGCTAGTGATATTTACGTTACAAAAATAGTTTGAGATTATGATAGTGGTTCATGTTTTGATGCTGCTGCTAATTGTCCAAATACTTTAATTTGAAGTAGAAATAATGTTTTAGTAAATGAACAAGAACAAGGTAAATCTTCTTCATGAGCTACATTACCTAGCTTTGGTTCATCATCATCAAATCAATGAGTTCCATACTCAGCTAGTGAATTTGAATAATAAAAAAAATTTGAGATTAATCTCAAATTTTTTTTATTATACTTACAAAATTTTTCTTTGTATCAAAAACTCAGTTTTCGATTATTTCAAATCAAGTTTTTTTAAATAAATATTCTAGTTCATCAAGAGTGAAACAATGATAAAATCTAGGATAATCTCAAAAATAAATATTGTAATCCATACTTCAAAATTCATTTTCACTATCATTTATAATATCTTTTTTATATTTATCATGATTTATAGGAGAATTTAAAAACCAATTTGTAAAAAACACTTTTCATTCAGGTTTTAAAAGTGAATATATTTTTTCTAAAACTTCAACTCTTTCTTCCAATGTTTGAAGATGATGAAAACTAGCAATTAAAAAAATGAAATCAAATTTTTTATCTTTAATCTTATCTAAATTTAACATATCTAAGTTTAAAAAATCTTTGTTTGGATAAGATTTTTTTGCTTCTTCTAACATTCAAATAGATAAATCAACTCAAAGATAATTTATATCATCTATATCAAAATTAATAGAAAATTGTTCTAACAATCTAGCACTTCCACATCATATATCTAAAAAATATTTTCATTTATAATCAGATAAAAAGTCAGAAATAAAATAATATATTTCTTCCCATCTCATATTTTTTCTACTTTCAGAAAATCATTTTGATATATTATCATAATCAACTTTATTCATTTTATATTGACAAATTATTTTTTTAAAATATTATAAAATTCCTTTTTGAGTTGGTGCATATGCAAGTACCTTGCAAATGTAAATATTATACCTATCACAAGGTATAGTGTTAGCTTTGTAATTTATGTCAGTACTTGATATTTAAAGCAGAGTCCCAAGTTCAAAAAGTACCAATTATAAGCCCTGCACTTGTGCAGGGCTTATCCTTTTACATCTTATTTGGCATTTCAATACCCAATACAGAAAAAGCATCTTTTAAAGTAATAGTAAAAAGTCTTACCATTTTTAATCTCAAAATCTTTTTTTCAAAATCATCTTCATTTAAAATATGAACTGCATTATAAAAACTATTAAATGTTTTAGTTAGATCATAAGCATATTTACAAAGAATATGTGGCATATTTTTATTAAAAGTATCAACTAATACTTCCCTGTAATTTCATAATTGTTTTACTAATTCTATTTCTTCTAAACTTTCAAAAATAGAATTTACTTCCATATCAAAATTTTCTCAAAAATTTTCTATTATACGAATAGCTCTAACATAAGCGTATTGTATATATGGTCCACTATTTCATTCAAAAGTCATAAATTCATCCCAATCAAAAATCATATCAGTTTCTCTAGATTTTTTTAAATGACCGTATTTTATAGCTCAAATTCAAATCATCTTACTAAGTTCATTTAACTCTTTTTCTTCTAAATCATCTCTTTTTTCTAAGATGATTTTTTTTGCTCTAGACTCTGCTTCATCAAGTAAATCTCAAAGTTTAATTATGTTTCATTTTCTAGTTGAAAAAGCTCACTCTTTTCAAGAGATAAATCAATTATAAGCATGAAATAATTCGCTTTCTCATAACCATCAAGCATTTTTAGCTATTTCAAAAGCTTGTTTAAAATGAAGTTGTTGTCTTACATCTACAAAATAAACTATTTTTTCTGGATTCCAATTTGAAGTTCTATATTTGATACAAGCTAAATCACTAGCTAGATAACCATGAGTTCCGTCTCTTTTTTGTAATATACAACTTGGTAATTTATCATTTTCAAAAATAACTCAAACAGAACTATCATCGTTTTGTGTTGCGATTCATTTTGAGATTAACTCTAAAACAATTGAATGCATATCAAAAACTAAATCAGGAAAATCTTCCATTTTTGGAAGTCATAATCATTCATAAAAACTCTCTCCTATATTGTAATCTGGTTTTACATTTAGTCTTGCTAAGTTTTTATTCATAGCTTCTATAGAGTATTTTGTAAATTTAGACCAAAGCACTATAGATTCAGGATTTCATTCTGATAACAATTTAAATTCATCTCTTGTTTGTTGCTCTAAAGTTTCATTTCATTCTACTTCTTTTGTAATTTTTACATACAATTCAAGTAAATAATCAACTGCATTTTCTTTTAATTTATTTTCATCTCACCATAATTTATAAGCTGTAATTAGCTTACCAAAGATAATTCACCAATCCCCTATATGACTATCAGAAATAACATCATAACCAAATTTTTTGTATAGATTTATCATTGCTTGACCTATGTTTGGTGTACACATATGACCTATATGAAGAGGTTTTCAAACATTTACTCATATATAATCAACTATTATTTTTTTACCATTTCAAATATCGCTAAATTGAGATGCAAAATCTAGATTATGTAATTCAAAAAACTTTTTAGTAAATATATCTTTTGAAACTTTTATGTTTACAAAAGCTCATTCACTACTTACATCAGTTATCTCAGAAATAGTTTTTAATAAAGGTAATATTTCACTAGCTATTAAGTTTGGATTTTTTTTCAATTCTCTAGATAAGATACCACAATTAAAAGCGAAATCTCACATTTCCTTCTTTGGTGGAATAGTTAAATTTATATCATCTAGTTCAATAGAATAATTTTCCTTAATTATTTTCAATATATTTTGTTTCAAAGCTTTTTCCATTTTTTCATTATTTCAAATAAAATCTAGCAATAGTATACAAAAAAAAAGTAAAAAATAAATTATTTTTTACTTTTTTTAAAATAGAATTATTTAGATGAATAAAAAATTAAATAAAAGAAATATTAATCAAGAAAGAACTGAAACTATTGGAACAGTAATTAACCAAGCTGCAATTATCTTTGTAAGCATTTTTCTCTCAACAAATTTTTCTTTTTTATTATGTTCTCTTTTATGAAGATATTCTCTTAAGAATCATACTCAGAAAACTCAACCAATCGCTATATGAGTAGAACTAACTGGTAATCATAATTGACTAGCTAAAATTACAGTAAATGCAGCAGATAAAGCAATACAAAATGCTCTAATTTGATCAAGTTCAGTAATTTCTCAACCAACAGCTTTTATAATTTTTGGTCAAAATAACATTAAACCAAAAGATAATCAAGTTCCTCATAAAAGCATAATCCAAAAAGGAATTCAAACACTTCAATTTACCCCAGAATTTACTATAGTGTCATAAATAGCAGCCAATGGACCAATTGCATTTGCAACATCATTTGAACCATGAGCAAAACTTAAAAGAATTACAGATAAGATTAAAGGAATATTAAATAATTTTGCAATTGTTTTTCTTTCATTTGATAACTTATGTGATATTTTTCAAATATATGCTCTAAGGAAAAAATAAGTTAAAAATGCTATAAACAATCAAATATGTGATGCAGTAATAAAATCTACGTTTACTAAATTTTTAAGTCATTTAAGTATAATATATGTTGTAAAAGACCGTGCCATTATAGAAACAAAAAATGGAACCCATTTTTTAGCTTGGACTAATTTATCTTTTCTATTTAAAATTAGATATTTAATAAAAAATAAAAATATAGAGGCAATAATTCATCATAATAGTGGTGATATAAACCAACTAAGAACTATTTTTCACATAGTAGGCCAAGAAACAATATTAACTCACATTGCAGCAATTCATGCTCACATTACTCAACCAACAATAGAATGTGTAGTAGAAACCGGTGCTTTAAAATAAGTTGCAAGATTTAGCCATAATGCAGCAGAAAACAATGCTGCAAGCATTATAAACATAAAAACAGCTGAATTATTAATTAAAGATATATCAATAATTCAATCTTTAATAGTTTTTACTACTTCTCAACCAGCTATAACAGCTCAAGCTAGTTCAAAAATTGCAGCAATAATAATTGCTCATTTTAAACTTAAAGCACCTGATCAAACAGCAGGTCAAACACTATTTGCTACATCATTTGCTCATATATTAACAGCCATATAAATTCAAAGAAATACAGCAAATATTAAAAAAGCATCGGCAGTAAGTCATAGATTAGTTCAAACTAATAAATGTACTCATACTAATGCTCAAATTATATATAATATAAATAAAAAATACTTCATATATTTTTTTATATAATAAATATTACAAAAAGTAATAATGTATATTAAAATACATAACTATATAATACTTATAGAATAATAATGTCAAAACCTTATATATTTACAAAATATAAATATAAATTATATTATAGAAAATTGACTTTATTATTTTTTTATATATAAACTAAGTAAATATAATTAAATACAATTATTATATAATTTAAGTATAACAAAAATGCAATTATTTGAACAATTATTAAAAAGAAACAAAGATTATATATTAAGTAAAGAAATCACAAGAAATTATAATGTTTTTCTTAAAAAAATAGTTAATAGTATAAATAAAGAAAAAATCATCATAATAAGTGGTATGAAGTATATATGAAAAACTGAAGTTATTTCTGACTTCATAAAAAAAACTAAGATAGAAGATAGATTTTTTTATTTTAACAAAGATCTAGATAATCAAAATATAATAAAAAATAATATAAACTTAGAAAATCTATTAAATATACAAGTTAACTATAACAAAAATACAAGATATATCATATTACAAAATATAAGTCATATAGAATGAATCAAGGATTTCTTATCAAAAATACATAAAGAAAACTATAAGATAATCATAATTTGAAACGATATAAAGATACCAAATATAACAGAAATAGAAATAAAGAATGTAATTTCAGAAAATATAAAAAATGATACATTATACTGAAATATATGAAATTTATCTAACTTAACTACTACAAAAATCAAAGAAAACTATATTTCACTTATAAAAGATAGTATAATTCTAAACAAGATAGTTTGATTAAAACTTGTAAAAAATGTATTTTTGTATAATTATATGTTAACAAAAATAGCAGAAATAGACTATTTTTTAACTCAAAGAGAATTACATAGAATAGTAGAAGACAATAGCTCTGTTGCTCTTAAAACTTTTATGGATTATATAGAGTTTTCATTGCAAGAAAAGATCATATATAAGATAGAGTTATATGATCTGAAAAAGGAGAAAGTTATAAACAATAGAAATAAGTACTATTTTTGCGATAATGGAATAAAAAATAGTTACTGAAATTTTATGTTAGACAAAAATAAATTGATAGAAAATCTAGTTTTTATACAACTTAACTATAATGATTTTAGTATATTTTGATGATTAAACTGATTATTTGAATTTAGTTTTATAGCAAAAAAATCTGATAAAACTATATATATACATATATGCAAAGAAACAGAAAAAAGTGAAATCAAAAAAGAAATCAATAAATTATTAAAAGTTCCATGAGAAAATAAGAGATATCTAGTTTTAGAAGATTTAGAAAATCTATGAGTTAAAAAAACTATATATGGTAATTTAGAGATAGTCTCAGCCGAAGAATTGATAAAAAAAATTTAGAACGAAGTTCTAAATTTTTTTTATGGTTTTGGAGTTTTCTTATTTTATTAATTAGTTTTAAAATTTGTTATTTTATTAGCTACTTCCTCAGCAATTTTTTTAGCATTTTCATCTGTAATATTGCTTCTTCATTTTTCAGTAATTAATTTTTTTACAAATTCATCTATAAATTGTTCTCTAGTAAGTAAGTTGGTTTCTGAAATATGACTAGCAACAGCTTGTGCATCAGTTACTCATATTATTTTACCACTTGTATCTTTTGTATATAAATTATTATTTAATCAATCATTTTTTATATTCAAATTAATTGTTTGTGTTTGATTTGTATTTCATGTTGATTGAGTTTGATTAGCTCAATCTTTTTGTCTTCTTAACCACTCATTATATTGTGATGTATTTCAACTCATTGCAGTTGGGTGTCAATCTGCAAAAATATCTGCATTTTCAGCTCTTTTATTTGTCAATTGTTCATCAATATATTGATTTAATTTAACAAATGATTCACCATTTCATTTTATATCAGAAACTTTTTTATCTTTATATATTCAATTTGGATCTAATTTTTTTGCTACTTCTAACAATGAAGATATCAATTCTTCTCTATTTGATGCAATATTTGCTTCTCAAGCATTAACTAATGCTTTTTTTACTGCAGGTCATATATTATTTAGATTTCAACTATTTAATGCATTTCTAATTTCAGTTGAATCAACTGAAGTCTTATCATTTCAAAACAATCAATGTTTTTGCATAAATTCAGATGATTTTTTTCATGGTAAAGTATTTGTATAATAATTTGAAGCAGCACTTCATATTTGACTCATACTTTGCATACTTTGCCCACCAAATATAGGTGCATATTGTGGCGCTTTTGTAATAAGTCCTCAAACTTGTGTACCAAATGCATGAAGTGGTTCAACAATAGCCTTTGTCATTTCATTTGATCTAAGAGCTGCCATAACCGCTCACCATAATACAACTATACCAAATATTTTCATAATAAGAGTTCATATAACTCACAATGTATCATTTCATGCATTTTTCATAAATCATGTAATATTTTGTGAATTTGCAGGTGAACCAATAATTGAAAGTGAAAATCATCAATCTCAAGTTCATTGTGTTCATCATATAGTTATTTTACTTCATTTATCTCAGTCTTCCTTTATAATAACATTATCTACACCATCTTTATTTCCTCATCAAGTCATTCAATTTCATACTACATACATAAATAATAAACCAAATGTAAGTGCTAACATAGAAAATACAGGAACCATAGCTAATGATATAAATTGTTTTATATTAAATTTATCAAAAAATTCTCATCATCCACTTGTTTTATCAAAAAAATACATTAAACCAAATATTGGTGAAATCATTATATATATCCAAATATAAATTCATCTAACCATCAAAACTAATCATAGTGCTATCATTAAGATAGAATATACAACAACAAAAAGAACATCAAATAATAATTTAACAACTAAATCTCACATTGTTTTTATACCAGTTAAATCATTTGCATTCATATTTGATATATTTTCTAATCATAATACTCAATAAGTATAAGTAGCTATAATACCAAAAATAGAATCTGATGATTTTCAAGAATTTAATACATCACTTAAATTTGTTTTTAAATCCTTATCACAGTAAATAAATCATTTTTCTTCAACTGTTGAATCAGTTGCAGTAGAATCATTTTTTCAAATTGATTTTAAATTTACTGTACAACTTTTTGGAATAGTAGTAGTTGCTAAAGTCTTACCAAATGTAGGAAATGTTTCAAATGGTAAATTTAAAGCAGATATAGTTAAAACAGCAGAAAGTGAAAGTATAAACTGAACTAAAAACCAAGAGAATGGAACAATCAAGATTCAAACTATAAATTTAGGCAATGCTTGTTTAAGAGCATATTTTTCTTGTCATTTTCAAATTATATTCATAAATGCTATCCATATAAGGATAAAAGCAAAAACTAAATAAACCACATTTGAAATAAGAATCCAAATATCTTTAAAATAGGTATTTAATCAAAATAAGCTACCATTTATCCATTCAGGTGATAAAAATATAGTAGTTAAATATGTAAGTAAAGATAAAAATACTGCAATTGTAGCTCATATCCAAGACATAGCACTTCAAGCTGTAGCTTTAGCTTTTTCAAAAGCAGTATTTGTTGCAGTAGCAGCATCAGCAGCAAACACGCTATCACTCAACACAAAAAACAAAGAAACTCACACTATAATCCATAGTATATTTCTTTTATTAGCTCTGAATTTATCTAAAAGTTTAGAAAACATATTTTATATTGTTAAACTTAAATATAGGTTTTTATCTATTTAAAGGCAAAAACTTTTAACTAAATAAATCATATCATAAATTATTTTTTCTTGCAAAAATTTAAATACAAAAAAACTCCAGAAATAATTCTAGAGTTTCTTTTTTAGTAATTCATTAAATATTTTTGGATTTCATGTTCATTTTGAAGCTTTCATACATTGACCTACTAAAAATCAAAATATGTTTTCATTTCCAGCTTTATAATCAGCAACTTGTGTTGCATTATCAACTAAAACACTATCAACAATAGCTTCTAACGCTCAAGTATCATTTTTTTGTCTTAGGTTATTTTCATCTACTATTATATCAGTTTCTCAACCATTATTAAATAATTCTTCTATAACTTGTTTAGAATTTGTACTTGATAATTCATCTCTATTTACTAAATCTATAACTTTTGCTAACTCTTTTATATCAAATCTTAGATCTGTTATATTTTTAATTGTTTCACTTTCATTCATCATTGCAAGTAAAACAGAAGTAATATAAGCACAAGATTTTTTAGAATCTCAAGTTAAATCTACTAAATTATCAAAATATTCGCTAAGTTCTCTTGTTGTAGTCAAAATTCTAGCATCATCATCACTTAATTTATAAACTCTCAAATACTTAATTCTTTTTTCTATTGGTAATTCTGGGATTTGTTTTCTAGCTTCAGCTATAAATTCATCACTTAAAACAACAGGTAATAAATCTGGTTCAGGAAAATATCTATAATCCATAGCATCTTCCTTACTTCTTTGACTTACAGAAGTTCAAGTATCATCATTCCAACCTCTTGTTTCTTGATCTATAACTCAACCTTTTTCAAGTATAGAAATTTGTCTTTTTGTTTCATGTTCTACAACTCTACCAATTGCAGCAAAAGAATTTACATTTTTTGTCTCAGTTCTAGCTCAAAGTATAGAGCTTCATTCTGGTGCTATAGATATATTTACATCACATCTTAATTGTCATTTTTCCATATCAGCATCAGAAACTCATCCTGCTCTCATAAGTTTTTGAAGTTCTCTTAAAAATTCCATAACTTCATCTTTATCATGAAAAACTGGATCTGTAACTATTTCCATAAGTGGACTTCCTGCTCTATTAAAATCAAGAAGAGTTTTTCATCATGCATGAATAAGTTTTCAAGCATCATTTTCTAAATGCATATGATGTATAGCAAAAGTTCTTTCAGTTCAATTTACAAGAGTTTTTACAAATCATTTTCAAACTATTGGTTCATACATTTGAGTAATTTGGTATGCTGTCGGATTATCAGGATAAAAATAAGTTTTTCTATCAAACTTAGAAATCTTATTTACATCACAATTCATCATCATACCTCAGATAAGTCCAAGTCTAACAACTTCTTTGTTTAAACTAGGCAACATTCATGGAAATCACATACAAACATTACAAACATTCATATTTGGTTCTTCAGCTAATGCTACTGCATTTTTACATGAACAAAACATTTTAGTATCAGATTTAATTCTAACATGGATTTCAAGTCATATCGTTGGAGTATATTTCGTCATTATTATATTTTTTAAATGTTATTTATATTGGATATTTTTAGTTTTCTTAAATTTCTTACATAAATTCAAAAACTTGACCAATCTAAAGATTGGGACTCAAACAGTTTTCATTTATTTCAGAAAATTAAGAAAACTATTTAATTTATTATATACATTATATTTATATCTAATTATATATATTTTTCAACAATTTTTTTAAATTTTATTTGCATTAAATTTTTAATATGCTAAAATGTTGTCATAAAAATGTTTTAATATGAAGCCTTATAAAAATATTTAAAACCTTTTTTGAATTTATATAATAATAAGTGTAATATGGAAATACAAGTAAAAATACATGTAAATGCAGATGAAGCTAAAGATGTAACTGAGAGATTAGTAAAACACAATCTAGAAAATAAATTAGATAATTATTTAAAAAAATTTACAACTAAAGATGATGCAGAAGGAACAATTGATGTAAAAATAGATAAAAATAAAAAAGAATTATTTGATTGAGTAGTTTCTGCAACTCTAGATGGTGAAAAATTTAGATATTCTAGAGAAGATTACAAAAATTTAGATGATTTAGTTAATCACTTATTTGATCATTTTAAAGAAGAATTATCTGCTAGATAATTACAAAAAAAAAGAATTTGTTTAAAAACAAATTCTTTTTTTTTGTTTAAAAAATGATTTTTCAAAGTATATAATCCATAACTAAAACTCCAGAATTTGTTAAAATTAATCTATCATCAACTATTTCCAAAAAATCATTTTCAACAAAATAATTAATTTGCTCATTATTTAATTTTTCATAAATTCATTTTTCAATTCAAGAAGTTCTAAGTGAAAACATTATTTTTTCCAAAAAAATATCATCCGTACTTAATTTTTCAATTTGTATATTCTTTTTATTATAATAATCCATAAAATTTTCACTATTTGAAAAACGAATATTATTTATAAAACCAAAAGCTCCAAGTCAAAATGCTAGAGTTTCTTTATGTGTCCAATATCCATAATTATGCTTACATTCATATCAAGGCTTTGCATAATTTGATATTTCATATCTAGTGAAATTTTCACTATTTAAATATTTTTTTATAATAGAATATTCTTCTAAATAGTCATCTTCACATATTCAATTTTGTTTCCATGAATTTGGATAAGTTATATTATCAAATTTTGATTCTTTTTCATCTGGTATTTCATAATATTCTTCCAACATATAAATAGAAATATGTTTTATAAAATCATACTTTTTAAGTAAAAACTTTATATTTTTTAATACTTCTCACCTAGAAACATATGGTAATCAAATAATAAAATCAACTGAAAAATTGTTCCATCATACTTCTTTAACTAAATCTAGTGAAGTAAAAATATCTCATTTAGAAGCTCTTCAAATTTCTTTAAGAGTATTTTCATTTAAGCTTTGAACTCACATACTTATCCTATTTATGCCTAGTTTTTTCCATCAAATTAAATTTTCTTTTGTTATATTTTCTGGCGTTGTTTCTATATTTATTTCTATGTTTAGAGAGAAAGTATATTTATTTTTTAGTGTTTCTAATATTTTTTGAAATTGAGAAATACTCAAAGTTCATGGAGTTCATCATCAAAAATATATAGTATCCAAGATTAGATCATTTTCCTTACAATCGTTTATTTCATTACATAAAAAATCAACATAAGTTTGAATTTTTATTTTTTCAAATCATGAAAAAGATGCAAATCTACAATATTTGCATTTACTAGTACAAAATGGAATATGTATGTAACAATTTGTATTTTTCATTTTTTATAAATTAAGACCTGTCTCAATTGAGACAGGTCTTATAATTAATTACAATTAGCTCAAAGATTTGTGAAAGTAAGCATTTTATTTACCTTACACAAAATAGAATCTTTAAATTGTAAAAATATATCTTCATTATTTACATTTGTATCTAAAAGTGAAACTATATTTTTATCATAAATATTTTTTATTCATTTATCAAAACTTGATAATTCATACTCTTCATTATAAAAATCTCACAATATTATAGTATAATCAGGATCAACTTTTTGTTGTAATTTATCAGATTCTAGAGATAACAATGCTGGTAATTGATCTGTATTGTAAGATAAAAAACTAGTAGCTCAAGCATCACTATATAAATATGCAATTATACTATTTGCTAATGCTATATTTGTACTATCTTTATTTACAACAAAATAATTATAATCAGCTAGAGTTGTTCAACCACCTGAAAAATAATGAGGAAAAGGTGTAACTTGAAGCATACTTTTACTAAAACCACTTTCTTTTATTTTTTTAAGCATACTTGGATATCAAACTACCATAAGCACTTCTCATCTTGAAAAAAGATAAATAGAATCTTTTTTAGTATCTTTTAATTCCTGAAATCTAGAGTTATATCAATTATATCAAGTAGTATCACCATACAATAAATATGAAGAAATAGCTGATTTTAAAACACTTTGGTTAACATTTGAAATTCAAGTTACTCATCATTCTAACATAAAAAATTGAGTAATTATATCTTGTGCATCAAAAACTGTAGAACCATTTCATATTCAAATAGGAATTAAATCACTATATTTATTTTTTAAATCAGAAACTATATTGTTTAAACTAGCTAAATTTTTTAAATCACTATCTTTTGCGTATTTTCTATTATAATAAATTCAAAGAGTTTCATATCAAACAGGCATTCATATTAGAAATTCTGTAGTTCAAGCAGAATCAGAATAAGTAGAGATTAAATCATCACTAAAAAAACCTTTATATCTTTTTCTAAAATCATTTGGATTTATAGTTGCAGGATCTAATCATAAAATTTGATTTGTGAAAACTGTATTTTTTTCATTATTATTTAACACAAAAAGGTCTGGTCATTTTCAAGAAGTTAGTGCAGACATCAAAGTATACGTGTAATCTTCATATGATGTGAAATTTTCAACTACTATTTCTCTATTTTTATAATCAGGATTTACATTTTTAAATCAATCAATAAAACCAAGAGAATCTGTCATAGAATTTCAAAATGTCCAAATTTTAAAAACTTCTCAAGAAGCTCCAGTTTTTACAGATTCTTTATTTTTATTAGTTATTGTTATTAATAAAAAAACAATTGATAATAAAATCAAGCCTCCTATAACTCAAAAAACAAGTTTATTTTTATTAAATTCCATTTAATTAAATATTAGATAATAAGTGTAAATGTAAGTGCATAACTTCTTGTCAGCCTAGTTTTCAAACATTGAACTTTAGTTTATATCACTCTGAAATTCATAAGTCTTTTGCGACTTTTTTTGCAACAAAAAACATATTTGCAATCAAAGTAGAATCAGATTCATCTAAATCATTGATAGTTGCAATTTCTTTTTTAGGAATAATAAGTAAGTGTATCTTTGCTTCTGGTTTTATATCTTTTATAACTATTATTTCACTATCTTCGTAAATTATATCACTTGGTATTTCCCTATTTATAATCTTTGTAAAAATTGTACTCATAAATTAGTATGTTACTTCATTAAAATAAGCATCTTTTTCTAAAAATTTAATATCAGTTGATTTATTATCCATAAAAATAATTATAACATAACCTAAAACTGATAAAACAATTAAAAAAATAAGTAAAAAGTTTGTTACTTTTACAATGTAGTTTGAAAAATTCTTAAATTTATAAGAATGTATTTTTGCAACAATAAAAAATCCCCAAATTAAAACAAGTAACAAAGTATAAATTCATAAATAAATTAGAGTCATAAATTTATTTTATTAATAATTAACATTAAAAATATTATAACTCATATTTTTTATTTGCAAATTTTAAAATAGTTTGGTATAATAAGTATAAATAAAGTTTAAAAATTAAAAATAAAAATATGGCAGTAATTAATTACATGTGAAAAGATTTTAGTGTAAGCGATGAAATTCAAGCACAATACCATGAGCTTGTAAAACTAATACTTGAAACTGAGTCTATGGATGACGATGAAAAACAATATTGGTTTGATATAATGCCATCAATGACTGATGACCAAATTGATAGATTATTTAATATTCTAGATACAGAAAAGAAAAAACTTGATGCATTAGAAGATAAATATCAAAAAGAAATTAAAAAATTAAATGAAAAACATTTAATTGAATGGCAAGAATTTCAATTAAAAGATTCTAAACAAAAAATTAAAACAGCTCAAGATAATGATGCTGAAGATGATGCAGATGATGTGTTAAAAATGTTAAACGATTTATAAAAAAATATTCTCCTAAAGGAGAATATTTTTTATTGTTTTTAAAATAAGACCGGTCTCAGTTGAGACCGGTCTTATTTTATTTTTTACTAAAAATCACTTTCATGTTCCATTTCACCAACAACATCTAATAAATGTTCTTCAGAAACATCTACATCATCATCATTTGGATCAAAATATTGACTATCAATATCTTCTTGAGTTGATTGACCATGTATCTTTCTATATTGTTTTCAAGCAGGAATAAGTCTACCAATAATAACGTTTTCTTTCATTTCTTTAAACTTATCAATCTTTCATGATACTGATCATTCAACAAGTACTCTAACAGTTTCTTGGAATGATGCTGCAGATAACCAAGATTCAGTATATAGAGAAATTTTAGTTATACCTAAAAGTAATCTTTCAGCTATACCTGGTTTTTTACCTTCTCTTATTAATCTTGCATTTTCAGCTTTAAATTTAATGATATCAACGATATCTCATGGGAAGAATTCAGTATCTCATTTTGAAGTAACTCTTACTCTAGAGAACATTTGTCTAACGATTAATTCAATATGTTTAGAATTAACTGTTTGTCATTGTGAAGAATAAATTGCTTTAATTTCATCAACGATATATTGTTCTGTAAATAATATTCAAGCTACATCTTTCAATTTTTGAAGATTTAGAGAACCTTCAGTCATTTTTTGTCATTTAGAAATAGTTTGACCATCTTTTACAAGTAATCTTCTACCTAAATCAAAAGTATATTCAAATACTCTTGTTTCTATATCTCTAACAACGATAACTCATTCTTCAATTTTTTTAACTTCTCAGGCAAAAAGTGAAGAAATTTTTGCTTTATCAGTAGTAGATTTAGCTAAAACATGTTTAGCTTTTATAATTTGACCAACTTTTACAACAACATCATAATTATCTTCAAAGTAATATTCTTCATCATATAATTCAGTTGCAGTTACCCTAACTGTAATATTTGATTCATTATTAATAACTTCAACATTTCAGTCAATATCAGAAATTTCTGCAGCAACTTTTGGTGATCTTGCTTCAAAAAGTTCTTCTACTCTTGATAAACCTTGGGCCATATCTCAACCTTCTTTTGCAACTCAACCAGAGTGGAAAGTTCTCATCGTTAATTGAGTACCTGGTTCTCAAATAGATTGTGCAGCAATTACTCAAACTGGAGTTCCAGTTTCAACTTCTTTGTTTAAACCTAAATCTAAACCATAACAAGCTTTACAAACTCAACCTTCAGTTTCACAAGTAAGAACTGATCTAATTTCTATCTTATTAATATTATGTTTATTAATAATTCATAGAGTTTTAGTATCGATTATAGTACCAGAAGCAACTATAGTTTTTCCATTTTCATCAACTATATTTCTAGCTACAGTATGAGAATAAATTCTATCTTCAAATTTTTCTTCAAAATTTCCAGATTTTTCTCATCTAATAACTGTTTTAGAATGAACTGTATTACAATCATCTTCTTTAATCAAAATATTTTGAGAAGAGTCAACTAATCTTCTAGTTAAATAACCAGATTGAGCTGTTTTTAAGGCAGTATCTGATTTACCTTTTCTTCAACCATGTGTTGCAATAAAGTACTCTAGAGTAGAAAATCATTCTTTTAGAGTAGATTTAATTGGAAGTTCAATTGTTTTACCTGTAGTAGATGCAACAAGTCATTTCATACCACATAATTGTGTAATATTTCACCGATTTCATCTCGCACCAGAATCAATAAAGTTAAATATATGATTTGTAGGAGTAAATAATTCTTTTAATTCACTTTCTATTTCTTTTTTAACTTCAGCCCAAATTTTAATTGATTGATTATATTTTTCATCTTCAGTCATGAAACCAAGCCACCATTTCTTTTGAATATATTTAACTTTTTCTCAAGCACCAGCAAGTAATTCCTTTTTATTTTCAGGAGTTACCATATCATCTTTTGAAATAGATAATCATGAAATAGTAGAATATTTAAATCAGAAGTTTTTAATTTCATCTACAAATTTAGCAGTAATTTCAGCTCATAGTTCTTCAAATGATCTAGCTAAGATTTTTTTAAGTGCTCATTTTTTTAATGTTTCATTAATAAATCCTAAACCTTCTGGAACTATTTGGTTAAATAAAAGTCTACCATAATTTGTTTCAATAAATTCTCAATTTAATCTAAATTTAATTTTTGATTTTATTCATAAAACTTTAGCTTCGTAAGCAAGTTCTACATCATCTATATTTGAAAAAACTTTTCATTCTCATAGACCATTTTCAGCCATTGCAGTTACATAATAACTTCAAAGAATCATATCTTGAGATGCAGAAATAATTGGTTCTCAACTTGAAGGAGCAAGTAAGTTTTTTGATGTAACCATCAAATCACGAGCTTCTTGTTGTGCTTTTTCAGTAATAGGTAAATGTATAGCCATTTGATCTCAGTCGAAATCCGCATTAAATGCAGGACACGTCAAAGGGTGTAATTGAATAGCTTTTCATTCTATTAATACTGGTCTAAATGCTTGAATTGAAAGTCTATGTAGTGTAGGAGCTCTGTTCATCAAAACATATTTCCCTTCAATTACTTCATCAAGTGCATCCCAAACTTCTTTACCAGATTTCTCTATAAATTTTTCAGCATGTTTAATGTTGTAAACTAAACCATCTTCAATTAATTTACCAATAACAAAAGGTTTAAATAATATTAAAGCCATTGTTTTTGGAATACCACATTCATCAATTTTTAATGAAGGTCATACAACGATTACAGATCTAGCAGAGTAATCAACTCTCTTACCTAGTAAGTTTTGTCTGAAACGCCCTTGTTTACCTTTTAAAATTTCAGTTAATGATTTTAATTTTTTCTTATTTGCAGTCACAAAACCAGATCTATTTGTTCTAGTTTCACCAGTTAATAACATATCAACTGATTCTTGAAGCATTCTTTTTTCATTTTTCAAAATAACATCAGGTGCTCCTAACTCAATAAGTTTTTTAAGTCTGTTATTTCTATTTATAACTCTTCTATATAAATCATTTAAATCACTACTTGCAAATCTTCAACCATCAAGTTGGATCATTGGTCTAAGATCAGGTGGAATAATTGGAAGTGCTTCCAATATAAACCATTCAGGTCTTTGTCATGATTTAAGTAAACTTGAAGCAAGTTTAATTTTTTGAAGTATTTTCTTTTGTTTAATTTGAGTAGAGTTTTTTAATTCGATTTCTTGTTCTTCAATAAATTTAAGTAAATCTATTCTTTCAAGTAAAACCTTTAAAAATTCAGCTCAAGTTCATCATTTAAATACATGTGGAAATTTAGAATCTAGTACTCTATATTCTAATTCTCAAATAATAGCTCAAGTTTGCAATGATTTTAATCAAGCTCTTAATTCTTCAAATTCAGCAGTTAATTCATCAATTTTAGACATCAATATAGATTCTTCTATATTGTATTTTTTATCATTTAGTTCTCAAGAGTCTTTTCTAGATTTTAAATCTCAAATTTGTCTTTGAACTTCTTTTTGCATTTCTGCTTTAGAAACCTTGTATTTTTCTTCTAAATCTTTGTTTACTTCAATTAATTTATCTTCGTAAACATCAGTAATAATATAAGAAGCAAAATAAACAACTTGTTCCAATTTTTTAACTGGTAGATCTAAAAGTAAACCTATTCTACCTGGAACTGATTTTAAATACCAAGTATGAGCAACTGGTGCATATAAATCTATATGTGCCATTCTTTCTCTTCTAGCTGAAGCTTTTGTTACTTCAACTCAACATCTTTCACAAACTATACCTTTGTATCTTATTCTTTTGTATTTTCAACAAGCACATTCATAGTTTTTTCTAGGCCCAAATATTTGTTCACAAAATAACCCTCATCTTTCAGGTCTTTGTGTTCTATAATTTATTGTTTCACTAATCAAAACTTTACCATGAGATAAAGATCTAATTCTTTCAGGACTAGCAATTCATAGAGATATTCAAGCAAGATTATCTAAGTTTTTTCCTTCTGTAATATCTTTTTTACCTATATTTTTTGCTATTTCTGAAAAGTCAGTGATTTTGTCATTTAGAAAATTATCTAAAGATTTATCAAACATTATGATTATAATTAGAGATTAAAAATTTTAAGAGAAAAATAATTATTATTTTTAATTATTCTTCTTTTTTATTTTCGCTTTTTCATTCTTGTACCATATTTTCAATTCTTATAATTTCTTCGTATCTTCTCATTGATTCAGCTTCTTTTTCAAGTAATTCTTCTTTGTCTAATAAATCAAGATCTAATCAAATAGATTGTAATTCTTTTAATAGTACATTAAACGATTCAGGAATATTTGGTTTTTTAATTGTAGCATTTTTAACAATAGCTTCATAAGCTTGTGTTCTACCAGCAACATCATCAGATTTGATTGTAATCATTTCTTGAAGTATGTTACTTGCAGCATATGCTTCAAGTGCCCAAACCTCCATTTCTCAAAATCTTTGACCTCAGTTTTGAGCTTTACCTCAAAGTGGTTGTTGTGTAACCATAGAATAAGGACCAACAGATCTAGCATGTATTTTTTCTTCAACTAAATGGTGTAGTTTTAACATATATTTAACTCAAACCATTGTTCTTTCTTTAAATGCTTCTCATGTTTCTCAATCAAATAATTGAACTTTTCAATCTGAATCCATTCATGCTTTTAACATTAATTCAGTAACTTGATCAACACTAATACCATTTAATATAGGAGTTGCAACTGTAATTCACATTTTTCTTGCTGCCATCCCCATATGTGATTCTAGAACTTGTCCAATGTTCATACGAGAAACTACTCATAGTGGATTTAAAATTATATCAACTGGAGTACCATCTTCCATAAAAGGCATATCTTCAACTGGAACTACTCTTGAAACAATTCATTTATTTCAATGTCTTCAAGCCATCTTATCTCATACTTCTAATTTTCTAGTTTGAGCAACAAAAACTTTTACTTGTTTAAATACTCAAGTTGGTAAATTATCACCATTTTCTCTTTTCAAGATATGTACTTGTAATACTTTTCAACCTTGTCCAGATGGAAGTCTAAGAGAACTATCTTTTACATCTTTTGATTTATCACCAAAAATTGCTCTTAATAATCTTTCTTCAGGAGATAATTCTTGTTCCCCTTTTGGAGTAATTTTTCAAACTAATATATCTCAACCTTCAACATAAGCTCATGTTCTAATAACCCCATCTATATCTAAGTCTTTTAACTTTGTACTAGAAACATTAGGGATATCATCTGTAGTTTGTTCGGGTCCAAGTTTAGTTTCTCTAACATCAAGTGTAAATTCTTTTATATGTATTGATGTAAAAAAATCATCTTCTACTAACTTACTTGAAATAATAATCGCATCCTCAAAATTATAACCTTTCCATGGCATATAAGCTACAGTTAAGTTTCTTCAAAGTGCTAATTCTCAATTATCAATAGCATGACCATCACATAATACATCTCATTTTTTAACTTTTTGACCGTGTGATACAACTGGTTTTTGATGAACAATCATATCATGGTTAGATCTTTTGAATGTAATTAATTCTACTAATTTTTTATTACCATTTTTATATAAAACAGTAATATGTTTTGCATCAACTCAGATAATTTCTCAATCATCTTCAGCTAAAACAACATAACCAGAACCTTCTCAAACAACTCTTTCCATACCAGTACCAACAATTGGTGCAGCTGGTCTAATAAGAGGAACTGCTTGTCTCATCATGTTAGAACCCATTTCCGCTCTTGTCGCATCATCATGTTCTAAAAATGGAAGTAGTGAAGTTTCAACAGACATCGTTTGTTTTGGAGAAACATCTATATGAGTTATTTCACTAATATACGAAATAGTAGGTTCATTACCTGCTCTTGCTGAAATTCTTGTAGTAACAAAATTACTAAATTCATCAGTAGTTGTACCAGCTTCTGCAACAGTTAATGCTCTTTCTTGATGTGCATCAAAATAATCAAATCTATTTGTTAAAAATCATCTAACTTCAATTTTGTTTAATTTAATTTTTTCCTTTAATTTTATAGCATCATCAACAGTAATGTATGCTTTATCTTTTACTATAACTTTTCCATCATCTCCTAAAATATCTCATAAAGCTATTCTATTTACAGCAGATTTTCCATCATTTGCAACAGAATGTTCTACAACTCTAAAAGGAGTAAGAATAAACCCATATTTATCTACTTTTGCATAAGAAGCAAAATGTAATACAAGTCATATATTTGGTCCTTCTGGAGTAGCAATTGGACATATTCTACCGTATTGAGTAGGATGTACATCTCTTACTTCAAAAGACGCTCTTTCTCTAGTTAATCAACCAGGTCCAAGAGCAGAAACTCTTCTCTTATGTCATAATTCAGAAAGTGGATTACTTTGATCCATGAATTGTGATAATTGTGAACTTCAGAAAAATTCTTTTAATATTGCAACAATTGGTCTAGAATTGATAAAAGTACCTGGAGTAGCATCATCAAGTTCTACTATAGTCATTCTATCTTTTGTAATTCTTTCCATTCTAGCAATACCAACTTTGATTTTATCCATTACTAATTCTCAAACTGATCTAACTCTTCTGTTTTCTAAATGGTCAATATCATCAACCATATGTTCTTTTGATCAGTAAACTAGATTTAAATAATATTTTAATGATACTATTAAATCATTAATATTTAAAAATTTACCATCTTCATCAGCATATTTAGTAGCAATACCTAGTTTGAAATTCATTTTCATTCTAGCAATTTCTCCTAAATCAAATCTTTTTTCATCATGAAAAGTAACTTGGAATAATTCTTCAACTCTTTCATCAGTTGCTAAATCTCCTGGTCTTAATAATTTATAAATAACATGTAACGCTTCTAATCTATTTGTTGTTTTATCTTTTTCTAAAGTTGGAGCTATATTATTAGTTATAATATCATCTCAAATATCAGAAAATGCATTTAATATTTCAGCATTTGATTCCATACCAAAAGCTCTAAATAAAACAGAAATAGGTAATTTTCTTTTTTTATCTATTTTTACGTTTATTATTCATCTTTTTTCAATATCAATTTCAAACCAAGATCATTTAGCTGGAATTACTTTTAGAGAATATCCTTCTTCTCATAGAGTGAAAAATACTCAAGTACTTCTAACAATTTGGTTTACTATAACTCTTTCAATTCAGTTAACAATAAAAGTTGCCATGTTTGTCATAAGAGGAATACCTCACATATAAACATCTTGTTCTTTTATTTCTCAAGTTTCTTTGTTAAGCATTTCAAATCTAACTTTAAGCGGAGCTTCATAATTTAGATTTTTTCTAGTACACGTAACTGGGTCATATTTAGGCTCTTCTAAAGCAAAACCTTTATAATAAATATCTACTTTTTCTCAAGAATGATCTGAAATTGGAAAGCTTTCATTAAAAACTTTATCAATCCCATTTTGTAAAAAATCATTGTAAGAATCTAATTGTACTTCTAGCAGTTCAGGAATTCAAACGATAGATCTATCATCAGTAAAATAATGACGACCTTTTATATCATATAGACTCCCTACTTCTATGTTTTTAGAAGTTTTTTTTGTCATACAAAAATAGAGTTAAAAAAAATAAAATTTAAGGACAGGAGTTACGCAATCATTTTATCCTTTTTTCCACAACACTAAAAATGCCCTACTTTGTCAGAGAAACACAATCAAAAGTAGCGCAATTGGGTAGATTATATGAATATAAAGCTAAAAATCAAATGTTTTTTTGAGATTTTTTTTATTTAATTTTGAAAAAAAATCTTTTAAAATAAAATAGTAAAAATATATTTAAAAAATAGTAAAATGTGAACAGAATTTAGAAAAAAAAATATAAATATGATTAATGAAACTGAAAATATTACTAAGCAAAAAAAGCCTAATAATATTGTTTTTAGATTATTTAAATTATTAATATGGATTTTTATAATTTTAATTATCTATATTTACTTTTGATATAGTTCTTTTCAAAACAAGATTATTGTAGAAAATGATTTGATATTAGAAGTAAAAACATGAGATACATTTAAAAATCTATGAGAGAAAATAGAAGAATTAAACAATATGTATTATTCTTATTATATAAAAAATAATAAGCCGGATTTTGAACTACAAATTTGAACTTACAAGATAAATGCTTGAAGTGATATAGTACAAACTATAGAATCCCTAAAAACACCTATAACATCTGAAATAAAAATAACAATTTTAGAATGATGGAATATATATGATATAGATTTTTGTTTATCAAGTCCAGAAAAAACAATTAAAATTGAAGATTGAAAAGAAGAATGATGATGTTTATATAAAATAGAAAATAATAAAAAAATATTTATCAAAACACCACTCATAAACGCGTGAGAATACATAAATTATGTAACAAATCCTGAAAAAATAAAAGCACTTTCTGATTTCTTTGCATTTATAGATAATCAAATAACTCTAGAGTGATTCTTATATCCAGACACGTACACTATTGATAGTAGTAGTTTTAAAATAAATACTTTTGTAATTAAAGAATTAGAAACATTTGAAACAAAGGTTTATAATAAGATATTATCAGATCTAGATAATAAAACTGTAACTGAACTGATAAATCTAGCTTCAATAGTAGAAAAAGAAGAAAGAAATCCTACTGAAAAATCAACAGTCGCTTGAATACTTAAAAAAAGACTAAATTCTGATTGGATGATTTGAGCTGATATAACAGTTTGTTATCCACACGAACTAACAAGTCAAGAATGCAAGTTAGTAGTTAGTAAATATATAAATGAAAAATCTGATTACAATACTAGAACTATGACTGGATTACCAAAAACACCAATTTGAAATCCAAGTTATGAAACCATATATGCAACTCTAAATGATAAAAAAACTTCATATTGGTTTTACTTACATGATATAAATACTTGAAAAATATATTATGCAGAAACAAATGCAGAACATGAAAGTAATAAAAAATATATGTATTAAAAAACAAAATCCAAAGCTTTGGATTTTGTTTTTTTGTTATAAATAATAATTTATGATATAATAAAATAAATAATTTTTAAAAATATTAAATGGAACATATAGATACTATAAAATGAGCAGTTGTTTTTACAGATATAAAAGATTTTACACTGAAAACTTCATTATTAACTCAATTTCAAATTTGAAATTTTTTAAATAAACAAGATGAAATAGTATTACCTATAATTACAAAATATTTTTGAAAAGTAATAAAAACAATTTGAGATTCATATATGATAGTTTTTGAAAAAGCTGAAAATGCTGTTTTATCATCAATTGAAATACAAAAAAAACTAGAAGAATATAATTCAAATATAGAATTAAATCTATATAAGTTAGAATTAAGAATAAGTATAGATTATGGTAATTTAGAAAGAGAAATAAATTTAAATTGAGAAGATTTTTTTTGAGAAACTGTAAATATAGCTTCTAGATTACAACAAAAAACTCCAGAAAATAAGATATTTATAACTTGAAATATACAAAAAAATATAGAAAACATAGAAAATATAAATTGCTTATATTTATGAAAAACAAGTTTTAAATGAGTATTATATGAAGTTGATATATATGAAGTATTATACGAAAATAAAATAATATTAGATTTTAAAAATGGAAAAATAAAATCTAAAAATATAGATGATTTTTTATTAACACAAGATTTAAAACAAAAAATAAATGAAATAGATAATACTATTTTTAAGTTTTCATCAGTTGCAGCTATTGTTTGAATTCAACCAATTCCTTTTTTAGACATTTATAGTGTATTACCTTTTCATATATATTTACTAAAAGAAATAGCAAAAAAATATGGTATAAAAATAACTCAAAATGAATCAAAAGAAATAATGACTACGGTTATATGAAGTGTTTGAAGTAGCTATATGTTATCACAATGAGTTGTATGATTATCAAAAATTTGAACACTTTGATTATGATGATATCTAATGATGCCTCTAAATTTTGGATTAACATACGCTATGTGAAAAATACTAAGCTTATATTTTTACCAAAAAAGTCAATGAGTTAAAGCTACAAACTCTGAAATTAAAGAATTATTTAAATACTCTATTAAATCTGGTAAAAGCATAGCAAAAAAAGATAAGAATAAAATAATAGAAATATGAAAAAAATATAAAGATTCATTTTTAAAAAAATTAGAAAAACATTATCCAAACAAAACAAAATAAAAAGCCTATAGGCTTTTTATTTTGTTTTTTTTCTCATTTTTTATATAATAAATTTATATATATTTTTAAACATTTTAAATATGAAAACTAAGGTATTTTTAATATTTTTTTTAATGTTTTTTTCAAGAGCATATGCAGATGTTCCAAGTGAACTAATTCAAATTACTGATAATTTTGATAAAAATTGTTTTGAATATTCTAAACAATTAAATAAAGATGAATTAAAAGATAATCTTCTTAATTGAAAATATCAAACATATAAAGTAAATATAAATTCTATAAAAGATTTAAAAATTATTCAAAATTGATACTTAATTCCCTTCAAAACACTTTATAGTGAAAGTAATTATATAAATTATTCATGAGATTTTTCTATTGTAGAAAAAGAAGCCAATGATAATAATAGAAATACATTCAAATCTATTGATACACTTGATAATAGCGAAATAATTTTTGAATTAGATAAATTACTTTTAGCAAATACTTTTGAATTGAACTTCAAATATGATGCTAAACAAAATTATATAGATCTTTATATATCAAGCGATTGAAAAAAATATTTTAAAGTTGATAAATCAAACATAAGTGATTTTGATATTAAATTTGTAAAGCTAAAAATAGAGTGTTCTAAAGATATGTGTATAAGAGAAAAAATAAAACTTTATGAACTAAATTTTATAGAAGATAGGAAAATAATTGTTTTAAATTCATTTTTTGATAATGATTTACAATTTTATTCAAATTTTAATTGTACTGATAAAAAATATACAAGTGAAGCAAAATATTATGATGATTATTCAATTAGTTCTGAAACTCAAAATATAAACCTAGATTTAGAAAAAAATCCAACTTACAACATATATACAACAAAAGATTTTGATAAGGATGAAATAGTTGATGAATTAGATAATTGTCCAAACACATATAATAGAGACCAAAAAGATAGTGATGCAAGTTGAATTTGAGATGCTTGTAGTGATAAAGACAAGGATTCTATAATATGAGAAAAAGATAATTGTCCTACAATTTACAATCCAAAACAAGAAGATGATGATAAAAATTGAGTATGAAATGCTTGTGAAAAAGATAGTGATAATGATTGAGTTTTTGATACTGTTGATAACTGTTTAAATGTTTCAAACCCAAATCAAGAAGATGATGATAATGATAAGATGTGAAATGCATGTGATAATTGTAAAGCAAAATACAATTTTGATCAAAAAGACGTAGATAAGGACTGAATTTGAGATACTTGTGATGAAAAAGATGATAGATATGTGGAATCAAATAAATGATTTTTTATAGGATTACTTATATGTATAACTATAATTTTTGGTGTTAGTATTGGTTTTATTATAAAAAAATTAAAATAATTATTAATTATCTATTATGACAAAATTATTAAACCGTATTGCTCTCCTAGTTTCTATCCTTATGTGATTTTTTATCACATTTTCAATTTACTGACTTTTTTGATGATTTAGGTATTTTAGTTGAGAAGATGTATTTGTATTTATTATTGTTACTATAACTATCTGATTATTTTTCAAAAAATTATATTTATGAGAAATATTTATAAAAGAAAAACTAGATTTTCTTGCAAATCAACTAGAAAAAAGATTAATTGAATCTAGATTTACTTATACAAGTAAGGAAAAAATACAAGAAAAATCAAGTGGAAATTTAAATGAATATGAAAAAATTAAAGAAGAAATAAATAATTTACCACAAGAAACTTTTGAACTAAAACAAGATAAATTAGCTGATTTATTACCAGAACTTGAAAATGAACCAGAAATAAAAACTAGTTTAAAAACTAATTTAATACCAAAAGTTGAAAAAATAGAACAAGAATCAATTATAATGAAAAATATAAAAGATTTTTTCAAAGAAAATATACTTGCAAAAATTGGTTCTATTTTGGTATTTTTATGAGTATTATTCTTACTAAGTTTAATTTGGAATACTCTTCCATCACTTGGAAAAATAATTATTGGTTTTATTATTTGATTTAGTATTTATTTTACATGAGTTATACTTGATGGGAAATGACTAAAATGAGAATCTAGAATCCTTCTATGAACATGAATACTTATAAATTTCTTAGTTATACTTTGAGGTAAATATGTACTTGATTGAAATGTAAATTCTACTCACTTTTTCTCTACTTGAGTTACATTTTTATTTTTGATATTAAATACTATTTTTTGAGTAATAACATCAATTGCATATAAATCAAAAACTCTACTTACTTTTTCATTTATATTTGCCTACCTAAACCCATTTTTAATTTGATGAAATAGTGATACTCCATATACACTTATTGGATATTCTACAATTGTATCAATTTGAGCATATATAATTTGATCTAGAGAAAATAACAATGTATTAAAAATATCATCTTTTGTACTTTGAAATGTATTATTTTTATCAGCACCATTTACAAATGAAATCTGATGGATAGCTAAATTTATAGCTATGTGAGTTTGGTCATTTGCTATAATTTGGAACCTATATTTAAATAATTATTCTAAAATAAGTAGTGTTTTTGTAGCTTCATTTGTATTTTTAATATTATGATTAATGTTTTGAAGTAGCCAAAACATTATAAATTCAAGTTTATGTTTCGTAACTTATATAATCTCGATATTATTTTTCTTTTTTGTATGAATTACTCTATTCGTAAAAAAAGCAATAACTAGCATTGCTCACATCATTTTCTTCCCTATTTTAATAATTCTAGGATTATTATTTACTTGAAATCTATACTTTGCAGAATTTAGTTTATGAATAATTGTTATATCTTACTTAATTGCATTTAGTTTAATTTGAAATACAAGTAGAAGTGAAAATTCTACATCAAGTGATGTAAAATACTTTATGTTCTCATTGTTATGAGTATTTATATTTATATTTAACTGATATTTATCATTTACACTAAAAGATATAAGTTTTGTTAGTTTTGTAAGTGTATTAATTGTAAGTTTTGTATTTTTGATAAGTTCTTACATATTTTCATATAAATCTAATTTAAATAATTTATATGCAATCTGAACTTTTTGATCAATATTTATATTACTTCCAGTTATAAATATAGATTTCTTTATCTTAAAAAATAATTTTGGCTGAGTTTTAAATAAAGAAGAGTTAGTATGATTAATCAGACCATTATCTATAATCGCAATAAGTGCATTTGCAATACTTAATACACTTTGGCCATTTTTCAATAAAAAATTAATAGAAAATAAAGCTAATATTCTAAATTTAATTAGTTGATTAATAGCTTGAGTTATATTTATATGATTTGAATTATTTAGATATTGAAATGAATATTTTCCATGAGTAACGCTATGACTTGCATTTGCTGGACTTGCTGTATATTACACTATACTTTCATTTATATTTATATCTAATATTTGAATTGAAAATATAAAAAATGAAGTCGCTTACAAAAATAGTTTGTTTGGATATTTATTTATAGCAATTTCAGTTTTTTCACTTGCTATTGCATTAATATTTTCAAAAAGTCCAGAAGTTGTATCTCTAGTTTGGTTATTTGAAGCTACAATCTTGTTTTACTTTTTTTCTAAAACAAAAGAAACTAAGATTTACAATACAGCAATTATACTTTTTATAGTTTGAATAGTTAAACTGATAGATTTACAGTTTATTGTAAATTCTGGTGAATTATTGTTTTTGGTACCGATTGCTCTAATAATTATTTCTTTTGTATTAAATATAAAATACTTAGATTATTTAGAAAATGGTACAAAAAAAAGTGTTCATGATATAGTTCATATTATTTGAATGCTTGTAGTTTCAAGCATAATTGTAAAAATAGTTCCACAAACTAACCATGGTTGGTCTACTCTATGAATAGCAAGTTTTGTAACTATTGCATGACTTATATACAATAATTTTAAATCTAAAATACTAAAAACATTTTTCATATTTCTAGCTTGATTCTTTATGATGTATCAAATATCAAGTTTTGATTATATAGCATTTAGATTAAAAGAAGATGTTTTAAGACACTTAATTATACTACAATACGCTTCTACATGACTTATAGCAGCAATAACTATTTATTGGAATAAATACAATAAAACTCAAATTTACAATACAATTTTAAACGCATTTATATCAATTTATTTACTTATAATTTTATCAGATTATATTTACAATATATTTGAAAATACATTTGCAATCACGATTTTCTGGTGAATAATTTCAATTTATTTACTTATAAGATGAATAAGTAATGACAAAATAAAAATAAGAACAATTTGATTGTACCTACTAAGTTTAGTGCTAGCAAAAATATTTTTATACGATATATGGTATGGTTTAGACAATGCTGTAAGTAGAGTTGTAGTATTTATCTTACTTTGAGTTTTACTTATATTTGTTTCTACTAAATATTCTAGAAAATATTGAAATAATTTAGTTTGAGAATTTAACTTAAATAATTTAAGTAATTCAAAAAATGAAGAAAAACCTAGTACAAAACAAGAGGTAAACAATGAAGATATAACTTCTCAAATCAAAAATATAGATTTAAAATGAATAACACAAGCAAGTTTCAAGATAAACTGAAAAGCAGCTTTTAGTACAAAAAGTAAAAATATACTTCAAATAATAATTTATGTTTTAAGAAAAACTTGATTAAAAGAATTTGAAGCCAACGAATTGAAACCATTTTATGATTTTATAATAGCTAATTACCACAGTGATTTAAGTACTCGTGACTTAAATACAGTACAAAATGCATTTAAAACTTTTGTAGAAGCTGGTTGAGAAGTTGTGTTGAAATAAACAAAAAAAATACTAAGCTTCGCTTAGTATTTTTTTTGTTTTTCTTATTAAATAAGAAATGATTAAAAACGATATACTATTTTCCTAATAGTTTTTTTGATTTGTCATACAATTGTTTGAAATCCATTTCAATATCATCAAAAAAATTACTTTTATCCAATTTATAAGCCTCTTCAAACATATTATTTAAGTCTGTAAAATAGGCTGGAAGTTTGGTTTCTTCCCAATTTTTCAATTGTTTTAGATCAGGATTATTTTCCACAAAATGATTAAAATCCTTTTCATTATCGAAAGTTTTTTTAAAACTTACGTCTGTTCCGTTTACATTTTTGTAAACTCTTACTTTACCTTTAAACATAATCTTATAGTTAAGAGATAAAATACTTGAAAAAACGTTAAGAAATAAATATTTTGCCTTATAAATAAGGTTAGATTATAATATACTTTTTTTATAAAAAATCAAGTGCTATAAGTTGTTATATTATGAAAATAACTTATCAAAATGATCTTTAACTATTATATAAAACCATTTAGTATAAGCATCAGGATTTTTTTCTATATCAATTTTTAAATCATTTGGAGAAATCCATTTATAATCCATAGCTTCATCTGGATTTAGATTTGGCTCTAAATCAAAAAATCATTTATAAACATGTAGATATTCATGTTCTGTTAATTCATTATCAAGCTCTGCTTTATAAATAAGCTCAGTTTTTTTAGTAAGTTCAGTATCAAATCACATTTCTTCTTGAAGTCTTCTATGAATTGCATGTTCTAAATCTTCTCAATCTCTTGGATGAGAACAACAAGTATTTGTCCATAGTCAGCCAGAATGATATTTTTGCATATCTCTTTGTTGAAGCATAAGTTCTCATTTTGAGTTGAAAACCAAGATAGAAAAAGCTCTATGAAGTAGAGCTTTTTCGTGTACTTCCATTTTTTCTCAAACTCAAATTTCTCTATCAAATTCATCAACAATTATTATATTTTCCTGCATTATTTTATTTTATTAACTATTTTTTAGATTTGATATTACATCAAAAAATTTATCTATATCTTTTTTAGTATTATAGATATACAAACTAACTCTAAGAGAATTTGCATATCCAAACTTAGTAAAAAGCGGGTGTGCACAATGCTTTCAAGCTCTAACTGCTATACCCTTTTCAGCCAATATTTCAGCTATATCATTTGAATGATAATTATTAAAAACAAGTGAAAAAACTCAAACCCTATTTTCTTTTTTATAACTTCACATAAGTTCTATATTTTCAAAACCTTGCAATCTTTCTAAAAAATATTCCATTAAATCATCTTCTATTTCTTCTATTTTTTTAAATCAACCTATACTTTCTATGTATTGAAATGCTTTTAAAAGTGAAACTGCTCAAGTTACATTTGGTGTTCCAGGTTCAAATTTATCTGGAAGTGAAGATGAAGTAAAACTATTACAAGTTACCTCTCCAATTGCTCAACCTCATGAAAAACTAGGAGTTAATTCATTTAATAAATCCCTTTTTCACCACAAAACACCTATTCCACTATCTGCCATAACTTTGTGACCAGTAAAAAACAATACATCACAATTTATTTCTTTTACATCAACTCTCATATGTGGAACACTTTGACTAGCATCAACTACAAAAAGTGTATCTTCCCTTTTTCTTCTTCATATTTCTGATAAATTAAAGATTTGACCAGTTACATTTGAAACATTCGTAAGAGAAATAATTTTTACCTTATCGTCATATTTTTCATCAAAATCAGCTAAGTCTAAATCATAATTATCTGTAATTCAAATAAACTCGACTTCTATACCTATTTCTTCTTTTAATATAAGCCAAGGAACAATATTTGCGTGATGTTCAACTATACTTAAAAGTACTTTATCTCAAGCTTTTAAATATTTACTTCTAGCTAAACTTGAAGTAAATAAATTTATGGCATAAGTAGAATTGTAAGTATATATTATCTCTTTAGTATCACTAATTCATAAAAACTTAGCTATAATTTCCTTTGATTTTTTATATAGTTTTTCTGAATTTTGAGCTATATCATACATACCTCTATGTATATTACTATAATCATTTTCTAAATAATGTTTTATTCCATCTATCACAAAACTAGGTTTTTGAGTAGTAGAAGTAGAATCAAAAAATACTAGATCTGGGTTATTTTTAAAAATCGGAAAATCTTTTTTTAAACTCATATTATTTTTGTTTAAGTGTTATATTTAAATAAAATTTATCTCCAAAAAATGAAGCAACTCTAGTATCAATTATATCATTGTAAATCACCTTATCTATATTAAAATCTTCGTAATAAAACGGCTTTCTTATACTTAAATTAAATTGTTTATTTTTATTTACTTGCATTCATGAACTCCAATAAAATTTAGAATAATTATCAAAAATAGTATATTCATTTTCAAATTCACTAAATACAATAAATTTAATAAATTGTTCCTTTAATTTCAAATCATAATTTGATGTTTTTTCTAAATCAATATAGTGATTATTATAATCTTTTTTTAAATTACTTAATGTTCAAATTAGCATAATTTTTCAATCAAAATCAAGTTCGTTATATGCTAATTCCAATTTTTCTATATATCAATTTAATTCAATATTAGAACTATCTTTTAAACTTAACAAATAAGAAAAATAAGCTAATTCATTATTTTTAAATCAAAAAATTCAAGGTAAATCTTCTATTTTTTCATCAACACTAGTCAAAAAATTATCAAGTTCTCATAACTTATTTAAATAAATCAAAAACAAAAGTTTATCCTTATTTTCAAATGATTTATAATTTAAAACTAGATCATTATAGATAGTATTTTTAAAATCAGTATTAATTAAAATCCCTGATTTTTCTAAATTTGAAAGTAAAAAATATTTATCTATATATTCTTCTTGATTAAATAAATCAAAAGTATAAATATCTTTATCTAAATCAATCAATTTTTGATAATCAGTATTGTAAGTAATATTAGGACTTATTTTCTGCTTCTTATTTTTTGAATATAGTTCTATGTAATTTATAAACAAATACTTATAAATATCATTTTCACTATTCTTAAAAATTGCATCTTCTAAAAATGTCATCTTATTATTTGCAAATAAATAAGATATTTGCGAATTTTCATAGTCTTTTAAATTTTTATCAAAATCTACATTAAAATCAGAAATAGTTGGTGCTGACTTAGCATTAGAATCTTGAATATACTGAAATTCTCTAAAATCATTTTTTATTGCTAAATTTATATCTCAAGTTCAAGAATAATTTGATAGATAATTTGAAATTTGAGTATTATATTTATCTAGTTTTTCATTTATAATAATTTTTTCTTCTTCACTAAAAGAATTTATTTTATTTTCAATAGTTTCTTTTTTATTAATAGATTCATCTACAATATTATCACTATTTTGTGAACATCAAAAAAATATGAATAGACATACAAAAAATACAAAAATACTTATCTTATTTTTCATAAAAATATTTAAAATTACTAATTTAGTAATATTATAATAAAAAGACTAGGAATTTCTAGTCTTTTTATTATTTTAAGAAAAATCATAAATCTTGTAATTTTTGTTCTTCAAAATCGGATAATTTTTCTCATAAATCTCTATTGTCATATATATTATCTGCTATTCTAGAAAAATATTTTTTTTCACTTTTATCATAATCCAATTCTTTTCTAAAACATCTTTCATCTAAACAATAACTCTCATTTTCAACTCAGTCAGAAATCTCATAATTATGCTCTTTTATATATCAAAGTCTTATTGCTTCTTCTACTATTTGGTGCCAAATATAACCAGCTCAAGTTATACCAGTAACTCAAATCATTGATGAATTATCATTATTTCAAACCCAAACTCAAATCACAAAATCACTACTATATGAAACTACTAAATTATCTCTAAAATTACTACTTGTACCAGTTTTTACTGCTTGTGGAATAGAAGTATTTAGTATAGAATTTACTCAAAAACTTATATCTCTATTATCAGGATCTGACAATATATTATACAACAAAAATTTGTTTGGATCTTTAAAATCAAGCAATTTAGCATAACTATAAACTAAATCTTTAAGTGTGATACTTGGATTTCATAATACTAAACTATAACCATAAAAATCAGGAGATTCTGGCAATTTAAAACCATATTTTTTATAAAAATCATATACATTTTCAAGTCACAATTCTGAAGCTAGTCTAACAGTTGCATTATTCAAACTATTTCAAAGTGCATTTTTAAACCTCACAAGTCAGTATTCTTTAAGTGAATAATTATTACTTATGTAGGTTTTATCATCACTAAAAGAATTGTATTCATTTTCTATATCCAAAAGCATTGTATTAACTCAAAATCAATTTTCAAGTGCCATTAAATACAAAAATGGTTTAACAGAGCTTCAAGCTTGTCTTGGGGAATTTATAACATTTACTTGTCAATCAATTTCACTACTATAAAAATCTCTACTTCATTCATAGATAAGAACTTCATTAGTTTTTGGATTTATAGCAAAAACTGCAGCATTTGTTACATTTTTATTTTTTAATTGTTTTAAAGTATCGTTTACTACATTTCTAGCAAAAAGACTTAGTTTAGAATCAATAGTTAACTTATCTCAAACGGGATTTAATTCGGAACTTGCAAAAGGAAAATTATCTATATTTTCTTTTTTGTTTAGTTTATTTATCTTTCTATCAAATGTAAAACCTAGTTTATTTTTTACTTTTTCAAAATACAAATTAAATTCTTTGTCATAAATAGACTTTGTACTTGGATTATTTAACAAACTTATAAGTAAAACAATTTCTTCATTGCTTAGTTCGTTTAAATCTTTTTTTCAAAAATACACTTCAATTGCGGTTCAAACTCCATACAAATTATTTCATAAATATACATTTTGTAAATATTGACTTAAAATTCTATCTTTTACAAATTCTATATTTTCAAAAGTTGAAAGTGTGTTTGGAAAATAAGGTAAACTATAATAAAAAGCCAAAGTTGCTTCTCTAAGTTTTTGTAAATATGTTCTTTTACTTTTCTTAAAAAAATGATTCTTTATATATTGTTCTGTTATAGTACTTGCTCCTGAAACTACTTTTTTATTTATTATATTAGCTTTTAAAGCTCATAATTTAGAAAAAAAATCAACTCAAAAATGAGAATAATAATTTTTATCTTCGATTAATAATAAATCTTGTACAAAACTAGAATTTAAATCTAAATCTACTACTTTTTTATAACCAAATTCATTTGCTTTATCAGTTATCACAATTCAATTTCTATCTTTTAAAAATACATTTCAAGGTTCATCTTTTGCTTCATAAAAAATAACTGGAAAAAAGCAGTAAGACAAAAAGCTTACTGCAATTATTCCAGTTATAATAAAAATATATTTTTTATTCATTATTTCACTTCAATTAAACTAAAAATTGAATTTGCTCTAAAAGTTGGATCATACATCAAATATCAAGTTACAGGTGGATAAGTATATGTTCCTGCAAATTCTGGTCTAAAATAATACTCAAAAACAGCAGTTTTTCACCAAACATAACTTGCATTTGCCATAATTACGTCACTTTTAATTTCACTATAATCCCAACTCCAATTATTTGATACGCTAGTTACAGAGCTACTTTCAGTTTTAAATTTAGAATTTATAACTCTAAAACTTCATGGTAGATAATCCTCAATTGTTAGATTTCTTCTTACTTTTTCATCTGGGAAGCTAACAGTTACCTTTGTTTTATATAATTTAGTTTTATCAAAAACATTAGTAGTAACTTTAACTAAAACAGAGTCGCAATCTATCTTATGTTCTTCATAATAATAATATTCATTACTACACTTATCAAGCAAACTTTCATTTTTTACTTCAAAAATTTCTCTTTTTATAGACATACCATTAGATGAAGCAGGAATTTTCAATTTATCAATTGGATATTCTTTTAATATAAAATCAACATAAATCTTGCTTTCACTATTATTTCAAACAGATAAATTTAATAAATCTCATTCTGAAATATTTTTCAAATTGTATTCTAGTTTTATGAGACTTAGATTATCTCAACCTAAATCATATTTTTTATTATCGGAAAAATTTCATAATTTAAATGAAAATTTCGCTTTATTATTAAGTTTATTTTTTTCTAAATATTTATAAAAAGCAATAAATGCATTATTTTTAGATTGTGTAGAATAATAATAACTAGACCAATCATAAGTATACAAATCTGCAATTAATGTCTCAATATAAGAATTATATGTTTCATCATTTAAATCAAGTAATAGAGAGGCAAATATAGCTTTATCTGATAATTTATCCCAATACCAACTTGAACTATCACTATTAATCTTTGTTTTAATTAATTCAATATTTGATTTAATTATCTTTAAATCTTTATTTTGTGAATAGAAAAGTCAGTAAGTATAAGCTAAAAGTGCATGTCTATCTAAATCTTTAGTTTTTAGAGTAAGACCTGGTTTTTTTCAAGCATATTTTAGTGCCCAATATATTTCAGATTTTTCATCTTCATCACTACTTGTTTCATAATTTTTTTCTAAATATGCAGTTGCATTTTCTATTATTTTTGCATCAACTTCAATTCCAGAATTTTTCATATAAATAAGACTTCTAAGAACATATGGAGTTATATGTAAATCTGAACTACTATTTCCTTGCCAATAAGCAAATCATCAATCAGCAGTTTGCATAGAAGAAATTCTATCAACTCAAGCTTTTATATTTTTATCAACATTTTCTAAATCAAAAATATCTTTAAATAAATTAGAAAATTGTTTGATGATTACATTTGGAATAGTACTTGACGTAGTTTGTTCTATACATCCATAAGGATAAATAGCCAAACTTGAAACTATTTTTTCTATTCCTGAAAGCCTAGAATTTGAAAATATTAATTCGACTTTAGAATTTTCAAGTGAAGTATTTTTACCAATAATTGATTGTAAATTAAGTGAAGAATAAGATTCCATAGTTCATGATTTCAAAGTTTGAGTTATCAAAATAGGAGAATCTTTTATCGTAATCTTATTTTCTATCTTATCGCTATTATCAGCTGTATTTCAAAGTGCAGAAATAGTATAATCTATAATATCTACGCTAGAATTAGCAATTATATTCCAAGAAACATTCTTACTTGTACCAGCTTTTAAAGTAAGTAATTTTTCAGGATTTGTTACTTCAACTCATTTTGTAGTTAAAATAACTTTGAAATCTATATCTTCTTTTGAATTATTAAAAACATTAGCACTTATAGTTGATTTATCATTATCTCTCAAAATAAGTGGAGTTTTATCTTCTATCGTTACATTTTTTCTTACTTCTATAAATTTTTCAGAATATCAGAAAAAGTTGTCTACAGAATTTGAAATAACCATTACTCTAAAATTCGTTAAATTATCTGGTAAATCAAACGAAACTTTTGCTTTTCAATCTTCATCAGTTATAACACTTGGATTATAATAAGCCGTATTTTTAAATATATTTCTAGTACTAACTGCACTATCTCATCATTTAAAATCTCAAAATCAACTTCAACCAACTATTCATAATCTAGAAAAATAATAATTTTTCAGCATTGCAATATTTGTAATACTTGTTTGTATACTAAATGGTAGTTTTACAAATATTTTTTCAAGAGTGTTTAAATCTACATTTCACATCAAACTTATAAGAGAATCATCAACTACCATAACTGTTAATTCACTTTTTACAGCATCATCTAATCCATCTTTTACTTCTAAATCTAAGTTTACTTTTTCTCTTGGTTTATAAGTTTGTTTATCAGTTTTTATATCAATAAATGATTTTTTATCAGTTTTATCAACAACAACTTCTGTGTATCAAACCTTGTATTCTGGAATCTTATTTTTTGTAGTATCTACCATCATTACTCAAATATAAGCATTTGGAATAAATGTATCATCAACTACAAATTCCTTAAAAAATACATTTCAAACCACATCTATATATTCAGAAGACACAACTCAATTTTTTTCTATTGTCCAAAGTATTTTAGAATTTGAAACTGGTAATCTAATCAAAACTTTTGCAGTCTCTCATAGTTTATAACTTGATTTTTCAGATATAACTCTAAGTTTATTATCATTTTCTATTGGATTTGAAGCATTAGAATTTTCATAAGTTATAACAGGAAAATATTTAGAAGTTATAAATTCTCTTAGATATAACCTTTTTGTTATTTTGTTTTCATCAAGTGGAGGACATTTTTCATTATCACTACATTCAGCTACTTGTTCAACATAGTTTTCAATATAAAGAGTTTTTTCATCATTAAATTTTTTTACTATTTCATCAAGTGATGATTTTTCTATTTTTTCATCAGCATTTAATCATAAATATTCTCAAACAGAATAGTTTTTAACCATACCATATTCAAATATATATTCAGCATTTTTATCAAGTTTATATGATAACTCCAGATTTCAATCAGAATTTAGAGTAAAATTTTTATCATTTACATAAAATACCCTATCAACTATTTCATTTATAGTTTCTATATTTCTGTCAAAACCATTTACATCTTTTATTTTTTTACTTGTATACTCTTTTCTTTTAACTATAAAAATATATTTATCATTATAATCTTTAGTCCATTTTCAGACATTTAATTTTCATGTTATATCTATATATCATCCGACTTTTAAAAATTTATCACTAGAAGTAAATTCTAGACTTGATTCATTGTTATATTTTTTATAATCATTTGGCAATTTTGCAATAACAGAATTTGAACCAGTAATTGTGTCTCAAGCTTCATCAGTAACACTTACTTCAACTATATATTTATAATCAGAGTAATTTGAAGAAAAATCTATATCTACATTAAATTTTCACATTCAAGATGAGTCTAGAGTTCAAGTTCATTCTGTATAAAATTCCTTATTTGGTTCCCAATAACATCCATAATAACAAGCATCCCAATAATCATCCTCATAATAATATTGTTTATAAACTTTATATGTAAAATTTGCATTTTTTACTCTTGGGCCTGAAAAATAACTTGAAGTTACATTTCAAGAAATACTAAATTTTCAAATATAATCTTCACTTGTATAATAATCATACTTTTGAACTTTTGTCTCTTTTATATCAACATAATCATTGTTTAATCATGAAGTTGTAAGAGAAATATCATTTTTAAATTTAGGATTTTTAAAAACTTCTACATCAAAACTAGAATAACTTATAGTTTTATCACCTTTATTTAAAAATATAGTATAAGTTCATAATGGGAAATCTGATCTAAGATTTAAAGTATCATTATAACTTCAAAATTCATTAACATTTATTTTTTTACTAAGTACTTCTTCACCTTTTGTATTTAATATTTTTAAATCAAAATCTTCATCACTTTTTGGAATTGATAAATCTAGTGATTTTCTAAGAATAAGTTTTATATTTACTACTTCAGTAGGTAAATATAATTTTCTATCAGTATAAATATGAGTGAAATAATCAGGAGTTTCTCACCATCTATCTAAATTTATACTATTACTATCATAAGAATAATAATTAGTAGTATAACCAAAGTTCCATGGAGCAATTCAAGAATTCCAAGTAGATACAAGATAACTTTGGTTTGCAGTAGAATTAGCGTTTACAAGAAATGATTTATAAGTTTTTGTCCAATCATATTCCCAATTATCTTCAAAAGTTCTTATAAAATAATCACTTACTAAATCTTTTAGATTTACTTTTAAAATACCATCAGGTCAAGTTTCTCAAAGATAAATTTTTTTAGAAAAAATATCTTTATCAATTACAGAATTATATTTAACATCAAAATCATTTTTTGTATCATTATAAATTTTTTCTATTTCTGCAAAATCATTTAAATAAGCTTCTATTTTTTGTCATCACAATGGATTTCAATCAAAATCATTTACAAAGAAAAATCATTCTCAATTTCTAGAAGTTTTCATCGTAATATGAGAATTTACAATTCAAAAAAACAATGGTTTATTTACTCTAGAATTATATTCTCTATCTAGTGAATCAGAAAAATAAACAACATATAATCATTTTGGATCATTTTCATTTATAAAGTCACTAAATGAAAAATCTTTTTTAATTAACAAATTTTTATTTATATCTGCTTCTTCTTTAAAAATTATATTTTTTTCTATACATTCAAAAGTTTTTAAAGTTGAAACAGAATTTTTAAAAAAGTCATCATTTACAGTTTTATTATCACTACTTGATAAAACTTCTATTTTTCAATAAGTTTCTTCTGGGACTCTACATATTTTTATCTTAGTTTGAGTTTTTGACGTATTATAATCAAGTACTTGAAATTTAGGAAGATTATTTTTTGTATAAATTGATAATGGCTCAACAATTTTCATTCAAAAATATTTATTTTCAGGTGTTTTAAATGAAAATTCACTATTTTTAGTTTTTTCTCAAATACTAGTATCAAATGGAATTAATCTAATTTTATAATCTTTTAATGGTTCTAATGCAAGATTTAATATTGCTTTATTCTTGTATAAATATACATCTTCTAATGCAATATCCATCTTTGGTTCAATTTCAAGTAATTTAACAAGTCTAGCTTTTGCATCATTTCTATTTTTTAAATATTCAACTGAATTTTCTTCTCAAATATCAGTAAAAAATTCTAGCTCAAAATCTATAACAATTGAAGTCTTAAAATCATTATTTATATTAAAAAAAGTACCTATACTAAATTTAGGATTTAAGTATTTTTTATTACACTCTTCTCTTTTAGTATCAAGAGAATCATAAAATACATAATTATTTTTAAAATAATTGTTTGTCTCTTTTATAACAATTTTACAATTATCTAAATTTAACTCTAAATTTTTTAAATCATATTTTTGACTACATTTTTTATAAATTTCATCAAAAAACATCTCATTAAAAAACATATTATTTTTTGAAATTTTTGATTTATCAAAATTTAATACAGTTTTACAATCTTCAAAGCTTTTTTCAGAACTTGGATCTGAAATAATACTAAGTATTTCTTTGACTTGTTTTTTTGCAAAATAATTTAAAACAGGCGTTATAGAATATCAAACCAAAAATATAATTATTGATATAAAAAGCGCTAAAATATACTTTTTTGAAACTTTAAGTTTAAACTTTTTAAGCATATTAATGATTATTAATTTTAAATATCCTAATTATATAAAAAAAATAATAAAAGACTAGTTAATCTAGTCTTTTTTTATTTTTTTTGATGAAAATAATAAAAGTTTATTTATTGTAAAAATAACTGGTAATAGAAAGAGTATTGTTGATATTAATTGTATAAATCAAATTCCATATGATTTTTCAAATTTTAGATATCAAAAAGATAAATAAATAACAATAGATAATACTAAGAATTTAACCCATTCTAAGCCAAGAATAAGTATAGAATTTTTTCATAAAAAATCTAGAAAAGTATTTTGTTTTATTATTTTTGAAATAATTATAATCAAAAAAATTCAGAAAAATCAATTTAATAAAAACAATAAAAAATTATTTCAATAAAAATTTGTTGAAAAATTTGTACTATTTACAAAATAAATATTAAAAAATATTAAAAATGGAATTAAAATTAAATAAAAATAATTTATTTTATCTACAAAATTAGAAATCTCTTTCCTATAACTATGTCCTAATCCATAAAAAAGCATTGCCATAAGTGATATTTCCATACTAAAAGGTAACCTAAAAACAACATATTTACTTTCTATAAAAACTAAAAATGATATCAAAAACAAAATAATAACTCTAAATAATCTATTTTTTACAAATTTATTCAAAAGAAAATAATAAATACTAACTACAAATAATGATACTAAAAACCAAGTAGGTATATTTGTAAGTATAAATTCGCTATGATTTGGAAGATAAGATGCATAAAATATTCACTTAAAAAAGCTATCAAAATCTACAAAAAAAACATTTCATCATAATAATTCCTTAATTTTATAAAAAGAAAACATTATAATATTAAAAATAAAAAAAGGAATTATAAGTCTAAAAAATTTATTTTTAACAAACAATAAAAAATCACTATGTTTCTCTGAATTAAATAAATAACCTGATAAAAAGAAAAAAAGTCATACATGAAATGTAAATAAAAATTTTATTAACAAACTATTATCTGGAAAAAAACAATGTCATAATACTATAAGTATAATTCAAATTCACCTTAAATTATCTACCCAAGATATTCTCATATTTTAAATCTTTTCAAAATTAAACTTAACTAAAAATATAAAAAAATCTAAAAAATACAAATAAAAAAAACTAGAAAAATCTAGTTTTTTTTTGTTTTAAATTAAAGTAATTCCAAAATTTGTTTTCTAATTATTTCAACTTCAGAATCAACATTTAAAAAAGTTGATTCATCTATTAATCAAAATCTGAAATCTTCTTCTTGCAGTCAAGCCAAAGTTATATTTTCTCAAAGTAGTTTTTTATAAAGTATTTTTCATATCCAAAGTGGATATTTAAGCTCAGTTTCATCAATTCATAAACTTGCTCTAAACTCTTCAACAAGTCAAATATCTTCAAAAGATAGTTTTGCAAAATAAAAATCTTTTAAAAAATTTTGTCTATCAACATCGCTTGCACTTTGTAAATAATCTACAACTTGAGTTTGTCATCTAGTATAACTTACATCTTTTCTATTTGCTCACTTTTCTTTTAATGAAACAAATCTTTTGATTCTAAGTAATAAATTAAGTGAATCTTTTTTAATTTGCTCTTCTGATATTCAAGGGTTTTTAGTTAATTTGTAATATATTTCTATAAATTTTCTTGTATCGTCTCAATCATAATTTTCTGCAAAAAATCCAACTATATGATTAGGACCTGGTTCTATTTTTAAACTTTCAAGTTTTTTATCAAAAAGTAACTCACTTAATTTTGCAAATCATTCCTCAACCTCTACATATCAGTCTCATGCTGTATTTAGAGTTTTGGTTCAATTATATCACCTGATAGCATGAACACCTATTTCATGATCAAATAATTCAAATATTCTTTTTAGACTTGTTAGTTCTAACTTAGACTCAGGTAAAACTATTTTATAATTATATTTTCAATTCTCACTTTCATTTTCATCATCAATTTTCAAAACACTAAAATTTAAAGCATTTTCAACTGAGATTTTTACTGTACTCAAGCCATATAAATCAACTAAGATTTCAAATAATTCAATAACTTTTTGTTTTGATATATAAATCTTAGAAAAATCTACTTCAATAGTTGATTCATTTTTTTTAATACCATTTTTTGTATTACTTTTTAATCATGATACTAAACCAAGTTTTAAGCTAATAAAATCTTTTTCTTCATCAGATAATCTATCTCATTTTGAATTAATTAATCTTTGTAATTTATCTAAAATAGCTTGTTTTTCTGAATAAATATCTGAAATTTCTGGTCAATAAACCATATCTTGTAGTTTATTAACTCTTCTTAAATAAAAAACTCTTTGTTCATCTGTTAATTCAAATCATGCTTTTTCAGCCTCTAAATAAACACTACTCTTAAACATAATATATTTAATTCAAACAGAGTTTAGAGAATTCAACAAAAATTTTTTTTCTACATCAGATAAAAATGAATCATTAATTTCTTTTTTTAATGATTTAATCTTAATTAATTTTTCCTCAAAAATCTGAATATTTGAATTTATATCTTCAATAGTAACTATTTTTTTATCCTTAAAAAAACTAGTATTTAAATAATTATCTTCTTCTTGGACATATTTTAAAATTCATCACATTGGTGAAGCAAAAGGAGACTTAATAGTATTAACTGATTTCGTATAATCTAAAAAATTACTCATCTTTTTAAATTTATAATATAATTATTTTTATAATAGCACATATTAACAAAAAAAACTAGAAAAATCTAGTTTTTTATTTCAAATAATTTGATGCAAATTTATTTGTAAGAGATACGAATTCTCAAATATTTTCAAGTTCTCATCATTCTAGTAAAATAGCTTGATAATAAGCGTATTTTATAGCATCATTTAATTTAGTTGATTTAATATCGGCTTCAAATTCTTTTTTCATCAAATCAATAAGTTGGTTATTAGAATTTAATTCTAAAACTCTTTTTTGAACTGGTACTTGTTGTCACATAGCTTTCATCATTTTTTCAAGTTGTGGGTCTATACCATTTTTAGGGGTTTTCAATGCTCAAATTGCATCTCAAAGTTTTTCATTTAAAACTACATTTTCAATTTTTTCATCTCAAATTGTAGATTTTACTAGATCTAAAAGTGATTTGAAATCCGCTTTTTTCTCATCCATTTTTTTCACTTCTTCTTCTGTTTTTTTCTCTAATTCTATATCATTATTAGTTATAGAAACAAGTTTTGAACCTTTATATTCAGTAAATCCAGAAACTAGAAATGAATCAATAGGATCAGTTAAAACTAAAACATCTACATTTTTTTCTTTAAATTGAGCCATATATGGAGAAGCCATTGCTTCACTATCAGTTTTTGCAATTATATAATATATAGTTTTTTCATCTTTTTCTTCCTTTTTTCAATCAATTTCTACTTCTATTTTTTTACTTGTAGCTTTTTCTAAATATTCATCTAAGCTAATAAGAGAAGAATTATTTATTCACTTAAATAATGAAACTCCTGAAATTTCCTCTTTTAAATCATATTCATAATGAATTCATTCTTTTACTATTTTTCCATAATTTGCCCAAAATTTTGTATATTTTTCTCTATTATCTTTAAGTGTTTTTCATAACTCATTTATAACTTTTTTAGTTAATGCTTTTTTAATTTTTTCTAAAACAGAATTATCTTGAAGCATTTCCCTACTTATATTTAGTGGTAAATCTGAAGTTTCAACAACTCATGAAATAAATCTAAGCCAAATAGGTAAAAGTCCTTTTGCATGATCTAAAATAAGTACATTTTGCACATATAACTTAGGACCATATTCTAAGTTTGGATCAGATAAGTTTTGATACATATTTAAATCACTTGGTGCAAACAATATAGATTTATAACTTACCATTCATTCTGCATTGTTATGAATAGTAAAAAGTGGTTCATTCCAATCATTACTTACACTTTGATAAAAATCTTTGTATTCTTTTTCTGAAATATCCTTTTTATCTTTTTTCCAAATTGGTTTTGTTTCATTTACTTGTTCAAAATCCATAATTTTAGGCTCTTTTGCTTTTTCTTCATCAGTTCTAGAATCATAAGCTCTCATCATAATTGGAACAGGAACATAATTACTATATTTTTTTATAAGTTCTTTTAATTTCCAATCTTCTAAAAGTGAAATATTTGCTTCATTTATATGAAGAATTATTTTAGTTCATCTAGTTTCTTTTTCTATTTCTTCTATATCATAATTAGATTTTCAGTCACTTGTCCATCTATGAGCTTTTTTATCAAGAGCAGATTTACTTTCTACATCTACACTATCAGCAACCATAAATGAGCTATAAAAACCAACTCAAAATTGCCCAATTAAATTGTGAGCTGAGTCTTCTTTTGCTTTAGCTAATTTATCTATAAATTCTTTTGTACCTGATTTAGCAATTGTTCATAAATGAGAAATTAATTCTTCTCATGTCATACCTATACCATTATCCGTAATTGTAATTGTTTTATTTTCTTTATTTGATTCAACTGTAATTTTAAATTCATTATCATCTCATAAAAAAGTAGTATCTGTCAATGATTTAAGTCTAGCTTTGTCTATTGCATCAGCACAGTTAGAGATTAATTCTCTCAAAAATATTTCTTTATTAGAATAAATACTATGAGTTAATAATTCTAAAATCCTTCAAGTTTCCGCTTCAAAATTGTGTTTTGACATATTTTTAAAAATTATATTTTAAATTTAAAAAATAGCACTTAAAAAGTTTAAGTGCTAATATAATATTGTTTTTTAAGATTTTGTAAAGTGTAATTTTATTTTTTTTCATTATGTTTACAATCATCGTATGGATCCATATGAACAAGTATTTCCCAAGAATGGTTTGTATCAATTTTTGGAATATGTGATTCTATATGATCAGAAATCCTATGAGCATCAACCAATTTTATTTCAGGATTAAAAACTACATGAACTTCTACAAATTTAGTATTTCAAGATTGTCTAGTTCTAAGTTCATGAAATGAACTTACAAGTTTTTGAGATGTTATTATCTCTTTTATTTTTTCTACTTCATGTTTATCAAGAGCTACATCCAAAAGTAATAAAAATCCTTTTTTTATAAGTTCAAAAGCACTATAAATTATATAAATAGCAATAAATATTCATATAATTCCATCAATATAATTTATTCAAGTTAAATAAATTAATCATAATCAAACTAAAATTCAAGCATTTGAATATAAATCAGTTTTATAATGAAGAGAATCTGATTTTATAACTAAATTATTTGTTTTTTTAGCCACATAATCAAGAAACATAACTAATCAAAAAGTAATAAAAATAGAAATGCACATAACTAAAAGTGATGTTCAAAGATAAGTAATTTTTTCATTATTTATTATTTTTATAACTGATTCATATAATATATAAGCACCAGATAGCGTAATAACTAATCATTCAAAAAGAGCTGCAATTGCTTCAATTTTTCATCTACCATAATTAAATTTTTTATCTGGATTTTTTTCAGAATTTGAAACAGCAAGATAGTTAAATACTGAAACAAACATATCAAGCATAGAATCTATTGCACTAGATAATACAGCAATAGAACCGCTAATAATTCAAATAGTAAATTTGATTATTAAAAGTGATAAGGCTGTAATAGTGGAAACAAGGGTTGCAATCTTTATTAAAGACATATTTTAAATTTAAAGAATTAATTTCAATTATAATACTTATTTTTTTTAAATTAGAAATTGATTTTTTACAAAAAAATATTACTATAAAATATATAGTTAATAAAAATATAATATGAAAGAAAAAATCATAGAAATAAAAAATCTTACTAAAAAATACAAAGATAATGAAGTATTAAAATCAATAAATCTAGATATTGAAGCTGGTGATTTTTTTGCTTTATTGTGACATAATTGAGCCTGAAAAACTACAACAATTAATATACTTACAAATCTAGTAAGAAAAACGTCTTGAGAAGTAAAAATATGATGAATAGACATAGAAGACGATTTTGAAACTGCTAGAAGACTTATATGAGTTGTACCTCAAGAATTTAATTTTGATATATTTGAAAAGGTAAAAAATATACCAGTTATTCAAGCTGGATACTACTGAATAGATAAAAAAACTGCCCGTCAAAAAACAGAAATAATGCTTAAAAAACTATGACTTTGGGAAAAAAGAGATGTAAAAGCAAAAGAATTAAGTGGTTGAATGAAAAGAAGACTCATGATTGTTAGAGCTTTAATTCACGAACCAAAGATACTAATTCTTGATGAACCAACTGCATGAGTTGATGTAGATTTAAGAAAAAGTATGTGGGAATTTATAAATGAATTAAATAAATCTGGAATTACTATATTGCTTACAACTCATTATTTAGAAGAAGTAGAAGCATTATGCAAAAAAGTAGCAATCCTTGATAAATGAATAATAGTAGAAAATACTACAGTAAAAAATCTACTATCTAAACTAAAAGAAGAAACAATTATATTATCAGTAGATAATGAAGTAAAACTAGAAGCTGAATTTATAAAAAAATACAATGCAAAAATATTGGAAGAAAATGAAATAGAATTAACTATATATGAAAACATAAGTTTAAATGATATCTTTGAAGAATTGACAAGTCAAGGAATAATAGTAAAAAGTTTTAGAAATAAAACTAATAGACTTGAAGCATTATTTATGAAATTAATAAAAAAATAAAATATGGTAGATTTAATAACACTTGTAAATAAAGAAGTTTCTAGATTTTTTAGAGTTTGGAAACAAACATTGTTACCACCAATTGTAACAATAGTTTTATATTTGCTTATATTTTGAAAATTTGTTTGAAGCCAAATTTCAATTGTAGAGTGAATAAATTATATAGAGTTTATATTTCCATGACTACTCATGATGTCAGTAATTATGGCAAGTTATCAAAACTCTAGCACTTCATATTTTTGATCTAAATTTCAACACTCAATAGAAGAGCTTTTTGTTTCACCAATTAGTCATATAAAAATATTGATATGATTTTGTATTTGAGCTATTCTTAGAGGTTTTCTAATTTGAATCCTTGTATTTTTCGTATGATTAATAATGGTTGATATACATATTTATAATTATTTTTATTTATTTTTGTTTACATTTTTGAGTTCTACATTATTTGCACTTTTATGACTTTTTAACTGAATATTTGCAAAAAGTTTTGATGATATAGCAATAATACCATCTTTTGTAATAACTCCTTTAATTTATCTAGGTTGAGTGTTTTATTCTACTTCTCTTCTTTCTCCAATTTGGCAAGAAATAAGTTTTTTAAATCCTATTCTCTATATGGTAAATTGACTTAGATATGCTTTTATATGATTTACTGATGTAAATATATTTGCTTCTATAAGTATATTATTAATATTTATAATAATTTTTATTTTTACAAACCTATATCTACTTAAAAAATGATATTGAGTTAAAAACTAAAAAATCCACTTTCGTGGATTTTTTAGTTTTTATAATCATTGCATATCAACTGGAGTATAACTTGATGTTGCTGTTCAATCTCAAAATTGACCAGAATCATTTATTCACCAACATTTTACTACTCATCAATTTAACAATGCACATACATGTCACCAACCTCAAGCTATATTTACAACATTTGATAATCATGGTATAGAAACTGGTGTTGTTTTATCTACATTTGTACCATCTCATAATTGTCAGAAAAAATTAATTCACCAACTTTTTACAGTTCAATCTGTAAGAATTGTCGAAAAATTTCCATATCATCATGTAATCTTTTCAACATTTGCTAATCAAGTTACACTTACTGGAATATTACTATTTGTAGTAGTTCAATTTCACAATTGACCTGACCAATTTGCTCACCAACATTTTACTGTTTTATCACTAAGAACTGCACAACTTGATTCATCTGATACAACAAATACTGAAGTTGCATTTGAAATTCATGAAACACTTACAGGAACAGAACTTTGATTATTTGTTCAATCTCACAATTGACCTGACCAATTTGCTCACCAACAATATACAGTTCAATTACTCAAAACTGAACAAACATGATCATCTCATGCAGAAATACTAATAGCATTAGTAATTCAAGGTACATCATTATAAATTAAAGAATTAGTAGAAATTGTTCAATTTGCTAATCTTCACATATCATTTGCTCACCAACATTTAACATCTCAATTAGTTAAAATTACGCAAGAAAAATCTCTTCATACACTAAGTTTTTCTACATTAGTTAAACCTGATACTTGAACTGGTGTTGACGAATTAGTACTTCATCAATTTCATAATTGTCATCAATCTCATCTTCACCAACATTTCACTGTTTTATCACTAAGTATAGCACAATTAGTAGTATCTCAACCATCTACATAAGTAGCATCTGTTATTCAAATAACTTCAACAGGAGCCATAGATAAAGTTGTAGTTCAATCTCATAATTGACCATAATTATTTCTTCAAACACACTTTACTTTTCAATTAACTAACAAAACACAAGTATGACTTCAAAAAGTATCTCAAATTTGCATAGATGCTAGTAATTGAGAATTATTATTTGTAGCAGAAATATCATAAGGTAAATAAGCACCTCCATCAACTACAAAATCTCAAGTACTATTTTTTACTATACTTGGACTATCTCAAGTTTGCATCATATAATAATTTCATTTCACTACTGCACTATTTGTCTATTCATTTATTGTAGATATTTGTGTAAATTTATATGCTCACGTACTTGTTCATCATTTTGCATATGATAATACATAATTTCAACTTGTTGCTGGATCTTTAAAACTATTTCCATCTTCTTTTAGTTTTGTGAAATTTGGCGTTCCTTGTATTGCATTTGTTGCTATACTATTTATTGTAACTGCATTTGTTGCTTGATCTGATATAAAATTTGTTACTACTTCTCATTTTATCTCTTCTATTCCTATCTTTTTAATTATATTATTTATATCACTTACTCTTTTACTATCTCTTGCTCATGAACTATATCAACTTAAATTTATAAATGCTATCGTTCATAAAATTGCTAGTATTGTTATAACTACTATTAACTCTACCAGTGTAAAGGCCTGTTTTTTATACTTTTGCATACTTTTTTGTAAAAAATAAATACTAATATTTTAATTATTAGTATTTATTTTCTTTTGTAAATTATTTTATTTTTTTTTGATTGACATAGCATATAATAGTATTTTATAATACTATTATATGCTATTTAACTTTATCTTTATTTTTTCATCTTCATTTATACTCAATTATAATTGGAGTACCAAAAAATCAAAAATTATCTCTTATTCTATTTTCAAGATATCTTTTATAAGAAAAATGGAAATGTTCTGGATTATTTACAGTAAGTGAAAATTTTGGTGGATTAACATCAACTTGACTTCAATAATATATTTTTGGACTATGTGATTTTCTAGTTCAAGTAGGTGGATGTTTCAATACAACTTGTTCAAGGAAATTATTTAACACTCAAGTTTTTACTCTTTTAAATCTTTCAAGTTTTATATTTCTAGCACTATCAAGTATTTCTTCAAGTCTTTTTTCTTTAACTGCAGAAGTAAAAACAACTGAAGCCCAAGGTAAAAATTCAACTTTTGATTTTAAGTATTCTATATATCTATTCATTATAGAATCCTTATCTATTCCTGGTTTTTCTAAAACCATATCCCATTTATTTACAACTATAATCAAACCTTTATTTTCTTCTAAAACTCTTGATATAACTGCTAAATCTTGATGAACTATTCAATCAAATCAATCCATAACAACAGCTATAACATCAGCTCTTTTTATAGCTCTTTCAGTTCTCATAACTGACCAATCTTCTACATTTCAGATTCAAACCTTACTAAGTCTTCTAATTCAAGCAGTATCAATTAATACAAAATTTGTATCGTCATATTTAAATTTAGTATCTATAGAATCTCTAGTTGTACCTGCCATATCCTTTACCATAACTCTATTTTCTCAAGTTATAGCATTAACAAGACTTGATTTACCAACATTTGGTCTACCAATTAACGCAAGTTTTACATAAGTATCATCTATTTCTTCATCTTTATAATTAAGTCATTTACTAGTTAAAAAATTTGCAACAAATGATTTAACTTCTCTTATTCATGAATTATGTGATACTGAAATTGGAAAAAAATCAAGCGCATTTGCAAATCATGCTAGAGAATAAGCTTCCATTTTTTTAGCATCATTATCAGCTTTATTTGCAACCAAAATAAAATTAGTAACTTTAAGTTCTCTAATTATTTTTAAAACTTGTTCATCAAGTTCTGTGATTCTATCGTATTCTATAAGCCAAATTAACAAATCACTTTCTTGTATAGCTTTTTTAGTTCTATCTGAAATATCTTTTGCAATTTCATCAGATTTTTCCATAAGATCAAGTCATCCTGAATCTGACAAAATATAAACAAGATCATTATCCATATCTTTATATTCAAACTCACTTATATCTCTAGTAGTACCTGATTCATCGTGAACTATAGCTATTTTATGACCAGTATACATATTGAAAAAACTTGATTTTCATACATTTGGTCTACCTATTATTGTAACATTTCCTAACATTTTTTTACTTGATTTATATATATATTTTTAACTCTTGAAGTATATTGATATTTTACAAATTACAAGTTTTATTTATATATAACAAAATATATATATCAAGTTTTTGATTTTATTTTATATTTATGTTAAAATTTATTTATATAATTAATTAAATCACAAAATATGTCAGATAGTGAAGTAACAAGAGAAGATAAAAGTACATTAGAGTTTCTTAAAAAAAAGAATCTCTTATTAAGTGAACTTTTGTCTGAAATAACAGATTATTATAGTATCTATGATTCAATTAATAATACTAAAAATTTAGAAGAATTAGAAAAAGTAATTGAAGCAAATTCAGATAAAGAATCTGTAGAATATACTGAAAATACAAAAAAACAAGAAATAAGGTTACCAGTAAATGAAGAAATAAAAAATATAAGAATTGAAGAAGAAAAAGATGAAGTATTAGAACCAATACCAAAAATAAAATTAAATTTACAAGCAATATAAAACTCCAGATTAATCTGGAGTTTTATATTATTCTAATTCTTCTTTTATTTCTATATGTAATTCGTCAAGTTGTTCTTGATCTATAACGCTTGGTGCATTCATCATCAAATCTTGAGCTTTTCATGATTTTGGAAATGCATAAACTTCTCTGATATTATTTTCATCTTTCAATATCATCATAAATCTATCCATACCTATTGCAAATCATCCATGTGGAGGAACTCAGTATTGAAATGCTTCATACATAGCACCAAATTTATCCATAACTTCTTGTTTTTTTCTACCAACCATTTCAAATGCTTTTACAAGAGAATCAACATCATGATTTCTTATAGAACCTGAAAGTATTTCAAAACCATTACAAGCTAAATCATATTGAACTGATTTTATAGATAATAAATCATCATTATTAAATGCTTCAATTCAACCTTTTGGCATAGAAAATGGATTATGAGCAAAATCTATTTTTCCATTTATATCACTTTCTTCAAACATTGGAAAATCTGTTACCCAACAAAATGATAATAATTTTTTGTCTGCTAATTCAAATTTATCTCTTAAAGCTAGTCTAACTACATTTAATATTTTTACTGCTTTTATATATTCATCTGCTGAAAAGAAAATCATATCACCATTTTTTGGTTGTAATCTAGCTTCCATTTCAGAAATTTCTGCTTCTCACATAAATTTCAAAATTGGAGATTTTTTTCATCCTTCTTCATTATCATCATAGATAATATAAGCAAGTCATTTTGCTCAAGCTTTTTGAGCAACTTTTGTTAAATCATCTATTTCACTTCTAGTCATTGTTTTACCTTCTAATTTAATAGATTTTATAACTCAACCACTTGTTGCAACAGATTTAAAAACACTAAATTCACTATTTGTAAAAATATCAGTTAAATCAACAAATTTTAATCCAAATCTCAAATCAGGTTTATCAGTTCCATAATTTTCCATAGATTCTTCATAACTCATAGAATAGAATTTACTATCCATTACAGTTTTATCTGAAAGAGCTCAAACAACATCCTTAATATATCATTCAACAACTGCAAAAATATCAGCTTGTTCAACAAAACTCATTTCGCAATCTATTTGATAAAATTCGCAAGCATGTCTATCAGCTCTAGGATCTTCATCTCTAAAACAAGGAGCTATTTGAAAATATTTATCTATTCAACCAACCATTAAAAGTTGTTTATATTGTTGAGGAGCTTGAGGAAGAGCGTAAAATTTACCTGGGTGTAATCTAGAAGGAATAACAAAATCTCTAGCTCATTCTGGTGAACTAACTGTAAATATAGGAGTTTGAACATCTAAAAATTCATGAGCTGTAAACCAATTTCTAGTATAATTTAAAAAACTAGATCTAAACATAACATTATCTAGAGCTTTTCTTCTTCTTAAATCTATATATCTATGTTTGTATCTTATTTCTTCATTTGCAAGTTCTCAGTGGTCATCAAGTTCAAAAGGAGGAGTTTTAGATTTAGATAGTAAAACTGTATTTTTTACTATTATTTCTATATCACCAGTTGATAAATTAGGATTATTTTGTCATTCTGGTCTACTTCTAACTATACCTTCTATTTGAATAACATATTCACTTCTATAATCTGAAGCATTAGCGTGTGAAGTAGCATCATCTTCTGGATCAAAAACTACTTGAGTTAAACCATATCTATCTCTTAAATCTATAAAAATAATACCTCCATGGTCTCTTCTATTACTTACCCAACCAGATAATTTAACAGTTTCTCAAACATTTTTTAAATTTAGTTCGCTACATTTATGAGTTCTTAACATATTTTTTAATATAAGGTTATAAATAATAAAGCACAAAGATATTTTAAAAAATATCTTTGTGCTTTTGGTTCAAAATTATTTTGAAAGGTGCCACCTAAAGCAATTCTTAATTTTATTTTTTTACGAAGTATTTCGACTTCGCGAGGTTCTAATAAGACAAAGTCTGTTCTTCCTCGAGCTCACAGTTGTTTGCTGTTCTAACGCTTATATTTGCATTATAATTTTATTAAAAAAAATTGCAAGAATATTTTAAAAAATATTTTTACATATAATCAAGTCATTTTTCTTGAAACTTACAAGTACATATAGTAGAATAATATTATATTTAATTTTAATAAACGCCATATGACAAACTTGTTTTACGAAATATTTAATAAAAAAATAGAATTAACTCCTGAAGTTATTAAAAAATTTATTGATGAAGCTGATAAATTATTTACAAAATTTAAAGTTGATAATGATGTAGATAATCTAAGAGTATTAAAAAACAAAATAGAACATTTACTTGAAGATAGAGTTAAAAATCTAACTATTAAAGAGAAAAAAGAATATAGTGAAATAAATGATTTTTTAAATAAAATTGATAGTTATTTAGAAGAATTAGTAAAGTTATCAGAAAAAAAAGAATTAATAGATGTAGTTGCTGAACTTGAAAAATCATATAAAAAATGTGATGATATAAAAGAAGAAGATAAAGAAAAATATAGAAAATATTGTATTAAAAAAACTACAGTAGAATACGAAAAAGAAATAATCGAACTACAAGTTGAATTATTAAAATTACAAAAATATATAAAAGAAACAGGTCAAAAATTATTAATAATTTTTGAATGAAGAGATGCTGCTTGAAAATGAGGTACAATTAAAAGATTTAATGAATACTTAAATCCAAGAGGTGCTAGAATTACTGCTCTTGAAAAACCAAGCGAAATAGAAAAAACACAATGGTATTTTCAAAGATATATTAGTCACTTACCTGCTGGATGAGAGATGGTATTTTTTGATAGATCATGGTATAATAGAGCTTGAGTTGAACCAGTTATGGGATTTGTATCAAAATCAAAATATGAACAATTCTTAGAAGATGTTCCTAAATTTGAAAAAATGCTTGCTGAATCTGGTATAAAAATAATTAAATTTTATTTTTCTGTTTGAAAAGATGAACAAAAAGCTAGATTTGATTCAAGAGAATATAATCCATTAAAACAATATAAATTATCACCTATTGATCAATTTTCACAACAATTATGGGATAAATATTCACTTGCTGAATATCACAATTTTAAAAATACTCATCATAAAGATGCACCATGGATTGTTATAAATAGTGATGACAAGAAAAAAGCTAGATTAAATGCTATAAAATACGTATTAAATCAATATGATTATCCAGAAAAAATTTCAGCAAAAAAATTAAAACTAGATAAAAATATCGTTTCAACTTGAAAAGAAAAAGTAAAAAAATTAGAAAGTGAAATTGATGTAACAGAAGATTTGTTTGAATAAAAAAAATATGCCTACGGCATATTTTTTTTTGTAATTTAAATTTTAATTAAAACATAAATACATCTACAACTTTTCAATTTACCATTATATTATCATCTTCTGATAATATAATTGGCTTGTGATATGTATCATTTGATTCTGGCAAAAGATATATTAAATCAGTATCTTTTTTATATTTTTTAAGTGTAGCTGAACCATTAACTAAAAATAAAAATGCATCTCTATTATTTAAAGTTGTATCATCTTTTTTGATTAGAACATAACTTCAATTTTCAATTGTTTTTCATTTTACATCAAATTTATTCATAGAAGTTCATTCTACTTTTAATATAAAATAATTAGATTCATCACCTGATATAATTTTTTTAGAAATTGGAAGTACTCAATATCCAGCTTCAACAGCATCAACTAAAGGAGTTCAAGCATTTGCATAACCTAAAATAGGTATATTCATAGTTGTTTGAAATCAAATACTATTTCAAAGATTTATAGATCTATAACCTCTTCATCTAGTTAAAAATCACTTTTTTTCAAGTGCTTCTAAATATTGAACTACTCATCTTTTTGATTTTTGATTAAGTAGCATAGTAAGTTCCTCAATAGTAGGAGACTTAGCATTTTCTCAGATATATTTTGTGATTATATCTAAAACATATTGTTGTTTTTCTGTTAGCATATTTTTTATAAAAATAGTAAATATATACTGAGTATATACTTAAAATATTATTAGTCAAATATATTTAACAAAAAAAACAAAACCAAAATATTTTGACTTTATTTTTTATTATTAGTTAATATATTATATATTTTTGTTCTTACACTAGTTTTAAAAGTTTCATCTTCTTCTCTCAATATATCTCTAACATGGATTCTTATATCATTTATTTTATGCTTAATAATTCTTCTATTATTTAAATTCATAAATAAATAAATTATAGATTTTCTCATCTTTATAACATGCCTTATTTTATTTGGTGAAACAACTAGTAATACTCAAACTACCAAAATAAATATTCAAACAAGAAGTGAACCTGGAAAAAGTGGTAATATAATAGGAACAAGTGATACCACAATAAAAAAAACACCAAAAAAAAGCCTAATTACAAAAGGTAATTTTTGTGCAAATCTAAGTGATTTTAAAATCTTATACTCCATATATTAGCTTAAAATAAGTCAAAAAAATTATATAATATATTATTTGAATATTTATAAAAAACAAGTGAAAAGAAATTATTTAATTTAAGTTTGATTTAAAAACATTAATTGATAATATTCTGCAATATTTTATAAGATAATAATTTTATAGAGATGAAAATATGGATTTTGGACAATGATAAAAATAGAAATGCTAATTGAGTAAAAAGACTTTTAGAAGAAGCAACTAAAAGAAACCTAGATTTAGAATATGTAGCTATTGAAGATATAGAATTAATAATTGATTGAAGTTTGGAAGAGAGACTTTTTATTAAAAATGAAAAAACTAAACTTCCTGATATAGTTATTCCTAGAATGGATGCATCATATCAAATAAAATCTATCATTGATTTTTTAGAAAATCAGTGAGTAAACATAATAAATTCAAATAGTGCTAGATTACTTGCTAATGATAAATTTTTATCATTACAAAAATTGGCAACAAATAGACTACCAGTTCCAAAAACTATACTTTTAAAAGGTATGCCAAATATAGAATTTATAGAAAAACAATTAAATTATCCTATAATTCTAAAAAAACTTGATTGACATGCTGGAAAATGAATAATCAAAGTAAATGATAGTGGTGAACTTGAAGATATACTAGAAATGCTTGAAGAAAGTTTAGTAAAACTAAATAAAGTTTTATTACTTCAAGAATACATTTGAGAAAAAGCATGACAAGATTTAAGAATATTTTTAGTAGGTTGAAGAGTAATTGCTTCAATGCTTAGAAAATGAAAAGACTGAGATTTTAAAGCTAATTTTTCATGAGGTTGAAGTGTATATAATCACGAAGTAAACTCAAAAGAAGAAATACTTGCAATTGAAGCAGCAAATCTTATATGACTTGATATAGCTTGAGTTGATTTACTTTTTGACAAAGATAATGGTTACAGGATTTGTGAAGTAAATGCCTCTCCTGGATTCAAATGATTAGAAATAGCTACTGGTATAAATATAGCTTCTGAAATACTAAATTATATAGAAACTAGATATTCTATAAAATAAAAATCTTGAAAAAAATAATTAATTGCATAATATGCAATTAATTATTTTTTAATTTCTTTAAAAATGGCAAAGAAAAAAGATTTTAGTTGGTTAGAAGATGACAATGAAGAAACTACTATTGAAGTTTTTGATTGTAATGGTAATAAATTAGAAAACTGAGATAGCGTTATGGCTATAAAAGATTTACCTGTAAAAGGTGGTCAAAATATAAAAAGATGAGATAAATTCAAAAATATAAAATTAACAGATGATGCTGAACTTATAGAATCTGGAAATATGGTTTTAAGAACAGAATTTTTTAAAAAGGCGTAAAAAAAACAATTCTCGAAGAGAATTGTTTTTTTTTACCAATCTTTTTTATTATCTTGATTTAATAAACTATTGTTAAAAAAAGCATCAAATAAATCAGACCTTCAATCTCACTCATAAACTTTATTAAATCACTCACTATTATAATCTTGTTGTTTTTGTAACATTTTTTTATAATCAGAAATTGCTTTAAGTTCTTCTTGGCTTAGATTATTATCTCATCATTGATTTTGAGTTGAACTAGCATTTTTATCTTGTGAAGTACTTCAAGAATTTGATTGAGTTGAATTCTCTTTTGAACTATCACTATTTTGACTTCATGATCAAGATTTATTTTCACTTCAAGTTCATGAATTATCTTGACTGCCAGAACCAGAAGAGTTTTCAGAACCTGTTCAAGAGTTATTTTCATCTCAATTTTTTTCTTGTTGTTCTGATTTATCATCTTTATTTTTTTTCTCTTCTTCCTCTAATTTTTTTAAAACAAATTCTAGATTTGCTCTTGTTTCTTTGTCTTCCCTTATATTTAAAGCACCGCTATAAAATAAAACAGCTTTTTCATAAGAAGCTTTTTTAATTGTATCATCACTTTTTTCTCACACTCTATAATAAGAATTTCATAGATTATGATTTATTCTAAATAATAAATCATTTGAATTTGTATTTAGAATTGATTCATAATTAATTATTGCTCATGAAAAATCACTATTTTTATAAGAAATATTTCACTCATTGTATTTTCAAAAATCATCTCACGCTTTTTTAAAATATTTTAAAGATTGTTCTAAATCATCTTTTATAAAATATTTCTCTCAAATATTATTGTAATAATACGACCTTAAAGAGGAAAAATTTACAAAAAATAAAAGTAAAATAAAGAGTATGATTATAGTTATTTTTTTATGCATTTTTATTTTTTACAAAATAAAATCTATCTTCAAACATATAAAACACCAAGTATAAAATAAAGAAGAAAAAACTTATAAAACTAAGAGTTCTAGAAAAATCTTGTTTTGTGGTAGATGCTTTGTTTTCTATAACCTTTGTTTCTATCTTTGATATATCGTTTTCAAATTTTTTTATGTCAGCCGAGCTTGAAAATGTCTCATATCTAGCATCAAAAATACTAGACAATAATTTCATATTATCACTATTGTATTTACTTACTACATAATCTCAAAGATAAGTTTGATATGAAACTCTTCCAAAAACATCAACTCAAGTTATGATTTTTCCACCTTTTTCAGTTCAAATTCATCACAAAAATACTTGTATTTTATCACTTTTAAGTTTAGATAAATAATCATTATCTATAGAATCAGTTCATTCTCAACCATCACTTAAAAAAATCAAAGCTCCAGATTTATCATCTGTGAAATTAAATCTATCAAATCACAATTCAAATGCCTTAGTAAAATTTGTTCATTGAGAGATTAAGTTTCTATAATCTACGTTTTTTAGAACACTTGAAAATAGATTTAAATCACTTGTAAGTGGTACACTTGAAACTGCATCTCAAGAAAAAATAACTAATCCATATCTATTATTTAAATTGTTTGTTATATAATCACTTATAGATTGTTTTGCAAAATCAAGTCTAGTGAAATTATCATTTCCTCAAATATCAGCAACCAACATAGACTTACTTACATCAAGTACAAAAACTATATCAATTCAGTTTTGTTTTAGAGAATTACTAACTCATGATTTTATACCAAAAATAGAAAAAAGAATAATTAAAAATGACAGGATTAAAAATATATATTTTACAAAAAAATACTTATGAACTGATAGTTTTTTAAAGTTTAAATTAACAAATACTTGTTTTTTATATCAATTATAAGCAAGATAAAAAACTATAATTGAAATAATTATATAGAGAAAAACTGACAGAAAATTTAGGTTTGTAATTTCCATTTTTTAATCAAAGTTATTTTTAATTTCTGGTTTTCTAAAAGTGTAAAACATAAATACAAAAAGTAATAATCCTAAAATATAAACAAAATAAGTGTAATTACTATTATATATATTTTTTGTTTCTACTTCTATTTCTTTTTTATCAAGGGATTCTAATTTTTTAAATATTTCTTCAAAAACTCTATTATCAGTTGCTTTAAAAAATTCTCAAGAAGTTGTTTTTGAAATAGATTGTAAAGCTTCTCAATTTAGTGGTGGGACTTGAGACACTTGTTGAAATGGTCAAGTATTATATACAATTGTTCATCACTCTGGACTTCAAATTCAAATTGTATATATTTTTATATTTTCTTCTTTTGAATTTTTTGCTGCAAGTTGTGGATCAACTCAAGTATTTGCATCTCAATCTGTAAGCAAAATAATTACCTTTTCCCTATCTTTTGTAGTATCTATATTTTTATCATCTTTATTTTCAAAAAGCGTTTCTGACATCAAGATAGCATCTCAAATCGCTGTTCAAGCTAGACTTAAATTTTGATTTATATTATCTGTTTTTAAGTTTGAAATTGTTTCTTTTAATATATTGTAATCAAAAGTAAGTGGTATACTTGTAAATGGTTTTCAAGCAAAAACTACTAGTCAAACTCTATTTGTTTCTTGTTTTGAAATAAAATCTGTTATTACTTTTTTTGCAGCTTCAATCCTGTTTGGCGCTAAATCTGTTGCATTCATACTATATGATATATCCAAAGCCAAAACTATATCAATTCAAGATTTTTTAGTTTTTGTATCTGTAGAATCTATATTTGGATTAGCAAAAATAAGTATATATGAAAACAAGATCAAAGTTATAAAAAATAATTTAATATATATTCAAAAATTATTTTTCTTAAAAATATTTTTTAAATCAATAAAAAACGAAAATAAAACTCCTTTTCTCTGTTTTCTATAATAAAAATAAATTATTACAGGAATAAAAAGTAAAAGGAAAAAATATTCACTATTCAAAAAATGTAAACCTAATAAATCCATTATTTAGAATTAGAAATTATTTTCACTAAATTATCAAAAATTATCTTTTTATTTGAATCGTATAAAACTTGTTCACTGTATTCTTTGTAGTACAAATCCTTTAAAAATACTATATAATTTTCTTCTAAATCAAAAGACAAGATTTCTTCTAATGTAAGTTTTGAAAAAGCATTATATCATTTTTCTTGCTCTATAAATAATCTAAAAATATGATTAGTTTCTTTTAAAAAAACTGCTTGCTCGAGATTTAAATACCTTTCTTTAAATCAGTCTAAAATAGATTTAAAATCATAGATTTCAATTTGTTTTTTAGTGTATTCTTCAATTTTAACTTCTGTTTTTTTTCTATATCTTATAAAAAAATAAACTAAAATTGCTATAATTAATATTCATAAAATGAAAAAATTTAAAATAGAAAAGTTAAATCCAACTAAAATTCATTTTATATCAAAAATATCTGTCATATTATTTTCTTATCTTACTAAAAAATAAATAAAGTTCTCTAAAAATTTCATTTTTAGTGTCTAAAGCTTTGTATGAAACACCATTTTTCACAAGCATATCATTGAATCTAGCTATTGCTAAACGTCTATTTTTTTTATAATCTTCTATTTTTTTATCATCTTTAAGTGAAATATTTAAAAAATCATTTCAATTATTAAGTGATAAATCTATTCAAATATTTGATAGATTATTCTCAAAATGATCAAATATATTTAAGTAAATTACTTGATTACTATATCAAAGTAATTTTATATTTTTTTCTATATCTAAGTTTAAATCATCACTTATAAAAAAAATAAGTGTGTTTTTTGTATTTATTTTATTTAAAAAAGTTAGAACTTCAGATGTCCTATTTACAACTAAATTTGAAAAATTACTCTTATTTTCTAACTCAGTTATAGTTTTAAATATATTTCAAAATCATTTTTTAAAAGGAAAGAAAATTTGTTTTTTACCATCATAAAGAAGTGTTGCAATACTATCACCTGACATATTTGAACTAGCCGCAATAGTAAAAAAAACTTCTTCTAATATGTCTTTTTTCGTTTTTTCATAAACTCAAAAATCTATATTTTTATTTATATCTATAACAAATAATACCTTTAAATCTCTCTCTTCTTCAAAAACTTTTGTATAAATCTTATCAGTTTTTGAGCTAGCTTTCCAGTCTATAGATTTAATAGGATCTGAAAAACTGTATTCTTTATGCTCAACAAAATCAATTCAACTTCATTTAAAATTACTCTTATATAATCAAAAAAAACTATTTCAAAGAGATTTAGTAAAAGCAAAATCAAGTAATTTTATTTTTTTTGAAGTATCCATAATCTAAACTACATTTATATTATCTATTATTTTTTTAATGATTTCTTTTTCGCTTATTTCATCAGCCATTGCTTCATAAGTCAAAACTATTCTATGAGAAAGTATATCATTTGACACTTTTTTTATATCTTCAGGTATAACATAAGATCTATTTTCCATAAGTGCAACTACTTTTGCAGCGCTTATCATAGCTAATCAAGCTCTTGGAGAAACTCAATAACTTAAGTATTTTTTAATATTTGAAATATTATAATTATCTGGATTTCTAGTTGCATCAACTATATTCATAGTATAATCGTAAATACTATCTGAAACAAATATTTCTTTTACAGTATCTTGAATAGTAAAAATGTCTTTTTTTCACAAAACCTTATTTATTTGTTCATTTTTTCCATCTATATTTTTTTTATACATAGATTTTTCCTCTTCATAACTAGGATAATCAACTCTAACTTTTAACATAAATCTATCTAATTGAGCTTCTGGTAATTTATAAGTTCCAGTTTGTTCAATAGGATTTTGTGTTGCCAAAACTAAAAATGGTCTATCTAAATCAAAAGTATGATTTCATATAGTTATGTGTTTTTCAGCCATAGCTTCAAGTAGAGCAGATTGCACTTTTGAAGGTGCTCTATTTATCTCATCAGCTAAAATAAAATTATTAAAAATTGGTCATTTTTTAATCTCAAAACTGCTTGTTTTTGAGTTATAAATCTCTGTTCAAATTAAATCACTTGGCAATAAATCTGGAGTAAATTGAACTCTATTAAATCACAAATCAAGAGCTTTACTTAAACTATCAATTGTAAGAGTTTTAGCTAAACCTGGAACTCACTCTACCAATATGTGACCATTTGCAAAAAGTCATATAAGCAAACTATCAATTAAATTTTCTTGCCCAACTATTTTTTTCTTTAGTTCATTTTTTACTTCTTTTATTTTAGTTGAAGCAAACAATATATCTTTTTCAATTTTATTTTCTATATTTACATCATTTGTCATATTTTTAAAATTTAATATTTAAAATTATTTTTAATTATATATCTAACTAAGTAATAACTAAATTTTTTTTACAAGTTCTAAAATTTCATTTTTTTCTAAATCTAGATTTGAATATTTTAATTTATTTAGTGTATCAATTATATTTTTTAAGTTAGCTTTATCAGCTAAATCTTGAGGTAACAACTCATATATTTCATTATAAGATTTAGAATCTATGTTTTCTATATAATATTTATTTTTTAGTTTTTTTCTCAAAATTACATTTATTTTTTCAGCAAAATCTAAATCACTTATTTCAGGATAATTTATCTCTGATAAATCTACTTCAATTTCATTTTTTTCATTTGTAGCATTTCAAGCATTAATTGAAAATATTGTATTAAATTTATTTTTTAATAGTTCATAATATTTATTAAATAAATCTGGATAAAACTTGTAAACTATTCATAAAAATAAAACAGTAATTAGTAAAAAAATAAATAAAATAATTCAAATTATAAAATCATCATCTCATTTTTTTTCAAATTCTCTATTTAAATGAGAATTTGATTTAACTATTTTTTTACCATCAACTGAAATATTAAGAGAATTTGTTTCTTTAGTTATATTTCAATCAGTTACAATTGCAGGTCATAAAATATAATTTCATGATTTTTTAGGACTAATAGTTAAATCTATATAGTTAACTGATTTAGTTTCAGTTTTGGCTTTTCAATCAATAATTACTACATTTGATGATGAGCTTGATCACTGACTATTTGATAATATATCAAAATTTTCAAGTCATTTTATTTCTTTTATTTCCACATTTTTTTCATCATTTAATTCAACCTGAATTCTAAGTTTTGTATAATCATTTAAATTTATCTTGTCACTTGTTGTACTAATTGTAGCATCAAATGCATAAGTACTTCATATATAAGTAAATAATAAAATACTTATAAATGATATTTTTTTTAGCATAATTTTTAAATTAAAAATTAAATATAGATAAATAATAAAATTCTCATTTAAGAAATAATTAAGAAGTTACATATAATCTATCAATTTTTTGTAATAAATAAAGCTTTATAGTAAAATATAATTATTATAATATAAATAATTATAAAATATATGCTAATTAGCAATTTCATAAAATCAATTTTTATTAATAAAAATATAATTAAAAATAATAAAAATAATGAAGAGCATAAAAAAACTCTTAATATTCTTGAAGATACAAATAATAAATTATGAGTGAAAATAAATATGTTTATTATATTTCTTATTTTATTTTCAGTATGAGTAATTATTTTTGAATCAATTTGAAATTATAAAGTAATATTTGCTGAAGAGTTATACAAAATAGATTGAGTGATATCTACAATTTTTGCAATAGAATATTTTTATCGCCTATTTAATGCTAGAGATAAAATAAAACATGCATTTAAAATAATGAATATTATAGATTTATTAGCATTTTTACCATTTTTCTTACAACTATTATTTGAATGATTAATTGGTTTAAGCATATTAAAAGCGTTGAGAATATTAAGAGTTTTTAGAATTTTTAAATTATTAAGACATTTTAAAAGTATTGTTCATATATTAAATTGATTAAAAACTTATAAAACTGAATACCTAATTTGATTTGTACTTGTTTCAATAATCATAATTTTATCATCAATTTTGATGTATACAGTTGAGTGAACTAGTAATCCATGATTTGCATCAGTCCCATTAACAATTCGGTGGTGTATAGTAACTATGGCTACAGTATGATATGGAGATGTATACCCAATTACAACTCTTTGAAAAATACTTTGATCATTAATTATATTAATTGGACCAATGTTCATTGCAATGATTTCATCAATAACAGTACTTGTATTTTTTGAAGTAGCAGAAAAAAATAAATTAGATAAGATTCAATATAAAACAGAAACTTGTCCAAAATGTTTTACAAAATATCATCCTCATGATTCTAATTATTGTAAAAAATGTTGAAAATTATTAGTAAGTGAAAAACCAAAAATTAAAAAAGAAAAAAATAAAACTCTAAATTAGAGTTTTATTTTTTTTATATAATAATTGCATCTCTTATATCAAGTTCTCAATTAATAGCTTTATTCAATGCATCTATATAAGGAGGAATATATCATTTAGAAATCAATATTTCCTTCATCTCAACATCTCATTTTCATGAAAGTATCAATGTATAAATATCATCATCATTTTCTATTATATCTGAAATAAGTGTATTTCAGATATATCATTTCATACAACTAGAACATCATTTTGAATTTACTCTAAAAACATTGTATATATCTTTATTTAAATATTTATGAAATTTATCAGGAAAATCTACTTTTCTAAATTCTAATGATTCTCTACACTTTGGACATATTTTTCTAACTAATTTTTGATAAATTATATATTTAAGTGAACTCGCCAAAACATATGGTTCAACTCATAATTTTTTAAGTCTTGTTATAGCTCAAATTGAACTATTCGAATGTATACTTCACATAACAATATGACCAGTATTAGCAGCTTCCAAACAAATCGAAGCTTCTTCTTTTCTTCTTATTTCTCAAATCATTATAATATCTGGATCTTGTCTCAAAATTCAAACTAATCATTCTTGAAAAGTATAATTTGTACTAGTATTTGATAATCTTTTTTCTTTTACTTCTGATTGAATATATCATTTTACTGTATATTCAACAGGATCTTCAAGTGTAAATATAGAATTTGTAAATGGATCATATTTATTTAACAATGAATACAATGTTGTAGTTTTTCAAGATCCAGTTCAACCACAAAGCAAAACAAGTCATTCATCAATATCTTTTATTTTTGAAATTATTTTTTTATTATGTTCTGAAAATCAAAGATTATCCAAATTTAACATTTCACTATTTGATAATAACAATCTCATTACTATATTTTCACCATAAATTGTAGGTAAAACTGAAACTCTAGCATTTACTCAAAAATCAACTCAATCTTTTTTAAAATTAAAAATCATTTTTCAATCTTGAATATGATTATGTTCATCAATAGACATAAAAGAAGCTACTTTTATAGTATTAAGTAGTTTTTCATAATTTTCTAAACTAATTCAATAAAAACTCTCGAGTTCTCATGATATTCTGTATCTAATATAAACTTGTTCTTTTCATGGAGTTATATGTATATCTGATGCATGATAATCAACTCCAATCTTTACTAATTTTTCAATAAATTCAGAAGAGTTTTCAAATCACATAAGTTTTGAAGTATCCATTAATAGTGATAATTATTATAATATATTAATTATTTTATCATAAAAATATTAGTTTTACAAAAATTTTAAGTATAATGAAAAAAATAATTTTTAAATTAAGAAAATGTCTTTATTAATATATATTATTTCATTCTTAGAATGATTTACAACACTTTCTATTGAGATAATTGCGATAAGAAATTTTACACCTATAATTTGAACAAATTCTATTTCTACATCAATAATACTATGAGTAATATTACTTGCATTATCATATGGTTATTATAGATGAGGAAAAAATAGCAAAATTAATGAACCTGAAAAAATTAAAGATAAGATAATTTTTAACTTATCAGTTGCTGCATTTTATTATTTATTTTTTACATTTACGCTTGATTATTTTACTCTATCAATCTTTATTGAAAAAACTTGAAGCTATTTTTGGTCTATTTTGATATCATCATTTTTGTTATTTTTTATACCAGTTTTTTTAGCTAGTCAGACAATTCCATTATTATCAGAATTATTAAAATGAGATAATGTTTGAGAAAAAATGTGAAAATTATTATTTTTTTCAACAATTGGTTCATTTATGGGTTCAATTTTAACATCTATTTTCCTATTTTCTCAAATTTGAGTAGAAAAAACTGCAACTCTCAATTCAATAATATTAACAATATTAGCATTAATTTTATCAATAAAATGATTTAAAAAATTAAATTTTATATATATTTTTAACATTATAATACTTATAATTTCTTTAAAAGTAATATTTACAAATGAAATACTAGATGAAAATATAATTTTTAAAAAAGCTAATTCTTATCACAATATAGTCATATACAATAATTTAGATAATGATAAAAGAATATTTTCACAAAATTCAGGTTATTCATCAGGTATTGATTTAAATTCAAAAGAAAGTTTTTTTAAATATATAATTGAAATAAAAAATCAAATTATAGAAAATAAATATGAAAATATAGCTATAATTTGAGCTGCAGGTTTCACACTTCCAAACGAATTAAGTCAATATGATTTTGTAAAAAATATAGATGTAGTTGATGTAGATTCTGAACTAAAAGACATATCAGAAAAATATTTTTTAGAAAAAAAATTAAGTAATAAAATAAATTTTATTACAAAACCATCTAGATATTTTTTAAATAATGCTATAAATGAAAATAAAAAATATGATGTAATTGTTATAGATGTATATGTTTGAAATAGTTTAGCTCCTCAAACACTAACACTAGAATTTTTTAAATCACTAACAGAAGTTTCTGATAATGTATTTATAAATATGATTACTGATAAAAAATTTGAAAGTAATTTTTCATTAAATCTTATGAAAACACTAAAAAATGCTTTTTGAAATGTATATTATAAAGATGTAAATCAATTATTTAATGATAATCCAAAAACAAATTTTGTAATCACAAATAAAAATATAAGTTGATATAAAGAATATTCTTCAAATAAAACTGCAAATATTTATTTAGATGATAAAAATACTATAGAACTTGACCTATTTAAAGCAAAATAAAAACTATACTTCGTATAGTTTTTATTTTTTAAAGTGCAACTTCTATAAGCATAAAATCGCAATCCTCACTTGCTTCAAAATCATAAGTTCATTTTTTCATATATCTAAGTTGATCACCTGGTAATAATGTTTCTTTTTTTCAATTATTGTCTAAAAAAACTTCAATTTTTCATTTATAAACATAGATAAAAAGTCATTTTTTCTTATCAATAAAATAATTAAATTTATTACCTTTTTTAAAAATTCATCTATAAACTAAAACATTTGAATCCAAAAATCAAACCTTATCTTCTTTATTTCATGATGCTAATAGATTTAACTTATTTTTTACTAAGAAAACTTTTTGATCCTTATAACTTGGCTTATTTCAACTACTATTTGGTAAAAACCATATTTGATAAAGATGAGTTTCTTTATTACTTAGATTTTCTTCACTATGAAGTATTCATGTTCAAGCTGACATTGTTTGAATTTCTCAAACAGAAATTGTTTCCTTATTTCATAAATTATCTCAATGAGTTATTTCACCTTCTAAAATTACAGTTAAAATCTCCATATTAGAATGTGGATGAAATCAAAAACCAGTTTTAGCTCAAATAAAATCATCATTAAAAACTCTCATATTTCAAAATCACATATTTTGAGGATCATAATAATCTGCAAATGAAAAAATATGACTTGTTTTTAACCAGCCATGATCTGCTCTATAAACTTGATTTGATGGAATAATTTTATTTTTCATATTTAATTTTAAAAATATTTACTATAAAAAGTATAGTAAATATTTTTAAAATTGCAAGTTTATATTATTTTCAGATTAAAATTTACCATATTTTTAGTTTGATAAATATTTCAATCACTTCAAATTATTAATGCATCTATATTTTCTTTTTCTAAAAAAATAAGTGATTTTTTTATTCACATAGCTATACATGCAGTAGCATAAGCATCAGTAATATAACATTTTGGTGAAATAAGTGTTATACTAATAATTTCACTATTGTTTGTATTTGTTTCTGGATTTAATATATGATTATAATTTTTTCAATCCAGTTCCCATTTTCTTTTATAAATTCAAGAAGTTGATACCGAAGAATTTTTTACTTCAAGAGTTGCAAAAATATCTGTTTTGTTAAATGGGCTATCTATTCAAACTACTGGTATTTTTCAAGAAGTATTATTTCAATATAAATATATATCTCATCAAGCATTTACTATAAAATCAGTATATCCTCTACTCTTTAAAAAAGTAGAAACTAAATCAACTCAATATCATTTTACAATTCATCATAAATCTAAGTTTTGATTTTCTTTTAAAGTTACAAAGTTTCAAATAATTGCAACCTTATCAAAATCTAGATTTACATTTTCACAAATTTTTTCAAAAATAGAAAGAGCAAAATTATGAGAATATCAAATATTTTTTACACTAACAAGTGGATTAAAATAAGTATTTGATAACTTATAAATTTCATAAGATTTATTTAAGATGTCTATAAATCTATCACTAACTTCTAAATTTTTTTTGTGATTCAATATACTTAAATCTGAAGTTTCTGAAAACCTAGAAAATTCTTTTTCTAGAGAATAAAAAATAGCAAAACCATCATAAATATCTTGAAGTGAATTATTAACAGATATTACAGTTATAGTTATATCTGTTCACATTAAAAAATTTGTCTTTTCATATTTCATCTATCTTGTAAAATTAACGTCTATATTATCTCTACTTAAATCAAGTCAATCAATACTAACAGAATTTACCCAAGTTGCATCTTTTGATATTTTAACATTTAATTTACATGAAGAATAATCCAATAAATAATCATTTTCTTCTTCTTTTATTTCTGGAACACAATATTTCAAAAATAAATCTCAGATTTTTCTTAATTCACTATTTTTATCTCATGTAACCACTTTTACATTTTCTGATTTTTGGCAATCAAAAACTCTAACTCAAGAACAAGTATTTGAGTTGGATAAAATAGTCATTGCGTATAAAAAAACTACTACTACTATGATTATACTTGAAATAATTCAAAATTTTTTCATAAGCTTAAATTATTAATTAAATTTCTCAAAATACACATTTTTAAATCACTTTTGTTCCAAATATTCTCTTGTAGCATTTACAAGTAAAGGATTTCAACAAATATAAAATTCTGCATTATTATCAAATTCAAACTTACTTAAATCTATTCTTCAATAATTATAATTTTCTATTTCTTCTCTTGATAAATAAATATTTGTTACTACATTTTTTATATTTGTTATTTTATCAATATAAAACAAATCATCTTTTGTTTGTACACCAAAAAATAAATAATTATTTTCTGACTTTAATTGAGAATTTACCATATTTACAATTGGAGAAAGTCATGTTCAAGTCGCTATAAATACTTTTTGATTTGTTGTATCTTGTAAAACAAACTCTCAATAAACTCATTTTATTTTTACGCTATCTCAAATCTTTAGATTTTTTAAAGCTCTTCATCATCTTCATGTATCTTTAACTTTTATTCAAAAAGTAATGGTATTATCACTATAATCAACTATTGAGTATGCTCTATTAAATTCACTATCAAAATCTCTAAGAGTCAAAATTGCATATTGTCATTTTTTTACACTTAAATTATTTTCAACTTTTAACGATAATTCTAAAACGTCAGAAGTTAACATTTTATAATTAACAACTTGTCATAAATATCAACCAAAGATAGTTTGAGTTCAGTCTTCATAAGCTTCAAAATCTGCTTTAGAAACTCAACAAACAGGACAAACCCAATCATCAGGAATATCTTCAAATCTAGTACCAGGCTCTATTCAAGAATCTGGATCTCAAACTGTTTCATCGTAGATATAACCACAAGGAATACATATGTATTTTGTAGATTTTTTAGATTGGATATTTGATTTTTTTTCTTTTGAAAAATAAGCTAGAGTTCTAGTAAAAATAACAAGCAAGAATAAAAATATATAAAAATTATCAAATCTAGAAGCAAAAGCAACATGAATAACGCTTATTAAAAATCAAGGATAAACTAGTGTTTGAATAGTTTTCCACCATTTTCAAGATAAAACTTTAATTGAAAACTTATTTGATGTTATTCATAATAATAACATCATAATTCAAGCAACAAATCCAGTTAAAGCATCCATCCTAACAAGCATATTTTCATAAACATATTGAAAATATGAAACATCTGGATGATAAGAAGCTTGAAAAATGTATTCAATTGCAAAATACTCAAAACCATGTTTTAAGAAGAAAACAAATGAAAGTATTCAAAATAATTTTCTAGATAATATTAATGTTTCTCTAGTTATTGAACTTTTTACAAATTTTAAAATTGGACTTATAGTTAATGCAAAAGCAAAAAACATAAAAGCAATTTTTCAATATGATCTTAAATAAAGATTTGATTCAGAAATATGTTCTAAGATAAAATAATGATTTATGAAAAAACTTGGTACAAGAAAAATACTTAAAAGCAAAATAGACCTAAAAGTATAAGACAATTCTTCTTTCAATGTATTATTTGAAATTTTTAACTTATTTAAAAATAAAACTCATAAAATTCAAACAAGAAAATACAAAAAATAAATAATTACATAAATATTTGAAATATTTAACTGAAAAATATCTTCTATATTTACAAAAGAAATAGAAAATAATAATGGTAATATAGTTAAACCAAGAAAAATATTTATTAAAACAATGTAATGTTTTTTAAATAAATCAATCATAATTCATAAAAAATAAATAATAAAAAATTAAGCAAATTTTAAAATTTACTTAACTTGCACGAGTATTTGTATCATATAATTCAATAGCTTTGTCTAATGATTGCTTTCAAACTTTATCAATTAAATTTATATCATCATTATCTACTTTTGTATCTGTAATTTCATCAGCATCACAAGATATTAAAAGAAATAAAAATAATATGGTAAGTAATTTTTTCATTGTAAAATAATTATTTATTAACTAGCTTTAGTTTTAGTATTTACTCTTGCTGCGGCAGCTTGTTGTGCGGCAGCTTGTTGTGCGGCAGCTTGTTGTGCGGCAGCTTGTTGTGCGGCAGCTTGTTGTGCAGCAGCTTGTTGTGCAGCAGCTTGTTGTGCAGCAGCTTGTTGTGCAGCAGCTTGAGATGATTTTACTACTGTAGTTTTCATTTCTGCAACTTTTGCTTTTGCAGCTGCTTCTTGAGATGCTTTTAATGCTGCAGCTTTAACCTCTGCTGCTTTCATTAATGCAATTTGTTTATCTTTATTAATTTCTACAACCAAACTTTGATCAGTTGAATCAATATAAGATAATATTTGTGATTGTACATTTAAATTTACTTCCCTTAATAACAAAACATTTTTTTTGTATTTATCATACAAGTCTAGATTATCTGTATTTAACATAACTTCATTTAAAGCAGAAATTTTTTCATTTATTGCTGTATTAGTTTTTCTTAAAAAATTTAATTTTTGAGTATCTGTAAATTTTTCATTAAGTAAATTAGATTTAAAATTAGAAAATAATGATTTTATTTTTTCTCTCTCAAAAGAAGTGATAACAACATCTGCTCTCACTGAAGAATCTATTTTATTTGGAACTACAACATTTGAATTTACTGATGTAGTAGAATTACTATTTACTGAAATAACTTCTGGCACTACAATTGGAGTTACAACTGGTTGATTTTGTACTTGATTTATATAATTTTTTCTATCATATTTATCGTCTTCATCTTCATATTCATTGTCTTCATCTTCATATTCATTGTCTTCATCTTCATCAGCATGAGTATTTCAAATAAATCAAAAATCAATTTTATTTACAGTCCAAAATCAATTTAAATTATTATTTTGTAAAGAAATAATTCATCAAAATGATAATGCCGTTATAACAAAAATACTTCAAACAGCTATTAACTTAACTATATTTTTTTTATTTTTCATGAAATGTTTATTATGATATAATTTATTACTATTTATTCCTAAAAACTATAGTTAGTATAGTGATATTTTAATCAAAAAAAATCATTTTTCAACATTTAAATTAATATTTAATCAATGAAGAGTAACTATTTTTTTAACAATAGATAAACCTAATCAATATCATTTTCAATTTCTAGAATTCTCTGCTTGATACATAGTATCAAAAAGTTTTTCTTTTTCATCACTTGATAAAATTAAACTAGTAGAATTTTTTATTTCAAAGTATTTTTTTGTTATATTTATATAAATTTTATTATTTCAAATATTATATTTTAAAGCATTTTCTATAAGATTTTTTATCATTCTATCAAGAAGGATTTTATTTCATATAATAATAAAATCATCATTAATATTTACTTCAATTAATTCATTTTTATATTTTTGAACTAACTCAAAAACTGAAACTTCTTGTTTTTCAATTATATTTGTTTTTTCACTCAAAAACAATAATCCATCAATTATATCTTGCATTATTTTTACTTCATCAGAGCTTGATTTTATCAAGTCTTTATCATATCACATTTCTAATAATTCTAAATTTGATTTTATAACTGACAAAGGAGTTTTTATCTCATGAGCTAAATTATGATTATATTCTTTTAATTTTTTATTATTGTCTTCTATTGGAGCAATAGTTACTTTTGCCAAAAAATATGCAAAAATATAAACTACAAAAGCAAGTAAAATAAATAAAACGTATCTAGAATTATAATTATTTCACATCATTCAAGATCACATTCATACACCTGTATTTCAAGTCATAAAATGATTATAATATGGGAAAAAATATGCCAAAAAAAATGCGAAAAATAATAAAATTCCTGCTATTTTAAGAGCTAATTGATGTTCTTTTGATAAATTCATATTTTTAAAAATTATTCTATAATATAACCTGAACCTTTTATTGTTTTTATAAAATTTTTTCACAATTTTTTTCTCAAAACAGAAATATGAGCTTCTAGAGTAACTGAAGAAAGATTTAAATTTTGTTCTTGTTCTCACCAAACTTTTTCCAAAATTTGAATTTTACTCTTTGTATATCACTTATTTATTGCTAAAAATTCTATTATTAAGTACTCCTTATTTGATAAAATTATTTCTTCTCAATTTAAAAGTATTTTGTGTTTTGAAATATTTATACATATGTTTCAAACATTTATTCTTTCATCTATTTCTTTATCTTTTCTTTTTAAAATAGATTTAATTCTAAGTTCCAATTCTTTTAATTCAAATGGTTTAGTCAAATAATCATCTACTCATAAATTAAACATTTCAACTTTATCATCAAGCATGCTATTTGAAGTCAATGCAATAACTGGAATAAAATTTGATTTTCACCTTAAAATAGACATAAACTCTCTTCCATTCATAATGGGCATATTTATATCTAAAATTAATAAATCATAATCTCAAATATTAATTTTTTCAATTGCATCTTGTCAATTTATTGCAATTTCAGCAAGATAACCAGAAATCTTTAAATATTTTGCTATATTTTCCCTTATTTTTGGATGGTCTTCAATTATAAGTATTTTCATAATTATTTATAAAAAGTTATTATACAAGAAGTATAATAACTTTTTAGTTTAAGAGAAGTTTAAGAGTAATTTAACTTATCTTGATATTTTTCAATTTGCCATTTCCTTTAATATATCAAAAGTAGCAAAATAATTTTGTTTTGTATAAGAATTATAATTTTTATTTCTTATATTTAAAGCAATTTCATCTAGTTTCGTAACTAGAGTTTTTAATTGAGTTTGAGACATTTTTCAAATAGTAGAAGCATATTTTGTTTCTATTGAATTTCTATATTTATTTTTTAGTGAATTATAATTTGAATTAAGTGCTAAATTTAATCATGAATTATTTCACGTGTTAGAATTTAGATTTGTATTATCTTGATAATTTACACAATTTTGTTTTATTGAATTAGTATTTGTTTGTGTTGGTAAATCCACTCATTCTGCTTCCAGTTTTTCTGCTAATTTATATTTTAAACTTCAAGTAGAGTTAATTTCATCTTTAGGTAAATAATCACTATAATCAATATCAGTAGTTAATCAACTATATGATAATCATCTAGCAAATGCTCTTAAATGATTACACGATGCACCTCAAATATTTGTGAAAACAATTTTTAGATCATCATTATCTGTATTTTTAATTGTTTTTGAAATATCATCTATATCAAGCATTTCTATTTTAATTCAAACTTCTAATGCTTTTTGTAAACTTATTTCTCATTCAGCTTTTAGTGCTGCATAAGTTTCATTTAATTCACCATAAGGTGCTCTAACTTCTAAATTATATCTATCAAGTAAAACTTTTACTGCAGTTTGATGTTCTGCTTCTGAAGAAGCTATATTTGAAAATGTTTGAAAATTATATAATTCATAAAAATAAGTATATAAATCATGTGCTAGAGTTTCTTCATTGTATCCATACAATAATTCTTGCTTTTCTTCTGCACTTAACTCACTTGTTGGAACACCAATAAGTAAATCAGAAGTATTATGCATTCCAGATCAGCTTCACATTTTTTGAGAACTTGATCACATTCAATTATTATTTCACATATGACTTCAATTTCACATACCATTTCACATTGCATAAGTTCATGTAATTCCAACTATTAATAATCAAATTGTAATTCATGATAATAAGATATTTTTTGTTTTCATAATAATATAGTTAAATGTTAAATTTTTTATATCTCTTCTTGAGATAAGCCAATAATAATAATTAACTTTAAATTAACTTTAAATTTTCCATTTTTTTGTAAATATTATTTTTTTATGATAAAATAAGCTAAGTTATAAGATAATTTCCTTATATGACTCCTGATGACAAAAATAAATCACCTGATACTCATCTAGATTTCCCAGAATTATTTCCACTTGAATGAGAAAACGAAACGCCAGATGAACTAAAAAATTTAGTTATAAACACAAAAGAAAAAGTATGAGAAACAACATATGTTCCTTTTAGTGATTTTGTAATAAATTATGATATAGATGATGGAAGTCAAAGAATACTAGAAAAAAGAGAAAAAGAAAGAATGTTAAAAGCAGAAAAAGAGAAAAAACTAACTCTACTTTTTAACCATTTTAATTTTCTAAGAGAAAGTTATACAAAACTAGTAAATAAATATCCAGAAAAAATAGGTATTTTACAAGATATTTTTGAAAATATATGAATAATTAAAACTTCAAAATTATACACAAAAAGACAAATAGTAATGAATATAATAAAATACATAGAAACAGAAAATCTTGCATGATTAAATAAATATGTGAATGAATTATTATGAAATTGAGAATGAAAAGCATGATTTCCACGTGAAATATGATCTACTCTTTTTAATATTCAAACATTATGTACTAAGTTATTTCCACATTTAGATATAGAGCACAAATTTAATGCATACTGAGAGGATGTTTCTTGTAAGTTAACAAATGCATGATGAGGAAAAATAAGATAAAAAACACACCTTCGGTGTGTTTTTGTTTTTTTCTACTGCGATTTAATTATCTATTTGTTCTATTTTTTCTTCTATGTCTTGCATATCTTGATTATCAATTTCATCTTCTAACTCCCCATCAATTTCATCTTGATTTGGAATACATACAAATCTAGATTCTTCTGCTTTGTAATACACTTCTCTATTTATACAATTAGTTCAAATTAAATTTTTATATTTTTCATAACCAGAATCAAGTTCTGCATTTTTGAAATAATAATAACCATCTAAACTAAATTTAATTCAGTTAGGAATAAAAAGTGTAATTTCCCTATCAAGCGGTGCAAAAGGTACTTTTTTAGAAAATAATTTATTATCATCAAAAGCTAATTTTATGTTATTATTTTCTTGAATTAAATTTAAATTTGAAAATCAAGAAATAGTTTTTACATAAACTTCACTATTTGCATAAATTGTATTTTTTACTTCTATTTTTAAGGCACTTCAAGTGTAATTTACAAAATTTATATTTTTAGATCAAAAATCAATTTTTACAAAACTATCATCAAAAACACTTAAATCAATTAAATATGAACCTGTATTTCATATTTCTAAACTTGCAGTTTGATTATAATTATTTTTTCATACATACTTTTGAAGTAAATCAAATCAAGTACTAAATCATAAAAATATTGAAATTAATATTGAAGTAAATCATGATATTAGCACATATTTATTGATTACTTTTTTATTTAATCAATAATAAAATGAAGCAATTGCAAATATAAATAATGACAATATTCAAAATAAAATAGAATAAATAAAATAAGATGGAAACTCCATAAAGAAATCTACATTTTCTATACTGAAATTAGAAAAATAAGAACTTCATAAGATAATTAATACAAATAATCAAATACTGAAAAATATACCAACAAAAGCAAATATAAAAAATCTAAAGATTGGAAATATATTTTTTACAAAAAATGTAAATATAGATTTGAATATTTGAAATGAGTTTTTCGCCAAAAAATTGAAAATCCTCAAAAAACTCTTACTTAAATTGAAAACTCAGTTTCTAATCATCAAAATAAGTTGAGTTTTTAGAAATCATACTACACTTTTTCAAGTATAATCTATTCATTTAACTGGAAGTAAAATTCACGCTAATAAATATAACCATAATCAAATTCAAACTGGAAAAGTCAAAATCAAGATTATAATTCTAATAGCTAATACACTTACTCATATTTTTTCTGAAAGTGTTTTTGATATTCAAAGAAAAATAGCATTTTCATTGTCTCTAATCCAAGAAGATTGAATCAATTTTTCATAAAATAACTCTTTTTCTTCTTTTGAATCAAGACCACTTACATAATCAGAAAATATAATCTCTGGCTCTCAAACTTCTTTTAAAATTCTAATTATTTTTAAATCTGTTGGCTTTTTTTCTATAGACAATTTTTCAAAAACCATTTCTTCTATATCAAGATAAAGTTCATTTTCTATACTATGTTTTTCTACAAATTTTTTTATTTTTTTAAGATAAGTGTTTACTAAATCTTTTTGTTTATCTGAAAGTTTCAGTTTATATTTTTCAAATTTATTCATATTTTTTTATTTATTTTATATTATTTAGAAAGGATTTTTTTTATAGAATTTTTCATATCTAACCAATTTTTCTCCATTAAAACCAGCATATCACTTCATTCTGAAGTTAGATTATAGTATTTTCTAGGATGACCAGAATCAGACTCTATCCAATAATAATTTATCAGATTATCTGTTTTGAGACGAGATAACAAAGGATAAATAGTTCATTCTGCGACTATCAAGTCTCATGATTTTAGTATGTTTATAATTTCTGCACCATATATATCTCACTTAGAAATAATTCACAAGATTATGTATTCTAAAATCCCCTTCCTCATCTGAGTAGAAATTTTTTCCATTTTTTAAATATTACTATGTATTACAAGGTAATATTATTTTAAAAATATTTTTTGTCAATAAATTTAGTAAAAAATAAAAAAGTATTACAATTATATAAATTTAAAATTAACTTATTATTATGGAAAATTTAGAAAAACCAGAACTATCTCCTGAAGAGTTAGCTCAAAAAAAAGCGCTTATAAAAAAAATAGTTTTTATAACTATCTTGATTGATATATTGATAGCTTATTTTGCATTTTACTTTTTTGTATTTAAAAAAGAAGATCCTTTAGAATCTCAAATAAATCAACAGTTAAACTATCAAGTAGTAGAAAAACTATGAACTAGTTGTGAAATTGATGATGATTGTGAAACTCCTATGGATTATCTTATCCGTTCTAATTGTCTTTATACATCAAAATGTTTAGAAAAACAATGTAGTGTGGTTTGTCCTGCAACAAGATAATAAAAAAGATAGCTTTGCTATCTTTTTTATTATCTTGTTTTTTAGTTTTATTTATATAATCAAGAGCTATATTGTAGTAGATATTATCTATATTTATTGTCAATATATTTTATTTGACTTTATATATAAGTATAGATATAATAAATATATAAATAAAGGCCATAAAACTAAAATATACTGTTTTTAGGAATTCCCTCCATCGGTCGGATTTGAACTAAAACGAAAAAGGTATAAAATGTAGGCCTTTATTTTTTTGCCTTATCGTACCATAAATCATGATATTTAACTTTTTCACTAAATATATCAAACCAATCAGTTTTATTTTTATTATGTTTTTCATAGAATCAATAACAAAATACATCTGCAATCTGCAATTGTTTGTAAACTTCACTATTTTCATGAATTATATCAATATTAACTTCAAGAGGTAAAATTCACTCTATATTTCTAATTAAATAATCATTACAATCTTTTATTTGTTCTTTATTTTTAGACTTATCTAAAACTATAGTAAGTTTTGTTTGTACTTCGGAAAAATCAACATTATCAATTAATTGCTTAACAAAATAGTTATAAAGTCTTGGTTTATTATTTTGTAAACTATCATAAACATTTCTCTTATTAAAAGAAATTGAATAAATATCAAAATTAAGATTTTTTACTCTATTATATAAATATTTTTTTATTTCTAGAGTTGTTTTACTTCATTTAATTTCCTTAATAATTCTTTTTGATTTTAACTTTGTATTAAGTTTTCTTTTTAGAACTACTTCAATTTCTTTTTTTAAAGCTTTATTTGATTCTATATCTTTTACAAGAATTATTGTAATAGTAAAAAAATCAGACGGTTTTTTATTTTCAAAGTCAAAACCTAAATCACCACTTTCATCTAAATAAATATATTTCATTTTTTATTTTTATTTTATATTTAAACTCTAAAATTATTTACCAAAAATACTTATTTTTCTTAGTATTCTCCAATAAAAACTTCTTTTTCTTTACAAATAAGGTCTAAAATTTCATTGTATGAATCTAATATATAATTAAACATTGTTTTATATAATAGGATTAATTCAATAAACAAATTTATCACATTGGTTAAACATATTTTTATTATGTTTTTTTGCTTTTTCTCATTTTATATCACTACATATAGCTAAACTTGGAATATCTTCATAGTCAGTATTATCTATAATTTGTAAATGAATAAATGGACTTAATGCAACTCAATATGAAGTATCTGAAAATGTAGCTGTTCAAGGAAATAATCAAGTTCAATTTGTATACCACTCTAAAACTGGATTATCTGATGTTAAAAACAAATCTTTTCAATTTGAAAGATAAAAAATAAATTTTTTTCTTGCTAAAATCTGATTTATAAAAATTTCATTAAATCATACTTTTATAATTGTTGGAAGTGATATTCTATTATATTCATCTAATTTTTTTAAACTTTCTTTTTTTTCATTTTCTGTTAAATCATGTAATTCAAGTTCTCTTTTCCACATATTATCAAAATCTTCATTTCTATTTTTATCATATTGTGATGGATTTCATAAACTTAATCTTAAAACAAATAATAACAATGTTATTTGTTCTTCATTAGATAAGTTAAAATTATCAGGTTCTGATAATGAAAGTAATTTTTTTGACAACATTGAATATTCACTTTCTAATTTTGAGAAGAAGTTTTCTATTTTGTTATCAGGTCTTTTTAAATTAAATTCATACAAAAGTTCTTTAAATCAGATACTTTTAGGTATATATTTATTTTTTAAAAGTCCTCATTTTTTATTATAAACAAAAGTTTTTCAATCCATTTTTGTAGTAAATTCTTTTAAATAACATTGAGGTACAAAATGTTGATTAATAGTAATTTGTTTATTCATAATTTTTATTTAAAAACTAAACTATTTCAAACTCTACTACACTACTCTCACTTCCTCCTCATTCAAGTCATAAATTCATAAATCTAATTTTCTTTATTCTCTAAATGATATATTTCAATAAATCATTTTTCTATTCAAAACTATTATTCTTTTGTTAATTCAATTTTATTTTTTTAAAATTACTAAATTACCTACAATATAACTCTTTCCTCAAAAAAGTCTATTTTTTTCTCTATAAATTCAGAGAAAATAAGCAAAATTTAATATAAATTTAATATGGAAATATATAAGTATTTCTTGACACAATACTTTTTTACTACATAATAAACTAAATTTTAAAAATAATATAAATAAATGAGTATTGTAAATCAAGCACGTATGGTTAGTTGTGATGTTTGAGAATCAAGTGTTATTCATATACTTGGATGTGAAAAAAAACAAGAAACAAAATGAGCAGATTTATATCTTGATGATGCAACAGATATAGAAGTAAAATGCAGACAATTTGGGCAACCTGTAAATGTTTTGATAGACCAATTATTGGAGTTAAGAGATAGTGATATCTATGCTCTAGTTTACTACAAGATGATAAACTGACATCGTCCAGTAAAAACAATAAAAATGAGTTGAAGAAATAGATCTAAATGATTAAATCACTTAAGAAAAATGATGCAAGTTTCTCAAATTTTTTTATTTCCTCAACCTCAAATGATAGATTTTTATAACAATTCCAAAGTAAAAGAAGCAACTATAAGTTCATCAGGATTAAGACATAAATGACTTTCTGTGACTAGAGCAACTGAAATGTTTCAAAACACAAAAAAAGATAAAGCAGTTTTTCAAACTCCACTAGATTTTCAAGATAGTCCAGATGCAATCACATATGTAATATGAGAAAAAGTAGTAGAAATACTTTGAAATAGATGATATGAAAAAAAATAATAACAAGTCTCTAAAGAGACTTGTTATTATTTTTTTTCTTTTCTAATGAGCTCTGAATATTTTTCATCATTTCAATATTTTTCTGATAATTCATTTATCTTGTAATACTCTCTTGCCTCTTCTAAACTAAGTTTAGTATTTATAAGTCATAAATCATAAGCTATTTTATCACTATGCGAAGGTAACAAAGCTTCTTTTGACCAAGAGATTTGATTTTCATTGTTTCATTGTCTCAAAATATTTACATGTTGCAGAATACTAGTCGTACAATTATTTGTAATAGTGTTGTAAAATTCAGGTTTTTCTGCCAATTTATTTGCTCTTTCTAACATAGAAACAAACAAAGTTTTCATCTTTTCTTTTGATGTATTTACAGGATACATTATAACATCATCTTTTCTATAATTAGCTCTAAGTTTGATTAAATCATTTTCATCACCAATTATATAAACCATTTCATACTTATTCAAAATTCACCAAAATGCGCTAAAACTTTCTCAAACTTCTTTTCTTATTTCAGCAGAAATAGTTAAATAATCTCAATTAGAAAAACCAAAAGTTAACATAGTATGAGCTGGTCAATCATAATCAGAAAATGGCTCTATTATATAATAAACAGACGATATTTCATCTAGATTATATGATTTATCATAATATGAAACTTCATATTTATCAGATGTTTCATATGAAAAATCTCTTATGTTTTTTATAGAAACTATATTTCCAGAAAAACTAGATTGAGCCAATATCTTTTGATCAAGAGACCAATTCCTATCTAAACTTGGTTTTTGAAAAAAAATAAAAACTAAAAAAACTATGATTAAAAACAAAAATAGATACAAAAAATAAACAAATTTTAAGTGGTGATTTTTAAACATATTAAATTTTTAACTATATATTAAAATTATAATAACCATTTTTAAGTAAAAACAATTATTTTTATGATATCTTTTTTTCTTCTATAATTATTTGATGAGACGATATCTTTGTGACTATACGGATCAACCACATACCAAACTCAATTTTCTCTAAAAGCAAAAGCTCTATGTCAAAAAAAAGGATTTTTTCTAGAATTCATAAAAACATCCGCTATATTATAATTTTCTGGTATACTATCAAAAGTTTCATATTTTGGTACTTTTTTATACATACTAAGTGAATTTAAAGCTGATTTTCATTGTAAAAATGGTCTTCACAATTTTTGTCATAACTCACGTGCAACTTGAGAACATTGAGGCATATCATCTTTTACTATAGAACTTGGAAAGCGAAAATCACTTGGCAAAATTGTTTTTCAAAAATCAATTTCCTTTGAATTTTCTATTGGCAACATTTCAACAAAATCTCCATGATTTATTTTTAAAAATCTAGAAGTTGGTTTTCCATCAAAAGTATATTCCCTACATAACTCATCTTCATAAACTCAATATGAGCCATTTATAACAATAGCTCAATTTTCAGGAGAAATAATATCAAATGGTTCAAGAGCTTTTTTATTATTTTTTGGAAGTATAACTCTAAATGTTTTATTTATAAGCAATATTGGTTCTCTAAATGGTGTTTTTGTTTGAAAAAAAATATCTTTTCAAGTTATAGAACTCAAATTTGAACTATGACTCGGTATTTGTAACTTATAATGAATATACAAATGATAATAACCTATACGAAGTAAATGTGATTCAAAAGGAGTATTTATAAAATACTTATAAGCATCTGGTAATATTTGTTTTATAAGTGATAATAATTCATTTTTTTGCTTTTCTGGGAGATTTGATAAAATCATTTCTTGATACTCTTCTGTTTTTTTTATAAAATCTGGTTCTATTTCTGGTAAATCTAAAAAATTTTGTGTTTTTGCTTTTACATTTTCACAAACAAGTCAAAAAAACGCTCACAAAATTAAAGAGCGTCTTTTTTTATCAACTTCATTATCTATTGTAAAAATATCTTTTCACATCTTAGTATTCTTCTATTATATTTACAAGCATCTTAATAAATGCTTTTACAATCTTTTCATGTTCAGTTATTGGAAATTTTCACAAATTATGAACCTTTGTTTTCTTAGACATTTCAGCACTAAGAAATTGTGGATCTATATAACCATATCTTTCATCTACATTGTTGTATGCAAAATTACAAGTAATAAGTTTTTCTATTAATTGTGTTTTGTCATTTATCTTGATTTTTATGCTAGTATTTCCAAAATTTAAATACTCTAAACCATAATTTGGAGCTATTTCTTTTTCAACTGCAATCTCTATTTTTTCTATAAGTTTTTCCATTTCTCACAAAAAATCTCAGTTAAACATAACCTTTGATTTGATTGGTTTAACTTGACTTTCTCTTAGTTTTTTAACTTGTTCTTCTATAAATTTACTCATTTTTTTTATTTATTTATAATTTATGATGGGATTATATAAATTTTTGGCTTATTTAAAAGTTTTTTAAATATTTTTATACCTTATTTTTATATAAATTCAAATAAGTGGAAACACAATTTTAGTAATAATCTTAGGAAGCCATGTCGCATCATAATGATGAATAATAAAAGTATTTTTTGTTATCTTCATATATTTTTTATTTTCAAAATATGCAAATGGGTAGAAATAATCTTTTGGATAAATAGTGAAATCATTTGTTTTAATTATCACGTTTGAATACGAAATTACTCAATATTTTTTAAAAATCCTATTTAATAAATTTGGTATAACTATCCTAGTTTTCTTAGTTTTATAAACATCTAGAATTTCTCATATTATAGGATTATTTTTCTCACATCAAATAACTGATCATCATATACTAAAAACATCTTGAAAACCAATAAATAATTTATTATCTAAAAATCAATCCAAATTCTTTAATATCTCAATATCTGTATCAAGATAAATTCATCATTCATTATAAAGTATATCAATTCTAGCATAATCTGAAGCAAAAGCCCATTTTTTCTTATCATAAAATTTTTTACAATAACTATTTTTGTTTATATCAAAATTATTTTCATTCCATTCTATTATTTCATAATCAGGACAATATTTTTTCCATGATTCTAAATATTTTTCAAATTCACTACTTTTTTTTCATCTTCAAAACCAAATATAATGTAATTTTTTAGGTATTTTACTCATAGATTTTTTTGATTAAATATTTAGTAAAAAGTTTCAATAAAAAATAAAAAACTGCAAATGATAAGAACAATCATATTAAAAGATAGGTAAAATCATTTTTATCTTTAAATAAATATCAAAAATTGTATCAAATACTTGTTATAAAAATAGCTGAAAAAGCTGATAAAATAGCTCAATTTTTTGAATAACTAATAAAATTAGTCTTTATATATCATAGATATAATAATCACAAACTAGTTATTGGTGGAGTGTATTTTATAACTATGAGTTTATCCATTAAACTATGTCATATTAGTTTTTCTTCTACTTTTTTTACTATTGAAAAATCTCTTTTTATCAATTTATTTTTAAAAAATCTTCAAACAAAATAATGAAGTAAATCTCAAAAGAAATCTCAAATAAAAGCAAAAATTAAAATAGTAAAAAATCATATTTCTAAACTAGAAGAAATCAAGCTAAGAGCTAGTATAGTTATAGGTCACTCTATAATTACTGTTATAACTAAGATAAAATAAAATAAAAATGTATTATTATTATAAAACTCAATTGCATATTCTAGCATAATTTTTTAAATTTTGGAAATAAGTTTTTTTAGATCAAAGTCATTTTCTCATCAATTTACAAAAAATCCTTTTTCACCTAAATAATCAGCTAAATACTCTTGTTCTGTTTGATTTTTAGTTGGAAAAAGCACAGCTTTTTTATTATTTGCAACTAAATCCATAATAGTTGTATAACCTGCTCTAGATATGATGATTTTTGCTCTATTAAAAAAATCTAATCTTTGATTTGATGATACATTTGAATAAATAATTATATCATATTCTGGCATTTCTATTACATCATTTTTTGATGTATCTCAAAGTACAAAAACTTTTTTTCAATCTAGTTTTTTTGCTTCATCTATAAGTTTATTTATAAAACTTTGTTTATGCTCCTGTAAATATCAACTAATTATAAAATAATAATCTATATCTTGAGTAACTTCTTTTAAATTAGAATAAGAAGTAAGTGGTCAAATATAATGATGATTTAAATCTTTTAAAAATTTAGTATGTGACAATTTTCAAGCAAGTGACTTTTTTTTATCTTTATAATCTGGAATTATAATTGCACTAAATTTTTTGAAATATCTGTAATTAAAATAATTTATTATATCACTAAAAACTACTAATTTTTTTGGTAAAATAAAAGCAATTTGATGAGTAAGTAAAAAACTTGGTACATTTTTACTATAAACTCAATATTTTCAATCAGAAAAAATAAAATCAAAATTATCTCACATATTTTTAACAAACTTATATTCTTTTCAAATCAATATATCAATTGCTAATAAGTCAGTTACCAAATATCAATAAAATTTAACTCAAGTTCATCTTTCTATTGCTGGATAATCCTCTAGTTCTATAAAAGTTATATTTGTATTTTCTTGAAGTTCTTTTTTTAAAAAAGATAATGCATTTCCATAAGAAATAATAGTAATAGAAAATCCTAATTCTGTATAATAATCAATAACTGCAAGAGTTCTAGTTGCATGTCATAATCACAATGAACTAATAGCAAATAAGGCTCTATTATATTTAAAATCATTTCATATGATTTTTGATATATTTTTTATTGATTCTTGATACATTTTTTTATATATTATTCTATATATTTTAGTAAAAATAATATATAATAATTACTACAAAGCAATTTTATATTAACAAAAAACTCTAAAAATAATTCTTAGAGTTTTTTTATTTATCATTTAATTCATTCTTCAATTGCAACATTTTCAAATACATCTTCTTGCATTTTTTCTTCTTTTGTTATATTTGTCTTTTTCCAATCTCATTTTATAAATAATGATATATTTATAAAAACCATAATTAAGTTTGTTATAACAATTGCATACCATAAACCATCTACTCCTAAAGAAGTATATTTAGAGAGAATAAAAGCAATTGGTAATTGAAAAATCCATTGAGAAACAAGAGTTAAAACTAAAGTAGTTACCATATTTCAAGTTGCACGAAAAACTCAGTTTATAGACATTTGTAATCATATAAGTCAAAATGATAGTGAAACTATATGTAAAAATCTAGTTCAACCAGCTAAAATTTCATTATCTCAATGAATAAAAAAACTGATAAGATATGGTGCAAAAATAAATGATATTATTCATATAAAAGTTAAAACTAAAAATGATATAATAGAACTTACTTTTGCTATTTCTGTAGCTCTAGCTATATTTTTAGCTCAAACATTTTGTCAAACTAAAACTGCAGTAGACATAGATAATCATAAACCAAATATCATAACTAATTGAATAATATTTGATCAAGCTCAATAAGAAGCAACTGCATGTGTACCGAAACTAGTAATTAAAAATGTCATAGCAACAAGTCACAAACTACGAGCTGACATTTCAATAGATGAAGGTAAACCTAAGAAAAAAGCTTTTTTAATATACGAGTAATCAGGTTTAAAATCAGAAATTTTTAAATGAATTCCATATTTTCATTTTAGTAAAACAATCATTCAAATAATACTTGCAATTGCTTGAGTAATCAAAGTAGCCATAGCTGCTCAAGCAACTCACATAGCTGGAAAAATTCCATACCCAAAAATAAATAGTGGATCTATAATTAGATTTAATAAAACAGTTCATAAAACTATTTTCATAGGCATATTTACTTCTCATAATCATCTCATTATTGATTGAAACATAGAAAATCCAAATACAAAGATCATTCAAATAAAAGATAATCTTAAAAAACTAAGTGCATCAGAAAAAACTGAATCACTAACTCACATTAGATTTAAAAGTAATGGTGCAATTGCATATCAAATTATTCAGATTATTATAGAAACAACTGTAACCATAAGCATAGTTTGAGCAGCTACATGATCTACCATTTTTTGATTTTTAGCTCAAACATATTGAGCAATAAGAGTAGTTCATGCAATTGCAAAACCACTACCAAGAGAAATCATTAAAAAAGTAATTGGAAAAGAAACTGAAACTGCAGCAACAGCATCTCATCACAATCTTCATACCCAAAATGCATCTGTCAATTGATAAGCACTTTGAAGTAAATTTGAAAGTAAAATAGGTATTGCTAGAGTAATAATTGAGCTTACAATAGGTCACTCTAGTGATTTTTTTATATTTTTATTTTGCATATATGTTTTATTTTTAATAATTTAATACAATTTTTACATTTTAATTTTTTCTACAATTTCATCTATAAATAATTTTGTAGCTAAAACTTTTTCATTTGAATCTGAAGAAATAACTTCTTCATTAAATATTTCAAATCTTTCCAATGCTTCTGTAAATTTAGTTTTTCCACCTGGTGCAAGAATTACATAAGAAACCCTAGCATCGTTTGGATTTGATTCCTTGTTAACAAGACCAATTTTTTCCATTGGTAACAATAGTCTAGTAACACCTGATGCGGATAATCAAACCATTTCAGCTAAATCAATCCTTCTCAATTTATTTTCTGGTGCTTTATTTAGATGATACAATACTATAAAATCATTAAATCAAATTCATCATAATTTTCAATCAAGTGTTTTTGATAATATATAAGATAATTTAGCTATATTTATAAATAAATCTATTTTTTTAGTCATATTTAAATAATTAAAATATATTTGAGTAGTCAAATATATTTTATTTATTTTTAAAAGCAAATTATTTTATTATTAAATAATTTTGATAAATAATTTAAAGACTATTTAATTTCTCAATAATATCTATAAAAATTTGGTTTATATTTTTCTGTTAACCTTTTTTTATTTAGTTCTATATCTTCAGATTTTGGTTCATAATCGTTGTATAATTCAGCTGGTAAATTAAAAAATGATTCTTCATAATTTTCTACTTTGAAACTTCTATTTAAACATTCTTTATATAATGAAACATATCTATTATGCAAAAATTTTAACTTATCATAAAAAAATTTAACATGTCATTTTCACAAAATATATTTACTAGGAATATCTTTATAAACATATTTTCATGACTTTATAACATTTGGAATTCTCTTTATTTCTCTATGTTCTGACAAAAGATGTTGGTCATACAAATCTTTTGGATTTACAAGATTTACTCTAGTCATAATTTTTTTAAATTAATGTAACAAAATATACAAAAAATTGGTTAGAAAATAATAATATTTAATATTATTAAAAATACTATTTTTTTTACATTTTTCATATATAATGTTTTAAAATAATATATTATATGAGAATAAAATGTCTAATAAAAATAATTTTAAGTTTAGTGCCATACTATGATTTACTCATTTTTTAACTGATGCAATTGCCGCATTTGCATTAGCAACTATTGCGATAAAAAACATAAGTGATAATAATTTTATAATCGATAAGATAGTATGATTTGAGATTTTATGATATTTTATATTTTATAATTTTTTAGCATTTTTTCTTCAAATTTTTTTATGATATTTTCTAGATAAGATTAAAACTAATTTAGAACTTTTTAACACATCAAAAAAAATATTACTTAGCAGTATTGTACTTTATATAATTTGAAGTATATTTTTAAATATAAGTTATGTTGTATCTATATTATTAATTTGAATTTGATCATGTTTGTTCCATATTTCAAGTTGAAATATAACAATGTTAGCTAATAAAAATAAAGCAATAAATTTATGAATATTTGCTTCGTGATGAGTTATTTGATTGAGTTTTTGATTATTTAGCGCCACATATTTACCATATGCTTTAATAATTATTAACTTAATTTTGTTGGCAATAATTAGATTAATATATTCTTACGATAAATACAAGATTAGTAATCATATTTATAAAAAATATTATAAATTTAAAAGTTCACATATCTTTTATATAGTTTCATTTTTATGAATATTATTGATAATAAGGTCTGCAGTTTGGACAAATTTTCAAATAGATTTTTCAAATAATCAAACAATGCTTTTTTACTTAGCAATTACAGCATTTTTATGAAAAATTACATGATGAATATTAGAAGATATAAAGTACTTTAATAATAAATATTTTATAATAATCTGATTAACTAGCTTAATGTCAATAGTCACATATTTTTCTCATTTTAAAAATTTATTTTTCCTATTATTATCTGTTTTTACAATTCAAATTTTTATAAGTCCACTTACAGTAATGCTTTATAGAATAATTCCACAACATAGAAGTAAAATAATTTGATTTACTTTTTGATTAAGTTTAATTTTATGATTTCTTTTATTGAAAATTATATAAAAAATCTAAAACAATATTATTATAATTTTTACATTCTCCATTTTTAGTATATATTAAATTAAATATAAATAAACTCTATAAGGAATTAAATCATGAATACAACAACTGATTCAAAAAATCTATTAGCACTAAATAAACCAAAGGGTTATGTAGTCACTAGATCAGATGAACTTGGAAGAAAAACTGTTTATAATCTTTTACCAGATTGGGTTTTTGATGAACAATGGATGCCAATTTGAAGACTTGATTTAGAATCTAAAGGTCTTTTATTATTCACAAGAGATGGTAAAATAGGTAATCTATTAACAACACCTGGAAATTGTATTAAAATATATGAAATATGGGTTAGAGGTCATGTAACTCAGGAACATATTGAAATTGCTTTAAAATGAGTTGAAAGCACAGAAGGTTTACTCAAAGCATTAAGCATAGAAAAAATAGGAAATGGTGGAGCAAAAACAAAATTAAGAGTACAAATTGATGAAGGAAAAAATAGACATATTCGTCGCCTATTTGGAGCAATGAAAGACCCAAAATTTGGTACTCCATTAAAAGTATTAAGTCTAAGTAGAGTTAGTATTGGAAAATTAAAACTAGATATAGAAAGTGGAAAATGGCGTTATCTTTCTGAAGAAGAAGAAAATATGTTATTAAAAGATTTGATTTAAAAATATATTTTCTACTTTTTTATATCTGATCCTATATCTTGTATTTCTATTGTAATTATTTTTTTATCTAAATATTTTAATTTATTTCAACATTATTAGATTTTTAGCAAAATTAAAAATTTTGTCACTTTTTTTAAACCTCACGTTGTAATAATTACAAATAACTTATTTTTAACTATAATACTATGAAAACATTATTTACTTTTTTAATTATTTTTTTAAGTTCTAGTTTTACTTATGCTAATGAAGATATTTCTATCCTATCAAATGAAGTAAAAATGTGTACTATGGACTATACTCCTGTTTGCTGAATAAATTGAACAACTTACTGAAATGCTTGTTCCGCTTGAGAAAATAAAATAGCTTATAAATGAGAATGTAATAATTATGTAAACAATTCTTACTATACTATATTGCAAAATAAATATTCACCATCTATTAAAAAAAATATTTTAAATTATGATAGTGACAAATTAATACAAGTTCTTGAAAAAATAGATATAGCAATAGAAAACGTAAAAAAATCTAAGATATCTCTAGAAATGCAAAAAAATAAAATAACAACTTATATTTTTTTAAAAAATATAATTCCAGAGATTGTAGAATTTAAATCAAATAGTATAAAAGATATAACTTTTAGTATTGAATGAGAAAAAATTACATTAAATAATTGAATATCAAAAATAAACCAAAGTACAACAAGATATTTTTGAAATGAAGTTTTTGGTGATTTTAATAATGATGAAATGATTGATACAGCTTTTTTAGTTACTCAAGATAATTGATGAAGTGAAACATTTTATTATGTTGTAGCATTATTAAAAACACAAAATTGATATGTTTGAACAAATGCTATTTTACTTTGAGACAGAATTGCTCCTCAAACAAGTAACTATATGGACTGAAAAATTATTGTAAATTATGCTACAAGAAAAGATAGTGAACCTATGACTACTTCTCCTAGTATTTGAGTATCAAAATATTTTAAAATAACTAATGACAAATTAGTTGAAATAAATAACTAAAAAAATTAGATAAAACTATTCAAAACTAAACACAAAAAATCTCCTAAATTTTTAGGAGATTTTTTGTGTTTAGTTTTTTTTGGAGCCTCACACTAATTTATTCTAACTTTTTGAGAATATAAATATGTTTAATTTAGATGAATTAAAATATTTTTTTCATAAATATATTTATATTTAAAATATTGAAATTATTTACTTTTTTTAATATTACTATTTTTACTTTTATTTATTATTTTTTTCAACATTTTCTCAGGTAATTTAACGTTTTTATAACTTTCTCAAAATATTTCCTCATATGTTTTTCTGAATTCCTTTTCTTTTTTTATATCATTAAAAAGGGGCCACTCAATATATGCATTTTTATCTATGTCTCAATTTAATCATATTTTTTTCATTAAATTATAAGATTCATTATAATTTTCCTTTATAATTGAAACTGCTAACTTAAAATCATCTCAAAATGCTGACCAATCAGTACATCATATAATACTATTTGCTGCTTCTTTATCTCATTGTAAATACTTCGATAATGATTTATTAATAATATAAATATATTTATTTTCATTATTAGAAAATTTTTTTTGTGAACAAGCAAAATCTAACAATTTATCTGCCAATTTGTATTCCTTTAAATTCAATAAGTCAAAACATATATTGTTTAACTCTTTATCAATTTCTTCTAATTTTCAAGGAATAAGTTTACGCCATATCGTGATTGTTAATTTAACAGTAAGTTCATATAAAACATAATAACATTCATTAAAATATGAAATATCTATTTTTATTTTATCTCAAACCTTATTAATATTTCATGGATTATTATTTTCACAACAAACTGAAAAATATTGATTATTAATTATTCAATTATTATGAACAATTAAATTCCTTCTTTCAGTTAACTCTATAAATTTTCACCATATATCTAAATTTTCTCTTAATTTCATTCAAAGTTTAGTTTCTAAATACTTGAAATGTTCTTCATGACTATCTCTTAAAACTCATTCCACCTCCTTTTCAATTATATATTTTTTTGCCAAATCTATATTTTCCATTGAATAAAAATCTGAAAAAGATATTTTTTTATCAGAACTATTTATTATTTCAGGTTTAATATTATATAAGCTAATAAGCAAATTATTTAAGAATGCATCATATTTTGAAATTAATGAAACAAATAATGACTCTGAAATAATATCAAATGATAATCAAGAAATATCCGCATCTTTCTTTAATTGTTCAAAAATTCTAACTTCTCATTCTTTCACAAAAGGTACTTTTTTTCAATCAATTTCTTCATAATTTATTTTTTTATTTATAAATTTAGTGATTTTTTCAAAAGATTCTATTCTATGAGGATTAAGTAATAAAAAAGTCATTGGTAAAGTTTCTTTTATTGTTTCAATATTAAGCAAAAAATCTTTTAATATTTCTCATAAATTATTTCATTTCATTTTACTTTTTATTAAATTTTAAATCTATTTTTTAATATAACCTTTTAACACTAAAAATCAATATCTTTAATTTAAAAACAAAAAAATCTCCTAAATTTTTAGGAGATTTTTTGTGTTTAGTTTTTTTTGGAGGTGCCATCGGGGTTCGAACCCGAGTACACGGTGTTGCAGACCGTTGTATGAACCACTCTACCATGGCACCAAAAATATTTAAGCTAAGAGATTATAACAAAAAAAACAAAATTTCAAATGAAATTTTGTTTTTTCTTTATTTACATGAAAAAGTTGCTAATAATTCCCTATATTTTGAAGTATCAGTTATAGTTGTTGGAAGTGCAATTGTGATAAAATATCATTTTGTTTTATTACAAATATGAGCTGTTTGTAAAAATCTAAGTTTTGGAGTATCTACATTGTATTTTGCTTCAAATTCATAAACTATTGATGTATCTTTATCAGCAAAAGTTATGTCATTTGATGATATTTTTTTATAACCTAAATAATCAGTTTCAGCTCAAATATTATTTAAGATAGAATAATCTTTTGAAGTAGTAATTTTATTTAAATCATCTGACAAAATAAGTAAATTATTTGCAAAACCAGATACTACATTTATAGAACTAGCAGCAAGTTCTATATTTCACTCTTTTGCTTTTGGTAATATATTTTCCTTATCTTTTATGATTTCCCAATTTGAAGGAATACTAAATGCAAAATTTGCATTATCTACATCAATTAAAGAATTGTCTGTAACCGTAGTAGTAGATGATCCACAAGACATTAATAAAAAAGTTGATAAAACTGAAATTAATATTTTTTTTAACATATTAAAATATTTATAAAATAAAATTATTTATTAAGTAATCACATAATTCATCACTCAAATATAATTGGTAATACCAAAACTAAAAATACAATAACAATTCAAAATAATCATAAGATTAATGAATATCAAGTCGGATTTTGTTTGAAAGTTTTTCTAAAAAAGAAATAACTATAAATAAATATAGTAAAAACAAATAATACATAGATTATGCTTATATATTTACTGAAAAAATCTCTATAAAATCAAGCTCAAATAAAATAAAAACTACAAAAAAACAATAAAATCATAAGTACAAGGATTGCTTTTGCAGATTTATATCTCAAGATTACTTTATTATCACTTTCAAAAAATTCTTTTTTTAGTACTTCTTTAAATCACATAACTTGATTTTTTTTAAATAAATAATATATTTAAACCATATTACATTAATAATATTAATAAATGAGTTTAACACAAGAGCAAATTGAAAAATTATCAAAAAATCTAAGTAAGATTAAACTAGATAACGAAAAATTAGGTCAAGATATTAATGGTATATTAAAATATATTGATTTACTAAATGAAGTTGATACTACTTGAATAAAGCCAACTATAAGCGTAGTTGAAAAAGAAAATATTCTAAGAGATGATGTAGAAATAAGAACAATTAATCCAAAAGATTTACTAGCTTGTTCTAATCAAAAAGTTATAGCAAATCAAATAGCAGTTTCAAATATAATGAAATAATTATGATAAAAGAGCTAAAACTAGTAAATTTTAGAAATTTTCAAGAAAAAATTATACATAATTTTGAAAGAGAAAATTTCATAATTTGAGAAAATTGAAAATGAAAAACTAATATCCTAGAAGCACTAAGTCAACTTTGAAATAATTCTGTCACTAAATTAAATCTAGATGATTTAGTAAAAACGTGAGAGGATTATTTTTTTATAGAAATAAAAGATGAACTAGAAAATAAATATAGTTTTTATTATTCTAAAAAAGATAAAAAGAAAAATTTTCTCATAAATAACAAAAAATCTACTAAAAAAGAATTCAATGAAAGCACTCATTCTTGTGTTATATTCTCCCCTATAATGATGAATATGATCTACCTTTCTCCAAGTTTAAGAAGGGATTTTTTGGATGATACGTTGAAGAGTAGTTATAGCGAATATGAAAATTTATTAAAAAATTATAGAAAAATACTTAAATCAAGAAATTCTACACTAAAAGCAATTCATGAAAAAAGAGTTTGAGAAGATGAAATCAAATTTTGGGATAAAAAATTTATAGATACTGCAAGTGAAATATACAAATACAGATTTAAATTTATAAATTTCTTACAAGAATCAATAGTAAATACAAAAGAATATTTTTCATGAAAAATCGAAAATATAGAATTTGAATACAAAACAAAAATAGATAAAGATGATATAAATAATAGTATAAAAAATTATTTAGATAAAAACTTTAAAAGAGACATTATTTTATGAAAAACACATATTTGACCTCATGTAGATGATTTTGAAATAAAAACTGATAAAATAAGTCTAATTCATTTTGCATCAAGATGAGAAACTAAAAGTATAATCATTTATTTAAAACTTTTAGAGTGAATTTTTATAGAGAAAAAAACTAAGAAAAAACCAATTTTAATTATAGACGATTTACTAAGTGAACTTGATGAAAATCACAAAGATATGCTATTAAACAAGATAAATTATTATCAAACTTTCATTTCAAATATCTACAAACAAGAGAATACTTTTTATATTACATTATAAAAAATAATTTTGTAAAGCCAATATTTACAAATTTTGTTTTAAAAAAGCGAAAAATTATTAAGATATTAACAATATTTTAACAATTATTTTTCACATATGGAATTTGGAAAAAAAGTATTATTAGCAACAATCACATATATTATATGATTTGGGTCTGTTTTAGCTTGAAATGTTGACCATTTTCAAGTAACATTATCTCCAGATACTGCAAAAGTTTGAGAAGCACTGGATTTAACAATTGAAGCTGTTGATAAAAATAATAAAACAGTTAGTGATTATAATGGTATGATTTTAATTTTTTCAGAGTCAGATCCAGAAGCAGAATTACCTATAACACTTGAAGACAATACTTATACTTACAAATCAACAGATCAATGAAAAATTCTTTTTGAAAATGCAATTAAATTTTCAAAAGAATGAACTCAAAATATAAATGTTTATGATTTCAATGATGATACTATTTTTGGTATATGAGAAGCAACTATAACTAAAGGTACAGATTCTGTTACTTCTAATATAGAAATTGTATCTCCTGAAAATGGATTAACAATATGAGTTAACAAAATCAAAGTTTCAGGTACAACTGAAAAAAATCATCAAGTACAAATAATTGTAAATTGAAAAAATACACTAAATGCTGCATCAAATAGTGAATGAGTATATGAAAAAGAAGTTACAGGTTTAGTTGATTGAGAAAATATATTTTTAGCTAAAGTTCTTGATGCTGATGGAAAAATAATTTGAGAATCAAAAGAAGTAAAAATTAAAGTTGAAAAAAATTCTATAAGCTTAACAAATGTAAAAGTTACTCCTGAAGAAGTTGATAGTGAATGACAATTTGAAATTGAAGTGTTAACAACACCTGCACTAAGAGAAGTAAATGTTACAATAAATGATATAGTAACAAAATTAGAAGAAACTAAAGAATGAACTTACACTGCAAAAATATTTGCTCCAAAAGATGAATGAACTTATAAAATTGATATTATAATGAAAGATGAGCTTGGTCATGAACAAAAAGAATTATGAGCTGCAAGTATAAAAGTAAATAAAGTTGAGTTAAAATCAGCAGATCCTACTTTGGTTCCTGAAGTAAAAAGTGATAAAAAAGATTTAAAAATAACTTGATTAAAATTAGTTGAATTAAAAACTAAATCAATTCTAACTTGGGACAAAGTTGATTGAGCTGAAAGTTATAATGTTTATAAAAAAATGGAAGATAATAATTTAGAATTAATAACTAATGTTTTAGAACCTAAATTTGAATTAGAAATAACTTGAGATGAAGTTAAATATGAATATTTCGCAGTTAAAGCAATGGCTAAGACTGGATCATGAGAAGTATATGAATGAGATTTATCAGAAGCAACTAAGATAAAAACTGGTCCTGAAATGCTTATATTATTACTTATTTCTATATTTTCTGCTTGATTATATCTAGTATCAAAACAAAAAAGAGCTTAAAAGCTCTTTTTTTATCAAGTCTATTAATTTGACTTTTTATATTTTTATTTTATTATACAAAAAATATAATTAATAATTATTATAAATGAAAAGTTCTAGTCCAAATTATGAGCTACCTAATCAATATTTTTTTCATGTACAATCAGTTTTATGATATTATAAACCATTTAGTGATTGAGGTGAAACTTTTATTATAGAAACTTGAAATACAGCATCAGAAACTATCATGAATTATGTCATTGAAAATGCTAGAGATGAAAATTCAAAAAAAATACTTTGAGTTATAGAGTGATTTAATAAGATTATTCTGGATAAAAATAAAATAAGTATAAATCCTGAATCTACTTTTGAACAATATGAAAAATCTTTAGAGCAACTACTTGAATATACAAATAGTGAAAATAGAACTTTAATTCTTGGTTTTTCATCTATGTGATGATATGAATTATTACCTAGACTTTCAAAGATAATCAAAAAATTAAAAGAAAAAAATCCTAACATTATTTTTATAATGTGAGGAGCTGATTTCAATGCTATACCAGATAAAAAATTCCTTGATCAAGTATTTGATGAATATGGTATTGATATAGTAAATATATGATGAGCAAAAGAATTTAGTGAATTTTTATGATGAATAAATGAGAGCGATTTATTTTTTCGTGATGAAAATTGAAATATATGAGTAAAAAGTGATAGAGAAATACCTAAAAGTTTAATTTTTAAAAGCAAAAAAGATAATACAAATGAGATAAAAGCATGAACAAAATTAAATTCAAAAGACTATTATAATCCACTTACTAGGATGCTTTATTTTACTATTCCAAATAATCCATGTTTAAATAATTGTTCTTATTGTGCAAACTTTATTCACTCAAATACACCATTAAAAGATCATGATATAGAAACTGCAATAAAAGAATATGAAATTGCAATAAGTAAAATAGAAGAAGATAAATTTTGAATTGAACTATGAAATCCAAATCCTATGCAATACATAGATAAATTTGAAAATTTTATACAAAATATCGATTTAAGCAGAGTTATAGAATTTTGATTTTTTGGAGATTTTATGTGAATATCAAATGATAAATTACTTGAAAAAACTTGTAATATAATTGATTATTTAAACAAAAAATATCCTGAATTAAAAATAACAATACATTTTTGAGTAGACGCATTACATCATAAATGAGATTGAGAATTTTTATGAAGAAGCCAATGACATAAAATAATTGAAGAACCAAAATATATAGCTTCTCTTAAAAATTTTGATAAATTATTTGAAAGATACAAAAATAATCCAAATATTTGAATTCCATTTAATTTAATATTTCATCCAAATTTAGAAATAAATTGATATAAAGATAGATTTGAGTTTACGCAAAAGTATGTAAGAAATAAAACTTGAGCATGATTATTCCCTCTTGTTCCTCATCCAAATAGTAAAATAGAACAAGATCATAAATGATACTATATTCCTGAATATGAAGCAATTAATGGTATAGATTTAACAAAATATGCAAATATTAATTACTGGTGATATTTTTACTTAAATTCAAAATTACTTGATATATTTACTTTTTTAAGAACTGCATGAATAATAGATATATTTTATCAATTTATTTTTAGTAAATCTGAAAAAAATGAAGAAGTTGAAATAGATGATTTTGAAAAAATAATAACTATTGTTTGAAAAAAAATAGAACAAAATTTAGATAAATTAAATTCATTTAGATCTAAAATATTATTTATAAGAAGAAAAAAACAATTAAAAAATTTAGAAATAACTATTGATAAAATAATAGATTATTTAAATTTTATCATATATAGAGAAAATTATATCAAAGAAATAAATCCATCTTATAATTCAGAAGAATCAGTTAATTTTATAGAATCAATAAGTTGGTTAAAAAACAAATTCGAAGAAATAAAAAAAGATAAGTTTTAAAAAACTTATCTTTTTTTATTTTATCAACCTAAAATTATAATCATCAGGTACATAAACTCATTTTAGGTGAGTTAAACATCTTTTTACATTATTATGCCAATGGTCTTCATCAGTTGCATAACATGGTCATCAAACTCAACATTTTTGTAATCAAACTTCTTTTCTTCAAGCTCATGATAATTCTGCTAAACTATTATATTTTCACAAATATTTACCATTTAATGTATAAATAATTGAATAAACTCATTGTCTTGCATTATCAAATCATTTTCTATCTCATCTATCATTATTTCAAACATTTCAAATATTATAAGCAGTAGTTAAATTTTTACCAAGTCAACTTTCAGCTAATCATATACACATAACAAGTGAAGGATCTACATTTCAATCTAAAGCTTCATCAATCCACATTTGCCAATTATTAAATGTTCAAACTGCATAATGAGAAATCAAATATTGTTGTCTTTCAACTTCATTATCTCACTCTAATTTAAATAATTTAGAATTTTCTGATTGTTCACTATAATTATAACCATTTTTAGATTCAAAATCTGAGTTATATTTTTCTCTATACTTAGAAGGAAGTTCTTGATATTTAATATATGATAAATCCAGAACAGATAAAGGATCTAAATATTGTTTATCTTTAAATACTTCAAAATGTAGATGTGGTCAAGTTGTTACATATCAAGCTCACATTGTACCATACTCTCATCAAGATTTAGCAATTATTTGTCATTTTTCTACATATTCATATTGTTCAACCAATATTTCACTTAAATGCCCATAAACAGTTAAATATCAATCTGCATGTTTAACAGCTAAATAAGAATAATCTTGTGTAGTTGGTGGATTTAAATATACAACATATCAATCCATTGGAGATTCTATAGAAGTTCATTGTGGAACTTTTATATCAATTGCATTATGTTCAGCTCAAAATAATTCTTTATATTCTTCATCATGGTAATATGTAGAAAGTCATTGTATTGGATTAACTGGCCATCTCATAGGGTTTACAGTAGTATCTTTGTCAGTTGAACCATTTTTACTTAATTGACTTTCACTATAAATCATAGTATTTATAGAAAAACATCTTGGATTATTTTTTTCAAGTACTCTTACCTCAGAAGTATTTTGGCTTACATCTACATAATCACAATTATATTTTTCAAGTATTTTTGTTCTTGCAACATTTAATTTTATTTGTTCTTTTAATGCTTTTAACCTAACTTCATTTTCAAGTTTTACTTTTTCCTTTAAATATTGTTCGTAAAATGATTGTTTTCATTTAGATGCATCAAGTATACTTTGTTTAAAGTCTTTCTTATCTTGCAATATTTTTTGTTCAATTACTCATTGTTTTCTAAGAGTTTTTAAATTTTGTTCTTGTTTTTCTAAAGTAACTTTTTTTAAATATAGTTCTCATACATATAATCTATGATTATCTATAAGTTTCTTTCAAGTTACTTGAATAATTCACTTAAAATACAAATCATTTATTAAGTCTCAAACTGGCTCATTATTTAACAATATACTTTTTAAATTATCTATTTCTGATCATTCATATGCAGTATTTGTTTTTTTATAAATATAAACTAAATACTCTAGTAATATCTCAGTATTTTCATCTATTTTTTTCTTTAATAATTCAATAGTCTTTGTATTAGTTTCTATTTCATTTTTTGTTTTAATTACATCTATATTTATTTGATCTATTTTTTGTGAAGTCTTTTCTATATCTTTATCAATAAGTGCAATTGAATCTTCAAGAGATGAAATGGTTGAAACAAGTTGTTGTTTTTTTTCTTCTGCCAATTTTTTATCACTAGTAATATCATCACTCATAGAATTATAAACGTCTATTTTTTTAGATATACTAAAAATATCTGAATATTCTGAAGAAAAGCTTCATAAATCAGATTCAAATAATAAATCATACTGTTTTGCCTGAAAGTTTTTAAGAACAGCTCCTACTTGATCATTAGATAAAGCATTTACGTTTACATTTACATTAACAACTCAAAAAATTGTTAAAAATAAAAAGAATAATGATAGATAAAATTTATTCAAAACTCTAAATTAAAAAATAATTCATATATGTAATTATATTACATTATACTTAAAAAACAAAACAAAATAACTTGACATTTATATAATAATTAATTGGTTAATTATTCTTGATTTTTTATAAATAATTCTAAAAAGAATAAAATTATAAAAGATAAAATAGATGTTAAAATTAAAGATGCTCAATAATAGTTAAAAAAAACTAATATAAGAAAAAATACACTTATAAAAAAAGATTGTCTAAAACTTACAAGGATATGATATATAGTTATATTTCACCTAAAATAGATTTTTTTTATAAAATACAAAAAAATAGTAAGTATACTTGATAATCAAAATAAATATGAAAATATAAGTGAAAAAACTCCTAAATTTGTATAAGTATATGGATCCAAATATTTTAATATCATTATAAAGATTGAAAGACAAATCAAAAATATAATAAATATTAACAACAACAAAAACCTTTTTTTCATGATTTTTTATAATAAATTAATTTGTTATATACTACTCATTTTTGGTATTTTTAAAAGAGTTTTTATAAAAAATATAACTATAGAAAAAAGGACTTAAAAGTCCTTTTTTCTTAACAATTTTTTTCTAGTTTTCAAGCACATTTTTCCCACTCATTTTTTTGACTATCATAGTAAAATATAGGTATTGCTATTAGTGTCAAAATAGCACTTGAAGATAATCACCAAACTATACTCCGTGCAAGTCAGCTCCAAACAGGATCTGAAGTTATTTTAATTGCTCAAAATATAGCAGAAATACTTGTAAGCATTATTGGCATAAATCTGATATAACCAGCATTTATAATAGCTTTTTCTATAGTCCAACCTTTTCTTTTCAATATATCAATATAATCAACAAGCAATATTGCATTTCAAACTACAATTCAAGCTAAACTTATAACTCAAATCATTCAAGTTGCATTAAAATACTCATTTTTTAATAAATACAATATTGAAAATCCTGGAAATATTCCAAAAAATCAAAGTAAAAATGGAAGCATAATTATTCAAGCAACTCCAAAACTTCTAAATTGTCATACTATTAAAAAATATATTGCTATTAGTGCCAAAATCATAGCAGTTCATAAATCTCTAAAAGTATCCATTGTAAGTTTCCATTCTCAATCCCATTCTAGTTTATATATTTTTCAATCTTCTATTCATCTGTATTCTATTCCATAAAATCATGATTTTATAACTTCATATTTTTGGTCAAGAAATTCGCTTGATTTAAGTATAGACATCAACTTAACAATTGGATAAACTACTGAATTATCTCACATTTCTGAATAAATAAAATTTGTTTTTTCTCTAGAGTCAGTATTTATTTCTGGATTTACAAATTCATAATTAATATCTGCAATACTAGAAAGTGGAATTTTAATTCAATCTTTATTTGTAAATCTTATATTTTCAAGAAGACTTAGTGTTTCACTTTGTTCATTTTTAACTCATAAGATTATATTTGTTGGTTCAAGTGATGAACTATCTTTTATAAGACTTATATTTACGCTATTTTTAGCAATTGCAAGAGTATTAGCAATTTGTTCCACATCAAGTCAAGCAAGTGCAATTGCTTCATGATCAAGTTTTACATTTATTTTTCTATAAGTTGTTGAAAGTGATGTATTTAAATCTGCTAGACGTTCTGAAACTTCTAGTTTTTTTACTTCATCAAATACTTTTTTTGTAAAAATATCTAAATTTTCAGCTTCATCACCTCACTTCAATTTCATCATAAAAGTAGCTCTAACTGGAGGTCCTGGAGGATCTTCTAAAAGTCTAAGTTTAACATCTGGATATTTTTCAAGTAAATATGCAGTTAAAAGTGGTCTTATACTAAAAGTATAATTTTCAGATTTAATTCTGTTTTCATTTTCCTCCTTTGGAATTAGATTAATTCTTGAAGAAATTTGATACTCTTCTACCCTATTTAATCATCATCTAAAAAGATTGGCAAAATCTCACATAAATGGCGTTCAAATAGTAGAAACTACACTATCAGCTATATCTAAATTAGCTGGAAGATTATAATTATTTAAAAAGAAATTTTCTATATCTTTTTCTATATTAAACATTTCACTTACACTTGTTCATCTAATTCAATCAACCCATAAATATACTTGATCCTTATCAGATTTTGGAAGCATACGAGCTTTAAATATTCAAAAATATATTGGTAAAATCATAACCAAAACAAGTGAAACCCAAAATGTAGATTTAAATATTTTTCTGTTTCTAATTGCTTTTTTATCATCTCTAATAAAAAAGTTCATAAATCTTAGATATAGTTTTCTTATATCAAACCTAGATTCTTTTTTTACATGATGAGGCTCATTTGTATCTATATTTTTTGTAGTGATGTATGAAACCCATGGATTTATTGAAAATGCTACAATTATAGAAAAAAGTAATGCAACAATTGCAAATTTAGGAATTGGTCACATATATTCTCACATCATCCCAGTTACTGCAAACATTCAAGCAAATGAAAGTACTTTTGTAATCGTAGATAAGATAACTCCACTTCAAACTTCATTTACTGATTCCAAAATTGCTTCCAATTTATTTTTTCAAGTATGTATTCTCTCTTCTAAGTGTCTATGAATATTTTCTACAACTACAATTGAGTCATCAACAAGCATTCAAATTACTAAAATCAATGCAAAAAGTGAAATCCTATTTATGTTATATCAAACTATATAAGAATACAAAAAAACCAATGACAATATTATAGGAATTGAAGTTGCTGTATTTAAAGCATCTTTCCATCAAAGAAATAAAACTAAGATAACAACTACTATGATTATAGATTCAATTAAATCTGTAATAAGATGACTTGTTGCTAACTGAGCTTCTGCTCATTCATCTTGAATTATTTCTACTTTTACATCTTTTGGAAGTTCTTTTATTATCTCAATCATGCTTGATTTGATATCATTTGTAACAAAAACTCCATTAGTTCAAACTTGCTTTCAAATTCAAAGTAAAACACTATTATTTCAAATACTTTCTTTCTTTGAAAAAAGACTGTATTTTGAAATTTTTTTATCTCAAATACTTATTTCAGAGACATCTCAAAGATATAAAAGATTTCAATTATTATTTGATATAACTATTTTTTTAAGTGATTCTATATCTTCTACTTTTCAAGTAGTTTCCAAAAAAACTCTATCCTTATCATTAAGAGTAAAACTTCCATTTGGTAAGTTTAGATTATTTTTTTGAAGCACTGAATATATTTGCATAACATCAGTATTTCTTGCTTCAACTTTTCCTAAATCTAAATTAATAACTATATTTTTATTCATTCATCAAACTATATCCAAAGTTGTTACATTTTTTATAGTTTTTAATTTATTTTTTATTATATTTGCTATTTGACGAAGATAGATTTGTTCTTCACTTGTGGAAAGAGTAGAAACATTAGTATTATCCTTGTTATCATAATAAATAGCATAAGTTATTTGTGGTAATTCTTCTGGATTTATAGTTGTAACAACTGGATTTCAAACTCATAATGGTTTTAAATCTAAATTATCATTTATTTTTTGATTAAGTCTAATCTTTGCTTTTTCTGAATCTTCTCAAACTTTAAATTTAGCCATAAGTCAGGCATAATTATCTCAAGCAATAGAATAAACTTCATCAATTCATTCTATTTCCATCAATTTATTTTCAAATGGAGCAACAATATATTTAGAAATCTCATCGTTACTTAATCCATTTGCTGGAACAAATATATTAAATGCTGGAACAATAATAGTAGGATTATACTGTTTTGGAAGTATTATATAACTTCATATTCCAGAAATAAGTATCACAATAATCAAAACAACTGTAAGTTTTGAGTTTTGTATAAAAAATTTAGCTATATTACTAAACATTATTTTAAATTAATTTATAAAATATACTTGACAATTATTTTTTTTATTTATAATGAAAAAGTCAATTTTGACATGTTTGGGAGACCAAAAAAATGGCTGCATACAAAAGTGGTAAGATGAAGAAGGCTGAAATCAAAGCTGCTCGTGAAGCAAAGCGTAAACAAAAACAAAATGGGGGAACCCCCAGTCATTGCCGTTATCGTTACGGATAAAAAGGAGGAAAGAGAAAAAGGTTGCTACGGCGACCTTTTTTGCTTTTATTCTACCTTTTCACCATCATAAAAATTATCTTTTCATTCTGTTATAACTATATCTCATGATTTTAATCATATTATTTCAGAAAATCTATCATTTGATTTAACTATATCTACCTTTTTAAAAATAAGTGTATTATCCTGATTTAAAACATAAACTCAAGGAATCATATATTTAGAAACAATTGCAGAATTTGGAACAAGAATACTATCAAAATCTCATATATTACTCAAAAAAACTTTTGTATAAGTTCATATTTTTAAATTATAATTATTTTTGAAACTTATCTCTACCTTTGTTTTTTTAGTAATAAAATCCTTACTTGGATAAATCATACTAATTTTAGCTTTTACTTGTTTATCATATCAATCAACATCAAGTAATATATCTTGTCATAAAACCAAGTTTTGCAAAACTTCATCTCAAACTAATATATTTAATTTCAAATTTTTTTCATCAGATATAGTAAAAACTGGCATTCATCATCAAATAACTTGTCATAATTCTACATTTTTTGAAACAATTACTCCAGAAATAGGACTTCTAATTTCTCAAGAATTTATCATAACAGAAGAATTATTTTGTTGTCCTAAAGCTTCTTTTATTTTTAAATTTATTTCATCAATTTGTGCTTGTTTTTGTTTTTTTAATGATTCAATTCAAATGGCAACTTCATTAATTTGAGAATTTGCAATCTCTGTTTTGGTTTGAGTTTCATTTATTTTTGCATCATTACTCACCTTGTATTGATCATATGTTTTTTGAGCTAATTCAACTTGTTTTTCAAGTAACTCTAATTGTAATTTCTTTTGATCATAAAAATTTGAAAGTGATTGTTTACTTCATTTTAATCATAAAAAATATTCTCAAGAAACTGTAATTAAACTTGATTCTATATTAGTTCAAAAAGTTGCTATAGTATTTTTATATCAATCAAGTGTTTCTTTTGATAAATATGTATTTTCAACCGTGTTATCTAAAACATCATAAGTTATACTCAACAATACTTTTATACTTTCAGCAATTTGTTCTCATAAATCAAGAGTTTCAAGTAATACTTCATTACTAGGATTTTTATCTTCTATATTTTCATCATACATTTTTTTATACTTTTTGTATAATTCATTTGTTTTAGAAAATTGTATTTTTGAATCATTGTAAAATCATGATTTTTTTGCACTTAAATATATTTCATAATCATTGTTCTTGTTTTTATTTGCTTCTGTTACTCATAAAATATTATCTATAAAATTTATAATATTAGTATCCAAAATAACTGAAGAAACAATTGCATTTCTTGAATTATCATAAATATTTTTTTCTTTTGTATCAAAAATAATTTTTGTATTTTCTAGATTTAATTTTGCAGTTTCAAGTCAAGTAAGCGCAGTATTTAGATTACTAGAAGCTATATTTTTTACATCTTCAAGTCAAGTAAAAATTCAAGTTTTTCAAATATTAGCTTGATTTTTTTTCTCTTCCATAGCTTTTATTTGCTCATCAAACATAGAAGCAGTAGAATTTTTTAAATCTTCTAATCAAGAAACTATACTTGATGAAGTACTATACCCTACTTTTGCTTCCATAGAATCAAGAGATAAAAGTAAATCTCAAGCTTTTACATAATCTCATTCTTTTGCGTAAATACCAACTACTTCTCATCACAATTTAGTTGAAAGATTTGTGGTATTTTCTCACTCTAAATATCAAACATATGTACTAAAATTATCAACACTACCTGTAAATACACTTCAAGTTTGAAAATATTTTTGTGGTGTTATAACATTATTTTCATTTGAACAAGAAAATAATGTTAAGCTAAAAAAAATTATTGTTATTAGTTTTTTCATTTTTTATTTATCATTAAATATTATCTTCATTGCAGAAATTAATTCTAAAATCTTATTATCAGAAATCTTATAAAAAACCTCCTTTCATTTTTTTTCTGAATCAAGAATTCATTCTAGTTTCATTTTTCATAAATACTGAGAAATTTGTGATTGTGAAATAGATGAACACTTCATAATCTCACTAACATTTTTTTCTTCATTTCATAAAAAACATAAGATTGCTAATTTATCTTTATTTGAAAAACTTTTCATAAGTTCAGAAATATCTGAAACTCTTTTAATCATTTCATTCATTTTTATATATTATTATATTATAATATGTTAATATATATTATACAAAATTTTTAAATTGCAAATTATTTTTTATTGATTTTAATAATATTGACTTATTGAGTATTTAATATACTATATAAATATATAATATATAATCGTATATATATGAGTAAATTTTATGAACTAAGTCATATTTTGGATGCTTTTTCTACTCTTAAAAAAGAAAAATGAATAGAAAAAATACTTAAATCAGTAAAAAATAAAATATTTTGAGATCATATAAATAGTGAAAATATAGAAGAATTTAAAGAATTTGTTAGAGATTTCAATTCTCTTTATTATTTAATGAAGAAAAAATTTGAAAATAAATATAGAACTTCATGAGAAAGATACTTTGAACATCTAAGAGAAGTTGTAAATCAAGTTCTAAAACTACCAAATCCAAACACAAATAAAGTTTTAATAGCAATAGCTCACGATTCAATTGAAGATACAAACAAAACTTTTGAATGATTAAACGAAGATTATGGTTATCATGTAGCACTAGCGGTTCAAGCTATAAGTAAAGAGAAATGGCAAGATTATACAGATGAAAATATAGATAATGATGATGAAAAAGAAAAAGATGCAAAAGAAAAGAGAAATAAAAAATATTTTTCACATCTAAAATCATTTAAAACTATGTCAAAGCACATAATTAGTATAGCCAAAAATAAATGAATTAAATTAACAAAAAAAGAATTAGAAGAAATAACAAGAGATGCTCTAGATGTAAAATTTGCAGATAGAATTCACAATCTATCAACTCAATGGGATCCAACTGATTTAGAACAAGTAAGAAAAAAAGTAGAAGAAACAAAAATATATTTTTTAGAAATATCAAAAGAAACTAATATTGAATCATACCATATAATAAAAGCATTGATATTAAATCTAGAAATTCAAATATTTAACACACAATGAAAAGTTGAAAAGGTTGTTAAAAAATAATAAGAAAAAGCTTTTGAATAAAACTCAAAAAAATAGATATAAAACATAGTTTTATATCTATTTTTTTGAGTTTTATTTTCCCTTAAGCGGAAATTAAAATAATTGTAAAATAATAAAATATCACATATAAAAATTTTAATTCGTATAAGCACAACGAAAGCCAATAGATGCAAATGCATTAGTCGAATTATTATCAAGTGCCAATGCATACACACTAGCATATACATTACCATCCCAAGAACTTCCACGAATAAAAACAATATTTGAAGTCGTTGATGAATATATTCTTCAAATTCAATTACTAACATTATAATCTCAATTTGGTCAATGATTTGCTTTTGAATAAAATGTAGGAGTTGTATTTGTAAAAGTACATGAAGTAAATCAATCATTAACATTATTCCATGAATGCCGAGCTGTATTTCAACATGCGTTTCAATTTGTAACTTCTCAAGTAGTCGAAGATATATTATTTGTTCCATTTACATGCTCCCATACATTTCATGATATATCCCAAATTTCATTTCCATTTGAAAGTATATGCATTCTTTTATTTCTACTACCAACTACACAATTAGTTCAAGCAGTAACTCAATCTAAAACTGTGTTTATTCAACAACTAGCAGAATCATTTAGAGTTACATTTCATCTATATAATCATCATCAAGCTGAAACCAGAGATCATACAATTCAGTTAGCCCAGTTTACACTATTTGCTTCTATATTTCTAGCTATTGTCATCCATTCATTATTTGTAATTAGATGATATCATGCTCATAGGTTATTACATGCAATTATTGAATTTGGTTGATTTATAGATGTCCATGGAGTTGATGCAGCTTGTGAAGTTGCTACTCATCATACATTTTTCATTTCATATTGCGCTACACAAAAATCACTTGTACTAAAAGTAGGACTTCACGGTACAAGTATAAATCAAGTAGGACAAGATAAAGGAGGAGGTGTACCACAATCACTTCATGTATATCAATTTGTACATTCATAATAACATGGATTTGCATTGTTTGTATCTTGCCAAATTTGATTTTCACTTGTTGGTATTCAAGTAATAAAACTTGCATTTGTATAATTTGGTTGTGTATCACAACTATTTACTACTGGTGGTGGAGTTGTTCACTCTACTATCTCATAAGGTAAATCTACTCATTCATCTACTACATAATAATCAGTACTTCATACACTTTTTATTGTTATACTTGGACTATCTCAAACTTGCATTAAGTAATAATTTCATTTTACTACTGCTTGATTTAATTCTTCATTTACTGTTGATGCTTGTGTGAATTTATAGGCTCATGTTCATGTTCATCATACACTATATGATAACACATAATCTCAGTTTGTTATTGGATCTTTAAAACTATTTCCATCTTCTTTTAAAGTTTGAAAATTTGCTATTCATTGGATTGATATTGATGTATTATTTCAATCTATTGTTAATCATGTATTTGTTTTTGTTGTAGTTATTAAACTTGATAGACTTGTTCATTTTGAACTCTCTATTCATATTTTTTTCATGATATTGTTTATATCACTTATTCTTTTTCAGTCTCTTGCAGAAGTACTATATCATTGCAAATTTATAAATGCTATTGTTCATAGTATAGCTAATATTGTTATTACTACTATTAGTTCTACTAGTGTAAAGGCTTTTATTTTGTTTATTTCCATAGGTTTTTATAAAAAATAAATACTAATAAGTGAATTATTAGTATTTATTTAGATTTTCAAAGTATTTTTTAGTTTTTAGATTGACAGAGATATTTTTTATTTTTTTATTATCCTAATTTTTTCTATCTTTTCACATTTTCTATCATTTCAAATCTCAACATAAACTCATGAAACAAGATATGTGTCATCAAGTGATTGTTCGATTTTTCATTTATTAATACCACTTAAAAATCTAGGTTTTACACTTTCAAAATCTGCTCAAATTACAGAATAAAATGGTCAATTCATACCAACATCACTTATAAATCAAGTTCATTTTTTAAGTATCATATCATCATTTGTTTGAACGTGGGTATGTGTTCCAAACATAAAACTTATTTCTCAATCTAGATAATTAACTAATCAATAAGCTTCTGCACTTGCTTCATTATGAAAATCAAGAACTATTCAATCAAGATTTTCATCTTTATATAATTCCAAAATTTCTTTAGCTTTTAAAAATGGATTTGTTACTTTGTGATTCATAAAAACTTCTCATTGAAGATGAATAACAAGCAGTTTTTTACCATTTTTTTCAAATACTTTAAATCATTTTCAAGCTAAATCCTCTTCATAAAAATTTGCACATCTCAAAAGACGAGAATCTTTTCTAGCTAAATAATCTTTGATTTTCTCAAAATTATCAAAGATATGATCTCATGAGGTCATTATGTCTACTCACATTCTTTCAAGTTCCAAAATATGCTTTTCAATAGCTCATCTTCAAGAACTTACATTATCCACATTTGCAATTACAAAGTCAGGATTATATTTTTCTATTAGTTTTGGTAATTCCCTTTTTAATCATTCTCTACCAACTCTACCAAAAACATCTCAAAATATTAATAATTTCATTTATTTTTTTATAAATATTAAAGTTCTTTTTTTTCTTCAATTTTTTCTACAACTCAATCCAAAATAACTCTTCTATAAACTGAATTTAATACCATTGTAAAAACTCAAAATATAAATATAAATTCAAAAATAGAATATAATTTTAAATAAATATAATATCTAGTTTGCATTGATTCGATAACTAATAAATCTTTTCACTCATATTTTACTTCTAATCATTCATATAAATAAGGATTCAAAGATTTTAAATAATCTTTGTCTTCATCTTTTAAGTCTAAGTATTTAGCATAATCATTTAAGTCAGTATAATTACCTGAAATATATGTTGAAATTACTGCAAATGGAGCATATATTGTTAAAACTACTAAAAATATAAGTGTAGTTTTTAAAAATTTTTTATATCATTTTGTTATGTTAAATGATTTTTTCAATATAGTTATAATTCACATTTTTTCTTCACTGTTTTCAAGTAAAATAAAATATGAAAAAACAAATCTAAAAAATAGATAATACAATTTAACAAGTAAAAGTATAAATATAATCAGTGAAATAATTGAAAAAGCATTATTTGATTGTGATAAAACCATAGCAGTTGATGATTCTAATCATCAAAAAGCAATTACCATAATAAATAAAATTATTACAAAAAAGAAGATTGGTATAAATAAAATTAAAATTCAAGCTAAACTTAATAAAAAATATCTTAAATATAATTTATAATCAAAATATGCATTTTTAAAATATGCTAATTTATCTCAATTTAAATATGAATTATATAACTTGATAAATAATAAAAATCAAAATAAATAACTAATTGTATATGATAATAGTGCTATCAAATATATAATATTTCAAGTTAAACTTGTCATAAATACATTATTAACAATTGAATTAATAAAATCTGAAAATGGAACTCATGAAATAAGTGAGTATGCAAAAAAGATAATTGCAAATGGTATAACTGCAATAAAAGCCAAAACAGTTGACCAAATAAAGATTAAAATTTTAGAAATATTCCAGTGAAGTAGATTTTTATAAACTAGAGTTGTATCGTTGAAAATGCTTTTAAAAATAGTTTTCATAATTAATTTTTAATATATAATTGGCTTCTATTTTAATAAAATAGATACAATTTGCAAAATAAAAACAAAAATGTAGAATATAGAAAAATATTTTTTATTATATTTATGAAAAAACACGATATCATCTTTTGAATCATCAGATTACCACTTGATTTTTTTATCATATTTTCAAGTTTTTTTCTATCAAGACAATTAAGACTTGTTCCAAATTTATTACCAAATTGGCTAGATTTACCAATTCAAACAATAAATAATGAAAGCTTATTTCTATTTGCTATATTTTGAAGTTTTTTATATATATTTATTTTGGCTATTCATTCGCTTTATCTTATAAAAATAACTTCTTCTAAAATAAATGAATTTCTTCAAATTATAAGATATTCATTTTACTGGATGATATTTTTCTCATTTTTTGTTTATCTATGAAAATGATTAGTTTATCAAACAGATATACCTAGACTTATTATATTTTTTACATTTATAAGCTGAACATTTTGAGTTATTTTGGGTAGAATCTTACTAAATAATTTTGAATATTATTTACTTAGAAAATGAGTTTTATCAAAAAGAAAAATCCTTCTTATATCAAATAAAATACCTGAAAAAATAAGTGAAATTATAGAAGATATAAATGAATCAAAAATTTACAAGATAATCGGATATAGTAACAAAGAAAAAATAATTAGTAGTGATTTAAAATATAAGTGAAATATAGAAAAAATTAAAGTACTTTTTGAAAGAAAAAGATGTGATGAAATACTATATATTGACAGTGATTTTAATAAAAAAGAACTTCATGAATTATGGGAATTAACAAGGATTTTTTGAGTTAGATACAGATACATAACAAATTCATTTGACGTAACAAAAACAAACACAACGCTAACTCTTATAAATAATATTCCAGTAATAGAAATAAGAAATACATCTCTAGATAATTGGGCAAAGGTATTTAAAAGAATGTTTGATTTACTTGCTTGAATTATTTGAATAACTATTTTTTCTCCACTTATAATTATAGTTTGAATATTAATCAAAATAGAAGATCCAAAATGACCAATTTTTTATAAAAATACTAGGATTTGAAAATCTGGAAAAAAATTCAATCTATATAAATTTAGATATATGAAATGGGAATATTGCATAAAAGATGCCTACTCAAAAATACATAAAAATGATGAAGCACTACTTTTTGAAAAAGAATTAATTGAAAAAAGCTCGACTAGAAACTGACCACTTTACAAGATTAAAAATGATCCTAGAAAAACCAAGATTTGAAATTTTATAGAAAGATATTCTATAGATGAAATACCTCAATTTTTTAATTTAATTATTTGAAATATGAGTCTTGTTTGACCAAGACCACATCAACCAAGAGAAGTAGAAAAATACTCTATTGACCAAAAAAGACTACTAACTATAAAACCATGAATTACTTGAATGGCTCAAGTAAATGGTAGAGAAACAAATGATTTTAAAAAAGAAGCTGAACTTGATATATTTTATATCGAAAATTGGAATATGCTCCTTGATTTAAAAATCATACTAAAAACTTTTAGTGTTGTGTTGACAAGAAAATAAAAAGAATGTTTTTAAAAAACATTCTTTTTATTTTCTTATCACCTCTATTTCCCTTTCATCTTCATTTTCAGTTTTAACTAAATTTATAACTATATCTGCCTTATAATAAGGTTCTATTAATTCTGGCCATTCAACCAATATTACTCAAGTATTATTATCAAATATATCCTCTCAACCTATTGCAAAAAATTCATCATAATTTGTGAGTCTATATAAATCAAAATGATAATTATCATCATATTTATTATAATATGTATAAGTTGGAGAAATGATATCTGCTTTTATTCAAAGTAAATCATTTAAAATATGTTTAGAAAGTGTAGTTTTACCTGCTCATAAATCTCATTTTAAAAAAATAACACTAGGCTTTTTTATGTTAAAATCTAATGATTTAATATTATCTATGGTATATTTTTTAATCATATCAAGGAAAAAATGTGTTAAAATTTGATTTAAATAATCTTTTGATATATAATAAAGTTATAAATTTAATAAAATAACTTTAAAACATTTTATGGAAACATTAATAGAAGTAAATAAAAAAGAAGTAAATAGTATTATAATCTTTGAATTCACTTGAGAATTAGATGAAACAAATGCAGATAAAACATTTAAAACTATATATGATTCAATTGGTGATTTCGCATGAAAAAAAATCATTTTAAATATGTCAGGTTTAAAATACTTAAACTCTAAATCAATTGGTTATATAGCCGATGTATTTTCAAATATAGAAGATAATGACGGGCAAATGCAAATTTCAAATTGTTCAGAATGAGTAAAAGATATATTAGAACTTGTAGGTATTACAACTATTGTTCCTACAGTTAATGATGAAAAAGATGCTATTGCAGCTATGAGTTAAAATAAAAAATCAGTCTATTTAAAAATAGACTGATTTTTTATTTTACAATTTCTTTTAACATTTTTTCAAATTTATTAAGAGAAAAATCATTTGCTCTCTCTATGCAATCAGCTTTCATTTCTAAGCATTTTTCAGTAGTAAGTTTATTAACTGCATCAATTATATCTTCTATTTTTGCTTCTTTTTCTATCAAATATCAAGTTTTAGCATCAATTATAGTTTCCTTTAATCATCAGTCATCAACTCATAAAACTGGTTTTCAAGCAGCCATACTTTCTACTGGACTCATACCAAAATCTTCATCAATTGGTATATAAATAGTAGCAATACAATTCCCTACATAATCAGTAAAACCTACATTTCAAGGTAATGTTACAAAAGATATATTTTCACTTCACTTAGCAAGTGAAAATATCTTTTGTTTTTGAGGATCATTTTCTCCATATATAACAACTAACTTTTTTTCAGGCATTTGCTTAAAAGCTAGAACTATACTATCTACTCTTTTTGCATCTGATAATCTAGCAAAACTTAGATAATAATCTCAAGTACTGATGTATTTAAATTCTTTTAAATTAACTGGTGGATACAAAACTATAGAATCAATTCAAAGAAATTTTTTAATTCTTTTTTGTGTGTTTATTGAGTTTGTTAAAATTAAATCCATTTTTGTTACATCTCTTTCATAGCTTTTTTTAAAAACATAACAAAATAATTTAAAAGCTGGTTTTATAAAAAATGGAACTTTTTGTAAATATAAATGGTGTAAATCATAAATGTATCTAGGTGGAGTATGACAATAATATATTTTTTTAGAGTTTTTTCTACAATTTCTAACAGAACTTATACTATCTCAAGAAAAAATAATAGTGTCATATTCACTTAAAAATTTAGTATTAAACAAAAAAGCCCATTTAAGTTTTAAGTGTCTAAATCATTTTTTAAATATTTCGCTTGATACTGAAATCATTTTCCCAGTAAATCACTCTTTTCTTAAATCAAAACTTCCCTCACTAAAAAAACCAGATGCCAAATCTGCATCTAGTGCTTTTGCCATCATAAGGATAAGTCTTTCTCATCCTCATTTATACAAAAAAGTATCATGCATTATTATTGTTTTATTTTTCATTTCAATTCATTTAATTTACCTAAAGCTTCAAGTGGAGTTAGATTATTAACATCTATTTTCTTTAATTCTTGTTCTACTTCACTTATACAAAAAACCTCTTTTTCTACTATTTCAACAATTGGATTAGATCAAATAGTTAATTGATTTCAAAATACTCATGAATGCTCTAATTCTAGTTTTTTAAGCATTTTCTTTGCTTCTGTTAAAGTTGACTTAGACAATCAAGCTATTTTTGCTACTTCTAATCAAAATGATTTTTTAATTCATCCTGGAATTATCTTTCTAAGAAAAACTAAATTTTCTTCATTTTCTCAAACTGCAACAGAATAATTTGAAACTCATTTTAAGTTTTTTGATTCATCAATTAATTCATGATAATGCGTTGCAAATAGAGTTTTTGCTTTTATATTATCGTGATTTTCTTTTAAAATGGCCCAAGCTAAACTCATACCATCATAAGTACTTGTTCATCTACCAACTTCATCAATTATGACAAAACTATTTTTTGTAGAATTATTTAATATATTTGCTACTTCTTGCATCTCAACCATAAAAGTTGATTGTCCTAAAAATAAATTATCACTTGCTCAAATCCTAGAAAAAATCTTGTCAGTTACCTGTATATTAGCTTCTTTAGCTGGAACAAAACTACCAATATGTGACATAAGTATAATAAGAGCATTTTGTCTCAAAAAAGTAGATTTACCTCACATATTTGGACCAGTAATTATATGTATATAATCACTATTATTTAACTCTAAATTATTACTTATAAAGTCACTTACATTTTTTTCAATTATAGGATGTCTTCATGAAAAAATACTTAAATTAGAATTATTATTTATTTTTGGTCTTGTATAATTACTTTCGTAAGCTACTTGTGAAAGTGAAGCTACAAAATCTATATTAGCTGAAACTTCTGAAACTTCTTTTATACTTTTATAACTGTCTAATATTTTTTCTCTTATATCTAAAAATATTTCATATTCTCTTGATGCTTTTTCATTTTGAGCTTCTAAAAATTTTTCTTCAAATTGCTTTAATTCTAAAGTAACATATCTAGAAGCATTTACTAGAGTTTGTTTGTGAATAAATGAATCTGGAATTTTTGAAGTTTGGCTTTTTGGTATTTCTATAAAATAACCTGAAATATTTGTATATTTGATTTTTAGATTTGATATATTAGTAAATCTTACTAATTCATTTTGATAATTAGTTAGCCAATCCTTAGAAGTATTTATTACTTCTCTAAATTGATCTACTTTAAAATCATAACCATCTGCAATTATTTCTCCTGAAGTGAGTGAATTTTCTGGATTTTCTTTAATTGATGATTCAAGTAACTCGATGATTTTTTCTATTTCTATCAAAACTATAAATTTATATTTTAAATATAGTTCAATTTTAGTTATAATAAAACTTTTGTAAAGAAAATATTTACTTGAAAAATAATGTTATTTATATAAACTTTTAAACAGTTAAAAATAAAAACGAAAAACAATGATAAAAGTACATAAAAATGATTCGATTGTAGATATAATTATAAAAATTAAAAATAACAATGAAAAAGAACTTATAATTGAGTTTCCTTTTTGACATGCGGTTTTACATAATTATACTTCATTAAAAATAATAAAAACCAAAGCAGCAAAAAGAGAATTAATTATTATAACAAATGATAAAACAGCAAAAAAAATCTGAAAAAATTTATGAATAAAATATTCTATAACTGATAATCCTGACTTAATAGAACATAATTATACTTTTTTTGAATATTTTCTATATACATTTAAAAGTTATTTTAGAGAAATAAAAGATGTGTTCTTACAAAGAAATCATGATTCTGTTTTATGAAAATATAATAAAAAATATGGTAATTGAAAAATATGATTTTTTATAAGCTTTATATTTATATCATTATTTTTACTATTATTTATATTTTATTTTGCAGTAAATAAAACATATATCTATATAACTCCAGAAATAGAAGTAAAAACTAAAGCTAAAAATTTTGTTTTTACAGAAATGAAAGATGATGAATTTGTACTTGATGAAAATACAATAAAATTAAAAAAAATACAAAAAATTGTTTCATTAACAGATAAATTTTGAAGTTCTTGAATCTCAGAAAAAACTGTCTCAAATTCTAGATGAAAAGTAACTCTTTATAACTATTTTGGTGATCAAATAGATTTGATAGCAAATACTAGAATAGAAACTATGTCTTGAGTTACATTTTTGTTAGAATGAAGTGTAAGTGTACCAGCTAGCTCTATAAGTTGAAGTTGACAAGTTATTCCTTGAAAAATTGATGCTTATGCTGTTTCTAGAAATCATGATAGTGAATGAAAAATATCTGGGTTAAGAGCTAATATACCTAATTGAACTAAATTAGAATTGCCTTGATTGAAAACTGACAAAGATAAATTATCTGCAATTGCAATAAGTGACTTTAAATGAGCAAATGATAATTATACAAAAGTAATCACAAAAGAAGATATAGAAAATGCTAAATTGTTATTAAGATGAAAAATAGAAGCAGAAGCGCTAAAACAATTAAAAGATGAAATTACAGAAACAAATAAAACAAATAATGTAGAATTTGAAATATTATGAATTGATAATGTAATCAAATATAGTGATTTTGAAATATTTTGAATAGAAAATTTAAAAGTTTGAGATGAAGTAGAAGCTTTTGAATTATGATGAACTATAAAGATATCAACTTATTCTTACAATAAAGATCTACTTATAAGCAAGATGAGAAATGATATTAAAAATAGTATTCTTTCTGATGTAGAAGAAATATTAGAAATAAATTCAAATTCTCTAAGAATTGTAAATATTTTATGGACTGAAAATAATCCTTATTCAATAAAAGCTACTGCTCAAGTAGAAGTATCATTTATACATAACTTTTTAAGTAAAAGTAATAATTATATTGATAGATTAAAATCAGTTGTAGCATGATTAGATAAAGATGAAGCTATTAAAATACTATTAAACAATAGTAAAATAAGCAACGCAAAAATAGATACTAAACCATTTTTTATAAAAAATGTTTCTAAAATACAAGATAATATCATATTTAAAGTAAACAAAAACTAAAAAAAGATTGCTACGCAATCTTTTTTTAGTTTTTGTTATTTTTAGTCTCTTTTTTTGAAACCACCTCTTGAACCTCCTCATCTATAACTAGAACCTCTACTACTAGATTTTCTAGCAAAACCACCTGAAGAAGAACTTCCACTTCATTCTCTTTTTGATTCAACAATTAAAGGTTTAACAGGATTAAATTCTTTAAATTTTTTCAAAACGAAATCAGCATCATCATTTGCTAAATTTATAAATGAAAATTCTCTCATTATATCTATATTACCTACATCTCATAGTTTTGATGAAGTTTCTTTTTCAATAAATTGAATTAAACTTCATGGAGAAAAACCATCCAATTTTCATTTTGCAACAAATAATCTTTTTTGTCATTCTACTCCACTAAATCATCTATCACCTCTATCACCTCTATCTCATCTTGGACTTCTATCATTTCTATCACCTCCTCTATCAGAAGAAGAAAAATTTTCTTCTTTTAATTCACTGTAATGAGTTGTTGAAAATTCTTTTCAATAACCTTCTTTTAAAATAGCAGCTAAAACTTGAGCAGAATCTCATAATTCAAGTAAATCTTTAGCTAAATCTAAGTAATTTAACTCGTCAGTATTTAATAATAATTCTTTTGTATTATCTATTAATCTTTTCTTTTTAAATTCAATTACATCAAAAATTTCTGGTAATTTTTCAACTTTAATCTTTGATTTAATTGTAGCTTCAATCCAAGATAGCATTCTAGAATCTTTTCTAGTTACAAATGAAATAGCTTCTCATTTATTACCAGCTCTACCAGTTCTACCTATTCTATGTGTATAAGTTTCTGGATTATCAGGAAGTGTATAATTTACTACATGAGTTAAATTACTTACGTCAATTCATCTAGCCGCAACATCAGTAGCAACAAGAATTTTTATAGCACTATTTTTAAATCTAGAAAGAGTTTTTTCTCTTTGTTTTTGATCAATATCTCAGTGAATTCATTCTACTTTGTAACCTCTACTCATAAGTCTAGCAGCAACATCATCAACATCAGCTTTTGTTCTACAAAATAATATACCATAAAAATCAAATTCTACTTCTATAACTCTGCAAAGTGCTTCAAATTTATCTCTTTCATTAACTTTATAACATTTTTGTTCTATGTTTGAGTTAGTTAATTCATTTCTTTCTATACTTACTAAATCGTGATCTTTGATATATTTATTTACTATATCTTTGATACTTTTTGGCATTGTAGCAGAAAAAAGTAAAACTTTTTTATCTTTTGGAGTAAATTCAATTATTTCTTCAATTTCATCTTTAAAACCAATATTTAACATTTCATCAGCTTCATCTAAGATAAAATATTTTATTTTATCTATATTTAAAGTTTTTCTTTTAGTTAAATGATCAATAACTCTACCTGGAGTACCTACAACTATTTGTGGTCCTGATCTAAGTCCTGATAATTCATCTCTAATATTTTGTCCACCGTAAAGTAATTGAACTTTTATTCAAGCATCAGCAAATGATTTAATTTCTTCTGCAACTTGGATAGCAAGTTCTCTAGTTGGAGCTAAAATAAGTGTTTGAATATCTCTAGAATTAGCATCAATTCTTTCTAAAACTGGAAGTGCAAAAGCAGCTGTTTTACCAGTACCTGTTTGAGCTTGACCAATTATATCTTTATTACCATTTAAAAGTAACGGAATAACTCAAGCTTGAATTGCACTTGGATATTCATATCCTTTTGCAGTAATTTTAGCAAGCATTTTATCACTTAAACCTAAATCAGAAAATTTGATTTTAGTATTAGTGTCCATTGCATCTATATTTTTCTCTATTTTTGTCATTTTTTTATAAATAAAAAATTAAAACAATTAAAAAAAGAACCGCAAACATAGCAAGTCCTTCTTTTATAAAGAGAGAACTTCCAATAAAAAACAAATAATAATATAATTAATTTTTTCTCGCGTAATTTCACTAACCCAAATTAATTATATCCCATTATATTGAGTTTTTTGGAAATCTTTTTTTTAATCAACGGGAGTATAGTTGATTTTTGTAATAATGCAAGTTTAAATTTAAAACAAAAAAAAGATTAAAACTAGTTTTAATCTTTTTTTTGTAATTCAGGTTTAATAATCTTTGGCTTAGATGGTGTACTTTTTTCAACTTTAGGTTTCGGAAAAGTTTTATATGGAACATTATACAGTTCAAATAATCACCTAGAACCATTGTTTGATTTTTTATTATCTGTTAATCATAATGCATTTATATAAAATTCTGCAATTTCTTTTGTTTCTGCTTCTATTTCAAGTAAAGTAGGAATTCAAGAATAATCATCTATATCAAATTTTATTTTTCACAAAGCATATGAAATTCTTTGTTTTTTCTTTGCTCTTGCTTTATAAAATCCTAAATAATTTAATAATTCTGTAAAAATTATTATACTATTTATTTTAAACTCTTTTTCATAACATACTCTCATAACTTCCGAATCCTCATCTTCTGGTTCTTTTCTTTTTATAGTATAGTAAAAAGTAGAATGCCCCTCTAAATCTCTTTTTTCTCTTATTCTAAAACTAACTTTTCAATCAAGGGATTCAATATGTCAATTATTAAAATCATAATATGTATCTATAATAAGTCATTCAAAAACTTTTTCAGCTCCTGCCTGATTTTCCAAAGTAGATACTAATTTTTCTTTATTTACATCTAGAATTTTTAATTCTCTTTCTTGCTCAAATAAATTTATAATATTATCACTAAGTTTTATTAATCCATACTCATGAGCTTTAATAAGTAATTGCGATAATACACTTCTTCAAAGTATATTTTCTATCTCTTTTTTTGTAAAATGTTGTACTTCTACAACTTTTTTAGGTAGCTCAATTAAATGAGCATTTAGAAATTCATCAAATTTTTTAACATCTAGATTTTTAGGAGCCATATAACTAATTAAGATAATATTAATTTAAATATAAATAAAAAACACAATAAATCAAGAGTAAAATATAATTAATAAAAAAAATTAGACACTTAATAAAATATATCTATAATTTAATAGCTTTATAAAATAAATTAAAAAGACAAATGTTAGAATTTATAAATGAACACATAAATATAGTTTTGATTATTTTAATAATAATTTGATACTCAATTATAGAGTTCATATTAAAAAATAGTATCAAACAAATAAAAAATATAATAAATAAAAAATATTCAGAAGAAGAATTAGATAATATAGAAAATATAGATTCTCTTGATCAAGATTTATACATAGAGTATTATAAAAGAAAAAATATTATTAAATTCATCAGATTTGCTATAGTTTTTTCTATTATATGTTCAATTATACTATTTAAAATCCCTGGAGTTTTTAGTTTTTTAGCGATTGCCATTTGAGCGATAATAATAACATTTAAAGAAGTTATATTATCATTTTTTGGATTTTTCTATGTTTCAGCACATTTTAAAATATGAGAAAATATACAACTTTGAGACCAAAACAATGGTATAAGATGAGAAATAATTTATACTAATATAATAAATGTGTGAATTATTTGAAAAAGTGAAAATTGAGAACATAACTGACAATTTTATACAATCCCAAACTATAAATTAGTAATTGAAAATGTAAAAAGAGAAGAATTAAGTATTTGAAAATACAGAAGAGAAGAATTTGAAATACCTTTTAAAAAAGACTTATTTAAAATAAATTACAATGAATTTTTAGAAAAATTAAGAGAATTTCTTGATGAAAATTTAGTGAAAAAAAATATAAATAATGTATGAAATTACAAAACTTATATTTGATATAAATATAAACTTAAATTTAAATATGATAAAGAATATTTGATGATAAATATATCTATAATAGAAAAACAAAGAGAAATACTAGAAATACAAAGTAAAATAGTTAATTTTGTAGAATCATACAAAAAAGAGAGTATAAAATAATACTCTCTTTTTTTTACAAATTATATTCTAATCCTATCTATTTTTTGAGCAAATCTTACTCTTTTTACAGCTTCATCTACATATTCAGAACGTGCTCTATTTACTGCTTCATCCAACATTTTTTCGCCAATTTCATAACAATCAACATTATGATATGCATCAATTGTGGCTGTAGAATTTAGTAAAAGATGATATAATACAGACACACATAACTCTTTTAATTCTTCATTAGAAAATTTCACTGAAATATTTAAAAATTTTAAAACTACATTAATTTGTACAGGATTAACTCTGTCTAATTTTTTTGGATTAATATATAAAATATTTTTTGGTCATAAATTTTCATATATATTTCATTCACTTCATAAAGCCTTATTATAGTTTTCAAAAATAGTCCTTGATAATGCTTCCACAGACTTATCAAATTTAGATGCAGGAAGATCTCCAACTTGAAATTTTTCTAATGATTCACTCATAATTTAGAATTTTAAATAAATATTAAAATAAGTATAAATAATAATCTTATATTGTCAATATGTTTTTAATAGAATCTAACATGTAAATATTTATTGTTAATTTAATATATATTGTTTTTATAAAAATTGTATTTCGTTATAGAATCCAAGTTTTAAAACTTGACTAAAAGTAAAAATATTTTAAAATATCAAAGCGATTTTTTACAACCAACTTTTGGAGCTACAAAATGAAAAAGAACCTCAAAATGGTACTTCCCCAAAACGTAAATGGCAGAATGACTGCCAAAGATGAAGAAAGGATTTATAAACTCTTCAAAAAAAGAGTCCAAGAAAAAAGTCAGCACAACTACGTAGACAAAGGTGAAAAACCTGTGTTATTGAGGTTACACCTCAATGGTTCACTCTTTAACTCCGTGACCGAGTTCCTGGTTACTTATGGCTCTTTTGAAATTCTCAAAGGCAAAACACCAGGAACCGAAAATGATGAAATCGGCTTCACGGCACTTGTGCGAACAATTGTCGTTGACACCCCTTTCAAACTCACTGTTTTGAAAAAGCAATTCAAGGCTAATCTCGAATCAGTGAAATGAAAAACCCCCATATCCTTTCGGATATGGGGGTTAGTTTTTATTCAAAATCCTCTTTCAAAAAAGTATAAATTGCTTTATCTACTATTTTTCACTTTATAAATCAATTTCATCTTATTATTCAATCTAATTTAAATCAGCATTTTTCTGCTACTTTTCTAGATTTCAAATTTTCTTTTGTAGCAATTATGACAATTCTATTTACTAGTAAATCATTGAATCATATATTTTTAAATTTTTCTACACATTCTGGTATGTATCATTTTCACCAAAATTCTTTTCAAATCCAATATCAAAGTTCAATAGAATTTATATCTTCCTCATATTTTATGATTCATACTTTTCATATAATCCTATTATCTTCCTTTAATCTTATTATACAATCCCAAGAAAGTCATTTTTTACAATCTAGTATTTTTTGCTCAATATGTTTTTCCAATTCTTTATAATTTTCTGATTTATACCAATACATAAACTCAACTACATAATCATCTATTAAATTATAAAGTTCAGATGCATCAGAAATTTTTGGAATTTCAATAATTAATCTATTTGTCTCTATTTTATCAGTAATTTTTAATTTTTTCATAATTAATATTATTAATAATATTTAAATTATATATTTATATGATATAATAACAAATATTTAAAAATTCAAAAATAAAAAAATATAATATAATTGACTAAATAAATAATATTATGATAAAATGATTAGTAGTTGTTTATTAATTATTTTATATAAAAAATGAATTCTGAGCTTGCTAAACTTATATATGATTTAAAGTGAGATGAAAAATCTGCTTTTAATGTATATAATATAAGGAAAAAATTAACTGCTAGTTGATTTGAATATTATATCGCTTTTTATTTTGAGAAAATTTTATGATATAAAATAAAAATAACAAATAATGTGTATAATGCTGATTGATGAATTGATTTAAAAGGCATTAGAAAAAATAAAGATTGAATTACAGAATACTGTATTATTCAATGTAAAAAACATTCAAGCACAAGTTTTGGTATAAATTATATTAGAGAGTTTGTTGGAGCTATATATCATATACTTTTAAATTTTCCAGCAACAAAAGCATACTATATAACTACTTCTGTTTTTAGTGAGCCAGCTATAAAATATGCTGAAAAAGAATGTATAAGTCTAAAAAATTATAAAAACATATTAAATATATATAATCAATATAGTTTAATTGATTTTGAAAAAGATATAATTGAGTTAATACCTGAAAAATACAACACTATATTTAATAAATGAAAAAAAATAAAAGAAAGTAAATGGCAATGAAAATTGTTTTATTCACAAGAAGATGAATTATTAACAACTTTAAAAGAAATTAGGTATAAGCTGATGAAAAAACTTCATATTATTGAAAAAAATGAAATCACAAATGATAAAATACTAGAGTATCTATCAATAAAAAGACCTCATAATTTAGAAGCTTTGAAAAATAGTTTATATGAGTGAGAATTCAATAAAGAAGAAATTTCTAAAACTATTAATTATGCTGATGAATATTTAAAATGAATTATTTTATATATTTAAAAGTTTAAAACTAAAAAAAGCATTAAATTCAGATGAATTAATGCTTTTTTATGTAAAAAATGTAATGGCAGCCCAATGAGTTTTTTAATCAAACACAAATTATGGAAGCCTTTGTTAAGAGAATGATGATAATTTATGATAGATACAAACCCTTAATACATAAGATTGATTTTGCTGAACTATAAGATAACTAGGACTTTATATCTTACCCATTCAAGAGTAATATATATTATATATATGTATATTATATAGAATAATTATATAACAAAAATAAAGAAAATTAAAATCATATTCCATTAAAAAACAAAGATATAGTAATTTAAATTATAAAAACAAATATAAAAAATTTAATATAGATTTAATATGGATTTAATATCTTTTATTTTATTAAAAAATGAATATAGTAATTTAAATTACATAGTAACTATTCATAATGAAAGCTGAAGAAAAAAGATTTTTAAATTTCCTAGCAGGACATAATACAAATTTTGTAATTCCAGTATATCAAAGAAACTACGATTGGAAAAGAGAACAATGTAAACAATTATATGATGATATAATACAAATAACAAAGGATAATTATAGAACTCACTTTATGTGAACAATAGTTGCATATGATGAAGACTGATATGGTTGAAGAGAGTTATTAATTATAGACTGACAACAAAGGCTTACTACCCTATCATTACTTTTATTAGCAATATATAAAGTATTAAATGATAATGATATAGAATCAAAAATATCTAAAGATGAAATTTACGATGTTTTTCTAACTAATAAGTATTTAGATAAATCAAAGAAAATCAGATTAAAACCAGTTAAAGATGATAGAGAAGCTTTTAACTCTATATTTGACTGAGAAAAAAAAGAAAATTCTAATGTAACTATAAACTATGAGTATTTTTATAATAGGATAAAAGAACAAGAGGTTTCAATTGATGAGTTATATAGAGCAATTGAACAGCTAATTATAGTTGAAATAATGTTAAGAAAAGGTGAAGATGATCCTCAATTAATATTTGAGAGTTTAAACTCTACATGACTTGATTTAACAGAAGCTGACAAGGTTAGGAATTTTATTCTAATGAAAGAAAATACTGAGACTCAAGAAAGGCTATATAAAGACTACTGGTATAAGATTGAACAAAACACTAACTTTGATGTTAGTGCATTTCTTCGTGACTATATAACTTTAATTGAAAGAAGAATACCTAACAAAGCAAAGGTTTATATAATATTTAAAGAGTATATTCAAAAAAAGGAATTAGCAGTAGAACCATTATTAAATGAGTTACTAAAATTTTCATGATATTATAACAAAATAATAACTTCAAAAGATAAAAATAAAGATATCAGTAATGTACTAAGTAGAATTAATAAGTTAGAAACTATAGTAGCATATCCCTATTTATTAGAGTTATATGATAACTTAAATAATAATATAATAAACAATGAAGAACTACTTCAAATACTATTAGTAATAGAGTCTTATGTATTTAGAAGATTTATTTGTGAAGTCCCTACTAATGCATTAAATAAAACATTTATGCTACTAGGTAAAGATATATCTTCCCATGAATGATACAAGGAAAACTATTTTAATATATTCAAATATGTATTAACTAATAAATCATGATCTCAAAGATTTCCAAATAATGAAGAGTTCGAAAATTCATTATTAACTAAAGATATATATAACACTCAAAGAAGAAATAAACTACATTTACTTGAGAGGTTAGAAAACTTTGATCATAAAGAAAGTTATATAGACCAAGATTCTATATCTGAAAAAATAGATAATGGTAGCTTTACAATAGAACATATAATGCCTCAAACATTAACTCCTGAATGGAGTAAGTCATTATGAATAAATGCTAAAGAAATACAAAAGAAGTACCTTCATACTATAGGAAATATAACTTTAACTTGATATAATAGTTCTATGAGTAATAAGTCATTCCATGAAAAAAAGACTATGGAAAAATGATTTAATGATACTAAGTTATATCTTAATAAATATTTAACTACTATAGATAATTGGAATGAAGAAACAATAAAGCATAGATTTGAATTATTAAAAGATAAGTCAATTTTAATTTGGCAATATCCATCTACAAACTATGAAGTAAAAAAGGATGACTCAAAAATATTTACATTATCAGATGAAGAAAACTTTACTTGAGAAACTATTCTAGAATATAGCTTTGAGGATAAGGATTATGAAGTAAACAGCTGGGCAGATTTCTATTATGAAATAATAAAAATCTTATATAATAAAGATATTTTACTTATGAAATCGTTTATAAATGACGATTACCTATCTACTAAGTTTTACCCTACTAATGTAGATTGAACTTATTCTAAAATAGAAGAATGATTATATTTAAAAGTTAATATGAATACTGAATCAAAACTATATGCTCTAAGAGAAATATTTAAAAGATATGACATAAGTTTAGATGACTTATCATTTTATATAAAGTAATAAATTATGTTTAAGAAAAAAGAAAATATAAAAGATACTTTCTTCTATGCTAATATATTAATTAGTATATTTATAATAGTGCTTTTAATTTATATTATTAGTACTATTACTTTATTGTTTAAATACAATTGGTTAGAAGTAATAAATCTATTAAATACATTATATTTTAATGAATCTATAAAGACATATTTGATAAATAATAAAGAAACCTTCTCTTGATTATTATTCATATATCTTATTTTTTTATGATATGTTTCTAAATCAAAAGGGTTAATATTCTATGATAATCAAAAACATTGAGTATATATCTATCCTATAATTACCATTCATAATTGATTATCTTTTTTATTACCAATATATTTAATCTATATATTTTGAAATACATTAGAATTTATAGCTTTAATAATAGTTGCTATTTTATCAATAATTAATTTAGTAATTTTAAATTTATATATAAAAATTCGTTGAGATTATGAATGAATGAATAACTATATTCCAAATTGAAAAATAAATATAAATAAAATTATTCTTAATTTTGAAAGTTTAACAAGGTATGAATTCTTTACATATATATTTTCAACATTATTATCACACTGAAAATATATTTTAGTAATAGCTTTCTTAATTTTTCCAATATGAATTATAAATGAATTTAACTTAATAAGTATTTTATACATTCATCTAACTTTTGTATTAATTTATGTATCTATTAGTATTATGACTAATAAACTTTCTCCTATAATTAATATAAAATTTGATTGAAAGGAAAAAAAGAATTTAATACTTGTAGACCAAGATGAAAAAAAATACATTTTGAAGTGAGAAAAAGAAACTTATATAGTTGATAAATCTAAAGTTGAATATATATTACAAAAAAATACTGATATAAAATAATAAATATTAAATGACAACAGAAAACATTGAAAACTTAGAAGAAGTTAAAAAAGCATATTACAAAGTAAAAACTTCTACAGTTGAACATATGAAAGAATTACTTCATAATATAAAGTGAAGTAAACATGATGAGCTCCAATCAAAGATAAAGGAGCTTGAATCTGAGTTAGAGAATCTTAAAAATACAAAAAAATACTGACTTGTTTGGGATACAGAAAAAGAACCTGAACAAATTGTTTTAGATTGTCAAAATAAACTTCCAGTACTAGAAGAATTAAAAGATAGAAAGATTATCAATGATGATAGTGGTGATTCAAATATACTAATACAATGAGATAATTATCATGCATTACAAGTACTTAATTATACACATAAAGAAGCTATAGATGTTATTTATATTGACCCTCCATATAACACATGAAATAAAGACTTTATATATAATGATAAATACATTGATAAAGAAGATACATATAGACATAGTAAACGGTTAAACTTCATGGATAAAAGATTAAGACTTGCTAATAATCTACTTAAAGAAGACTGAGTTATATTTATAAGTATTGATGATAACGAACAAGCACAACTAAAACTACTTTGTGATGAAATTTTTTGAGAGGGAAATTTTATTGCAACATTACCTACGATTATGAATTTAAAATGAAATAATGATCAATTTTGATTTGCATGAACACATGAATACACTTTAGTTTATATGAAAAATATTATTAAATGAAAAATAAATTATTTCAAGGTTAATGAAAAATGATTAGATAAATGGGAAAATGATGAGATCTGATTATTTAAAAAATGAGCTAATTTAAAATCTACTTGAGTTAATGCACCTAGAAGCAAGAGGCCAAATTTATTTTTTCCAATATTTATAAATACTGATACAAAAACTGCTTATATTACAGATGATAATAAGCCTAAGTTACAGTCTGATATTATATTGCTTCCTATGACTGATTGAAATGAAATGTCTTGGAGATGGAGTAAAACAAAAATTAATAATGAAAAACATAATATTATTCTAGTAGAAAATAAATGAAACTATAGTTTATATAAAAAACAAAGACCTGAAGAATGAGAGATTGAACCATCATATAAGCCTAAAAGTTTTTTTTATAAAGCAGAATATAGTAGTTGAAATTGAACTGCACTATTAAAAGATATTTTTTCTAATAAAGTTTTTAATAATCCAAAACCTTTAGACTTGATTAAAGATTTTTTAATTCTTTGAACAAAAAAAGATTCAATGATCCTTGATTTTATGGCATGATCTTGAACAACATGACATGCTGTATTAGATTTGAATAAAGAAGATTGAGGTAATAGAAAGTTTATACTTTGTACAAATAATGAGAATAATATTTGTGAAGATGTAACATATGAAAGAATTAAGAAAGTAAGTAATTGATATACTAATTCTAAATGAAAAGATATAGAGTGACTTGGATGAAATTTAAGATATTATAAAACTGCATTTGTTGATGTTGATAATTTAAAAGAAATTACAGACCAAAAGAAACTTGAGCTTACTTACAATGCTTGAGAATTACTTTGAATAAAAGAATGAATTTATAATGAATTAGAAAAAAATGAATACTGGCAAATCTTTGAATCAAACAAAGATATAGTTGCAATATATTTTAAAGAGAGTTCAAGAAAGATAGATGAGATGAAAAATAGATTAATTGAAATACAAAAACAAAAATGATGAAAAGTTAAATGGTATATCTATAATAATCCTTATGAAAAAACAATGTTTAAGGATATAAAAAAACTTGAGTTAAAAGATATTCCAGATCCTATACTTAAAGTTTATAGAGAGATAAATAAGGTTTAGTTTTTAATTTAAAATTATGTGAACTAAAATAGATAAGTATAAAAAAGATTTAGAAAAATTAATAGATGATTGAGAATATTTATTACATTCTATGAAAATGGAGTGTTTTCCTAAGGAATATGAAGAAGCTATATCTAAATTACCAAAAGAGAAAAAGGAAGATTTTATTCAGAAATTATTAGATTTTAAATCAAATTATCAAATTTGGTACTCGGAATCTTTAGTTTTAATAAAACAATTATTGCCAGATAGGATAAATGATTTTAACTCTTATTATAAAAAAGATTTAAGAAGAAAAGAAATAAATAATTCAAATTATGTAATTGAAGATTATTTACAGTGAACACATATAACAAGGAGTTTTGATTCATCAACTGTAGCAGGACCTAGTTCAGCAATTCCTAAATTTGAACAACAAGTAAATATTATAAAATCTATAAAAAAAAGATTTGAAAGTTCGTTATTTGATATTAAACAATTATTACAAGCTGATCTATTTGATAATGAATTAGAATCTGCAAAAGAATTAAATAAAAAATGATTCGTAAGATGAGCATGAGCTATTGCATGAGTTGTACTAGAAGAACACTTTCAAAATATTTGTGATTCTCATAGTATAAAAGTTCCAAAGAAAAATCCTTGAATAAATGATTTTAATGATTTATTAAAATCTGAGTGAATAATTGAAATTGATATGTTTAGATTTATTCAAAGATTAGGAGATTTAAGAAATAAATGTGATCATAAAAAAACAATTGAACCCTCAAAAGAAGAAATTGAAGAATTGATAAATTGAGTTGATAGAGTTATAAAAACTGTATTTAAATTAAATTAATATAATATAATGAATGAGATGTATAACATTATTAAAGATAATTTTTTCGGAATTATTTCTTTGCTTATCCAATGATTTATTGCATATCATATATTTTATTTATGAAAAAAATTATCTTTTAAGAATAAGTTAGAACACTCTGAATTGATAGAAGAACAGGTAATTAAACATTTATGAAAGATTCATAATGAGTGAATTAGAAGAAAAGTATATCTAGTTAATGTTGACAACTATTATACTAAATATCCTGATAACTCGGAAAGTTTATTTTCTAATTATTCCCATATTAGAGCAGAACTTAAGTGATTAAGATTTGATTGAGTTGAATTTTTTGCTGAAATGCCAAAACTATTATATAAATGTAATTGAAAATTATATAAAACAAAGAAAGATAATTGCTCAGAAACAATAAAAGTTTTTCCAATTTGAATAATTCCATATGAGAATATAGTTCATTTTAATTTAGATTGAGATGATTTTAATACAAGTCCACTTATTTTTTGTAAGTTTAAATGAAAAGTGTGGTGGAGAAAAAGTTACCCATTTTTTTCAAGAGAACCATATTCAAGATTTGTTTACTATAAAGAAAACTCAATGTATGATAAAAGTAGAGATCCATTTAGTTTTGAATATACTGAAATAACTGAAAAAATATATAAATAAAAAAATACATTATGCACTTAAAAAAATTCCAAGAAGATACAATTGAAAAGCTTAGAAAAGCATTTTTAAACTTATGGCAATCAGATAAAAGATGATTACCACTTGTTTTGAAAGCTCCAACTTGATCTTGAAAAACTATAATGACAGCTGAGTTTTTAAGACAGCTTGTAAATGATCCACAGTTTCAAGAAAAGAAAGCTTATGTTTGGATTACATTTAGTGAAGAACTTTATAGTCAAAGTAAAAAGAAACTATTCTCATATTATGATTGAGCAAGTGAAATAAATTTACTTGATTTAAATGATCTCTCAAAAAAGAGAATGAAAGAAAACAATATATTCTTTATTAACTGGCAAAAAGTTAAGGCATCAAATAAAGATTGAAGAAAGCTTAGAAAAGAAACTGAATATAGTATTTGAGATAAATGAATATTTGATGAGTTTATAATTAATACTCAAAAAGATTGAATAGAACTCGTATTAATAATTGATGAAGCACATACACAAGTTTGAACAAGTTTAGCTGATGAGATAGTAGATTTAATAAATCCTAAAATTATATTTAAAATTACAGCTACTCCAAAAAGTGAAGATGTTTCAGAAGCTATTGAGTATGATAGTTTAGTTAATGTTAAACAAGATGATGTTATCAGAGAGTGACTTATAAAAGAAAAAATACTTACTCAGACAAAAGAAGATATTGAAGCTATAAAAGAAACTGAAATTGATCAAGATAAATTTTTAATAGAACTAGCATATAATAAAAGAGAAGAATTAAAAAAATATTATGAGGAATTAGATTTAGATATAAACCCTCTAGTATTAATACAATTACCAAATGATGATAAGAAAGAAGATGAAGCTTTAAGTAAATCTAAATTAGAATTTATCATATCTTACTTAATTGAAAGATGAGTTAAAAAACAACAAGTAGCAATATGGTTAAGTGAGAAAAAAGAAAATTTAGAATTAATTGAAAAAAATAATTCTCCTAAAAATTTTTTAATATTCAAACAAGCCGCAGCAACTGGTTGGGATTGTCCTAGAGCATGAGTATTAGTTATGTTTAGAGAAATAAAAAATCCAAGTTTCCATATTCAAACTGTATGAAGAATTTTGAGAATGCCTTTAGGATTTCATTTTGATATACCAGAATTAAATAGATGATACCTATATACAAATTATAATAGAAATGATGTTTTAAAAGACTTTGAAAAGGTCTTATGAAATAATAAGCCCTTTGTATACCAAAGTAAATTAAAAGATAATATAACTCCAATAACACTTGATTCTATTTATCTTTGAAGAACTGATTACAATGACTTAAGTCCTACATTTGAAAATACATTATTTGAAACACTTAATAATTATTTTTGAATAAATACAAATTCACTAATAAATCAAACAGAAAATTTTAATAAACTTTTAAGTAAATGAATAAATGTAAATGCTGATAAGATTACTAACTCAATGATAGCTGATGTTGAGATACTACATTTTGATCATTTCTTAGATGATTTAAAAAATAACTGAGTTGATATAAATGCTTCTATATCATTATGAGATTTAGAAAGATTATATGATTTAACCATTTATAATTTTATTACTTCTCAAGAAATAGAAGCTAGAAAATATGCACCTGCAAGAAGTTGGAAAGCATTTAGAAACTCTATTAATAGTTGGTTCCTAGACTATATAACTAATGAAAGACCTATATTTAAAGCTATAATAATAAATGATTTTCAAAAAGAAGATTCTGTTTTAAGAAACATCTGTTCAAAAGCACTTGAGAATTATAAACCTATTAGACTTGCAGAAGTAAAAGAAAAAGAAAAAAGATCTGAGGATAAAATTAGTTTAAGTATACCTAGGAATGAAATATTTTATACTAGTGATTATAATTTATTCTCTGATTTTGAAATCAATAAAAGTGCATTATTTCCATTTTATTTAAAACCAAATTATAGTTGAAGAGTTAATGAAGTTTGATTTATAAAATACTTAGAAGAAAATAATAAAATAGATTGGTGGTATAAAAACTGAGATAGTTGAAGAGAATTTTTTGCAATAAAATACTTTGATACTTTTAAACAAAATGATAGTTTATTTTATCCTGATTGGATTGTAAAACTAAATGATTGAAGAATATTAATTGTTGATACAAAAGATTGAAATACAGCTATTTCACAAGATACAAAAGATAAAGCAGAAGAATTACAAAAATGGATTAAATCACAAAAATGATTTAGTATTGTTTGATGAATAGTATTAAATGTATGATGAGAATGGAAAGTAAATAATAAAGAAGTTTATAATATAGATAAAGATTATAAAGATTTTATTAGTTTATCAGATGTAATATAATTGTTTGAAATTAAAATAAGTATTATTACTTTAATAAATTAGATATAAAGATTAATAAAATATAAAATTATTTTCTATTATGAAAAATGAAGTTGAAATAAATATATGATGAACACTACAACAGAATGATTGTTTTAAATGAATTAATCAAATAAATAATGCTTTTTTATTATCTAAAAAAGATATCTTTTATTATGATATAATTAACATAAAATCTGATTCAATATTTTTTCCTAGTAATGTTTTAGTAATTTTATGATATCACCTCGATAATCTTCAATTAAAATGAAAAGATATAAAAAATAAATTAACTTCAAAAGTATATAATTTTTTATTAAGAAGTTGATATTTAGAATATATTGATAGTAATTTAGGTTCTTGAACAAGATTATTAAATTCAGTTATTTTTCCTTTTTCAAAAATAAGTTCTCAAAAGGATTTAAAAGATTACTTAGATAAATACAAATGAAGAATTAAAAATGAAGAATCTAGAAATTTAATATCATCATATATATCTGAATTACATTATAATTCTATAGAACATTGATGAACTCAAGATATATATATAATGTGACAATTACATCCTAATTTAGAAAATACAGATATTACAATTTATGATGCATGATCTTGAATGATAAAAGATGATGTAAGTAGTGTAATTAATGATGTATATAAGAATTATTCTACTGAAGATTTTTATGATGAAATTAAAAATAAGTATTGACTAAATGTTTTTTTAATTATACTTTGTGTATGCACCCAATTTTCTTCAAAATGATTAAATGAATGATGATTGTGACTATGGGAACTTTCATCATATTTACTTAAACATAATTGAAAAATTCAAATAGTAACGGATAAGATATATATAGAATTGCAGTTTTTAAAAATATGTGATAAAATTGATAAAGATTCTATTATAATAACTGTAAAAGAATTAGATAATAAAATAATTTGAACATTTATATCTTTTACTTATTCAATATAAAAATATGGAAAATATAAAAATATACGATTTTACAAAAAGCGATATAGCTATTGATATTAATGAAGCAAAAATAATATCTAAAACAATTATACAAAGATATAATTCTTCTCACTCTAAAATTATAATTGATTTTTCAAATATAACTATATCAATATCTCCATTCATGAGAACACTATTAAGACCATTAATAACTAATAGTGTAGATTTTGAATGAATTAATTTCTGAAACACAAAAACTAAAGATACATATCAAAGAATATTAGAGCAATTTGAAATAATAGGAACAGAAAATATTATTGAATTAAATAATTAATATGAGTATAGGTAAAAATTTACTTGATATTGAAAGAAGTATATATTTAGATACTTCTTTTATTTTGAATTCATTGTATGAATCAATAGATTCAAATAAATGAATAGTTAACAATTCTATTAAAGCATTATGATTATTACTATCAAGAGCTGAACCAAATTGTTATATTTCTAATATAACATTAAATGAATTATTTAATGTTATTGAAAGATCATGATTTAGATCATATGTAGATAAAAAAATTATTCAAGAATTGAAAATAAATGAATCTATGTGGAAATCATATTCTATTGATAACAGGAAATCCTTAAGAAATGAATATGATAAGACTATATGATTAAATATAAAAGATATAAAAAATTGGAGAAATAATAATGAATTTAAATTAGATTATAAAGCATATGTATTAGATGAGTTTTTAAATATATTAGATTCACTACCAAATGAAATAAAGATTATTTCAAATTTTATTAATCCAGAATTATATAAAAATGATTTTATAAAAACAAAAAAGAAATACTTTATGTTAGATTCAAATGATGTAAATCATTATCTTTTATGTAAAAGTAATTCCATAGATTGTTTATTAACAAATGATTCAGATTTTAAAGAAATAGATGATTTAAAAATATTACACATAAATTAAACCAGACTACAATAATATGTAGTCTTTTTTTATTAGCCATATTTTAAAACATAAATTATTCTTTTAGTAATTAATTATTACTAACTTTATTTTTTAAATGTTTTTGTATGAAAGCAAATGAAATACTAGTTAATCAAATAATAGATAAACTAGAACAATGATTTATCCCCTGGAAACAACCTTGGGTAAATACAATAGCTTGCAATTATGTAAGTAACAAACCATATAGAGGTTTCAATAAATTAGTACTCTCATTCAATGAGTTTGAAGATAATAGATATTTAACTATTAAACAAATTAAAAAATTATGATGATGAGTAAAAAAGTGAAGTAAGTGAACTAAGATATACTTTTTCAAATATAATAATGAATCAAATGAAGATAATGAAAAAGAAGTATTATATAGCTTCCCTATTATTAGATACTATACTGTATTTAATATAGAACAAACATATTGAATTAATAGGCAAACAAATATTGTAACTGATACTAGAACAAGTCTATTTAAAGCTCAAAATATAATCACAAACTATAAAGATAAACCTGTGATTAAAAATTGATCAAATGCATCTTATAATTTAATAGATGATGTAATAACAATTCCTAGTTTAAATAAGTTTAAAAGTAATGAAGAATATTTCAGTACATTATTTCATGAATTAATACATTCAACCTGAAATAAAAAAAGACTAGCTAGATTTTGAGTAAATAATTTTGAATACTTCTGAAGTGAGAACTATTCAAAAGAAGAACTAATAGCTGAGTTATGAAGTATGTTCTTATGTATGGAGGCTTGAATAATTAATCATACAGAAAACAATTCTAAAAATTACATTGCATGATGGCTAAACTATATTAAGTGAAATAAAAATCATTTAATATTAGCATCAAATTTTGCAGATAGAGCTACTGATTATATATTATGATGTAATCATAGCTAAATTAAAATTAAATCTCTATAAAGTGAAATTTATAGGGGTTTTATATATTATATAAATTAACAATACTAACTATGAAAAATACTGAAATAATAAACCAAGATAAATTAAATTTAAATAATACTGAAGTATCAAACTTAAAATTATCTATAAGTGAATTAAATAATATAAAAGATAAACTATTAGATTCAAGTGACATATATAATATCAAATGAATTAAATATATAAACAAAAAAGGCTATAGAAAAATAGCTTTAGCATTTAATATATCTACTCAAATAATTAATGAGAAAAGAATATTAGATTGAGATAATCTAATATATGATTTCACAGTAAGAGCAAGTACTCCAATGTGAAGATACACTGAAGCTTCTTCTAGTTGTTCTAGTAATGAAAGAGATTTTACTCATTTAAATCATGATGTAAGAGCGACTGCTCAAACTAGAGCAACTAATAGAGCTATATCTGATTTACTATGAATTACTGATATCATATATTATATTTCATGAATAATTAATAGTAATGTAAATACTGAAAATAACTATGATAATTGACCTGTAGATAGTGATAATAATATAGATACTCACAATATTACCTTAAAGCAAAGAAAACTCTTAGAGAGCTTAATAACTGAAGTTATTGAAAATGAAGATGAGCAAAAAGCATATATTGAAACACTAGATGAATTATCAAAATATGAAGCTAATTTTCATATAAGAGAATTACTTGATATGAAGAATGGGACTAATTAGTAGTCTATGTATAAATATATATCAACTAATAACTGAATAAAAAATAGTTGATTTATATATTAAAAATGTTATATTTGAAAAGCCAAAAATATCTTAAATAAACTGACATTTGTCATTAGGAAAGGGTAACTTAGTTACTCGTCCTTTCTTACTTGTTGATAAATGACAGTTTGCAAAGATATTTTTGGCGAAATATAGAGTACTAAGTTATCCTTTTTTTAGTACTTAAAAAACATAAAAAAGGAAAAAATAAATAAGTCTCTCCCATTTTTAATTTTTAAAATATTTCTCATGAGAAAAATAACATTTAATATACTATTTTTTTGAATAGTTGTACCATCAAAAATTATAGATATATATTTAATATATCCAGAAAAATTTACAATGTTTTTTTCAGATCCTATAAAAAATATAATTTATAATATAGATAATATAATTCAATTTGCAACATTATGATATTCTCCAGCTATATCTCTTATTATTCTTATTATTATTTCACTATTTAGATTTAAATCTATTTGAATGTCAAAATGGTATTCATTAACATTATGGATACCATTATGGAATATTTATATAATATATAAATTAATTAGTAGTAATATAATAATTAAAAATGAAAATCAGATACCACCAATTAATAACATAGAAAACAATACAGAATTAAAAAATAAATCAAATGATAATAATTTAAATGATAATAATTTTGTTTATTATCTTATAGATAATATTCATATTATTGCTACATGAATAATACTTACTATTATAATTATTACATCTATATTATTCTCTAATGATAATTTGAATTTAAATTCAAATTCATATGATGAAGAAAAAATAAATACAATCATTGAAAATTCAAATAATACAATTAGTGAAATCAATAACTACATAAATATAATATGTGAAAAATGATTTTATAAAATATGAAATGATTGTAAATCATATGATGATTATGATAAAAACATAATATATATTGATAAACAAAAATTATTGATGTGGCAAGTTATACCAGAAATATCAAATTCATGACGGGATGAAGCTAATAAAATAGCTAATAACAGTAATTTATTATGATATAGTGATTGGAGACTACCTTCTAGTAATGAAATTCATAGTTTATATAACTGTTCTTCAAATTATAAATGTTCTCCAAAAAATGTAATAAATAATAAATATATATGATATTGGACAAGTAGTGATACATCTTATGAATTTTATTGATACAATTGAAAAATGTATTTTAAATCAGATGAATGAATATTTCCAGGGATGGAAATGTATTCAAAATGATGAGTTCGTTTAGTAAGAGATCTATAATTATAAAACCTATGAAAAAATATATAAAATATATGATATTGGACAAGTAGTGATACATCTTATGAATTTTATTGATACAATTGAAAAATGTATTTTAAATCAGATGAATGAATATTTCCAGGGATGGAAATGTATTCAAAATGATGAGTTCGTTTAGTAAGAGATCTATAATTATAAAACCTATGAAAAAATATATAAAATATATGTTATTGGTACTTATATCATTAACATCTACATACCAAATAGCTTCTGCATATATTGTAAAAAATAGTTGATTATCATCAAGTGAATTAATTTTTACTTCTATTTTTGCAATAATTGTATGATTTATATTAATAAAAGCAGGAGAATTACTTCTAAGAAAAATAAAAAACAATAATGGTTGATTTAAAGATATAGCCTGATTTATACATAAAATATGAATATTTCTTATATGATCTGGCTGAATAACTTTATTAATAAATTTACCTATTTATCTATCATCAAGTAATGATGATAAAATTTTATATCAAAATAACTCATTAGATAATAGACTTAATCTATTAAATAATATAGATAAAACATCATCTGATATAGATAACAATTGTACATTCAATTGAAAGTTATATAGAAAACCGATAAATGCTCATTGCCTAGAAAATGATAAATATAATGCATGGTTATGTGATAACTGATATTATGAAGCTTCCTGAGATTGAGAGGCTAAATGACAGCAAGTATGTGTAAATAAAATTACTAATGAATATATGTATTATCAAAATAATTAAAAAAATACTACTATATAAAAATTTGATTTTTACTAAAAAAAACATACAATAATAACATATATTCACTATATAATAAATATCTAATTTTTATATACTTAAATATGTAATCATAAGAACAATTCTATTATAGAATAAACACTATATAAAGGATTACATAAACCTGCCCCAAAACCCACACTATAATGTGAAAAAAAAGGTATTTTTCTAAACATGAAAAATACCTTTTTTTTATAGCTCATTTAACATATATACTACCTAGTTATATACTAACTAATATATAGTACATATATATAGAGTTATACATTAAACAATATAATATATAATAGAGTATTACATCTTGTATAAAAAAAAATATAATTATACTAATGTAAACTAACTGATATACTGGTAGTTTACATATAGTTAAATTAAAATGAGTAGTAACTTAAAATAAAAATTTTAAGTTGAAAATAATGATAATAGTAGAAGTAGCAGTAGAAGCAGTAGTGGTAGGGCTATATGGACCCCAGTAGTAGTGTAGTAGTAGGGTAGCATTATTTTAAATTTTTAGTTTATAAAAGTGAAACTTATGATTTATGATATAAAAAATATTAATAAAGAATTAATAAGTTTATTAATTCAAGAAACTAAAGATATTAAAGATAATCATATATCATCAAAAATTGAAATTCCATTTCCAAATGTTAAAGATATAAAAAACATAGAATGATTCATAGATCTATCTATGTTTAAAATAAATGATTCATTGTCATCAATAGAAGTCAGTAAAAATCAACTAATGTATTTACATGAATTTATAATAGAAAATGATTTAAAATTGATAAAATTTACTAAAGATTTTATTGAATGTATTCCTAGTAAAGACCTTTATAATTCATTACACAATATTAATGAATTTATAGAGTACGAATATCAATGAAAAATTAATATTAAGAACTTAACTATTCCATTGTATGCTTTATTTAAAATAAATATAAATAATAAATTTACATTAAATAATATCCTTATTTGATATGATTCATATAAATTAGATCATGATATTATTTGATATGATTCATCTAGATTAGATGATAAAATTGATATAGAAATATTAAATTATAAGCCTAATCTTCTAACATTATTACATTGTAATATAATTAGTGAATGCAATAAAAATATGTTAGAAAAATATAATAATCTACTCCTTATAAACAAAACATTTATTAATGAATCATTTACTTATAATTGAATATTAGAAGACTATATAATATCATTAGAAAATGATTTAAAATTAAATGTTAATATTACTATATATAATAGTATTATTAAAGATAATTGAAAAATAATACTAAAGCTAACAAAATGAGAATATAAAATAATTAATGAATTAAAATTACATATTAGTAAATGATGAATTTCTGTAAACACATTAATAAAAATAACTAATCAAACAGAAGGTGGAATAAAAAAAATGATTAGAAGACTAAATAATAAGATAAAAGAAATAGGTTATATAAAATATATATATATTATTTATGAAAGATGAACTAAAAATTATAAACTAATTATAAACAAAAAATAAAAAAAGTAGTACAAATACTTTTTAGTAATAGTACTACTATAAAGAGATTAAACTACGATTAAATAGTACAAAAAATAACTTATGTGCTATTTTTTTATTGCATAGATAATACTATATAGATGCGCGATTTTAAATAGTTACATACCGGTATGTTATAATATATAATATTATGACAGATGAAAAAATAGATGAGAAATTAATCCATCTAAAAAATTATAATGTTGATGACTCTACAAAGAGAATTCTAATAAGAAACCTATACAAATTAGCTAACCAAAATTTTAATACTTATATAGAAAAATTTGAAAAAGATTAAAATAGTTATAGATTAAAGAAAATTGAATTTTAATATTTAAGATATTTATTATGCCAAATGCAATAATATATTGTAGAGTATCTACTAATAAACAAGAAAAAAATTGAGACAGCCTAGAAAATCAAGAAAGAGCTTGTAGAAACTATTGTAAGAATAATTCTATAAATGTATTGTGAGTTTTCAAAGAAGCTTTTACATGAAAAGATCAGAATAGACCAATACTTAATGAGTCGATTCTAAATGCAATAGAAAATAAAGTAGATTATTATATTGTATTTGACATAGATAGATTATCAAGAGAATGATTTTCAGTATATTCAGATATTAAAAATCACTTACAAGCTAATTGAATAACTCTAAAAGATAGTAAAAATATTATATGAGATAGTAATCTTGTAGTTACAAATGATAAAGTTGATATGAGTAAATATAAATGGAATAGAGAAAATAGAAGTGAAATGGCAGAAATGGTATATTCAGCTCAAGCAAAGATAGAGTGAGATAAAATTATTCAAAGAACAATTCCAAGAGAAATAGAACTAGAACAACAATGATATCAAGTAAGATGACCTAATTATTGATATACTAATAAGAAAATAAAAACATCAAATTGAAAAGCATCAATACAAATTAAAAATTGAACTGAATGAGATTGGGTTATATATATGTTTGAATCTAGAGCAAAATGATTATTAAGTGATAAAGAAATAGTAGAACAAGTTAATCTTAAGTGATGTATAAAAAGAAGAGTTAACAAACCTATGGATATAAAATATATGCAAGAGCTAATTAAGAAACCTATATATGCTGGTATTAATACATCAAAATGGACTTGAAACACCCCCATTAAAACAGCTTATGAATGACTTGTAAGTATTGATACTTGGAATAAAGCAAATAAAGGTAAGATACAAATAATTGAAATAGACAATACAAATGTAAATATTTTATATAAAAACGATAAAAGTAAAATAGAGGATACAATAGAAGTGAAAGAAAAGAGAAAAGATTATAACAGTGAATATCCATATTCAAAAGTATTAATGTGCCCAGAATGTAAATGAACACTAACATGAAATAATGCTAAATCTAGAAGTGGTACAATACATCATTACTATCAATGTACATGAAAAAAAGGAGTTAAACATAAAAACTACTCTTTAAAACAAAAAGAAGTAAATGATTCCATTATGAGTATATTCACTTCAATTAATATAAACAATGACATATTAAAACTATTTGAAGATATTTCAGAAGAAGTATATATAGATAGAAAAGATGAATTGATAAATAATAAAGAATTATATTCAGAAAGAATTAAATGATTAAAAAAATTAAAAGAAGCTAAGCTACAAAAATTAGATAATGTAATAAACTTCCCTATACTACTTGAATCATTAAACAATGAATTAGAAGATATACAGAATCAAATAATAGATTTAGAACATAAGCTTAATAATATCAAAGAGGACATAAATATAGGCACATTTAAATCATACTCTATAAACCTTATCAAACACATAGATAAAATAGTACAACAAAAGGAAAAACCAGATATGATAAGCCTTGCATTTGAGATAATGTTTAACGAAAGAATAGTGTTTGAAAAATTAGATTATCAAACCACAAACAATAAAGGTTTATTATGAATACAAAGCCAACAAAAAAACCCATCCGAGGATGAGTTTTCTTTAAATACTGTATGGCAGTCCCACTTGGAATCGAACCAAGCACGCAGGATTTGGAGTCCTGCATTATAACCGCTTAACTATGGGACTATATAAATCTCTCTTGAGAGATTTATATGTATTATATACTGAATCTGTAAAAAGATGTAATTGCTTTTTCACCAATAAAGTTTTTAACTTTTACATTTGGATCCATAACAAAATCTTGTTCTAATAAAGAAACTTCAGATTTAAATTTTCCCATTTTACCATCAATAATTTTAAGTAAAACTTCGTCTGGTTTACCAGCCATTTTTGGATCATTTTTCATGATTTCTAATTGAATAGATTTTTCTTTTTCAACTACTTCATCACTTATATCATCAGCACTTAAAAATTCTGGGTTTGTAGCAGTAACATGCATAGCAACTTGTTTTGCTTTTTCAGCATCAGTTCATTCATTTGCAATAATTAATGCAGCAAGTTTTCCATTTGAGTGAACATAAGCAGCAGCAACACCACCTTCATAAATAGCATAATTAGAAACTTGTAAGTTTTCACCCATTTCTAATGCATAGTTTGTATTTATGTATTCTTGTGCAGCAGCTTTTGAATCAGCTCCATTAGCTTTTAAGAAAGATGCAACATCATCTAACATAGTTTTAAATCTATCAGAATTTGCTAAGAAATCAGTTTCACAAGAAACAGATATTACATAAGCTTTTCCACCTTCTGTAAGTATTCTTAATCCACCTTCAAAAGTTTCTCTATCAGCTTTTTTAGCAGCTTTAGCTAAACCTTTTTTTCTTAATTCTTCTATAGCTAAATCTATATCACCATTTGTTTCTTCTAATGCTTTTTTACATTCCATCATACTGATTCATGTAATTTCTCTTAATTCTTTTATTTGAGCAGCTGTAATTGCCATAATCAAAATAATATTAAAATATAAACTTCTTATCTATTTAGATTTATTAAAAAAATCGTCAATAAATTTTATTTGAACTTCTTCTCCTATGTAAGTTTTATATCACAAGAAAATAGAAACTCAAATATATAAAAATCATAGTAATCATTTAAACAACCAAGATACAAGTATCAATAAAATAATGTATATTCCAAATATAACCATACCATATCTTATGTGTTTTTCTAGGATTGCTGATTTATTTTTTTCTATATAGTATAAAATAAATGCAACAAAAGGAACGTAACACAAAGCGTATTTTAGGTTTTCATTAGTTTGTTTATTTTCTTCCATAATATATATTTTTAAGAATAAGGAATAATTAAATCCTTAATTATTCCTTTAAAAAATCAAATTATTCTTGAGTAGTTGTTTCAGTAGTAGCTTCAGCTTCTACTTTTTTTGGAGCTCTTTTAGCTGGAGCTTTTTTTTCACCACTTACTTTAGTATCATCAATTTTTTTAACTCTTGCTTGCGCAGTAGTAGTTGGAGTTGATGTTGAAGCATCTCTAGCTTTACCAGATAAAGCTTCTTTTAAAGCAGCAGCAATATAATCTATAGATTTTACAGAGTTAGTATTTGCAGGAATACAGTTAGATACAACAGTATCATCACCATTTGTATTTAAAACTGCATAAGCTGTTATTTTTAAAGTATTTGCTTCTCTAATAGCTTGTTCTTCGAAAATACCATCAATTACAAAAACTGCATCTGGCATTTTTTTCATTTCTTTTACTCAAGCATATGCTTTGTTTAATTTATCTAATTCAAGCATTTTTGATGCTTTTTCTTTTTTAGATAAACTATCAAATGCACCACTTTGTAAATCTTTATCTAATTGCATATAAGTTGCAATTCTTCTTTTGATTGTTTTAAAATTTGTTAATAAACCTGGTACCCATTTTTCTGAAACGTAAAAGTGTCCAGTTTCTGAAGCCATTTTAGCAATTGCATCTCTAGCTTGTAATTTAGTAGCAACAAAAAGAATTTTTTTACCACTTGTATGTAATTCTTTTAATTCAGCTTTAACTTCTTCTATTTTTGCAGCAGTTTTAGTTAAATTAATTACGTGAATACCGTTTACTGATCCATAAATATAACTTTTCATTTTTGGATTCCAGTAATTTGCTTTATTACCAATGTGTAATAAATTATCAAACATTGTATTTAAAATTGTTTTTTCCATTTTTACCTTTTTTTAGTTATTAAATCAAGACTGATTCACTCAATAAGTGAACAGGTGTCTTTAAATAAATATCTTTGTGTAGAAAATATCTACCTCCCAAAAATATTTTAAATTATATTTTAAATTATTCAGCTTTAGCTTCTTCTTCTTTAACTTCAGTAGTAGCTTCAACTTTAGGCATATCAGCAGGAGCTTCTTGTAAAGCTTTTAATGATAAACCAATTCTTTTTTTCTCAGGTTCGAAGTTGATAATTTTAGCAGTTACTTCTTCACCAACTTTAATATGATCTCTAATATCTTTTACAACACCATGAGAAATTTCAGATAAGTGAATTAAACCTTGTATTCCACCTTCAAGATCCATAAACGCACCAAATTTAGAAATTCTAGATATAGGAGCAGTAATTGAATCATTAAGTTTGAATTTTTTAGCAAGAACATCCCATGGATTTTCTTTTAATCTTTTAATAGATAATGAAATTTTTTCACTATCAAGTCCTATAACTTTTACTTTTACTTTCATTCAAACTTTAGCAAATTTTGATGGATCAGTAACATGTCCCCAATCGATTTCAGAAACGTGAACTAAACCTTCTAAACCTTCAAAAGTAACGAATAAACCATATGATAATATACCTGATACAGTACCTTCAACAATATCACCTTCTTTTAAGTTTTTTAATGCTTCACCTCTATTTTCTTCAATAGCAGCTTTTTCAGAGAAGATAATTTTTTTACCAGCTTCATCTACATTTATAACTCTAACTTTAAAAGGAACACCTACTAATCAATTTAAGTGAGCAAGAATTTTTTCAGGATCAGCTCATTCAACTCTAGGATAATGTAGAGGAGTTAATTGTGAAACAGGTATAAACCCTTTTAAACCATCAATATCAACTAGTAAACCTCATTTATTAGCTTCAGTTGGTCTAACAGTAATAATCTCACTTGATTCATTATATTTAGTAAGATTTGAAAGATTTTTGATTTGATTAGCTCTTTTTAATGAAAGAATTAATAAACCTCTTTCTACTGAATCACCTAAAACCATAATTTCGATTTCTTGATTTGCTTGTAGATCATTTAAATCAATAGTGTTACCTACTTCTTTAGCAACTACTAATCAAGTAAATTGATTATTAACGTTTACTAAAATATTTTTCTTTTCAATTTTAATAATAGTACCAGAAATAACTTCTCCTTGTTTTGGATATTTAATCTCAGGAGATGCAGCAAATAACTCTTCAAATAGAGTTAAGTCTTGTTTTTTTGCAACCATGGCAAATATAAGTTAAAAAAATAAAATAATACTATCTTTAAGTCAAGATAGTTATTTGTTTTTAAATAATTCTTAATTTTTTAAGGCTTTAATAAAGAAATAATTAAAAATCTATGTAGTAAAAAGCAAGTGTTAGGACTTATAAACTTTCTACTTAAAAACTTTTAATTTTCAATAATGGGGTGCTCGAAGGGGTTCGAACCCTCGACCTCCAGAGTCACAATCTGGCATTCTAACCAACTGAACTACGAGCACCATAGTCTGTGCTTTTAAAAAAAGCCCGGTTATTATATTAAAAAAGCGTCAATTGTCAAAACAAAATTAGCTCTTTTTTTGGCTTTTTTTAGAAAAAAATATTAATATAAGTATATATAATTAAAAACACATATGAAAAAAAATAAAAATGATGAATTTATATCAATTGTAGGTCACGAACTTAGAACTCCTCTAACATCAATTAGATGATATATCTCAATGATTTTAGAATGAGATATGTGAGAAATAAGTGATGAGGCTAGAAAAGCATTAAATCATTGTTATGATAGTTCAGTTAGACTAGTTAATCTTGTAAATGATGTACTTGCATTATCCAAAATAGAATCAGGTAAAATGGAATATTATATGAAAGATATACAAATAACTGAATTATTAAAACTAGTTTACAATGATGTATTTCTGGAAGTAGAAAGCAAAAAAGTAGATTTTGAAATACAAATTGATAAACATTTAAAAGAAAAAAAGATAAATATAGATACTGACAAAATAAGACAAGTATTTATAAATCTGATAAACAATGCCGTTAAATTTACTGATATTTGATGAAAAATAATATTAAAAGTTTCAAAAATAAAAAATAATGTTAAATTTGAGATAATTGATAATGGTATTTGAATACCTAAAGATAAGATAGATACTATATTTGAAAAATTTTCACAAATAGAATCAAGTCTCCAAAGAACAAATACAACTTGATTATGAATTGGTCTAGCACTTTGCAAAAATTTTATAAAAGATTTTGGTAGTGAAATAAAAGTAAAATCCGAATTTGGGAAATGAAGTAATTTTAGCTTCGAATTAAATTTAATTTAATAATAAACAAATATGAAAAAAGTATTAATAATAGAAGATGACAAAGTTTTAAGTGAAATGTATGCCATAAAACTTAGAAAAGAAGGTTATGAAGTTAAAGAATCAATAAACTGATTAGAAGGTTTAACTTGTATGTGAGAATTTAATCCAGACGTAGTTTTACTAGATATTATGATGCCAACTATGAATTGATTTGAAACTCTAGAAGCAATCAAACATCAAACATCATCTCATAGTAAGATAATAATTTTTACAAACATAGTTGATAAAGATAAAATAGATCTGGCTATGAAATCCGGAGCTGATGATTATCTAATAAAAGCAAACACAAATCCTAGTGATGTAATTGAAAAGATAAATATCTTATTAAAGAAAAAAGATGTGATTAATGAGCCTGTTTATATAAAACCAGGATTAAATACATTTAAAATGAAAAATCCACTAAATCCTGACGAAGATATAGAAATAAGTATAAATATAAAAATATAAAAAATAAACTAATTAAAATATCTAAAATAAAAACTCACTAAAAATAGTGAGTTTTTATTTTTACAAGAAAATGACTTAATTGATTTTATTATTATTTTATACAAACTACAAATCAACCATAAGTATCTTTTCATGTAGCATCATAATAATTTATATTAGCATTTGAAGATACTAATTGAATAAATCCTGAATGTAATGAACTTGTAGGATTTTGAGTTGAAGTATGTAAGTAAATATAACTTCATCTCCAATAAAAATTTCAATCCGGATGGTAATATCATCAAAGTTGTGAAATAATTCATTGGATTTTATTTCATGTCCATCAAGTAGCAACTCATAGCCCTTTTAAATTATTCCATTCAGTAGCTGATGGAAGATGCCAACTTGATCATAATTTTCAACAAACTGATTTTGTCATATCTTCACTTTGAGAACAATTACTTGAGTTACAACTTGCAGGAAATCACATAGCTTCAGCCCATGTATATATAGCTCAATCAGAGTTACATAAATTCAAATCATTATTATAACAAATTTTTTCTATAATTGAATCATTTGAAGGCTTTAAAGGATAATTAATCTTATCTCCATGTTTCATTGTAGATGTCCAACATTTTCAATCAGATAATAAATAAGTATTGTAAGTATATCCATCAACTGATAATGTATCTCAACAAACAAATGGAGAAATTTCACAACTAGCTCAAGTATATCAATTTATACATTCATAATAACATGGATTTGCATTATTTACATTTTGCCAAATTTGATTTTCACTTGTTGGTGTTCAAGTAGTAAAACTTGCATTTGTATAACTTGGTTGTGTATCACAACTATTTGCAACTACTGGTGTTCACTCAATTATCTCATATGGTAATTCTACTCATTCATCAACTATAAAATTATCATTATTATTTTTTAAAATACTTGGACTATCTCCAGTTTTCATTAAATAATAATTTCACTTTACTACTGCTTGATTTAATTCCTCATTTATTGTTGATATCTGACTGAATTTATATGCTCATGTTCATGTTCATCATACACCATATGATAATACATAATCTCAGTTTGTTATAGGATCTTTAAAACTATTTCCATCTTCTTTCAACGCTAGAAAATTTGCCGTTCATTGGATTGAACTTCAGACTTGACTATTTATTGTTAATCATGAGTTTGTTTTTGTTGTATTTATTAAACTTGATAGACTTGTTCATTTTGAGATTTCTATTCATATCTTTTTCATGATATTGTTTATATCACTTACTCTTTTTCAGTCTCTTGCAGAAGTACTATATCATTGTAGGTTTATAAACGCTATTGTACCCAATATAGCTAGTATTGTAATTACTACTATTAGCTCTACTAGTGTAAATGCTTTGTTATTTTTTTTCATATTTTTTATAAAAAATAAATACTAATAGTTTAATTATTAGTATTTATTGGGATTTGCAAAGTATTTTTTAGTTTTTAGATTGACAGAAATATTTTTTATTTTTTTATTATCTCTAAATAATTTATTTTAATTTTATATTACCTAAAAATATTTTTAAATTCTATTAAATTTTTATTAATTTAAATTCCCTATTTTTAATTTCATATCTTTTTTTGTATTTCAATCAAAATAGCTTAAAATAATCAAGTTCCAATTAATTTATACTCAAAGCACAACGAAACCCAATACCAGTACTAAGAGTAGTGTTAATATCACCTCCCAGAGATAAAGTAAAAATACCAGCATTTGCAGTAGAAGTTAAATGTCAACCACGAATAAAAATTCTATTTGTATTTGTTGATGAGTATATTCTACCTACTCAATAATTTGCATTGTAATCTCATAGTGGTCAATAATTTAACCTTGAATAAAATGTAGGGGTTGTATTTGTAAAAGTACATATATTATTACCATCATTTATATTATTCCAAGAATGCCAAACATTATCATTACATGCATTTCAATCTGATACTTCTCAAGTAGTTGAAGATATATTATTTGTACCATTTACATGTTCCCATACATTTCATGATAGATCCCAAATTTCACTTCCATTTGAAAGTATATGCATTCTTTTGTTTCTACCACTTACTAAACAATTAGTTCAAGCAGTCTCTCAATCTAAAACTATATTTGATCAACAACTAGCTGAATCATTTAGGTTTACATTTCATCTATATAATCATCATCAAGCTGAAACTAATGATCATACTACTCAATTAGCCCAATTTTGACTATTTTCTTCTATATCTCTTGCTATTGTCATCCATTCATTATTTGTAATTAAATGAAATCAAGCTCATAGATCGTTACATGCTGTTATTGCATTTGGTTGATTTATAGATACCCATGGAATTCAAGCAGATTGTGAAGTAGCTACTCATCATACATTTTTCATTTCATATTTTGCTACACAAAAATCACTTGTACTAAAAGTAGAACTTCAAAGAACTAGGACATATCATGTAGGACATGATATGGAAAGTAAGCTATATGGTAGTTCTATTCATTCATTTGTTACAAAATTTCCTTTGTTATTTTTTATTAGGCTTGGACTATCTCAAGTTTGCATTAAATAATAATTTCACTTTACTACTGATTGATTTAAATCTTCATTTACTGTTGATACTTGATTAAATTTATATGCTCACGTTCCACTTCATCATACTGAGTATGATAATACATAATCTCATTTTGTTACTGGATCTTTAAATTTACTTCCGTCTTCTTTTAGTGTAGAAAAATTTGCTGTTCATTGAATTGAGCTTCAACTAATTCAATCTATTGTTAATCATGAATTTGTTTTTGTTGTAGTTATTAAACTTGATAGACTTGTTCATTTTGAACTTTCTATTCATATCTTTTTCATAATATTGTTTATATCACTTACTCTTTTTCAGTCTCTTGCAGAAGTACTATATCATTGTAGGTTTATAAACGCTATTGTACCCAATATAGCTAGTATTGTAATTACTACTATTAGCTCTACTAGTGTAAATGCTTTGTTATTTTTTTTCATATTTTTTATAAAAAATAAATACTAATAGTTTAATTATTAGTATTTATTTTGATTTGCAAAGTATTTTTTATTTTTAAGTTGACAAATTATTCAATATATTTTAATCATTATCAAACAAATCTGTAACACTTACTTTTTCTTTTTTTAAATCTTTGTTAAGTTCAACAATTAAATTATCATTTATATTTCATTGACTATTTTTTATTTTTTTATTATCTCTAAATAATTTATTTTAATTTTATATTACCTAAAAATATTTTTAAATTCTATTAAATTTTTATTAATTTAAATTCCCTATTTTTAATTTCATATCTTTTTTTGTATTTCAATCAAAATAGCTTCATAATAACTTCTAGCATCAAAATTATGACTTGTATCGTATAATTTAGACTTAATTGCTAACAATCAAATTCTTCAAGAAATAATTATATCATAATTATCACTTGATTTTTTTATAAGTTTCAAAACTGCTTCATATCATTTTGTATAAACTAAATCCTTTAAAAAGAATTGATTTCATCATAAACTAGTAAAACGATGAAAACGATAATAGTAATGCAATGCTTTTTCACGAGAAAATCATTTTATTTTTAAAATTTTATAAATATGTTCTATTTTTTGTTTTTGACTATATTTCTTATGAATTAAAATATTGTAACAAGCATCATAATAAGGGTTATATCTAATTCATGGAATCAATTTTTCTCCATAAAAATATTCATTATATAAAGCAATTCACTCTTCTAATTTCATATAATCTGAAAATCCATAATTTGTACCAAAATTTTTTATATTATTATATCTTCTAAAAAAGTGTGTTGTTTCATGAAAAAAAAGTGTAATTTATTCTCTAAGAGAATAAATTTTTTTATTTGGAATAACAAGAGTTCATGAAGAATGAGACATAAAGGCATAAGCACCAAACTTATATTTTAATCAATCAAGTATATTAGTAGAAAAATCAAGTAATTCAACTAATTGTTTTTTTGTTACAAATTGATTATTTTCTTCAACTGGTGTAATTTCAATATGTTTACTAATATCTTTTTTTGTTACTCAAAAAAACTTTTTATTATAATAATCATAATCAAATTCTGGATAAGAAATCTTGTATTTACTATCTATTTTATTTGCTTCAAAATCATATACATTTTTTAAAAAATCTATTTTGTTATAAATATAATGAATTTCTTTTTTTAATATTTCATAATGAAATTCTCAAATTTTAATCTTATTTTTTTCTATTCTATCAAGTATTCTTTGTAATTTTCCTTTTTGAGTATACAAGTTTCATAAATAAATATACCTATAATCTACTAAATCTGGTATTTTATGATATCAAAAAATAACTGGATTTTGTATAATATTATTCTTCATAAGTGGCTTAAGTAAAGACACATTATTTCTTGAAATTTGTTTTAAATATTTTGTAAACATATAGTTTTATAAATAGTATTGTATTTAATATACAAAAAATAGTAGACATGTCTACTATTTTTTTAATAAATTTACAAATACTTCACTTGGAAGACTTACTTTTCAAAATTGTCTCATTTTTTTCTTACCTTGTTTTTGTTTTTCAAGTAATTTTTTCTTTCTAGTTATATCTCAACCATAAAGCTTAGCCGTTACATCTTTTCTCATAGCTGAAATATCTTCTCTTCAAACTACATCTCATCAAACTACTGCTTGAATCTTGATTGTAAAAAGCGCTTTTGGAATAGATTGCTTTAAATTAGCACAAATTTTTCATCATAAATAACGAGCTTGTTTTCTATGACAAATAAAAGCTAGCGCATCTACTTTTTCATCTGCAATTAAAACTTCTAGTTTTACTAAATCATCTTCACTAAATCTTAAAAATTCATAATTAAGTGAAGCATAACCTGAACTAAGGGATTTAATTTCATCATAAAAATCTCAAATTAATTCATTCATAGGTAATTCATAAGTAAGCATTACTCTATCCGAATCTATAAATTGTTGATTTTTAAAAATTCATCTCCTATCTTGGCTTAATTGCATCAAATTTCAAACAAATTCAACTGGAGTAATTATTTCTACTTTTGCAATTGGTTCTTCTATATATAAATATTTTTCTCTATTTGGAAGTTCTTCAGGATTTGAAATCAAAACTCTAGTACATTTTTGTCATTTTTCACTTTCTATATATTCTGGTAAAAATCTAGAATATTCTGATCTCTTATCTCAAAGCATAACAACTCTATAAGTAACTTGAGGAGATGTCATTATAACATCCATACCAAATTCTCTAAGTAGTCTTTCTTTTACTATTTCTAAATGTAATAATCAAAGAAAACCACATCTATAACCATGTCCTAGAGCTGGAGAAACATCTGTTTCTACAAAAAGTGAAGAATCGTTTAATACTAGTTTTTCCATTGCATCTTTTAGCAAAGGATATTCACTACTATCCATTGCAAAAATACCAGCGTAGATAAATGGAGTAACAAGCCCAAATCATTCAATAGGATTTGCATCTTCTGGTTTTGCTTTTGGTCATTCTACCATTTCTGGTTTCCACATAGTATCACCAACTTTTGCATCTCTAATAGTTTTTAAACCAGTAACTACATATCAAATTGAACCTAATCAAATTTTTTGCTCACTTGTATATCATGGTGAAAAATACCCAACATCAAGTGCTTCAATTTTTTTATTTGTATTTAAAAAATGACAAATATCTCATTTTTTAATTTCTCACTGAAATACCTTTACATAAGAAACTACTCATCTGTAAGCATCATATTGAGAATCAAAAACTAGTGCTTTTAATTCATCATTATATGGATTTTTATCTGAATATACCTTTGGTGAAGACACTCTTTTTATAACTTCATCTAAAATTGTTTCTACATTTTCTCAAGTTTTAGCTGAAACTCAAATTATTTCACTCTTATCACAACCAAGTAAGTTTACTATTTCTTCTGCAACTTTATCAAAATCAGCAGCTGGTAAATCAATCTTGTTTATAACTGGAATAATATCTAAATCATTTTCTATAGCCATATAAACATTACTCAAAGTTTGAGCTTCAATTCATTGAGTTGCATCGACTATTAAAAGAGCACCTTCTACAGATGCCAAACTTCTAGAAACTTCATATTGAAAATCTACGTGACCTGGAGTATCAATTATATTCATTTGATAACCTTTCCAATTCATTCTAACTGGTTGAAGTTTGATTGTAATTCATCTTTCTTGCTCCAATTCCATACTATCAAGCATTTGTCATCTTTTCATATCTCTCTTATCTATTGTTCAAGTGATTTCAAGTAATCTATCAGCAAGAGTAGATTTACCATGATCAATATGAGCAATAATACAAAAATTTCTAATCTTATTTAATTCCATAGTTTTTCACATTTTGTTAATAATTTGGCGTATTTTATGTATAATTGTTAAAAAGTAAAGAGTAAAAAAATACTAAAAATTATAGTAATAATAACTATTATTCTTATTTATCCATTATATAAAAAATAAAAAAATCTTTCTAGATAAGTTTTTACTTATTTAGAAAGATTTTAAAATTTCTTTTAGTTTTTGAAACATCTTACTGGGTTTCAATTAGCTGGCCAACTAGCATCACTTGGATTTATTCAAGTCGAATCAAAATAATATATATATCATCAATTTCAAGGATATTGTGTAGATGCCCAATATGATCATGAAACGTCTCAAAAATTAAAACCTCCATGTCAATAATAACGATATCATGATTTTGGTAATTTCAGTGTATTCATCATAGTTGTCGTAGAATTTCCCCAACCTGCGGATGTTCTTAAACCAACCCATTCTGCATTACTTGGAACATGATATCAGCTAGCACATGGTCATTGTCTAGCTAAATTTGTACCTGTTGAGTGTCCCCAATTATTTGTTATATCAGTATTTGCCCAACTATATGGACTTGGAAGTGTTCAACTCCATACAAATCAATATTCATCATTTGATGCATCAAGTCATTCACCTCAAGGTATTATTGAAGATTCTTGAGTATTATCCCCATAAATAAAACCTTTATTTCTTCACCATTGAAAATATAATCATCTAGATATTGTCCAATCTGTACTAGCTATAGTTGCTCATACATTACATGCAGATACTGCATATCATGTTCATGCTCAACTACAAACTACTATATCAGGTGTATTACATCAAGAATATGTTGTTGTTGCTGAAAATGGTGCAGGACTATTTTGTCATACACAACTTGCAAATGGGTTTGGAGCTGTACTACAATCACTTCAAGTATATCAATTTATACAAGTATAATAACATGGATCTGCATTATTTGTATTTTGCCACACTTGATTTTGTGTTGTTGGTGTTCATATTGTAAAACTTGCATTTGTATAACTTGGTTGTGTATCACAACTATTTGGAGCTGTACTACAATCACTTCAAGTATATCAATTTATACATTCATAGTAACACGGATTTGCATTGCTTGTATTTTGCCATACTTGATTTTCACTTGTTGGTGTTCACTCTGTAAAACTTGCATTTGTATAACTTGGTTGTGTATCACAACTATTTACTGCCACATTATTTGAAATTCATCATGTGATTTCATATGGTAATTGTACTCACATATCTACAACAAATAAATCCACTGAATTTTTCATTATACTTGGTGAATCATTTGTTTTTACTTTATAATAATTTCCTTTTACCACTGCTTCACTCTTATTTTCATTTAAAGTTCAAATTTGCGTAAACTTATAAGCTCATGTTCAACTTCATCATACTGAAAATGATAATACATAATCATCGTTTGTTATTGGATCTTTAAAATTAGCTCCATTTTCTTTTAATGTTTGAAAATTTGCTACTCACTGTATAGAACTTCAACTTAAACTATCTATTATCAATCAAGAATTTGTTTTTACTGGATTGATTAAATTTGATAATGATACACCTCTAGCTACTTCTATTCAGATCTTTTTCATTAAGTTATTTACATCACTTATTCTTTTACTATCTCTAGCATTTGTAGAGTATCATTGCAAGTTTATAAACGCTATTGTTCATAGTATAGCAAGTATTGTAATTACTACTATCAATTCCACTAGAGTGAAGGCTTTATTCTTTTTTGTTATCATAGTTTTTTATAAAAAATAAATACTAATAACTTAATTATTAGTATTTATTAGAATTTGCAAAATATTTTTAGTTTTTAAATTGACTTTTTTTATATATCAATTTTAAATTTTAATGACTACAACCACAACCTGAACCGCAATGACCACCATCTTCACCATGTTCATGATCATGTTCTTCTCATTGTTCTTGTATAAAACTGATAAATGAATCAATTAATACTTCAATCATTCTAGAGTCATCTTTTATTTCAGACCCATCAGCATTTGGAATTACTTGTTTTAAAAGATCCAAGTATTCTCTATATTTTTCATTTATTTCTATATTTATATTTTTCATATTTTTTAAGTTATATTTATAAAATTTTATTTTTTAGATTTTGTTTTTATTTTACCAAATTTTTCTTTAAAAGATTTTATAATCTTTTTTCTATTGTTAGCAACTTCATCACTATCATCAATTTGAAGATCTCACTTTTCTGATAATAATATAGCAATTGGTCTAGTAACAGGTATTTTTCATAAAATTATATTTATAATTACCATTATTGGCACAGATAATAACATACCAACCACTCACCAAAGTGTTCACCAAAATCAAAGTGATATAATTATAACCAAAGGACTAAGATTTAACCTATTTCACATAAATCTAGGCTCAATTATATTTCACATCAGAACTTGTATTCAAGTTAAACCAGAAATCATAAAAACTGAATCATAAGGTGTAAATCATGGTTGAACAAGTGATAATAATGATGGAAATAATACTGCAATTATAGAACCTATATTTGGTATAAAATTTAATATAAAAACAAGCATACTCCAAAATATAGCAAAATCTAGTTTAAAAGCTATCATTATGATATAACTAAAAACAGCAGTTAAAAACGAAACTATTGTTTTAATAACAAAGTATGACTTTACATCTGCTTTTATCTTTTCAAGAGTTTCAATTATATGCACTCTTTGTGCATTGTTAACAATCATCAAATATAACTTATTTTTAAAATATCTATATTCAAGTAATATAAATAAAACATAAAATAATATAATTCAAGTTTTTGAAAATATAGATGTAAATCAACCAATAACTAAAGTAAAAACATATTGTAAATTTATTTCGTTTAAAACTTCAGTAAAACTAGCTGGTGCATCAATACCAAAGAAATCAAATACAGAAGAATATATTTCCAATATCCTTGCTTGGTATAATGGTAATCATTTAACTAGCTCATCAATATTAGTTCAAAATAACTTTCAAATAAGCCAAAAAACTCAAATATAAGTTAATAATGAAAAAGTAAATGATAAAAATGATGGAATTCTAAGTTTTTTATAAAAATTTGATAATCAAATTATCGCAAATGAAAATAAAAGTGCAATAATAAAAGGTATTATAAGATTTGCTCAAATATACAAAACATAAAACAATGTAAATAGTAGAATAATTACAAAACCAAAATTTACAATAAATGTATTTCCTTTTTTAAACATATTTTAAATATAGAGTTATGTTACTTAATAAGTGCAGCTTGAATATTTTTACAAAGGTCTAATATTCAAATATTTTTACTACTAGAAACCGCTATTATTTCTTGTCAAAAGAATGATTCTTTTGCATGATTTATAGATTTCATAAGTTCATTTTTTGATAATTTATCTATCTTTGATAATACAATTGTAACTGGTAATTCAAGTCATAATATATATTTATACATATCTAAATCTGATTCTTGTGCTCCTAGTTTAGAATCTATAAGCATAACTACCTTTTTAATTGAACTTTTTCTTTCTTCTAAATACCAAGAAATAAGTCATTCTAATTGTTCTTTAAAATCCCTTCACAATTTAGCAAAACCATATCATGGTAAATCTGTTAAATAATACTTTTTTCAAACAGTAAATATATTTGCTAACCTAGTTTTACCTGGAGTTGATGAAGTTTTTACTAAATCTTTTTTTTCAAAAATAGCATTCATAAGACTTGATTTTCACATATTTGATCTCCCTACAAAAACTATCTCTTTTTTATTATCAAACAAAACCTGTTCAGCTCAAAGAGAAACAGATTTATAAAACACAACCTCATTAAATTTGATTCACATCGAAAATTTTGTTATTAACTAAACTTATGATATAATAAACAAGAATTTAAAAATATAAAGTAAAAAAAATAAAATGTCTGAAAATATAAATCAAAAAGTTATAAATAATGCAATTTCTGCTTATTTAATGGTATTTATCTCATGGTTATTTCTTTTTAATAAAGATAATGAAAATATAAATAATAGCTTTGTTAAAAATCATACAAAGTCAGCAATGGCAATACATATGATGATTATAATAAATTATATTATTTTTATTAGTTATTCTATATTTTGAAGTTTGTCAGTATTTTGATACTCACTAAATATAATTATAGCGAATATAATATTTATATTAATTTGAATAGTATTTGTAAATTGAATCTATCATGCTTCAAAATGAAATGAATTCAAAATATGAGGTTTTATAAAAACTACAAAATGAATTTCTCTTGATTTAAATAATGATAAAAATTTTGATGAACATGATAAATTAAACATACTTTTAAGTCACATACCATTTTTATGATTTATGGTTTGAGCTAAATTTAAAAATGAAAAAATAGAAAATATACTAAAATTAAACTTATTTATTTCACTTATATTATCACTCATATACATTTTTTGACACAATAATATAGTAAATTTCCTAAGTTTAATATATATAATTTATATAGTTTTTGCTTGAGTAAACCTTTATGTTAGAGAAGAATTAGTTACTATAAACTTGCCATATTATTTTTTACCAAAGTGAAAATTGTTTCTGCAAAAAGTATTATTTAAATATTTAAAAAATTATTTTAAATGAGAATTTAGAGATTTTGAAAAGATTAAAGAAGAACAAAAAATAAGAGAAAATGAAATAGAAAGAATAGATTTAGAAAAAATTAAAGAATTAAATGATGTGCAATTAAGTAAAAAATTAATTTATATACCAATACTAAACTTCATATTTTTATTTCAAAAAGAAAACAAATATAGTTTTCATATAAGAAATGCATTAACTCTTGATCTTATATTAATTATATTAGTGATACTTATATTTTTCTCTATTATAAGTGCTAAATGGTTATTAATATTATTATTTCCTATATGTTTTGGATTATGAAAACTTAGTGAAACTTATTATAAGATGCCTTATATTTATGAAATTTATAGATTTATACACTATATAAAAAATCTATTTCATAAATCAAAGAGTGAATTGAAAAAAAGAAAAAATGAAGTTATAGAAGTAAATTTAAAAGTAGAATAATTTTATTATTCTACTTTTTTTCTTATAATAAAAATAATTACACTTAATAATTTACTGATGCAAATATTTTTTTATAGTACTTTATTTATATACTGACTTTTATTTTGAAGTTTTTCATCTGTTTTAATTCATAGATTTAAATCAGAAGAAAAATGAATTTGGTGAGGTAGAAGTCATTGTCCAAAATGCAATACAACACTTAGATTTTTTGATTTAGTACCTATTTTATCATATTTATCAACACTATGAAAATGCAGGTATTGTAAAACAAAGATCTCAGCAATTTACCCTATTTTAGAATTATCAACTGCTATACTTTTTGTATTAATATGATATTTTTTAATAGATACAAATGCATTATTCTTATGAAGTTGAGCTGAAATATTAAAACTATTATTTTGGTTATCTGTTTGATTTATAACTATTTTATACATATTTTATGACATATTATTTTTAGAAATTCATGAATGAATAATGCTTTCTTGAATAAGTTTAGCATTTATATGACTAGTAAGTAATGCTCTGTTTATAGATTTAGTTCCTACTATAAAAATCACAAGTGATTTATATTTAACTGCAAATATTGTTTCAATTCCTCTGTGAATAGCAATTATATGATTACTTTATATTATAATGCTAAAAGAATTAAAGGTTATTTATGATGTATTAATATTTTTTGTAATAATTTTAAGTTTAATATTATTAAAAAATATTTTTATAGTAAACTTATCAAGTCTACCTATAATTAGTTGAATAATTTGAGCTCTATCTATATTTATATTTTTCTACTTACAAATAGTTTTATCAGGATGAAAAGCTCTTTGAGGTTGAGATTTAAGAATTTGAATTATGATTTGATTGCTTCTTTGAATAAGTTATAGTTTTGCATGAATGATGATTACATATTTTGTAGGAAGTATAATTTCTATTTGAATAATTATTTCTCAAAAATTAAAAAAGAAAGAAGTTTTAAACGTAGTTCCCTTTGGTCCGTTCTTATGAGTATGATTTTTAATTACAATTTTATTCCAAAATCATATTGCAAATATTATAGAAATATATTTTTAATTATTGTAAAGATAAATTAATTTACTTTTATCTAAAAATTTGTTAGAATAAATTAAGTTTAAAAATAAAAAGAAAAAATGGAAAACAAAAAAACAATACAAGCAATAGTAGATTTTATAACAAGTGCAGAAAAATCTATAAAAAATGCTAAAAAACTTCTAAAAGATGTGATTGAAGAAAACAATATATCTTTAGAAACAAATATTGATTTAAATACTAAATGATTAAATTCATATAATAGTGATGATAACAAAATAATTGAATGAGTTTTTACATGAACTGAAATGCTTTGAGCAGATGGAAATAAATATCCTGTTCCAGTAAATTATTCATCTAAATCAAAATTAGTTCAATGAGATAAATTGAAACTTACAATTGAATGAAATGGAAAAATGCTTTATAAACAAATCCTTCCAATTGAGAGAGAAACTAAGATTTGATTAGTAGTAAAAGAAAAAGAAAAATACCAAGTAATTTCAGAGTGAGAAACTTATGATTTATTAACTGCTGCAGTTACTCACTTCAAAGCAAATATTTGAGACAAGATAACTATACTAGTTCCTGCTTGAAAAAAAGCTACATTTGCAGCTCTTGATGCTGTAATTCCAAACGAAAATTAAAACAAAAAAAATGAGACCTTCGGTCTCATTTTTTTTGTTTTTTTAATCTTCTAAGTTTACAAATTCACTAGTATCATCTGACATTTCTCACTTTACTTTATAAGATGAAACAACTTCTGTGTGTTGTCATAGAGTAGTTAAAAATAATTGTTTTCAAGCTCCATAAGGAACAACAAGTCTTGCTTCAATACTTTCAAATATCTTAGCACTTTCTTTTGATCAAACTATAATAAGTACATCTACATCTCAGAAAAAAGATAATATTTCTTCTTTTAATTCAAAACTATCATTTGAAATAATAACTAAATGTTTACTATCAATAGTAAAACTATAAAAAATTATATTATTATATTCTTTTGCTTCTAAAAGTATTCCAGATTTTTCAAATTCTCAAGGATGAGAAACATTTAATCAATCGATACTAACTTCACATTTTTCTGTATCAAAAAGTATCTTATTTTTTGTATTTGAAATTATTTCTATAACTCAAGAATTATTTAAAATTTCCATTATTTAAAAATTAACTAAATAAAAAAAGTCTTGTTTCTACTAACTATTGTTTGTATATCAAACATAACTTTTAGTTTTCAAATTTCTTCAATTCAAAACCAAGTATATCAAACAAATCTTTCTTCCTTTTGAACAACTGGGTCTTTACTTCAATTATATTTTACTAAAAACAAATAAACATCCTTATCTATAACAGGATTATTTTCCAAATATCAGGCAGTAAATGTATAATTTAATTTCGTAATAAATTTGATAACCTCTAAATCTTTTAAATCTAATCCAGCTTCTTCAGCTATTTCTCTAACTGCAGTATCCTTTGCAACTTCTCAATCTTCTATATGTCATTTTGGTATAACATATACTTCTTGATTCTTAGCATTTAACCATTTTAAAAGAAGTACTTCTACCTTATTTCAATTTTTACGATATACAATTCCCCCTGAACTCTTTTCATATTTTTTTGCCATATTTTATGAGTTCTAATCTATCTAAACTAATAGTAATATAAATAAAAATATAAATAATTCAAGTTCTTTTAAAAAGTCATCATATTTTTGCATTATTTTTTTAAATATAGTAAAATTAAAGTACTAAAATAAAAACAAAAATAAAAAATAAAAATAAAAATATGAGTGAAAATAAAGACATTTTAAATGAATTAGATTTTTTACAAGAAATAGAAAATCATTTAGAAAATGATAATTTAGTTTCTGAAATAACAGATAATAGCGCTAAATTAGATAAAACTATAAATTATAGATATGAAGTTATAGTTACTAAAAATAAAGTTAAAAAACAAAATGTAGTATTATCATGATTTATTTTTTTGATAAAATACTTAACAACTAGTTCTGTGATTTTTTGAGTACTTTTAATAACTACAAACTATAGTGCTTATATGAATATGGCACAAAGTTATTTAATGAAAGATAATGTAGAAAAAACTACTTCTTGATTACTAAATTCAGTAGAAGCAGCAAAGGTAAGCGATATTATCAGTGAAAAAATTGATGAAAATCAAGAAGAAGAAAAACTTAGTATAAAAAAATATAAAAAAGAACTTGATGCACAAAATATAAATTTAAATATAGATATTGCTCCATATACAAATAGATTAGTTATTCCAAAAATAGGTAAAAATATACCTTTACTTGATGTTCAAAATAAAAATATAGAATGACAAAATGAGTTAAATGATATATTTATGAAAGAACTTGAAAATGGAATAATAAGATATCCAGGAAGTGCTAAACCTTGAGAAGAATGAGTAAGTTTTATATTTGGTCACTCTTCAAATCTACCTTGGATGAAATGAGATTATAATAGTGTATTTGCAACTCTTGATAATGTGGCATATGATGATGAAATAATTGTTTACTACTGACAAGAAAAATATACTTACAAAATAAGAGAAAAAAAAGTAATAAGACCTTGAGATGTATCAGTATTAAAAAGAAATAATGATAAATCAGAAATAAGTTTAATGACTTGTTGGCCAGTTTGAACTACTCTTAATAGATTAATAGTAACTTGAGAATTAGTAAAAAATGATTAAAAATAAAATAAAATAAAATTATATTATGATTTGATTTGAATATAAATACTTAAGCTTCACAGAAGTTTTAAATAACATTAAGAATATTAATAATTATTCTCATGAAGAATTAGATATTTTATGAGCATCAATTTTAGTAATATTAATTTTAATTGTATATTTAATACCAATTATAAAAGTTTATAATGATGAAAGAAAAAGATTAAAAGAAAAAATGAAAAAAAGAGAATTATTGAAAAAAATAGCACTTCAAAAAGATATAGAAGATAAAATAGCTCAAGAAATAAATATAAAATAAAAGATTAGTTTTTTAAAAAAACTAATCTTTTATTTTATTAAAACATATTACATATTCTTCATGTGAGCTATCTCTACAAGCAACTGGTTTATAAGTAACAAATTTTTCAAATCTACTTCTAACTTGCATTGCTAAATCATTAAAATCTTCTCATTTAAAAACTTTTAAAAGCATATTTCATCCTTTTTTTAAAAATCTATCACTAAATTCACAAATTGCTATATTTAGCTCTACAGATGCATATTGATCCACATCAAAAACTCAAGTTGTATTTGGTGCAATATCACTAGTTATTAAATCAAATCTATCATCTCAAACTATATCTATTACACTTTTACTTAATTCATCATATTCAAAAATACTTTGTACAATTGTTTTTACATTTGGATAAGAAAATGGCTTAACTTCTTTTAAATCTACTCAAATTATAATTTTTTCTCTTACTATATTTCTAATTGCTTGAAGAAAACTTCCAGGTGCACAACCTATATCCATAACTGAAAATTCTGGTTTTATTAATCAAAATCTCTCTTGAATTTCAAGTAATTTATAAACACTTCTAGCTCTAAATCATGCTTTTTGTGCTTTTATAGCATACTCATCACGAACAATATAAGCTCATTGATTAACTTTTTTCTTTCTATGAAATCATGTTTTTATAGGTGAAACTTGTTTTCAAGCGTTTCAGACTCTATTTTTTTTTGCCATAAATATTTTAAAATTATTATTTTCTATTTGTAAATTATATAAAATAAAAAAAATAATCAATTTTTAAAATTAATTATTTTTTTTATTAGAAAAATCAGCAATTGTAGAACTATCATCTTTTTTATTAAAATATTCTGCAATTGTTAAATTATTTTCTTTTAGATAAGTTGCTAAAGATATTCAAAGATATCTCCAATGCCAAGGTTCTATCTCATATCCATCAATTTTTAATCATCTTTGATATGTATTATGAAAACCATACATATAAGCATTTGTATCTAACCATCTATAATAACTTGATAATCTCGAACTATTTTTCCATTCAGAATCACTTGATGCAGCAAATAAATCAACAGCTAATCAACTTTGGTGTTCACTATAACCTGCTTTTGCACATAAATTATCAGGACAACCTCCAGCTTTTATTCAAACTTGATAATCATAACTTCTATAAGCACTTACAACACTTAATTTTACTCAAAAATTTTTATAGAAAGCTTCTGATAATAAATCTAGTGAATTTTTCGCTTCTTCTCTCAATTTTTGAGTTCATCATTTTGCATCATAAATGTAATCTCATCTTATATTTACTAAATCTTCTGGAATATATGCTTTGTTAGTAAAAGATAAATTTGAAGTTACAAATTTTTGAAATGAATTATCAGAGTATAAATCTAGATTATTTATTTTTTCGTCTTCTTTTAAAGCTTCATTTTCTTTTTCTAAAGCTATTTTTTGATCATTTCAAAGAAAAAAATAATTATTTTCAAAACCTAAATTTTCTCAATTTAAATATTTTTTAAATATAAATTCTAATGATTTTCAATAAGTATCAATTATCCCATTATGACCAAAATTATCCAATTCTATAAAATTTTTATCTCAAGCATAATTTTGGAAAACTAGTTTTCATTGATTAAATGAAACTATATTATCTTGATTTCAATGAATTATTAAAACTGGTTTATTAAATGATTTTACTAAATTTTTAGTTACATATGAATCTTTCAAAAAAAGTATTTTTTGTAATGCAAATCAAAACATTTTTCTAGACATATCATATCTAGAACTAAGTGGTGAAATCAAAATCAGTTTATCAAAATCATTTTTTGAAGCAAAATCAGTTGCAACTGCTGTTCAAACACTATATCACCAAACAATTAAATCACTATTTTTTAATCATTTTTCCTTTTTAATATATTCAAAAAATTCTTGTGAAGCTTCGTCTACTTTTTCTTTATAAGGCAATCACTCACTTTTTCAATAACCTGGATAATCATACATCATTACGTTATAACCAAGTTCATGAATATATTTAATTTCACTATAAAAATAACTATTTGGTCAACCATTTCAATGAAAATAATAAACAGTTTTTCAAGTTCAATTTCATAAATACAAACCATTTATAAGTTCATTTTCTTTTGAAAAAATATTTATTTCTTCAAAATTTAAATCAATTTCATTATGTCAAACTAAATCTTGAACATGTACTGCAATTCCAGGAAATGTAGAAGTCATTTCTATATTTTTCGCATAAGATACAAGTAGTGAATATGAAAAGAATAAAAAAATAAGTGTAGATATAAGTCTAAATATTTTTTTATTTTCTCATATTTTATTTAATACTATTTGTACTTTTTCATTATTTTCTAATTTTTTAAACAATTTTATTATTTTGCATTCTTTCATTAATCTTTAAATTATTTTTATAAATCTATTTCAAATCTTGTTTCCTCTTTTGACAAGATATTTTTAACTACTTCCAAGATTTCATCCTTTGAAGTATATTTAAAAGTCTCTAAATTTAAAGGAATTTTAGAATTATCATGAAATGTTGTATCAACTATTTTTGGATTTATTATATGAACTCAGATTCATTTAAGCTCATTTTTTAATGCTCCTGCAAATCACCTTAAAGCAAATTTAGAAGCCTGATAAACAGCAGAATGTTTCATAAATTTCTTACCAATTATACTTCAAATAAATATAATTTTAGCTTTTTTATTCAAATATTTTTCAAAACGTTTTAATAAAAGTATATTTGAAGTAAGATTTAGATTGATAATATTTAAATATTCTTCATCACTAGCTTCATAAAAACTCCCAAAAAATCAAACTCAGGCATTTAATATAATACCATCAAATTTTACTTCTTCTTGTTCAAAAATTTTAACCAAATTGTCAAAAACTCAAAAATTTGTTAAATCTATGTTAAATTCTCTAACTCATTTTTCACTTATCTTTGTTCTAGAAATAGCAAAAACATTGAAATCATCTTTTAAGCTTAAAACTATATGATTTCAAATTCATTTTGAAGTTCAGGTTATGAGGATATTTTTTTTCATATTATTCTTAATATTCTAAACAAAGTATACATTTATTATCAAGTTTCTTAAACATAGTATAAAAAGTATCTCTTACTTTTTTAGACTCACGATAAAATCAATCATTATCTAGTTCCAACATATGCAATATATCTAAATCCCTATATTTTGAAAGTATTTTATTATAATCTTTTTTTGTATACAAAAGTCCAGAAGCAAAAGTAGAATTTATCTCACACATATTTATTTTAGAACTTATATACTCTACAAACTCACTATAAATTTGTTCATAATTTTTTACTGGTAAAAGTGGAAGAAATCTAATTCAAACCTTAAATCAAAGTCAAAGCAATTTATTTATAGCATCAATCCTAGAATCTAAACTAGAAGTTCAAGTTTCATATTTATCTATAAGAATTTGAGGATTTAGTGAAAAAGCTATTTCTGTATTTTTTGGGATAAATCATAAATCTAAAAGTGGTTTTATATTTGCACTTTTTGTTCTTATTTCCATAAAAATCCCCCTATCCCCCTTCGGGTACTTTCCCCCAAAGGGAGAAAGATTAATTAATTCAAAAAATGGGATAAATTCTTGGCAAAACGAGGAAAATCAGTCCATACCTAAAATATCAGAATAATCTCCTGAATAAAACCAAATCCCCCTCTCATTCTCCGCCAAAGGGAGAGAAGAAGCTTCAAGTTGTTCTACTCCTTTCTCCATTGGGGGGAAAGGTTGGGATAGGGGGATATTTCTAATTTTATCTGCTATTTCTCTCTTTATATCATCATAATTCACAAAAATAACCATATTTTCGTTTTTAAAAGCTCATTTTAAATAACAATAAGAGCAATCAAAAACACAATTCAAACTTGTTTTTAAAAAATATGCACTCTTTGTGTGACCATATCAAGCTGGTGCTTCTGAAACTGAATTTGAATTAAGTTTTGCAATTATCAATGATTTTTTTGAATCAAGATTTGTATAATCTTTATCAAAGATATTCTTATAATTATCTATAAAAATAATAGTAGAATTTTTAAATTTCTCTATTATTTTTTGAGTTTGTGGATAATTTTTTGCTTGTTTTTCTATGTAGATAATCATATTATTTTATTAAAAATTATTCCTTCTTTTGATTCCAAAAGTAACAAAAGATTAGCTAAAAAAATTTTACCTTTCTTATGTACTTTTGTGACCAAAAGGTACCAAAAGTCTTAAAGGCTTATGCAGCCTTTAAAATCCGCAATGAGCACAAAACAGATGAGTATTCGCATTGAGTGTTATACTGCAATACTTTAAATATTAATTATTATTTTAGTATTCAAAATAATAAAAAAAGAAAAAAACTTCTAGAAATATCCCGGGGTCTTAGGGGTTGAGATAGTGATTACTTGCCGTAAGAAATAAAACTCAGCCAGCTAGTTCGAAAACCCCTAAAACTTTTGCTACCTTTTGGTTACAAAAGTAGAAATTGTTCTCTTTTAGTAACAAAAGTACATAGATTTTACTTTATCAAAAATTTCTCTAAAAATTTTTCCAATTCTTTCAAAAATACCTTTTTTTCTAAGCTTGAATTTTCTAAAAAATACTCCTCAAAATCACTTCAAACAAGTGAGTTATATCTAAAATAAAACTTTTTAAATATTTCTTTTTCACTAAATGTAAAATTAAAAACTTTGAAATATTTTTCAAAATCTATTTTCTCCTCTTTTTTATCTAAATAAGAAATTACCTTTTCTAGAAGTGCTTTATAATCTATATTTTGTTTCAAAAAAGTAACAGCTTTTTCAAAATCGAAATTTTTAGTTTCATCTCAGATCTTATCAACAGGTACTTTTAAAATAAGTCTTGGAACAGAAAAACTATTACAAACAAGTTCAAATCCATAACTTTCCATATCCACAAATAATTCCTCTAAAATAATTGATGAATCAAAAACTATTTTTTCACTACAAGCAATACTTTTTAAACTTAAAAAATCAATCAAATTTGGAATAATTAATTCTTTATTATTTGATAAATTATATATTCTAGCAACTTGAAAAGCAGGAATTATTTCAGTTTTATATCAACAAACTCAAATATTTATCACAAAATCAAAACTCTCATTTTCTAGAAATCTAGTCAAATTTAAAATTGTATTATAGTTTCACATTCAAGTTGTAAAAAAACTAAGTTTTACATTTCTTAGTCCTAGATTTTTAACAATTTCTTTTATATTATTAAGTTCAGATGACAAAGCACAAACTATAAGTATCTTTTTCATAAATTTTTCTATTTTTATAATTTTTTAAATTATAGTAAAAAACAAATAAACTCCAATTCAAAAAATATTTTTTGTCACGAAAAAAATTATAATCGTTGTAGTAAATATAATATTAACTTTAAGCATATGAAAAAAAATTATTTAAAAATTTCCATTTTGATTTTTCTTACATTTGTAAGTTATTCTCAAACTTTTGCGTGTTCTTGTATAATGCCTGAATGACCTAATGAATCGCTTAACAATGCAAGTAGCGTATTTATATGAAGAGTAGATAAAATAGAGCAAAGTTCAATAGCAAATGAATTATTATGAGATTATAGAAGAAATATTGTAAGTTTTAATGTAAAAAACTCTATAAAATGAAATCTATCAAATAATGTAACAATAACAACAGCAAGAGATTCTGCAACTTGTTGATACAATTTTGAAGAATGAAAAGAATATATAGTTTATACTCATTGAGAATGAAGAGATTTAGAAGTTTCTCTTTGCTCAAGAACAGCTGAAATAGTAAATGCAACAGAAGATTTGGAAGCATTTAAAGAAATATTACAAGATAGTAAAATAAATGATAGCTTAGATGAATGACAAATAAAAAACACTTTTTATAAAGAAATAGAATTATATATTTCAATAATTTTAATCTTAATATCAATTTATATAATTTCATTAAGATTTAAAACAATAAAAGACTAGATAAATCTAGTCTTTTATTGACATAATACGAATAATATGTTTTAATATATATAATTAATACATAAAAAAAATTATAAATGTGAATAGTAGATTTAATTCTAGCTAATCCTTTATGACAATTTTTTGGATTTACAGCTATGATTATAGCATTTATCTGATTAATACAAAAGGATGACCAAAAAACATTGAAAATAATACTTATTTCAATGATTTTTTGGTGAATTCATTTTTATACTATGCAAATGTATTCTGCACTTGCAGTAAATATTATATGAATTATACGTTTATTTTTATCATTAAAATACAAAAGAAATAAGAGAATATTCTTATGAGTAATTTCTGTAACAATCGTCTTATGATTTGTAACATATGATGATATTTACTCAGTATTACCTATTATTTGATCTTGTATTTCTGCATATTGATATTTCTTTTTTGAAAGAATTAGACTTCGCGTATTTATGTTTATATCATCTTTATTTCGGTTTACATTTTGTTTGAATTATGGATTAATTTGATGAACTATAAATGAAGTAATAACACAAATAATCTTAATAGTTGCGATGTATAAATTAATTCATGAAGAATGAAAAAGAGTATATTTTGTTGATAGAGTTATATCTATAATCAGCCATCCAAAACCAGATATATGAAGATTTATAGATATATATGATTTTATACAAATGAATAAAATAAGTTTAAAAGAAAGATATTTAAACAGTTTTAAAAAATATAGAGAAAAATTTATAATCAGCATGAAAAGTAATAAAGAAAAATTTCTTAAAATAATCAAAAAAAGTAGCTAAAGCTACTTTTTTAGTTAAAACTGGAAATGAAATTTAGGATTGATGATACAAAATAAATAATTGAAAATGCAGCACATCCAGCTATTAAAATCATTGTCAAAAACAATTTTCCAAGAACGATAAAACAATATTTACCGGTCATAAATATAACTTTTCTCATTTTAACTTCCCCCTTTATTTCTATTTTTACTACAACATTGAATAAAAACAACAAAATATTGGAATTTAGATTATAATAATATTTTTATTTTTTCAAGACTTTTATAACATTATCTTCTACATCCAAAATTATATTGTCTCATAAAAGCAATTCTCAAGACAAAATCATATTTGAAAGTAAGTTTACAAGTTTATTTGTAATTGCTCTTTTTAATGGTCTAGCTCAAAAATCTCTATCATAGCCAATACTTGCTAAATGCTTTTTTAAATTATCAGTATAACTAGCTTTTATTCATTTATTTTTAAGAAGTTTTGATATATCTGATAAAATCAAATCAACAATTGATAATATTTGTTCTTCTCATAATGGATTAAAAATAATTATATCATCAAGTCTATTCAAAAATTCAGGTCTAAAATGTAATCTTAAATCTTTTTGTAATTCATTATTTATTTCTTCATTGCTAACTCATTTAGCAGTTAAATCTTGGATTTTTGCACTTCATATATTACTTGTAAGAATAATTATAGTATTTGTAAAATTTACAATCCTTCATTTACTATCTGTTAATCTACCATCATCCAAAACTTGTAAAAGAATATTGAAAACATCACTATGTGCTTTTTCTACTTCATCAAAAAGTATTACACTATAAGGTTTTCTTCTAACAGCTTCTGTTAATTGACCTCACTCATCATAACCAATATAACCTGGCGGAGCTCAAATTAATCTAGAAACTGAATGTTTTTCCATATATTCACTCATATCTATCCTTATCATATTTTTTTCATCATTGAAAAGTTCCTTTGCGAGAGCTTTTGCCGTTTGTGTTTTACCTACTCAAGTTGGACCCAAAAATAAGAAACTTCAAAGTGGTTTTCATGCTTCAGATAATCATGCTCTTGCCCTTCTTATAGCAGAAGATACAGATTCTATTGCTAAATCTTGACCAACTACATCTTTTTTTAAAACATCTTCCAATTTTAATAATTTTTCTTTTTCTGTTTCAAGCAATTTTTGAGCTGGAATTCAAGTCCATTTAGCAACAACCAAAGCTATGTCATTACTATCAACATTATCTTTTAAATAAGTAGTTCAATTTTCTTCAAGTTTTTTCATTTTTTCTTCACTTTCCAAAATAGATTTTTCTAAATTTGGAATTTCACTATATCTAATCCTAGCTACTTCTCAAAGATTTCATTCTCTTTCAAGAAAAATAGCTTCACTTTTCAATTTATCTATTTTTTCCCTATTTTGTTTTATAGAATTTATAATTTCTTTTTCTACTTTCCAAGCAGTTTCTATAATACTTGCTTCTTTTTCTTTTTCCTTAATTGTGTTTTCTAGATTTTCTAAAATATCTTTTGAAGTTTTTTCTGATTTCTTTGCTTCAAGTTCTATTTTTAAAGTTCTTATTTCTTTTTCTATTATATCAAGTTCAACAGGTTTAGAAATAGATTTCAATTTTACAGAACTCATGGCTTCATCCATCAAATCAATTGCCTTGTCTGGTAATTTTCTATCACTTATATATTTTATAGCTAAATCTACACTTGCTTCAACTGTACTATCTGTTATTTTTAAACCATGATGGGCTTCATATTTATCTTTTATTCATCTTAATATTGCCAAAGCATCGCTTCTACTTGGCTCATCAACGATAACAGTTGCAAATCTTCTCTCCAAAGCTGCATCTTTTTCTATGTATTTTCTGTATTCATTTATAGTTGTTGCTCAAATAAGATGAAGTTCTCATCTAGCTAAACTTGGTTTTAAAAGATTTCAAGCATCATTTTGTCACTCTGCATTTCAAGCTCAAACTATGGTATGAATCTCATCTATAAAAAGTATAATTTGTCCTTCAGATTTCTCTACTTCACTAATAACTGCTTTGAATCTTTCTTCAAATTCTCATTTAAACATAGCTCAAGCAAGCAAAGCTCACATATCAAGACTTATTATTTTTTTCTCAAGCAAATTATCAGGAACATCTTTTTCACTTATCTTTCTTGCAATTCACTCTACAATTGCAGTTTTACCAACTCCAGGTTCTCATATCAAAACTGGATTATTTTTTGTTCTTCTACTTAATATTTGAATTGCTCTTCTTATTTCTTCTTCTCTTCCTATTACAGGATCTATTTTTCCTGATTTAGCTTTTTCTACTAAATCTATTCCATACTTTTTTAAAGCATCTTTTGTATTACTTTTTAGTTCTTCTATATTCATATCCAAAAATTAATATTTAAAATTAATTAGCACATAATTATTATATGTGCTAATTAATTAAAGTCAAAATAATTTTTGTAAAAAATAAAGGGTTGGACTAATCCAACTCTTTAAGTAATCTTTCAGCATGTCATGTTGCCTTTATATTTCTATATTCTTTTAATACTTCTCAATTTTTATCAATTAAAAAGCTACTTCTTATAACTCACATAACTTTCTTACCATAATTATTTTTTTCTCCATAAACTCATAATTCTTTATGAAGAACTAAGTCTGGATCAGAAATCAAATCTACTTTTAAATCCTGTTTTTTTATAAATTTTTTATGAGAATCTATACTATCCTTAGAAATTCAAATAACAACAATTCATTTTTTTGCAAATTCATCTTTCAAACATGAAAAATCCTTATTTTCAATAGTACAACCTGGTGTATCATCAGCAGGATAAAAATAAAGTAGAGTTTTTTCTCAAAAAGACAATAAAGTTTTTAAATCAAATATTCAAGTTTCTCATTTGAAGCTTATAGCTTCAAATTTATTATTTAAATTTAATTTCATAATCAAAAAATTAAGAATTAAAAAAGAAAAAAGCTAACTTTCCTCCTCAAAAAATAGCTTTCTATGAACTAAATTCACCAAACAATTTAATATCCAAGTCTGTAAGTTTAAAATTTTTAGGTAAATTTGGTAATACAACTTCTTCTGGCAAATCCATAATAAATCAAGTATTTATATCTATAAGATGGATATGGTTTCAAATATTTGTTTCAAAATATGCTTTTTTTCATACTCAAACAACCTTTCTCAAATCTCAACTTTTTACCATTTCTTCAACATTTCTATAAACAGTTGATTTACCAGCATCATCGTATAATTTAGCAAGTTCATAAAATATTTCTTCAACAGTAAGGTGTGTATTCTCACAAATCTTTAAAATGTCTTCTCTATAATAATGTGTTTTCATACATAATAATTACTAATATCTTTTTTATAATAATAATGATTATTGTTTTAAAATCAAATAATTTTGAGAATTATTCTCATAATAAAAATCTACCTTAAAAGGTAGATTTTTATTATTTAATTCAATATCATAATAAAATTGATTTCCATTTTTCAACATTTTCGTCTTTCATCATTTCTTCAAAAATTATTTGCTTATTGTTATCCCATTCTCAAAATCAAAAATCAATAAATTTAACATCTTCTCAGTCCCGCATTATATTTGGACTTTTCAATTCATTTTCTATAAAATTTATATCATCATGATGAAAATTATCTCTATTTGATAATCTTCATAAATCCAATTGTAAATCCATAGATTTTTTATCCATTCATAATTCCTTAATAATTTGTGAAATAAAAAATTTTAAAAGTACATATTTCTTATGAGATTCTTCTAACTTAAGTAAAAAATCTTGATTTTGTCTTTCCTTAAAACTCATTTTACTTACATCTTTTCCTTTAATTCTTCTTTGAATAGTTATTGCTCTTTCTCAAATATAACTTCAATCTTTTAACCATCTCTTTTTTTCTAAACTTGTGTAGGATTCTCAATATATAAAATAAGATTTAGGAATAACATCTCATAAATATTTTCTCAATATTAAGTATTTCTTTCTTAAATATTCAATATTTAAAGGATTTCACTCTTTTCATTCTTTATATACATATCAAGGATTTAAAGAAAACTCATAAACATTACTATCTTGTCAAAATCAAATTCTTTTATCATCAATTCTACTTATACTTATTACATTTTTTTGTTCTAACTTTTCAGCTTGTAAAGATGATATTTTCAACTTAATTTTTTCAATTTCCCCCAGTTCAAAATTTACTCATTCTCAACTCTGTTTTTTAGATAAAATACTACTAACAAGTGAATTATAATAATCAACTAAATTCATTAATTCAGTGGATCTTATATAAGGAACCTGCATTCTATATAAAACAACTTCAGAAGATTTATGTGATGATGTAGGCAGTTTACTATTATCCATAATATTTTTTATTAAATACTTAACAAAATAATATCACAAAACAAATTTAAAAACAAAAAAACAATACTAATTTCATACATTAATTATTCACATATTTCTCTTTTGAAATATTATTATCTACTTCATTTCAATATTTTTCATAAATAGAGTAAAAATAATTTACAAAATCTCTTAAAAACTCATTTTGTGGCATATAATAAAGTCATTCTTTTATTGTATATTTTTTCAAAAATACCATAGCATCTACCTTATTTAAATATATGTTAATCAAATCAAGATAATGATTTAAATATGTTTCTTTTAAATATTCATAACTTTCATTAGTAAAATTAATTCATATTTTATTATCTATTATAGTAATAATCCTTGACTCTAATAGTATTTGAAAATGAATTAATGCTTCACAATAATAAGTTTGGATTTCACCTACTTTTTTATATGCAAATAATCAAATAGTTCTAACAATATGGTCTATAATTAGTTTTTTACTTAACTCAAAATCATCATTTTTTCACATAAAATAAGCAACTAATCCTCAAGTCGTAGCCTTGAACTCTTCTATACTTTTAAAAACTCAAGTTTCTTTATTCATAATTGTCTCTGTATCTAAATCTAGCCATAAATTATGACCAAATTCATGACCAAGTGTTTCTATATCATAAACTTTATAAAAGTTTTTAGAATCTGAAAATAAAAAATTTCTATAATCATCTAATAATTTTTCATCAAAAATAATACTTGATAATTTCATAAAAGGATTACTTCTTTTATTTTCTAAAACCATTTCTGGAAATGCAAAGATTTTTTTACCACATTTATCAGAAATAACATCATCATTTGGTACAACTTGAGCCGAATTCAATCAAGTTAATTGACTACTATAATTCAAAACAGGACTAGAAATATATAATTGTACTCTTTTTATATTAGATAAAGAATATTTATAACTTTTTTCATATTTTGTCTTCCCTAATTCATCAAATATATTTTCATACATATTTAAAATATCATTTTCAACTACACTTTCAAAAACTTCATTTTTTATTCTTAAATCCCATTCTGGAGCTACTGCTTTTCTATATTTATCTTCATAAAATTCCAAAGGATGACTTATTTGAAAAGGTGTTTTAATTTGCATCCAAGCTTCATCAACAAGAGACCATTTAAAAACTAGATTATTTACATTTTTTTCTAAAAATGCATTTTTAATTGCATTTAAATAATCTATATAATATTTCTTAGAATTATAAATTTCATCTTCTAATAATTCTAAGTTAGAAATAAAAATATCAAGAGAATCTATGATTTGGTTTATTTCAAAATCAAATACTTCTAAGTAACTTTTTGATTTTAATTCTGAGTTTTCATCATAAACTAAAGCACTGTAACTTCTATCAGCAATTTCACCAAAATGTCACAAATCAAAAAGATTATTTTCATTTAAAAAATCCATTATCTTGTCACTATCACTATCAAATTTCTTTTCTAAATCTCTATTTATTCAATTAATTATATGATTTCTCCAAGGTAAGAAAAAAGAGTTAAATGCTTTTCAAACAAGATGAACTCACTTAAATACATCTAAATAAAAAGGTGTTAATAAATTATTTTTTTCTACAAATCATATCAAATCATTTTGAATTTCCATGTGAAAATCACAAGTATACTCATAAGATAAATCCAGTATTTCATCTATTTTTTCTTGAGAAAACTTGTTTTTTTCCATATATAAAACAAGTGAATTTTCTCTTAAATCAATTAGTCTGAAATAAGCACAAAGTCTAGTTTCTTCAGTGTTTTCTAATCAAATATAATCCAAAAATTCTTCTAATATAACTCTATTTTCATCTTTATTTACTACTCCTGAATATATATCTTTTAGTAATAAGTTTACCTCTTTATAATAATTAATTATTAATTTTAGATTATTTTCCAATGTTTGTTTTTCCATATATTTGCTTAAATTTTATATCTTTAAATTAATATAATGATTTTTTAGAAAACAAAAAAAGAAAAACTAAAAATAGTTTTTCTTTTAAAAAAATTTACCAAAAAATCATTTTACCTTATCTTTTACATTAGAAAAAAATCACTTCTTTTCTTGCTTTTTTTCTTCTACATTATTTTTAGTTTGAGGAATAATATTTCAATTTAAAATTGTAATATTTTGGTTATCATTTGTTCATTTCTTATGATCAATTAATGATAATTTATCATAATAATTTCAATTAAAATCATAGAATTTTATTTTTGTTCAACGTACAAATTCAGATAAATCTGTAAATAAAACTCATTTTTTTGCTTTTAAATCTCATTTTTTTCTAAAATAAACTTCCATTCTTGTGTTATTTTTAACACTTTTATATGTAGTAATTTTTGAAATCCTAAAAAAATCAAATTCAGGAGAATATACATCTATAAATTCATTTTGTGACAAATATATAGCATCATTTGCAGCACTTGATCCAAAAGTTTTTCTCAAATCAAGAGAAAGTTTTGCTTTTTCTTCACGTGTTGTATTTGGATCATTTAATATATTTCTAATTCATTGTATATGTGACAAAGATATATTTTTATCTTTGATAAAAGTAGGAAGTGGTTCCTTTTTCATAGCCAATAAATCTTCTTTATAATTAGAATAATTTTCATCATTTGTAATTACCGAAACTAGTGAATCAACCCTTTTTCTAACTCAATCTTGTTCTTTTAGTGTACGAAATTCTCAATCAGTTGAAGTTTGAAAATAATCAAGTAATTTTACCCTTCTTTTTTTATCTTCGATTTCCTTTTCACTTTCATTAAACATTTTTCTATATCATGAAATTCTCTTAACAAAATTACTAATAAAAGTAAAATCCAATAGATTTCCTTCAAATTTATCTATATTCTCAACGCTTGTAACTATATAATCTAGCTCTTGACTAAAAACTTCAATTATAAAATCTATATTTTCTCTATTTCAAGTTCTTTTTAATGTATCTCTATAAGTTCTAGATTCTTGAATTATAGAAAATACTTCCTTATAAAATATATTGTTATTCTTTTGATTTTCTTTTAAGTTCATAAGCACATTAAAAAATCCTCATTCTAAAAAACGAAGTTTCTCTAATTTTTTTCAAAATTCAATATCCTCATCACTTTGAATATTTTTGTAAGATATAGAGTTCATAATCTATAAATTAATAATAATCCTAACTTAATAATTTGACTTATTTTTCAACCAATAATCATCTTGTCTCACTAATTTTTTTGCATTTCTAGGATCAAGTAAGACTTGTTTTAAAGCCTCTTCTGTAAAGATAGTATTTTGGCTTCATTTAAACAATATGATATATTTTTTATTACTATTTTCTAAATAATCTTTTAAAAATAATCAAGCATCACTTGCAAATTTGAAACTTCATAAATGCTCTCCAAAATTGTCTCTTGTCTCTTTTCAAATTGAAATTATTTTTCAGTATGCATTTAAATAATGATAAAGTCTTCTATGTTCTTGTCTAGACTTTACTCATAATTCTCTCATATCTCAAATTACAAACAATATATGATAATTTTTAAAAACACTATCTCTTAAATAAACTGTATTTTGTATCATTTTTAACATACTTGCAGGTCAAGCATTGTATGTAGAATCTATCAAAACACTATTTTTTATACCATTAAATAAGCTAAATCTACCTGGTTGATTAACTAAATTTATATAAGTTCAAACTGGTAAATAATTTACTCAAAAATTCTTTAAAATACTTAATGCAAGCTCTAAATAAACAAAATTATCTTCTCACATTATATTGGTTTTGATAATAGAATTATCAATTTGTAAAAGTGATAATATCTTCTTATCTTCACAAATATATTTATGTTTGTAAGCATTTTTTTTGTTAAAAAATTGATTTTCAACAAGCAATTTATCACTTATTTCATTTAAAAATTCATCTTGTTTATTTAAATATGCTTTAATTTTTGTATTTTTTATAAGTTTAATTTTTTCTTCTCAAATTTGTTTTTTTGAAGAGAAATTTGCTACATGTATAAAATCAAGTTTCGTAAATACACTATAATCTGGTTTTACAATTTTTAATAAAAAATCCATATCATTAGGATGATCTACTCAATATTCCAAAAGTAAAACATCATATTCTTTTTTTCAAATAAAAGTTTTTTTAAGTAAGAAAAAAAATATTTTTATTAATGATAAAACTCCTGGGTCATATTTTTCTATTTTAAAAATAGAAAAAACAAGACCAAGTTCACTATTAAAATTTTTAGGTGAAGTATATATTTTTCTCTCAGGTAAAAATTGATTTAAAACTTGAAAAATTATCATTCTACAGCTAGTTTTCCCTACACTTCAAGTAACTCAAATAACTATAGGTTTAGTTTTTCTTATATAGATTCTAGCTAAAAATGCATAGATATGATATATTATTTTTATTATAATTTTTTTCATCTTCTTATTATTTGATTATTATAATATTTATTGTATAAATAATATTTATTTTATAATAAAAATCAAATTTTTATTCATTTTCGCTCATAAGTTCCTCATAATTTATCCAAACTATTGCATCCAAATGTAATAAAGCTATATCTAAAACAATACTCAAATCTAAATAAAATTTATTTATATCAGTGTAATCTTCTTTGTATTTCTCAAATAAGTTTGTAAGTCTAGAATCAATAGGTATAAAAATTTCCTTTGGATAAGGAATGAAAACATATATATTTCTAGCAATATATCCAAACATTTTCACTGCAAAAACGATAGTTTTTGCATCTTTTTTTTGATTCATAATATTTGCTAAAATATCTCTAAGTTCTAACATATGACTATAAAAATATTCTCATTTTCCAGAAAAATCTCTCAAAAAAAACTCCAATTTTTTAAGTCTATTTATCTTTGTATCAATAAATCTCTTATTATTTTTACTTTGTATCATAAAATCGCTCAATTCTCAAATGATATTATCAAAAGTTATTTCTTTATCTAAAAAATAACTACTAAATTCTTCCCAATAATTTTCTCATGTTCCAGATAATTGATAACAAATTATAGAATTAGCAATAACCAAAGCCAAAGTTTCTTCTTTACTTTTATTATTTTCTATAAGCTTTTTCAAAGCTATAAATTGTCTATCAGTTTCCTCTAATTTAATTGCATCATTTAAAGTATATTTTTGTAATTTAGTGAGTAATTTTTGCATAAAAAAAACTTATAAGATAATTGTAATTATCTTATAAGTTTTTTTTGTTTTGTAAAATTGCAGTAATTTATTTTTTTATTAATTCAAGTTTATGCTTTCTTTTCATTTTTTTTATTTCTAACTCTCTTTTTGTAGCATCACTTCTATTTTCAAAATTTTCAAAATAAAATAGTTCTACTGGCTTTCTTGCCAAAGTATACTTAGCTCAACCATTAATTTCTCAATTGTGTTGCTTTATTCTTCTTTCTAAATCTGTAGTTATTCAAGTATAAAGAGTTTCATCACTACATTTTAAAATATAAGTAAAATATGCCATTATCTATTTTGAATTATATAAAAACTAGTTACTATTCCTGTTGTTTCAGTTCTAAGAATCCTATTTCAAAGATGCACTTTTTTGAAAACTAGAATGTTCATTTTTTTAATTTCCTCTTCACTAAATCAACCTTCTGGTCATACAAAGATATTTATATTTTTATCATAAATAATTTTAATATCTTTTAAAGACAATGATTCTTCATTAACTGTATGAAAAACTATATTTTCATCATTTTTAATTAAAGAAAAATCTAGCTTATCTATAAAAACAAGTTCAGGTAGATAATTTCTTCCAGATTGTTCAATAGCTTCAATCATAATCTTATTTAACCTTTCAATCTTATTTTCACTTAAAAGTAGTTTTTGACTTCTATCACTTCTAAAAAATACAAAATTTTTGATTCAAACTTCAACTCATTTTTGAATAATATATTCTATCTTTTCCTGTTTATTTGGCATAGCTTGATATAGATTTAATCAAAATCAAATTTCAGAATTATTATTATTTCTTCAAATTTGTTCAAGCATTATATCTTTTTTATTTATTTGTTTAACTTGAAAAATATAATCATACTCATCAATTCAATCAAAAAAAATCACTTTTTCTCCAAGTTTAATTCTAAGTACCTTTGTAAGTTGATGAATGATATCTAAATCAGTCAAAACATACGTAAAATCTGTTGTATTTAAATCATTTATATAAAATCTTTGCATATTATAATTTGTTAATTTTTTTTCTTTTTAAACTTAATGTAATCTCTAACAAAAATTTGAATTATTGCTGATAATGGAACTGCCAATATTATTCATACAATTCATGCTGCACTTGCTCATATAGCCATCATAAGTAATACCAAAAATGGTGATAAATCCATTGATTTGCTCATAATATAAGGTACCAATATGTTATTTTCACACCATTGAATAATCATATATAATCATAAAATTATCAAAACAGTATTAAATCAAAGTAAAAAAGCAATAGCTAATGCTGGTAATAAAGCAAGTATTGGTCATAAATATGGTATAAATTCCATAAGACCAGCAATTATTGCAAGTGTAAAATTACTTTCTAAATCAATTCCAAAAAAACTAAGTATTGTTAATGATATAAAAACTATAAAAAACATTATAATCGCCAAAAAGAATTGTCATTTAAGCCATTCATACAAACTGTTTACTATTTTTACCTCTCTTGATTCTAGATATTTTGATATTTTTGATGGGATTATATCATAAAAGAATTTTTTTATATTTTTTCTTTCTAATACCATAAAAAAGTTAAATATAAAAATCATAGCAATTTGAAATACCATATTTCAAACAGATAAAACAATTCAAGTAGATGATGATGCAATGCTTCATAAATTACTAGCAATAAACTGGCTGATAGATGCAAAATTATTTTTTAATGCATTTAAAAGTGTATCTAAATTTATATTTTCTAATAATGGAAGTATATATTTAAAAATTGTATCATTTAGTCCAAGTCATTCTATTCATCATAATTTATATGCTTGATCTAAAATTTCCATTTTTTTACTTAAAAAATCTATAAGCAAAGATGTTTGTTCAACAAAAATTGGAATTATAGCAAAGAAACTTATAAGTAAAAACAATATAAAAAATAAATATATTATAAATATCCCCAATATATCTGGAATTTTTCTCTTATTCATTTTATTTAGAAAAGGACTAAATAAAATAAGTAAAAATGAAGCAAAAAATAATATCTTTAGGATATCTAATTGTAGGTATAAAAAACCTAGTATCGCTGAGATAGAAACAATTATTAAAAATTTAATACTAAATTTTATATAATCATTATTATTATCATTTATAACTTTCTTTATTACATTCATATAAAATAATTAATGATAAGTATGTAAAGATTAATCAAAAACAAAAAAAAGACAATTTTATTGTCTTTTTTGTAACATTTAAATTATCTAGGCATTCAGTAAAAATCTAAACCTTTTGAATCAACCATAGATTTAGTTAAAAAATTTTTCTTTTTACCTTTTATAAAAAAACCTCTTTCATCAATAATTCCTTGTTCAATTAAAGTAGTAGGATTTTTATTACTTAATTTTTTCTTTGGGAAATTTTGTTTATTTTCAAAATAATGAGTTCTTTCTTTAAAAGATGTATTTTTTCTAGTTTGTGGATTTTCATTTCACATATACACTTGGTATGAAGCTTTTTTATTTTTAGCTTGTTTTCTTGATGCAGCTTGTTTTTTTACAATCCTAGATGTAAGTCCGTGACTATTCGACATAATTAATTATTAATCTTATAAAATTTAATAGTATTATAATAAAAAAAGTAGAAAACACAAAGTAAAAAACATATTTATACTTTCTACTTTTTACTTTCTACACTTTTTATTTTTTATGTTTGTTTATTTAAAATTTGGAGCGGGGGACGAGGTTTGGCGCCCTTCGGGTCGGCCATCCGTTTTTATTGCTCTTATTCATCGCAATAAAATTTTTACTTCGTAAAAACCCTCCTTTCAAACCTCTAAAAATAATAATTATTTTTGTAGAAATTTGAAGCTCTGTTATGTTTGTTGTGTTTTAAATTTGGAGCGGGGGACGAGGTTTGAACTCGCACACCCAAGGGTTGAAGCCTTAGTACACTCACTCTTTTATGTTACCCCCGCAAATGCAATATTTAAGATACTTTTTATTTTTCAAGTCTTATTTGCAGGTGGTATTTTATAAAATATTTGTTTTTTTGCAAATTTTTTTTAAATTTTTTTTGTTTTTAACATTTTTATGATAAAATATAATTGTTATTCTTAATAAAAAAAGATTATGTTTGAATTTGATTTTTCTCAATTAAAAGACAATATTTTAAGTTGACTATATGAACAATTTTATAGTGCAATTGAAATATATTTACCTAAATTCATTTGAGCACTTTTTATTGTTTGATTATGATTTATTTGCTCAATTTTAATATATAAATTGGTAATTTATATATTCAAAAAATTTAATATCATAAATTTTGTAGATAAATTATTTATAAATTTAAAAGATATTCATGATGATGATGAAAAATCACCTGATGAAAAAGTAATAGAAGAAAAAAAACTAATCAGAAAGAAAAAAATTTCAGATAAAATAAAACTTGATGTAATTACTGCAAAAGCATTTGCATATTATATATTTCTAGTATTTTTTAGATATGCAATTGTTTTTATAGGTATTGCAGAAGTAGAAATATTTCTTTGAGACTTAATCACATACTTACCTAGCCTATTTATAGCAATAGTTATTTGATTTTTTTGAGTAAGATTTGCAAATTTTGTTTATGATATAGTATATCATGCTCTTGATTTAACAAAACAAAAAACAGCCAAAATTATAGCAAGCTGAGCAAAAATAATCATACTTTTCTTTACACTTATGGTTGTATTATCAAAAATAGGTATAGCAACTGAAATCACTAATACAATATTAATTTGATTTGTTTCTATGTTATCTTTGGCTTGATGACTTGCATTTGGATTATGATGAAAAGAAATAGCTCATGAAATACTTGAAAGTTTTAGAAAATAAAAATCAAAAATGGAACAAATAAATACAAAAACAAATAATTATGAAATTCAAAAATGATTATTAAATCCTCAAGTTCAAAAAGAAATTGATAAAAGTAATAAAAAAACTTTAGATTTAATAGCTTTTCAACATATAAGAGAAGAATTAGAAAAATACAATAATTGAAAATATTTTTTTATAACACATCAAACTATTGAGCAAAGTGCAATTAATATAATGCAAAGTTGATATTTTGGTCGTGCATGATTAAATGGCACTTCCCTAATTTCAAACCTTGATTCTATAATAAATACATGTTATTTTTTGGAACAATGAGTAAGCTCTGCTCCAAATTTTCAAAAACATAAATGAAGTGATAGTTTAGTTATAATGGTAGTAAAAAAATCTCAATTCAAAGATTGTAGAAATTTAACTGATATAGATACAAAATTATTTGACTATATAGAATGATGAGAAATAAATCAATGGTGATTACCAAATAATTGTATATGGTGATATGTAAGTTGAGTTTCTTATCATAAAAACCATAACTTTACTTGAAAAATTTGACAATAGTAAATAAATACATATAAATAAAAAGTCCCTTGGATAAGTAGCCTTGTCTCAAATGTGGACTTTTTTTTCAAACTGAAGAAAGGAAATGACGATGAAAATCATCGCTCTCGCAGCTTACGCATAAATCGGCGCCTTCGAAGTTACTTGTGAAAACAAGTTTTTCTAACCGAAGTTAACCAAGGAGAATTCGATGAGACACATCGCTTTCGCATAAATCGCCGGCCATCGAAGTACTTGTGAAAACAAGTTTTTCTAACCAAGATGTTCTTCGTTCTTTACACAATTCGGGAAATTAAAAGGAAGGATTTTTAGCTCCTAACCTTTATTCTATCGCTACGATATGAGAGTCGAATTTGGATAGATTTTTTAAGCTAAAATTAAGAGCCCCCTCCGGGGGCTCTTTCCATTTTTTTAAAACAAAAAATATAGAAATTTTTTAAATTTCTATATTTTATTTTATTTGAAAATAATTTCATTTACTATAAATTGTTTTCTTATCTGGTGAAACTATAGCTGGAAAAACTGTGTCACATTTTCTAAGTGTAGAATTGAAGTCTACAAAATTAGAGCAAGGACAAGAATTACAAACTATATTTCAAAAAATCAAATCTCACCCTGTATATTCACAACTAGTTGCAACTTGTTTTGGTGAACAAATCCCAGAATTACAATAATATCAATTATCACAATCAGTATCACTACTACACAATTTATCAAATATAGGACATCACTTATTTTTATCACTTCATTTTATTTCAGGACAAGCATCAAGTAGATTATTTATTCCATCATTATCATAATCTCAAACTAAAGAATTTTCTTTAACTTGTGAATAAACTCAAAGCATATCACTACTTTTACAATCATAAGATTTAGATTTTATATCTTCTAAAGTACAAATGTACAATACCTTATCACTTGGAGTATTTATCTCAAAATCCTCTTTATCACTTACTCAATCTCAATCTGTATCACTTTGTTTTTTAATTTCAGAAAATACTCATAACATATCCATATTTGTACAATCATATTTTTTATTTTGTATATCATTTAGTGTACAAATAAAAAGTATATTTTCTTTTGGAGTATTTATTTGCCTATCTTCACTATCAGCAACTCAATCTCAATCTGTATCTAAACTATTAATTCAAGCTACATTTATGGCAATTGTAGAACTATATATTTCTCAATTTACATCTTTTAAAGTAAGTGTCACTTTATAAACTCCAGGTTCTTTATATATATGATTATTTGTTTTTCAAAGACTTGTTGTTCCGTCTCAAAAATCCCAATAATATGATGATCAATTACTATCTCAACTAAATATAGAAGAAAAATTTATAAGTAATGGTGAATCTCAAAATATAGGATTTGCATCAATTGAAAGTTTATTATTATTTTCATCAGTTGTTGAAGAAATATGTATATCATTGTAAACCTCTGCTGTATTTCAATTATCGCTTACTGCTCTAAAAAATACTCTATAATCTCAATCTTTTAAAAAATCATAATTATCTAAATATTGACCATATTTTATTATTGTCTCACCAGTATTATAGTTATAAAATCTCCAAATATATCAAGTATTATTACTTATAGTATCTCATTTAGGAAGAGCCACATTTCAGTAAAAATCATATACTTTTTCATTTCAAGTTAGATTTGAAATACTACAATCACCTATACTATTTACATCACAAGTTTTATTGTAAATATTTATTTCTAAACCAAGTTTATCATTACTTTTTTCATTACAAGAATTTGATTTCAAAGCTACATATGAAATACGTAAAAAATCTTCTTTTGTAATTGCTTGCTTTGGTCTAAGTTTATTATCTACTTTTTCTACAAGTTTATATATTTTTTGATTTCATTCTTTATCATATTCTACAACTTGATAATCAAGGGCTTTTTGAAAATCTGGATAAAAACTATATACACTTCAATCTAGATTTTTTGGACTTACATCATCTGCTAAATTTTGCGTTATCTCACCATTTGCAATTTTTAATCTTACTAGATTTGCTTCCTCATTTGTAAGTATTCCTGATGATCTAAGTATAATAGCTAAAGCTTCTTCTAAGATAATTGTATTGTTTGGACAAAATGGTTTTTCCCCAACTTTAAAAGTTCAATCTTCACATTTTGTTCATTCTTGATATCAAGATACAAATGAACTTGCATCTGCTCAAGCAATACAATAAAAATATTTATTAGTTCTATTTACATCAAAAAAAAGTGTACTATTTTCATATTTACTTAAAAAATCATATGATACATTTGGTGAAATACATTTACTACAAGAAACTTCCATCATAATTCATACAAATTCATCACGATTTAAAAGTTTTTGTGGATTAAATCTACCATCAGAATCTGGAAAAATCATCCCTTTATCATATAAAGTTTGAAGTTCATTATAGTATTTATAATCCTTTGAAATATCAGAAAAAACCTGTTCAACAGGAACTGAATCAGCAAAAGACCTTCATAAAAATATGATAAAATACAAGATAAAAAAGCAAACAATTTTTTTAAACATATTCAAAAATTAGTTAACACTATACATAACTATTCATGCTGCAACTGAGACATTTAATGACTCTTTTTTTCCTCTCATTGGAATTATAACTATTTCGTCAGAAATATCTAAAATAGTTTTATTTACTCCAGATACTTCATTTCACATAACCAAAACTACATTTGGATTATTTTGTTTATACAACTCAGTATAATCTATACTTCTCTCATCTAATTCAACACTTATTATAATATACCCTTTTTTTCTTAAATTATCAAGTATTTCAAATGGATCTTTATAATATTCCCAATCTATAAATATTTCAGCACCAAGAGCAGTTTTACTTATATCATTTCTAGGTGGAGTTGGTGTAGTACCTGTTAAAATAACTTTTTCAAATCAGGCTCAATCAGCATTTCTAAAGATAGCACCTACATTTTGCATACTACGAATTGAATCAAGCAATATAATTTTTGACATATTATGATTTTATTAAAAATTCTTATAGTATTTTTATACATTTTTTTTTGAAATTATCAACAGTTTTTCTTTTATTTTAAATGAAAATGTGATATAATAAAAGAAATTTAAAAAATAAGATAAAAATAAATGGATTATATAATTCTATTTACAAGTATTTTGGCTATGATAATAACCATTTATACTCTCATAAAAATACTTAGAAGAAAAAATGATTACAAGAGAACTCTTAATATGACTTTTTTAAGAATCACTCTTCCAAAAAAGAATAGTGATTTAGACGAAAAAAAAGAAACAACTAAGGATTTTAAAGAAATGATTGGTTTGATGGAACAACTTTATGCTTCACTAAAAGCAATTCATTCAAATAAATTGATGAAAAAAATCCTAGGTCAAGACCTAATAAGTTTTGAATATATAGCTCATGAAAATGAGATACTTTTTTATGTTGTTATTCCAAAAAACTACAAATACTTAATAGAAAAACAAATAAACTGATTTTATACTGATGCAATCATAGAAGAAACTACTGAAGTAAATATTTTTAAAAATAGAAAATACTATGAAGCAAAATACATAAATACAACTAAAGAATTTTTCTTCCCAATCAAAACATATCAAAAATTAGAAAGTGACCCAATAAACAACATAACAAATGCATTTTCAAAACTAGAAGAAGACGAATCAGCTGCGTTGCAAATAATACTAAAACCAATTGATGATGATTGGCAATGAGAATGTAGTAAAGCAAGTAGTAAGATTATGAATTGAAAAACTAGTTTTTTTACACTAAATCCTATAAAATTATTTATAAATTTCATAGAAGCATTTTCAACTAGTGATGATAATAATAAACCAAGTTCAGAAAATAACACTTCTGCTCTAACTCAAGAAAGATCAAAAACTGTAGATGAAAAATGAGATAAAACTTGATTTGAAGCTATAATTAGAGTTATTGCAACTTGAAATAACAAAGCTATGGTTGAATCTGAAATCACAAATATAATTTCATGTTTTACACAATTTAATTATCCAGATTTCAATAAATTTACAGCAACGCTATATCACAACAAAAAAAGATTAATAAAAAATTATATTTTTAGATATTTTAGAAAACCATTTTATCTTAAGAAAATGATTTTAAATACTGAGGAATTAGCTTCATTATTTCATTTTCCACATATAAGATACAATTCTACTCCAGAAATAAAATGGCAAAATTTCAAGATAGTAAAAGCACCTAACAATATTCCAAAAGAATGAATCTTGCTTGGACACAACATATATAGATGAGTAAAAAAAGAAATAAGGATAAAAACTGAAGATAGATTTAGACATTTTTATGTTATCGGACAAACTGGTACGGGTAAATCTAGTATTATGCAAGTTATGGCAAGACAAGATTTACTAAATGGAGAATGACTTTGCGTAATTGATCCACATGGAGATTTAGCTCGTGATTTACTTCCATTTATACCTAGAGAAAGAGCTGATGACGTGATTATCTTTGATCCTAGTGATTTAGATAGACCAATGTGATTAAATCTACTTGAAGCATCAACTGATGAAGAAAAAGAATTAGTTGCAATGGACGCTCTAAATATAATGATAAAACTTTTTGGTAATGAAGTATTTGGTCCAAGAATACAAGATTATTTTAGAAATGCTGTTTTAACTCTTATGGATTATCCAGGAGGTTGAGCAATTACTGATGTAGTTAGATTATTTACAGATATAGATTTTCAAAAAGATAGAACAAGACATGTTAAAAATCCTATAGTAAAAAACTGGTGGGATAAAACATATGCTTCTATGTGAGATAGAGAAAAAGCTGAAATTATACCTTATTTTGCTGCAAAATTTGGTCAATTTACTACAAATAAGATGATGAGAAACATCATATGACAAGTAAAATCTAGTTTTGATATACTTGATATAATGCAAAATAAAAAAATCTTAATTGTAAATTTGAGTAAATGAAGACTTGGTGATCTAAACTCTAAACTTCTAGGTATGATGCTTGTATCAAAGATACAAATGGCTGCCATGAGAAGAGATAGGATTGCAAAAGAAGATAGAAGTGATTTTTTCTTATATATAGATGAATTCCAAAACTACGTAACGGATAGTATAGAATCTATACTTTCTGAAGCAAGAAAATATAGACTAAGTCTAAATATAGCTCACCAATATCTATGACAATTAGAACAAAGTGATGCACTTACTAAATCTAGTCTAAATTTAAAAAATGCTATTTTTGGTAACGTTTGAAGTATTATGAGTTACAAGATATGACCTGAAGATTGAGAATTTATGGCTAAATATTATGCTCCAGTTTTTTCAGATCAAGATCTAGTAAATATGGATAAATTTAAAGCAACTATGAAACTTTCTGTTGATAATCAACCTACAACTCCGTTTTCAATTATTCCTATAAATCCTTATCTTGATAAGTGAGAACCTAGTTTAGCAAAAGCATATACTGAGCTTTCTCGTCTAAAGTATGGTCGTGATAAAGAATTTGTAAGTAAAGAAATAGAATACAGAATTTGAAGTAAATAAAAAAATTGGATTTCATCCAATTTTTTTATTGTTCTAAATTTTTTTACTAACTATCTCTCTAGTTTTTGAAACACCTAACAGAAAAACCATAAGGAATATCACTAGTACTATTAGGATCAATATAACCAGAATCAAACCCTAAAAGATAAGGACTAACACCATTATAAGAAGATGACCAATATAGACCAAAGTAACTTCCATCACCAAAAGTACCATTATTCCAAAAACGAGAACCTGAATAAGGTAGTTTAAGTATATTTTGCATTTCTGATCAATTACCAAACCATAATCATGATGCTACAATTCATGACCATTCTAAATTACTTGGTACATGATATCACCTAGCACATGGTCATTGTCTTGCTATACTTGTATTTGTTGTATTTCACCAGTTATCTGTTATATCTGTATTTGCCCAACTATATGGAATTGGTAAACTTGCATCCCATACAAATCAATATTCATCATTTAATGCATCAAGTCATTCACTTCAATCTATAGGTATAGATTGTTGAGTCATATCATTATAAGCAAATCCTTTATTTCTTCACCATTGGAAATATTCTCATCTTGATATTGTCCAATCTGTACTTGCTGTTGTTGCTCATACATTACATGCTGAAGTTGTATATCAACTTCAACTTCATGCACATACTATTATATCTGCTGTATCACATCAACTATAAGTTGTTGTTGCTGAAAATGGTGTTGGTGTATTTACTCATGTACAACTATCATAAGGATTAAATACACTTTCATTAGTTGTTCACACAACTATCTCATATGGTAAATTTACTCCTCAATCCTCTACAAAATATGTACTATCTGGATTGTATGTTATACTTGGACTATCTCCAGATTGCATCTTGTAATAATTTCATTTTACTACTGCTGTATTTTCTTCTTCATTTACTGTTGATATTTGATTAAATTTATAGGCTCATGTTCCACTTCATCATACTGAGTATGATAATACATAATCTCAGTTTGTTACTGGATCTTTAAAACTATTTCCATCTTCTTTTAAAGCTAGAAAATTTGCTGTTCATTGGATTGAACTTCAGCTATTTCAATCTATTGTTAATCATGAATTTGTTTTTGTTGTATTTATTAGTGATGAAATAGATGTTCATTTTGAACTTTCAATTCATATCTTTTTCATAATATTATTTATATCACTTACTCTTTTACTATCTCTTGCTGATGTACTATATCATTGTAAGTTTATAAACGCTATTGTACCCAAAATAGCTAGTATTGTGATTACTACTATTAGTTCTACTAGTGTAAACGCCTTGTTATTTTTTTGCATATTTTTTTGTAAAAAATAAATACTAATATTTTAATTATTAGTATTTATTATGATTTGCAAAGTATTTATTGTTTTTTTAATTGACTATTAAAAATTACTATTTCAAATTATAATGACCATTTTCTACATCTGAAATTATCTTTCTATCATGAAAAGTTATAACTCTTTTGTTTAATGCATTTACTATATTTGAATCATGAGTTGCCATAATTATAGTTTTTCATTCCATATTTAAATCCAAAAATATATCCATAATTTCCTTTGCAGTTTCTGGATCTAGATTTCAAGTTGGCTCATCTCAAATAATAATTCTAGGATCATGAACTAATGCTCTTGCAATTGCAACTCTTTGTTTCTCTCAACCTGATAATTCATAAACAAACTTATCTTTTTTTATCAAAAGTCATACTTTTTCAAGTGCTTCTGGTACTTTTTTTCTAATAAGTGCATCGCTATAACCGCAAACTTCCATAGCAAATGCTACATTTTCATATACTTTTTTTGATTCAAGAAGTTTATAATCTTGAAAAATAACTCATACTTCTCTTCTATAAGAAAGCAAAGTTTCTTCTGTCATTCATCTATAAAGTGCTAAATTACTATCTAAAATTATATCTCATCTTTCTGGACGAAAATCTCAAATAATAGATCTAATAACTGATGTTTTTCAACTACCAGAATAACCAATCATAAAAACAAATTCTCACTTTTTTATTTCTATATTTATATCTTTTAATATAACTTTATTTCTAAAAGAAAGTGTAACATTATCTATCTTCATTTATTTATTTTTATATTTTAATTTATTATAATTTAGTAATTTTTCTATAAAATGCAATTTAATAGAAAAATTACATAAAATTATTTTACTTTATCTACAAATTCAAAAGTTGATGTATTAACAACTATTTCATCTCATTCCTCAATAAAAGGAGGAACTTCAAGTTTAAGTCATGTATTTGTTATAACTTCCTTATTTTCACTACTTCAAACAAGTGGTAAAGCTTCAACAACTTTTAATTTCATATAAGTTGCCAATATAATTCATACAAAATTTCAATTATGTTGTTGTATATCAATTGTAGCTCATTCAGATAAAAAATACTTCATATCACCTACATCATCTTCACTTAGTTCAACTTGTTCATAATTTTCACTATTCATAAATACATAAACTCAAGAAGAATTATATAAATATTCAAAAACTGTTCTTTCTAAAATTACATCATCAAGTTTATCATCACTACTATATACTTTGTCTGTCATAGAACCATTTCAAATATTTTTTAATCTCATTTTAACTGTTGTAGCTCATCTACCTCATCTATGAGATTCCCATTTAGTTACAAAATATAAATCTCAATCTATCTCTACTACACAACCTGGTCTAGTTTCAAATGCTGTTTTCATAAAAAAAATAATTATTAATTAATATTACTAATATTAACTATAATTATTTTTTTTCAAAAATATAATAAAAATATATTTTTATTATGCCATTTTTTTAACATCACTATACATCTCTTTTTCTATTTCATCCATAAATTTAAAATACAACTTAGGAGTAATTATTTCTTTATGATACAAATCTTTTATAGTTTTTTCTTCTAACTTTAAAAGTGATTTATTTACAAGCCTAGATTCTACTGCATTTATTGTAGCTTTATGATTTGTAAATATTTTTATTCTCTTTTCATCTGCTTGTTTATTAAAAAATGCATATAATTCTATGATTTCATCAAAAAGTGATTTATCAAATCAAAAATCAATTTCAGCTAATATTCTAAGTTCTTTAATTACTTTTCTTGTAATTATAAGTCTTGTTCTATTTCTAATATATGAATCTAAATCAGTTGAAGTTCTTTTATAAATATGAACTACACACCTAGTAAATATATCATAATCATTTTTCTTATTTGAGATACTACTTAATTGTTCATGAGATGATTCTAATCTTTCAATTTGTTTTTCTATTTTTCTAAGTATATATTTGAAATTTTTCTCATCAATTTCATTATATAAAAATAATTCTTTTAAATATTGTTTTTCAATTCAAAGCGCATGAAGTGATAATGCTCTTCTAATAAGAGTTTTTGGATCTGCTCATTTTTCTTCTAAAACTTTTTTCATCTTTTTAACAGCATGATTTAGTTTTTCACTATACTTATCTTTTAACTCATCATATTCATTTTGAGTTAAATATGCTTTTTTGAAAGAAAGATTTAATTTTTGAATAATTTTTAAATTTGATAATATTTTTCATTCTTCATATTCAAATTCTTCAAGTTTATGTAATCTATCAATTCATAATCTTCTCATTATTATAGGAGTTGTTGGAGCTTTAATAAATAATGTAAACATTATACATCAGATAGTTAAAACTAATAGAAAATCTTTTATAGAATAATCATAATTCCATCAAACTGTTTGTTGAAATAATAATATTTTTTCATACCCAACATCACCTACTCACGGAATTAACAATACCATCATCAAAGCAAGTGCTCATCTTAAACTTCACCAAGAAAGTAAAATTGACCAAGAGTTAGGAATATGGTCTTCTATTTTGAAAAAATTATTTATTCATACTGGGATATAAACTGAAATAATTCTAGAAATCATAACTACTAAAATAGCTACAAATAAAGGTATAATAAATTCACTGAAATTTATATCTAAGTCACTAAGAATTAATCACATAAGTATAAATACAAGTGAATTTGAAATAAATGCAAAAAATTCCCAAAATTTATGCATATGAATTTCAACTCTTGGTGTAATCTTATATCTACCATAATTTCAAATTACAATTGATGCTATAACTGTTGCTATTACTCAAGAAATAGGTAAAAATGGAAATTTTTCAGTTATAAGTTCAGCAAATATAAAAGTAATATGTGCTAAAAGCATAGTTATAACTATTTCTGCTTCCTCATTATTTTTTATGTATCAAAGTATTTTACTAAATAAAAAACCTGTAAATCATCAAAAAATAATTCAACCTCATACCATAGAAGCAAATTTAAGAGTTCCATCCAAAAATGTTGAAGCTCAAATATTACCTCAATCTATTATCAATCAAAGTACAACTAAAAACATAGCTACTGCTGTACCATCATTAAACAAACTTTCTCCCTCAAAAATAATAGTTAATCTTCTAGGAGCTCAAAGTGATTTAAAAATTGATAAAACTGCTACTGGATCTGTTGCTGAAATAAGAACTCAAAACAATAAACAAACCATAAAAGGAATATGTAGTCCTACAAATGGAAAAAGATAAAACAATCAAAGCGCAATTAATGCTCAAGAAATTATTAATCAAAAAATAGATAATCATGCGATTGTTTTCCAATTCATAATTAACTGTCTATAATTCATATTATATGATGCTTCAAAAAGCAATACTGGCAATAACACATAAAATAATAAATTTGGTGTTAATTGAAAGTCATCTATAAATGAAAAAATTGGAATATGAGAAATTGGTATTAATAATAATCAAACAATTACTAATAATACTGTATAAGGGAAATTTATTCTTTTACTTAAAATATAAGTAAAAGAACTAATTATAAGTAAAAATAAAACTGCTAGAGTTTGAGATAAAAAACTTATTTCTTCCATAAAATTGAGTTATATATATTTAAACAAGTCCAAAGTCTAAAAGTTTTTTAAATTTATGCAAGTTTTTATAAAAAAATATTGGCTATTTTAAGTAATACTTTTTATATTCTAAATAAAAATATGGCAAATATAATGAAAACAAAATAATAGCAAAAAAAATAAAATCAAAATATAATCCTTTTGAAAAATGAACTAATAAATAATTTCAAAATAAAAATACAAATAAACCAAATATAATTCATCTGATTATAAAGAAAATTGGAAACTTAAAATTAATTATCTGTTTAGTATAATAATATCAAAATAAAAATAACAATATTTGAGAAACAAGCGTAGTTACTCAAGCTCACATAAAACTATATTTTGGAATTAAAATTATATTTCAAACTATATTAAAAATGGTAATAAATATATTTATTTTTAATAATTTTTCTTGTTTTTCAGCTCAAACTAGTGCATAAATAAAAACAAGTGATAAAAAATAAAACAATATTACAAAAAATACAACTACAAAAGCATCACTCGAATTATACATATGAGTAGTAACTAAATAGTTTTCATTTGCAATTATCTTGATTATATAATCTCTAAGTAAAACTCAAAGAACAAACAACAATGAAGAAAAACAAAAAAGTATTTTAAAGGAAATATCAATTAGTGATAATAACTTATTTTCATCTTTTTCTTTAAATCATTTACTTAAACTTGGAAGCATTGAAGTCATATAAAATCATCAAATTACCATCAAAACTTCTACTATTTTCATAGGAAGACTATAAAGTGCTATACTTAAATCACCTTTTGTTGGTCACTCTAATAAAGAAAGTAAAATCACATCAACCTTAAAATAAACAACACTTAAAAATAAAGCTATTCAATATGGAAGTGAAATTTTAAAAAGATGTTTTATATATTTCCAATCAAATTCAAATCAAATCTTTGTTATTCTTCTAGCATATAAAAAATTTAAAAATGTATTTATAAAAACTGAAATAACTCAAGCTGAAACTATAAATAAAAATGGGTTATAAAAACTAAAATTTTGAACAAAATCTTTAGGATAAATGTAAAATGCAATTATTGCTATTAATGAGACATTTATTATCTTTGAAATTATCAAACTAATTGCTGAAAACTCAATCTGCATATTTGCTTGCATAAGAGCAAGAATAGAAGAATTTAAAAGTTGAAAAATAGTAAAAAAAGATACTATTATTATAGAAATGATAGCTAACTCTGAATTATAACCTGGGAGAAAAAATGCAATTATAGTAGATAAAAACAAAATTAATATTCACAAAATAAGCCTAAGAGTCATCACATTTCAAACTATCTTGCTTGAATTTTCTCTATTATTTGATATTTCTCTAATTGAAATTGCATATAAACCTAAATCAGCCAAAAAAACAAAGATTCAAGTATAATTATAAATTTTTGAATATAATCAATACATTTCAACTGATAAATAATTAGTTAAAATACTAATTAAAAATATTGCAATTATTGCTGTAACAGCTTTTGATAAGATTTGAGAAAATGTATTGCTTGCTATTTTTTTTAACACGAGATACTAAAATTATTAAATTATTTTTTCTAGTGTAATGTAAATTATTTCTTTGTAAATACAAAAGAAATAAATTTTCTTTACAAAACCATTCTAAGATATAAAATTTAAAAAATATTTATAATAAACCAAAAATGAAAAAAAACTTTTTCCTAACTATTTTTATATTAATTTTAATAATATCATTGTCTGTAGCTATTTATTTATTTCTAAACAAAAAAAATGAATTAGAAAATAATAGTTTAGACAATTCAACATATTCTTGAATTTTTGACTCAAATAGTAAAAATGAAAATCCAAACGATAGACTTGATACTTTGAAAAAAAAGATTGCTTTAAAATGATTACTTACAAAATGAGATTTATATTTTGAAAATATGGAGTATACAACTGCACTTACTCAATATTTACAAGTATACAAGGAAGTCCCAAATGATAGAGAAACAAATTTAAAAATATGAGATATTTACTATAATTTAAATAAATATGATAAAGCTTATGAATATTATAGTAATATAAAAAATTATCAAAACCTAGATAAGACAAAAGCTGTTTTAAGTTTAATAAATTCAACATATAATTGAACATGAAGTTTAGAAAAATTATATAGTGAGATAGATAGTATTTGATTAAATAAACCTGAAAATTTTTATTATAAAAATTCGCTTATCTGTATAAATGATTTTTCAAAATGTAGAGCAAATTTTCAAGAAACATTTGATAAAAATACTACTTCTTGAACTTGAAGTATTTATGAAGATTCAAAAAATTTAAAAACAGTAAATGGTGCATTTATAAATTACTATAATTTTAAAATTGATGATCTTACTTACAAAGCAGCACTTGTAGCTTGAGCATTTTATCAAAATTGAACATATCTAATAGCACTTGAAACTGCAAAATCTATACTAAAAACAAATATAAATTATAAACCAATGCTGAAAATAGCAGCAAAAAGTGCTTATGAATTATGATTGTACAAAGAAGCAAAAGATTATTTAATAGAATACAATAAAATAGAATCAAACGATGCTGAAGCTAGTTATTTTTTAGCAAGAATTTATGAAAAACTAAATGACAAAATTCTTAGTAGTATTCATTATAATAAGGCTATAAAAATTTGATATCCTGATTTAAATGATATAAGAAGAAGATTAATTTTTATATATTTTGAATTAAATGAAACAGAAAAAATGTTATCTACATTTAAAGATTTGATTGATTCAAAAGATGAAAAATTAAATATAAATGATTATAATCTAGCTATATATTATAATATTTTAAATAATGAATTAGCTACTGCATTAAAATATAGTGAAATTGCTAAATTAAAATATCCAGATTCAGAATTATTTTATTGATACCAATCTTGGATAATGCTTCAAAGTGATAATATAAGTGATTATCAATTTAAAACAATAGAAAACAATATAAACAAAGCACTTGAAATAAACGATAAAAGTTCTATGATTACAATGGTAAAATGAATTTTTGAATTTAAAAAAGAAAATTATGATGATGCATTTATTACATTTAAAAAAGCAATTACTCTTGATAAAAATAATGAATATTCTGAAACAACTAAGTATTGGTTAGAACAAATTCCTAAAAAATAATAATATGAATGAAAAAATTAATTCTTGAGTTTTAAATGAAAAAGAAAGATTAGATAAAAAAATTATGCTTGATAATCTAGCAAATGAAATATCTAAAAAGTTTAAAATAGAAAAAAAAGAAATATTATCGCTTATAAAAAATACAACACTAGAATGACTTGAAAACCTAAAAAGTGAGATAAAAGAAACTTGAAGTTCTGATTTAAATAAACTAGATAATAGTGAATTAGAAAAATTGTTTTTAATCTTAAAATGAGCTCAAGAATTAATAGAAAATTCTTCTAAATTAGAAATAAAAATATTAAAAGATGATGTAGAAAAAAGTATAAGTATAGATGACTTTAAAAATCATATAGAAGATTATCTACCAAGTAAACTTATAGATAAAGCCAAAAATCCAACAGCACTTCATGAACATATATTATGATTTGCTCTATGAACAGCGAATTCTCTAATTGCAACAATTGATTTATTGTATCAAATCTGAGCATGAATTATAAAAATGCCTTATCACATATATATGATTGTTTCATGAAAATGAGAAATTAAGTCGATGAAAAATATATAAAAAAATCTGCATTTATGCAGATTTTTTTATATATTTTTAGCAATCAATTCAAGGAATAACTATTCATTTTAATCTATCTCTAAAAAATTCTAAGTTGTCATTTATAACACTATCTTCTACTACTTGTTTAGCAAAAACTATTGATTTTATTTTAAGTGCATTTATAGGATCATCATATAAAAATCAGATTAATAATTCTCATGATTTTATCTTAGAAATATTTAATCTTAGATATTTAATATAATCTTCATCTTCAATAAAAAACATATTTTTAACTTCATATCAATATAACTCTAAATCTGTAGAAACATATCTAATTCTTTCTTTATATAAAGAAAGTAACTCAATAAATTTATCATTTTTAAGAGAAATATCTTTTCATAATCTTTTAATTCATACAGTATTTAAAACTTCCTTAAGAAAAATAGAAAAATGTTTTGTTTTTTCATTTTCTCATCCTCATAATTGTTCTCAAATTATTTTATTCATAATCTTAATATTTTTCATCTAAAAAAACTATTTCAATTCCAAATTTATCCCTCAAATGATAAGCTAAAAGTTTTGGTCCTATTTTTTCAGTTTCATAATGTCATCAAATCAAAATACTTTGTCATAATTCTTTTGCAAAAGTCATCTCATAATGAGCTCATTCTCAAGTTACAAAGACATCATAATTTTTATCATTTGCTTCTTTTACACAGCTTAAAGCTCATCCAGAAACAAATGCTACACTATTTATATAGTCTTTTTTTCAAAAATTATATAGCCTCTTTGTTAATTGCATCATTTCTGCATATGGAGTTACCATATTTGAAATATGAATCTTATGTTTAAATTTAATTCAAAATCAAATAGGAATTCAATGATAAAATCAAAAATCTTCTATTTCATATTCTCATTCTTGGAGTCAAAAAATATTTATAAAAGCTTTAGCTAGTCATATATTATTTCAAACTTCATTATGTGCATCAAGTGGAAGATGGCAAGAATAAAGACTTATATCATTATTTATAAGTTTTTTTGCTCTCTCAAATGGAACTCAAACAAGTGCTTGTTCAAATCACCAAAATAAACCATGATGAGTCAAAACCATATCTACTCACTCTTCAATTGCCTTATCAAAAATATAAGTATTTGCATCTACTGCATATCATATTTTTTTTATTTCATCCTTACTATTATCAACTTGTAAGCCATTTTTTGAATCATCTTTAAATTCTGAAATCTTTAAATACTCATCTAAGTATTTTATTAATTCTTCTTTTTTCATAATTAATTTTTAATTATATAAAGCATTTCAAATTCTAACTATATCAATTCCCTTTTCCAAAGCTATTTCATAATCAATAGAAGTTCAAGCAGAAATAAATCAGTTTGGAATATATTTATTTCTTAAGTTTAGTAGTAAATCAAACTCTTTTTCTTTTTCTTCTCTTGTAAATTCACTTCTTCCAATTGCAGAAAATCAAATCAAACTTATATTTTCCATTTCTCAAATCACTTTTAAAAATTCTGGAATCTTATCAACTTCAACTCAACCTGGTTTTGTAACGTCAACATTTATTTGTAGAAATATTTGAACCCATAAATCAGCTTTAGAACAAATTTCTTCCATTCTCAAAATTTGTTTCATATCATCTACACTATGAATAACTAAGCAATCTTTAACAATTTCTTTTATTTGTTTAGTTTGAATATTTCAAATAAAGTGAGATTTTTCTCTATCAAATTCTTTTAGTTTTACTCATTCAAGTCTATTTTCTCAAAAACCTTCAAGTATATCAAAATAATTTTGTTCCATAAATAAAACAACTTCTTCAGTGTCTTTTTTATCTAAATACTTAGTTACGACCAATATCCTAGATTCTGAATTTCTTATTTTTTCTAATAATTGAGTATTTAATTTCATAATTTATCTTTTAAATATATATTGTTCTAATTTTTTACAAAATTGTTAAAAACTAGGTATTTTTGTTAAGTTATTGTTAAAAAGTTTCTACACATACATCAATTTATTTCAATTTACTTTCAGCCATTTTTGATGTTTTTTATAATGTCCATGATTTAATTTAGAAAAGAAATTATCTACATTTGACCAAAACTTTTGACTATGATTCATTTCAAGTAAATGCGATAACTCATGAATTATTACATAATCAATTGTTTCAAGCGGTGACATAATAAGTCTAAAACTAAAATTTAAATTTTTCTTACTACTACAACTTCACCACCTAGTTTTAGCACTTGTAATTCTTAATTCCCTAAAATCTAAATTGTATTCTCTAGCCAAAATAACTACCCTTTCTTTTATATGTTTTGATGCTTCAGTTTTATAAAAGATAATAAATTTCTCTCTTGTTTTTTCCTTATGTTTGTAGTTTAAATAGAAATTATTTCAATCAAAACTTATTTTTTCGCTTACTTCATCAAAGATAAGTTTATAAGTATTTCATAAAAAATAAAACTCTTCTCACTCTACAAAATTTTTACTTTTTTCTAAAACAGAACTTTTAGCTTTTTCTATCCAAGTTTTATTTTTTTCTATAAAAGACAAAATAGTTTTTTCACTAGTAAAATATGGTGCTTTGATAATTAATTCTCAATCAGTACCAATACTAAGCGACAATGATTTTCTCCAAGACCTTATTATTTTCATTTTTAAATTTCTTTTAAAATTATTTTTGTAGCATCTATTACATTTTTAAATCTATCTGTTTGTAAATGTATTCATCAAAAATATCTAGTTACTACAATAATAGTATTTATATATTCTTCCCTTTGTAATTCTCTTAAAATACACATTCAAGCTCCAGTTTCACCATCATCATTTTTTCATTCAAGTATACTTCAGCTTTCAAGTTTTATCCTATATGCAAAGGTATTATGAGTTGCTTTTTTAAAATAATCATCCAGTAAGATTTCTTTCATAAATAAATCTACTTCTTCTTTTGAAGCTACAATTCAAGCAACAACACTATATTTACTCTTCCTATCAATTATAACATTACTAAGTATCTTTCTTTTAAACTTTGGAATATTTCAACCAAAATCTAGAGATAATTTATTTGTCATTATTGTATAATTTATTATGTTCTAATTTAAGTTCTTTTTTTTGTGCATCTTTAACTTCTTGCCAATTATCTCATCAATTACCATCATAACCAACTCTTTCACCAAATTTTTTATAACATCTTTCAAATACCTTTTCTACTGAGCTTATTTTTCATTCATTTTCAAGAGCATGAATAAAACATAAATAATCCCAAAATACATCTCAAAGTTCATCTTCTAAATAAACAGAATTATTTTCTTTTATTTCTTGTTCTACTTCCAAAAGCTCTTCTCTAATTCAATCTAAATAAGTTTTATTTCACTTATAAAAAGATATTTGTTTTTCTATCAAATATTTAACTCTTTTTGCAGATAATTCTCTTATTTTTTTATGCATAAATATTTTTAATCTTCTAAATCATAATCTACTTCTCCATATCATAATTCCAATCTCTCTGCTCAAGGCAAGGCTTGTCACATAAGACTTTCAAGTTCTCAATACATTCCAGTAACTGCAAAAGTTGCTCTTTCTAAATCTTTTTCTCTTCTTTTCCAATTTTTTTCCATTGCTCTTCTTTCAGAATCAATTCCTGCTTTAAGATTTGAAAATACATCAACCATCATATTTATCTTGCTTGAAAATTCTTCACTAGAAAGATATTTATAAAGCATTTCCATCTTTGCATCTTTTCATTCTAGAGATTTTTCCACCTTAGAAATAGATAATAATTTATCACGAAGCATAGTTGCAACGGCAATTGCAAATTCAGGAAGACAAACCATAACATCATCAAACATACCAAAATTTTTCATATCTTTTGGTAGCACTGTAGTCACCAAAATAGCTATATTTCAATTTATTTTTAACTTATCATCTTTCAATTTCATAACCCAAGAATCTGACCATGCTTTAGTATTTTTACTTTCCCAAACTATAATTCAAGCTTGTTGACCAAAATTATTTTTTACAGTTTGTACTAAATCAGCTCACTTAACTCAAGTAGCAACATCATCTATTTTATCAATAGGAAATGCTTGCATTATAGCATTTTTCAAATCATCTTCTTGAACATCTCATTGTATTTGTTGACTTCATTGTTCAGCTTTTCTTTTTGCATCATCAAGTGATCTTTTTAATTGATCTTGTTGTTTTTGATATTCTAGCTCTTTTTTTCTAAATTCTTCCTGCATTTTTTCCATTTTTTCATCCATTTCTTTTTTAGAATTTTCTTTTAATCTTTCTTCTACAGATAATTCTATATTTTTTCTTTCTTCAAATAATTTTTTTTCCATTTCAAGCTCAAAGTTTTTTTCCTTATTTTCTAATTCTCTTTGTTTTTGAATAAATTCTAATTCTTTTTTCTTAGCTTCTTGTTGTTCATTTTCTGCTTTTTCCAATCTAGAAGCCATATCTTTCATTTCTAACTCCATTTCCTTTTTTGCATCAAGTGCTTTTTTTTCAGCAAATTCTTGAGCTTTTTTTCTCATTTCAATTGTTTTTTCTTCTAATTCTTTTTCAAATTGCTCTCTTTGTTTTTCTTGTTCTTCCTTTAATTTATATTCTTGTTCTTTAATCAATTTAGTATATTTTTCATCTGCAATCTTATCTAAATCTATATCAAAATTACAATTTGGACATTTTATTTTTTGTGACATAAGTATATTTTAAAAAATATTTTATATTATAATATTTAAAAATAAGTAAATTACAAAATAAAAATAAGAATACAAAAGAGAAAATAACTATACATTTTTTGCATAAAATAATTATAAATGATAAAATAACTATATATTTTAAAATGTTAGTTTTTCCAAAATGGATAATTATATAACTATAGACAATAAATTTGATGATGTAAAAAAGAAAAATTTCTTTATATACTGATTTATTTCATCTTTTGTATGGATGTGTTTCCATTTCACTCTAGTGTTTTTCTTTTTAATTCAATTAAAAAGTCCTTTAGTAGTATGAATATTTTTGTGACTTTGAAACTTAGTTTCATTTTTTGCTGATAGTCCAGTTTGAGTATTTCAAAAATACTTTACTCCTAAAAAAATATTTTTATTCTGAACATATCTTATGTTTGTAGTATCATTGATATTTTTATATTTTATATATCAAACAAGTACTATTGATGTAAATTTAGATTTTTCAGTTGAAGCATTAAAAAGTATGTTTTGATCATTTTTTAACATATTATTATTACTTATAGCAGTAGCACTTTATTGAATAATAAAAGAAATAAGTGATGTAACAAGTTATTCATATATAATGAATAATGCAGATCCAAGCGAATATTCTATGCTATTTTCTAAAAGAAATATATGGAGTGGAATTTGAAGTTTAGTTTGACTTATATCTTCATGAATAATCCTTGCATTTAATACTCTTGTTGCCGTTATTATTTTAGTTATTCTTATAATTGTATTTATAATTTTTACTATAAAGTATTTTGATAATTCTGAAAATGAATTGAAATTTGAAGATTTAAAAAAATTAAAACTAATATCAAAAGATAATATAGTAAACTCTCTAAACGATTACAAAACTAGTATATTATCAAATAAAAATGAATTAATTGAAAAAACAAAAAATATAAAAGTACTTTTTTTAAAGCCTACAGAAATTAAACAATCTATAAATTTTAAAGAAGTATATGATACAACAAAAGAAGATATGAAAAGTTTTTTTGAAATACTTATGCAACCTCCTTATAATTATAGATTATTAATAATATGATGAATTTTTACATTGTTTGGGTTTTGGGACACATTTGTAACTTCATTTTTAATTGATTTTATTGACTGAGTATTAAGAAACAATTCTTCTGAATTAGCAAAATTTAACTTGCAAAGTATATTTACAGCTTATGTATTTATTGCACTTTTAGCTATACCAGCTTACTGAGCACAAATCCCACTAATAAAAATGTGAGAAAAATTATGAAATATAAAAGTATTAATAGTATGAGTTATAGTTTCTTGAGTTTCTATATTTATGTTTTGATTATTTGATTCTCTTTGGATTGTACTTATGCTATGATTATTAAATAGTTTATGATATGCAGCAGGTATGCCAATATCACAATGAGAATTTAGTAATGAATATAATAGTACTTATGCAGAAAAGAAAAAACTAAAACAAATTGATGCAAATGCATCTAGTGCTCCTATAAAAATGCTTTCAAATCTAGCAAATGTTTGATGATTAATTATATGATGAATTTTAATTCAAATATTTGGTTACACGTGAACATTTTTCGTATTCTGATGATGATTATTATGGATAAGTGCTATAAGTATAATAAAGAAAAAAGAATATAAACTTTAAAAAGTTTATATTCTTTTTTTAAAACAATTTTTTTACTTCATCATAATTAAATCACTTTCTAAGCAATTTTTCTATAATCTTATTTTTTTCAAATTTTTGTTCTAATTTTTTAAATTCTCTAAGTATATTTTCACTTTCTCATTCTAGAAAATATTCTTCTAAATAATTTTCTATTAACTCCTTATCTTCTTGTCTTTCATACAATTTTTGCTTTATATAAAGTTTACTTTTTCATCTTTCTTTCAAAACTCTAATTTTTGACCTTATTACTTCATCTTCTTGGACTATATTACTAAGTTTTTCTCAAACTATATAATCAATTTCTTCATCTGATATTCAACCATATTTTTGTCATTTTTCAGAATCCGGTCAAAATTTTTCCTTTAATTTTGATTTCAACTTTTTAGGACTTGGGTAATATTTTAGATAATACCAGATTGCATAATCTATGATTTTTTGAGAAATTTCATTCATAAAAATTAGTTAAAATATATATATTAGCTGAAAAGATTTTTACTTATATATGTACTTTTGTGACCAAAAGGTACCACACTAAAGTATAAGAAAAAGCTATAAAAATTAAAAATTTTTATGATTTTTCTAAAAAGTCTTTAAGGCTTATGCAGCCTTAAAAATCCGCAATGAGCACAAAACAGATGTAAATTCGCATTGAGTGTTATATTGCATATTTTTATCTTAGAGTTTTGAAAATTAAATTAAATTAAATTAAATTAAATTAAATTAAAAACTAAAACTTCTAGAAATATCCCGGGGTCTTAGGGGTTAAGATAGTGATTACTAGACGTAAGAAATAAAACTCAGCTAGCTAGTTCGAAAACCCCTAAAACTTTTGCTACCTTTTGGTTACAAAAGTAGGAATTGTTCTCTTTTGGTTACAAAAGTACATAGGTTTTTTTTAATCCAAAATTATATCCACCACCTTTAACATCAAATTCTTATTTCCATTCCATGAATCTTCACTCAAATCGAAAACTATACTTACATTTTTCTTACTTCTTTTGATTTCTTCATAATAATCTCACATATAAAATGCAAATATCTTAAATCCGTGTTTTGTTGTAAACTTCAAATGATCTCTTCATTTTCATATAAACTCTATTTTTTCAGCTTCTAGATTTTCTAGTAAAAACAAAGGTTTATCATTTCAAATTCAAAAAGGTTTGTATTTATTTATCTTACTTAAAAATGAAAAACCTAGTTCTTCTAGTTTTATAACTTTATCAATTTGAATTTCTTTCTTGTATTTAGAAAAATCTTTTTTATTAAGTTCATTTATAATCTTAGTTTTAAATTCACTAAATTTTTCTTTTGAAATACTAAAACCAGCCGCTTGTTTATGACCACCAAAATGCAAGAAATAATCTTTGTATTTTTCTAACGTTTCAATTATAGAATGATACTCTGGACTTCTACAAGAAGCTACAAGTTTATCTCACTCATCTTTTAAACAAATACAAGGTTTATAAAATTGTTCTGTAATTCTACCAGCTACAATTCCTATAATTCAGTGATTAATTGATGGAGAAATATAAAAAAGTAAATTATCATTTTTATTTACTTTATTCATAGCATCCAGTGAAAATTCCTTTGTTAAATATTTTCTAGTTTCGTTTAATTTTTCTATTTCACTTATTGTTTGAAAAACACTATCTGTGTTATTTAAAATTAGATTTACAGCTTTGTAAGCGCTATCCAATCTACCTGCTGCGTTTATTCTAGGACCAATTAAAAATCAAAATAAATCTCAATCTAAATCATCATTTAACTTATCTTCTATCAATTTTCTAATTCATAAACTCCTTGATTTTTTAATTTGTTTTAATCATTCCATTACAATTATTCTATTTTCTCAAGTCAATCTCATACAGTCTGCAACAGTTCAAATTGCAGCAATATCAATTGATTCTATTATATATTTTCTTGCTTCTTCTTTATCAAAATATTCATAAGCAAGTGCTTGCATAAGTTTAAAAGCAACTCAAGCTCAAGCTAAATTTTTATAAAGATAATTACAATCTGGTCTTTTAGGATTTACAATTGCAATGGCTTCACTATGAGTTAAATCAGGTACAGCATGATGATCAGTAACTATTACATCTATTCATTTTGTTTTTGCATATTTAATAACTTCTATATCTCTAGTTCAACAATCAACAGTAATTATTAAACTTACTCATAATTCAGCTATTTCATCTATAAAATATGATTTCATACCATATCCATCTTTCATCCTATTTGGAATTCTATAACTAGCTAACATTCATACTTTTTTGAAAAAATGCATAAGTATAGAAGTACTAGTAACTCAATCTACATCATAATCTCAAAATATCATTATCTTTTCACTATTCTCTTTTGCTTTTTTTATCCTTTCAACAGCTTTATCCATATCTATAAGTAAATATGGATCATGTAAATCATCTATACTTGATTCAAGCATAAATTCACCATTTTCAAATCTAGCATCAATTACCTCTTCTATATCTTTGTTTAGAGTATTTTTATCAAATTTAATTATATTTCATTTTAAACTTATTTTTTGTTGCATCTTATATTTTTAATTATTTTATTTTATTAATTATATAAATATAAAAAAAATAAGCCAACAATTTTTGTTAACTTTATTAAATTATATGTAATTTTTTATGTGTATGATTTTGAAAAAGGTATCACTGAAAATACTCTGCTCATAAACTTTTTGCAAATTCAAGCATATTTTCTGTTTCAATCCATTCTGCTAAAACTTTTATATCTTTTGATTTTAATCATTCTATATAATCACTAAGTCATTCTATATTATTAATATCAACATTTTCTAACATACTATCATATCAATACAAAGATCAAATATATGCATCTTGAATAAATTTACCATCTATTTTAACCATATGTAAATCAATACCATGTAATAATATATTGTTTACTCTTCTCTTAGTTGAATATCAAGAAAATAAATCATCTATACTTAATAAAAATCACATTTTTACTAATATTTTTAAATTAGTAAAAACTTGCTTTTGAACTTCAGAAGTTATTTTTTCAGTTTCAAGTAACTCAAAATTTATAAGAGATGGTTTAATTCAAACAGAGTCTAAAATACTATCAATAAAGTACAGAAAGCTTGGATTAAGTAAATCTTGAATTTCTAGATTAACATGAATAATATCACCAGTAACTTTTGCTTCATTAAAAGCTTTTTGGCAAATTCTTGTAAATAACATAAAAGTTTCTTTTCTAGCTCTTAACTCTTTTAAAACAATTACATGAGAATTATTAAAATCATTGACTCTAAAAAGAATTTCTCTGGCAAACATATCTCTATTTAAGTCAACAATTGGTTCAAACGCAGAAAACATTGGGTTTTCACTATTTGATTTTTCAAATTGTGAACATGGTGATAAATCTTTATCCAAATACATACTATAAGCACTAATAGAATAATAATACAAATTTATAATATTTTTTATTTAAAAAAATTCAAACTTAAAATAAAAAATATTATTTTGACTTAATAATTATTATTAATATAAATTATATTAATGCTCCCATAGCTCAGTTGGAAGAGCGCTAGGCCGCGAACCTAGGTCTGCCGTGGGTTCGAATCCTGCTGGGAGCACCATATAAAAAGAAACTAACGTCATTATTGACGTTTTTTTTAGAATTTAAAAACAAAAATTGAAAATGTAAATGTAAATAACTTTACTATTATCATATATTAAATAATATACTTACATTTATTACTTAAATATAAAAAAATGTATTTAAAATCATTAAAATTTATTTTATATATTTTTGTGGGATTTTATTTTGTATTTATAAATCTAGTAAGTGCAAACTCCCTAACAAATCCATATTCAACAGATTTAAATCAAGTAAATAAATTACAAATAGACAATTTAGTTACTTCTATTTCAACTAAAAAATTGCAGATAAATACAGAAAAATTTAATAGTTTTACAGATGATATAACAAATAAATTATCTATCTTAAAATCAAAATTTTCTACAAATAAAAATGTTTTAAATACTATAAATTATCTATCATACGAAATAAATCAGTTAAAAAAAGATGATATGATTTCAGAATGAGATTTAGAAAAAATAATATGTTCTAATTGAAATTGTGATTCAAGCATTTCAAATTCAAATAATACTACAATTACTATAAATTCTAACTCAATGATTGCTTGTTGAGATAGTACTAAAAATGATTATACAACTTATTGAGATATTTCTTGAAAAATTATTCTTAACAAAGAATATTGTAACTCAAAATGATGAGAAATATGGGCAATATGTGATTGAAAACAAACAAATTTAAAATCAATTAATTCAATTAAAGATTGAGAAAATTTTAATTGTAATAATATAACACAAGTAGGTACAACCCAATTAATTAATACAAATAACAGTTTTTGAAGTTGTATTAAAAGTTGACCACTATATTATAATTCATGAAATACTTGTACATGGGCAAGTTTTGAATGTGTAAATTGAAAATACTATTGGGGAAAACAATTTTCACCAGTTCCACCATATCCAGAAACATGAACAAAATTTTATAATACTCTAAATTCATGTAATGTTACTCTAGAAAGTAATACAACTTCAACTATTAATAATGGAAATACAACTAATTCAAATATAACTACAAATACTAATAATACATTATCAAATAATGCAATATATGATTTATTTAATAATAATTATTATAAATGTGCTGATGAATATGAAATATGGTCATGTGAAAAATATTTAGATTTTTATCCTCAATTACTAGATTTATATTCAAATCCAAATTCTAAATGATGTAATTGAAACAATAAAGCAGATAGTAATTGATGGACTATGAATTATTTTGAAAATAATTGATATGTTGATGCAAACATTAGTTGATGGTGATGTGCTATAATGAAAAAATCACAATATTGTAGAAAATGAACAATTGAAGAAGTAAGCTTAGATACAATCAAAAATGAAACTTGAATAAATGACTTAGTAAGTTGATATTGGTCTCCATTAAAAGTTGCAAATTTTAATTCATGATTTAATGAGCTAAAATTTGATTCTTGTAATAATAAAGTTGATGGTAACTTATACTCAAAAATTAGACTAAATTCAAATTGAACAAATATAACTCCAGAATTTAGAAATATTCGTACATTTAATAGTAATTGACAATCTCATTCTTGGACTACAAAAAATGTAGATAAATTATCATGGACTTGTACTAATTCTCAAATGAAAACATTTTCAAATCAAAATGAAAGTCTTAATCATACAGAATATTTTATGTCTTGGGAACAACTTATAAATAGTTGATGGGCTTATTGATCATATAATTGTAAATGGACATTTGAATGAAATGGACAAAAAAAGGAAAAAAATGAATCTTTTTATTTAAGATATCAAAAATAAAAACTCCCTGCGGGAGTTTTTATTTTTGCTCTATAATTAAATCTCTTTCTGGAGAATAAAAATCTAAATTTTCTTTACCTATCTTATCTATTATATAAGGAATTAATTCTTCTTTTTTAATTTCAGTTTGTGTTCATGCCTCCATATCTCTTACTTGAAATATACCATTTCTAGCTTCCATTATTCAAACCATAACAACATATCTAGATCAAACCCTATTTGCTTTTAACATTTGTTCTTTCATTGATGGTGTTCAAAGTGAAACAACTGTGTTTATTCAAGCTTCTCTAGCTAGAAGTGAAAGTGGTAAAACAACTGCTTTTGCTTCATCTCATAATTGTACAAAAAATAAATCTATTCTATCTTTATTTTTTAGTTTTATATTATTTTCAAGTAATAAATTAATCAATATATTTGTATCTACTGAAAATCAAGTTGCTGGAATTTCTTTTGTTTCTCAAATATTTTTTGATAATGCATTATATCTAGCTCAATTTGATATAACTCTTCAATCAAGAGATTTAAATTGCCAAACTGAATTAGTTTGATAAGGTTTATCTCAAACAAGTTTATGATCTTCTTTATAAGGAATTTTTAAAATATCTAAATATTCTTTAAATTTCAAATAATGAGCCTTACTATCTTTTTTCAAAAACTTAGCTGAAATTGATGGTGCATTATTATTTAATATAATTTCATCTTCTTCCATAGAAGATAAAATATGCATTGGATCTAACTCTAATAATTTAAGAGAGTTTTCAGACAAAATATGTTTTTTATTTTCATAATAACTAATCAATTCTTCCCTATATTTTATTTTTTCTTTTTCAACTCAAATAGAATTTAGGCTTATAGTAAATTTATCTTTTAATCCTACTTTATTTAAAACTGTATAAGTTACATAGATTTGAATAGCATCAAGTATAGGATCATTTTCTCAAATTATATCTGCTCAAATTACTTCATATGCTTTTATTCAATTATCGTGTTTTTTATATAATTGATGCATATAATAATAATAAACTGGTTGAATTTCTTCACATATATTATTTTCTAAATATGCTCTTAGATTTCAAAGTGAAGGATCTTGATTCAAATCAAACTCTCATTCATTAAAAATAAAATCACTTCAAATCATAGATTTTGAAATTAAATCTTTTTTTTCAAGTAAAGGCGTAGATAATCTTCTAAATCAGCTTTTTCTAAATTCATGACGAAAAACCTTTTTTAAAAAAGTTAAATATTTGTGATGTTCAGGCAATAAATCAAAAGTTCAATCTATAGGAGAGTATAAAGTCATATGTCTATTTAAAAATTATTCTAGATGTTCATTATAAAAGATTTTTGTTAAAAAGAAAAATATTTTTGTTATTTTTAAAATTTAAATAATATATTTACAAATTTTACATAAATAATTAATAAAAATGCAAGAATTAAACGAACAAATTTTAATATACTTAAACTCACTAACAAGTAATAAAATCATTGCATCTATAAGCTCAATATTTGCAGATAGTCCTATATTTATTTTACCTTTGTTTTTAATTATTTCTTGGATATTTTTTACATATAAAGTAAAAGACAATGAAAAGAAAAAAAACTTATTATTTATTTTTTACTCAACTGTTATTGCTATAATAATAAATTTAATAATACAAAATTTATTTCATTTTGATAGACCAGAAACAGTTTTAGAATGAGCTTGAAATTTAATTCTAAAACATCTTCCTGATGCTAGTTTTCCATCTGATCATGCAGCAGTTAGTTTTTCTTTTCTTAGCGCATTATTTTTAGCTAATTATAAAAAAACAGCTTATATATTGATTATTCCATTTTTAATAATGAATATTTCAAGAGTAATATTAGGTGTTCACTGGCCATTTGATGTATTAGTTTGAAGTATAATTTGAATAATATCTGCATTTATTTCATTTAAATTATTAAAAAAATGCAATATAATAATCAAATTAAACGACTGTATTTTAAAAATTATGAATTATATAAAATTGTAACTTTATTTTTTTTAAAATTTATATATAATTTTTTTATTAATAATAATTATTTTAAATGACTCATTTAAGACATAAAGAAAAAAAAGTAATTGCACTTACTGGTTGATCAACTGGTGGACATATATTCCCTCTTTTATCTATTTATAATTATTTAAAAGAAGAAAAAAAATATGATTTCATTTGGGTTTGAGAAGAAGAATGATTAGAAGAAGAAATAGCTAGAAAAAATAAAATACCTTTTATAGATATTCCTGCTTGAAAAATAAGAAGATATTATGACGTTAGAAATTTTTATGAACCACTTAAAAATCTAACTTGAATAGTTTTTGGTATTTATTATATACTAAAAAATAAGATTGATATAGTTTTTAGTAAATGATGATATGTAGCTCTCCCACTTTGTATATCAGCTTTTATACTTAGAAAAAAAATTTACATTCACGAATCTGATACTGTTTCTTGAATTGCAAATAGGATTATATGAAAAATAGCTACAAAAGTATTTTATACATTTCCAAATGATAAAACAGAATCATATAATGAAAAATATGTATTAACATGACAAATATTAAATCCTGAATTAATTGATAACATAGATAATTTAGAAATAGCTGACAATGAAAGATTATCAGTTATGATTATGGCAGGTTCTCAATGATCAACTACTATATTTGAAGCAATGTTAAATGTATTAAATCATATAGATGATATAGATTTTCAAGTAATTCTTTGAGAAAAAAATATGCATTTTAGAGAAGATTTCAAAAAAAATTCAAATATAATGGTTCATGATTTTGTAACTCAAAAAAGACTTTGAAAACTACTTAAACAAGTAGATATAGCTATAACAAGAGCTTGAGCTACTAGTTTATGGGAATTAAATATGTTTTGAATTCATTCAATAATAATTCCTTTAGAATGAAGTGCTTGAGATCATCAAAATAAAAATGCACTATATTTCAAAGAAAAATTTTGAAGCGATGTAATATATGAAAATGAAGATTTAGAAGTAGAAATATATAAAAAATTACAAGCGTATAAAACACTTAGAAAATCATGATTAAATTTAAATTGATTTTTTAAACCACTTCAAATTATAGAAAAAGAAATAGAAGAATATGAAAATATATATGAAGAAAAAACTTCTAGTATTGACGATGATTCTAGTATTGATAATGATGAAGTTTAACTTAAAATATAAATATAAAAATGTCTAGTAGAAATTCTTACTCTTAGGCATTTTTTTTTTGTTTTTAAAAAAATTAAGTGCTAGAATTAATCAGTTATACTTAATACTTAATAATTTATAATAAAAAAACAAATATATTAGTAAATATAAATATATTATTTTATGATTATCAATAATTATATAAATATCATATATTTATTAAATCTATATGTATCTGTAACTTTTGAAGCAGTATGAAATAACTTAAATAATTTAAATTAAATTTTAATATCATTTTTTTGACACCAAAAAAAAATTATGATAAAATTAAAATATATTCGCAAAAACAAAATTAATAATTAACTATTAACAAATGCCAGTAAAATATAGCTCAAAGTTAAAAAACTTTAAATCTATTACTTTAAATCAACTAAATGCTACAGCTAGTTTTTTAAAAAGAATAGATAAAAAATTTTTATTAAATTCTAAACAATTTGCATTAATATTAGAAGACTTAAAAGAAAATTTTAATGTACTTGAAATAAATGGCAAAAAAGTATTTAATTATGATAATGTTTATATGGATACTGCTGATTATTTATTTTATAATCAACACCAAAATAAATTAGAATCAAGAACAAAGATTAGAACTAGATATTATGTAGATTCAAATATTGCATTTTTTGAATACAAACAAAAAAATAATGGAATTACAAATAAATATAGATATGAATTCCCTGCTTCTGAACATGGATTTATGACTAGAGGTAAAAAAAGATTTTTTGATTGAGTTTGGCAAAGTGTTTATGCTTGAGAAAAAGCTCCTGATATAAGCCCTGCAATTAAAACTACATACAAAAGAATTACTATGGTTAGCAAAGCTTGAGATGAAAGATTAACAATTGATTTTGATATAAAAGCTCTTGATCTAAGAAAGAAAAATGCTGAAACTGTTGATTTAAAAAATCTAGTTATAGTTGAAAGTAAAAGTATGAAAGAAGATTCTGATATCTGTAAAACTATGGCTAAACACAAAATAGAAAAAGCTCATAGTTGTAGTAAATATTCTCTTTGAGTTGTATATTCAGGAATTGCTGATAAATATGATACATTTAGAGAAACTATGGAAAAAATTAAAGAAATTAGAATGGAAACTATTAAAAATACTAATAGAGTAACTTCTCTAAATTCTGTTACAAAAAATATAACAAAAGAAATAACTAAACCAGTTGGAACATTCACAAAAAAAGAAATTGCGTAGCAATTTCTTTTTTTTATTTTAGAACAATAAAAAACAGTCTCTATTAGACTGATTTTTTACAAATATGAATAATCTAATCCATAATATTCATACAATTTTCTAGAACCAAAATCTTTTTGAATATGTTTTTCAAGTCATAAGATTTTTACATATTCTTTTATTTCTTCCACTGTTTTTGCTTCAATTTCAAGAAGTGTTGGTATAGAATCATAATCATCTATATCAAATTCTACTCCATTTAATCTATAAGAAGTTCTATGTTTCTTTTTTTCTCTTGTTTGAGACATACCATATTTTTCAAGTACTTTCTTAAAACTATCTACATCTGTTATTATATTTTCACCTTCATCTGCAATTTTTACTCAATCTTCTCATCAATCACTTTTTTTATTTCTCTTTCTTTTTATAGTATACAAATGTGTTTCTCATTTTTGTCTTACTCTAAATAATCTTTTATTTTCTTCCATCTTCATATTTTCTCACTCGACAAAATCATAATAAATATCATGAATATAACCTTCAAATGTTTTTTCTGCTCATAGAGAATCAAGTTTTTTACAAATTTCTTCTTTGTTTATTTCTAGTATTTTAATTTCTTTTTCAAGCATCGTTAAATATTTACTTTTAAATATATAATATTATATCACAATTTTCTATTTTTGAAAAATATATCATTGTCATCTTATATTTTTTATCCATCAATCAATTCAAAAATTCTTTAAAATCATTTTTAACCTATAAATATAAATCCTTATATTTCTATTATCATAAACTTCATAATCTCAGAATAATTTAAAAGTCAAAAAATCAGTTGATAAAAATTTTTCATTATATGAAAAAAAAATTGATAATAAATATTTATTTTTCTTTGTTAATTCCAAAATTAATCAATTATAATTAAATTCATTTTTACATATATCATAGTATAATCAATTATATCAAACAACATTATCATTGAAGTTAAATCTATTAAAAAATCCATTTTTAAACCATTTTAAAACTCTAATGTATAATTCTTCTAACCTAAATGGTTTAATAATATAATCACTAGCTCATAAAGTAAAAAACAAGTCTATACATCATATATCATCAACTCAACTAATAATAATTACTGGGATTATAGAATTTTTATTTCTTATTAGTTTTATTATGTCTGCTCAATTTTTGTTACCTACTCATAGATTTATATCTAAAAGTATAATATCATAAATATCAATTATTGAAATTTCATCTAAAAAATTTAGATAATTATTTACAATTTTAACTAGATTTATAGATTTATTTTTTTCAAATAAATACTTTATTTTTGAAGTTAAAAAACAATCATCGTCTATTATCAAAAAATTCATTCCATATGGATAAAAATAATAACAATTTTAGTATATTTATAATAAAAAAAGAACAAAAAAGAAATATTTAAATATTTCTTTTTTGTTCTTTTGGAATAATAATTTCAAACTTTGCTCATCATAATATTTTTGAATTTTTAGCAACTATAGTACCATTATGAAACTCAACAATTTGCTTACAAAGATATAATCATAATCAAAGTCAAATAGAATTTCAAGTACCAGTTGTATATTTTTCAAATATATCTTTCTTATCAAAATTACTAAATCATTTTCAGTTATCTTCAATAGAAATCTTTAATTTTTCTCAAAGATCTTTAACTACTATATTTAAAACTGGTTTTTCATTGTTTGAAAATTTAGATCAATTATGTAATAAATTTGATATAACTTGAGTAAATTGAACCTTATCCAAATCTATATAATTAACTTTTTTATCAAAAGAAAAATTTATTACTAAATTTGAATTTATCTTACTTAAAGAATCTATTTCTCTTAAAAACAGGTTTTCTATGTTAATTTTTTCTATATATAACTTTACATTTCAAATATCATATTTTTCTATATTAAAAATCACTTTTACCAAATCTGCAATCTTAAAAATTTGATTTTTAAGTAAGAAAAGTTCTTTTTTTATATAATCCATATTTTTTTCGCCATCATTTATATCATCAAATAGGCTCTCTACTTGAAGTGATGCAGACATAATAGGAGTTTTTATTTCATGAGAAGTTATAGAAATAAATTCTTTTTGTTTATTAATCAAAGTATTATATTCAATTGTTTTTTTATCTACCTCCTTATCTAAATTAATAGTTAAATATTTAATCTTTGAATATATTTCAATATACTTTAAATGTCATGTTAAATATTCAACGAAATCTTTAACTATTTTTATTTCTTCAGTAAAATAATGCTCTTTAAATGGTTTTGTTCATAATTCATAGAATCATATAATATTTCACTCATTATTTTTCATTGGAAATACTAAATAAATAGTATTTGGTATTTCTGATTTAACTAAATCAATATTAAATTTATTTTTATTTTCCTCTAAGAAAACTATATCATTAATAAATATTTCACTCTTTGAATTACTAAAATATTTTAATAATTCTTTTTTATTTACTATATCAATATTTATATGTGAATGCTTGATATTATAATTATCATAAGCAAATTTTTTTAAATGATTATTTAAAATATTTAAATCAAGTAAAAAAGGTATTTGAGATTTTAACTTATTTAAAAGTTTTAAAAAATATACATATTCTTTATTTAAAGGTAATATATTTATAAAAAATTTATATAAGATAAAAAATAAAGTTATAGAAAATATAATATCTATATACGTAAAATTTGAACTTATTCCCCACAAATTATTTTGTTTATAAAAATTTATTAAACCTATATTATGTCTGTAAAATAAAAATAATAAGGTAAAAAGTATAGATATAAAAAATGAAATTATTTCATTATACTTAAAAACTAAATCAGAAAAATGATATTTATTTAATGTATGCCAAGATAAAATTATAAATGGGATAATAAATAATATAATTTCTTTTTGAAGTAAATATATTCAAAAGTATGGTAAGATTGTGATAAAAGTGATACCAAAAATAAGAAAAAAAAGAAATCCATAAAATATATTTTTAAGTCTTATTTTATTTATATATGCTAAATTTTTAAGCTTAATAAAAAATTCTGCTATAATAAAAATAAGCAATCATATTGTAATTATATAATGAAAATAAATAAAATTTCAATACTCTTCATAAAATACTAAATCTTGATAATTATAAGACATTCAAGATATAATATTATCAGTAAAAATATAAAAATAAGATAATAAAATAAAAGTACTAAATTCTATAAATTTATACTTTGTTTTATTTATATTAATTCAAAAATAATATATAAATTTGAAAAAACAATAAATAGTTATTATTGAAATGAAAAATGCACTCTTAGAAATATATGTAACTAAAAAAATATCACTAAAAATGTAAAATATAAAATAAAGAGTGAACCAAATTGATAAAAAAATACTAAATAAAAAATAATATTCTCAACTAATATTTTTTATATTTTTTCTAACACTATAACCTAAATATGAAATTAAAAATACACATGAAAAATATAATATAATGTATAAGTTCATAATGATAATTTTATATAATTATTATCATCATTTATATCAATTTTTAAACAATATCAAAATTTTATTTTTTGCGCCTTAATAATTCCTTTAATGGAACATCATAATTATCATTAAAATATTTAATAATAGTCCATGGAAAAACACATATATCTGAATCATATCAATAATATGTATTATTAACATAAGTTTTATCAATTGATAATGAAATACTTCAAATAATTTGGTAAATCTTATACAATGAATTTTTTTTGTCCAATTCTGTAATTCATGGAATATTTTTTCATATATTTATAGAATTAAAAAATCACCTAAGTAAATCATAAATATAATTTAAATTAGAAAAATCTTCATATGTTCACATAGAAGAAAAATTAATCATCTTGTCTAAATCTGAAATAACTAATTTTTCTTTTATTTTTTCTTCTAAAAATCAAGGTTCTATATTTCAATAATGTGATATCAATTCACTTTTATAAATTTCCATAAACTTTCCAATAAATCAATCACAAAATCATATAATGTTTCAATCTAAACTATATGATAAAACTAAAAAAGATTCCATCTTATATCTCTCTCTAAACACAGAAATACTCTTATCAATATCATGAATAAATTCAGTATTTGTAGAATAACACTCTTTACATTTGATTGAATCTCACAAAAAAATTCACTCAAGTTTATCAACTGATTGCCTTCTTATTTCACTAGACAAGCATCAGAAAATATCTTTTTTTGAATGAATTTTATTACAACAATTACATCTAACATATTCTCATAATCAAAAAGCCCACATGTCTTTTTGTACTTTAGCCATTTCTAATAATGTAGAAGTAGAAATATTTTGAGTATTAATTTTTTCAATAAAAATCTTATTTTTCATAATAAATATAAGTTATACAATAAAGTATCTTCTTTATATTTATTTAGTGTTACAAAATAGTTACATTAATTTTTATGTAATAAAATTAAGGTTGTGTTAAGGTCATATGATTATATTGTTAATATTAATTTATAACTTATATTTTTATGTTGGCTTTACGAAGAGATAAATCCTGTATTTTTAGAGAAAAAATAAATCAAGACAAAATTCAAGAAATAATAAAACTTGATTGGAAACGAATAAAGATAGTTACTGAATGGATATAAAATTTAGAAATATATAATTTTGCAAAAAATATTTTATGAATAAGATTATTTCAAGGATTTTATATGAGGAGTAGTGATACTCTTGAAATAATTAAAAATTATAAGATATAACAATAAAAAATGTATATAACAATAATTGAAGATGAAAAGATATTATCAGCAAATATCGCAAAAAAATTAAATAAATCATGATTTAATACATGTATTATAAACTCATATCAAGAATTTGTGAATGCAAATCAAGATAAACCTGATCTATATATAATAGACATTTCTCTAATTGATGGAAGTGGATTTGATATAATAAAATATATAAGAAAAGAAAGGAAATTAAAAACTCCTATAATCATAACATCTTGATTTGATAATACTGAGAAAAAAATATATTGATTAGATTTATGAGCAGATGATTACCTACAAAAACCATACTCTATTGAAGAACTTATAGCTAGGATTAGAGCATTATTAAGAAGAAGTTTTGGTAGCCATGTATGATCAGAAATAAATTATAATAATATATCTTATAATCTATCAGAAAAATTGATAAGAAAAAATTGAACAATAATAGAATTAACTTGAAGAGAATTACAATTTGTTGAATATATGTTGTTTAATATTTGAAAAATTATTACTAAAAGTGAAATAATAAATTCTGTATGGTGAAGTTATGATGAATTAAGTGTATCTGATAATACAATAAATGTTACAACTTCAAAAGTAAGGAAAAAATTATGAGATAATTTTAAATTAAAGACACTTATAAATAGATGATATTTATTAGAAGAATAGATATTTTCTAATAAATATATAAAAAGGTCTAACAGTTTAATGTGAATTTAATATTGAATAAGTATAATATATGAATATTAGTATAATTTTTTTATACAATATTATATATTTTATGGTATTTTATTTATTAATAATACAAAATGAAAATAACAATCATAGAAGATGACATAGATCTAGCTGAGCAAATAGCTAATAGATTACAAAAGGACTGATATATAACTGCAATATACGACTCTGACAAAGATTTTTATGTAAACTTCGCAGAAAATAGTGATTTATATATTATAGATATAAATCTATGAGTATCTGAAGAAGATTGATTTAATGTAATTAAATTCCTGAGAAATAAAAGAAATATTAAATCACCTATAATTATAACATCTTGATATTATAACACAGAAAAAAAAGTATATTGACTTGATATTTGAGCGGATGATTATTTACAAAAACCATACTCATATGAAGAATTAGTTGCAAGAATAAGAGCACTATTAAGAAGATGATGTGAAGAAAAAACTAATATTATAAAATATAAAGAATTAAAGTTTGATTTAAGTACAAAAAGTTTTCTTTCTTGAGTAAATACAAAGATAAAATTTACAAAAAAAGATTTAATGCTTGTAGAATTATTTATATTAAATAAAGATAGAGTTGTTTCAAGACATAAGGTTATTACTTCTGTCTGGTGAGATTATGATGGGAGTTGAGTAAATGATAATACTATAAATGTAACTTTACATAATCTTAGAAATAAAATATGAAATGTATTTAATTTAGTTACAGTAGTTTGAGAATGATATATTTTAAAAGAAAACTAAAAAAAGATAGATAAATCTATCTTTTTTTAGTTTTCTTCAACCATTTCAATATCATGAATTAGTAAACTATCTATATATGCTCTTTCATCAGAAATATATTTTTTTAATTTTTCTGATGTTATTTCACAATCACTAGCCAATCTTCTGACAAAATCACTTGTATTTTTAGTTGTAAAATCAAAATCAACTCATATATTTTCAACTCAAATTTTTTTTATTATAGTATTTAATCAAATTATATGAAATATCATAGATTTAGTAACTTCTACTAAATCAGGAATTAAATCAGATGGAATTTCATCTAAATTTGTATAATTTTCTCAAATAACAGAATTTAATCAAACTATAAATGCATTTTCATCTAATTTTAATCTTTTTATATCTTTTCTAACACTTTCAATTCACGCAACTTTATTATCAATAACTTGATTTCACATAATTAATTATTAGAAATTAACAATAATAATTGTACTTTAATTTTAAAAAAGTCAATTAAAAAAGTTAGCTTAAAAGCTAACTTTTTTAATTGTTTTCTTTATGATCTTTAAGTTTAATTTCAACCTTAACATGTGGTTTTTCTGCAGTTTCAACAGGAGTAGTTACTTTTATAGCTTCCATTTCTTTTAATTCAGCTTCACTTAATTCTCTTTTTAAACCTATTCTTCATTTTTCAATATCAACTTGAACTATTTCAAATTTAACTTCATCTCAAACTTTAACAACATCTTCTACATTGTTTATTCTCTTGTAACTCAATTTTGAAATATGTATCATTCAAGATTTACCTTTAAAATCAACTATTGCTCAAGTTCATTCAATAATCTTTGAAACTACTCAAACTCATTTGTATCCAACTTCTGGATTCCATAATTTTGCTTTTATTTCAGCAATTGCTTTTTCTCATCAAATTTGATCAACAGCAGTAATTGTTGTCATACCATCATCTGCAATAGATATTTTTACATTGTATTCTTTTTCCATTCTTTGAACATTTTCTCAACCTTTTCAAATAATTGGACTTATTTTATCTACTGGAACTTGCATAATCATGATAAGTGGTGCATATGGAGATAACTTTTCAGCAACCTTCGGTTGCACTTCTAGCATTTTACCAATTATATATTCAATAGCTCATTCTGATTGTTTAAACGCATCTCTAAATACATCCATTTTTAATCATTTTATTTTCACATCAAGTTGCATAGCAGTTATACCGTTTTTAGTTCTAGCAACCTTGAAGTCCATATCTCACAAGAAATCTTCTTGTGCTTGTATATCACTAAGGATCTTATATTTATGAGTTTCTTCATCATAAATCATTCACATAGCTACTCATGCAACTGGTTCTTTTATAGGAACTCATGCATTCATAAGACTCATTGTAGAACCACAAACTGAAGCCATAGAAGAAGAACCATTACAAGTAGTAATTTCAGAAACTACTCTCATAGTATAAGGAAAATCTTCTACACTTGGTAAAACTGGAATCAATGCTCTTTCAGCTAATGCTCAATGCCCTATTTCTCTTCTACCAACTCATCTCATCATTCTTACTTCTCAAACTGAATATGGAGGAAAATTATAGTGATGAATATATCTTTTTTCACTTTCTGGCATCATACCATCAAGAGTTTGTACATCATCAGGTCCTCATAGAGTTGTTATAGACAATGCTTGAGTCATACCTCTTTGGAAAAGCGCACTTCAATGAGTTCTTGGTAATAGTGAAGTTTCTCAAATAACTGGTCTAACTTCATCTAGTTTTCTACCATCAAGTCTTTTAGAGTTATCTAAGATATTTGCTCTCATAACTTCTTTTACTCTTTTATAAACAAGAGCTCAAATAGAAGTTTCATCTATTGCTTTTTCATTTTCACTAGATTTTTCTCAAATTGTATATCATTTTGAAACTAAGTATTCTCTTACTTCTAAATCTAGATTATCAAGTTCTCATTGAAATTCTTTTTTTCATTTTTCATAAAGAACTTCCATTTTTTCACTTGTTAAAAATGATTTAACTTCATCATAAATAGTTTCATCAGGTTTATTATAAACAGCTTTTGCCTCAACTATTTCAAATGTTTTTTTATATTCTTCTATAAAATCAATTTGAGAATTACATATTTTTTTGATTATTTCATGAGATTTTTCAAGAGCCAAAATCATTTCTTCATTACTAACTTCATAAGCTCAAGCTTCAACCATAGTTATAGCATCAAGAGTTCAAGCAGTTAATAGGTTTAACTTAGCCTCACTTTCTTGACTAGAAGTTGGATTAAAAACTATACTATTGTCTTTCATAAGTGAAACCTTACAACCAGAAACTGGTCATTCAAAAGGAGTTCAAGCAATAGTTAATCATAAACTTGCTCAAACTATTCACCAAATACCTAATTCTCTTTCTCCTGAAGATGATAAAACAGAAGCTATGATTTGAGTATCATTTACAATCCCTTTTGGAAACATAGGTCTAATTGGTCTATCAATAATCCTAGCAGTTAGTGTTGCTTCATCTGTAGGCCTTCCTTCTCTTCTTTGAAATCTATTTCATCCTATCTTACCTGTAGCATAAAATTTTTCTTGCCATTCTACAATTAATGGAAAAAAATCTGAATTTAAATTTAATCAATCTTGTTTAAATCATGTAGAAACAAATAAAACATTATCATTATCATCACTTATTGTAACAGCACCATTTATAAGTAAACCTAATTTACCAGTCTCAAAAGTAATTTTAGTACCTTCTATATCATAAGTTTTTCTTAAAGGTTTAACTAAAACAGCTGTTTTATCAGATAATCAAATCATAAAAAATTTGTTAAATATATAAATAATATTTAAAATAAGGTAAATAATGAAATATCTCAGTAAACTAATTTAGTCTAATTTACTCAAACATTTCATCATTTAAAATACCTTTTTTAAAATATTAAAAATATTATAAACTAAATAAAATAAAACACAAAAAAAAGAGTTTTAAAACTCTTTTTTTTAATTTACTTGATCTTTTATACATCTAACAGAGAAACCATTCTTTTTATTATTTAATAGAAACATTAGTATTTATTTGAATTTATAAATGATTTTTTTTATAAATATCTTTTTGTTTTTTTGCAAATAAAAACAAAATATTATAAAATAAAATAATATTAATTTATTTAAAATGGAAAACAATATTAATTCATCAAATGTAAGAGTTGTGGAACTTATAGAAAATATAAGTTCCCTAGTTTTTGATGAAAAAATATGGTTTTGAAATGAGATATGGAAGATAGCAGAAGTTACTTATTCATATGCAAACATATATGAAAAAAATGAATTAAAAATAAATTGAAAAGAAATAAACATAAATACTACACTATATGTAAGTTTATGAGAACTAAATTTAGATGAATTTATAAGTTCTGATGATAATTGAAAAAATAGATTATTAAAAAAAGCTAGTAAAATAATAAAAGATAAGATTATAGAAAAAAAATCTCAAATTAGAAAAGGTCTTTTAGAAACGAAAAAAATTGATACTACTAATTTAGATATTTGAGAAAAAAATAAATTAGAAATACTTATTGATTCATTATATGAAAAACTTGATTTACTTAATTATTGTTTAAACTGACTGGTTTATGAAGATGTCAAAGCATGAATTAAAAGAAATATAAGTGAAAAAAGAGAAGAAAAAATAGATAAAAAACAAAGAAATCTTGATAAGAAATTATTTTGATGAGAAATCAAAGATAATGAAGAAGAGGTAGGGCTTTGCTATAATCACTTATATAATATTTATCTTGAAAATAAATCTAAACTAACAAATGATGAAATTCAAAGATTAGAATGATATATAAAAAGAATAAAAAACTATCTACCTAATTGATTTCAGTATAAAGAACCTACAAAACTAGAAAATAGGATTTCAGATTTAGAAAAATATAATCTTTCTCAAAGAGATTATATACTTGGATTTAATCTATTTATAGAAGCATTTTCAAAAATGGATTTCAATGTAGAAACAAATCCTTTTGTAAAAAGTATTTCTGATGGTCCAAATTGATTTCAAATCCCAACTAGTGAAAAATTTCAAAAATTTACTCTTACTAGATTTCTTTTATTAAATGCTCACGAAAATGAAACTCATAATATTTCTGAATATAATTCAAAAAATATAATATGAAATACTAGATGAAAAGATAGTACAACAAAGGAAGAATGAGTTGCAAAACTTATGGAAAATATGCTTAAATTTTGAAATCAATTATTTAAAATAGATCTAGATGCTTGAAAAACTATATTTGATTTAGAAAAATTTGAAATGGCAGATAATTTTGTAAAAACACTTTTCTGAGAAGTTTTACAAAATGCTGAATTATTAGATTTTTTACAATTATATGAAAAAATAAAAAAAGATATAATAAGTCCAAAAGATAGATTTGATAGACTAAAAAGAAGCAATAATAAATGAGTTCAACACAAGGATACAACTTACACTAGATGATTATTCCAAGTTGCATCAGAAATCAATAAATATATATTATCTGATTGAGAAACTTGAATAGAATTTTATGATTTATTTATAGCAAAAGTATGATTATGAGATATAAAAAAAGTAAAAGAAATAAAAGACTCTAAAGGTATAGAAACTCTAAAACCAATTTTTTCATCTGATATAGTTTACTTTTTTATAAGAAATAATTTAGACTGAAAAAAAACAGACTTAGATAAATTTCTTGATTATCTAAAAAATAAATATCCAATATTAGATTTTACACAAGAAATTATTGATTTGATAGTAAATGAAACTCATACAAGCATAAATTGAATAATAAACTTGTGATTAAAAAATATTTATGACCAAGAAATAAATAAGACAATATCTGAAACTAGAAAAAAAGTATCTAAAGTTTTAATCGAAGAAAGTATAAATAAAGCAATAGAATTATTAGCTCCAAAAAGAAGAAAAGCATTGGTAGCTTAACAAAAAAACTCCCTACGGGAGTTTTTTTGTTAAGGACAAGTTCACCATTGTGGTTGAACTGACGCATTTCATGAAAATCATGAATTACTATCAAATGACCATGGTTTAGAAGCTATTTTTGAAACGCACCAACCAGATATATTTTTATTAAATGCATTTGCTGCTAGAAACATTGCATCCATGTTAGTAACATTTGCTGTATCCCATAATGATATATCTTGATTAAATGCAAATGCACCATTAAACATCATACTCATAAAAGTAACATTTGATGTATTCCAACTTCATATATTTTGGTTAAATGATGTAGCATTAAAAAACATAGATGCCATTAATGTTACACTTGAAGTATCCCATCATGATATATCTTGATTAAATGCTCATGCAGAAGTAAACATTCATGCCATACTAACCACTTTTGAAGTATCCCATAATGATATATCTTGATTAAATGATGGTGCACTTGCAAATAGTCAAGTCATATTTATTACATTTGAAGTATTCCAACTTCATATATTTTGATTAAATGAATTTGCTGAAAAAAACATATTTGACATATTAGTTACTTTAGAAGTATCCCAACTTCATATATCCTGATTAAATGCATTTGCAAATGAAAACATATTTGACATATCAGTAACATTTGAAGTATCCCAATATCAAATATCTGAATTAAAACTTGTTTTAGAACTAAATAAATTTGCCATACTAGTAACTTGACCAGTAAAAATATCTGTTGCTGTGTAAGTTACTCATCAAACAGTTATTCAAGTATCAATAGCAGTTTGAATTCAATAAGTTCATGTTCATGTTTCAACAATCAATAATCATTCACATCAATTCCATCATGTTTCTCATACAACTCAAATATTAGATGGTACATAACAATTTGCTGCTCAAACTATAGGTGTTGTTCAACTATTTGCAATCAAATTATATGGCAAATCAACTCATCAATCTACTACAAAAAATGTATTATCTGGATTATATGTTATACTTGGACTATCTGAAGATTGCATCTTGTAATAATTTCATTTTACCACTGCCGTATTTTCTTCTTCATTTACTGTTGATGCTTGTGTGAATTTATATGCTCATGTTCCACTTCATCATACTGAGTATGAAAATACATAATCTCATTTTGTTACTGGATCTTTAAAACTATTTCCATCTTCTTTTAAAGCTAGAAAATTTGCTGTTCATTGGATTGAACTTCAACTATTTCAATTTATTGTTAATCATGAGTTTATTTTTATTGTATTTATTAAACTTGATAGACTTGTTCATTTTGAACTTTCTATTCATATCTTTTTCATAATATTGTTTATATCACTTACTCTTTTTCAGTCTCTTGCTGATGTACTATATCAACTTAAATTTATAAACGCTATTGTTCATAGTATTGCTAATATTGTTATTACTACTATTAGTTCTACTAGTGTGAAGGCTTTGTTATATTTTTTCATAGTTTTTTATAAAAAATAAATACTAATAGTTTTATTATTAGTATTTATCTATATTTGCAAAGTATTTTTTTGTTTTTTGATTGACTTTTTTTAATTTATCTACTTAAATATTCTCTAAAAATCTTAAAAAGATTTTTCTTCTTTATTTTCATATTATCATCAAACTCATCAATTATAAGTAAGTCTAAATAATAATTTTTTATATATTTAAAATCTTCTGCTAATTCTTCATAGTTTTTATTTGCAAGTTTTATATTTCAAATCTTGATAAATCAATCTTTTGTTAATCAAATTTCTTTTCAAACACAAGATTCTTCAACATCTATTCAATAAACTGATTTTTTTGTTCTTATTTTTTCAAGTAATTTATGATTAAAAGCTCTAAGAATTCATCTTTTAGTTGCATAAATATTAACAACTATATTATTTTCTTTTAGCTTTCATACCTTCGTTTCTGGATTACAAACTATTTCATACATATTTAAACCATATGCTCTTTTCATAAGTTCCAATCTTCATCCTCATAATCTACCATTTAATTCAATAGTTTTTAATTCTCATTTACTATTTATTTTAAATTCATGGTGTACAAATGTATTTTTAATTCAAGTTGCTTTAACATTTGAATTAACAAAAGCTTTTAGTCTTTTTCACTTAAATTCTCACTCAGTTTTTTCAGTTGAAATTCTAGCTATATTACAATAATCTTCTACTTTTACATCAACTCAAAGTCTAACTTTAACTGGTTTTGATATAAATGAATTTCAATCCTTATCAACATAATAATCTACAGAATACAAAGTCCCATCTATAAATTCTTCAACTATTAATTCTTTATTATTTATTCATCTAGCTTCTAATCTATCATGAAATTTTTTATAATTAGAAATATAATCTAAAAAATCCTTTTTATTTTTTATTTTTGCAACTCAAGAACTTTGAACTCAATCGATTGGTTTAATAATAAATGGAAATCAAACGTATTTTTCAATTTCATCTATAACAAAACTATCTATTGTTCCCTTTATAAACTTAACTCACAAATCAGGATTATGTTTTTGTATTAAATCTCTTTGTAAAAATTTGTTTCTAAAAATATTTGGATAATCAGAAACTCCTAATCACAATATTTCTCTCACTTCATTAACTGAATTTATAAGTAATTCAAGTGCTGTGTTAACAAAAATTACTTCATAATTTTTTGAAAATTCTTTTACTTTTTCTTTTAAATCTTCTTTATTAGAATAATTGTATAAAAAAATACCCAATTTTTCTAACTTAGTTATCAAATCTGCATATTCTATTTTTTCTCATTTATAAAAAATCACATTTTTAATTCAATACTTTTCAGATACTTCCTCTATAGCATCAATATCAGATGTAAAAACTTCACTTTTCATCCTAGACTTAGTCATTATATGGACTATAGCTTTTGTATGCATGTCTTTATATTAACTTATAAATAAAAATTATAAATTTAACTAAAAATAAATAATTTTTCTCCTTATCCGAATTTCAGAAACCAGATTATAAAAAAAAAAATTAAATCTACAAGTTTTTCTAGTTAATTATTTGTTAAATTCTAAAAAAATATCGCACCAAATAGATATATTTAAGTCTTCTCATCTAGTATTATCTCATATAGAATACTTAGAAAAAACTTGTATAATTAAGTCTTTATCATAACCTGCTTTTTCTAAGTTTTTAGATAATTTTTTTCTTGGTTCACTAAATGCTTTTTTTATAAAAACCATAAAATCATTATCATTTATATGATTATATAAATTGTGAGTTTCAAAAAGTAAAACACTAGATTCTACTTTTGGAGCAGGAATAAAATTTTCTTTTCAAACAAAAAGTACTTCAGAAACTATGCATTTTTTAGAAACAAATAGCGATAAAACTGAAGTTTTTTCCTTTCATTTTCCAAGTATCTTATCTCAAACATCTTTTTGCATAAGTATAACCATAAACTCTGGCTTATTTTCAACATCATACAAAAAATGTCTCAATATAGGTGAAGTAATATAATATGGAATATTTGCTATAACGCTATAATCAGAAAAAGTAGGATTATATTTTAAAACGTCACAATTATTTATATTGAAATCAATTCAATTTAAATCAAAATCTCAAGAATCTTTTCTTTTATTCAAGATTTCAATCATATCTTTATCTAATTCAACCAAATTTAGAGTTTTTGGTTTTTTATTAATAAGTTTTTCAGTCAATGCTCAATATCCTGGTCAAACCTCTATTATATTTTTTCAACTTATTTCTATAACTTCAGAAATAGAAGTAACTATATTCTCATTTACTAAAAAATTTTGTCATAGTGATTTTTTAGCTTTTATATTGTATTTCCTAAGAATTTCTAATGTCATTATTAATATTTTTAAAATTATTATATTAATACTTTACTCAAAAATCAAAAAAATTCAATTTATTTTAAAACTAATCATAAAATAAATTATATATAAAAATGGCTTAATATAAGCATTAAATATACTTAATTGTAAATAATTTAAATATTAAGTATTAAATTTAAGTTAATTTTTTTGACAAAGGATTTCAAAATATGTTATCATACTAGTGCTGGGGGAAAAGAACAAAATAATCTTTCTACCTTATTGCTAGCAAAAATTTATATTATTTATTTACATATTACGTTTATGTTAAAAACAAAAATAAAAAAAGCTATAGCTATAGCTTCTATTGCAGGTATGACTGCTACAACTTTAGGTACTAGTTTAGGTACAACATTTGCTGCTACAGTTATAGGTTCTGGTAGTGTTGCTGGTACAGGTGCATTTAATTCTTCTGTTATTTGGGATGATGCATTTCCAGGGTTCGCTACTGGTTCAGTTTCTGGAATTAAAGTAAAAGCAAAAGTATTACCTACTTTAAATATGACACTATCTGCTTCAGAAGTAAACTTAGGAACATTAGTTGCTGGAGTTCCTGCATCTGGAACAATTGATATCGAAGTTGGTACAAACGCTAAAGATGGAGTTTCAATTACTGCTAGATCAGGAAGTGGATGATTAACTAATCTTGCTAATAATTCAGTTCAAATGAATAATCTAAGTACTGATGGTATTGCTGAATCATATACATTTGCTTCAAATGCTAATGCTATTGATTCTACAGTTGCTGGATTTGTTAACACTACTGGTAACTTAGCATCTACAGAAGTTAATAATAACTCTACTGAACATGTTATTTATACTACAAATAAACCAGAAAAATTAGATTTTGCAGTTCAAGATTTAACTTTTACAGTTGCTGCTACTGCTGATGCACAAACACAAGCTGGTGATTATGAAGATACAATTACATTTACTGTTACTGGTAAATTTTAATAAAAAAACATACAAAAAGACTATTATTAGTCTTTTTTTTGATTTTAAATTTTTTTTTTATAAAATGGTTTTAATTTAAATTAGAACCATAAAATAAAATGAAAAAATATTTAAGTTTACTTATATTTATAAGTATAGTATCTTCCTTTATAAATAATGTTTTTGCTGCTAATGTTGACCTAGTAGTATCGCCAATAAAATATGAAATTACTTGAGCACCTTGAGAAAGTATAACAAAAACAGCTACTTTAATAAATAAAACTAATGATACTTTATTAATTCATACTTGAAAATCAGATTTCATATCAAATGATACATCTGGTAATCCTGTATTTGTAAGAAAAAGTGAAATTGTATATAATGATCAAGAATTAGCAAATTGGATAAATATAAATTTAAATGATTTTTATATAGCTTGAAAAGAAGAAAAAGATATTGAATTTACAATAAATATACCTACAGATGCAACTCCAGGGTGACATTATTGAGCTATATTTTTTAAAAATAATTGAAAAGAAAATTCAAGCTGATGATGACAAATAAAACTTAACATTGATTATTGAGTATTACTTTTAGTAACTGTTGATTGAGAAATAATTGATAATTGAACACCTTGAGAACCAATTATAAATAATTGAAATGCTACAACTTGACCTGCTTCAGGTTGAATTCAAAGAGATAGTTGTCCATTTTGAGATTTAACAAATAGTAATATAGACTGAAAATGTATAGATGATTTTTGATTATGAAATATAATAAATGATATAAAATGAGAAAATAGTAATACTTGAACTTGAAGTAATACTAGTTGAACTTGAAGTAATGATAAAGAAGATTTTGTAATTGATTTTTGAATTCCATTTAATAATGATTGAAATACACATATCAAACCAACTTGAAAAATAACACTTGTAGATGAAAATGGTAATCCTATAAAATGAGTTTGAAAAGAAATAATTTTAAATGATGAATGAGCTGTTATTTGAGAAAAAATTGTAGATTATCTACCTATAAATGATAATGGTTGAAATATATTACCAAATACTCAAAGAATTTTTGAATCAGAATGGAAAGGTTTTCCATATGAAGCATATGATGAAAATTGAAAAAAAATAATAAAATATTGGTCACCATCAGATTATTATTCTAGAAAAAATATAGAAGATAAAAAATTTATTTTCCCATGGCAAAGAATAAATGAAAATGTTGAACAAAAACAAATTAAAGCATTAATAGAATTAGCATACAAAAATTATAAATGAGAGGAAATTAAATTTAACTCAGCTAAAGAATTTAGTGTAGACTATATAGTAAAATCAGTTTGAATTAATCCATATTTTGTTATTTGATTTATATTTAGTTTATGAATATTTTGGTTCTTTTTCATTATTTGGAGAAGAAAAACAAAGAAAAAATGTCATAATTGTAAAAAAAGAATTGATAAAGATATGAAGATTTGTCCATATTGTTGAGAAAAACAAAAAGATAAGAAGAAATAATATTTCTTCTTATCTTTTTTTATAAAGCATTTTTTATCTTACTTGGCCATTTTTTCCAAATTCTTTCAATATATCACAAATTTATCATCATCATATCTAAAATCTTATTATATTTTGTTCTTTGTTCTTGATCATAAGTCTTTTTTTGATCTTTTGCAACTTGGCTTTTATTTAATTGCAAAATATTAAAAGCAACATTATTAAAAATGCTTATTTTTACTTTTATTAAATTTGTACAATCTCCAGAGCCTCCTTTCAAATATTCTTTTGCCTGATCAACTGATACAGATGGTTTTTCTTCTGCTAGCGTATATGATCAATTTTCTATATATTTTCAAGCTTTAGCAACAATATCAACACAAGAATCATTATATAAACCTTCAAAATATTTTGATTTTTCCCATATATGATTAATTCCATCAAAATAACTGAATTGTGCATCTTTTCAAAAATAAAGATTTTTTGAATTAGTTAAACTTTGAAAATATTCTTCCATTTCACAATCAATTTCGCTAAATTCAGTATCTAAAATTATTTGAAAAACTCTATTTTCAGGAACATCTTGTAAACAAACAAAATCCTCTACACTCCTAATAGATGATCATTTTGCTATAAATCAATTTTCTTTTGATAAAAATGGTTTTACTGCTTCATTACACATATCTATTTTACTTTTAATACTCAGATTTGGTTTATCACAACTTGGTGTATCACTTCAAGCATTAACAATAGAAAATCAAAAGAAAAATAATATTATAAACATCAATCTTTTCATAAATTATTTTTTATTAAAAAATTTTATAACTCAAACTAAACATTTTCAAAAAACACTATATCATTTTTTAAAAGCTCAAACTCCTTCATTTTTTATATTATTTGTTACCTCTTTTCATTTACTTGTTTTTGACAAACCTATCATTGATGCAACAGCAGTTCAGATTATAAGTCACGTTATAACTTTATCTATTTTTTTTGCTCATGCACTTACATTTTTTCTTTTAAAAAACACGTTTCATTAAATTAATATTAAATTTTTTCTATTCTTATACTTTGACTTGAAAATTTAAGTTTTGGTACAGTAATTATAAGTAAATTATTATCCATAGTAGCTTTTATACCATCGAAATCTAAGTTTTCTGGCAAGATTATATTTCTAGAAAATTCTCACCAATAACATTCACTATTTCTTACATTTATATCTCTAGAATAAATTTCTGGTCTAAATCTCTCACCACTAATAGTTAATACATTATTATGAAAAGAAATATCTATATCATCTAAGCTTATTCAAGCCACTGGAGCTAATAAAATCATTTCAAATTTAGTCTCTAAAATATCAACTGCAATTTGTCATATTTCATCTTTTACAGTTTGAGTATTTTCTACTTCATCTTCATCTTCAAATATTTCTTCAAACTCTTCTTCTTTACTTACACCAAAAAATTTAAACATAATTTCTTTTTTAGTAATATAATCATTTTTATTATATGTTTATTTGAAATAATTCAAGATAAATGATAAAATTAATGTATTAATAACAAAAACTTTGATAATGAAAATTTATTTAGAAAAGATTAAGTTATTTTTTAGTAAAAAATTAAATAACAATACATCAAAAATAAAAATAAGCTCAAAAGATAAGATAAATTTTTTGGAGCAATTATCTAGTTTAATACAATCTTGAATTCCACTAATTAATAGTTTGAAAATAATAATGTATCAAAGTAAAAATAAAAATGTTAAAAAATTATTAAATTCAATTATAGAAAAATTAAATACTTGAAGCAGTCTAAAAGATGCATTTAAATGATTTTCAAATATTTTTAATATATTTGATATATCAATAGTTGAAATGTGAGAAGTAACTTGAAAACTTTGAGATTCAATTGAAACAATAAAACTTAAAGAAGAAAAATCTAGAGAATTAAAAAGCAAAATAATATGAGCCATGATTTACCCAATGGTAATAATTACTTTATCTATTTGTATGATATGAGTTTTTATGATATTTGTTATTCCAAAATTAGAACAAATGTATAAAGATTCAAAAGTAAATCTCCCAAGCTTAACACAACATGTAATAGATATTTCTAAATTTTTACAAGATAACATTTTTTTTATTATATTTTGAATTATATTATTAATATTTTGAGTTATAATTTTCAAAACAAATAAAAAAACAAAGATTTACTGGGATTATATGATAATAAAAATGCCTATATTTTGACCACTAATTAAGAAAAAAATATTAGCATTATTTACTTCTAGTTTATGAATACTTTTAAAAAACTGAGTAATAATAAATAATTCTCTAGAAATAAGTTCTAGAGCATTGGATAATGATTATTATGAAAGAGATTTAAAAGAAATAAGTTCTAGAGTAAGTAAATGAATAGAACTAAGTACACTTATGTGAATAAATGAAATTCAAAGTTGAAAAGAAAATTTTTTATTTCCTATAGAACTAGCAAGTGTAATAAAAATATGAGAAGAAACTTGAAATTTAGCGAATTTACTTATAAAAATAAGTAATAAAATGAATAAAGAAATAGATAGTATAGTAAAAAATATTCAAACTGCTATTGAACCGCTTGTTATAATAATAGTTTGATGAATAATATGAACACTAATTATGGCTATAATGTTACCATTTTTTAATATGGTAAATGTGATATAAAAAAAGCTTAGAAAAATCTAAGCTTTTTTTATTATAAATATTTACTACAAACTTCTTCAAGTTTTGATTGTTGTTGTACTCAAACCATAGTTTCTACAGCAACTCAATCTTTAAAAACAATTAAAGTAGGTATAGACATAACTCTAAATTTTCCAGCAATTTCTGGTGCTTCATCTACATTTACTTTTGATACTTTCATTTTACCTTCCATAGCAGAAGAAAAGTTTTCTAAAATTGGTAACATCATTTGACAAGGTCCACACCATTCAGCCCAAAAATCAACTAAAGTTACTCAACTTTTTATAGTTTCATCAAAATTTTGTCCATTTAATACTATTGTCATATTTCTATTATTACAAATTAATTAATTTCAAAATTAAGAAAATTTCTTAATTTAAAATTTATTTACATTAAAAATATATTAATATAAATAACTAAACTAGTTTAATCAATTTTTATTTTTTATCAATATAATTATTGTGATTTTTTTATAAATCTCTAAATAAATCTTTAAAAACATTGATAGCAAGCTCTTGATTTATAAAAAAAGGTGATGTAGAAATTGTTATAAAATCTGCCTTTTTAAATGCATCTCTTACTACTTTCTTTTTTAAATCATAATCTATAAAATCCAAATCAGGTTGAAAAAAATCTAGATCAAGATTGAGAATTACTTTATAATCTCCCCAAAAATCAAGTTTAGAATTATCAAAATATTTTTTTAAATATTCTTCTAAATTACTTGTATTTCTAATTTGAATTACTTCTCAAATAAGTCATTCAACTTTAGCTGGAATTATATAATCCCCTACATTTAATACTTCATTTGTAAAATTAAAAACTTTTTCTAAATCAAAACTATCAGGTTTTAATAAGTACTTATTATTATCTCTAGTATCTGCGTGTTCGTCTATATGAATTAATAAATTATTATCTCAAATTATAGATCTATTTCTAGCTTCATACCAAAAATAAAAAGCATGATTATGATTATCAAATAATATAATTTCTTTTCATTTAATCCTTATTCTATAGAAATTTTTAAGTCAATAATTAGTTGATAAATTATCATCAAAGCCAAAGTCCTCAAAAGCTATTTTATCAACATCATTTTGTACTTGTATATTATCCAGATCATTTATATCCAAATCAATTATCTCTGGAACATATAGTTTTTTATTTTGTCTTTTTTCAAAAGAAAAGGCATTATTTCAAACTGGTTTTTCTATGTAAAATCATTTTTTATAAAACATTTTTCTTTAAAATTAATAAATTTTTAGTATTATATAAAAAATAAAAAAATAAGTAAATAAAAAATGAATAAAAAAGATATAAGTGATTTTGCAAAAAAACTAAATGAGATGTATCCAAATGCCAAAACTGAACTTTATTATACAAATGAATTTCAGTTACTTATAGCTATTTTAATGTCAGCTCAAACAACTGATAAACAAGTAAATATAGTAAATAGAAATTTTTTCAATTTTTTAAAAGAACCTAGCGATTGAGCTTCTATGGATGTAGAATACATAAAAGATTTTATAAATACAATTTCATTTTTTAACAATAAAGCAGAAAATATAAAAAAAACTTCTACTATTATAAAAGAAAAATTTGGAAGTGTTATCCCAAAAACAATAGAAGAGCTTATAACTCTTCCATGAGTTTGAATAAAAACAGCCAAGGTATTTTTAGCAGTAAGTGAGGATGCTCCATATATATGAGTAGACACACATGTGCATAGAGTTTTAAATAGATTATGACTTGTAAATACGAAAACTCCACTAGAAACAGACAAAAAAATAAGCAAAAATTTCACAAAAGAAAATCATGCTCTGCTTCATAATACATTAGTTTTATTTTGAAGATATCAATGTATGGCTAGAAATCCAAAGTGTGAAACTTGTCCTTTTAGTGGAAAATGTAATTATTATAAAAAAAATAATTAATAATCAGATTATTAATTATTTTTTTATTCATTTATTATTCTAAGTTTTCTAATTTATATTTTTCTCAAGCAGATGTTTCAAAATATACTTCTCCACTTTCTGTATAAATTTTTTGTAATTCTAAGCTAGTCACATAAAGTGATTTTTTTTCTTTTGAAATTGGATTATATAAATAGATAGAATTTCAATCAATACTTCCAAGAGATAGATTTTTTATCCTTATCTCGTCATCTTTTTTAATTATTCAAATGTAACTATCTTTGTAATAAACAAAATCTTCAAAAAAAGTAAAATACTCTAGATTTTTATTTGCCTTATTATAAACAAAACTTCCCTTTGAAGTATTTATTATATATAAATCATCACTTCTTTTTATATAATTTACATCTATAGATAAATCAAGTTCAAAAAGCAAATCAGCTAAACTATTGTATATGTATTTTTTGTTTCAAACTACTAGATAAAAATCAGTACCGCTTGAATATATCTTTTGAATTTCTAGCTTTGTATCTGGTACTAAATCAAAATTTCAAACAAGATTTTTGTTTAATTCAAGTGTTAGATTATTATCTTTCTTTAAAAAAGTAAACACATCATTTCAAATATTTATAGTTTTATAATAAGCATTATTATTTTTTATAGATGCTATTTTTTCCTCTGGAGTAAGCGTTTTTTCTTCCACTTTAACTACATCATCAATCTTTGTTAATTTAACTGCTTTTTTTTCAATCTCTGTATTAATAACTTGTTCTTTATCCTTAGCTACTTTATTTGGAACATAAACAAAAGTCCAGTAAAAAAATCAGACAACCATAAAAGCAAGAATTATCAAAACTCAAAGTACTCTATTTGACATATATTTTTAATTTAAATTATATTTACATAAATATATGCTTTTCTTGTAGTTTACAAAATTTATCTTGATAAAAAGAATAAAATACTTATGCTTACAATAATATTTAATAAAAAAATAAAAAAGATGATAATAGATTGAAAAGAAATAGCTAAGAAAATATATGATGAAATAAAAAAAGAAGTTTCTCTTTTGAAAACAAAACCAACTCTTGGAGCTATTTTAGTGTGAAATAATAGTTCAAGTTTGAGATATATAGAACAAAAGAAAAAATGGGCAGAATACACTTGAATAAATTTCAAATTAGAAAAATTTGATGAAAAAATAAGTGAATTAGAATTGTATAACAAGATCAAAAGTTTCAATGAAAACCCAGAAATAAGCTGATATATAGTTCAATTACCTCTTCCAAAACATATAAATTCTCAAAAGATAATAAATAATATTCACCCAAAAAAAGATGTAGATTGATTTCATCCAAATAATCAAGGTAAGGTTTTACTTTGAGATGAATCTGGATTTGTACCTTGTACGCCTGCTTGAATATTGGAAATATTAAAAGAACAAGAAGTACAATTAGAATGAAAAGTAGTATGTGTAATTTGAAGAAGTAATATAGTTTGAAAACCAATTATTTCACTTTTAATAAACGCTTGAGCTACAGTTTTGGCTTGTAATAGTAAAACTAAAAACTTATCTAAATTTTCAACACAAGCTGATATAGTTATAGTTGCAGCTTGAAGTCCATGACTTTTGAAAGTAAATATGCTAAAAGTTTGATCAATAATTATAGATGTATGATTTACAGTTATAGATTGAAAAATATATTGAGATGCTGATACAAAACTAATTGATTTAGTTTGAAGTAAGGTTACTCCAGTTCCAGGTTGAGTTTGAGCATTAACAGTTGCATGCTTGATGAAAAATACTCTAAAAGCTTACAAGATTCAAAACAAATAATTTAATAAAAATCTCTATTTTTAAAGAAAAATAGAGATTTTTATTTTTTTGATAAAAAAGTTTTGACTTATAATTTATTTTTAATAAAATGTGTCTCGCAAGTCAAGAAGGATATATAAGCGGGTGTAGCTCAATTGGCTAGAGCATCTGCCTTCCAAGCAGAGGGTTAAGGGTTCGAGTCCCTTTACCCGCTCCATTTAAAAACTTGCAAAAAACGAATTAGAGATTACGAGTATTTCTTAAAGACCTTATTCGTAAGATCGAAATTCGTTTTTTAATTTGTGGGTGTATAGCTCAGTTGGTTAGAGCGCATGACTGATAATCATGAGGTCGATGGTTCAACTCCATCTATACCCACCATTTTTCGGAGACTGGCGCAATTGGCTAGCGCACTCGCTTTGGGAGCGAGGGGTTGTGAGTTCGAGTCTCGCGTCTCCGACCAATTAATAAAAACAATAAAAAAAGATTAACTTTATATAAAGTTAATCTTTTTTATGTACTTTGCTCCAATAACTCAACAACTCTTTTTAAAATAATATTTTTATCTGGTTCTGGTTCATTATTATCAAATTTTAAAACTCTAGTATCTCCTTGAGAATAATTTTCATCTACAATTCATGATTTATAATAACTATTTATTTTTTCTGTCATCTTAATAACAAAATCATCTATATGTTTTCATCTACTTTCTAATCTAGAAATAATAGTTGAATCACTTGCTTGTACTTCTATAACTATATCAGGCAATGGCAAGCTGTTAAATTGTTCTCCATACATAGAGTTAAAAGTTTTCAATGCACTTCAACTTAGTTTGATATCTGCAAATATAAATGTTTGAGTTAAAGCAAAATCAAAAACTATAGGCTTAGATTTTGCTTCTATAAATGCTTTGGTTATTTCTCAAATATCAGTCGCTAGGAAAAAATTTTGATTATTTAACCAAAGAGTTGTGTCATTTACTTTTCAAGATGTTTCTTTTATAACCTTTAAAAAAGGATTATTTTCAGGAAGTTCAGTATATACTTTTGCTCATAAATATTTTGCCAATTCACTTGTAATTGTACTTTTTCCTACTCAAGCAGGTCAAGTTATAGCAATAACAGGAAATCTTTTTTGTTGTTTCAAAAAATTCTTAAGTGTCATTTCTATATCTGGTTTTATGATTGATTCTACAAATTCATTTTGATTGTTCATAAATGATTTTTAAAATATTATTTATTTAATTATACAATACTTTAGTTTTTATAACAAAATTTAATATTTATTTAAAAGAAATATTGATTTTTATTATAATAGTTTATAATTATAGATACCACATTTATTTATTAACTATGATATTATGTTAAAAGTAAATAAACTTATTATTGTGTTACTAGTTATATTTTTATCTAGTTGTACAAGTCAAAATAATCAAAATACACAAGATAATCAAACTGGTTCAACAAGTAACACTCAAACTGGTATTACAAATACCAGTGAAAAAACTTGAGATTATAATTGAGTTGATAAAACTTGATTATGACTAAAGGTTGCAAATGATTTTACCATTTCTATCTTTGCTGATAATTTATCTGGAGCAAGAGATTTAATTTGACCAGATAAATTATGAAATTATTTATTAAGTCGTACAAGTGAATGAATAATAACAATGCTTGTAATAAAAAATTGAGAAGTTAAAGAAAAAAATGATATATTAAAAAATCTGAATAATCCACATTGATTAGCATTAGGATTAGATTGAACTACTCTTTATTATGCTGAAACTGATAAGTTATCAAAAATAAATCTTTACTCAGATTGAAGTCCTGAAAAAATAATAGATCTACCAAAATGATGAAGACATTTTACTCGTTCCCTATTATTTTGACCAGATTGAAAATTGTATATTTCAATTTGATCAACATGTGACGTATGTAACGAAAAAGATGAGAGAATAGCCAGTATATATAGTATAAATACTGACTGAAGCAATTTTAAAAAAGTTGCTTCTTGACTTCGTAACTCTGTTTTTATGTCTACAAATCCTATAACTGGAGATATATGGGCAACTGAAATGTGAAGAGATAATTTGTGAGATAATATTCCACCAGATGAAATAAATATAATCAAATCTGGAAATGATTATGGATGGCCAACTTGTTATGGTAATAATGTGCAAGATAGTCAATTTGATAAAAATGTATATATTGTAAACCCTTGTACAAATAAAACTCCAGCACATATAGAATTACAAGCTCATAGTGCTCCACTTTGATTAAGTTTTATCCCTGAAGAATGATGGCCAGAAAATTATTGGAATGATTTAATAATATCTTATCATTGATCATGGAATAGAAGTGTTAAAACTTGATATAAACTAGTACATATAACCTTGGATGATAAATGAAATGCAACTAATACAAATGATTTTATAACTTGATGGTTAGATGAAAATTGAAATGCATCTGGCCGTCCAGTAGATATACTAAGTTCGCCAGGATGAGTATCATATATTACAGATGATAAAAAGGGAGTAATTTATAAATTAGCTTATAATAATCCAGAATTTATATTAATAGACAAGCAAAGTTTTACTGATGATGAAAATAAGATTAAAGCTGATATAGAAGTAAATAAAAATAATGAAATATTAATAAATTGAGAAGCAAGTTGAACTTGGTACTTTGAAGCTGTATTTGGAATAGAGCTAGTAGATGAAAATAATAATATGCTTTATCAATCATATACTACTGCTGATTCTGATTGGATGACTACAGATTATGTGCCATTCCATTCATTATTTAAATATGAAGATCCTAAAACTGATTATTGATATATAATATTCAAAAAAGATAATCCTTCTTGATTAAAAGAAAATGATCTAGAAAAAAAAGTTAAAATAAAAATTAGATAAAACAAGAAAGACGAAAATTAATTTTCGTCTTTCTTGTTTCTTAATATAATAAGAACATAAATATTTAATAAATAAATTATATGTTTGAAACAAATATACTCCTTTCATGAATAATCTTTAGTTCAGTTTGAATGTGATATTTTATCTATGGGAAAAAAACACCAAATTATATAGCACTAATTTCATGAATAGTTCTTATGATATACCCATTACTTGTAACAAATATATATTATATGATTTGAATATGAGTAGCATTTATTGTATTACCTTTTTTGATTAGATGATAAAATACTACACTTCAAAATTTTATTTAAAACCAATAATTGTTGAAAATAATTTTTGAGAAATAACACTAACAATTTATGATAATCTAGGTAGAGAAATAATCTATACTTGGTATAATGTAGTTGAAAAAACTACTCAAAGTACATATATAAATAAATGTTTACTATGATCATTTATAAGAAAAATACCAAAAAATGTGCTTATAATCTGATTTTGATGATGAGCATTTGCCAAATTTTTAGAAGATCATATAGAAAATATAGAAATAACATGAATTGAAATTGATGAAGCTATGATTGAAATAGCAAAAAAAGAATACAATATAAAAGCTGATGATTTTTACATCATAGATGCTAATATAGCTCTTGAAAAAATAATTTCTGAGTGAAAAAAATTTGATTCTATATTAATTGATGTTTATTGAAATAACTGAAAAATACCTGATTATTTTGATGAAAAAACATTTTTTGAAAATATAAAAAAAGTCACAAATAATGACTCAGTTATTTCTATAAATTTTGCTGATTACAATTTCAAAGAAAAAAATACAAGATACGATAAGATTCACTCAAATTTATTAGAAATATTTTGAAAATATTATTCTCATATCTTTTCATGATGAGAAATTTCGTGAAATATCTCTTGAATTTATAACCTAGATAAATACTACTCTGCCCTAGAATATGATGAAAACTTCAGAAAAAATTATAGAGCTTGAAATATAAGATATAATTTGGAAATAATAAAAGATACGGTTTTAATACAAAAAAAATCATAATTTTAAAAATTATGATTTTTTTTGTATTTCTTTTCAAAGTACTTTTAATATGTTTGGTAATTTAATATTTTTTCACTTAATTATTAAGTCTCACTTAATTCAATCTGGAGGAGCAATATCTGTTTTTATTTTTTTATGACTTGAATTATGTTTTACTAAGGCATTAATAGCATTTGCAATTTCGTGATTATCTGTAAGCCCATATTTTCTCTTAACTATCTTCCATAAATTATCTCATTTTTCAACAGTGTAATTTTCATCATCTATAACTACATCATCTTTAAGCTTTTGTAATCTAATTTTTGATTCTGCACGTATTTTCTCAACTTGTGAAATTAATTTTTCTCATAAATTATTTTCATCATAATTATAAACCTCATCTCAAACTAAACTTTTAAATTTAGTTTTATCATTAATGACTCCAACTAAACGAAAATTATTTGAATAACTTCTAAAATTTCTGGAAATAAAATTATCATTTCTTCAGTAAATATTTAATCAATCATTTGATTTTTTAATAACAAAAGAATTTCAATTACTAGAAATTGAATCAAAATCATTATTAGATAAATCAAATAATTTATTTTCTTTTAATAATATAGAAATTTTATTAAATTGCTCATTTGAATTTATTTCTATTCATCTATTTAAAGAATCAGTTAATAATCTCAATTCTCTACTTTTTCAATTAAAATCAAAATTATTTTGTATTGATTCAATCATAATTTTTATTATTAATATAAATTAAAATAATAATAACATATATATTTGAAAAAAGAAAAAAAGCTGCATATTTTTAGCAGCTTTTTTTAAGAATCGGATTATTCATCCGATTTTTTTTGCAGATTCACCATCACGAACCAATTTAATTTGGTCCAGAAGTTCAAATGCGCGATTTTCTTCATGAGTCTTGTGAAGACGAACGTTAAGTTGCCCCCACAAACGGTCAAAAGTACTTGCCGGAAGCCCCATGATGCTGTATGGTTCATCTGGCAATTTCACTGGCAACCACGTACAACTGCTCAAAATGTGCTTGAGTTCATCTTCATTATTGACAGATGAATGTTCTACTGAAGCTGCAACTAGTTGCACGATGTTGTCAGCCAAAGGTGGCTCTTCAACAACAGCTGGGGCAGGAACTTCCGCCTGAGAAACTTCGACTTGAGTCGTAGCTTGTTGCAAAACCTTGACGAATTCTTCAGGCCCTTTTGCAAGAGCATTCTGAAGAAACTGCTTGGTATCAGCATCAAAACGACAACTTGCCGAAGCAAGTTCAGCCTTAACAGCTTCGATGATTTCATTGATTTCACCTTGCTGTGCATTGGCTGCTTTGACAAAACTTGCTGCAGACATCAGTTGTGCAAGACCAAAGCCTTGCTGCTGAGAACGCTCGTAAACCTTGGAAAAAATTGCGGAAAGTTCCTCTTCGTTTCCAGAAATGGGCTTAGCTGCATGTGCAGCATCAACTTGGGAAATAGCTTTTTGAAAAATATTTTTCATGGCAAAATCTCCTTCTTCAACAAAAAAATTGACAATATTTTCTAAACTCTTTCTTTTTTTCCTGTTATTTAAGACATCTATAACCTTCAAAATAAGGAAAAGAATCAAAAAAAACAAGATAGTAGAAAAAATCAAAAAATCAGGGGAATGAAAAAACATGCTCCATTGGTCCACATCTTGCCTCCTTACTTAAAATGCGCTCCTATATAATATATAATAAAATACTATTGTCAATAGTATTTTATTATATATATTTAGTGATTTATAGTACAATATAAATAATAATATAAATTATAAGTTATAATATGAATAATCTTCCTACTTGGATACATCCAGCTTTAATACAAGCTCACTTAGATAAACAAGCATTACCAATAAAAAATCAAATAAATGAAACAAAAACTTGAATTGAAAAAGTAACTTGAAATGAAGAAAAACAAGAAAAAATAAGAAATTCTCCTCAAAGAGCACCTTCAATATCTATAAAATCATTAATTGATTTTTTAAGATTAGATATAGAAGAATTTAAATGAAAAAATATAGTAGATTTATGATGATGATTTTGATGAGTAGCAAAAATATTAAATAGTGCTGCAAATAATATAACTATTGTAGATCCTATATTTTCTGAAGATATAGAAAGATATTTAGAAAATAATATAGAAAATCAAAAATACTTTATTTATGCAAGAAAAGAATTTCTAAAAAATAATAGAAATAAATCTCATATAAATGCTGAAATATTTGAATGAGAGACTGTTTTAGAAGAAATAAAATGGTGGTTAGATTACTCACCTACAAAATATCCAAATGTAACTAGAAACCCATCTTATGCTGAAAATATAGTTTGAGTGGGAAATGAAAGTCAGGATTTTGTATTTTGTAATTATGTATTATCAAAAGAAACTATTGATTTAAATGATGCTATAAAAGAACTTAATAGAATACTTAAATCATGATGAAAAATTATTTATAGTGATTATGGAAGAGATGAAAAACTAATAGAAGAATTTAAAAAATATTTTTCTGTAGAAATATCTCATGAATGAAAAGACTGAATAATAATAATTTGTACAAAATAAAAAAATCACTAACAAAATATTTTGTTAGTGATTTTTTTAGTCTAAATCAAGATATTGATCCATTCTTATTTGCCAAACAAATTCATCTACGTGGGAAACCATAATTAATCATCATTCAAAATCATTTAAAGCTTCAGCAATAACTGGTATATGTCTAAAGTTTATATGATTTGTAGGTTCATCAAGTATCAAAATACCAGGTTTTAAAAATACTAACCTACAAAATGCAACTAGTCATTTTTGCCCTTCTGATAAATCTCAAATCCTAGTTTTCATTATTTCTCAACTTATCAGAAAACCTGCTGCTTGTCTTCTAAGTTCTTGTTCTCAAATCTCTTCTGGAGCAGTTTCTCTTAAACATTCGTAAACTGTTTGATTAAAATCTAGATTTGAAAAATCTTGTCTATAATAACCTATTTTAACTCCAGGAGTAAGTTTACAACCTGATTCATCACCATTTACAATCTTTTCTAAAAGAGTAGATTTTCATATACCATTTGGTCCAGAAATAAGTAGGTGATCATCTTTTCTAAGTTGAATATCAATTGCTTTTTCTACAACATGATCATGTTTTATAATATGAACAGAATTTATTTGTAATAATACTCAACCTATGTCTTCTTGAAGAGGAATTTTAAATGCTCTAATTGCCTTGTCTTCCTTTCTAGTATCAACTATATCTTCTTCCATATCTTCTGCTGCTTCCCTCATTTTTTTTGCTACAAGTCTAAGTTTACCTCATTTATGTGCAAATTTTTCAGCTTGTTCTTTTTTAGCTTGTGCTTCTTTTGCAAGACGAGCATTTGCCATATTTTCTTTTTCTATTTTAATTTTTATTTGTTCAACTACATCATGATAATTTCAAACAAATTGTTCTACTTTTTTAGTATGCACATCTAGATATAATACTCAATCAGTAAAACTATTTAAAAATTCACTATCATGGGAAATAACCAAAACAGTTTTCTTATAATTTTGTAAAAAATCAGTTAAATGCCAAATACCATCTTTATCCAGATTATTAGTTGGTTCATCAAGTAATAATATATCTGGATTTTGAATAAGAGCAGCGGCAAGTAATAATCTAGCTTGTTGACCTCATGAAAATGCATTTATTTTTTTATCAAGTGGAGCTTTTAAATTTACAACATCTAGAATTTCACCTATTTGTTTATCTATATTGAAAACAGTTGGATCTGGAAAATATTTTCTAAAAAACTCACTTACAGTTAATTCTTTATCTTCTTGTAAAACAACTTGATATCAAGTTGCAATAGTCAATTTACTATCTATGTTTATAACTCAGACTTTTTTTTCTAAACTTCAATTTATAAGTTTAAAAATAGTTGATTTCCCTGCTCAGTTTTGTCACATGATAGTTATTTTACTACCTTTTCTTACATTGAAACTAACTTCTTCTAAAATAGGTTTCCTAAAATCATAGTGAAAATCTACATTTTTAAAACTTATCACAGTTTCATTTGAACTCATTATTTTTTAATATTAAATTTTAAATCTGATATACTATATGCAAAATACTTAAAAAATGAAATTTAAGTAAAATTTTTCAAAGAAAAATCCCCCGCATGCGGGGAATTTTTTACAAAAACTTTTTTTCAGGCAAGCTTCGGCTTCTTTTCAATAACCTTGTCAATGATTGCCTGAACTGTAAGAAGCTGTTCAGCTTCTTCATCAGGAATCTTGACTTCGAATTCATTTTCAACAGCCATTACTAGCTCGACAGTGTCTAGAGAATCAGCCTTGAGGTCATCAACAAGACGACTTTCGGGCTTGATATCACCAACAGCCACTCCGAGTTGTTCGGAAACAACAGCAATCACACGTTCTGCAACAGATTCTTTCGACATTTATAGTCTCCCAAAAAAGGTTTATACGTATTGATTCCATAAGAAAATAATCTAGAAATCAACAGCTTGTGTAGGATATAAAAAGTTTTGATTTTGTCAATAGAAAAAAAATCACCTTAAAAGGTGATTTTTTCTTAATTCTCATATCTATCAACCATTGCATCAAGTATTCTCTTTGCAGAAATAAGATATGCTCAAGTTCTAAGTGAAGAATTATACTCTTTTGCTTTATTAAAAACATCAAAAGTTGCTTTTTCAATCTTTGTTTTTAATTTTAAATCAATTTCATCTTCTTCCCAATAAAAATTTGTATTATTTTGAACTTGTTCAAAATATGAAACCATTACTCAACCTGAATTAGCTAAAATATCTGGAATAACAGCTATATTATTTTTAAATAATATTTCATCTGCTTCTGGAACAGTTGGTCAATTAGCCAACTCTAAAATCAATTTTGCTTTTATTTTAGAAGCATTATCTAAGGTAATTTGATTTTCAAGTGCAGCTGGAACAAGTAAATCACAAGATAATTCTAATAATTTTTCATTTGTTATTTTTTTTGCATCACTATAATCAACAACTGATTTTCTAGCTTTTTTTAAATTAACAATTTCTTCTAAATTTAAACCTTTTTCATTATAAATTCATCATTTTGAATCTGAAATTCAAATAAGTTTTGCTCATAATCAAGTCAATATTTCTACAAATGTTAAACCTGCATTTCAAGCTCATTCTACTACAAAAGTTTTTCCAGAAATATTTTCTCATATTAATTCTAAATATTTTTGTAAAACATAAGCTCATCATTGTGCTGTTGATCTACCTCTTCCTTTTGAACCTCCACTACTTAGTGGTTTTCAAGTAAAACTTCCAGGAGAATATTTTCAAACTAATTTTGAATATTCATCCATCATCCAAGCCATAATTTGTGGCGTAGTATTTACATCTGGTGCTGGTATGTCTTGTTCTGGACCAATGTATTTGTATAATTCTCTAACATATCATCTAGAAAGTCTTTCTAATTCTCAATCTGATAATAATTTTGGATCAACAATTACTCAACCTTTTCAACCTCAAAGTGGAATATCAACTACACTACATTTAAAAGTCATCCAAATAGATAATGCTTTTACCTCATCTCTAGTAACATCTTGGTGAAATCTAATTCATCATTTAAAAGGTCCACGTGCGTCATTGTGTTGGCTTCTAAATCAAGTAAAAACTTTTATACTTCAATCATCCATTTTTACTGGAATACTTACTTCAAGTATTCTTTTTGGATTTGAAATAACTTCTAATTTAGAAGTATAACTTGGATTATTTAAAATATCAATTGCTTGCTTAACTTGTTTTTTAGCATTTTCAAATGGATTTATATTACTTGTCATATATTTATTTTTTATTTTTTAAAAATTTTGGTCTAATTTTCACAATCTTTGAATAGTGTATTTTCAGGAATTTGTATCTAAATCATAAATATTAAATTCAGTATCTAAATCAAATTTATCATTTCTAACTGAAAAATTCATAGATACTGAACCTTCAGGAGAATAATTTCTATGAAAAACTCAAGTTGGCCAACCTAAGATAGCTGGTCATTCAAAAATAATTTCACCATTCCACTTAATTCTCTCATGTGATATTTCAAATCTCTCAATTTTTCAATGTGCTTTTGTATATAATTCAACATATCTATTTCAAGAAAGAGTTATTAAATTATCTTCTTGTCAATTATGCATATACCATAAACCATCTTTTCATCCAGCACTACCAGGAGATTTTGCTCAAGGCGCATGTGTTACTATATCAATTCAATTAAATTCTTGATAAAATGACATAACATCAAAATCTACTTTATCCGTATGTCTAAGCCTTTTTAATGGAATAATATGAAACAATCATTCTATCTTTTTAATTATTTCATTATTTCTGTTATGTATATTTTTTTGCATAATTAAAGTTTAAATAAATATTTCATAAATTATAACATATAAACTTAAGAAATACTTAAAATTTAACTTTACAAATAAAATTTTGCATCTACTATAATACTCTCAAAACTACTTGAAAAAATAGGATTTATATCTATTTCAGAAATTGATTTAAATTCTTTAAATACAAATTGAAGTTTAAAAATCATATCAACTAAACTATCAAAATTTATTCCAGATATTCATCTAGTTCAAGCAAGAATTGGAAAGCTAATTAATTCTTTTAACATAAGCATAATTTCATCTTTTGAAACTAATCAAACTCTCATACTTACATCTTCAAAAATATTTACATATAATCAACCTAAACCAACAAAGATTATATTTCAAAAACTATTATCTCTTTTAAATCAGACAAATATTTCTTGTGTAGTTCTATCTTTTACTAACATCTTAGATAAAGTAACTCATGAAATTTTTGCATCCTTACAATTTTTAGAGATATTTTCAAGTATCTTTTTATAAGCATTTTTAGCCTCTTCAAGTCAAGAAATATTTAAAACAACTCATCAAACATCACTCTTGTGTGGAATATCAGGAGAGCTAATTCTAGCAGCTAAAAGTGGTGAATTTAATTTTAAAAATACATCTTCAACTTCTTGAATGGAATTTACAAGTATTTCTTTACTGTAATTTATATCAAAAGATTCTAAGATTTCATTTGTTAAATAATTTGAACAAAATTTTTCTTGAGATGAAATTTTTTCTTTTAATAATTCTATATTTTTAGGTAATTCTAATTTAGGTGATTTTTTAATTTCTTCTAATTCCCATTTTTTCTGTTTCAAAAGAAGTGAATACAAGAAAATAGCTTTTTCAGGAAAATTAAAGTGTTTTACTCATGCTTTTTTAAGTATTTCTATTCAAGAATCTACCAAATTTCATCACATAAAAGAAACAAATAATAAATCATTATTTTCAATATTATATTTACAAATACTCCCTGCAATATTATCTACATCTGTGACACTTTGTGGAGTAAGAAGTAACAAAATAGCTCTTTTTTTAACAATTTTTGAAAAATTGTTAAGTATTTGTTCATAAGTTTGTGATGTTGCATCTCAAATTATATCAATAGGATTTGAAACACTTGCTGAACTTGATAGATTAGTTTTTAAGGCTTCTTTTTCATTAGTAGAAAATTGAGTCAAAACTACATCATTAAATTCGCAATGATCAGTTGATATAACTCAAGGTCATCATGCATTTGTAATTATAGCCAACTCTTCTGGAATATCTTTATAATCAACTTTTGAAAATATTTCAATCATAGAAAAAAAATCTCCTAGAGAATTTGTACTATGCAATCCTGAATGAAAAAATGCAGTTTTAAGTATTTTTGAATCCGAAGATAATGCTCAAGTATGAGAAACTGCAGCTTTTTGTCAAAGAGCTGAAACTCATGATTTTATAATAATAATTGGTTTTGATTTTGAAATTCTTCTAGCTACTTCATAAAAAAGTTCTCATTTTTCTAAACTCTCTAAATACAAAGCAATAACCTTTGTTTTTTCATCAGATTCTAACTCTAAAAGCAAATCAACTTCATCAATTCAAGCTTTATTTCACATAGAAATAATCTTTGAAAATCATAGATTATTTTTATTTGCCCAATCTGTCAGAGCAACTGCCATAGCTCAACTTTGTGAAATAATTCAAATATTTCATTTTTTTATATCTTTAGTTCAAAAACTTAAATTTAAATCATTATAAACATCAAAATATCCTAAACAATTAGGTCAAAGAAGAGAAATACCATATTGTTTTGATATTTCTTTTAATCTATTTTCTAGCTCTATATTTCAAATTTCTTTAAATCAAGCTGATATAATTATAACTCTTTTAATTCATTTTTCTCATGCTTCTATAAGTGACTTTTCTACAAGATCTGATTTAATAGCAAAAACAGCTACATCAATAATTTCAGGTAACAAAGAAATAGATTTATAAAAATCTATTTCTTTGTATGTTCATCATCTTGGATTTACTCAATATTTATTTCCTGAGAAATTTACTAGATTATTTACTAGTGTATTTCAAATCTTTCACTCTACTTCTGATGCTCAAATAATTGCAACTGAATTTATATCAAAAAAATTTATCATCTATATCTTATTAAACTATAATTTTTATAAAACTAGTTTATCATAAAATTTTTAAATTACTAGATTTTTAAAACAACTTCTTCTTTACTAAATCTAACTTTTGGTTTAGATGCATATTTATCCTCACTACTTCTATATCAAATTGGTAATACAACGACAGAAGCTAAACCATGTTTATCTAAATCTAAAACTTCATCATATTTTACTGGATTAAATCCTCAAATAGCACAAGAATCTATTTCTTTTTGAGCTAATAAATTCATCACATTTCATAAAGCTAAAAAAACTTGTTCACTTGCCCAAAGGATTTTTCCTTGTTCATCTAAACTAGAAAAATATCATTTCATCATACCTTCATATCAAACCAAATCTTCTCTACTTACTCAAGTTATTTTAGAATTATTTTCTAAATATTTATCTATATATGCATCATCTATATTTTTTACTCTAGCAAAAACAAGTAAATGTGATGCTTTTGTAATTTGACTTTGATTCCAACTATGAGCTTGTAATTCTTGTCTTATTTCCGGATTTTCCACTATAACCAATTTCCAAGGTTCTAAACCAAAACTTGAAGGAGTTAATCTAAATGCTTCAATTATATCTTCTAAATCTGAATCAGAAACCTTTTTATTAGTATCAAAATCCTTAGTAGCATATCTCCATTGTAATTTTTTAATCAATTCTGACATATTTTTTTATTTTTATATAATATAATGTTTAAAATATTACTATACTTTATATAGTAAATGTACTATATTTAATATAGAAAAAAATGCAAGAAAAAAAAATTAAAAACTTATGTTTTTAATTTTTTTAGTTCCAAATAATTTATTTTCATCTTGTGTTCCCTAAAAATACTCTCAAATTCTGTTAGATTTTTTTTGTCAAAATTCTCTATTTCAACTTCATAATCATATGATAATTTTTCTATATTCCATTTAGAAAATTTGTTTATAAGTTCCAAAGTATCATCAAAATATCACTTGTGATCAGTTTTAAAAATCACACTTCATCATGACTTTGTTATATCATATAAGTTTGAAATAAATTCTAGGGTCCAAAGTCTATGTTTTCTTTGTCTATCCTTTTTATCCCATGGATCTGGAAAAAATATATAAGTAAGTGAGACTTCATTTTTCTCAAAAATCTTATCTATATTTTGAGCCATAGATTTGATTAAAACAAAATTTACTCATCATTTTTCCAGAGTTTTCTCTGCAGTTACAAAAAGTCTCTTATATCTTATTTCAAAACCTATGAAGTTTTTATCATTATTTTTAGAAACTTCTCCAGAAAAAAAGTTTCATAATCAAGTCCCTATTTCTACTATAATATCATTAGTATTTCAAAAGTAATTATTCCATTTTCACTTTTTTTCAAAAGCCTCAGATTCTTTATCTATTATTTTTTCGCTATCTTCTACCTTTTGTATATAAGCATTTATTTCTTTGTATTTTTCAATCATTTTATATTTCTAAATTTTTATAATGTTTTAATTTATAACTCTTTTCTCATTTCAAAATTGTAATCACATCAAATCTGATTTTTTCAAATGAAAGATGATTTTTTACTGTATAATACTCAATTGTCTTCCTAAATCTAAAAAGTTTAAATTTTGTTATAGATTCTTCAGGAGCTCAAAATTTAATACTAATCCTATATTTTACTTCTAAAAATACTGTTATTCAGTCTTTAAAAGCTATAATATCAACCTCTCAAAATCTACCAAATTTAAAATTTGTGTCTTTGATTATATAATTATATTTTTGTAAATATTTTATAGCAATTAATTCTCAAGCATCTCATTTATTTTTTGTTGAAAGCATTTTTTATAAATTAAAGGAGAGCTTAATTATATTATATGACTTAAAATTTCATTATTTATTTCTTCTATACTTCTCATTTCACCATCTTTTTCACAATCTATCTTTAACCAATTATGTTTTTCTACTACTTCTAAAGCACTTTTATGTGCATTTTCTAGATGATTTTTATCTTCTTCATGTAAATCCATCTTTTTACCATCTTTTAAATATGCTCTTTCATCTTTTTTTAAGACCAATTTTTGGCTCATAATAGGGCTTACATTTAAAAATATAGTTTTGTCAGGTTTTGGAATACCAAAAATACCAAATTCCAATTCTTCTAACCAAGCTAAAAATTCTTCTCTTTCTTTTTTATCACTTATTTTTCAAGATTGATGAATCATATTTGCTGAAACATATCTATTACTAATTATATAATCATAATTTGTTAAATCTTCTCTCAGATTAAAACTATCATCAAATCTATCAAGTGCGTAAAAAATACTTGCTTGTTTAGCGCTTACTTTTTTTCAATATCATCAATTTAGATATTTTTCTACGAAAAAAGCTGATTTTTCACCATATCTTGGATAATCAAGTACCTTTACTTTTTTTCAAAGTTTAATTAAATTTTCAAAAAGCAATTTAACTTGTGTTCATTTACCAGAGCCATCAATTCAATCTATTACTACAAACATTTTTTTGAATTTTAAGTATAATAAATTTATTATAATGTATTTTTGAAAATATAAAGTTTTTATTTAATAAATTATATTAAGTTTTTTTAATACAAATACTTAAAAAATGGGAATAAGTGAGAATTAGAATCCGAATAGATATGGATTTTGTAATAATCGTATAAAAAAAGTATATACCTATATCAATTTAAAAATAAAAAATCAAAAGTAATAAAATTTACTTTTGATTTTTTATTTTTAACCTTTTATACATCTAACAGAGTAACCTGAATTTTCATTAGATGTATTCATATAAACAGAAGTATATGCATATAGAATATTCATAACTGAAATTTCTGTACTATTCCAAGGATCTTGAGTAGATGACCATAAATAACCAGAATAACCACGTTGTACATATTGAGAACCATCTGGCCAACGATATCATGCTAAAGGTATTTTAAGTGCTTTTACTAAATTATTAGTTTCATTTTTTCAAGATTGTGCTGCCCATCATATAAAATAATCATCTCAATTTTGTGCAGTTAGATAGTCTGTTAGAACAGTCCACTCAATATCACTTGGTACATGCCGTCAAGCAGGACAAGCACTTGGTGAATTTGCCCAAGTATATAATTTTCACCATATATTATTTACTCAATATGTAGGATTATATAAATTTTCTTTCTCATTACTTGGTCTATTACATCATGTTGTAGAATTTCATTGATAATCATAACAATCTACATCTAAACTATATTCAAATCAAGTTCATAAAGTAGAATTACATCATGCCCATACTTGAGTTCATATTGGTAAATCTGGTATATCACAATTTGAATCTAAATCTAACCAAGTTACTACTGGTGAAGTTGTTTGTGCTCAAGCAACTATAGTATATGGTAAATCAACTCATCAATCTACTACAAAAAATGTGTCATCTGAATTGTATGTTATACTTGGACTATCTGAAGGTTGCATCTTGTAATAATTTCATTTTACTACTGCTGTATTTTCTTCTTCGTTTACTGTTGAAACTTGATTAAATTTATATGCTCATGTTCAACTTCATCATACTGAGTATGATAATACATAATCTCATTTTGTTACTGGATCTTTAAATTTACTTCCATCTTCTTTTAGATTTGCAAAATTTGCTGTTCATTGGATTGAACTTCAAGTATTACCATTTATTGTTAATCATAAATTTGTTTTTGTTGTAGTTATTAGTGTTGATAGACTTGTTCATTTTGAACTTTCTATTCATATCTTTTTCATGATATTGTTTATATCACTTACTCTTTTTCAGTCTCTTGCTGATATAGAGTATCATTGTAAGTTTATAAATGCTATTGTTCATAGTATAGCTAATATTGTTATTACTACTATTAGCTCTACAAGTGTAAATGCTTTGTTATTTTTTTGCATAGGTTTTATTTTAATAAAAAATACTAATAGTTTAATTATTAGTAATTATCAGATTTTGCAAAGTATTTTTTGGTTTTTAAGTTGACTATTAAATTATTAATACTTTAATAATTTTCTTACATTTTCCTCATCTCAAAATAATTTATATTTATCATATTTTATATAATATACTTTAAAATTCTGTTAGATTTTTTTTCAAAGTTTAATTAAATTTTCAACAAGTAATTTAACTTGTGTTCATTTACCAGAGCCATCAATTCAATCTATTACTACAAAAATTTTTTTGAATTTTAAGTATAATAAATTTATTATAATGTAATTTTAAAATATAAAGTTTTTATTTAATAAATTATATTAAGTTTTTTTCTTTACATTTAATACAAATAATTTAAAATAAAGGAAATATAACTAATTTAAAAAAGTGGGAATAAGCGAAGAGTTAGAATCCGCAATAGACATAGTAGATTTGGTTAGCAAATATACTAGTCTAAAAAAATCTGGGGCAAATTACAAAAGTAATTGTCCTTTTCCTGGTCATTCTGAAAAAACTCCTAGTTTTATGGTAAGTCCAGCAAAACAGATAGCTTATTGTTTTTGATGTCACAAATGAGGTTGAGCAATAAAATTTATAATGGATATAGAAAATTGTGAATTTAGAGATGCACTAGAAATACTTTGAAACTATACTTGAATAAAAGTACAATCAAACTTCAATAAAGAAAAATTTGAAGAGAAAAAAAGTATGTATTCCCTTTATAGAGATGCTGCAAATTATTATAAAAATGCTTTGAAAAATTATCCTGAAATCAAAAAATACTTATTTGATAGATGATTAAATGATGATATAATCAGAGATTTTGGTATTTGATATAGTGATTCTGGAGTTGAATTATTTAATTATTTAAAAGGTAAATGATATGATGATGAGCAAATAAATGACTCTCATATTTTTTTGGACATAAAAAGTAAAAAAGATAAATTTATAAATAGGATTATATTTCCAATTCAAAATGCTAGATGAGATTATGTAGCTTTTGCTTGAAGAATTCACTGAACTTGAGAACCAAAATACTTAAACTCTCCTGCTTCAAATATATATGATAAATCAAATATATTATACAATTTATACAATGCTAGAAGCGCTATAACAAAGCTAGATTATGTTATAGTTTCAGAATGATATATGGATGCAATAGCACTTTTTAGATGATGATTTACAAATGCGGTTGCAGTTTCTGGAACTGCTTTGACAGAAAAACACTTAACTCTATTAAAAAGATTAACTAAAAAAATCTATCTTTGTTTTGATTGAGATAATGCGTGAGAAAAAGCAACAAAACTAAGTTTAGAAAAGATGAAAAACGAAGGTTTTGAAGTAAGAATTATATCAATAAGTGGTTGAAAAGATCCTGATGAAATAATAAGTTCAGGAAAAGATTTTGGAGAATTTATAAAAAATGCTCTGACGCCAATTTGATACTACATAAAAAAATCAAATTTTGATACAAATAGTATAGAAGAAAAGAAAAAATTACTATCAGAACTACTTGATATAGTAAAAAGTTATTCTGACAATATAGAAAAAGATTATTATTTAAAAGAGATTTGATCACTTTTAAATATAAAAGATAGTATAATCTATGACGCATTTAATAAGATAAGATTTAAAACTCATGATTCAAAAGATAAACAAACAATTGTAAAACAAAACTTAAGCTCTAGTGATTTGGTTATCTGATATTGTTTAATGGATGAAAAAAATATTGATTATATTAAAAAACATATAGTTTTTGAAGAAGCAATTTGAAAAGATTTAAAATGATTTATAGAAAACTGAATTTCATTTTTAGATAATATGGAATTAAACAAAAAAGAAAGATATAAAGCTATATCTTTAAAATTGGAAAGTGATAGTTCTACAACAAATTCAACACATATAGAAGAAGAACTAAAAAAAGTAATAGAATGACTTAATAGAGAGTTTTATAAAAGTGAGGTTGAAAAACTAAAAAATTTGATAAATTCTGGAGATAATGATGCACTTTTAAAATACTCTACCCTTATTGCTAAAGCAAAAAAAGCCCAAATAAAATAAATTTGATTATTTGGCTTTTTTTTATATAATAAATCGCGAAAAGAAGTATATCTTCTTTAAAAAGATGAAAAAAATTGATATAATACTTTTTTGCTCCTTCTACAATAGAATAATAAGAAGGAATTTTTTGTATTAAATTGTTAGATTTCTTATTTATATTTACTAATTAAAAAAGCTAAATGACAGCTAAACAACCAAATAAAAAAGTAAAAAATAATATAGCAGAAGAAATATCTCTAGATGATTTAGATTTAGATATTTTAAAAGAAGTTTGAATCACTAGTGAAGAAATAGAAAATTTTAGTTTTGAAACAAAATGAAAAAAACAAAAAGAAAATACAAAAGATAATGTGAAATTTAAATCAATTGAAGATAATATAGAACAAGAAAAAATACCTAAAAAAACAGAAAAAGTTAAAAAAGTAAAAGATGAGGATGATTTTGATTATGATGATGAATCTTCTAGTGATGATGATTTATTAGAAGATGATTTTGATTTTGAAGAAGATGATTTATTTGTAGAACCAACTCCAGAAGACTTAGAAGAATTAAAAGATATAGATATAGATGCAGATTTTGAAGATATAGCACTTGCTCTTCAAAAAGAAAAATGATTAAGTAAATTACCAAAAGATAGAAGTGAAGATAAAAGAAGAGTTTGAAAATGATTAAATGAATTCATTGATGTAAATGTACCTGAAAAAATGCTTGAATGAATGCCAGAAGAGATTCAAGAATTGATGAAAAAAGGTAAAAAAGAATGAAATGTAACTCAAGATGAAATAATGTCAGCTATTCCAAATGCTGAAGATGATATAGATTTACTTGATGAAATATATACTAGATTTCTTCAACTAGAAATAGATATAGTTGATAATATGGATAAGGAAAATCTTTTTTCAAGTGATGAAAAAAAGAAAAAAGATAAATCAAATATTTCACTTTCTGAAATAAGTGACGATTCTATTAGAATGTACTTAAATGAAATTGGTAGAGTTGAACTACTTTCAAGTGAAGAAGAAATAGAACTTGGTAAACAAATAAGATCTTGAAGTATGGAGGCTAGAAAAAAACTAGCAGCAGCTAATTTAAGACTTGTTGTATCAATTGCTAAAAAATATATGTGAAGAGGTTTAGGTTTACTAGATTTAATTCAAGAATGAAATGTTTGACTATTTAGAGCAGTTGATAAATTTGACTCAGATAAATGATTTAAATTTTCAACTTACGCAACTTGGTGGATTAGACAATGAGTAACTAGAGCTATTGCTGACCAAGCTAGAACTATTAGAGTTCCTGTTCATATGATTGAAACTATAAACAAATTTACACATACTTATAGAAGATTAACTCAAGAATTAACAAGAGAACCACTTATGGAAGAACTAGCAACAGAGCTAGATATGGATATAAGAAAAGTAAGACAAATCATGAGAATATCTCAAGATATATTATCTCTTGATTCTCCAGTTTGATCTGAAGAAGATACAAGTTTATGAGATTTTATAGAAGATGATAAAAATCCAACTCCAGATGCTCAAACAAATATGAATTTATTAAAAGATAATTTATATGAAATGTTAAATTTTCTTACTCCTAGAGAAAGAAAAATTATCATAATGAGATTCTGACTAGATGGTTGAGATGTGCATACTCTTGAAGAAGTTGGTAAAGAATTTTGAGTTACAAGAGAAAGAATTAGACAAATAGAAGCTAAAACTCTTGAAAAACTTAGAGAACATCCAAATGCAGATAAAATAAAATTTTTCTAATAAAAAAAAATATATTTCTTTCGAAATATATTTTTTTTATTTACTAAACAATGGTGGTGGACTTATTTGTATTAAAGAGTTGTAATTTATTATAACTGGATAATCCTCGTAAGTTGCTGATTTTTTTGTAATATAACCTCTTCTTAGATAGTTCATATCATATTTTTGTGCAGTATCTAAATTACATGTTACTACATAAAATGGACATAAATATGGAGATTGTACTGATCAACCAATTGTATTATTTGAAAATACAGTTCAGTAAATATACAATTGATTACTTAAATAATCGTAAGTTCAACCATTATCTGGAGAAATTTCAGTTCAATCATAACTCACTACTGCTCTATCAGCATATAATATAGCATCTACTTCTAATACATTTGGATGAATATAAACATTTCATCAATTTCAACTTGTATCATTTTTTAATGCAATAATTCAAAGGACATCATTTGCTTTATTATTTGCAATAATATCTCATTTTATATAAGCATTTCATCATTCTACAAGTATAGTTTTAATTCAACTATAATTTCAAGCTAGATTAATCTCTACATTTTCTCAATCAAGTCATCAAAAATACAATACATCTCATATTTTTATTCAAGGAGAAACTTGAGAAACATTTGAAACAACTCTTGTTCAGTTATTTGGTGTAATTTCTTTTATTAAAGAATATGCATTTTGTCTTATATCTCTTTGTAAATATGATTTTTCAAGTTTTCAAAGTAGATTTATATCACTTGATGATTGTCATGAAACTAAATCAACTTGATTTTGACTACTAGTATTTCATGTAATTTTAACTCATCTTTGTGATGTATTATCTCAAGTTGGTAATCAAGCATATCTATCCATTCAATAAATATCAGAACTATACACAGATGTTTTTCATCAAACAATAGTACTTATATGAGTTGCAAAATATGTATTTTGTTCAGCAGTAGTTAATGTACCATCTTGTACTAACTTAGTAAATAAATTACTTGTAGATGTTCAAAATAAAGATAGTGCACTATATGGGTTTGTATACCCTTCTGTAGAAATATTCCAAGGATCAGTTGATACTTTTTTATAATTTAAATCAATTTTAGTATGTTGTCTATGAGGATCAGTTAACAATCAATCATAATAACCATATTCAAAATAAACATTTTTAGATCAACCTGTAGTAACATTTAATGTTCAAACTTGAGTAGATCAAACAATAAATCAATTTGTAATTATACTTCAACCAATTGTAGTTACATATAAAGGTTTAAATTGGAAATTTAAATTATTATAGATTGTATCACTTGTTGCTTTATCACTAAGTTTTACTGAAACATTATTAATATTAAAATTTCAATCAACAAATTCTCTTCAATCAGTAGCTGCCGCACTATAAGTTGGTGAATATATTTTAAAATTTAAATTATATATTCAATCATTATTAGCTTTACTACTAATAGTTGATAATTTATTTTGTCATACTCATATTGATGAATTTACGTAAACAGAATCATCTATTCATGAAATTTCAACTCACGCTCATATTTTATTAACTTGATTCAAATAAAGACTATTATTATAATCAAGTGTATAAGCAACATTTCTAATTAAAGTAGTTCAATTTGATTCATAAACTGGTATTATATTATTTCAATAATCATCTTTTAGAGTAAATGTTAATGTTTTTGTATTTGCATCTGCAAATTGTCAAACAAAATTTGCACTTCATGCAGAACTTGAATTTACAAAGTTAATATATCAAGCATAAACATTGTAATTAAAACTTGTTGGATTAATAGTACAATTTCAAGCTTCATCACATATATTTGTAATATTATATGTATAATTTCTATAATTATTTACAGTTCTATAATTATCTACTTTTGATATATCTTCATTTGTTTCTAAATTATTTAATGTTGCAGAATTATTATCAGAATTTGAAGATTTAGCAGCGTTTAAAGCTAATTCATTATTTCAATTTTCAAATTGTCATTGTAAAACTACTATTGGTGCTTCTCATCAATCACTTCATGTTATATTTATTGGAAGTGAATTTGTAGCTCTAAAATATCATCAACTTAAAATACTTGATGTAATATCTGAAGCTGATGGTGGTGTATCATCATATTTACGGCAAGTAATTGAATTTGTTCAATTCCATCAAACTACTCTCTCTCAAGCAGGACAAGCTGTAATTGATCAATTATTATATGTAAATGCAACACTATGATCAGAAGACGAATAATAAGAATGTGTTGTACAGTTAACTGTTCATCATCAAGTTCATGGAGCAGCAACATTTGAATTTGGAATTCAATAATGAGTTATTCAATGTGAAAATGTAGTTCAACATTCAACTTGTCAACTACTTGCAGTCCATACTGCTGTAGATGTTCAACTATTTGCATATACATTTGATGAAAAAACTAATGAAATTAGTAAAATTATTATATTTTTCATTATAAAAAAAATATGAAATAAATATTTATAAAATAATTATCTCATATAAATGTTTTTTTGTAAAATATTTTAATATTCTAAATGAGGATATTTAAAATTTACTTGTTTAAAATGTTCTATTTGCTTATTACGTGCTATTTTTATAATATCTTTACTAGGATTTAATTCTCTTAAAATATCATCCATTAAAGTTATTACATAATCAATTTCTTCAGATATTTCAATTCCTAACTGTGTTAATTTAGCATATTTTTTTATTACTTTTTGTAAAAATTTAGTTTTTATATGATATAAAACTATTTTTTCTAGCCAATGTAAATCATTTCAAAAATATCAGTCTCTATATGCTTTCATTAATATATACATAGTTGGTGCAAAAGCATGATATCATATAAATACACCATGAATATGTCTAGCATCTGGTCTAATTGCACTATAATACTTCTCTTCTTTTGTATTAAGTATAATTGGATCAAAATGCATTATAAGATTTAGTTTATTATGACTTGATTCATGAATAATTGCTTCAAGATTATTTATTTCTGGATTACTTGAATCAATGGTATATCATAAATAAATATGTCAAATACACTCCTTATATGAACAAGAATTATGAACTCATTTTGAAGTTCATAAAGGAACTATTTTTTTTATAATCATATTTAGCTCGGTATATATTCATATATCAACTTTTTTTAATAATTCAAAAGTTTTTTCATAAATATTTAACCATTCTAATTCGCTCCTATCTCACCATCATAATCAAACTCAACTTATTTTATGATCAGGGTGAGCCTCCATAATGTTATAAGGATTTAAATCAATATTTGTTAATTTTATATTTGTTCATAAAATATTATTTCATTGATTTGATGATAATTTATCCAGTTCATTATTAATAAAATAATTAATTTCTTCTCAAAGTTTATTTATATAATTATCTATATTTCCTAAATATTGAGGTGAAATTAAAATAATTTCTTTGTATAATAAATTTATTATTGATGAGTAATCTGGATTTAATATAAAATTTATATTATCTTTTTTTAATAATTCAGTTATTTCTTCTATTAATATTCATTTACCAGATAATTCAACTAAATAAGTTATTAATAAATTATAATATTTATTCAAATAATTATTTAACATAATATTATCTTGTGTTCATAGAACATAATAATTTAATTTCATAAAAGTAAAAATGATAGTATAATGAAATTAATTATAGAATAATAATAAAATATGCAATACATTTTTTTAAGTATATTATCAATTCCTTTTTTATATATAAATTATAAAATAATTTTAAATGATATAAAAGAAAAGAAAATACCCAATAAATATTTATTAAAATTAATATTTATTATTCCATTTTTTTATATATATTTATTTTTTTATAACTATGATATACATTTATTAAATTATATTATAAATATATTTTTTACACTATTTATTTCATTTATTTTATATTATATATGAATATGGAGTGCATGAGATGCCAAATATTTACTGGTTTTATCACTATTTATTCCTTATATATGAATATTAACCTTAATATGAAATCTAGCATTAATAACTTTAATCTATTTATTATTATACTTTATATGGTTTTATACAATAAAATGTATATTTCATAAGTGATATGCAAAAAGTTTATATGAACAAATAAAAAGAGAGATATATGAAAAATGGAATATATATATATATAATAAGTGATGAAATTATCTTTTTATTATTTTTTCATATATAGTTTGATTTTTAACTATATTTGTTGCTATAAGAATTAGTAAAATATATATTTTAAAATATATATTTAATTGAGAAACCCAAAATACATTTATTTTAAATTTTATAAGTAATTATGGTTTGTATATAGCTTTATGAATTTTTATATTATTAATGGTAATAATTTATTCTATAAGATACCTAGTATCTAAAATAAGTGAATATTTTAAAATAAATAACTCAAAAATAAGTAAATTTTTCTTATTTATATTATTTATTTTACTAAATACATTTATTATATATGAGTATAATATAAATAAGACAGAATTATTAGAAAATTTATATAAAATATTTACTTTAATGTTATTTATGTATTTTATATTTGTTGTATTTAGATATAGTTATAAAATTACATTTAATATTTCTGAAATGTATTTTATAGATATAAATGAATTATCATCTTGATATATAATAGATAAAGATTACCTAATAAAATTATTTTGAACTCAGGAATCATTATGATATTGTAAAAGTAATATAGACAAAGAAATAAAAGAAACTAAAAAAGATTTATTACTTTATCCAAGTCCAAAAGAATACTTCTTAAATATAGAAAACCCAATTAGTGAAGAAACTTCAGATAAAATTAAAGAAGCATATAAAATAGTTAACAATTATCAAAAAGAAAAAGATTGAAATTATATTGATAATAATAACATAAAAGTTTTAAAAACTTTTTCTTTTGCTCATTATATACTTATTGGTTTTTTAATTACATATATATTTGAAAATAAATTTTTTGTTTTAATAACAAATTTAATAATAAAAAAAATAAAATGAGATATTTAAATATCTCATTTTATTTTTTTTATTATTTCTTTCTTTTCTTCAATAGACAATTTTTGTGGATAAACATTTACATAATTAAAAAATTTATCATATTCATAAACTCAACTACAAATTTGATTTAAATCACAATTTTTACATTCACTTAATTTTTCATGTTCCCACTCAGTTTCTCTTATCATTTCACGAAAATCTAAAAAGTGAACTATTCTTTCTTCTTCTTTTACAATTTTTCTTGTTTCAGTACTACACCACTCAAATCATCTAATATAACAAAGTGGCATTTTTTCAGCTCTAAAAGTTCTACCAGTTGATTGTAAATACTCCATCGCTCTATTTAATGAAGGTTTAAAATTATCAAAATTTGGAAGAGTTGACCAAGCTGTATCGGTTTTTCTCATCATTTCTGGATCTAAATTATTCCAAACAATATGTTGTATTGGAGGAAAAGTTTTTGTTAAAAACATAACTGTTTTATCTAAATGATTTTCATTATAATGATTTATAACAGTATTTATCTGAACTCTAACTCATGAATTAATAGCATTTGTAATACTCATCATAAGCTTTTTCCAACTTCATGGTGTATCAGTTAAAAAATCATGTATTTTTTCATAACATGAATAAACAGAAAAATGAACTAATTCTAATCAAGAATCAGCTAACCTTTTCATAAAATCTGTATTTGAACACATCATTCAATTTGAAATCATTCTATTTCATAATCATATTGTTTTACTATAAGCAAGCCATTTAGGTAAATCAGGGCTTAAAGTTGGTTCTCATCACGTAAATATAACTCCACTATAATCTCTTTTTTTAAAATCATCTAAAAGTTCAATACCCCTTTCATAACTTATATTGTTTCAATTTGAAGGATTAGAACAAAAATGACAAGCATTATTACAATGTCTATTTACTTGAATGTATCATATATTTGCCATTATTTTATTGGTTGTAATAAACTAAAAGAGTAACTTCTTATAAAGTTTAAATGAATTCACTTACATTCATTATTATATTTACAAGTTTTACATCTAAGAGATTTTTTTCTATATAAATTTTTTATATATTTATATGTATAATCTTCCAAGGTATCATTTTCTTTTATATCATTATAAAATTGATATATTCAAGTTCATCATAAACATTTAGGAATATTTATTAAAGGTTTATTTATTTTTGATAAATAATTTATAAAATCTTGCATACTTTCTCAATATTTTGCAAAAACAAGACTTGGGAATTCTTCTCAAGATATTATTTCATAATTAGAATAATCAGATTTTAATACATTTGACTCATTTATAAAATCATGACAATATTGTTTTTGAAAACAAACATCGCATTTATCTCAGTAACAATCAGGTTTAATTATTCATTTTGATTTAATAAATGGTTCAAATATTTCATATGATTCTCACATAACCTCAGATTTAATCTTTCTTGGATCTTGAATCAAGTCTTCATATCATTCAAATACTTCTGGATAAAATCTATTTGTCCACATATACATTCAAGGTATTTTTGATAATTCCCATGTTTCTTTTAATTTTTCTCTATAATCTTCTACATTATAAAAAAGTTTCTCTTTATAAGTTGAAAATCATCTACCAAAAGGAATTATTTGTAATATATCATATTCATACACTCATAATTTCATAAAAAATTTAACAATATCTGGGAGATATGAAACATTTATCTTATTTACTACAATATCTATATTTATAATTATATTTGGATAATATTTTTTTATATAAATAAGTCATTTAAGTGATTTTTTAAATGCTCAAGGAGTATTAACTAAATAATCATGTAAAGTACTATTATGTCAATGAAATGAAAATGTTACTTCTTCTAATCAAGCATCAAATACTTTTTTACAAAAACTTTCAATTGCAAACATATTTCAATTAGTAACTGTTTGAACCCTATCATATCAAACTTCTTTTGCAAAACGTATATACTCAGGAAATTTAGGATTTATGCTAGCTTCTCCTCAAGATATAATAACTCTATTTTCCATTCATGGTTTAAATCAATCAATTATATCTTTTTTTATTTTTTCTTCACTTGGAAATGTTCAATTTTGTGCTTCACTATCAAGGCAAAATAAACATGTATTATTACATGCTGAAGCAATTCTAACCCAAATACGATTTTGTTTAGTTGTTTTTTCTTTTGATATAAGATTTTCTTTATTTTGCATTTTTTATAAATTATTTAATTTTTGTCTCATTAAAATAAAATTATTTTTATATCTAATATTATCATTTTCATCAAAATTTAAAATAATATCAATAACTTTTTCAAAAGATGAAAAATGATTAATTTTTTTTCAATTTAAAAATATTATTCAATTATTATAATACAATATATAATTTTTATTTACTATTTTAAAATTTAAATTAAATGCACCTCTATTTTTCTCATCTTCATATATTATATTGATATTTTTTAATATTAAATCAAAATTATTATTTAATAAAAATCATCAAAATACATGTTCTAAAACATCTACATTTTTTATCGAAATAATTTTTACATAACTACTATTAAATATCTTATTATAGAGTTTATTAAAAAAAATTTCATCAATAAAATAATAAATATTATTATAATTTTTTAATTTTTCAAGTAAATCTAAATCATATGAAACTGGTTTATCAATGAGAATTTTAGAATGTAGATTTAGAAAACACAATTTATTAATTAAATTATCTAAACTACTTTTATCTACACATATTATAATTAAATCAAAATTATTTAAAAAATCAAAGCTATAATAATTATCTATAAAATTAGAATAAGAAATTATATTTTTAACTTCAATTCAAGTTTTATTTATTCCACTTTTTGTAACGCAAAATACATCGTTATTAAAATTTTTAACATATTTTACTCATTGATTTCACAATCAAAATAAAAGTATATTCATATTTTATTTTATTATAGGAATAATTTCTTCATAATTAAATTCTTCTAAATATAATCTAGGCAAACCTATACATTTATAATTATAAATACATTTTTTACAAACTGAAGGTTTTACCATATTTTGTACTCAAACGTCTAAATCTAATCATACTTCATTTATTGAAAAATCATCAACTTTAAGTTTCGTAAAGAAACATCTAGGCATCTGACAATATCATCAAAATTCATATATTATTTTTACTTTACCAGTATAATTTAAAGTATTTATAACATCTACTACTTTATTGTAACTAACTAATAATTTTTTATGATATGATTTATTAGGATAGATAATTGAAATTATAATATTAACATCATAATTAGAAAAAAATTTATCAAAAAATTTTATTTGTTCATGAAAAAAATTTATATTTATTTTATTTAATACAACATTTATTTTTATACTATCAGAATCAAAATTATTATAAATATTTTTAATTCATAATAATGAACTATAGTATAAATTTGAGCTTGTTATATGATTATAGATTTTTTCAATATGTGAATGAAATGATATAAAAAAACTTATATAGTTTTTATACTTAATAATTTTTTCAATAAATGATTTATTTGAAAACATTACTGCATTAGTTTGTATTTTTATATTTATTCACTTTTGACATATATATTCAACTATCTTATCAAAATTTTTATAAATAGTTGGTTCTCATCAAGATAAACTGAAATAAATACTATAATTAGTAAAATACTTATCAATAAAATAATCAATTATTTTAACTAAATCTTCATAAATTATGACAGATTTATCTAAATTTGTATTACAAAATAAACAATTTTCATTACAAACTTTTATTAATCTAATAACAATTTCAATTGATTTATTTTCATCATCAATATTTTCATTTATATCTCACTTTGATTTTAATTTATTAATTAATTCAATCATAATTTTTAATATATTTGTTAATTTTTTGAATTACATAATCTTCTCAAACAAAATCCAACCAATTTTTATAAAAACCTAAACAATATTTATTATTATTGCATTTCTTACATAAATCTAACTTTTTTTTCTCTTTCCATAATATTTTATAACTATCTAGATTATTTTCATTTACATTTCAATGTTCACTATCATTTTCTAAATTTTTTAATCTCTCATATTCTAAATTATATTCTGGATAATTTAAAATACATATAGGAGGACAAACAAAATGAAAATCAGGAAGTATTAAATTTTGTTTGCATAACTCTATTATTCTTGTTATTTCTTGTATTTCAAAATCATCATATTTTAATAAAACTTCTTTTTTATTTAACTCAGCATATCAATTTGGTTGAACAAATCAAAAAGAAATTTTTGATGTTGTATTTCAATAAATATCAGTAAATCTTGGTATTATATTAATAAATCAAATTTCTATTAGATAAGTAATATAATCATAAATTCAAAAAATATTAATACTTGTAACAACTATATTTAAATATATAGAAATTTTTTTATGAATTCAGTTATTAATAATAAAATTAACCCAATCTTTAAATACTTCTATATCATAGAAACTTCATATTTCACTATTTATATGTATATCATTTGAATGTTGAGCTAAAAAAATTTCATTTAATCATGCATTTATAAGTTCTAATATATAATTTTTATTTTTAAATAATGTAGTTCAATTTGTTTGAATTTCAATAACTCATATTCATATAGTTTTTGCTAATTTTATATAATTTAAAAGATTTTTATTTAATGTTGGTTCTCATCATGAAAAAGAAAGAATTATATTTTCTCTTTCTTCATAGTTATATTTTTTAACTAAATTTAAAATTTGATATATGACTTCTTTATCAGTAACATCATTATCTAAAAAATTATTAGTTTTTAAAACATTACAAAATTTACATTTCCAATTACACTTATAAGTTACTCTTATAATCTCATTTATATAAATTTTCCCTTCATTTCATAATTTTGATTCCATTATTTTAAATTATAGGATTAATATCTTCAAATCAGTAAAGCCATTTATAATGAATTGAAGGTCACCAACATTTTCATTTATATTTACATCAATCACATTTTTTAGTCCAAAACCTTTCTCTTGGAATATCTTCTTTTTTTTCAAATTTTCATCTATTAAGCACATTTTCATCATATGTTATTTTAATTCTATCTCAATAATCATAATCATCAGTTATTTTTATATATTCTTCTAAATTTTCTTTCGGAAAAATACAATAAGGAATATCAACAACTTTTAATTTTATATTATTTAAATGACAATAATCAATTACTGGTAAAACTTTTTCCATAACTTCTGGATATCTTGGAAAAATTTTACTTAAAATATGTTCTTTAGTATAATAATCCTTCATTACATCAGGATATGTTATTGATATTTCCTTAACTCATTTTTCCTTTAAAAATTCAACTAATTCAAAAAGATTATTTTTATTATCTTGAGTTATAACAATATTTGCTTTAAGTAGATTTCAATTCCAATATTTTTTTATATTTTCAAAAACTCATTCCCAATTTACATAATTATTTGTTCTTGAGATTTTTTGTTGCTCTTCAATTCAAATTGCTTCAACAGATAAAAAAAGCTCATCAATATATGGTAAAAATTTACTAGCTTGTGAATCTATATGAAGCGTAGTAGCATTTGTAGTTACTAAAATTGTATAACCTAATTTTTTTCATAAAATCAGTGCATCAAGAAAAACTGGTTGTATAAAAGGTTCACCTCATAAATATGTTACGTGGTTATATCAAAGCTTTTTATATTTTAATAATTTTTTTAATATATCATATTTTGATACTTTGATTTTCCAAGCTTTTTCCATATTAGGAAATTCAATGCAATAAGTACATTTTTGGTTACATGTCCATCATACATATATTTCTAATCTTTTAAAATTCATTTTTTTATATTTAAATACTTAGAAAAATAATCCATTATTTTGTGTAATTCTATTTGTCATTTTATTTTTGATGTTATACTTTTTTCATATAAATCCAACTTATTATTCTTTTTTAATAATATATCTTCTAAATCATCTCAAATTAAAAAATTATCTAAATTTCAAATATATAAATCATCCTTTATTTTTTTTCAAAGAAATGTAGAAACAAAATCACTATAATAAATTTTATAATCTATATCTATAAATAAAGCATCATAAGTTAATGAAGAATTATAGCCTGTATTTTTTTGAAATCAAAATAAATTTATTTCTTTATCCAATAATGATTTATCTAATATATTTTTCATTACAGATGATAAATTTGATAAATCATCTTTGTTCCAAATTTTAGTAAAATAAACTGGTAAAATATTAAAATTTTTATATCAAGAACTATATATCTTTTCAAATTGATTATATGCTTCAGCCTCTTTTCATGGTGATATTATTAAATTAAAATAAACTTTATTTTTTAAATTATATTTGTCTATCAATTTAAAAATATTATTGTAATCAAAAAAATTTTCACTATCTATACTAAAAAATATTATCTCAAAATATTTTTCTAAATAATCACATATTTCTTCATTTAACAATGAAGTATTTGTTACAAGTTCATATTTATTTCATATAATATTAGCAGTATTTTCAATAATATACTTTATATTTTTAAATGCTAGTAATGGTTCTCATCAAAAAAATTTAACTAAATTAATCTGCTCTTTATTTTTTTTAATAAAATTAATAAAAATTTCTAATTTTTCAGAATCTAATTGTTTTTTATCTTTAACAACATCACAATAACTACAATCAAAATTACATGATGTAGTTGTATGAAGTATAATGTTATATTTATTCATAAAATTTACAATTATCTCTAATAAAACAATTATTACATCTTGATTCTAAAAAACAAAATGGTTTTTCTATTGTATCTAATCTCATAATATCTTCTTCTCAAATTTGCTTTAAAACTCAATTATTGAAATCATAATAAAATTTATTTTTTCAAAAAAATGATTTTGAAAATTTAACAAAAGATGTTTTTAAATTTAATTTTTCTATTACAAAAAATATTTTATTAATATATACCCTATTTTCAAGTTCACTAAATTCTAAATATTTTTTATATAAATCATATGGTCTATCAAATGGAAAATAATTTATAAACTCAAATGTAGTAATTCAAAATTTTTTATTTAAAATAAGTATATCTTTATAAATTGTATTTATATTTTGTTTATTAATATGAATAATTATTTTTGTAAATATTTTATTATTATTAAGTAATGTTAATACATCTATAAGTTCAATTAATTTGATTCCTCCATTAACTATTAAATTATGTTTTTCTTCATCAAAGCAATTAAAATAAATTCATATTGAATTTAATCAAAGATTAACTAAGTTATCCAATACAGATGAACTTAATCAAAATCAATTTGTTAATAATCAAATTGATTCAAATCAATTTGACTTTGAATAAATAATTATATCACCTAAATCAGGATGAAATAATGGATTTCATCAGTAAAAAGTTATATTTTTATCAAAATTATTTTCTATTTCTGAAAAAATAATTTTTTTATCAATATACTTTTGCTTATTTCTATAAGATTGTTCTAAACAATATAAACAATTATTATTACATGTATTTACAATTCTTAAATCCATATTTATATAGTTATTGGCCTTACTTGAAGTATAAATAATTTACCATCTTTTATTGTCCATTCAACATCTATTTCAAAATCAAAAAATTCTCTTAATCTTTTTAGTTCTTTAATTAAAAAAATCATCATAGATTCATTTAAACAGTTATTTTCTTTGTTATATATAAATATATCTAAATTCTCTCAAATGTATTTATATTGATTAGTTTTTATATGTTTAAATATATTGTAATTAAAATCTAAAACTATTTTGTTTGAATTAACAAAACCATCAACTAAAAATTGATTACATCACTTAACATATTCTATTAACCTAGATCAATTATAATTAGAAAAATAAACTCAAGAAATATCTCAAACTATAAATTCTTGAACTAAAACATTCATTTCTCTATTATTAATTTTTTCTCATAATATTTTTTCTTCATATTCATCTAAAAAATTATTATTTAAAGAATCAAAAACTTCTTTTATATCTAATACTAAATTATTATCTGTATACTTTCACTCTATTGATTCAAATAATCCTGCATAAGATATTTTCTTACTATCTTCGTTATTCATAGATGAACGGCAAATATAAAAATCAGAATTTATATTTTTAAAATAAAAATTATTTAATTCTTTATTATTAAATGAAAAATCTGATATTATAAATCATTTTGGAATATTAAACTTATCTTTTATCTTTAATAAATTATTAATTTTTCATCACAAATTTAAGTTAATAACTTCATCATAACTTATTATCATATCTTTTTTATTATTCAATTACAAAAATTAATATTTAATAAATCTCAATTATTTAATCAATAAAAATATCAAGTTCAAATTCAATCTACATAACTAGCTCAAATCTCTCTTAAAATAATACTATAATGTGCTAACTCTTCTAATTTATTAAAAGAAATAAAATATTTAAATTTATAAATATATGGTATATGCAAATTTAGATCATGTTCAAAAAATAAAACTACATATTTAGAAAAATCAGATTTTATACTATAAATATCTTTTAAATGAACAACTTTTAAATTATTACTAATATTATCATTATTATTGAAAAATCAGATATTTCACTTAATTATACTTCAATCTAAAATATTTTTTTTAAAAACAATATTTTCATTTAGATACATAGAAATAGTTTTCTTCCTTAAAAATCAATAATTTATTCAATTATATGTTTTTATTCAATTATCATCTTCCTTAAATATGTTTTTTTCCGTTTTATATAATTCTATATCAAAGTTTGTATATGAAACAAAAATTGAAAAATTTATTTTTTTTAGTAATTGTTGAAATTTTTTTTGATTTATGTAATTTTTAAAAAATAAATTTGTTCTTACTCACTCTACTTCATTATTGATATCTAAAAAATAATTATCATACAAAATTCAATTAGTTCCATCAATAAATAATTCTATTTTTTTTGTTAAATTATTATTTAAATTCTCAAAATTAAAATCTAAATCAAACAAAAAATCAAAATAAATAAAATTTCTATTTATTCAAATATTTTCAAAAAAATCTAATACTAAATTTATATTTTTAATAAAATCTTCTTTTAATATCAAATCAGTTTTAAAATTTGAAAAATTTGTTTTTCTATTTCACGAACATATAAAATAATGTTTGCATTCATAACATTTGCTATTTAATTTTGGTATAACATATATTTTATTATAAAAAACATCACTTATAAAATATTTTTTTATAAATTGTTCATCTTTAATTATACAAAATGGAAAGTTAAAAAATTTAATAATTATATTATTTGAAATAAGAAATTTATCTATTTTTATAATTTTAGGAATAAAATTATTTGCTATAAAATCAAATAGTTTTTCATCATTTTTTAATGAAAAAATTATTATTCAAATTTCGTTTCAAAGTTCAATATTTTTTAAATAATTAAAAAAATATATTTCGAAATGCTTTAAGCTATCAAAATCATCAACATTTATTTTTTTTTTAATATTATTTTTAACCATTTAAAATAAATTAATATAATAATTCGAAATCAACATCGTAGCTATAGTCATAATTTTTATATATAATTGCCCTATCATTATTTTTAAATAAATTATGCATATTAGGTTCTAAATCTATATAACTATTTGTTTTATAATAAGAAAATATATTGTTTTCTTTTAGTATTTTTTCAAGTTCTGCAATATTTCAATAAACCCTAAGAATTTTATGTAATCAATATTTAGTAATTTGAGAAAAATTTATTTTTTTATTTTTAGCATTTGCTTTTTTATATAAAAAATGATGATTTGAAACAGTATCTAAATCACAATAATGCATAAAAAAACTAGCATTTTTATTAGAAAAATAATCTATTAATTCAAGTGCTAATAATTTACTTCAATATACTCAAATTTCTATTTTTGATATATCATAATATCTATGATATATTTCTTTTTCATCACTTGGTAGATCAAGAAATAAATTATTTTGTTTATACTTTTCCTTATTTAAATTATTAAAAGTTAATTCATTTAAATTAATTCAATCAATACATTTTTCATTATCAATTTTAGTTAATATATCAATCATATAATCCTTTGTATAAGGCATAATAGGCATTTCAATTAATACATGTTTAACATATTTTTTTGCCATCTTATACAATGCTATATTTGGTTCTTCTCAAGGTTTTATACTAAATCTTAATTCATCTAATCATAAATCTTTTAATTTTTGTAACTTTTCATCATTTAAAAATTCTCAAGTTGTATAAATTCTTTTATGTTTTCATGGATATTTTTCATTTATATACTCAAAAATTTCATAAATTTTATCTATAAATAAAAGAGGTTCACCTCAAGTAACTGCTAAAGTTTTATTTGCTGGATTTGAAAAAGAATCATCTATAATTTTATAAATATTATCCATATCCTTTTTATCATATGGATCTATAATTACCTTTGGGGTAAGTGGTGTTTCTTCATAACAAAAAAAACAATCTCTATGACACTTATAACTCAAAACAACAGTACATCATTGTCATAATGTACAGTAGGTACATCATACTGACCTTGTTTTATAATATATATCTTTAGAATTTTCATCAATAAATATATCTTTTCTTCACTTCAAACTATCAATTATTTTTGATAAATTAGATTCATCTTCATTTTTAACTCATAAAAAATTTATATTTGATAAAATATTTTTAAAAAATATTTGTTTTTTTAGATACAAAGATAATAAATCTTTTTTTAAAAATTGATTATTTGATGATTTTATTTTTTCAATTAATTCTTTTTTCATATTTTTTTATTATCAATATTGCATAGTGGATCTAATGCATCATAACTTCAATTATAAATATTTGCATCCATTCTACTACCTCACATACAATCATCTTTATAATAACAATCAGAGCATTCTTTTGGTAAAAATCAATTTGTTAATTTTTTTTGTACAAATTCTCACTCCCAAACTTTTTTAATTCATTCTTTAAATATACTTCATAAATGCATATCAAAAGCTGACATTATTTGTATATTTCAATCTGCAGTTATTATAGTTTTTACGTTGTGATTTGGACTTAATTCTCAATCGATAACGCTACTTGCTATATCTATATTTTTAGTTACACAAAATGGAACCGCATCAACAATTTTAAAATTTGTATTATAAATTTTATTCAATTTATATAATTTATGAATTGCTAAAGTTATCATTTCTCTACTAATTCATTTTGTAGTTCATGTTGAAAATAATCTGAAAAAATGCCAATCTTGAACTACAAAATTTCATAACATATATTTATAAATATTTTCTAAATATATAATATTTTTAGGAGTTAAAATAGTCAAAAATCATAAAGTTAGATTTTTATAATCTTTTACTTTTTTAAGTTGCAATAACTTATTATCATATTTTAATTCCCACTTTTTAAGTTCATTAATTCAGTATATATTTGAAGCTCATTTTTTATTTAGTTCATAATAATCTTTATTATTAAACTCATGCATGGAAACCATAAAATGCAAAGAATAATTTTCATTCAATCTTTTTAGAGTAGTATCAAAAAGTAATGTTCAATTTGTATTTATTCTTGTAAAAATATTTTTCTCCTTTAAATAATCAAGTAAATCCCATAAAAATGGACATGAAAATGGTTCTCATCAAGTTAATATTACATCTCTTGTTCATGCATTATATAGTTCATCTATAATTACTTTAAAATCATCCAATCAAAGGGTTTTTCTAGTATTTCTTGTATCAAGTGGATAATCATAATCATTAAAACAGTAATCACAAAATAAATTACATTTACTTGTAATATTTAGTACTGTTCAAAATGGTTTTTTATAATAAAAATCTTTAGGCTTAAAAAAATTAAAATCATTAATATCTTTTTTTAATAATATATCATAAATATAGTTTAATAATTCAATATTATCTCATTGTATTTGCCAGTTTTTTATAGTAAATTTTGTATTAAATTTTACAAAATCAATATGTTTAAAAAAAATATATTCACTTTTGTATCAATTTGAAAATATTACTTTTAACTCTCATAACCTTACTTCCTCAATATTAAAAATACTATAACCTTTGATTATAGTATCAAAATTTATTTCAGGAAATAAGACAAGAGAATAAAATATTTTATTTATCATTATTTAATGTTAAAAAAAGTGAATATATTTTTTCATAATTATTTACAATAATCATGTTTATTTTATCCAATATATTTTTAAGTTCAAGATTATTATTTATATTTCAAGAAAAATTATAGACTAAATTTTTATGTTTAAAATAATATCAATTTTCATTATTTGATATAAAAAAATTAATTTTATATTTATCTTCTCATAAATAAAAATTATATGATAATTTATCCTTGTATATAAAACAAAAATCTACTTTAAATCCATAGGATACAAAAAATATTTTTTCAAAATATTTCCATATTTTTAAGTATATTCATCTTCATAACTCATTAAAAGAAATATTAAATAAATTTAAATCATAATTAAATTTTAAATTATAATCATTTTTATTTTTTGATAATATATTATCTCCGATAATTAAATAATCTAACTCTGTAGATAGAAAAAGAGTAATCGCCTCTTCTGGGGTTTCTACTATAGGTTCTCATTTAACATTTAAAGATGTATTTATTAAAACTGGTATTCATGATAAATTATAAAAATAATTTAATATATCATATATTTTTCAATTAGTACTTGTAATTGTTTGATATCTAACTGTTCAATCAATATGTACAACTCATTTTAATAAATCTAATTTATCTGTTTTAACATGACTTGAAAGAGTCATATAAGGACTATCATAATTATCCTCAAGGTAAGCATTTATCTCTTCTCTTAAAATAATTGGAGCTAATGGTCTCCAATATTCTCTTGATTTAATTTGATTAACTTTTAAATTAGTTTCTTTTAACAATGGTGATGCTAAAATACTTCTATGTCAGAGTGCCCTAGGTCAAAACTCAGATCATAAATCAAAAATTCAAAAAATTTTATTATTTTTTAATTCATTTGAAATAAGATTTAAATCAAAATTTAGTATATTTATATATTCTTTATATTTATTAAAAATAACATCAAAATCAGTATATATTTTTCATGTATATGGTGAAAAATCAATTTTATTTAAGAAATTATTTCATTTTATTTTATAATAGAGATAGTATAATCATCATAAAGATATTCATTGATCTCAAACAGCTGACTGAACAAATATATTTTTAAATCAACATTTATTTATCAAAATACTATTTGCCAAAACATTTAATCAAACTCATCATGAAACACATATATTATCTGAATTAGTTAATTTTTTTGCGCATTTTCACAAATATTCTATCGCTTTTTCAGTTTCATATTGTAAATGTGCTGATATATCTGCAAGTATAGTTTTTGTCACATCATCAAATCAAGATAAGTCAGAATTTTTAAGTCCATATAATTTTTTAATATAATCACTTAGCTCTAAAAAATTAATTCATTTCTTAATAAAAAAAACTTTATTATCTTTTAACTCAAATAAATCAATATGTGAAAATCTATCTTTATTTCAATATGCAGATAATCACATTATACTTCATGGTTCTATTCATATTAATTCAGATATTGTGCTGTAAATAGTTCAAATTCAATATAATCAAATTTCTTCAGAATATTCTGAAGAAATTAAATATTTAATTTCATTTAAATTTCAATGGTATACTGATTGAGTAAATGTTGTTCACCCAAAACATCACTCTCAAAAAAATCAACTATTATCCATTACTAATATTGCACTATCATGAAAATTTGATGGATAATATGAACTTAATGCATGAAAAAAATGATGTTCTTCAGATAAATTATTTTCATAAAAAAAACTTTTTATATTTTCCTTTCATAAAAAATAAAAATCTTTTTCTATATTATAATCAAAATTAAAATCATTTATATAGTTTTTATTTTCTGAAAATAAAAAAAATCATATTATTTTATAATTTGAATAATTTCAAATAATTGAGAGAAGATATTTTAATCATTCTTGAAAATATCTTCTCATTATTAAAGCATTCGACCCTTCTTTAATTTCAAGATATTTTAATCTAGACAATCTTTCAAGTTCAATTCAATAAATTCTATTATTATATATCATAACAATAGATGGATCATGTTCAGTATCAACAAAAGATATATATATTTCTTTTTTCATATTATTTTGAATTACTTTTCAATATATCAGATAATTGCATAAAATTTTCAAAAGATTGTTTTACTAATCATGTTGATAAAAAATTTTTCATATACTCTTTTAGATTAAAAATTTCATATTTATTAATAAAATTAATAAAATCTAAATTTTTTATATTACCTATTTTAATATAATCATTTGAATAATTTTTCATATCATAAATTGTTTCTCAAGAATCTAATGTACACATTCAATCTGGCATAATACTAAATTCAATATCAATTTTATTTTCCATAAAATAAAAATATTCATAATTTATATTATTAATTTTTTTAATAAGAAACAAAAATATTTTTAAATTATCAAAATCTTGTTTAGTATAATTCTTATACATATATATAGGCAAAATATTTATATTTTTAAATCAAATTCAAATGATTAATTTTAAAAATTTAAAATGTTCCTTATAACATTTATCTGGATGATATATAAAAGTAATTGCATATTTCTTAAGACAATTTTTTGATATATATTTATATATATTTGATAATACTTTTAAATTTTTAATAGATATATTACTAAAAGAAATATAAATTGATGAAAAATATTTATCAAAAAATTCAATAATATCATTATTAATTAAAATTCAATTAGTAGTAATCTTATATTTTATATCTAAATCTAATGAATTTAAAACAAAATACTTAATTTTATCAAATACTAATAATGGTTCTCCTCAAAAAAATTCCACTGAAACACTTCAAAAATTATTTCTATTTTTTTTAATAAATAAAATTATATCATCTATAGTTTCAAATGAAATATACTCTTTTTTAAAATTAACGACACAATAATAACACCTAATATTACATTCAAGTGTCATATAAATAAGTATAACTATATTTTTTTTATCCATAAAATTTATTTCTATCATAATAATAATCTAAAAAAATACTATTATAATACTCTAACTCCTCAGTATTAAATCACATACTCAACCATTTATCTAAAATTTTTTTTAATTGTTTATCTCTTATATCATCATTTATTAAATATATATTTAATAAATCTAACTCTTTATCTGAATTAAAATTAACATATATATTTCATATTTCATTAATTTTAAAATTAGAACTATATCTAATATAAAAATCATTTAACTTACTATGTTTTTTTAATGCTAAATAAAAAATATCTTTATTGATTCATCTTGTAATATTTAAATTTTCAAGAATATAAAATAATTCTATATCACTATCATCAAGAATATATCATTTATATTTAAATGTATTTTGTTTCCATCAAGAATAATTTAAATCCTCATAAACAAGTTTTCAAGGAATATGTGATGTTGATGTTAATCATATTCATAAAATAGCTGTATTTTTAACCTTTCTTTCTTCAATCTCTTCTCTTTTTGTATCAAATAATCAAATAAATTTATTATCAATATATTTATCAACAATTCTAACTAATTTTTGAGAATTTTTAATATAATAATTACATATATCTAGAAATTTTTCTTTTCAATATTTATTTAAAAATAAACTTCAAAAAGTTGTTCTCATTGAAATATCCCATCTATTTGGTTCAAAATTTACATTTATATTATTATTTTTTAATTTTATTCAATATTCATACATTTTCTCCATATCTGATATCAAATCTGAAGCAGTCATATATGGTAAATTATACATCATATCAAATGAAACTTTTCTAAAATTTAAATTAATAATATTATTAATTGCAAGATCAATTTTATTTAAATCAAAACTTCTATTATTTAGTTTATTAACTTTTTCACTAAAAGTTTGAATTCAAAGCATAATATCTGTAACACCATATGATTTTAATATATTAAGTGTATTTTCACTTAAATAATAAGGTTGAATTTCAACTTGCCATATTATTTTATCATCAAATTTAAAATTTTTCTTTATTTCATCACATATTTCAATTATATAATCATCTGGCCAAATATTAAAAGTACCTCATCAAAAATAAATTGAATTTAAAGGTTTTTTAATAATTTTTCAATAATAATTTATTTGATAAATTATATATTCTTTATATTTTAAAAAATCATTTTTATCTCACTTAATAAATGTTTTACAATCACAATATGAACATCTAGTTCAACAATATATACTATGAAGATAAAGTTGTAGATTTGAATCTGTATTATTAAATTTTAGCCAATTATCATTAATTAAATCATTTTCTACATTAACGTTTAAAAAGGTATCCATAGGATACCTAAAACAAAATCAATCTAATTTAAAAAATATTATTAAAAATAAATATTTTTTTAGTTCATCAAACATAAAAATTAAAATTAGAAATTCATTATTCTATCAATATTAAAATACATTAAATCTGGATTATAATACAAATCAGTTTTACTATCTGTATATTCTATTTTTTCTTTGTTATCAATTCTATTTTTATAGAAATTATTTTCTTCTGTATAATATTTAATTTTATCCTCATCTAGATTTTTATTAAACTCATTTATTAAAATATATGAAGAATAATAACAATAGTAAGCCTCAAATATTGAATCCTTTTTTGCTAAATCTTTTCATTTTTTAAATATTTCCTCATATATTTTTAAAGAATTATTTAAATCTTTTTCATTTTTATATGCTTTTGCTAATAAAATAAGTCAAAATAAATCATGAATAGCATATTCTTCTAATTTTTTTGAATTATCTATTATATATTTAAAATTAGACTTTTTATATTCATACATAATTTTTTCTATGAAAATATCTAGATTTTCATTATTTTTTATTAACTCTCATGCTTTATCAATATATCAATCATAAATATAAGCCTGAATTAATTGAGATAAAATTATACTATTAACTCAAATTTCATTATTATTATTTTCTTTTAGCATTTCTAATGCTTTATTTCATAATGATATTACTTCTTTATAATTTCATTTATCAATATAAATATACATTAATTGTTCATAATCACCTATATCTTTTTTTCCATTTTCATTATATCTTTTCAATGCTAGAGTTAATGCAGTATCTATATTTGTGTCATCTATATCTTGAATATGATTATCAAGTGAAAATGATTGAACAATTCAAGTTGATGTACTAACTCACCCCGATCAATTTCATTCATTTACAACTCATGTCAAACTTTCTTCTTGAACTTGAACAACATTAGTAACTAAAAATTTATCTTTATTAACAAATAAAAAACCTAATAATAATACTATTATTACAACTAAAAATATTACTAATATTATTAAAACTGAATTATCTTTATTAGTTTTCATAAAAATTAAATAAAAAAATAAAATAAATTAAATTGATATATCTATATTATATTTTTTTTGAAGTTTTTTCAAAAGAATAAATTTTTTGTCTAAATCATAACTTACATGGTTATTACCATATATATTATTTACATCAGAATATTTAAAAAAGAATGTTTTATCATAATAATTTAAAAATTTTAATGCTTGCATAAATTCATCTAGTGTTTCCTCATTATAATTAAATATTATATGATTATGTAATTCTGTTTTAGAATTCTTTTTTATATCTTTTAATACTTCAGTTATTTTTTCAACATCATATGATCTATTCATTAGTTTTAATATTCTAGGAGAATAATGTTGAACTGGTACCAATATATATGGAATTCTTCATCAGTAAATAAATTTTTTTATATCTTCATAATATTTAACTAAATATGATGGATATATATTTGTAATATAAACTTTAATTTCACTATTTATACTAAAAATATCTTTAAGTAATTCAACAATATTAGTTCATATATCTGATCAATAACTTCAACAATCATCTGATAATAAAAATATTTTAGTTTTTTTGTTATTAACTTCTTGTATTATTTGGTTAATTATATTTTCTTTAGTTTGACTTACAGTATTTCATTTTATTTTTTTAATATTACAATATGAACAATTTAATTGACATCAATCTGAAATTTCAATAAATGCTATTTTATCAAAATTTGATAGTTCTGATTCATATTTTTTAAAAGAATTATCAGTGTCTAAAATATCAATCTTCCCATTATGAAAATATTCTCAAATTTTTGAAATTCCAATACTAAATTCAAAATACTTTTCTATATCAGTATAAGATTTAGAATCAATATAAATCAATCTATCTCCATATTTTTCAATAAAAATTTTACTTATACATCATAAAAGTATAATTTTTTTTCACAAATTCAAATAATATTCAATTTTTCGATGAGTTGCATCAACTAGCTCACTATTAACTCAGCATAAATCCAAAATAACTATACTAGTAATATCAATATTTTCAGTTAATTTATAATTATTCACAATAAAAAAATTATAAATTTTTACAAATTTATTATCTGACAATAAACAATCAATTGAAACTCTATCAAACAATAACGAATTTGAATTATTAAAAATCATTAAATTATTAGATTAAATATTAAATTACCATAAAGGAATATCAATAGAATATTTTTTTTGAAGTTTTTTTAATAATATAATTTTTTTATCCAAATCATAACTTATATGATTTTTTCAATATATATTATTTACATCTGAATACTTAAAATAAAATGTTTTATCATAATAATTTAAATATTTAAATGTTTCTACAAATTCTTCAAGTGTTTCTTCATTATAATTAAATATTATGTGATTATGTAATTCTGTTTTTGAATTCAATTTAATATCTTTTAATATTTCTATTATTTTCTCTACATCGTACGCTCTATTCATTAATTTAAGAACTCTTGATGAATAATGTTGTACTGGAACTAATATATATGAAATCTTATCTAAGTATATATATTCTTTTATTTTATTATAATATTTTACTAAATATAATGGATAAATATTTGTTATATATAATTTTATATCTCCTTTAATATTAAATATATCACAAATTAAATCTCAAAAATTTGTTCATATGTCAAATCAATAACTTCAACAATCATCTGACAATAAAAATATTTCTGTTTTTCAGTCTTTTACTGCTTTTTCAATTTCATTAATTATATCTTCTTTTTTTAAACTTTTTGTATTTCCTTTAACTTTTTTAATATTACAATATGAACAATTCAATTGACATCATACAGATATTTCTATAAAAAATTTTTTATCAAAATTATTTTCTAAAGAATATCATCCTCATTTAAAATGATTTCAAGTTGATAATAAATTAATTTTATTATCACTATAAAATCTATCAATCCTAATATAGTTAATAGTAAATTCAAAGTACTTTTCTACATCATTATAATTTTTTGAATCTATATAATAATATTTATTTCAGTACTTATTGCTTATTATATCACTAATACATCATATTAAAAATACAATTTTTCACTCATTATAATAAAAATTTGCCTTTTCTTCTGCAATATCTATATAACTTTTTCATACTCAACATAAATCCAATATGACTATATCTGATTTATCTAAATCAGATGATATTGAATAATTATTAACAGCAAAAAAATTATAAATTTTTACAAATTTATTATCAGATAATAAACAATCAGTTCATAATCTATCAAAATATATTCTTTGATTAATACTAAATTTCATAAAAAAAAATTACATATTAGAAATCTCTATTGTTAAATATTTTTATTCATTGACTTAAAGTTTCATTTTTATCAAAAATTCTATCTAGAAATTTAACTTTAATTTTCCATAAATAAACAAGTCTTCTCATCATCTCTTTTTTATCAATTTTTCATATAAAATCAACTGATTTAGTTCATTTCCTATCTGAATAATACCAAAACCATATTTCATCAAAAATATTCATTACAGAAAAATAACTTTTAAATTCATCAAATGTTTCAGTTGGAAATCAATATATGAATTGTGTTGTAATAGTAATATTTTTATTTTTTTCTTTTATTTTTTTTACTATTTCAATTACATTATTTATATCATATCTTCTATTCATCAATTTTAAAATTCTTTGAGAATTTGTTTGTAATGGAACACAAAAATGGTCAACTTTATTCCATACATTTTTATCAATTTTCTCATAAAGCTTCTCTAGTCTTCATGGTTCAAAATAAAATATCCTAAGTTTAAAGTCTCAATTTATTTTTGCTACTTCATTTAATAAATCAGCAAAATCTATTCATATATCTAATCAATAACTTGCACTATCTTCATCTATAAAATGAATTTTTTTATATCATAAGGATATTCATCTATTAATTTTAGCAATTACTTTTTCTAATGGTACACTGTTAACAAATCCAGCTACATTTCTTATATCACAATAAGTACAATAGCCTCAACATCAAGTACAAATTTCAATAGGATATTCTCATGAAATATCATCTAAATAATTATATTTTTCATAATCATATTCTATATTTTCATTTATAATATAGTTTCATGATTTTATTATATCTCAAGTTATTTCTAAATCATACTTTGAAAAGACATACTTTGATTCTATATTCATTCAAGAATATCAATATAAATCTAAATTTAAACTATCAAAATATAATGGAATAAAAAATTTAACATTATCAACGTCAATCGTATTAATAGAAAAATTATGTTCAAATAAATCATCAAATTTATTTAATGATTTTGCTCAAATAAGAATAACTCTATCAAATCAATCCATATATTTCATCATTCAAGACATAGATCAAATCAATATAATTTTAGCATTTAAATTTTTCTTTAAATAAAATCATATTGTAAGTAAATCTTTTTTTTCTTCATTTTCTTCAAATGGATATCAATTTAAAATAATAAAATCAGCTAAATCTGGAGATTTAACTAAATTATATCAATTTTTTTTAAAAAAATTATAAATTATAGTACTATGGTATGAACATATTTTATGCTCACTTCAAGATCAGGCTCCAATAAATATATTTAACATATTTTATTTATTTTTTATATTTTAATTTTATAAATTTTTTTGTGTTAATTTTTTCAATCTTATACAATAGAAAATAATAGTGTATTTAAAAAAATTAATTAAATTAATCCCATCATCAATCCAAAAAAACAACTTCTCAATTTAAATAAGAAAAATTATCTCAAACTAAGTCTAAAATAACTTTTCATACATCAGATGGAGTTGTAAATTTATTTAAGTAAATTGGATCCAAATCACTTTTTATATCTATTTTACTATTGTTAATTTCAGTAGATACATTACCTGGTGCAATTGCTAAAACTCTAATTTTAGGTGAAAAAGCTTTTGCAAAATTTTTAGTCAAAGTTATTATTCATACTTTTGAAATATCATATTCTATTTCATCTGGTGAAAAATACTTAGTTCAATTTATAGATGATAAATTTAAAATAACTCCTCCATTTTCATTTTTCAACATCTCTTCAATTCAATACTTACTACACAAAAATGTTCAAAGTAGGTTTGTGTTTATAACTTTATTCCAATCAAATACAGTTTTTTCTAATATAGGTTTATTAATTAGAACTCAAGCATTATTAATTAATATATCTAATCTTCAAAAGACTTTAATTATTTCTCAAATCATATTTTTTACTTGATTTTCATCTGAAACATCACACTTTATAGAAATAGCATTTCATCAAATCTTTCTAATAGATTCCACAACCTTATCTGCTTTTTCCTTTGAAGATAAATAGTTTACAACTACAAATGCTCATTCTTTTCAAAAATGAAGTGCTGTTGCCATACCTATTCATCTACTTGCTCAAGTTATTAAAACTACTTTATTTTTAAATCTCATAAAAGCTTAATTAATATTTCTATATAAAATAAATGCTTCCGCATACTTTAATCAAGATTCCATTCACCTATATTTTGCTAAAACTTCAATTCATTCAAAACTTCTAGGATGTGGAAATTCTCTTATTTCTGTTTCATAAATTGAAAATATTTTTTTCTTATTCTCAATAAAATTTTCTATATTTTCATAATAATTTGGTATAAAAGTATCTTTTCAAATAGCTAATTCAGTTGTTGATAATACTTCAAACATAAATATAGTTTTTACAAAACTATATTTTCAAAATGGTCTAAGTGCAGTCAATGTTGCTTTAGAAACAATTCCATGATCTATATTTAAATCATTATAAAAATGAGTATAAACAGTTTTAGGTTTACTTATATCTAAAACTTCTTCTATTTTTTTTATTAAATCTAATAGTCTAACTGAATCAAAACTTGTATCAGGAAAATCACTATAAAATATTTCATTAATTCATAATTTTAAACATACTTCTTTAAAATTTTTTAATCTTATTTCTCATTCTTCTTCATTTTGTCTAGCATTTATAGGCTTTGACAATAAAAAAATATCAACAATAAATCAATCCAAAATATATTTTTGAATTGTTCATCACATTCATAGAACTTCATCATCTGGATGTGCTGTTATTATTAATATTTTTTTATTCATATTTTTTTAAATTTTATTATAAAATCATTATTTCTAATAATAAAATATTTTTACTTATAATCAAATGTGTTTTGAATTTCTTTAAAGAATATTAAAACATTGATTTTATATTTTTGTGGGAAATTATATTGATTATATTCAACTATTATAAAATAATTCATCTTGTTTTAAAATTTGTGATTTAATTAAAACATCATAAGTTTTATTTTTATTAGTTAATGATGTTATTTTATCTAAAATATACAAATTATATTCATACTCTTTTAATAAAAATCATTTTTCTTTTGTTTGATGAAATCTATGTCATACTCTATTGAATTGATAAATTCATTTAATATTAATGTTTCAACAAATTATTTCTAAAGTTCTATTATAAAATAAATCTAATGAACATTTATCAAAACTCTTATGATATTTTAAATCAAGTAAATCTCTATAAAATCTATCAAATATTATAGGTGTTTCCTCTTGACTAACATAAACTGGTAATCTATCAACAATATTTCTATTTGTAAAAACTCCTGGTTGAGAAAATCATGATTCCATAAAAATATAATCCTTATAATTAATATCATATCTAACATCTACATTTTCGATAGAATAAAGTCACATATGTCTATAAGAATTAATATTTTTATATAAATTTTCTATTGCTTTATAATCTAAAAAAACATCATCATCTAAAAAAACAACATATTTTGAAATTTTATCTTTTTTTAATAATTTCCATCTAGTTTTTCAAACTCCTAAATTTTTTTTATTAACAAAATATTGAAAATTATCAAATTTATTTTTATATTTTTTACATATTTCTAATATATCTTTTTTTTGTTTCTCATCATATCAATCAATTCAAATAATTATTTTAAAATTTTTATTTGTTTGTAATAATAATGTTTCAAATAAATCTTTTAAAAACTTAGATCTAGCTACCGGTATTTGTAAAGATATTATTTCATCATAATTATTGAAAAAATTTGAAATCTTAAATTTCAAATTTGAATTAAGAAAAAACAATGAATAAGACCAATATCTATATTCTAAAAGTGAAAGAACGAAATCTTTAAAAAATATTTTTCAACACAAAAAATCATCATTAAATTTTTGAAGTTTTAATGATAATAAATCATACAATTTGTATAAATTTTCATTTATATCTAAGTATTCTGGAATCAATAAATCATTCTTAACCAAAAAATTATCATCTATATTTTTAACAGACATAAAATCTTTTGTAGAAATTTCATTTAATCAATTTATATATGTATTATTTAATGAAACAACTTTAGAAATGTTTGATAAAGTTTTTAGAGCAATTCATAAAAGATTATCAAAATAAAAAATTACTTTATATACTAATTTTTCATCATTTAAATTACATATTAAAAAATATTTACTATATTTTTTTCATATTATATCTAAATCAAATCAAAATAAATCTCATTGCTTATCTATATAGATAGTTTTAAAACTTAAATTTTTATCATTAAAAATATACTGATTAAACTCAAATTTATCTGCATAATCAATATTATTAACAAAATTAATTCATTCAAATTTACTATTTAGTGAGTGATTAGATTTATTTTTTAAATATATATACATAATTATTTATTACATTCTATTACTTTCGTTCTAACATTTAACAAATTATCATCACATTTTGAACAAAATTTATTTTTCATATCAATTGTATCATAACACTCATTAAGTATTTTAGTCATTCAATTTTCATCACTATAATCATCAATATTTCACAATTCATAATGCATACAAAGTGAACCTGGAAAAACATCACCTTTCCGGTTAAAAAATGGTTTAAATCAACACATTCCATTATAATTATAATAAGGATCTGTATTTCATTTTACGTATAATTCTTCATATCTTTCAAGTTTTCATCAAAAATTATGTAATCTATGAATAACACAGTCAACTCATAAAACTTTACAAAATTTTTCATAAACTCATACTTCATCTACAGAATATTTTGTTAATAATAATTCCATACAAAAATCAAATTTTAATTTTTTCATTCTTTTTATTGAATCAATTGTCTCAGATAAAAAATTTATTTTACTGTTTTTAATTCAATACATCTTATTAATAACCTTTTCTCTAAGTGAATATAGTCAAAGTTGAAGAGTTATATTTACTCAAGAATCTCTTAATTCTTGAATTTTTTTTATAACATCATCTGATAAAAAACTTAATCATTTTGTTGGTAAAATAAACCAAGTTCATGTAAAACCTTTTAGCTCATCTAATATTAATAATATGTTTTTGTTAATTAATGATTCTCCTATTCATGCAAGTGCTACATAAATTATATCTTCATTATTTAAAGTAACAAAATTTAATACTTTCTTAAAAGTTTCAACAGACATATCTCATAAATCTTTTCTTTTTCAATGAATACATCAAACACAATTAAGCATACATCTAGATGAAATTTCTACATCAATTGGATATTTGTATGGTTTATCTAAATATTTTTTCATAACTAGAATTTTATAATAATTAATTATATTTTTTTATTAACTAAAAAATCATAAATATTTCAATTCATAATATTTCTATTATTAACATTATTATTCATAATTCTATAAATAACCGCATATGTTTTTAAATATCATAGTTTTTTAGGAAAACTATAAAGTAATTTAACAATATTTTTTATATCATATTTTGATATTATTTGTTCAAGTTTTATATCTTTTATATTTCATATTAGAGTAAAGTCTTCAACTTTTTTTAATAAATCATCTCACAATGCTTTAAATTGTTTTCAAATATATAATTCATCACTAGAATCTTGATAAATATTTAAATTTGTATTTATTACAAATCATATTTCTTTTGGAATTCAATCAAAGTAAGAATATTTTCATATTTTTAAATAATTATACTCATTATTTTTTATATAATTATTATCAACATAATTTATAAATTTCATTAAATTAATTAATCACTGATTATCCCATTCTATTGTAAGCATAACAGGAATTATATTTATATGTTTAAATCAAAAATCTACTGTTAAATTCAATTTTTCATATAAAAAATCTATATTTCTAGGACTTGCTATAAAATTAATATTAATTAAATCAATTCATTTTGATAAAAATTTTTTTCATAATAAACTTTTATATGTTTTTTCAAAATCAGCATGAAAAGTAAGAAATATTTTTACATTATATTTTACAAAAAAATTTAATATATCTTCTGTAAGAAGCATTCAGTTTGTTCAAATAGTATAGTCAATCTTATCGTTTAAATTATTTTCAATAAAATACTTAATATTTTCAAAATTTAATAAAGGTTCTCATCAAAAAAAATTTATAGTACAAAAATCATATTCTTCTGTATTTTCTAACAAATAATTTATTAGAAAATCAATATCTTCTTTTTCTAAAAAATTATTTGTAAAATTTATAGGACAATATTCACATCTTCTATTACAATTATTTGTCATCATTAAATCTATAATTATTTTTCTCTTATTCATTAATTAATTATTACTTAATAAATTTTAAATATTTCTAAAAGATTCTTTATCATTGTATTTTTTTAATAGGTTAGATAAAAACAATAAATTTTTATAATCTTGATTTACATTTCAAGTAATAGATATATTTTTTAAATAATCTATATAACTATAATTCTGTAAATTATCATAAATTTCTTCAAAGTTTAAATTTCAAATATATCATATTGATTTATTTATATTATTTTTTACTCAAAAAAATTGCTCAGCAGTCCCCATATTATCTCATAAAATAGAACCATCTGGATTAATTGTAAACTCAAAATGATTACTTTTTTCTTGAATATAATATATAAATTCTAAATTTAAAATATACTTAAATTTCAAAACAAAATTAATAAATGATATTAAGTTTTCAAAATCATTTTTTTCATATTTATAAACCAATACAATTGGTAAAATATTAATTGATTTATATCATTGTTTAACTACAAATAAAAAATTATTTTTTATATCCTCTAAGTTTTTTCTTGGATCGTATATAAAATTTATATTTATATTATTTTTATTTTTTATCTTATCAGAAATTCTTACAAATGATTTATTATTATCAAAATAATTTTCATTATAACTTAAATTAACTTTGTCTATATTAACAATAAAACTATTATAAATATGATCATCTATAATAGTTCAATTTGTTGTTATCTGAAATTTGATATTAGGTGAAATATTTGTAGAAGAAATAATTTTAATAATTTTTTCTCTTTGTAATAATGGTTCTCATCAAATAAACTCAACAAAAACATTTTTAAATTTAGAATAATTATCTACAATAAATCACGAAATTTGATTTATTGTAGTATCATTCATAACAAATTTATCAAAATTTATTACACAATAAGAACATCTTAAATTACAATCATAACTTAGATATATAACTATATGTAAATCAAGTAATTTAAACATTTTTTTTAAAAATTAAAAATATTTTACCGTCTACTACCATGTGATCCATGTGACCCATGTGATCCATGTGACCCATGTGATCCATGTGATCCATGACTACTATGTCATGCTACATTTGTAACTCATCACATACTAGCATTTAATACATGAGTACCTGTTCAACTATAATGTCAATTAACAATTCAACTTGAATGTGCAACTGTACATTGTGCAGATCAATCAACATAAGTAATATTATAATTTACAGTAACTCCTCAACCCAAACCATCAGGATTATATCAATTAGCATGCGTTGTTGCTGCTAATGCATCATCAATTCATGATAATAATAATGCTCCTGTTCATAATAATAGAGCATCTTTCTTACTAATTTTACCACTTTCATCAGTAATAAAACCTTTTAACTTTTTCTTTAACTTTGGAAAAAGCTTTTTATTATTTTGATTCATAAAATATAAGATTATAAATTTATTTTAATTATTATATAGATTCACATTGACTAGTTACTAAATTATTTTCCATTCATAACCATTTTTCAAATACTTTTTTATCCTCTTCAACTCTTATCTTTCAAAATAAATAATCAAGTACAGCATAATCAAGAATTCTTTTATGATCTTTTGCGTAAGTTGGGATTATATTTCAAGATAATTTATAACTATGAATTGGACAAACTCAAATGTATGGTTTATATACACTTTCATTGTAACCCGGTAATCAATCTAGAGTCGATGCTTGAACCATTATTTTTGTAGTTTCACTTTCAATCATATTTTTATATGTTTCACTTCATGAATCAGTAACCTCAGTCATCAAAAAATTATCATCTCACATTCTTCAAAGCATTCTTCATTCATCACAAGAGTATATTTTTCAATCATAATTATAAGCAACTTGACCAATACAAGCTCAACATGGACTTCTTTCATCTAAGAAATTAGGGTCCTTATTTGTAAGTATTTTTGATAAATATATAGATGATAATGCTTCTTTAAAAATTACTCATTTTTTATTTAATTCTATTATATAATCAAGAGATTTTTTATAAAATTCTATAAACTCTTCTGGTTCATAACCTAGTTTTTCTAATTCAGCAGCTGCAAAACCATATGGATTTAATGGTCTTAAAAATATTCAATCAAGTCATAATCATACATATGTATCTATTACCTCTTTATATCTAGAAAGTGTTTTTTTAGTTACTGTAAGTAAAGCTCAGACCTTAGTTTCAATTCATCTATTTACATATTCTTGATTTATTCTTTTTATCCAATAAGTTACTTTTTCAAAACTATTACCTTCCTTAAATGTTCTATTAAAATTATGAGTTTCTTCATCTCAATCTAAACTTGTAGAAATTTGAACATTATGAGTTATTAAATAAGCTAACTTTTCTTCATCCATTAAAGAAAGATTTGAAACGATTGCAAAAGTTAAATTTTTATTTAAATGAAGTGCTTTAATTTCTGCATATTCTATTATATATTTTACTATATCCCAATTAACAAGTGATTCTCATCATTGAAATTCAATAGTTAAACTTGGATTACTTGTAAAAAATATAGTATCAACAACTTTTTTAGCAGTATCAATTGTCATATCCATATCTTTGGCAGTCATAGGAGCAACTGCTGCATGACAATATTGACATTTATGATTACATCTAAGTGTTGTAACAATTATATGAAGTGATGGTCAATATCTTAAAAATTCATTTTTTAAAGCAAATGCTGAAGCCATTTCTTTTTCATAATCAGAATTTTTAATAAATTTTTTATTTAATAATTCATCATACTTTTCTCACTGTTTTAAATTACCTGATATGAAATCAGAAAATTCACTTTTTGTTAAAAATGAATATTTAGCTATATCATTTGTAATAAGATAATCATCTCAAAATTTTTTAAATCTAAAAAATCATGTATTATTATCTATTTTTTTTAAATTATCTAATTTTAACATTTTAATTTTTTATAAAATACATAAAACTATAAAAAGATATTTTATAGCTCATTTATTAATCAAGTAAGGTAATTCATAAACTCATTAAATATATTATCTATATCCTCTTCATTTCATTCAATAGATAATATTTCATTTTCATAAGTCATTTCTGATACATCTGAAAAATCATCTATTGTTTGTAAAACAAATGATTCAGGATAAAAATAACTACTTATTTCAAAACTTTTGCTCATATTTTAAATATTAAACTTATTTAATAAATTGCTCTTTTGCTTTTTTAAATCAATCTAAATCCACTTTTATCATTGGTTTTTTTCCTTCTAATTCAGATTCTTCTTCAATTTCTTTAAGTATTCTTTCAATTTCTTCTTCATCAATTTTTAAATCAGGATCATTTTCTATTTCTCTTAAAATATCATCTATATCTTTATCAAAATCAATTTGGTTTTGTTCAGTATTATTTGAATCAGTATTTATTTGAACAAAATTGTTTGAATCTAAACTATTTGCAATAGCAGCTCAAACGATAGCTTCTCTTATAGTTTTATTTTCTTTTTCTAATTTATCTCTCAAATATACAGATAATAATTCATCACTAAAATCTGCAATGATATTTTCTGGTTTTTCAGTATTATCTTCTCTTTTTGTAAAAACTAAAACTATATTTCAATCATTATTTAATTTAAAAAAGAAATATCATCTTTCTAAAAAATTATATGCAGCTTTTAATACTATATCTTTATTAAAAATATCTTTATCTATAACTAATTCAAATTTAACTCATTCTATAATATGACTCAAAAAATTTTCCATATATTCGTCTTTATTAAATAAAAAAATATTTAACTTATTATACAAAAAAAAATAAGAAGACCAAATCTTTTTTAGTCTTCTTATTATTTACTTTAAAGTATCACTTAACTTTAATTGTGCAATAGATTTTAAAAGCATATCTTCTGCTTCTATATATTTTTCCATATCAAGTTTATCAGTACTATCTCTATATTTTTCCATAAGTTCAATAGCTTTATTTCTAGCTCTTTCTGCAACTCAAACATCTAAATCATCAATATCAACTAACATATCAACCATGATTTTTACTTCATTATCACTAACTTCAACAAATCATTTTCATACAGCATAATCATCTCTTTTTTCAACTCAAGAAGAATCTATATATAAAAAATATAGTGTTGAAGGTTTTATACTTGTAAGTAATGGTGAATGATTATCCAATATAGTTATTTCTCAAATAGTAGTCATCAAAGTTATAGAAACAACATCATCTGAAATAAAACTTTTTCATGAAAATGATAACATTTTTAATTTCATATTTTTTTAAATTAATATATTATTATTTATTTTCAGATTTTGCTTTTTCATATGCAGCAACTACATCTTGTATTCAAGCTTTATACATAAAATAATTTTCTGGAACATAATCTAATTCTCCATCTATTATTTTTTTAAACCCTGAAACTGTTTCAGAAGCTTTTGCATAAACTCAAGGAGTTCATGTAAATTGTTCAGCAACGAAAAAAGGTTGAGATAAGAATTTTTGAATTTTTCTAGCTCTAGAAACAGTTAATTTATCATCTTCAGATAATTCATCCATACCTAGAATAGCAATAATATCTTGTAATTCTTTATATTTTTGAAGTATTTTTTGCACATTTCTAGCAACATTATAGTGTTCATCTCAAACAATAGTTGGATCAAGAACAGTAGAAGTTGAGTCAAGAGGATCAACAGCTGGATATATACCTAATTCTGCAATTGATCTATTTAATACAATTGTAGAGTCAAGATGTGCAAATGTAGCAGCAGGAGCAGGATCAGTTAGATCATCAGCTGGAACATAAACTGCTTGAACAGAAGTAATTGAACCATCTCTAGTAGAAGTAATTCTTTCTTGAAGAGCACCCATATCAGTAGCAAGTGTTGGTTGGTAACCTACTGCTGAAGGGATTCTACCTAATAATGCAGAGATTTCAGAACCAGCTTGAGTAAATCTAAATATATTATCAACAAATAATAATACATCTTTTTTCTCTCTATCTCTGAAATGTTCAGCCATAGTTAAACCAGTTAGTGCAACTCTAGCTCTAGGACCTGGAGCTTCGTTCATTTGTCCAAAAACCATGGCAGTTTTATCAATAACTCCAGATTCTTTCATTTCATGATATAAATCATTTCATTCTCTTGTTCTTTCACCTACTCATGCAACAACAGAATATCATCCGTGTTCAGATGCAATATTGTGGATAAGTTCTTGCATAATAACAGTTTTACCTACTCATGCTCAACCAAAAAGCCCTACTTTACCTCATTTTAACATAGGAGCAATAAGATCAACTACTTTAATTCAAGTTTCAAAAATTTCAGCTTGAGTAGTTAAATTACTGAAGTCTGGTGCTTTTCTATGAATTGGATCTTTATGTTCAGTTTTAGGTACTTCTAAATCATCAATTGGATCACCTAAAACGTTAAACATTCTTCCAAGAACTTTTTCTCAAACAGGAACTCTAATTGGACTTTCTGAAGCAACAACTTCCATACCTCTTTTTAAACCATCAACTGGGTTCATAGCAATAGTTCTAACTACTCCATCACCTAATTGTTGTTGAGTTTCAAGAATTACTTTTTCAGCAGATCCTTTTACTTCCAATGCTTCATAAATTGAAGGAACATATCCTCATTCAAATTTAACATCGATTACTACTCAAACTATTTTAATAATTTTTCAAGTTTTCATTTTATATAAAATGTTAATTGTAAATTTCTAATTAAAGAATTATAACATTATTTTATTTCTTTGTTTACGTAGATTTTTAAATCTTCGTCAATTGGTTCTTTATTTTCATCATTTTTTTCATTAACTATTTTTTTTGATACATTAGTAAAAATAGAAATATAAAATATTTTTCTAAATAACAATGTAATAAGTAATGATAAAAAAATAATTAAAACTGCTATTTTTACATGAATAGGGTCATCACTAGCAGGAATTGTTTTTCCCATTATTGATAAAACTAATCAGAAAAGAAAATTTCCTGCAGTAATAAAAATAAATGAATAAAAAACAAATAATAAAGAATTAATAAACAATTTTAACAAAGTAAATAATGCTTTCATAATAAATATTTAAAATCTAATAATTTTATTATAGTATTTTTTAAATATGTGTAAAGATTTTCTAAACTTCTTTCATAGATTCTACTCAAGCCGTTATTTCAGAAACTTCACTTGTAATACTTGCTTGTCTAGCTTTATTATATTTTAGAGTTAATGCTCATGCTATTTTATTAGCACTATCTTTTGCATTTTTCATAGCAATCATTCTAGAACTATGTTCACTTGCTTTAGCATTAAGTAAAACATCATAGAACATCATATCAAGAATCATTGGAATAACATCTGAAATTAATCTTTCAGGACTTGGCTCTATATCATATATAAAACCATTTTTCATATCTTCAATTTCTTTTTCAAGATCTATATGTCCTTCTAAAATTGAAAATAAATAATTTTTAATATCAGATGAATCAATAGGAAGACTTACCTTTGCAACCGGAATTTGTCTAATTGTATTTACGTAAAAATTGTAAAACACAACTACTTTATTATACTTTCAAGAAAGAAATTCTTCTCTCATTAACTCAGATATATGTTTTGTAAAAACAGGTTCTAGATTATCTGAAAAATCTTCACTAAAATCAGCAATTAACTTATTTCAAGTTCTAACAATGAAATTAGCTGCCTTTTTTCAAACTGCAATATATTCAAGTTCTTCTCCAGTTTCTTTAATGTATGAATTAACTTTTTTCATAACATTAACATTGTAACCTCAACATAAACCTTTATTAGAAGTAACAACTATTGCTAGAGTTTTTCCAGAAGTAGCTTTATTTGAAAAAAGAGGAAATTCAGATAGAAAATCTTCTACTCTTAGAAATATTTTAAACATTTCTAAAACAAAATTTCTTTTTTCAATTGCTAAATCTTGAGCCTTTTTCATCTTTACAGTTGAAATTAGCTCCATAGCTTTAGTAATTTTTGCAGTATTTTTTATGGAACCTATTTTTCTTTTTATCTCTTTAGCATTTGCCATAAAATTTTTTTATTTATAGATAAACTATTTATTTAATTCAACAACTCTTTTAATAACTTCAACCAATTTTTTCTCAGTATCTTCTGACATTTGTTTTTCAGAATCAATAGAAGCTAAAATTGTTTTTTCTTCTTCTAATGAAGTGTATAAATCAGCTTCAAATTTAGCTACTTTTGATACATTTATTTTATCTAAATAACCTTTTCAACCTGCATATATAGAACAAATTTGTTTTGCAACAGTTACTGGAGAATAAACTCATTGTTTTAATAATTCCATCATTCTAGCACCTCTATCTAATTGAGCTTTTGTTTCAGAATCAAGATCAGAAGCAAATTGTGAAAATGCAGCTAATTCTCTATATTGAGCTAGGTCTAATTTAAGAGTACCTGAAACTTTTTTCATACCTTTTATTTGAGCAGAACCTCAAACTCTTGAAACTGATAATCATACATTGATTGCTGGTTTTTGACCTGCATTAAATAAGTTTGATTCTAAAAATATTTGTCCATCAGTAATAGAAATTACGTTTGTAGGAATATAAGCAGAAACATCTCAAGCTTGAGTTTCAATGATTGGAAGAGCAGTCATTGATCCAGCACCTAATTCATCATTTAATTTTGAAGCTCTTTCAAGTAATCTAGAGTGAGTATAAAATACATCTCATGGATAAGCTTCTCTACCTGGTGGTCTTCTTAATAATAATGACATTTCTCTATAAGCATTTGCTTGTTTAGTTAAATCATCATAGATAATTAATGAATGTTGTCCATTAAACATGAAATATTCAGCCATAGCACAACCAGCATATGGAGATAAATATTGCATTGAAGCAGGACTAGAAGCTCAAGCTGCAACTATAATTGTATAATCCATAGCTCCTCTTTTTTTCAATTCTTCAACAATTCTAGCAATTTTACCTTCTTTTTGACCAATAGCAACGTAAACACAAGTTACTCATTGACCTTTTTGATTTAAAATAGCATCTATAGCAATTTGAGTTTTACCAGTTTGTCTATCTCAAATTATTAATTCTCTTTGACCTCTACCAATTGGTACTAAAGCATCAATAGCTTTAATTCAAGTTGTCATTGGTTCATGAACTGATTTTCTAGCCATAACTCAAGTTGCAACTCTTTCAATTGGGTAAGTTTCAGTTGATTTAATTTCACCTAATCCATCTATTGGATTTCAAAGTGCATCAACAACTCTACCAATTAATCAAGTTCCTACTGGAACTTCTAATATTTTACCAGTTGAAAATACTTTTTCTCCTTCTTTAATAGAATTAAATCCAGATAAAACTACTATTCAAACAAAATGTTCTTCTAAGTTTAATGCAATACCTCTAGCACCTGATTCAAAATCTACTACTTCATTATATGAAACTTGACCTAAACCAGAAACTTTAGCAACACCATCTCATAAATAGAAAACTTCTCCAACATTTCAAACTTCAGGATTTAAATCAACTGAGTCTATTTTGTTTTCTATTTCACTTATAATACTATTTAATAAGTCTTTTGACATAAAAATTATATTTAATATTAAATTAAAAATTGTGTATTTTATTTTCTAACCATTCTTTCAATCCTATTGTAACTTAAGTCTATCATCTTATCATCAACGTAAACTTTAATTCATCATTTTATATTTTCATTTTTAGAAAAAATAACATCTTTTCTATCCACATTTAAATTAAAAATTTTTGAAAATATTACAACTGATTCATCCCAAGCTAAATCTTCTGATATTGCTGGAAAATATTCAACTAATAATGTTTTTTCTCAAGTTCTTAACTTATTGTAGATATTTTGACCTCTAGTTCACAAATGTTTTTTCAAATCGCTATATAATCTAACCTCTTTAAGTAAATTCTTTAATTCAATCAAATTTAGATTATCTATATTAATAGGCATATTACTCATAATATAAAAATTATTTAGTTAATACTTCTAATTCTTTTTCAAAAAAATCTTTGTTTGCAGATTCTTTTGAAAATATTTTAGAATTTAATTTTAAAGATAAATCCAAGATTTTAGATTTCATTGAATTATTCATATCCAATCTATCTTTTTCTATTTCAGTTTTAGCTCTTTCTAAAACATATACTGCTTCTTTTTCTGCTTTTTCTAAAATTTTTGCAGTATTTTGTTTAGATAACTCATCTGCAGATTTTTCAATATCAGATGCTTTAGCTCTTGCTTCATTAAGTATTTTTTCTACTTCTTTTTCTGCATCTTCTAACTTGTTTTTTGCTATATCATCAGCTTCAGCTGATGCTTTTAAAAATTTTCTTCTTTCTTCAATAGCATTTGCTAATTTTTCTCAAAGAAAATGTTTAAACATAAAAAACAATATTCAAAAATTGATCATAGCAGCAAAAATCAACTCTAATTTTAAATTTTCCATAGTGTAAATTAAAATAATAATTTAAATAATTACCCAATTACTTTGAAAGCAATTAATAATCAATATATAGCCACAACTTCAACTAATGCAACAAATAGTACCATAAATGCTAATGTTTTTGATTTTTGTTCAGGATTAACATTCATTCATTCTATTGAACCACTAATGATATATCATTCTCAAACTCATGCTCATAATCAAGCAAATCAGATTGCTAATCATGCTCATATTGAAGCAAATCAAGCAATAGTAATTCAAGATAAAACTTTAAATGATATTACTAATCAATATATTGCTGCAGATTCTACTAAAGCCATTCACAATATAGTAACAGTTAGAAGGAATCACATCATCATTGGGTTTCTTCACATAACTTGAATTGATTTTTCAGCCAACATTCATTCTCAAATACTTACTCATAATCAAGCAAATCAGATTGCTAATCATGCTCAGATATAAATCATTTGATCTATATTTTGATCTGTTGATCAAGCTAATATTTTAAAAGCTACAACTAATCAATATATTGCTGCTGATTCTACTAATGCAATGAACAACACCATAAATGTCATAATCTTTGATTTTACTTTTGGATTTCTTGACATAGCTTGAATTGCTCAAATAACCAACATACCTTCTCATAATCAAGCTCCTAATCATGCTAATCAGATTGCTAATCATGCTCAAATACTTGCTCAAATACTTAATCCAGCTATACCTGACATTTTGAATGCCACTATCAATCAATAGATTGCTGCTGATTCTACTAATGCTATACCTAATATTGTTACCGTTAAAAAGTATCACATCATCTTCTCTTGTTTTGCCATCATTTCCATTGATTTCTCTGAAAGTATTCATTCTCAAATACTTACTCATAATCATGCTAATCATACAGCTAATCACATACCTATAAATGCTTGGCTTGTGAAATCTACATCTCATAGTATCTTAAATGATATTACTAATCAATAGATTGCTGCTGATTCTACTAATGCAATGAATAACACCATAAATGTCATCAATTTTGATTTTAAATGTGGACTTGTTGCCATTGAAGATATTGCTCAAGCAACCAACTTACCTTCTCATAATCAAGCTCCTAATCATGCTAATCAGATTGCTAATCATGCTCAGATACTTGCTCAAATACTTAAACCTACTGTTCAATACATTTTGAATGCAACTATCAATCCATAGATTGCTGCTGATTCTACTAATGCTATACCTAATATTGTTACCGTTAAAAAGTATCACATCATCTTCTCTTGTTTTGCCATCATTTCCATTGATTTCTCCGCAAGTATTCATTGACCAATTGCAACTCATAATCATGCTAATCATACAGCTAATCACATCCCTATAAATGCTTGGCTTGTGAAATCTGTACTTCATAATATATTAAATGATATTACTAGTCAGTATATTGCTGCTGATTCAACTAGTGCAACAAACAATACCATAAATGTCATCAATTTTGATTTCAAATGTGGACTTGTTGCCATCGAAGTTATTGCTCATGCAACCAATTTACCTTCTCATACTCAAGCTCCTAATCATGCTAATCAGATTGCTAATCATGCTCATATTCAAGCAGCCATACTTAAACCTACTGTTCAATACATTTTAAATGCAACTATAAGTCCATAGATTGCTGCTGATTCTACTAATGCAATTCAAAGAATAGTTACTGTCAAAAAGTATCACATCATCTTCTCTTGTTTCGCCATCATTTCCATTGATTTCTCTGCAAGTATTCATTGACCAATCGCAACTCATAATCATGCTAATCATACAGCTAATCACATTCCTATAAATGCTTGGCTTGTGAAATCTGCATCTCATAGTATTTTAAATGCAACTACTAATCCATAGATTGCTGCTGATTCTACTAGTGCGACAAACAACACCATAAATGTCATTATTTTTGACTTTAAATGTGGACTTTTATCAATTGCAGTAATTGCTCATGCAATTAATTTACCTTCTCATAATCAAGATCAAAATCATGCTAATCAAATAGCTAATCATGCTCAAATACTTGCTCAAAGTGATATTCATTCAATTGAAAGTATTTTAAATGCAACTATCAATCCATAGATTGCTGCTGATTCTACCAAAGCAATACCTAATATAGTTATAGTTAAATAAAAAGATGACATATCTTTATTTTTTCACATAACCTCTGCTGCTTTTTTTCACAAAATTCATTGACCAAGTGCTACTCAAATTCATGAAATTCAAATAGCTAATCATGCTCAAATAAAATTTACTAAATTTTCCATAATAAGATATTTCTAAAATATAATAATAAAATTTTCTAATGAACCTTAACTACTTTAATAAAAATTGCTACTAATAGTGGAAATACTAATGCTTGAATTATTGCTACAAGTAATCATTGAACATGTAATATAATTGGAAACAAGATTGGGAAATCAATTCCAATTACTAAATTTGTTAATGCTACAGTTCAAGCTAATAACATTCACATAAGCATAGTACCAGAAGTCATATTACCAAATAACCTAAATGATAATGAAATTATTTTAGCTAAATGTCCAACTACATCTAGTAAACCTAGAAATAATGAAATAACTATATCAAAAAATTTAACCATTAAAAACAATGGAATATCTATATACTTATTTAATTTACCAGTTTCATAAGGAATATAGTTTTTTCATAAGATAGGAACATATTCATATATAGCTTTTCAAAATCATAAGAATTTAAATTGTTCATATAAAACAATTAGAACTCAAATTATTGCCATAGCTACGTTAAAATTTATATCAGAAGTTGGAATTGATATATGATGATGTAATTGAGGAAATCAAACTCAAACTATATCAAAAGCAATTCACATTAAATTTGAAAATAAAATTATATAAAACATAGTAATTATATATAATTTAGTCCATTTTTTTTCTTCTTTTCATAATATATCTTCAAAAAAAGAATAAGCTCCTTCATAAAGCATATCAAAAAATACTCAAAAACTAGAATTAGGTTTTTTAAGTAAAACTATATATATAGTTACCATTATTATAAATTCTAAAAGAATTCATGCAAAAAAAGGATTCAATCACCAGTGTCAGTTTTCTCACACTATAAGATATGATCATAAAAAATTGTTTATAATTATGTCCATAATAGTTGTATTAAAAAGTTATACAAAATAAATTTAAACGTGGAGAGTATATTTATGACAACAAAAAAAGCAAATGAAAATTTATTTTTTTTCATTTGTTTTTCCCTATTTTAAAGGATTTTCTCATTTATATAATTTAAGTTTTTGTTTTGTATAATAATTTTATTTTAAAAAAAATCAAATTATTTTTTATAGTTTTTTTTAGACAAGTATTTGTCCACTAAAATAAAAATAATCCTCTTTAAAAGAGGATTATTTTTATTTTAGTTTTAACTTAAAAATTTCTTTTCAAGTACTTATATTATTTGATGATACATAAGAATTTGAAACAGCATAAGAATTATCTCATATCCATAATCACCTTTTTATAAAATCTTGGTAATAATTCCAACTAACTGAAGCTAAATATTCTCATACAGTAGAACCAGCATAACAATATTTTGGTACATAACTATAAACCTTATTTTCACAATACTCAGTTCAATTTATCAGCTTAACACAACTATTTTGAGTTGTATCTACAGTATACTTACTACATTCTTTTACTCTTGCATCTTCAAGTCCAGCAGTATCAATATGTGTAATCCTATAATTTTCTTTTATTCAAGAATCATTATCTATTGTCATAACAAGTAATCAATTGAAAAAATCTGTATATCTATAAATATCTGTTTTATCACTTTGATATAATGAAACAGGTAAAAATAATTTTTTATCACTTGCTTTCCACATAAACATTCTTGGGTTATCTAAAGCTTCACTAGTGCTTCAATTTCATCAAAATGTTTTTGTATATTTTTGTTTAACAATAATTCATTTATAAACTCAAGAATCACAATTTGTTTTTTCTTCACTAGTTAAATTAGAATCACCACATTTTTTATCATAATTTATTTCATATAAATCTACTTTAATTCCAGAATTAATAGTTCCTCACCATTGATTTTCAGTAGTATCATATCATAATCCAATTAAATGATTTGCATCATATGGATGTAAATATGTACTATAACCTGGAATTTTTAATTCTCAAAGAATTTTTGGTTTAGTAGAATCAGCTACATCTATTACAAAAAGTGGATCAACTTGTTTAAATGTAACTAAAAATAATTTATCTCATATGTATCTACTAGATTTGAATTGTTCTCAATTTCAAAGATTTGTAAGAGATGATTTTAAATCTAGATTCTTATCCAATATATATAAATTAGTATAACTTTCATTTGTAGTACTATTCCAATTATTAGTTTGTGTAAGTATTCTAAAATCTGTTTTATACTCATCCATACTATATTGAGTTAATGGAGTTCAAGGTATGATTGTAGAATCTTGATAATTTAATTTATTTCCTGAAATATTTAATTTATGTAAAAGAGTATTAGCTCATTTTGGAAACCAAGGAGCAAAACATCTAGCATTAATTGGACAAGAAAAATTATAACTTTCATACATTTGAGAAGTTAGATATAAATTATCTAAACTCATAAATATTTCATTATTACTTCAAGCAATAACTGTTGTTTCAACTTTTTTAGAAGTATTTTTTGTATCAATTACAGAAATTACATTATAACTTGGATTAAACTCGTATTGTTTTACAGTTTCTGCGTCTGGTAAAACATAACTTATATTAGTACAATCTGCTACATTTCAAGCAGTTACACTATACGGAAGAGTTGTTCATTTTATTTTTAAATTTTGATTTGATTTAACACTTGTTTTAGAAATATCTATTTTTTGAGGCATAGTCTTAGAAAGTGTAAAATCTATGTCATCTTCAGTTTTAAAAGTATAATAAGGAATATTGAAATAATTATTTGAAATTACATATACATAGTCACCTATCTTTCTAGATTGAGTAAAATCTCCATCAGTAATATATAATTTTTCTAATTTAGGAGAAGTAACATCTGCTATATTAAAAACTATAACATAAGTTTTATTATTTCTATTTATATAATATCATCTTGATGAATAATCATAATTTGAATATCCACTAGAAATAATAGTTAAAGAATTATAACCTAAATACAAAACAGGATTATAAAATGAATCTGGAACTTTAATTTTTTTCAAAATTTCTTGAGAATCAACTCAAACTATATAAACATAATGATCCTTATCATTATAATAATATATATTTTTTCAATCAGTTTTTATAATGTCTGATTCATCTACTCAAGCAACTTGAGTATTTGTTTTTCAAAAGTCAGAGCTTGATGCAGATCAAGCAACTTGAGAAGTAACCATATCACTTGATAATCAACCTAATGGTGCATCTAAAATTGCTTGTTCATCGATTGACTTATTATAATAAACTGGTCAATAATTATAAAAACGATCTTTATTATTTTTCCAATATGTTTTTATGTAATCATTCATTACATTTTCCATATTATCACAACTATTAAAAGACTTCAATTTAAAATCTGAAGTCAACGTTTTTACTTCTTGTCATTGTAACTCATCAATAATAGAGTTATCTTCAACTGCTGCATTTACAGAAGAAAAAGTAAATAAACCTAAAAACAACAATAAAAAATATTTTTTCATAATATATTTATTAAAAAAATAAAATACTTCAAATATTGAAACGATACTAAAAATAAAAAGTGACAAAAAAACCATAAAATTAAAATAATTTTATGGTTTAATTTTATTTTATTTCCTTAAATTCACAAGTTCAATTTATATAATTACTTGATAAACATTCTTTTTTATTTACTCTACAAATTTGTTCATTTCAAGCTTCATAAATTACTCATAAATTATTCTTACAAAATACTTCAAAAGTATCATAAACAGCTTCTGATTTAAATAATCTAGAAGATGATAAATCCATCATTGGAGAAGCTCAAATTCAAGTAGAATCAATACTATTTTCAAACTCAGAACTTCAAGAAATTCAATAATCATAAGTTTCTCAAACAGCATCAAGTAAATTACTTATTTCATTATTTTCAACAGATAGATCTGAAGCAACTTGAGTATTAGATTCATCTTTAACATCAACAATTTCATTAGATTTTTTTATAACTGTTGTATTATTATTTCATGTCTTACTATTTTTAGTAGTAGATATATGATTTGAATTTATTTTTATATCTTCATCTTTATTTAGTTCTAAATTTTCTTTTTCTAAAATAGAATCATCTAAGTTATCATCTAAAACAATATTTTCATCATTATTATAAGTTTTTATATCAACTATCTCTAGATTTTTATTAGGGTTTTTTCAATTAAAAAATGTAATATCTTTGAAATAATAAAAAAATCATGCTACCACAAATACAAAACTAAACACAGGTATAGCAAAAATTAAAAAATTATTTTTCTTATTTATTTTTAGTGAAATAACTCAGTTAATTCTTGACTTTAGCTTGTTTTTAAAATCATTTGATGCATTAAAAACAGGCTTATTATCATTTAAATAATAAACTACTTTTTCAATAACTTCCTTATTTTTTTCAATTTCAGGAAAATTTTCTATCAATTCTTTTAAAAATTTTTTCATTTTTACAAAATTATTAAAATCATAATTAAAATAAGGAAATTAGCACTTATAACTTTTAATGTTCTACTAACAATTTTTTTACAATTATCAACACTCAATCAAGTAATTTCAGATATTTCCTTATAAGATAAATCATCCCATATCCTATAAATAAGTATATCTCTATGCTCTTTTTTTATAGTTTTTAAATATCAAAATACTTCTTTTAATTTATCCTTATTATCTAAATCTTGAGCAAAATCAGAATTAACAGACATTTCTAAATAATCTCAAATATCTAAATTTTCTTTATTTGTCCTATAAAAATCTATTACTTTATTATAAGCTATCTTGTATAACCAAGCTTTTACAGATGATCATTCTTCAACTCTAAAAGAATTTATATTATTTAAAGCACTCATAAAAACATCGCTAACAATATCTTCAGCAACCTCCTTATTTGTAGTTTTTAAATAAACAAAATTATATATTTTATCAATATATCTATCATATATTTCTCAGAAATAATCTAGGTTTCAACCTAAACATTTTTCCATTAATTTAAGATCATCCATACTGCTTAAAACGATAAAAATAAAAAAAGTGACAAAAAAATAATACTATTTATATATAGTATTATTTTTTTAGATTTAATCAATAGATTAATGATGATATTTTACTCATTTTTTTATACAATTTACTCTATAAATTTGTTCTAAAATCATCATAATTGCTTGTGCATGTGGAAAAGTCATTGGAGAAAGAGAAATCTTAAAATCAATTAAATCTCAAATCAAATTAAAATCTACTCAATAAGCTCATCAAATAATAAAAACTATATCTCAAAATTTCATTTGTTTTTCTTCTACAAACTTAGAAAATTCCATTGTATCCATAGTTTTGCTATCAATATAAAGCAAAACTTTATATCACTTAGTTTTTTCTAAGTATTTTTTTAATTCTATACTTTCTTCATTAATTATTTCAACAAATTCTTTTCTTTTACTTGGTTTTAATTTAATAAATTCTATATCCTTTCAGAGTCTTTTTTGAAATTCTTTTATTGGTTCATCATAATGTTTAAAACTATCAACAAAACTCAATATTTTAATCATAAATATTATCTATTTAATTCAGTAAAAATCATAAGCTCTTTTCTAATAGTTTTTGCTTTTTCATTATCTCAAGATTTAACAGCTTCATCAAGTTCTAATCTTTTAGATTCTTCAACTTTTTTAATTTCAGCTATTTTTTCATCTTCTTTTTGTTTATCTCACGTTTTTTTTATTTCATCAAGTTCAGTAAATAACTTTTTTGTTTCCTCAGATGCATTTGACATAAATGCTTTAGTTCTATTTTCTTGTTGAACTTGAATTTCTTCTTTTGTTAATTGTTTTTTTCATTGAGTAGTTTCAGTTCAAACAGAATTATTAGTACCACATGAAGCTAATAAAACTAAACTAAATAATGTAATTATTGTTATTTTTTTCATAATATTTATTTATTATTAAATATAATATATTCTATTATTAGAATTTATTTTTAAATTCAAGTTTTTTAAATTGACTTTTATTTTTTTTCATATATAAAATAATTACTTTTTCTAACTTTTTTGAGGATGATATGTCAGCTAGACAAAAATGCCTTATGTTGTTTGGTTGGGGATTTTCACTTCCATTACCAGGCGGAAACATTGAAACTCTATGTAAAGAAGATGAACAAGCTTCATGTCTTTACACTGAGTACACTGAACTCTGCAAAGTAAGCAACACAACAATTGATCAACAAGAAAGGAAAAAACAAATCATTGCTGTTTTGCAAGAAAAAATTGCAGCAATGAAAGTAAGAAAAGAAGAAGAAAAAAGGAGATTTGAAGAAATAACTATTGAGGAAATGGCTGGTACACAACTATGCCTTTTCCATGTCTAGATTTATTTCTATCAAAAAAAAGCGCACCTACGGTGCGCTTTTTACTTCAAAATATCTAAAAGTCTCTTCCTTCTTTCTCATAAATCAGAAACAATTTGATCAAATTCATTTGAAAATGTTTCTATTTCTTGAACTCAATCTGATTTATCTAATTCTGTTTCATCCATAATTTTCAATAAAATATTAATATAGAAATATATTAACACATTAATATTTAAAATACAAAAAAATCAAATTAGCACTCATTATAAAAATGTGCTAAAAAGTTTTGACAAGAATAAAAAAATTAATAAAATATCATCAAGTCATAATAAATGACCAAAATAAAAAACTTTAAAACTTAATTTTTAGATATGGGAAAAATTATTTGAATAGATTTATGAACTACTAACTCTTGTGTTGCTTTTATGGAAGGTTGAGAAGCAAAAGTTATACCAAATGCTGAATGAAATAGAACAACTCCAAGTATAGTTGCAAGCAAAGATGGTAGTATAATTGTTGGTACTCCTGCTAAAAGACAAGCTATAACAAATCCTGCTGGAACAATTTTCTCAGCTAAAAGATTTATTGGTAGAAAATTTGATGAAGTTGCTGATGAAATTAAAAATGTGCCATTTCAAGTTGTAAAAGGTAAAAATGGAGAAGCACTTATAAAATTTGATTGAAAAGAAGTAAGACCAGAAGAAATTGGAGCGCACGTTTTAATGAAAATAAAAGAAGATGCTGAAAAATTTTTAGGACAAAAAGTAAGTGAAGCTGTAATTACTGTTCCAGCATATTTTAATGATGATCAAAGACAAGCAACTATAAATGCTGGTAAGATTGCAGGTTTAGAAGTAAAAAGAATAGTAAATGAACCTACTGCTGCTGCCCTATCTTATGGTGCTTGAAAAGGTAAAAATGAAAAAATTGCAGTTTATGATCTATGAGGAGGTACTTTTGATATTTCAATTCTAGAATTAAGTGAAGAAGGTACTTTTGAAGTATTAGCTACAAACTGAGATACTCATTTAGGTTGAGATGATTTTGATAAAAAAATCCTTGATTATGTAATTGAAGAATTTAAAAAAGAACAAGCAATTGATTTAAGAAATGACCCAATGGCTCTACAAAGAGTAAGAGATGAAGCTGAAAAAGCTAAAAAAGAATTATCAAGTACAACTAGTTATGATATAAATCTGCCATATATTACTGTTGATTCTAGTGGTCCAAAAAATCTAATGATGACTATTACTAGAACTAAATTTGAAGAATTAATTGCAGACTTAGTTGAAAGATCAATTGAACCATGTAAAAAAGTATTAAAAGATGCTTGATTATCAGCTAGTGAATTAGACCAAGTATTACTTGTTTGAGGTTCAACTAGAGTTCCACTTGTTGTTTCAAAAGTAGAAACATTTTTTGGTAAAAAACCAAATGCAGGTATAAATCCTGATGAAGCTGTTGCTCTATGAGCTGCAATTCAAGCTTGAATTATTGGTTGAGATGTAACTGATGTATTATTACTTGATGTAAATCCTCTAACTCTTGGTATTGAAACTATGTGAGGAATTAGAACTCCAATGATAGGAAGAAATACTACAATTCCTGCAAATAAAAGTGAAACTTTTTCAACTGCTGTAGATAATCAACCAAGTGTTGAAATACACGTTTTACAATGAGAAAGAGAAATGGCAGCTGACAATAAATCTCTAGGTAGATTTATACTTGATGGTATAGCTCCTGCTCCAAGATGAGTTCCTCAAATTGAAGTAAGTTTCGATATAGATGCAAACTGAGTATTAAAAGTAAAAGCAAAAGATAAAGGTACAGGAAAAGAACAACACATAACTATACAAGGTTCAACTGGTATGGATAATGCTGAAGTTGATAGACTTGTAAAAGAAGCTGAAGCTAAAAAAGAAGAAGATAAAAAGAAAAAAGAAGGTGTTGATGCTAGAAATCATGCTGATTCAAGTGTTGCACAAGCTGAAAAAATGATTAGAGACAATGCTGATAAAGTAAGTGATGATGATAAAAAATCTCTAGAAGAAAAAATAAGTAAAGTAAAAGAAGTACTAGCAAAATCTGATGCTTCAAAAGAAGAATTAGAAACAGTTAGCAAAACTCTAAGCGATGAACTTATGAAAGTAGGTCAAAAACTTTATGCACAACCAGGAGCTGAACAATCACCAACTGGAGAAGCAAAATCTGATGACTGAGTTGTAGATTGAGAAGTTGAATGAGATAATACTACGAGAGTGTAGGAAATTAAAAAAAACTTAGAATTTTAAAATTCTAAGTTTTTTTTAATACCAACATATTCTAATTACTTCATCTTCTTCTAATAATTTATTAAATGGTATCTTTTTGTTATTTTGACGATTACAAGAATTGTAAAATATTATTCTAATTTTTCTTCATTCATAAACTGACTCTACTTCATAAAATGAAAAATCATCATCATTTGACCAATAACTAACTAAACCACTCTCATACATACTTTTTATTATAAAAATACCTCATAAAGAACGTAAATTATTTAATTTTATACACCATTCATTTCTTGCACTTGAATGCTTTCTTAAAAAAAATATAGCATTAGTCCCTGAATTATTTTTTACCTCAGCAATATTTGATTTAGAAATTAAATCCATTAAAGCTGAAATTTGTTTTTGTCCATCTATTTCCGAAGTTTTAGAAACAGATTTTTTGACTTTTTCTATTAATTCTAAAATTCATTCAAAAATAGCTCATATATCAAGTTTTCATGATTGATTTTTTATATTTAGTTCTTCCATATTTTAAGTAGTTAATTAATTAAAAATAATATTATATATTTATTTCATCAAAAGTAATTTTTCAATCATCATCAAAGTCACATCTCTTGCATTCATAGTATTGTACAAATCAGCTAAATGATCAATTCCTAACTCCAAAAAAATCATATCTCTATAAACTTTAGGAATTGTAAATATATTATCTTTCTCAAATTTACTTAATATTTCATTTACAAATTCAACTATTTTAAATTTATCTTCACTAGATTCTTTTCATATTCATCTTCAATAAACAGATAATTCAGCTAATAGCTTACCTAACAATAAAGGTATTTTTTCAGGTAATATAAGTAATTCATCATATGAAAAATAATTTGATAATGAAGAAAACCTAAAATCATCTCTAGTTGAAAAAATAATAGAATCTAAAGAATTATAATTTTCTCATCTCATTCTTATCTTTCTAATTTCTTTTAATAATTTCAAAATACTATTTATAACCGATGGTAATAAATATTTTAATTCCTCATCTATACCTTCATTTAAATCTTCCATATTTATTTAATTTAAATTAATTATATATAATATAAACATATATTAAGTATTGTCAATAACTTCTATAATTGCTTTAAATTATTTATTTGTATAATGAAAACAATAATAATTAAATTAAAAAAATGTTTATAAAAGAAAATGAATTGATACTTGTAGAACTTGATTCAATGAATGAAGTTCATAGAAATGAAATAGAAATTTTAAATAAATTATTTTTAAGTTTAGAAGAAAAAAACGAAGAAAATATAACTAAATTTTTTGATGAATTAATAGAAGATATGAAATTTCATTTTGATAGTGAAGAAAAGAAAATGAAAGAGTACAATTTTCATGCATTAATGAAACATAAGATGGCACATATACAAGCTATATTAGACATAAGGAAAATAAGAACTCAGTGGGAAAAAAACAAGGATATAGTAGAATTAAAAGATTTTTTTGAAACTGCTTTTAAACCTTGGTTAATTAGACATTTAGAATGAATGGATAGTGTAACTGCAAAATTTTTAAAAGAAGCTTGATGTAAATAAAAGACTAGAATTTTCTAGTCTTTTATTAATTTGTATCAATAATTTTCCCGGTATTCTATTCATCAAATGAGATCATAAACATGCTCAAATTTATTTTCTTTCATATAAGCTAAAACACTTTGAGTCCTATTTCAATGAAAACAATAAATAAGGTATTTTTTTGTTCTATCAAGTGAAGAAATTTGAGAAATAATTTCTGGTTTATAAACATCGTATAAAAAATGTGTTCACTCAATATAACCATAATACTCTTTTTCTTCTATTGTTCTAAAATCTATTAAAATATATTCAAGAGTTTTTAATTTACTATCAAAATCTTTTGGAAAAAGTCTTCAAATTTCAGCCATGATAATAAATATTAGTTATATATTTTTCTTCCAGAAATAACACTTTTCACCTCAATTATAAAGTTTTCTTTTCTTGTAAGTATCTTTTTTTATTAGATCATCAAATTCCATAAAACTTGAAATTATTCAACCATTTAATTTAGGATTTAACCTAAAAAGTTTATCTATTGAATTATACATTGATTTCAAATTTTCATCTTTTAATCTTTCTCAATAAGGCGGATTTGAAACCAAAGTTCAAGAAATTTCTTTATCTAAATATTCTTTAAAATCTTTTACTTCAAAATTTATTTCTCAACCAACTCAAGCAAGTCTAGCATTTTCTTGGCACAATTCTATCATTTCAGGATCTATATCACTTGCTCTAATTGTATATTCTCAAGAATATACTTTTTTTCTAGCATCATCTCTTTCCTTTTGTGTAATTTCAGGGCTTACTAAACCTAGTTTTTCAAATGCAAAACTTCTCTTTATTCAAGGAGCAATATTTTTTGCAAGCATAAGTGCTTCAATTGCTATAGTTCCAGAACCACAAAACACATCATAAAAAGGTTCTTTAAATTTCCAACCTGAAAGTAAGACTAAGGCTGCAGCTAGAGATTCTTTTATAGGAGCTTCTCAAGCTTTTTGTCTATAACCTCTCATATGAAGTGCATCGCCTGAAGTATTTAATAGAACTCTTAATTTATTGTCAATTAACAAAATTAAGATTTCCATTTTTTCTAGACTTTCATCTTCGTTTACAATTCAATTTTCTCAAACTCTTGATTTAATAATAGCTTTTTTTGTCAGACTTTGAATAGTTCTTTCAGCAAAAAGTTCACTTCTTGTTGAGTTTGTTTTTACTACAATTGGAAAATCTTTTTTAAAATAAGATTTCCAAGAAATATCTTTTACAGCATCAAAAAGTTCATCAAAAGTTTTTACGTTATCTTTTTCAGAAAGTAATATATAAGCTTTATTTCCTACTCTAGACCATATATTTATCCTAGGAATTAGCTCTATTTCTCAAGAAAAAGTAACAAGTCTATCAATGGTTTCTTCTATTTTTCCTCATATTTTTTCTATTTCTTTTTTAGCAATACTTTCAACTCAAGCAATTGTTGACAATACAAATTTCATTTGTTTTAATTTAAAAATTATTATATTGATTATAGTTTAAATGTTGTTAAAGGCAAAAGAAAAACAATATATACTTTTGTGACCAAAAGAGAACAATTCCTACTTTTGTAACCAAAAGGTAGCAAAAGTTTTAGGGGTTTTCGAACTAGCTAGCTAAGTTTTATTTCTTACTGCAAGTAATCACTATCTCAACCCCTAAGACCCCGGGATATTTCTAGAAGTTTTTTTATTATTTTTAAAACTAAAATAATAATTATAATTTTAAACTATTACAGTATAACACTCAATGCGAATTTACATCTGTTTTGTGCTCATTGCGGATTTTAAAGGCTGCATAAGCCTTAAAGACTTTTGGTACCTTTTGGTCACAAAAGTACATATAAAGGATAAAAACTTTTTAGCTAATTTTTTATTACTTTTAGTTATAAAAGTAAAAAGAATATTCTTTTGGTTACAAAAGTAGGAATTGTTCTCTTTTGGTCACAAAAGTACATATATATTTTTTTAAAAAAAATATAGTTTTAAAAAAGTTCTAGAAAATCTAGAACTTTTTTTTATACCATTTTTAAAAACACCATTCCAACTATTCACATAAGCATTGAAACTACAAATCAAGTCATAACTGCAATTCAAAATTTCTTTTCTCAAAATTTCATAGCGATTGAACCTTTAACTAAATTATTTGATATAACAGCTATAATTATAGTAATAGCAGCAATTTCTAAGCCAACTTTTCAATCAATTGCATCAACACTCATTGTTTGACTTATAGCGTCTACATCTGCAAGTCAAGAAATAACTCATAAAATATAGAAAAAATAATCTCACCAAACATCTTGGTACAACGAACCAACTCAAGCGATAAACTTGATAAATAATACAAATAATGCAAATTTTAAAGCTGGAACTATACTAAATGGACTACTATATTTTTTTTCTTCAAATTTTAAATTGTCAATATGTAATTCTCTTTCTTCTGAGTTATAATAAAAATACAATATATATAAAATCATTCAACAAAGCATAAACAAACTTGGAAAAATAATTGACGATAACATATTTATATTAAAAAATAATACTATTATTATAACTCTTACAAACATTATAGTTGAAGCAAGAAGTGTTGAAACAACATACATAGAAGTATTTTTTAAATCTTTTTTACTAGATTCTGACATAGAGGCTGTTACTGCTGTACTTGATACAAGTCAACCAATAGCACCAGAAGCCAAAATACTTCATTTTTCTCAAATAACCTTGCTCATTATATATCATGCATATGAAATTGCTGACATCAAAACAACGAAAAACCAAATTCAATAAAAATTTAAAAACTCTAAATTTAAAATAGAATTATTTATAGGATTAGTATATCATATATGATTTAATAATTGTGAAATTGAAAATTTTACATCTGGAAGTAAAGGCAAAATTACAAGAGAAATAACTGCAAATTTAATAGTATTATTTAACTCTTCTCTACTTACTTTTTCAAGTATATTTGTAATGAATCACTTTGAAGAAAGTAAAAAAGTCAAAATAATAGACATAATTATAGCAATTTTTGAGTATCAAATCATTACAAATACTCAAAGAAAAAATGTTATAATTGATGCAAGCTCAGTAGTTAATCAATATTGTTTTTCCTTAAAAATACTGTAAGCATAGTATATCGCTATAAATATAGACAAAGTACTAAAAACTCAAGCAATAAAAAACATATTAGTTGAATCAAGAGTTAACCAAGTACTAATGGCTCACAATAAAGATATCAATGAATAAGTTCTTATATCTCAAAAAGAAATTGAAACCTTGCTTAACAATTTTGTTTTTTCATTTATTCATCTTTCCATTCAAACAAGAGCTCAAAGTCACATTGCCAAAAGAAATTGTAAAATTATTTCTACATTCATATATTATATTTTAAAAAAATAAATTATTTATTTAGTGATTCAAAACTTGCTTCTTCCAAAGAAAAATCAAAAATTTTTATTTCATTTTCTAGAGCTTTATAGATTTCCATTAAATCAGTAGTTTTTAATCTAATCGTTTTAGTCCCAATTCAAGGATTAAACATAAAATACTCATGATTAAATATTTCTTTGTCAACAAATATTTTTATACTTTTATTTTGAAATCCAAATGGTGGTATACTTCAAATAGTTGCTCAAAGCAAAGTTGTGATTTCTTCCTGGTATGCAAATCTTATGTCTTTTGTACCAAATTCCTTTTTAAATTTTCTAGCCTTTATTTCTTTGTTTCAAATAGTAGTAACAAGATAATACTTTCACTTAGCATGAAAAACTATATTTTTACTACCTATTCAATCAAGTCAGGCTTCATCTCTAAATCTCTTTGAATCATCACAACTCTGAGAATCATAGTGTTCTGTTTCATCAAAAGAAATTTCCCTTTCATTTAAAATTTTTTTTATGTTTTCGTATAGCATATTTTTTAAATTAAAAATACTATATTTAATTATAATTTTTTGCCACAAATTGCAATATAATAATAAATATATACTATACAAATAATTAAATATAACTATAAACCTATGAAAACTATAATCCTTGTTCGTCATGCAAAATCTGGTTTCAAAAATACTGACATGATAGATTTTGATAGACCACTTAGCGAAAAATGAAATAATGAAGTTATTTTTATGCAAAAACTACTTAAAAAACTAGATATAAAATCTGATATTATTTTTTGTAGTGATGCAAAAAGAACAAGAGAAACTCTAGAAGGTCTTTGGGAACAATTAGACTGTGAAAACGAAAAAATAATTTATGACAAAGCAATATATGATAATCATATGGATGAAAGCTTAGATTATTATTTAAATTTATTCACAAAAATAGATATGGAAAAAGATGTTGCTATCATAGTATGACACAACCCTTTTATAACTAGATTACTTAGATTTTTTACAAAAAATGAAAATCTAGGTATGGATACGCTTGGTTTTTGAATAATTGATTTCAAAACTGAAAATTGGAAAGATGTAGAAGCAATGAGATGAGAGTTAAATTTTTTTATAAATCCAACAAAAAAATCTTAGGAAATTCCTAAGATTTTTTTCATATAAAATAAACTCTTTCACTCTCTGCAAATACTTTTCCATAATGATAATCTACTTTTTCAAGTAATTCAAATCAAGTTTCTTTTAATTCTTTTTCTATTTTTGAAATAGGAAAAGAATTTTCTTTTACTACTTCTGTTATAAGTTCAAAATCACTTCATTCTTTATGACTAAATATCTTTATAAGCCACTCAAAATAACCTGTTTTTTTAAACATTTCTAGACAAACTACATCATCTCAAAAAGTATAAAATTGTGCAAAATCACGAGTTATACTTTCAAATTCAAAAAGTGTATTTATATCAAAAATCAAAATTCAATCCTTTTTTAAATGTTTGTAAGCCATAGAAAAAAACTTTTTCCATTCTTCCCAAGTCAAAAGATGACAAATAGAATTATAATTACAAAGCACAACATCAAAAGTTTTATCTAAATCAAAATCTGTCATATCTGCTAAAACTAAATCATTTTTGCTTAGATTTTTTTTAGCTTTTTCAAGCATTTTTTCATTTATATCCAAACCAGTTACATCATAACCAAGTTTTACAAACTCTTTTGCTACTGTTCAAGTACCGCAAGCCAACTCCAAAATAGACTTTGCTTCAGGATTATATTCCATAATACAATCCTCATGCAAAAAAGCTACTTCATCTTCCAAAGGTGAATTTATTCATCTAACTACTTCTTCGTAGTAGTCTAAAAATTTATCGTATGTTTTCATATTTTTTATTTAGTTAAATGTACATCATCTATTTTTTCATCAAAGCTATCAATTACATTTTTTAACATATAATCAATACTTTTTAATTCTATTTTATTTACTCTTTTTTTAATATTTCTATATATTTCGCTATAGTTTTTTCAACCATAATTTCTCTCTACTTTTGCTTCAAGTAAAGCTGAAAATATATCAGCATATTTAGCCATTTTTCAAAGTTCTCATTCAAAAGGTTTAAGCATATATGATGAAACTTTTTTCTTGTATTCGCTATCAACGTAAGAAAAAATATAATCATCCATCATCTTTATTTCCACTTGTTCTAAAACTTCTTCAAATCAATCAACTGATTTTTTAGTTGGTGTTATTATATCTCAAGTTATAGCTTCTGGTATGTCATGATAAATAGATTTTAGCATCAATTCATCAATATCTAAATTTGCTCAAAAATCATTTTCAAGTTTTCATAGAACATATGAAATAAACGTTATAATAACTAAATGTGACATAACTGAAACTGGAAAAATTCTAGTTTGTCAGCTCCATCTCATAGAGTGATTTAACCTCCTTATGTGTGATAAATATTTTTTATAATTTTCATTTGTTAACAATATATCTAAACTTTTTAACTCACTTCTTTTTGTATACAAAAAACTATTTATTTGATCAAGTGGAACTTCGTAAATATCACTGTAAATCTTATGATTTACTAAACATTCATTTAATCAAGCATATTTTTTTGCTACACTTATTATTAGTAATTCTAATTTTTTATTATCATCATTTATAGTATCAAAAATATCTTTTTTTATTGATTCAGGAGCGTCCATTAACAAAATAAATTTATAACCTTGTTCTTCTATTTTTGAAAATATTTCACTATCAATTTGTCTGATATACTCTCTAGTTCCAGAATTTATATCTGATATAAGTAAGTAAGAAAATGAGTTAAAAATAATCCTTTTAATAAGGAATTCCCTATCTACTTTTTTGCCATTTTTTTCTTCTAAATAAGCTAAAAATAAAGCAATATGAATAACATATCAAACATTATCTAAATGACTCACATCCTCTATACGTGGAAAATTATTCCATCTTTTCATAGTTACTCATCTAGTAAGCATCAATTTCAAAATAAATCCTATCATAAATCTTGTATTTAAAATATATCTGTACAAATAATATAGTTAATTTAGTTTAAATCAACAAAAAAGAGACTTTTAGTCTCTTTTTATCTTTTCTAAAAATTCTATTAAATCATCTTTTAACCTAGCTTCAAGTTCCATAGTTTTGTTTCTTCCATAATGAAAAAACTCTATTTTCCAAGCATGAAGCGCTTGTCTAAACAATCAGTAATTATTTCTTAAAAAACTATTTACTTTTTTATCACCATAAGCCTTATCTCAAACAATTGGATTTCAAATACTTGCCATATGAACTCTTATTTGATGCATTCTACCAGTTTCAATTTGTACTTCTATTTCTGAAAGAATTAAAACTCATTCCTTAGTTTGCATTATATGTTCTTTCAAAAGTTTATAATGTGTAACTGCAGATTGTCCATCATCACTTACTTGAACTTTATTTTCATCTTTTGCATTTTCTATTCTCAAAAGATTTGCTTTAATAGTTCATTTCTTTTTTCATAATTTTCAAACAACAATAGCAAAATATGTTTTTTTTATTTTTTTATGATCCTTAAAATCAGCAACTAGTCTAACAAGCATTTCTTTTTTCTTTGCAATCATAAGAATTCCACTTGTGTCTCTATCAATCCTATGCGCTAAACTTGGCTTGAAAGTAAGACTATTTAATTTATCTCACAAATAATCATGAACTTGAGCAATTATATTACTTTCTGTTGTTTTATGATCTCAAGGATGAACATTTATTCAAGAATTTTTGTTCAAAACAAGTAAATCTGCATCTTCAAAAACTATATCTTTTTTGTTAAGTTTTTCTCAATTAGAAATTGTATTTGTTTCGACTTCTTCCTTAATATTTTTAGCTAAAATATCAAATTCCTCATCACTTAAAAATATTTTTATTTCATCTCAAACTTGGATTTTATATTCATTATCTCTTTTTTTGAATTTACCTTCACTTCATTCAAATTTTACTTTTATCTTATCTTTTCTATTCAATTTATAAATCAAACTTATACTAGCGCTTGGAAAAAGTTTTTTCAAAAATTTATCAAGTCTACCATTTGCATCATTCTCTTCTATTGTAAATATTTTCATTTTTAGTTTTTTATAATTAAGAAAAATGAATATATCGAAATAATTTTTATGAAAAAATATAAAATTTTAATGTGCTGTATAAAAATACAGTGAATGAATTTTTTATTTTTGAGTGAAAATTACAATGATATTTTCATTTTTTATTGAAATACAGTGAAGTCAAATGCTTCAGAAACAGTTTCTTGCGGTACTTTTATTTGCATTTTTTTAACAAATCAATTTGATTTTCATTCTGATTCTATTACTGAATATTGAAGTGGAATATTATTTGCTCAATTATTCATTTTCCACTCTAAATAAGGAATAATTCATCAAGTTGTAGCAAACTCTAAAGGATTAATTATAGATATTTTTAAAACACACTTTACAGTATTACAATTATTTGAGGAAAAAAATGCTGGAAATGTATCAATAGATCCATCACTAACCTTTTTTCAACTTAAAATATTAAAATTTTGAACTCAAGCATTTACATTATTAGCTGTAAATAAATTAGCTGTTGTAGCATTTAATGCATCATCTGGCGCTACTAATTGCCAATTTATCATTGGAGTTGTTGTTCATGATAAAGTTTGTAAGTACAGTCAATCTCTATTAAAATCTGGAACTCTAAAATCTATACTTAAAGTATTTACATTTGTAACAAATCACAATCATATGATTAATTGTATAGGATTTGAAATACCTATTGTGTTCCAATCTTTATCAAAAGGACTATTTCATTTTCAAACAGGTGGTAAAAAAGTTCAAGATGAAAAAGTATTAAATTTATAATCATAATCTGTAACATATGATTTAGTATATTCATCTCTTAACTGCGAATCAGTTCTTTTTGAAAAAAAGTATAATCCTTCTTCAATTCAATTATTAGCCATATAATATGACATAGTAGAATTTTCAATTCATTTAACATCTTTTGAAAAAGGTACTATAAATTCTAAAATAGTATAAGCAAGTAAACTTGAAATTAAAACAAGTCACATAGCAACTAATAAACTAAACGCTTTTTTATTTTTTTTCATAAAAATTATTTACTATATATATCAGTTAAATTAATTGTTGAATTAAAATTTATTTCTCTACCCTCATTTTTTAATTTTTTTCTAGTTTCCCAAGATGGTTTAATTTTTAGATTAACAATAACATATGGAGAAATATTAGTAGATGGATTAGGATTTTTCCAAAAATATTTTGAATCTACATTTGGATATGGATATACTCTAAACTCTGTTACATTTATTCCTGTTGGAAAAATTGGCTTCCAATAACTATTACCATCAGAACCAGCAACAACTGAAGTTGTTTCATCAACATTTGTCATTCATGTAAATTGCTTATCAATAAGCCAAGTATCTATTAATCAGTCATTTTGTGTAGAATCAACTGAAGTAGCAATATGATCCATTCACCAATCAACACCTTCTAATTTTAAGAATTCTACTGTTCATATACATCAACTTCAAGTAATTACATTTGATGCATTGATACTACAAGTTGACGCTGTTGGTTTATTAGGATCAACATTAACATTCCATCTGATTAATGTTCTTGTTTTTTTATCTCAACTTATAAGATATAATTCTTTAATATCAGTTCAAGAAGTAAAAGCATTTGGACCATCTCATAAAAATTCATCATCATCGTCTCAAATTACCTTTAAATCTGAATCTTCATCTCAAAGATCAGCATCAAAATTACTATTGTAATCTATAAATTGATAAGAATATTCTCAATATCTTTGTTGAACTCAAGAATAATTATTCACATCTAGATCAGGATTTCAATCATTATCATTAAATGAAGTTACACAACCTGATGTTCACATTTTAGTTCAATTATTACTTCTACAATAATAATAACTATTTCAATAAGTTGTAGTTCAAAAAATTCATCATCATCAAAAATTTCAAAATCAACTTGATATATTATAATGTCAACTTCAAAAAGTAGTTCATAATACATTTCTATTGAAATATTCTTCATAATCAATAGTTCCTCATTCTTTAATTATTTGAAATAACTTTTCACTAAAATAAAAACTATCTTTTTGCATATTAGTTTTTTCAATTAGATTGATTTTTCAAATTCCTATTTTTGCAAATGCATCAAATCAAGAAATAACAACTATTGAAACTATAAGTATTCAAATCATTATTTCAACTAATGTAAATGCTTTATTTTTTAAAATCATATTATTTTTTAAATAAATAATTAATTAAATTTCATGGAAAACTCAACAATTTATATAAACTTGGTTTTTTCCAAAAATACATTGGCCAATTTTTAAATATAAAATTTAAAAATATAAAAAAAATATTATTACCTGTTTTTTTTAACTTCAAAAAATTTAATATAGATCTAAAAAATGAAAGAAAAAAACTAATAATAAAAAAAATAATCTCTAAAAATGAATTTTTAATTTCTATTTTATTATTCATTAAACGTAAATAAATAACTAATTAATTAAATTTATTATAAAGTATTTGCAAAAATATCAAATATTATTAAAGTTTTTGTATTATTTTAAGTAATAAATAATTATGAATAGAAAAATTAAAAACATTAAAAATAAAATTTTATCTAATTTTAAAAATCTAAAATTTAAATATTTAAACCTACCAATAAAAAATCAAATTGTTGTTTTTTCTAGTATATTATGAATAATTAGCCTATTTATACCTTGGATTATTGACAATGACAACAATATAAAATGGAATGCATTTAATACTATTTCTTGAAATATTTGATACATATTACTAATAATTTTTTTAATACCGTTATTATTAATAATTTCAAGTTCATATAGAGAGAAAATAAAATTGTATACTGATATAAATTTTAATAATCATTATATAATCATAAATTCTTGAATAATAAGTATTTGTATAAGTATAATTTCTTTAAGTTTTGCAATATGATTATCTACTTTATGACAAAATATTGCTTACTGAAATGGTCCAATTCTATCAATGACATCTTGAGTTTTAGTTTTTATTTCTGGATTTTTAATTAGAAAAGATTTCAAAAAATCATCATCAGAAATAATTTTAGAACAATTAAACCAAAACAGAGAAAAAATAAAAGAAAAAAATAATATGGAACTACCATTTTAAATATTAAAAAAGTTTGACTTTTTAGTAAAATCAATTATATATTATATAAATTAACATTTAAATAATTTAGATGAATAATGCAGTTTTAAATAATAAAATAATAGTAAAATCTTTTGAAGATATACTAAGATCGCTTTCTGATAAGGAAAGAAGAGTAATAGAAAAAAGAGTTGGTATAAACTCTGAAAAAGAAACCCTACAAAACATAGGTAATTCTTTTTCACCTGCAATTACCAGAGAAAGAGTTAGACAAATAGAAGACTCTTGAATTAAAAAAATAGGTAGAATAATAAAATCTACTCTATTAACTGACATTCAAACATCTGCTATGAATTTTATAAAATTACATGGTTGAGTTATTTCTAAAAATAGACTTATAAACAATGTAATAAAAGATCTAAATATAAATTGAGATGTTAATCAATCAGTTTTAGAAATGATTATTCAAAGTGATTATGAAATAAAAAAATCTAAACAAAAGCTTGGTTGTCAAATATATTTTCACCTACCAAGTATACAAAAAAATGATATTGAAAATATATATAAAGAATGATTAAAAATATTAAAAAAGAAAAAAGATGTTGTATCAAAAAATGCTCTTTTTGAAAATATTTTAACAAATCTAAATAAAAAAGTATCAATTCCATTTATTGATTCATGTTTAGAATTATTTGATGATATAGTATATTGAGAAGAAGACTTAGTTTGACTTACAAAATGGAAAATTCTTAATCCTAAAACACTTAAGGATAAAGCAATTTACGTAATGAAAAAAGAAAAAACTCCTATGCATTTTGTTGAAATTTCAAACAAGATTACACAAATGCTAGAAGAAAAAGTAAAAGTAAATACAATTCATAATGAGTTAATAAGAAATAATGAATTTGTACTTATTTGAAGATGAATATATGCACTTAAAGAATGGGGATTTAATCCTGGAACAGTACTTGATGTTATTTCATCAATACTAGAAAAAAAATGAGAACCAATGAATACAGAAGATATAACAAAAGAAGTATTAAAAATAAGAAATGTAAAACAAACTACTATCTATATGAATTTACAAAATAAAAAAGCTATAGAAAGAGTAGGTAGAAATTATTACCAATTAAAAAAATAAAAAAGTCTCTCGCAAATAGAGACTTTTTTATTTTAAATCTTTACAAAAATTGTGTAATTTATAATATATATATAATAATAAAATTTAATTAAAAATTAATGAAAATATTTGTATTTGATACGGAGACAACTTGATTTATAAATAAAAAAGAAACAGACCTAGATAAACAACCCAAAATTATTCAATTTGCGTGAATTCTTTGAGAAATAAAAGATGGTAAATTTATAGAAGAAAAAAGGATAAATATCCTAATAAATCCAAAAATGCCAATTCCCTATGCATCTAGTCAAGTTCACCATATATATGATATAGATGTTAAAAATGCACCTATTATAGAAGATATAATTGATGAAATAATTTGAAACATAAATTGACCAGATATAATCATATGACACAATATAGAATATGATGAAGATATGGTAAAACTAGAACTAAAAAGGTTAAGTGCAGAATATAAATACAAACCAAAACAAAAAATATGTACAATGAAACAAACAGTTGATTTTTGTAAGATAGAATGAAATTGAAATAGATTTAAATATCCTAAACTTTGAGAACTTCATAAGATATTGTTTTGAGAATACTTTATATGAGCTCATGATGCTATGACAGATGTAGAAGCAACATTAAGATGTTTCGTTGAACTTGTTAACCAAAAAGTTATAAAAATAGAAGAAAAAAAAGATGAAGTAATGAGTCTTTTTTAAATATTATTATTTAAATAAAAAAATATGTCTATAATTTCAGATTTAGTAAATATAGAAGAATTTGATAAAAAAGATAACTTCAAAGACGATAGATGAGAAGTTGCTTTTTATTGTAAAGATTGCAGAAAAATAGTGGAAACAGATAGGATAGATCCTAACTGATACAAATTTATTTGTAAGGTTTGTAAATGAAATAATATAGTTATTTGAACGCACGAATGACTAAAAACAAATTACAAAATAAAAGAAAATTAATAAAAAGTTTTGACAAAAGTATATGTTTTATATATACTCATTATATACTATTTAGGTATACATATTATTTAACTCTATTATTATGGACAAACAAGAAGCTTTAAACAATGCATTAGCAATGATAGAAAAACAATTTGGGAAATGATCTATTATGAAACTATGAGATGAAGGAATGAAACAAAAAGTTGAAACATTTTCTTCATGATCACTTACTTTAGATATAGCTTTATGAGGTTGATATGCTAAATGAAGAATAGTTGAAATATATGGTCCTGAATCATCAGGTAAAACAACTCTTACTCTTCACGCTATTGCTGAAATACAAAAAGCAGGATGAGTTGCAGCATTTATAGATGCTGAACATGCACTAGATCCAGAATACGCTAGAAAGATTTGAGTAGATACTGATAATTTACTTATTTCTCAACCAGATTATGGTGAACAAGCATTAGAAATAACTGAAAAATTAGTTAATTCATGAGCTGTTGATTTGATAGTTGTAGATTCTGTTGCTGCTCTTACTCCAAAAGCAGAAATAGAATGAGAAATGTGAGATTCACATATGTGACTACAAGCTAGACTTATGAGTCAAGCACTTAGAAAAATAACTTGAGCAATAAATAGAACAAATTGTACTGTTATATTTATCAATCAAATAAGAATGAAGATTTGAATAATGTTTGGTAGTCCTGAAACTACAACTTGAGGTAATGCTTTAAAATTTTATGCGTCTCAAAGATTAGATATAAGAAGAAAAGCTAAAATAGAAACTTGAGCTTGAATGGATAAAGAAGTAACAGGAAGTGAAACTGTAGTTAAAGTAATAAAAAATAAAATTGCTGCTCCATTTAAAGAAGCAAGTTTTGATGTAATGTACAATGAAGGTATTTCAAAAAATGGTGAAATCATTGATATAGGATCTCAAACTTGAGTAATTAAAAAAGCATGAGCATTTTACTCTTACTGAGAAACTAAGCTATGACAATGAAAAGAAAATGCTAAAAATTTCTTAAAAGAAAATCCAGCACTTGCAGTTGAAATAGAACAAGTTATAAAAAATAGTTTATAAAAAAAGAGCCTACGGCTCTTTTTTTCCTTGCCTTTTTCACATTTTTTCTTATATTTCAAATTAGAAAATTTTAATTATTATAAAATACAAAATGAAAATTTCTTATAAAGTTTTACAAAAATATATAAAAAACCTAAAGTCAGCTGAAGAAGTTGCTAAAGATTTAGTTATGCATACAGCAGAAGTAGAAGATATTCACTCTCAAAACAAAGATTTTCTAAACATAGTTTATGGAAAAATTAAAAAAATAGAAAATCATCCTGATGCAAATTCTCTTAGAGTTTGTATGGTTGATGCTTGAGAAAATGAAGATTTACAAATAGTATGTGGTTGATCAAATCTAGAAGTTGGACAAGCTGTAGCAGTTGCAAAATTGTGAGCAAGTGTTTTATGGCATGGTCAATGAGAACCAGTTGTTATGAAAAAAACTGCAATTAGATGAGTAGATAGTTTTGGTATGATTTGTGCAAGTGAAGAAATATGACTTGCAAAAGAATTCCCTGCAAATGATGAAAAAGAAATCTTAGACTTATCTTTTATCGAAGCTAAACCTTGAACTCACCTTGATGAAGTATTATGAAAAGATGATGCTATACTAGAAATAGATAACAAAGCTATAAATCATAGACCTGATTTATTTTCTCATATTTGAATAATAAGAGAAATATTTGCTATTTCATGAGAAAAATTTAATTTTTCATATGAAAATAGAGATTTTTCATGAGCAAAAGACTTATGAATTAAAAATGAAATAACAGATTTTGTTTCTAGATATATGTGATTAAGAGTAAATAATGTCTCAAATATAGAATCTCCTAATTACATAAAAGAAGTATTAAATAGTGCTGGGATAAATTCAAAATGATTATTAATAGATATTTCTAACTATTCCCTATATTTTTACTGACAACCAACTCATTGTTTTGATGCAGATAAGATAGAATGAAATATAACTATAAGATTTGCAAAAACTGGAGAAAAATTTCTTGCTTTAAATGATTCAACATATGAATTAACAAGTGATGATATAGTAATTGCTGATGATAAGAAAATATTAGCATTATGATGAATTATTTGATGAAAAGAATCAAGTGTTTCTGACTCGACAAAAAATATAATAATTGAATCTGCTCATTTTGACCAAGCTATACTTAGAAAAACCTGAAAAAGATTATGAGTAAGAACAGATGCATTAAATATATTTGAAAAAGATATAGTTAATGGTATGCAAGAAGTTGCACTATCAATGATAGTAAGTGAATTAGAAAAAAATATAAAAAATATAGAAATTTGAGAATTTAGCGATATATATCCAAACAAACAAAAAGAAGTAAGTATAGATTTTGATCTAAATTTCTACAACAAGATACTTTGAACTTCATACAATGAAATTGATGTATTAAAAATACTTAACAATCTTTGAATTGAGAAAAAATGAGATAAATTAATTATTCCATTTTGGAGAAAAGATTTAAATTTTAAAGCTGATATAGCTGAAGAATTAGCTAGAATTTCATGATATAATAACATAGTTTCAACAATTCCTGAAATCAATATGTGAGCAGTTATCCAAAGTAACACTTACAAGATTAAAAATGATTCTAAAAATTATTTTTCAAGTATTTGATATTATGATATGTTTACATATTCATTTGTAAATGCTGAATTAATGGAAAAATCTCTAGGAAATACTAATGATTTAATTCCTATGAAAAATGCATTAAGTGAAGAATTAACTCACCTAAGATGAAGTTTAATTCCAAATTTAATGTTATCATTAGAAAAAAATATAAATGAATACAATGATATGAAATTATTTGAAATTGAAAAAGTATTCAATTTAAATAATTGAAATATTATTGAAAACTATAACTTATCATGAGTTGAAGTTTCAAATAAAGAAACAGTTTATTATGACGTGCAAAATACAGTTTCAAATTTCCTAAAAACTATTTGAGTTTTCACATTTTCATTTGAAAGTTCAGAAGTATTACCTAGTTATTCACATAAAGGTAGAACTTGAGTTATAATGGTAAGATGAAAAAATATTTGATTAGTTTGAGAAATACATCCAAAAGTTGCAAAAAACTTTGATATAAACTCTAGAATTTGATTCTTTGAAATAAATATTGAAAGTCTAGAATCAGCTCTTTATCAAACAGTTAAAGCAAAAGATATATCTAGTTTTCAAGAAAATAATTTTGATTTAAATTTTGTTGTTGAAAAAGCAACAGCAGGAAGCAAGATTAAAACTGCAATTGAAAAATCAAATAAAGAAATAATTAACAAAGTTGAATTAGTTGATATATATGAAAATGAAGAGAAATTACCTGGAAAAAGAAGTTTCACTTACAAAGTATATATTCAATCAATTCATAAAACACTTGACGATAAAGATAAATGAGATTTAATAAATGAAATCATAAAAAATGTATCTAAAGTTTGATGAGAATTAAGGTAAAAAACTAGATTTAAAAATCTAGTTTTTTGTGTAAAAATCTTTTGACTTTTATGTAGTTTCTTATATAATTGCCGCACAAAAGAGACCGATTTTATAGCCCAATCCTCAAATTTTGGTTATTTAATCAAACAAAACACGATTATTAGTTTTATATTTAAATAAATTTTTTTTTATGCCAATAATAGAGTCTGCAAAAAAACAATTAAGACAAAGTCAAAAAAGAAAATCTAGAAATGACCATTTCAGATCACTTTATAGAGAAGCAAGAGTAGCTTTTGAAAAAGCTATTAAAAATAAAGATGTTGAAGCTGCTAAATTAGTATTTACAAACCAAAAAGATAAAGACGGTAAAAATACTAAATCAGGTTTACAATCAATAATTGATAAATTAGTAAAAAAGAATATAATTCATGCTAACAATGGAGCTAGAAAAAAAGCAAAATTTGTTAAAATGTTAAAAGCTATATCTTAATTCTTAAAAATAAAAATCTTGAAAGAGAAAAGAAGACTTTTAAATGATGAAATCAGAGCTACTAAAATTCAGCTTATAAATGACGAATGAGAAAATTTATGAGAGATGACTATGGATGAAGCGAGAGAAAAAGCTAAATCTATGGAACTTGACTTAATGGAAATGTGAGCAAAATGAGATTTAAGTATAATCAAAATACTTGATTATGGTAAATTTCTTTACAGACAAAAAAAGCAAGAACAAAAAAGTAAACAAAAGTGAAAAGCTCCTGATTTAAAAAATATAAGGATTACTTTCAAAATTTGAGAACATGATTTAGAAGTAAGAAGACATCAAGCAGAAGCTTTTGCTAAATGATGACATCCTCTAAAAGTTAGCTTAATGCTAAAATGAAGAGAAAACCAATACGAAGGTATTGCTAGTGATAAAATGAATTTCTTTGTAAATAGCTTAAAGGAATTTTATAAACTAGATTGACAAGTTAAAAAAAATTGAAACACATTCTTAGCAATGTTAAAACCAATTAAATAATTTTTACAATTATAATTAAAGAAATATGACTTTAAAAACTAGAAGCTGAGTTAAAAAAAGAGTTAAAGTTACTTGAAAAGGTAAATTCAAACTTGGAAAAGCTTGGAAAAAACATTTACTTTCTGATAAATCTAAAAAATCAAAAGGTAGAAATAAATATGGATTAATAGTTTCAGGAACTGAATCTAAAAAAATAAAACAACAATTACCTCATATGTAGGAATTATATTAAATTAATAATAATAAATTAAGATGGTTAGAGTTAAAAGAGGTCTGATGACTAAAAAAAGACACAGTAAAATCTTAAAAGCTTGTAAATGATATAGAATGTTAAGATCTAGATCTTTTACTAATGCTAAAAATGCTTGGATGAAAGCTGGTACTAATGCTTATATTGGTAGAAGAAGAAAGAAAAGAGATTTTAGAAGATTATGGAATGTTAGAATTAACATTGCTTCTAGAGAATCTGGTTTAAGTTATTCTAAATTTATAAATGCATTATACAAAAAAAGTGTAAAATTAAATAGAAAAGTTTTATCAAACTTAGCTATTTCTAATCCTCAAGTTTTTGCTTGAGTTGTTGAATTTGTAAAATAATAAAAAAGTTCTATTATATAATAGAACTTTTTTTAATTTAAAAATATGAATAAAGTACAAAAAATAATTATAAATACTGTGAAATTATATCAAAAATATATTTCACCTGACCATTCAATATGGGCAAAAGCAAATAATAATATTCCCTATTGTAAACATATACCAACTTGTAGCCAATATATGATAGAAGCAGTTGAAAAAAAAGGGGCTTTTGTTTGAGTTATAAAATGAACTTGAAGGATTTTCAGATGTATGCCATGGAATAAATGAGGTTATGATCCTGTAGATAAAATTGACAAATAGTAATATATTATTATAGTATATATACAGAAAATTATTGGAGATAAAAATGAAAACTCTCAAAAGTGTTCCTGTTAATGATGAATTCATCCTAGAATTTCTAAAAATATATTTAGAATTAGAAATTTCAAGGGTCTGCATTTTAAATATTCATCCAACAAATGAAAATAAAATACAAGAATATGTAATTTTTATTGAATTTGATGAAATATTTTCTGATTTAGTTGTATCATCATTAACAAAAGGATTACTTTCAAGCAAAATTGCTGATACAATCTAATAAAAAGAAGCCCTCTATGAGGGCTTTTAAATTTAAAAAAAAATTTTACTTTTTTCTTTTTTTATATATAATTTGCGGGCCTTTCAAGGAAGAACTTGAAAAATAGTTCGTTATTACCTTTATTTATTAAAAAAAGAAAAATGGCAAGATGAAAAAAATATAATAAAGCAGTAGAATTAATAACTTCTCCAGCTTATTCTGTTGCAGAAGCAGTAGAATTATTAGAAAAAACAAATACAGTTAAATTTGATCCTTCTGTTGAAGTTCACTTCAACTTAGAATTAGATCCAAAATATGCTGATCAAATGATTAGAACTACTATTACCCTTCCAAATGGTTCAGGTAAAGTATCAAGAATATGTGCATTTACTGAAGGTGATGCTAGTGAATTAAAAAAAGCTGGTGCTTTAGTTGCTGGTGGTGAAGATTTAATTGCAGAAATCGAAAAAGGTGCTGTTGCTCTTGATTTTGATGTTTGTATTGCTACTCCATCAATGATGAGAAATCTAGGTAAAATTGCTAGAGTATTAGGTCCAAAAGGTTTAATGCCAAATCCAAAAGCAGGTACTGTTTCTCCAGATTTATTATCTACAATTAAAGAAATTTCTGCAGGTAAATTTGAATTCAAAACTGATAAACAAGGTAATGTTCATTCAATTTTTGGTAAATTATCATTTGGTGCTAAAAAATTAGAAGAAAACTTAAATCACTTCTTAAAAGTTATCAACGAAGTAAAACCAGTTGGTGCAAAAGGTAAATATATAAATACTATTTACGTTTGTAACGCTATGGGACCTTCTATCAAAATTGATACAACTATATAATAAAAAAAGAAATCTAAAATTAAATTTTAGATTTCTTTTTTTATTATTTTATTATTTTATCCAAAGTATACAATTTCAAAACCCCATTAAATCACTTCTGAATCATACTATATAAATCAGTAGTTTGACAGTTTAGTTGGTTAGAACAAGAAATTCATTTTGTACAATTTGAAATTCATAACTCTTCTCAAACTGCTAATAATACATCATAAACTGAAATATTTGATAAGTTATGAGATAATTCTATTCATCCATTTCTTCACTTAATTGTAGAAATAATTGATGCCTTTTCTAAATCTGCAACTACTCTTCTTAAAAGTGATTCTGATATATTTTCATTTAATGAAATGTCAGAAATCTTAACTAATCATCATTTATTGTTAAGTAAATAAATAATAGTCTTCATTGCATAATCTCATTTTATTGATAATTTTATCATATTAATCTATTAAGTCATCAAAATCAAGTAATTTATCCTTTCATAAATATTTATAAATTGCATTTATTGTTGTAAGCATTCATAAAACTGAAGCTTGTTTTCTTCTTGGAGAAATTGGCATTCAAACCAATTCTTCAATATAATCATATTTTTTTTCTATTACTTCATTTATATCCATATCTATAATAGATTCTCAAAAAATTGAAGCACATGCAGTTGTAATAATAGCTGTTTCTCAAGAAAAACTAAAATCAACTATCTTGTTGTTTTCTATTTTTAAATAAACTTCTAAATCATCTCAACATATACTATTATCCTCAGAATGTTTCACATCAAAATTAGTCAAAACTCATTTATTAGGTGGATTTTTACTATAAAATGTTATAGTCTCGTTATACATAAATTAAACCAAAATATCAAATAAAATATATATTCATAAAATTAACATAATAACTCAAGTAATTAAATGTAGTTTTTCTACATTTAATTCTTTATATTCTCTCAATTCTCAAACTTTTTTATATCACATTCCTATAATTAAAGTAATAGCAATCATTGGGATAATAAAAATAAGATTATAAATCAATATATAGATATATCACCAAGTATTAATTGAAGCAGATTCAGATGCTAGATATCAAAGAACAACTAAATATGGTCCTGATGAACAAGGTAATAAAAACAGAGAAATTAAAAATCATACAAAAAATGCTCACATTGGTGAAACAACTTTTTTCAAAATCTTCCACATTGCTGGTCTCCAACTATCTGGAACTTCCATTTTAAAAAATTTTCAATACCAAAAATAATCTTTTAAATTAGCAAGTCATATAAGAATTCATAAAACTCAAACAACTAATTTTAAGTAAAAAATACTTGTTGAAGTTGCAAGTGCTTTATATAATCAAAATCACATTGCAAGATAACTAATAAAAACTGAAAGAGTAAAAAGTGTTCAGGCTAATATTACAGTTCTTCTACTTCATTGCTCTTTAAGAATTGAAGACAATAATATAAACATAATTGCAAATGCACAAGGATTTATACTATCTCAAATTGCAGCAGGTACTAAGATTCAAAAAAACTTAATCCTATCTGCAAATGTAATTATATTTCAAGCGTCACCAGAAGCATATGTGACACCAGAAATAATAAATAATCATAATAATATTAAAAGTATTTTTTTCATATTAATTTTTGTTTGATAATTTTATTAAAAAAATTGGAATAATAATTGCAAGAATAATAAGTATAGTAAAAACAATAGTTTTATTATTATTTTCAGGCACTTCTCATAAGATTGTTTTTAAATAATCTATAATAACTACATCTCAAATTATTGGAGTTTCTTTTCAATCATCATTTACTACAAAAAATGGAACTCAAATTGATGATTCTTCTAGTCATAATCTTTTACCATCATCTAGCATTTCTTGTCTATTTTTATCATCAAAATAAACTTCTTTTTTAACTATATTTAGTTTTTCATAACCTGAAACTCATTCTAAATATTTTTCCACTTTTGCACAATGAGTACATCATTGTCCATAATAAAAAATATAACTAGATTCTGTTTTTTTATCTAAAGATCAAGAACTAACAACTGGAGTAATATCCAAAGTTCAAGTTGAAATTACTCAAGTAGATACAGTTCATGTAGATACATTTGTTGTAATATCTTCAGCAAAAATTGTTCAAGTACTTAGGAAAGTAACTAATATTATAGAAACAAGAAATTTAAGTTTATTCATTTTTTTAATTTTTAATTTGTAAATATAAATATGGTATAGATTATATAGTTTAAATACAATAAATCAAAGAAAATTTAATATATTATTCTTTATATAAAATAGTAGTAATCTTAGAAATTAAATTTGTATAAAATTCATTATCTACCATTGACAAACAAGAAAAAATAGATTTAATATTTGCTTCAAGCAAGATCATAAGAGCTGTTTTTTCTTCTATTCACCTACTTCTTAAGTAAAATAATTTATCACTGCTTATTTTTTCTATCTTACATGAGTGACTTGCTTCCACATCATCACTTCTAACAAGTAAGGTTGGAACTCATTTCATTTTTCATGTTTCACCTAAAAATAAATTATCTTCTACTAAGTGTCATATCATCTTTGTAAATCATTTTGATATTTCAACTATTCAATCTAAATCTATATTTCACTTTTCACCTATGATTGAAAATATCTTTACATCACTTTTTGAATGATTGCTTTTTATATTAGAATAAATCCTAGATCGTATTTTTTTATCATTTACTGAGTAAAGTAAATATTTAACTTTCAAATTTGAATTTTCTTTATTTTGAAAAAATTCTATATTATGATTTTCATTATCCATAATAAATCAAGAAAATTCTACAATAGAATTTTCTCATAAAAAAATTTTTTTAGAATGAGTTCAATCATCATAAAAACTAGCTACAATATTTTTACTAATTATAACTTCACTATCATTTACCAAAGATAAATCGTAAAATCAGTTTTTATCAATTATCATTATTTTGTTAAATTATTTTTAAAATCTTTTAATTTACTTAGGTCAAATTTTGGTGATTTTTTCTCAAAACTAAAACTACTACCACAACCACATCTATCAACTACTTGATCATTACTAAATATAAAACGAATTTTTTCTTTTCAAGTATGATCAGCACTTACTGTTCTTGTAATTATAGATCAAGCAAATTTTTGCTTATCTTTTTTCTCAACATATACTGAAAAAGGGCTAGAACTTAGTTCTAGTTTTTCCAAATCATCTGTAATTTCAAAGTCTTCTTTTATATCAACCTTATTTCAAGAACACCCTGCTTCATAAAAATAAACAAATATTTTTTCAACTTTTCTTTCTATTAAATCAAGTACTGTTTTTTTATCTAATTTCATAAATAAATCTGATTTTAATATTATAAATTAAGAAACACTTAAGGATAACTAAAATCCTCCTTCAAATTCCATAGAAATAAGTACATTCATTTCACTTGCATATTCTAGTGGTAATTCTTTTACTATATCAGAAATAAATCAATTAACTATCATTCCTTTCGCCTCATCTTCTCTTATTCATCTACTTCTTAGGTAAAATAAATCTGCTTCATTTATTTTTCAAGCACTAGCTTCATGAGCAACAGTTGAGCTACTATTTCAAACAATTATATTTGGAACAGTATCTGAAACTGAAATTTCATCTAAAAGTAATGCTTCACAATCTATTTTTGAAACAGCTCAAGTTGCGCTTGGTTTTATATCTACTAAACCTCTATAAGTACTTATTCAACCTCACTTACTAAGAGATTTTGAAATGATATTTGAAGTAGTATTTTTTCAAATATGTATAACTTTTGCTCACACATCTTGATTTTGATTTTTGTTTGCAAATGCAAGACCTAACATATCTGTTTTACTATTATCTCAAAGCAATATACTACAAGGATAAAGCATAGTTACTCAACTTCACATATTTCATCAAACCCATTCCATATAAGCGTTCTCTTGTACTATGGCTCTTTTTGTATTTAGGTTAAAAGTATCAACACTCCAGTTTTCAACTGAGCTATATCTCATATGAGCATTTTTTCAGACAAATATTTCAACTCAACCTGCATGTAAACTATTTTCATCATATTTTGGTGCTGAACATCATTCTATATAATGAGCTTCTGCTTCATCTTCGACAATAATTATAGTATGCTCAAATTGTCATCAACTTTTTTTATTCATTCTAAAATAAGATTGTAGCGGTTCTTTTAACTTAACTCAAGCAGGAATATACATAAATGTTCCTCATGACCAAACAGCATAATGAAGAGATGCAAATTTATGATCAGTAATTGGAATAGCTTTTGAAAAATATGCCTTTATCAAATCTGGATACTTATTTACTGCAACTGATGTATCATCAAATATAACTCAAGCACTTACTAATTCTTCTTTTAAAGAATGATAAACTACTTCACTATCATATTGTGCTCAAACTCAAGCTAGAGATTTTTTTTCTGCTTCTGGAATACCTAATCTATCAAAAGTATTTTTAATATTTTCTGGTACTTCATCCCAAGATTTTTTAGCTCAAGCTCACTCTGGTTTAGCATAATAATAAATCTCATTTAAATCTAAGCGACTTAAATCAGGTCACCATTTAGGCATTTCCTTTCACTCAAATATCTTTAATGCTTTTAGTCTAAGTTCCAGCATCCATTCTGGCTCATTATTAGACAATGAAATTTGTCTAACAACTTCTTCGTTTATTCATTTTAATATTTCATTTGTATACTTAACTTCATCTTGAAAATGCCAAGAATCGGATATACTCATATTTTTTAAATCATTGTTTGACATTATTTTTATTTAATTTATATTATTCAAAACCTGCTTCTATTATTTTTTCAATCAACTCTTTTCCTCATTCTCTCTCTACTAATCAATCTCTCAAAACATAAACCTTGTCTACATCTATATATTCCAAGATCTTGAAATAATGAGTTATTATAATAAGACTATTTTTTTCACTACTTAGATTTTTTAACATAGAAGCGACTGCTCTAAAAGCATCTAAATCAAGTCCACTATCTATTTCATCAAGTATTATGTATTTTGGTCCAATAAGTTTCATTTGAAGAATTTCTATTTTTCTCTTTTCTCATCAACTAAAACCTACATTTAAATCTCTATCTAAAAATCCCTCATTTATATGTAGCTCAGTTAAATACTTAGAAATATGTCTTTTAAAAATAAATGGAGAGATATCTTTTTGTTCTGGATTTATATTTTTTAAACTTATATTATAAATAATTCTAAGAAATTCACTTAATTTTATCCCTTGTATTTCTGGAACATTTTGAAATGATAAAAATAATCCTGCCTTACTTCTCTCTTCAGCATTTAGCGATAATAAATCTTTTCAATCAAGAGAAACACTTCATGAAATATAGTTATAATTTGGATGTCACATTAAAAATGAAGAAAGTGTAGATTTACCACTTCAATTTTTTCAAAGTAAACAATAATTCTTTCAAAGTTCAAAATTTAAACTTATTCACTTCAATATTTCCTTTTCTCAAACTCAAACTTTTAAATTATCAATTTTTATCATTTTTAAACTTTAATTATAAAACATTACTATTTTAGTAATATTTTTAATTTTCGCAAATTTTTTTATTATACTCTAGATATATACTTTGTTTTAATATAGACAATGTAAATAAAATGTTAAAAACCCTATTTTGTTAGCTTTGTAATCAATAACTTATTTTAGACAATTTGTCTAGTTGTTTATACATAGATGTTTTGACAATAGACAAAAAAAGAATAAAAATATATATAAGTTTTGCTTATATCAAGAGCTGGTTTTTAGAAAATTAACATTTTTTTAACATTTTTAACAAATGAATAATATAAAAGAAATAGAAAATAAACATATTTCTGTACTTTTAAATGAATTGGTAGAAGCCATAGAGATTAAAAATGATAAAAAAAATATAATTGTGGACGCTACTCTAGGTATGTGATGACATGCTAGCAAAATTATTGAAAAAATGAACATTTGAGATACTTTTATCTGATTTGATGCTGATATAAAAAATTTAGAATTGGCAAGAACTAGACTAGAAGAAATAAACAAAAACAAAAAAGTAGAAATTATTTTAATTAATTCAAATTTTTGAAATCTTAAAGTTGAACTTGAAAAGATTTGAATAAAAAAAATAACTTGAATTTACTATGATTTATGATTGTCTAGTTTACATCTAGATGAAGCTGATAGATGATTTAGTTTTATGTTAAATGGTCCACTTGATATGAGACTAGATAAAAGTAAATGAAAAACAGCGGCAGATATAGTAAACTCATACAAAGATAGCGAGCTTAGAGACATATTTTTAAAATACTGAGAAGAACCTCAAAGTAACAAGATAGCAAAAAATATAGTAGAATTGAGAAGAAAAAAAAGATTTGAAACAACTTCTGATTTATCTGAAATCATCACTTGATGACCAAAAGCTAAGTCTAGAATATTTCAAGCAATAAGAATAGAAGTAAACTGAGAATTGGAAATGCTAGAAAAATCATTGCATGATGCAATTGATATGCTAGAAAAAGATTCTGTAATATTTGTTATAAGTTTTCATTCACTTGAAGATAGGATAACAAAAAACATATTTAGAGATGAAACAAGAGATTGTATTTGTGATGATTTGATTTGTAGTTGTGGACACGTAAAAAGTTTAAAAACATTAAATAAAAAACCCATTCTTCCAACTCCGGAAGAAATAAAGAACAATTCTAGAAGTAGAAGTGCAAAAGCTAGATTTGCAAAAAAAATAATTTAAAACATTATTTCATAATATATAAAATAGTGAGCTCAAACGTAGTAACAAAAGACTTTAGTCAAAATTATTTTTCTAAAAGAAAAAAAGAAAAAGAAAAATTTACTTTCTGAGTAAATTCGACTTATATAGCACTATTATCTATAATCTCAATGTTACTTTTATATTATGTTTGGATACTAAATGTAAATGCAACAAAATGATACAATATTAGACAATTAGAAATAGAGAAAAAAAATCTATTGATGGAAAAAGAAAAATTGGATGTAAAAATAGCTGAACTTGAAAGTTTGTCTAACATAATGACTGAAACTGATTTAGAAAATATGGAAAAAATAGAAGATCCAGATTATCTAGTTATAAAAGATGATGTCCAATATGTATATAATTATTAAAAAGAGTCTTGCAAAAGACTTTTTTTTTATTACTCTAATATAAATAATATTTATAAAAAAATATGCCTGAAAGTTTAAAACAATTAATAAATGCTATAAATTATTTGCCTTGAATTTGAGAAAATAGAGCTACAAAACTTGCTTTTTTCTTATTAAATGCAAATAGAAATTATATAGAAAATCTAAGTGAAAATTTAAAAAATATAAAAGACAAGATAGGATTTTGTAAAAACTGTAATTCCCTATGTGATATATGACAAGACTTATGTAAAATATGCGAATCAAACAATAGAAACAAAAATATAATAGCAATTGTAGAAGAATATTTAGATATGCTTACAATCGAAGAAACAGGGTGATTTAGATGAGTTTATCATGTACTAGGTTGAGCTATTTCTCCTATAAATTGAGTTTTTATTTGAGATTTAAAATTTGAAGAATTATTTAAAAGAATAATTGAAAGTGATGAAAATGTAGAAATAATACTTGCAACAAATCCAAATATAGAATGAGAAGCAACAAGTAACTATATAAGTGAGGAAATAGAAAAAAGAAAACTAAAATATAAAACAAAGATAACAAGATTATCTAGATGATTATCTAGCGGTTATATAGAATATGCAGATAATATAACTCTTGTAAATGCCCTAAAAGAAAGAAAAGAAATATAAATTTAATTTTTAAATATAAATCTTATGACTGAATTTGCACCAGCTTGAAGTACTCCAAGAATGACAAAAGCTCAAGTTAGAAAATATATAAAAGATATGGAAGAAGCTAGAAAATTAGCTCAACAAAAACTTGATGAAGCCAAAGATTCTTGAGAATTAGCAAAAGAAGAAATCGAAATTGAACTTTTAGAAAAAAAATTAGACCAGCTGTAAGCTGGTCTAATTTTTTTTAATTATGTCTTTTATTACTTGTCATATCTTATCATAAGAGTGTCTTACAAAAGTATTTTCATGAAGCAAATCTGCTTCTATAACTTCATACTTTTTCCCTTCAAAAACATCATGACTTTTTACTTTTACTGGTTTTTTCTTTTCTAAACTCTTGTATTTATCTGCCAATTTTTCTGAAATATATCAATTATTTACTACAAAATAATCTATAACTCAAACTCCTAGATATTTTTCAATTGTATCTATAAAATCTATAGCTTCAAAATCAGTAGTTTCACCTGGTTTTGTCATAAGATTGCAAAAATATACAACCTTGGCTTTTTTATTTTTAACAATTGCTTCTTTTATACCTTTTACAAGTAAATTTGGTATAACAGAAGTATACAAATCTCAAAATGATAACAATATATAATCAGCTTTTTCTAAAGCACTAACAGCTTTTGGATTAGCATTTACTTCTGGAGTTAGATATGCAGTTTTTATAGGAGAACTAGTTTCATCTAATTTTAAATCTATATTTGTTTCTCACTCTACTATATTTCAATCTTGCAATTCTACATTTAAATGTGATAATTCCAAAGTTACAGGAATAACTCTTCATTTCACTTTAAACATTTTAGCAACTTGCTTAAGTCATTTATCAAAATTTCAAGTTATTTGTGACATTGCAGTTATTATAAGATTTCACAAATTATGACCTCATACACTACATCATTTATCATATCTATAATCAAAAAGTTGTTTTACAATTTCATGTTCTCTAGATAAAGCCATAATAGCTCTTCTTACATCTCCTGGTGGAAGCATATTAAACTCTTCTCTCAAAATACCAGTTGAGCCTCCACTATCACTCATAGAAATAATAGCAGAAATATTGTAATCATCATTATCTCTTATACTAGACAATAGTCCATAACTTCAATTTCATCATCATATGGTAACTACATTTATATTCTTTGATTTAGACATAATTTTTCAATTTTTCAAATAAATTTCATACATTTTTAAACTCAAAGAATTATATAAAAAAAACAAAGAAAATCTAGTTTTTCTTTGTTTTTATGTAATAATTAATCTTTAATTAAAACAGCTTTTATTCTTCTAACTCATCTAGAACTTGCTTCTTCTTTTAAAATCTTAAATTTTCACATAGTTTTAGAGTTTTCTACATGTGGTCATCAACATAATTCTTTTGAATATACTTTTCCATCAGCTCAAACCATAGAATAAACTTTTACTATTTCAGGATATTTTTCCCAAAAACTTCATTCAACTCAAGAAGTTCTTGCTTCTTCTTTATCCATATTAGTCATAATAGTTTCAAAACCTGCATTTATAGCTTCATTTACATAAGCTTCAACTTTATCTAGAATTTCTTTTTCAACTTTTTCATCATTAGAAAAATCAAATCTAAGTCTTTCTGGAGTTATATTACTACCTTTTTGATGAACATTTTCTCAAAGATATTTTCTAAGACCAGCTAAAAGTAAATGTGTTGCACTATGCAAACCTACAGTTTCTTCTCAACTATCAGCTAATCATCATTTAAATTTTCAAGCACTTGCTGTTCTTGATTTTTCTTGATGTTCAGTATATGCTTTTTTAAATCATTCAGTGTCAACAGTTAATCAAACTTCCATAGCTAACTCCCCTGTCATTTCAAGAGGAAAACCATAAGTATCATAAAGTTTAAATGCTTTTTCTCATGATATGATTTCTACTTTTTTTCCAGTTCTTTCAAAAGCTATTTGAAATCCTGAAACTAATTTTTCAAATTCTTTTAATCATTTTTCAAGAGTTTCTCAAAATTGTTTTTCTTCTCTAAGTATTTCAGTAACTATTTCTTCTCTTTTTGTTATCATATGAGGATAAGCAACACCTAGTTTATCTATAACAGTATTTGCAACCTTACTCAAAAATTCTCACTTAAATCAAAGCTTATAAGCTTGTCTAATAGCAATTCTTATAAGTCTTCTAAGTACATAACCTTGGTCAACATTTGCAGGAATAACTCAGTCACTTATCATAACAGTAGCAGTTCTAGAATGGTCTGCTATTATTCTAATAGATCTCATAGTTTCAGCATTGTATGGAACTCAAATTTCTTTTGAAATTGAAGCAATAATCTCACTAAAAATATCAGTATTATAAACCGTTTTTTCTCAATTTAGAGTTGCAGTAATTCTTTCAAGTCACATACCAGTATCTACGTTTTGAGCTGGTAATTTAACTAAACTTCCATCTGGTAGTTTATTATATTCCATAAATACATTGTTCCAGATTTCCATCCAATTTTTTTCGTCTGATCAAACATTGCTTCAAGCAGGAGGTAAATCACTTTCTCAAACATAGTAAAATATTTCAGTATCTGGACCACAAGGACCAGTATCACCTGCCGCCCACCAATTATCTTTTTTTGGAAGATAAGATATTCTATCTTTAGGCATACCTACACTTTGCCAAATACTTGCAGATTCTTCATCTCTTGGAGCATCTGCATCTCATTCAAAAACAGTTACAGCTATTTTTCTAGGATCAAGAGCAAGCCAATCTTTGCTTGTCAAAAACTCCCAAGAATAAGCAATACTATCTTTTTTAAAATAATCTCAAAGTGACCAATTTCAAAGCATTTCAAAAAATGTAAGATGACTATTATCACCTACTTCTTCTATATCTCAAGTTCTAATACATTTTTGACTATCAGATAATCTTTTTCAAAGTGGATGAGTTTCTCATAAAAGATATGGAACCAAAGGTTGCATACCTGCAGTATTAAATAAAACAGTTGGATCATTTTCAGGAACTACTGGAGCACTAGGAATTATTGCATGTCATTTACTTTGGAAAAAATCAAGGTATTTTTGTCTTATATCAGCACTATTATATTGCATAAATTGGTATATTAATTCTAAATTTAATTTATTTTAAATAAAAAGTGTTTTTTATCAAATAAAAAGCTTCAATTTTTTGAATTAAAAAGCAAAATATAGTAAAATAAATTAAAGAATTTTATATATTTATACTAATTTATGAATCCTCAAGAAATATCATTTGAAAGATACAATTCTATACAAAGAGAAATTTGAAAACATAACGATATTCAAAGTGCTCTTAAAGAAGCTTATGAATTAATAAAATGAATAACTATAGAAAAAGAAATAAATAAAAAAAATCCTACTAAATACAATCAACTAGAAGAACTAGAAAAAAAATTCATAAAAGAATATATTGATTTGGAAAATTCTATAAAAGATGCAATTAAAGATGATAGAACTATATCTCAAAAAGAGAGAGAAAAAATTATGTTTGAATTATCTGATATAGTAGATTTGGCACAAAAAAACTGAATAAAAGAACATAAAAATCTTTGGAGTAAATTATGAGATGTAAAAAGATCAATTTGATGAACTGAGGAAAAAGTAGATACTAGTAGCGCCAGAACTGAAGCAATTAAATTAAATGAAAAAAAAGAATTATTAAATAAATATTTTAAAAAAGAAAAATTTTCAGATGTTGAGTTAAAGAAATTATTAACTATTTCTAATGAAGAAAGAAAAATTAAATGAGAAAATAAAACATGAAATCTAGCTTGATACGCAGTTAGATGGATTAATTTAGATACAACATCTGCAGACATATTTTCTGAACAAGAAGACGTAATAAGAACAAACCAATTTCAAGATGATATTATAAAAAGAATATGATTAGAAAAATGATACAATGCATCTTGAGATATCCATGCCTTTCATCAAAGTTTATGAAACTATATAACAAATGCTCCTATTGTTGAAAGTGCTTTAAAAACAAATAATGTTCAAAATTTATGAAATAAAGCATTAAAAAACTATTTATGATATTTGGAAAGTAAATGAGAATTAGCTCCTAAAAATTTAAAAATAAAATTCTGAGAAGAAAAAACTCAAGAAATTTTTAACTTTATAAAAAGAAATGAACCTGATAAAATAACTTGAGAAAAATTTTGAACTGATTTTGTGAATAAAGTTTTAGATTTATTTGATAAAGCTTTAAAAGCTTTAAAAGAAAAAATAGATTGATTATTTACAAAATTAACGACATCTAAAGACTTAAAAGAATTTAAAAGTAATTTAGAAGAAATTAAAAATTATGATAAAGAAGAAACAGATGCTCTACTTAAAAAATTTGATGAAGAAATTAAAAATAAAGAATCTGAATTAATGAAAAAATTTATATGACCAATTAATGCAAAAATTAAAAATGAAAATGAAGCTGAAAAAATAGCAAGAGAAATATTAAATAAAATAAAAAATAATTTAGATCCAAAAAAATTATGAGAAGCATTTAGTATAATTGAAAAATTTAATAAAGATTATGATGCAAAATTTGATAGTAAAAATACAATTCAAGAAACAATTAATGTATCTACATTAGAAAATGAAAGAGATATATTAAAATCTGTTAGTAATGCAAATATAGCTAAAAAATTAGCAGAAGAAGCAAGAAAAAACTGAAATAAAGAAGAAGCTAAAAAGCAAGAAGAAGAAGCTAAAAAGCAAGAAAAAGCTTATCATTCACAAATGATAAGAAAAAAATGAATTGAAACTTCTGGTAAAATATTATCTCAAACAAGTGAAAAACAAGCAAGAGATATATGAACTTGAAAAATTGATTATAATGAGCATTTAGAAAAAATATTAAGTAAAGATGAAAACTTAAGAAAAGAAATAGATAATTATGAGAAACAAAAAAAAGAAGTTGAAGAAAAACAAGAAAATAATTCAAATGATAAAAAAGAAGACAATCTTACAACTAAAAATAATACAAATATAGAATCATATTCTTATGACTCAACTTCTTGAACAGTACAAATAAAATGAGAAAATTGAGTTGAACACATAATTTTAACTCAAGAAGAACAAAAAAAAGTAAAAAATAATCCTGAAATAATAGAAAAAATAATTGATTTCTATTCTATATTAAGAGACTTATGATTAAGTGAGTTATGGAAAGAAAAAGAAAAAATTTTTACTGCTATTTCTAATAAAATGTGAATTTGATTTAATAATAAATCTAATTACTTAAGTGAAAATGAGATAAAAATATTTTTAAATGCCATTCTGAAATCTGTTTGACAAAAAGAAATTGATAAAACAAAAGTATTAGTTGAATTTAAAAACATTTTTTCAAATAAAAATGATTTACAAATTATTTGAAATGGTTATAACGATAATTTACTTCAAAAATGAAGTTCAAAAATCTCTGAACAATTTTTACAAAAATATGCTAATTGAAAAATATCTTTTGATATCGAATGATTTAGTAAAAATATATAACAAATATGCCTGAAATAAACATAGATAAAATAGTCAATACAAGTATGATTGAAAACCGTGAATGAGAAAAAGATAGCCTTATAAATGATATAAAGAAGGCTAATTTTTTTATTGATTATTTCAGAAAAAATCAAGATAGTAAATATAGCGAGGTAAAATGATTATATGATAATCTAACTCTAGAATTAAACAATGCAATAAGTGATAATAAAATAGAAACAAAAAAAGAATTAGAAGGTTTAAAACAATCACTAAATATAGAAACTGAATATGAAAAAATAATAAATATAACTAGAAAATTAGACTCTATATTTGAAAATAACACAAAAATAAGTACTGAGACATTGGAAAGACTATCAAATGATAAACTTGATAATGACTCTAAGAAAAAAATATTTTTTGAAATTAGAAATAACTTACCTTTAATTTCTCATATAAAAGATCCTGAAATAATTAAGTCTTTTTTTGAATTTTATGAATGAACTAATTTAAGTGAATATTATAAACACTTATCTAATTCCATAATTAATTTTCCATTAATAACAAATAGTTATATAAAAAATACATCTCAAATTAATATGAATTTAATTCCAGATGAATATTTTACATATAAAATAGAATGACATGATAATATATCTGATATAACAAAAATACTAATTAATTGAAATCAAAATAAAATTGAATCTAGAGTTAGGTCACTTTTTTTAAGATTAAATTGAAATATTGGAAATATTAAATTAGTATTAAATGTACTACTAAATAATGAAAAAACAAAGCTAATTATTGAAAATAATCTACCTAAAGAACTTATAGAAAACAAAGAAACAATTCAATTTTTAAAAGAAAATTGAATTGTAATTCAAAAAGAAAATATAGAAAATCCAAGTAAAAAATTTAATGAATTATCAAAACAAATATTAGATTTAAGTATAAATCAAAAAGATTATGATTTATTGGTAAATAAATATATAGATGAACTTGACTCTTTTATTATTAGAAATTGAGAATATGATAAAGAATTATTGGCAAAAATAATAAATAAAAATTATTCTAAGTTTGAAAGATTTTCTTGCATAAATTATAACAAAGAAATTGCTAAAGATTTAGTTGAAATTGATCATTCAATATTTATGAATTTATCAACAGAATTAAGAAAAGATGAAAAGTTAATTAAGGCGTCAATTAAAAATCAAGATGATTATGCATGGGCATATTTTATAAATATAGATTCAATTGATACTCTAATTAATAGTTATAAAATACTTATGGATATCTGAATTAATTCAAATGATATACTAAATTTTCCAAATTTTTCAAATGCAATAAAATCATATGCAAATAAAGATAATATATGGGCATATAATTCAAAATGAGATATAGGAGGTTGAAATATATTAAAAGAATTAGAAAATAAATGAAAAAATCAAGATAAATTTTTTTCTGAATCATTAAAAGATAATAAATTAATATTAAATGATATAGTTAAAAATGATTTTTTTACTATAATAAATAGTGAAATAAAAAATGAAACAAAATCTAGAGAATTTTTAGATATATTATATAAAAATAAAGAATTTGATATTGATACATTTAAAGAAAATTATAATAAGCTTTTATTATTATGCTCTTGAAATGAAAAAATACTTAAAAATATATTTAATTATTTATTAGATAAACAAGCAGAAGTATATAATAACCCTGAAATTTTAAAAAAGATAACAAAAAGTAGTATTGAAAATAGTAATTTTGAAATATGAAAAATTAAAATAATATTGAATGAAAATTCTAAAATTAGAGAATTTTTAAATATAGAAATAAATAATGATAAAGAAGAAATAAATTTAAATACAAATTTATTAAATTCTAATTTTAAAGATTTTTCAAAAAATCATCCAACAAAAAATAAAAATGAAATTATTAATTTATATTTATCAGAAATCTGATTATCAGATGATCTTTCATATGATGAATGAAAATTAAGAGAGTTATTATGATGAATACTACTAATTAATTTTGAAAAAATAAAATCGAAAACAATTGCTAATCAAAAAGAAACAGCTTATGATTATATTTCATGAAAAATTACAAGAGAAGAATACAATAAAATAATTGACAAGTCATATAATGAAAATTTAAAAAAAGAATGACTTCCAAGTAATAAAAACGAGGAAGAAAAAGTTGAAGATAATAAAAACTGAGAGAAAATAAGTAATGTAAATAATATAGAAAATTACGATTCTAATTCTTGAATAATTACACTAAACTGAATAAATTGAGTTGAAAAAATAAACCTAAACCAAGAAGAACAAGATCAAATAAAAAATAATCCTGAAATAAAAGATAAAATAATTAATTTTTACTCTACTTTAAAGGATTTATGAATAGATAATTTATGGATACATAGAGAAAATATATTTAAAGTTATTTCAAATAAAAAATGAATTTGATTTGATGCAAAAACAGATTATCTAGGTGAAAATGAAATAATTATATTTTTAAACTCTATTTTAAAATCAGTTTGAATGGAAGAAATTCCTCTTGGTTTTAATTTAGAAAATGTTAAAAATAAATTTATGCAATTAAATAATAAACAAGTTTTATGAAATTGATATTGAGATAATTTACTTCAAAAATGAAGTTCAAAAATATCTGAAATCTTTATAAAAAAATATGTTAATTGAAAAATATCTTTTGATAATGAATGATTTAGTAAAAATATATAATAAAAAAACTGCCCTGCGGGCAGTTTTTTTATTCTTCTCATTCTTCTCATTCTTTTACAATAGAAGCTCTTACAACCATATCATCACCTCATTTTAATTTTGTTAGAATTACTCATTGAGTAACTCTCAGAGTTGATCTAATTCATTTCAAACTCATTCTTATAGTTTGTCCTGCTTTAGATATTAAGATAACATCACTTGTTTTTCTATCTTCTTCACTTAACATTGAAGCAGAAATTAATTTTCAAGTTTTAGCTGTAACAGCCATAGCTTTTACTCAAGAACCTCATCTTTTTTGATTTCTATACTCTTCTATATTAGTAAGTTTTCACATACCATTTTCAGTAACTATAAAAACATATTCTTTATCAGCTCAAACAACAGCAACTTCTATAACTTCATCTTCTCATTTTATATTTATTCATCTTACTCAAGAAGCATTTCTACCCATTGGTCTAACATCATCTTCATTAAATTGAATAGCTTTTCATAATCTAGTTGCAATAAATATAGAATCTTCTCCAGTTGTAGTTTTAACCCAACTTAAATCATCTCATTCTTTTATTCATAAAACTCTAAGTCCATTTGATCTAATGTTTTTTACATCTTCCATATCAAGTTTCTTTACAGTTCATCATTTTGTAACAAAGAATAAATATTTATTCTTTTCCTTACTTATATCCACAATAGCTGCAATATCTTCATCTTTTTGTAATCATATGAAATTAATTACAGGTTGACCTTTTGCAATTCTATTTGTTTCTGGAATTTCATAAGCTGGAAGTGTAAATACTCTACCCTTTGAAGTAAAATATAATAAATCACTATGATTTTGAGTTGAAACAATCAATTTTATTTCATCGTCTTCTTTTGCTCAAGTTGTAACTCATTTACCTCCTCTTCTTTGAGTTCTAAAACTATCAGTTTTTAATCTTTTTATATAGTTATTTTTACTTAATACAACAAATACTTCTTCATTTGGAATTGTATCTTTTGGATTAAATTCTCCTATTTTTCAAGCATTTACTTGAGTTCTTCTTTCATCACCAAATTTTTCTATAACTTCATCAAGTTCAGTATTTATAATACTAACTATTCTTTCTGGTTTAACTAAAATATCATTTAAATCCATAATTAAAGCCAATTTTTCTGCTAATTCATTTTCTATTTTTTCTTTTTCAAGTCCTTGTAATCTTCTAAGTTTCATTTCTACAATTGCTTCAGCTTGAATTTGAGAAAGATTAAATCTTTTCATTAATTGTAATTCAGCATCATCATATGCAGCTCTAATTGTTTTAATTACTTCATCTATATTATCAAGTGCAATTTTTAATCATTCTAAGATATGAGCTCTAGCTTCAGCAATTTTTAATTCATAAATTGTTCTTCTAGTAACAACTTCTTTTCTATGATCAATAAAAGCAAGTAAAAATTCTTTTAAATTATGTAGTTTAGGTTGTCTTCATCTTTCACCTAATCAAATCATATTAAAACCAAAACTAGTTTGAAGTGGAGTTAATTTATATAATTGGTTAAGTATTTTTTTAGGAAATGCATCTTTTTTAATTTCAACAATAATTCTAACAGAATCCTTGTTTGATTCATCTCTTAGATCAGAAATTCAAACTATTTTTTTATCTCTTACTAAATCAGCAATTTTTTCTACAAAACTTGATTTATTTAATCAGTATGGGATTTCACTTATATTTATAACACTTCTTCATTTTTTATTTTCTTCTATCTTTGCAACTCATCTAACTGGAATAGAACCTCTACCCGTAGAATAAGCAGTTAAAATAGCTTCTCTATCGTAAATAATTCAACCAGTTGGAAAATCTGGACCAGTTATATATTGCATTAAATCTTCAATAGTAACTTCTTCAACATTTGGAGAAATTAAAAGAAATCTAATTGCATTTATAAGTTCAGTTAAGTTATGTGGAGGAATATTAGTTGCCATACCTACTGCAATCCCCATTACTCAGTTCATAAGTAAGTTAGGAATTCTAGATGGCATAACAGTTGGTTCTTGCTTTGTCGTATCAAAATTATCTCTAAAATCAACAGTTTCTTTTTCTATATCAGCTAACATATATTCAGCTAATTTAGTCATCTTAGCTTCAGTATATCTATATGCAGCTGCACTATCTCAGTCCATAGAACCGAAGTTACCTTGACCATGAACTAAAGGATATCTAAGTGAAAAGTCTTGAGCCATACGAACCATAGCTTCATAAACAGAACTATCACCATGTGGATGATAATTTCAAAGTACATGTCAGACAACAGTTGCAGATTTTCTAAATTTAGCACTTGCTCTTAATCATTGTTCATGCATAGAAAAAAGAATTCTTCTATGAACAGGTTTAAAACCATCTCTTATATCTGGAAGCGCTCTTGAAACTATAACACTCATAGCATAGTCCAAATAACAAGTTTCCATTTCAGTTTTTATACTTCTATTACTATCTCAAGAATAAACAATTGAAGTAGGAATATCTAATCAAGTTTGAATTTCTTCACTTGTATTATCTTCCATTTCACTATCCAAATTTAAGTTATCTTTTTCTGACATATTTTCAACATTTTTAAGCCATAAAATACAAGATTAAATATACTTGTTTTTCTCAATAAATCAAGCAAAAGTTCTCTTTTTTTTAAAATCAAAGTTAATATGTCAATATGTGTTAAAATAGAAATATAATCATGAACATTATTAGTAAAAAAAATATATGAATTATTACATTTTTTTTGTAACTTTTCTTTATATTGTGTGTCTAATTATATGAATACCTATCATATGTATTTAAGTTTATTTTTCATATTTTTTTATTAATCCTCACAAGGAGTAGATATTGTTTCTAAATAATCTCAAAAAGCCACATCTGTACCACAGATTCATCAATGGGAACTGCAAAGTGAGTTTTCTATTTCTTGAAATTTATATTCTGGATATATATAATACATATTTTTATACCTCTTTCAATAATCCATTGAATATAATTTAAACATAAATATATAATTATCATTACTTTTATCTAAAAATACATTGTTTCAATTAGATAATAAATAACAATTTTTTATAGGTTTAATATTTTGATTAAATTTTTCATTAAATTCTTTCAAATTTTCAAAACTATATGAGTTTTTATTTAGTCAATTTAAAACAGATTTTACTTTTTCTAATTGTTCAAAATTGTATTCATCTATTTTTATATTTTCTAATTCTTCTTTGGTTACATGCTCATTATTTATATAATAATTATAAGAGTATTTTCATAAAATTAATATTATTAATATTAATAATATTAATTTTATTATAACTATTTTTATATTTTTTTTCATAATTTATAATTATTATATATTATTTATTTCATCATTTAAATTTAAAATTTCAAAAATTCTTATTTATAAGTACTTCTCAATTAGATAAATCAATATTATAATATCAACTATTATTAGTAATTATCCAATTTTGATGAGAAATTTCTAAAATTTTGTATATTCAAGTTGCTAGTGAGTTGAACTCATAATATCAATCATTATTAGTTAGATTGAATGGTTCTGATTGTTCTTGACAGTTTCAATCATTGTTTAAGTCAATACAAACTTTCCATCATGCCATTAGTTTTTCTCAAAATTAACTAAAAAATAAACACAAAGAACAAAAGAAATGAAAAATCATTTCTTTTGTTCTTCTAATTTTCTTCACAAGGACGAGATATTATATTAATAAATTTATCATTATTGTAATCAAATCTTCAAGATGAATCTCACATTGGTAGATATGGTAAATCATACTTTGGATAGGCATAATATGCTGTTTTATATATAATCATATTTATAAATGATTCTAATTTAAATCAAAATATATATTTTTCATTTCAATTATAATTACTTATATGATAACAATTTTTAATAGGTTGTATATTAACATTGTATATTTTATTAAATTCATTTAAATTAAAAAATTCTTTATCTTCTCTTTTTATGTCTTTTAATATAATTTTTACTTTTTCTAACTGTCTAAAATTATACATATCTATATACATAGCATATGTTTCTCTAATCATAAATGATATTAAAAATACCAACAATACTTTTTTAAATGTTTTACACTTAGTTGTTTTTTTAACTTTTTCTTCCATATTTTTTTATTTTTTCTCACAAGGATGAGATATTAAATAATCATAATTAGATCTTGCTCAATCAAAAACTCATGCTGAATCATACACTGGTACATATTGTAAATCATATTTAGGATAAGTATAATATCTTTGACCAAATACATATTTATATAAATTAGAATAATAGTCATCACCATATATAAATGTATATATTAATGATTCTAATTCAAATCAAAATGTATATGGAACTCTATCTTCTGATTTATAATTTCTTAAATAATAACAGTTTTTTATAGGTTGTATATCCACATTGTATATTTTATTAAATTCATTTAAATTAAAAAATTGTTTATCTTCTCTTTTTAAATCTTTTAATATAATTTTTACTTTTTCTAACTGTCTAAAATTATACATATCTATATACATAGCATATGATTGAGATAATACAAATATAATTAAAAGAATTATTCATATGTATTTAAGTTTATTTTTCATATTTTTTTATTATTTATTATTACCTTTAATTTTAAAGTTTCAAAAGTTAGATTCTTTATTTCTTGTAAATTATTTAAATATAACTTATAACTTAATTTTTACTACAACTTTACTGATTATACAAATTATATATTATTTTTTACAATGACTTGAAATTATTCTATGATAATGATCTAATGGTGATTTAGGTACATAATTAGATCACATTCATAAATATATAAGTTTATCCGATAAATCATTTTTAGGAAAAGCATAATTATCACTATTATATTTAGTTTTATAATATATTGAAACTAATTGAAATCAAAATATATATTCTTCATCTCAATTCTCACTAGAAATATAATAACAATTTTTTTTTGGTTTTATATTAAGGTTATATTTTTTATTAAATTCAGATAATGTTTGAAATTCATAAAGATCTAATTTTTTTCAATCTAATACATTTTTGACAATTTCAAGTTGTTTGAAATTGTATTCATCAATTTTTCTTTTATAAGTTTCACTATTTTGATAAATAAATCATAATAATATTAGTATTAATGTAATTCATATAATTATTTTAGTTTTCTTTTCCATAATTTTTAATTATTTATTATTATTTCCTTTTAATTTTAAAGTTTCCAAAATCAATATTAGAAATATGTTTTCCATTTCAAAGACTGATATCATAATATCAAATATTTGGATTTGTAATAGTCCAATTTTGGTGAGGTATTTCATGTATATGATAATTACCTGACTCTAATGAATCAAATTCATAGTAACCATTGTTATTTGTTACATTAAATGGTTCAATATTTTCTTCACAATCATTATTATTATTTAAATCTATACATATTTTCCATCATGCCATTGTTTTTTCTCACTCATCTTGTACTCAGTCATTATCATCATCTGAGTAAATATATCAAGAGATTTTTCAACTATATGTTTCTGGTTTTTCTGTAAGTGTAAATGTTTGAGTTTGTACCGTCTCTATTATTTCAAAATATATCAATAGAATAGTAATTTAATGTATATTCTCATAATCAATTAATTTCAATTGTTTTTGTATATGGTAAATATATTAAAGATCATGAATTATTATCTAGAGAATAATATGTATTATCAATACCACTTCACCTTTCATTATCTTGTGCATCAAGTTGAATACTAACTGATTCAATAAACGAATTAGCTTCTCAAGTAGTTGAAATACCAACAAAGTTAATAGAAGTAGTTGGTACTATATTATCTTGAAATGTTGGTGGTAATTGAGTAGTTTTATCATAATTACCATCATTATCACTATCTATTTGATAAATTACAGCATCATTTGTATTATTAACAACATTTTGCCAATTAATACTATATTGTTGAACTTCCTTTTTTATATCTATATTATTAATATATATTGAACCAGTAGCATTATTATAAAAATCATCAATTGATAAATTATATTTTCATATTTTATTATCATCAAAATCTACTTGTAAATTTGTTCTTGTTGAAACAAAAGTATCAATTTGTCATGAACTTGTTTCTATATTTTCTAACAAAGTATAATAATCTCCTCATGCTATCATAAGATCATAGCTTTCAGATTCTTTTGAAGTAATTTGAAGTGTATATGAAAATTTATTAGGAATATATATATTTTTATTTAACTCAAAAGTTCTCTTTTTTTAAAGCAAACTTTACAAAATTATTTTTAAAAATAAAATTAGATAAATATAACCTAAAAAAACAAAAATGAAAGCAATAATATTGGCTGCATGAGAAGGTAGCAGACTTAGACCTTTGACAAATACTATACCAAAACCAATGATAAATATTTATGGAAAAAGCATTTTGGAACACAATATAGAAAATATTTATAAATATGTAGTTGAAATAACAATCGTAGTAAAATACAAAGCTGAAATAATAGAAAATCATTTTTGAAATAACTATAAATGAGTTCCTATAAATTATCATATGCAAAATGATGAAAAATGAACTTGAGCAGCTATAAAATGAATAGAATCAGACTTTGATATAATAATACTTAATTGAGATTCTATATTCAACAAAAATGACTTAAAAACAATTTTAGAATACAAATGATACTGAGCACTTGCAAAACAAGTTGCAAGTCCAGAAAAATATGGTATTTTTAAAGTTGATAGTGAAAATAATATAAGAGAAATAATTGAGAAACCTGAAAATTATGTATGAAATCTAGCAAATCTTTGAGTTTATAAATTTAATCCTCAAATTCTAGAAATTGTTAAACATATACAATTATCAAAAAGATGAGAATATGAAATCACAGATGCTATAAATGAATATGTAAACAAATATCCTCTTAAAGCAATTGAAGTAAAAAAAGAATTTATAGATGTGGGTTATCCATGGGATATACTGAGCGCAAATTCTCATTTTTTAGAAAAACTAAAAGACAATGAAATAAAATGAGACATAGAAAAATGAGTAACTATAAAATGAAATATATACCTAGGTAAATGATCAGTTTTAAAAGCTTGAACATATATAGAATGAAATGTATATATTTGAGAAAATACTTCAATATGACCAAATACTTATTTAAGATGAAATACTGTAATTTGAAATAATTGTAAGATATGAAATGCTGTTGAAATAAAAAACTCTAGTATTTGAAATAAAACAAATGTAGCACATTTAAGCTACATTTGAGATAGTGTAATATGAAATAATGTAAATATAGGTTGATGATTCATATCTGCAAATGTAAGACATGATAATAAAAATATAAAAGTTATGATAAACTGAAAACTTGTTGATAGTTCTCTTAGAAAACTTGGTATTATTATTTGAGACAATTCAAAAACTTGAATTAAATCATACTCTATGCCTTGAAGAATAATTGAAAATGATAGTTTTACAAATCCTTGAGAAATAATAAAATAGCTAAACACATAAGTGTTTAGCTATTTTATTATAGATTTAAAAAATCTAAGTGTAAAATCGAAACTTCTATTGAAGTAATTATCAAGTTGCATCAATGTTGATGTACTTTTGGTTTAAGGCTAATTATCCATTTTTATACTTGAATTAATAAATTAAAAAATTTATTAATATATATTTTACAAAACAGATTATAATAAAAATAATAAAAAAGTCAATACTTTGTATTGACTTTTTTATTATTTTACAGATATGTAAGTATCAACAAATTTTCTACCATCAAATCTTGTTCTTTTCTTTTGAGTAAAAGTAACAATACCTTCTGAAGTAGCAAAAAGTGTAAAATCATGTCCTTGAGAAACACCTTCTCCTGGCCAGAATTTATTACCTTTTTGTCTAACAATTATATTACCAGAGATAGCTTTTTGTCATCCAAAAAGTTTTACACCTAATCTCTTAGCTTGTGAGTCTCTACCATTACTAGTAGCTCATTGTGCTTTCTTGTGAGCCATTTTTAGTTAATTATGAATTTAAAAATATATATTAGATTAAAACTATACTGAACCTTATTAGAAAATTAAATTATTTCATAATTTAAATCTAATATAAGCCAGCATAGCTTAAATCAAACAAATAAATTAAAAAATTTATTTGAGATTTAACCTATTTATTTGCAAATCTAGCAAATGCTTTATTAGCTTCTGCCATTTTGTAAACTTCTAATTTTTTCTTATAAGCATTACCAGTTTCATTAGCAGCTTCAATTAATTCATTAGCTAAAAATTTAGCAAAAGGAGCACCTTTTTTACTTCTAGCAGAATCTATGATCCATTTTGAAGCTAAAAATAATTGTCTTTTTGGTTTTACTTCTTGTGGAACTTGATATATAGAACCTCAAACTCTTTTTGGTCTAACTTCAATTTTTGGAATAATATTTTCTAAAGCTTTATCAAAAATAGCTTTAGGCATTTTTTGACCTTTTGCTTTAATTTCTTCAAAAGTTTCATCCATAATTTTTATAGCAACACTTTTTTTACCATCAAGCATTACATAATTTGTAAATTTATCAAACATTGATAATTTTTCATTTTGTTTCATTGTATATAACAATTAATAAATAGTACGGAATTTTTCAGCAATTGTTTAGCTTACTCCGTTTAAATTTAATAAAAACTTAGTTTTTATTTTTTTGGTCTTTTAGCACCGTATAATGATCTACCTTGTTTTCTGTTTTTTACTCATTCAGAATCAAGTAAACCTCTAACGATATGATATCTTACTCAAGGTAAATCTTTAACTCTTCAACCTCTTATAGCAACTACAGAGTGTTCTTGTAAGTTATGTCATTCACCTCAGATGTAAGCATTAACTTCATATCAATTAGTTAATCTAACTCTTGCTACTTTTCTTAAGGCAGAGTTAGGTTTTTTAGGAGTCATTGTAGTTACTTTAACACAAACTCCTCTTTTTTGAGGACATCCTCCATCTATCTCAACAGTTGTTTTTCTGATTGAGTTTCTAATCACTTGTAAAGCAGGTGATTTACTTTTTGTAGCTGGAGTTTTTCTTTTCCTTTTAATTAATTGATTTATAGTAGGCATTTCTACAATATTTATAAATTAAATATATTTTGTCATTATCCAATTTAATAGGATAATAATTTAGTAAAATTTCACATTATTACCTGATTAAATCAGATAATGACTAGGTAAAAAGAACTATACTAATATAGTATAAATTGATTCTAACAAATCATTTTTTCCTTGAAAAAATTCTTTGAGACTCAAATTATCTTTTTGACCAAGATGGAGATTTTCTAGCTTTCTTTTTCCCTGGTTTTTTTCTTTCAACTATTCTAGAATCTCTAGTTAAAAATCCATCTGCTTTAAGAATTTTTTTAAATCCTTCATTTTTTTCAGCTAGATTTCTAGATAATCCTAATCTAATTGCTTCAGCTTGAGCTGAAATTCATGAACCAGAAATTTCTACTTCAAAATAGAAATCATCTTTAACTTTACAAGCTTTTAAAGGTGCGTAAACAACTTCAAATAAGTCTGTTCTAGTTATATATTCTGATGACTTTTTTCCATTTATAGTATCACTACCTTTCCCCTCAAATAATTTTACTTGAGCAGAAGCAGTTTTTCTTTTTCAAATGTTATAAGTATATTTATTTGTCATAAATAATTGTTATTATTTTATAAGTTCAGGTTTTTGAGCAACGTAAGTATGTTCGTCTCAAGTAAATAATTTTAATCTAGATAACATTCCTTTTTTCAATCTATTTTTTGGTAACATACCAGCAACAGCTAATTCTAAAGCTCTATTTGGTTTTTTGTTTAATAAATTTTCTAAAGAAATTTCTTTAAGACCACCTAAGTAACCAGAATGTCTGTAGTAAATTTTGTCAGTTAACTTTTTACCAGTTACAACAAATTTATCACAATTAGTTACTATAACGTAATCTCCATTATCTAAATGAGGAGCAAATGATGCTTTGTTTTTACCTTTTATGATAACAGCTATTTGAGTAGCTAATCTACCTAAAGTTTGTTCTTTAGCGTCAATTACATACCATTTTCTTTCATCACCTTTTAATTGTGTTGGAGTAATAGTTTTCATGTCTAATTTAAACTTAAATAAATATTAAACTAATTCTAATTTAACTAATTTAGCAGCGTCTCCGTCTCTAAATTTAATAGCCGTAGCTCTTGTAAAACCAGAAGTTGTATTTCCTTTGTATTTAGGAGCAACATTTTTAAATAATTCTAATGATGCTTCTTTTGTGTATAGATATTTCATTACATATCTAATTGCGTTCATTTCATCTTTTGTATTAACTACATTGATTAATTTATCAACCATAGGTATGATTAAATTAACTTTTTTTTCTGTAGTTTGTATAGATTTATGTAAGAAAAAAGATGTTAACAAGTTTCTTTCCATAGCATCTCTATGAGCAAAACTTTTATTATTGAACTTTAAGTTTTTTCTAACTCTATGTCTCATTTGTATAAAAATTATAAATTAGATATATTAGTCATCACCTAAAAGCTTTAAACCTCTCTCACCAAGAGATGTTCTAATTTCTGTCATTGCTTTCTTACCAAATCATTTGATTGAAGAAAGTTTTGTTTCAGTACATTTAGTTAACTTTTCTATTGAAAGGATATCTCAATTAATTAAAGCGTTTAATGTTCTAGGAGATAATCACATAATTTCAATTGGAGTATAAGTTTCCTTTTCTAACTCTTCTTGAACTTCTTCTTTTTCTCTAGATATTAATTCTTTTACATTAGAAATAAATTGTCATTCTACTTGTAAAGATTCTTCATTGAAAATTGAAAAGTAAGAATTTAACATATCTCAAGAAAATTTTAATGCATTTACTGGAGATATAGATCAATCTGTAACTATTGTCATTTCTAAAGAGTCTAAGTTAATCATTTCTCAAAATCTAGCTTTTTCTATATCGTATTTTACATTCAATACAGGAGAAAAGTTAGTATCAAGTAATAAAACTTCAACGTCTTCTTCTTTTTCTAATAATTCTTCTTGAGTTAAATATCAAACTCATTTTTCAACTCTAATTTCAATATCTAATTCTAAACCATCTTGGTCTATTTCTGTAATATATAAGTCTTTGTTAATTATTTCAATTCATCCAGAAGCTTTTATATCAGCAGCAGTAACTTTTCAAGATTTTGTTTTATTTAATCTTAACCATTCAACTCAGATTTCATTTTTTGATAATACTAAACCTTTTAAGTTTAACATTATATCAATAATTGAATCTTTTACTCATGGAAGAGTTGAGTATTCATGATTAACTCATTTTACTTTTATTCAAGTTACTTTTGTTCATGGGATTGAAGACAAAAGTATTCTTCTTAGCGAATTACCCAAAGTTACACCATACCCTTTTGGTAAAGGTCCTACTATGAAAGATGAAGCATTGTTTTCTAAATCTGTTTGAGTAATTTTAGGAACACCTATTGTATTATGAATAATGTGCATATTATTAAATTGATTACAAAAATAACATAAATTCCTATTTATTATTTTGAGTAAAACTCAACTATTTTTTGGATATCAATTATTTGATCAAAATCTTCTTTTTCTGGCATTGCTTTGATTGTAATTGTTAATTTTTTTGAATCAACATCAATCCATTTACAAGCAGTTACTTTACCTTTATTTGATTTAGAAAATTCTTCTAATTCTTCTAATAAAGTTTTGTATAAAGCAGATTCTTTTAATTTATCTCTTAATGCAATAACATCTCATACTTTTACAGCAATAGATGGAACATCAACTTTTACACCATTTAATGTAAAATGTGCATGATTTACGAATTGTCTAGATTGAATTCTTGTTCTAGCAAAATTTGCTCTGTAAACAACGTTATCTAGTCTTAATTCTAAAAATTGTAACATTTTATCTCAAGTAGTTCCTGTAGTAGTTGATTGTTGAGCTTTTTTAAAATAAGAAGCGAATTGTTTTTCTGATAATCAAAACATTCTTTTAGCCATTTGTTTTTTTCTCAGTTGAGTTCAGAACTCACTTGTTTTTCTACTTCTTAGAGGAGCTCTTTTTGAGTCAGTTAAATCATATTTTTCAGTACCGAATAGATTTACACCTTCTCTTCTACAAAGTTTTTTCTTTGGTCAAGTATACCTCATAATTAAATTTAAAATTAAAAAATTTAAAAAATTGTTTTTTTATTGTTTTAGTAAGAATTATAATTTTCTTACTTTCTTTTTTCTACACCCATTGTGTGGAACTGGAGTGATATCAAAAATTGCTTTTAAATCAACACCTCAAGAAATCAAACCTCTAATAGCTTGTTCTCTCCCGATACCTATTCCTTTAACATAAACATCAACTGATTCAATTGAATGAAGAGTTTTTGCTTTTGATATAGCTTGTTCAGCAATAACTTGAGCAGCATATGGAGTAGATTCTCTAGCACCTTTAAAACCAGCAGCTCAACCAGATGACCAAGTTAAAACACTACCTTTATCATCAGTAATACTAACGATAGTATTATTGAATGTAGCATTTATATGTGCTTGTCCATGAGGAATTATTTGTCTAGTTTTTTTACTTTTTTTAATAGTAGTTTTAGCCATAATATAAATTAATTTTTTAAATATTATACATAGTTAAAGAAATAATACTATTTCTTCTTACCAGCGATAGCTGTTGCTTTACCTTTTCTAGTTTTAGCATTAGTTTTTGTACTTTGACCTCTAACTGGAAGTCTTTTTCTATGTCTTTGACCTCTATAACAATTAATTTCTTGTAATCTTTTAATATTACCAGCAACTAATCTTCTAAGATCTCATTCAACAACATATGATTCTTTTATTTCATCTCTGATTTTATCCAAATCAGCTTCAGAAATAGTTTCAATCTTAGTTGTTTTTTCAATTCAAACTTTTGTCAATATTTCGTTTGAAGCAGTTCTACCTATACCGTAAATATAAGTAAGTGCTATTTCAACGTGTTTACCATTTGGTAAATTTACTCAAGCAATTCTTGCCATATATTAGTTATATAATTAAATATAAAATAAATTGTTATAATGTTAGTTTATTATCATTGTCTTTGTTTGTGTTTTGGATCAACACTACATATTACTCTGACAACTCCATTTCTTCTAACAATTTTACATTTGTCGCAAATTGGTTTTACAGATGGTCTTACTTTCATAACCAGATAAGTAATCAATTAAAATATGCCCTGTTTTTAATTTTGTAAGAAAAACAGGTAAAAATTATTTTTGCCTAAAAACTATTCTTCATTTAGTTAAATCATAAGGTGATAATTCTACTAGAACTTTATCTCATTCGATAAGTTTAATAAAATTATTTCTCATTTTTCAACTAAGATATCATTGAATAATTCATCATCAAAACTCTTCTGGTAATTGAATATCAAATACCAGACCAGGTAGAGCCTTCAGTATAGTTCACTCTACCTCGATTTTATCTTCTTTGTTTGACATAGTAAGTCAATAAAATAACAAAAATGTGCACCTAATATATACAAAAAACAATCAATTGCAAATCTTTTTTTTATTTTTTGCAACTGATTGTTTTTAACTTGACTATTTACCTATTTTATAGTTGATTCTATAATTTTATTACTAATTATTCTATTATTTATAATATCTTTTATTTTTTTATATAAAATTGGATATTTTTTTGTAAGATCTTTTATAGAAAAAGACAATATAGTTATTAGTTCACATTCAACTAATGCAACAGCAGTTGCCATTCTCTTATTATCATCTCAAAATAAAGCCATTTCTCAAAGAACTTCTTCTGCTTCTACATTTCAAAGTATAACATCTTTTCTATTTATTTCTTTTCTAATTTCTATCCTTCATTTTTTCAATATATACATAGCTACTGCTTCTTCACCTTCTTTAAAAATAACTTCTCATTTTTCAAGAGTTCTATATTGGCAAAATAAACTTAGATTTTCTTTATCAGTAGAATCTAATTCATTAAGTAATTCAATTCCGTCTAATATGTTCATATATTTATAATTAATTATTTTTGTATTTCAATTTTATAGATTTCTAATTCATCTCCATTTTCTATTTCTACGTTTGAAACAAATTTTATTCAACATTCTGTAGGTCCTTCAACTTCTTTAACTTCAAGTGTTCATTGTTTTAATGATTCTATTTTTCAAGTTCAAATCATTTTCTTTTTTCTTATAACTCTTGCCATTGTATTTGCTTCAATTCTATTTTCTGGTTGTACAACAAGTCATAAAATCATAAATTTTTTATCAGTGAAAAATATTCAACCAACTTTAGCTTTTCATAATATAACTTCAACTTCTTTTGGATCAAGCATTCAAGTAACTATTTTTTCTATCTTATCTGTTATATGATAGATTATATCACTAGAAATATATTCAACTCAAGCAGATTCTAGAGTAGACTTAGCAGTTGGTAAAACTCAAACACTAAATCAAACTAAGATTGCATCACTTCATTTCCCCATAAGAATATCTCATTCTGTAATTGAACCAACTCAACTAAGAATTATTGAAACAGTAGTTTCTGGAGTAGATAATTTAACTAATGCATTTTTTATAGCTTCAAGTGAACCATTTGTATCAGCCTTTAATATTATCTTTAATTGTTTTAAATTTCCTGATTTTATCTTTGACATAAGTAATTCTAAACCTGAGCTTCAAGCTTTCTTTTGTTTTTCAAGAAGAGTTTTATATTCTATTGCTTTTGATTTAGCTATATCAGGAGTATTTACAACTTGTAAAATATCTCAACCATCTACAACTCTATCAAGTCAAACAATTAAAACAGGTTCTCCTGGTTTAGCAAATTTAACCTTAGTATTTTGATAATTTTTTAAAATTTTAACCTTACCATAAGAATCTTGACAAACTATATTGTCTCAAGAATTTATAGTTCATGTATTTATTAATACTGTAGCAACTGGTCATAGATTTCAATCTAAGTGTGATTCTATAACTGTAGCAACTCAATTTCTATCTGGATTAGCTTTAAGTTCTTTCATTTCAGCAACAAGCAAGATAATTTCAAGTAAATCATCTATTCAAAAACCTGTATGAGCAGAAACTGGAACCATAGGAACATCTCCTCCCCAATCTTCAGCTAAAAGTCCATGCTCAGCTAATTGTCATTTTACATGATCTGGATTAGCTCAAACCTTATCCATCTTATTTATTGCAACAATTACAGGAATATTAGCTTCACGAGCGTGACTAATACTTTCAATAGTTTGTGGCTTAACTCATTCATCAGCGGCAACAACTAAGATAGCAATATCAGTTGATTTTGCTCATCTAGCTCTCATAACTGTAAATGCCTCATGACCTGGAGTATCAAGAAATGTAATATTTCATTGTGGTAATTCAACTTGATATGCTCAAATACTTTGAGTTATTCAACCTGCTTCTCAAGCAGCAATTTTTGCACTTCTTATATAATCAAGAAGTGATGTTTTACCATGATCAACATGTCACATTATAGAAACAACTGGAGATCTAGGAATAAGTTTTGATTGATCATCTTCAGTTAAAAATGAAGAAATATCTCATAAAACGATATCTTCAACTGATGCTCAAAGTGAATTTTCTCTTTCTAATTTTATACCAAAAGCATCTCAAATTATAGATGCAGTTTCAAAATCTACCTTTGAATTTATAGTAACCATCATTCAATTCTTCATAAACTCAGCAATAAGCTTAGGAAGGATTACTCATAGTTTTTCAGATAATTCTTTTACACTTAAAAAATCTCATACTAAAATTGTTTCTCATACTCTTTCAACTAGATTTTGTTTTATATCTTCTGCTTTCTTTTCTTCTTTTTTTAATTTTTGTAATTTATTTGATCTAGTAAAAGTAAGATCCTCATCTCAAGAAAATCTAATTTTTCCTCTTGTTTTACCAAAAGTATTTAATTTTGGTTTTTTAGAGTCTTCATCATCTTTTGTTTTTTGTTTACCTTTTCAAGCTCAAGGATGTTTATTATTTGAAAAAGTTTTCTTAAATCATGAATCATTTGATTGAAAATGACTTGAACCACCTTTAAAATCACCACCTTGTTGAGATGGATTTGTCGATTTAAAATCTGGTCTTGTATTTTCTGATCTATTTGTATTGTTATTATTTGCTCAAGTTGATGTATTTGGTCTTTGTTGTTGTCTTTGATTTGGTCAACTTGTTGATCATTGATTTTGAGACTTATTATTATTGTATGGTGGTCTATTTGTAGGTTTAGCAGTAGTAGTTTCTTTTCTATCTCATCTTTTGATAACTTCTATTTTTTGAACTATATTTTTTGATTTTTTTTGTTCATTTTGATTATTTTGTTTAATAGAAGCGTTTTTAATATCATTTAATTTTTTTTCTTCTTTAATTGCAGCATCAGCTTTGATTTCTGCAGCCTTTCTAACAACAATTTTTTTCTTTGTTGCTACTATTGGTTTTTTGACAGGTTCTTTTTTATTTTCGCTATCGTTCGGGTTTATTTGTGAATAATAATCATCTACTATTTTTTTGTCTGACATTTAATTATATTGGTTGAATAAATAAAGAAAATATTTGTTAGAAGATAAGTATTTTTTATAAAAAGTCAAAAAAATATAAAAACTTGCAACAAAGCTATTTTTTATTAATCTTATAAAAAATTTAAAATTAATTTTTTTATTATGTTAGAAAAAATTAAATCGTTAACTTGAGAATTTTTTGACAATTTTTGAATAAAAATTGATTCATTAGAAGTTATAAATGAAGAAAAAAATATTTTTCTTATAAAGATAAAATCTGAAGATTCTTGACTTTTAATATGACCAAACTGAAAAAATCTTGATCATATTTCAAATATTTTAAAACTTATTCTAAAAAATAATTTAGAAGGAAGTGTAAAAATTCATATTGAAATAAATGATTATATAAAAAGTAAAGATGACAGATTAAAACAACAAATTATTTCAAAAATACAATTTGTTGAAAAAAAATGAGAAGATTTATGTTTACCTTTTTATTCGCCATATGATAGAAAAAAAATACATTCTATAGTATGAGAATACAATAATCCAAAAATATATACTAAAAGTGTTTGAGAATGAAATGCTAGAAGATTATATATTTGTAAGAAAAATGATAAAATCACAATTGATTTAGACTGAATTGATATTTAATATTTTATAATATGCTTAAAAAAATTATTATTATAGTTTTAATAACTATTTGATTATTCACTTTTTTTAAAGTAAATGAACAAAATTATAAAAAACATATAGAAATAAAAAACGAAATAATTAATCATCCTGAAAATTTACCAAAAAAAGAAATCGCAAAAGCTACTTCTTTTTGATTTGAAAATTTAAAAGCAGATTTTTATCGGATTGAAACTATTCAATATATATGAGCAAATGCTTTTCATAGTGAATATAAAAAATACCTATATGCTATACTTGATTTAGTTACTGAACTAAATCCATATTTTGAAAAACCATATATTGTTGGGCAATTATTATTACCTTCATATCAAAAAGAATATGAATTTATAAGTGATTCTGAACAACAATGACATACGAATCAAGCAGTTGAGTTATGATTAAAATGAGTAAAAAATTTCTGTGATCCTGAAAAAATAGAATTAATAGATAAAGAAAATGATTTATTAAAAATATGGAATAATGAAGAATTTAAAAACCCATGTTTAAGTTATAAAGTACCATATTATTTAGCTTATGTTTATTATTCATATAAAAATGATCCTATAACATCAGCAAAATATTACAAGATATCAAGTGCTAATACTGATTCTCCAGAATGAGCTAAAACTATGGCTGCAATTATGCAATGAAAATGATGAAATAGAGAAAAATCATATTTTATGTTTCTAAATCTAGCTAAGTTTATAGAGCCTGAAAATGAAGTTTGTAATATACTTGGAAATGAATTAGAAAATATATGAATTGGTACTTTTATAACAAAAAAGTTAAATCTAGATTGAAAAATATTAAAAAGTGTAGAAGATTTTAGAAAAAAAGCATTTATAGATGTAAAACAAGAAGAGTTAACAGATGACTCAAAATGTACAAATTATATAAATAAATCTATCCGTGAATTAAATCTATATTATATAGAAAAAAATAATGAGAGATATCTTAAAGACAAAGGTGAAAATGCCTTTGATGCTAAAATATTATTTGATAATTGATATCTAGATTACTTACCTACTGACTTCCAACAAAGTGAAGATTATTGAATAATATACAAATTCAATTATGACACAAATCATTATGATTATGATATGTGAAGATACTAAAAATAAGCCTTCGGCTTATTTTTTTGTTAACTAAAATTGATATTTAATAATTTTTACATATAATCCTGAACATTAAAATTTATTTAATTATTGTAACGATTTTATGAAAATAACTAGAAACAATTTAGAAAAATCTATTGTTGAATTAATTGTAGAAGAATCTGTGGAAAATGTAGCTAAGGCTAGAAGTAAAGCTATTGAATATTTACAAAAAAATGGAGAAGTAAAAGGATTTAGAAAATGAGCAAAAATTCCTGCTGATGTTGTTGTGAGACAATATTGAGAAGATCATATAAATAGAATTGCAATTGATTTTTCAATTGATGCTATGTATAAAGAAGCTTTAAAAAGTGAAAAATTAATTCCAGTTGCTCAAGGAGAAATAAAAGAAATAGTAAGTGAAAATCCATTAACAATAAAAATTCATATAGAAGTTTTACCAAATGTAGAAATATCTAAGGATTATAAAAAAATCTCTCTTAAAAAAACTAAATTAAGTGTTAGTGACGATGAAGTTACAAATGCATTAAGTGACATAGAAAAAAGATTTACTAAATTTGAAGACATAGCTGATGAATCATACAAAGCTCAACTTTGAGATAGAGTAAGTATTGATACTGATGGTTTTGAAAATGGAAAACTACTTGAAAATACTTCTATGAAAAACTATCCTTTAGTTTTAGGTTCAAATTTACTTGTTCCTGGATTTGAAGAAAAAATAGTTTGAGCTAAAACAAGCGAAGAATTAGAATTACCAATCGTATTTCCAAAAGATTATCACAATAGTGACTTTGCTGGAAAAGAAACTACTTTTAAAGTAAAAGTAAACAAGATTGAAAAAGCAGTAAAACCAGAATTTACACCAGAATTTGTAGAACAATTAAGAGGTAAAAAACTAGATTTAGAATGATTTAAAGCTTTGATAAAAGAAGAAATTCTAGAAACTAAAGATGCAAATGCAAGAATAGATGAAGAATCTAAATTAATTGATGAATTATTAAAAATAACTACTCTTGATATTTGAAATGCTATACTTGCAAATCAAATTGAAAAAGTTTTTGCTGAAATAAAAGAAAACATGGCTAATGACCAAGTTAAAATGTTAGATTATTTAGAAAGTTTGAAATTAGACGAAGAAACTTACAAAGAAAACCATGTAAAACCAGTTGCATTAAAAAGATTACAATGAGAATTAATTCTTCATAAATTATGAGAATTAGAAAAAATAGAAATTAGTGATGACGAAATGAAAGTAGAAATTGAAAAAGTTTTAGCTAAATTTCAAAATCCAGAAGTATTAGAAAAACTAAAAAATCTATACTTACCTAACACTAAATATTATTCAGAATTAAAACAAAGAATGATATACAGAAAATTGATTGATTCATTTTTTAATTAATAAAAAAAATATTAGAATTTAAAATTCTAATATTTTTTTTGTGGGTTTAATTATATGTACTTGAATTTGTATTTATTTTATTCTTTTTTAAATTATTGAGATGATAATATAAAAAAGAATAATGAAAATGTTAAACTTACAATTATATAAATTGTACTGAATATGTATCAAATTTTATATTTTTCATATTTATTAAATATAAAATTAATTATTATAAATAATAAAATATTATATATTGGCATTAAAAAATAATTTGTTAATGGATTTAATATAAATATTAGTAAAAATACTCAAGAAGATGATATAAATAATGCATCTATATAACTTCCTAAATTATTTTTATAATAAAAAAATATGGAATTTAAGAAAAAAAATATAATAAGTATAAATATATTTATGCTTATATATTTATTTTTAAAGGTATTTTTCATAGTTATAATTTTTTATTTAAAAAATTTTGATGCAGGAATAAATTCAATTCAAATAATTTCATTTTTTTCAGAAAAATCAATATTTATCATAGAATTATTTTCATCTAATAATGATGAAGAATATGAAATTTTATTATTTTTATTTTCTTTATAAATATAAAGATATGCTGCATTTGCAACTTCATCAATATGAAGTTCAGAATTTAAATTAATTATTTTCATATAGTTTTTTAAAGGTTATCAATATAATTTTTTGATGGTTTAATTACAGTTGTAATTTTTTTCATACTCAAACAAATTATTATTTTCTTTTAAATAATATCATGTTTTTTAAAATCATTCATGAATATATTCAAAAATTTCTCATTCATTAATGGTTCTTTTTAATTCATCTATAGAAATTCCTCTTTCTTTTATTCTTTTTAATGCGTGTTCAGAAATATTATTTATTAAATTATCTGCTTTACTAGCTTTTTTCTATTACATTATAATAAATATGATTTTTAATCTTTTAAAATGGAATAGGTAGTGGTAAATTCCATTTTAAAAGATCCCTTATTATTTTCATAATACTTATATATTGCACTAACTAAAAAATAATGTGGAGCTTGAATATCAAGAAAAGTTCTATTATTTTCTTGTATTTTTAAATCTCTAAAGATTTTCTTCCTTAAAATATCAATTTTTTTAGTAAACAAATCTTTTTTACATCTTTTTTCTAATTGAATTAATTTAAAAAAATCTGTTGAGATATCATCTATTCCAATTATTCTAAACTCAGGCTCAAATTCAAAATCAACCATTAATCCCAGGGTGTTTTGAAATAAATTATAATATTTTTCATTCCAATTATTTCCTTTTCCATGATAGTTATGGTTACATGAACTACAACAAGGAAATAAGTTCATTTCATTTATATAAAGTAAAGGAAATTCAGACTTTGGAAGTAAATGATCAATTTCAAAGTCCAGCAATTCAAAATCTTCTTTTGAATCACAATATGGACAAATACAATGTTCTTGATCTTCAAAAAAAATCTTCTTAAAAATCATTTTACTAAATATTCATTCATCTAAACCAGACCAATAAGATTCAGAAAAAATTATTTTTTCATAAATAAATTCTAATAAATTTATTATTTCATCTGATATTTCTTTCTTTGAAACGTTAAAAATACTTTTTCTGATTTCCTCATCTTGTAACAAACTAATTTTTAGAGATTTTTTTGCATCTTTCTGTGAAATATTTGAGATTAAAGTAATAAAATGTTCCTTGTTGGTTCTTAGTTTTTCAATTCTTTGCAGATATTTGTTTATACTAAAATCAATACCATCCCTTTTAATTATTTGAGATAGTATTTCTTCAAATACATACTTCCTTATACTAAATATTTTAGAATAAGCTTGTGTAGTTTTAATTATTCTCATAATTTTCTAGAAATTGTTTTCTTAAAAATATTTTTTCTTCAACATTACACATGGCATTTAATAACTCTGCCTTTTCTTTCTTTTCCATTGTATAGTAAGTTTCTTTTAATTCTTTATAAACAAAAGGAAGTGTTTTTTCTCCTATGGATTCAAAATCAAACTCATCACATAGCAATGTAGGTTCTGCTACTTTATTAATTACTCCTTTTGAAATTTTCAAAACACAATTATTGTGTAAATAACGAATTATTCTATAATCATGAGTTGTAAAAATAAGAGTAGAATTAAATTCCGTGGTAGCCTTATGTAAGGCTGGAATAACTAACTCTCTCCATTTGGGGTTTAGGTGATTTTCAGGTTCTTCAATTATAACAATTGAATCTTTCTCGAGTCCTGATAATATGGAAATATATCTTATGATTAAGAATTTTTCTCATGAACTTAATTCCTCAAAACTTAGATTAACATCATCTTTTATAAGACCTAATCCATTTAAAAATATATATTTTCCCATGTATTCACTATATTCATTTGAAATATTTAATACATCTGAAAAGCTCAAAGATTGAGAATCTGAGTCTAATCTTAATCTACTATCATTTAGTAATTTATTATATAAAGTAACTTCTTTTTCTTTTTTCTTTGCTTCTCTTACTTTTTCTGGTGTATAATGTCTAGAATTAATACATTCTTTAGTTAACCAGAATTTATCTTCATCAGAAAGGCTTGGTTCATAAATAATATCTGCTATATTTCTAACTATTTTTAAATCAATATATCCAGACAACTGAAATCACATTTGTTCCAAGAAAATATTTGCTATATTTTGTTTACTTGAATTTTTTAAAAAACGAATAATTCCATTTGTTATAGACGGATAACTATAGGAATTCTTACCATACAATCCAGCTAAATCATATTTAGTTAAATGGTCATCCCCTATATAATTATAAGGTTTCTCATTTGGATATTCTCAGTTAGTTTCAAAAGTAGAAAGTAAAATTTTACCATTCCAGAATACATTAATTTTATCATTATGGATTTCTTTGTCTTTTTTATTTAGTCTTGAACCTGATTTGAATTTATAATATAGTTCACAATTAATAAGTAACTCAAAAGTATTATCTTTATATATTATTTCTCTTAGGTCATTATTAAATTCAAATTTTATATGTATATCAAAATCTAAATCAGTCCTAGTTGAAATTGATTGAAATATCCAAGAAATCATTGAACATAAAGTTGTTTTTCCACTTCCATTTGGTCAGATAAGGCCTAATATTTGAGCCCCTTTTGGAAATAATTGCTTACCATTTAGTTTAAAAGAATTATTCTTTAATATTTTATATTCATTAATTTTGATTTGAATAATTTTCATATTTTACCTTTAATATAATAAATCCATTTTTGTGAGGAACGAAGCAAAAATACCTTATAAACCACTCATAAAAATAAAAATCAAATTTATCTTCCTTTTTAATAAAGCTTATCAAAATACCTTATTTAAAATATTTTTTGAATTACATATAACTAGTCAGATAAGCTATATATATCAAAATCAATATCAATTCACAGATTCCATAATTCTCATAAATTTTTATTATCAATATTTAATCAAGGATTATTTCAGTAATAATAATAAATTACAGCTATTTGAAATCTACATCAGTTATTTTTTAATATAATTAACTTATCTTTTAATTTATTGAAAATATTTATTAATCATATTATATGTTTATTTAAATCTTCCTCAGAATGTTTAACTCAAGAATTTTTTACCCATATAAATTCATCATTTATTGCTCAAACTTTACTATCATTTATTTTTCATCATTTTTTACAATATTTATCATATTTTAATCATAAAATATCTGATATTTGATCATAGTGAATATTTTCTGAAAAAATAGATAATTCTACTATTAATTTATTCATAATTATTAAGTTTAAGTATTAAAAATTGTTTATATTTAAATCTATAAATGTTGGTTCTGAGTTTCACTTTCATGTTTTTCTTTTAAAATATATATTTCAATCTTTTGTTTTAAATAAATCATATTTAGATCAATCTTTTTTAGGTTTTAAATTATGAATATCATAACCTCATTTTTTTATTTTTTCTATCTCTCATTTATTTAATTCTTTATCTTGTTTGAAATTGTAATTTCCTAAATTTTTATCACTACTATTCATCATATAAACACCCATTCAAGCTACTCAAGCTCAAGCAACAGTTGCTCAACAACTTGCTCAAGCTGTTATTGCAACAGGAGAACAAGCAATAATTCAAACTCAAGTAGGGGCAGTAACTATTCAACATCATCATGTAATACTTATTGAACTAATACAAGCAGGAGCTGTCGTAGCTGTTATTGATATTCAAGTAATTAAAAGAGTTTTTCAAAATTCATATTGAATTCTATTTTTATTGTCTCAAATAAAATCAAATACATCCATTATTTTATCTGGTATTGATTTTTTCTCAGTCCCCATCAAATCCACATAATTCATCACATTATTCCCCACATAACTATACAAATTCACATCATCAACTTGTCAAATTGGATCTCTACTTATAAATCTACCAAGATTAGCATCATAGTATCTTGCTCTAAGATAATATAATCAAATTTCTTTGTCATATTCTCTTCATGTAAAAAGTATTGTATTTCATATATCAGCTCAACTTGTTATTTTTGCATTACCAAAACTATCATATTCATAACTAACAACTATATCTCCATTTTCATCACTTATTCACTCAATACTTCATAGGTGATTTTTATGATAATAATAAACATTGTTATCAATTACATAAGCTACTAAATCATCTAATCATATTCAGTTTATGTAGTTTTTATTTGTTGTAGTCTGATTAACTAAATCTGTAACTTTTTCAGTTAATATATTTTCATTACTAAAAATATATTCAGTTGTTTCTTGTTCTGTCTCTTTAAAATATCTTCTATTTAACACATCATAACTATATTGTGCTATTATTCAACTAGAAGTTTCTACTTTTGTAAGTCTGTTTTTGTAGTCATAAGAAAATGTTTTTTCTCAGTCATTTTTTAGATTTCCATTATTATCGTAAGTATAATTTAAACTTCAAGATAGTGTTGTTCAACTAAGAGTTGTATATTGATTTAGTATGTTAGTTTCATAATCATAACTAGCTCCACTTCAAGTATTTAAATTGAAACTATTTATTCTGTTTCAAACATTGTCATATTTAAAACTTTCTAGTAAATTTTGATTTACATTATTTTGTACTTCTTTTAATCTGTAAATATCATCATACAAGTAGTTTTTTATATTATCACTTGTTATGTTGTTTACATCATCATAAGTATAGTTGTAATTATTTACTTCATTGTTTAAACTATTTATTCTACTTAGATTATCATAAGTTTTTACTATACTTGTATTGTTTGTATATATTAAACTAGTATTTTCAAGTCATGTATAATTGTAAGTTGCTATATTATTTGAATCATATCAGATATTTGTAATTCTGTTTAAGTTGTCATAAGTATAGTTTGTAGTTTTGTTATTTGGATTTGTTATACTTGTAAGATTATTATTGTTATCATAATCATAACTAACCAAACTACCAGATTGAGTTTCAGTTATCATTCTACCTAAACTATCATAACTAAATTGTAGTTTATGATTATTACTATCATTTGCTTCTACTAATCTTCATAATTCATCATAACTATATGTTTCATTTGTTATTCAAATTATTCCATTTCAGTTTGTTATATTTTTAGATATTAATCTATTTTGAGAATCATAAGTATAGTTTATGATTGTACCATTTGGGTCAGTTTTTTGGACTAGATTATTATTTGTATCATACTCATAATTTAATTCTTTATTATCTGCATAGATTTGTTTAACTAGTCTATTTAATATGTCATATTCATAGTTTGTAATATTTCACTCACTATCTGTTATACTAAGCATATTTCATAAACTATCATATGTGTAAGTAGTTGTTTTGTTTCATGAGTTTGAAATTAGAGTTTCAGTTTTAACTTTTCAAGTGTAAGTATATGTAAAGTTTGTTATATTTCCCTCTTCATCTGTTTTACTTATTACTTGATTAAGTTTGTTGTATGTATATGTTTTTGTTTTGTTTAAACTATTTGTTTCACTTATGAGTCTATTATCTGAGTCATAAGTATAGTTTGTAGTTATAGTTTTGTTTGCAGAACTTATTATTTTCTTTTCTACTAGATTATCATTTTTGTCATAACTATTTTGTACTATATTTCATAGACTATCTTCTACTTGTACCAATCTAGAAAATATATCATAAGTATAGTTTGTTTCGTTTCCTTTTGCATCAATAGTTTTGATTATATTTCATAAACTATCGTATTTTGTTTTTGTTATAATTATATCATTTGGTAATATATGATTTTTAGTTTCTATTGCTCTATTTTGTTTATCATATACAAATTCTTGTTTTGATAACAAATTATCATTTTCATCATATATTTCTTGTTTTATTATATTGTTTGATTTGTCGTAGGTGTAAGTTGTGTAACTATTATCAGGATTTATTTTTTTGATTATTCTATCAAATAAATCATACTCAAAGTTTATTTCACTACCATTTGGATTTATTTGTTTAATTAATCTCTCATTTAAATCATAAGTATAATTTGTAGTTACATCATTGTTTCAATAACTTATAGTTTTACTTAAAACAAGAGCATTTTCATCATAAACAATATTTTCAACTGCACCACTTCATGAACTAGTTTCTATTATTCTAGAATTTGTATCATAAATATAGTTTGTAATTAGATTTACTCATAAATCAACTTCAGTAGTAGTTTGAGTTAGATTATCAAGTATATCATAATTATAACTTGTATTTACTTCCTCATTTGTTCATAAAACTATTTTTTCACTTGTTTTTTTGTTTAGAGAATTATAAATTATTTCATTTACTATTCATTCACTTGTAGTTTTGCTTATTAGTAGATTAAAATCATCATATGTTAAATTTGTTTCGTTACCTTTTCAATCTATTATTTTTGTCATATTTCATTTTGTATCATATACAAAACTATTTTCTATAGCCAAACTTCAAGTTCATTTTGTTATTTTACTTAGATTTCAAGCAATATATTCAAAACTTGTTTCTAATCATCCAGCATTAGTTTGCGAAACTAGTTGACCACTTCAATTATATGTAAAACTTTCATTTATATTTATGTTATTTCAATTGTAGTCTTTTACTCAAACTACTTCTTTTGATACTAAATTATTATTTGTATCGTATACTAGATTAGTAATTAAACCATTTGGTTCTATTATCTGAGTTGGTTTATTTGTGAGCAGATCATAAGTATAATTTATAACTATATCATCTATAGATCATGAAGATGTTGTATCTTGAACAACTCTTTTTTCTATTAAATTATTATTTATATCATAATTATATAAAACTCAATTTCATAAAGGTTTGATTTCTTTTATTAAATTATTATTTGAGTCGTATTCATAATTGTATTCTAAATCTCCACTTGTTTTTTTGATTACTTTTTTAATAGTATTTCAAAAATTATCGTAAAAATAATCTATCACATTTCACTCTCTATCTGTAACACTATTTTTTGTAATTTTATTATTTGTATCAATATTATAATCATAATATATAGTTCAATTACCATAAGTTTGGCTTGATACTCTATCAAAACTATCATAAGTATTTTCTACATATGTATTATTTGCAGAGTCTATTAGTTTTACTATATTGTGAGAACTTTCAAAATCAGTTCAAATAGTATAAGTAAAACTTATCTCTTTTTCACTATTTCAATTTATCATTTTGATTGTTTTTAAATCAAATTGACTACCTTCACTTTCATTTTCATTGAAATATATAAACTCAACTTCATATCATGTAAAATCTACTATTTTATATAATCTACTATTTCAATAATAACTTAGATTATACTCTCTATTTAAAGTATCTGTTATTTTTGTAAGTTGAAAGTCAGAGTTATATGTAAAACTTAAATTGTTTCCATATGTATCTACTATCTTTTCTATCTTGAAATTATCTCAAAATATGTATTTTGTTTTGTCATCAAAACTTATTTCATATTTATTATTTACTAGTTCTAAATTTGCTTTTATGGTTTCATTTCTTTCAAAAGTGCTTCCTGAACTAGTAAATTTAAATACTCATAGTTTACCATCATGAATATTTATATTTCAATTCTCATCTTGAGTTAGGTATATGTTATAGTTATAATCAAAATTATTTCATATTGGTCAGTTATAATATGCTTGATTCTTGTATCTTATTTTAAATTCAAAAGGTAGGTTAATTCAAGCATAACTCATAAGAGTATTTTCATAATCAAATTCTCATGTACTTAACATAACTGGATCTCATTTACTAGAATATTCAGAAGTAGTTGTTAATTTTTCTGTTTCTTTTGTTTTTAAATCTAATTTTGATATATCAAAAATAAGAGGTCAAGATGATATATTTTGAGAACAAATAGGATTAGAATTGTTTTCTATTAAATTAGATGGATTATATTTTATTGGTCAATTATTTAATAATGATTTAATACATCATGGTACATTTATACAATAAGAATCTGACCACTCAATATTCTCTGTTGTAAATGGACTCCATTTCCAATATAAATTTGTTTGTTCTAACATTAAATTTGCAGATAATCAATATTGTGTCACATTAGTTTGATATATTCATAGTCAAAGTATATCAATATTGTATTTATTATATATTGGTAAACTATTCCAGGTTAAATAAACTCATGTGCTTATAATATTTCATATAATACTATCAAATCATCAATAAATATAAATTTTTCATGATCATAATATATTTCAGTTATTTTTAAAGTTTCAACTAATATATAATTTATTATTATTATTATAATTAGTTACTTCAGTTCAATAAGTACCATTATTTTCAAAATTTCAATTAACATTTATTATATAATTATAATTACTTTCATGTTTTTTAAGACTTACACCTTGTTTTATTATTAAATTTCAATTTATTGTTATATTTTGTTTAATATCTATATTTCCTCAAATAACTATATTTCTTCATGTTAATGAATATAAATTATTTCATAAATATAAATATTCAAAATTTGTAACTAAATTCAATGATGTAGTTCATAAATAAACATTTTCATTATTTCAATTTTCATTACTTCAAGAATTCAAATTTCAAGGTCATATAACAGCATATAAATAACTATCTTTAGGTACATATAATGTATATCAGTTTAAAAATATTGTTTTATAAAATTCTACTTTATTTAATATTTTTAAACTATTTCATAACTTTATATTTAAGTCTAATATTCAGTAATTGAGTAAATCATTATATAAATAAAAATCATTTATGTAACTAATTATTCAATAATTAAATAATTTACCTTTAATTGAAAATTTAAAATTCATATTATTAGTTTGATTAATTCATCAAATACTTCAATTATTTAGTAAATCTCAATTAACAGTAAAATAATAAATACCACTATATCATAATTTTGATAATTTTCATTGATTATTTATAGTCAAATTATTTATAGTTATATTAGATGTAGAAATATTTATAACTCATTTAATCACTACATCATCTCAAACTCAAGGAACAACTCATCAAATCCAAGTAGAAGTGCTAGCCCAATTACCACCAATAGAAGTCGATTCAATTACTGCAGCATTTACCAATCAAAAAGAAAACCAAAATCATATTAGAAATACTACTATTTTTAATATGATTTTGGTTCATAAAGTTACATTATTTATATTTCCCATAATTTAAGGTTTTATTAAATATAAAAACTATTTTACTAAATTAGTATAATTATTTTTCTAATAATTCAATTATTTTTTAGGTTTTTCCTCTATTTTAAGCCAAAAAATAAAATAAGTCATATATTATACACATAGCACATTAAATTCACATTAAACAGTTAGTATTTCACATAGACAAATAAAGTATTTATTGTAAAAAAAAGATTAGAATTAAAATTCTAATCTTTTTTTGTTTCAAAATCATCTACTTCATCTAAATGTTCTTCAATTTTTATACTCTTCTCAACTTTTTCTTCTGTTTTTTGAAATTCTTCTTTTTTAAAATTTGAATTTTCAATTACTTTTATATTTATATTTTTTTCTAGTTCTTTTTTTCTTTCTTCGACTATTTCATTAAATATATCTAAGTTTTCTTCTATTTCTTCATAATATTTATCATAAAGTGTTCTTCTTGGCCTAATTAATAAATATATAAATATTCAAAAAGGACTCAGTAATAATATAGTTAAAACTGCAATTGATTGAAAAAATAAACTATTACTTCTAATAGAAATATCTTTTATTACCCAAACTATAAGTGCTATCCAAATTATAAAAAAATAAATAATAGCTATTTTTAATGCAAATTCAAAGGTAATTGCATCCCACATTGCTTGCAAATATAAGTCAATTTTGTCCATTATTATGCTTATGTTAAATTATCTAATTTCCACTCTTCTATTTTTTTATGATTACCAGATAACAAAATTTCTGGTACTTTTTTTCACATAAAAATCTCTGGCTTAGTATATACAGGATACTCTTTTTGTCTATTAAATTTTTTAGAAAAACTATCTTCTTCTAATGATTGTATATTTCACAAAACTCATGGAATATTTCTGACAAGTCAATCAATAAAAACCTGTGCAGCAAGCTCTCAACTACTAAGTACAAATTCTCAAATACTCACACAATAATCTACATAAATATCTATAATTCTTTGATCAATTCACTCATAATGACCACAAATTATAATAAATTCTCAATTCAATTTTTCATAATAATTTTCAATTTTTTCTTGATTTAGCAAATCTCAACTTGGTGACATATATACAACTGGGATTTTTTTTCACACTTTTTGAAAAATAAAATCAATAGCTTTTGATAATGGTTCTGCTGAAATAACTTGTCCATGCATTCCATATGCTTTTGAATCTACTCTTTTAAAATTATCATTGCTAAAATCATTTAGCTTATAATAATTTATTTCAAATAAATCAGAGTCTATTGCTCTTTTCATTATAGAGCTTGAAAAATATGAGAAAAAACTTTCAGGAAATATAGTAATTATATGAATTTTCATAATTAGTTTTGATTTATTTTATTGTTAATAATCTTTTTTAATTCTAGAAGTGTTTCTTCTGGAGATAAACTAGCATCAATTATATGATCAGCTAAATAAATAAGTTCTTTTTCTTTTTTAGCAGAATTTATCCTATTTACATAATCATTTCAAGTTACATCATCTCATCTTGAAGCCATTCTATTTTTTATTTCTTCAAGTGGAATATCAAGAAATATATATGTAAAATGCTCTCTTGAAATCTTATTTTCTTCCAATACTTTTGGTAATATCAATATATCCATTTCTTTTAAGATATATCTTCATAAATTTATTCAATCATCCAAAACATCTTTTATCCTAGTTCAATAATATGCTTGATTATGAATGAAATTATATTCTAGAAATTCATTGTTTTCAATAGATTTTTTAAATTCTTCTAAAGTGAGTTTTATATAATCAATCCCAGGTTTTTCTCAAATTCTTGGTTCTCTTGTTTTGCAAGATAACGCCAAATTTAGATTAAAAGTTTCATCTTTTAACAAAGCTCTTATTACAGTACCTTTTCAAGCTCAAGCTACTCAAGAAATAAAAAAAATATGCCCCTTTTTCATTAAATAAATTTAAAAAATAATAAAAGTTATTTTAATAAAAAAATATCAAATTGCAATTTATAGTTTTATTTATAAAATTATTTTAACTAATATATAATGAATACAAATGAAAGAATTAATTAAAAACTATATTTCTAGCGCTTTTTTTATAATTCTATGATATGTTTTTTATACACAAAATTCATATTATAAGTGATTTTTATTTTTTGATATTCAATTCATAAATACAAAAATAAATACTCTAGATATATTTCAATTTCTTTTATACCTATACCTTGCTTTACTTATACCTTTTTATTTAGTTGAAAACAATAAATCAAAAGCTAGAATTGTACTTAATAGCATAAAAAATAAATTAACAATCAAAAATTATAAGATAAAAGACGAAGAAAAAAATAGTATCCTTGCTTGGATAGTTAAGTTTTTTTTCGCACCATTAATGATAATTTGGATCTTTCAAAATCTATGAGTAATTGTAAACAAAGTATATTATTGATTTAATGAAACAAGTACATTTTTCCAAAATTTTTATTATTTTTATAATAATTACATATTTCTTACAATTTTTAAATTAATTATTTTTATAGATCTATTATTTTTTACACTTGGTTATTTACTTGAAAGTAAATATCTATGAAACAAGATAAAAAGTGTAGAACCAACAGTATTGTGATGGCTTGTTGCTCTAATCTGTTATCCACCATTTAATTCTGTAATGGATAATTTTTTCGCTTGGTATAGTAGCGAAACTCCTATGTTTAATAATTTTTATGTTCATATTATATTAAACTCTCTACTTTTAGTCTTTTTTGCAATTTATTCTCGGGCTTCAGTAGCACTTTGATTAAAAGCTAGCAATCTTACAAATAGATGAATAATCTCTAAATGACCTTATAAATACGTAAGACATCCAGCATATATTTCCAAAAATATTTCATGGTTTATTTGAGCACTTCCAATAATATTTATAAACATAAAAGAATTTAATATTTATAATTTATTTTTAATATTTGCTTCAATATCTGCTTGGTGATTTATTTATTATATGAGAGCAGTTACAGAAGAAAGACATTTGGAATTAGACGATGAATACATAGAATACAAAAAGAAAGTAAAATATAAATTTATACCAAAAATATTTTAAAAAACCAAAAAATCAGTCTCTACGAGACTGATTTTTTTATTTTGCAACTTTAGTTGAATCTAAGTATTCATTAATAAATATAGAAGTAAGCGGAGCTGGATCTCTAAATATAGAAGAACCAAAACTTACAATTGTTCCTACATCAAGTAATCCTGAAGAATTTTGCTTAATATAAGTTCTTTTACTTATTAAATCTTGCGTATTTCCGTATAATGAACCTTTTACATTTAATACATTATTTGTAGATCAATTTATTCATACGATATCTCATCCAATACTTCAATTTGGAATTGAAATATATGTTCAAGTTATACTAGTAACAGTTTTATCAATTTGTATATTTCATCATTTTACAACAAATGAAATATTATCAGGAAAAGCTATGTTACTATTTATAATTAAATTACCATTTTCAATAATATAAGTTCTAGCTCATGATAATCATAAAAATGTATTACTATTAACTACAAAACTAGTATTTTTTAATATAAAAGCATTAGTAATTCAATTATAATTTTTAAAATCATTTAAATCATTAGTACTTCATAAACTTAATCAACTAATTGTTGTAGCTTGATTAACAGCATCATTATAATTTTGTCAATCTTGCGAAATACTATTAACAGATGTTGTATTTGATACATCAGTTGAATAACTTGAAATATCTCAAGTTGAAACTCATGCTCAAACAAAGTTTTTATTTATATCAGAGTTCCCTGTAACTTGAGTTACATTTGAAACATTAGAAATATTAGAAGTATTATTTACAAAACTTGTACCACCTCATGTAGTTGTAATACTTGGTTTAGAAACTCTTACTTGTAACTCAGAAGCAAAATATGCATCTGTATATAATGTTCATTTATTTTCTAATGTAGTAACTAAAACATTATCACCATAAGTTCCTGCAGTTAATGAGCTCGTATTTCAAACAAAATTTGGATAAGTTGAAAATGCAAAACTATTACCTGGGAAAAGTGTTTTTCAAATAGGTTGACAGATAGTTCCTCATGAAATTGTTGTTCATGATTTTTTAACTACACAAAGTGAGTCAAAATATAAATCATAACCTGATTTATTTAAAATAAATGGTTTATCAAGAGAATATTCTGAATAAGGATTCATATTATTTCAAATAATAACATTATCACTAGGTCAAAAAACTATTTCTCAATCATTTGGAAATGATAAAACTCAATTTATTTTACAACTTGATGTACACCATGCTGGCCAAGTTCCTGTTCCATAATCACATTCTTCTAATTCAAAATTATCATTTGGTCTTTGAATAATTCAATCTCAACAATAATCTGGAGAACCACCTCAACTACTTCCTCATCCACTACTTCATCCTGAACTACCACCTGAACTTCATCAACTTGAACTACCTCAACTACTTGAACCAGTACCTGGCACTAAATTACAAGCTGGATTAGTTAGCCAAGTATAAAATGATGATTCAGTAACACTTTGATTATAAACACTACAAGAAGCACTTGCATCATTACATGTAAATGTTGCAGATGTTGTACTGTTTGCTCAAGCAACTGCTGGTGCAAACATAAACGAACCAGAACAATTTAATCTAAAAGTCTGTACAAAATTATTTCATGTACAAGTAACTTGATTTCACGATTTAGATATATCTCTACATTGATATGATCAGCCACCTCATGACGATGAACTTGATGAAGTTGTTACAGATACTGTTTGTTGACAAGCTGGACTTGTAATTGTACCATCTACAAAACATGTTGGAGTATATGTTCATACTGTTGCATAACTACATACTCAAGTACTTGCGTTTATTGTTTGTCCATTTCAACAATTTATTGTATACGTTGTTGCATTTACTCATGTACAAACTACATTTGAAGTCAATGAGTTAACTCAAGTTGTAGGTGTTGCTGTTAAATTTGTACAACTTGGCGTTGTTACTGTATTTGTAACAGTAACTGTTTGCTGACAAGCTGGACTTGTTATTGTTCAATCAACAAAACAATTTGCCAAAAATGTTCATGTTGATGTGTAATTACATGTTCATGTATTTGCATTTATTGTTTGTCCATTTCAACAATTTATTGTATATGTTGTTGCATTTGTTCATGTACAAGCAACATTACTTGCTAAAGGAGCATTTCAAGTAAGTGGATTTAAAGATAAATTATTACAAACTGGTGAAGTAACAATATTTATAGGTTCACAAGTTGTAACACTACATCAACCTACTCACCAACCAGCATGACTTAAATCATTTGGATCACAAGTTTCATTTATATTAATTCATGAATATTGATCAGTATAATTATCAACAACTCAATCTCAACACCATGTTATTTCATATGGTTGATACTCAGTATGAGTATAAGGACCTGCCCAAACTCAAGGACTAGTTTCCTCATAGTAAGTTATTCAATATAATATTTCTAAATCTTTTAATCATCTTGAAACTGGATGAAATGATATAGGATATGGTATATTACTACTAACTACTTGCATTGATTGTCAAGCATTAACAATATATCAAGCCGATATTAAAGATGGAGTATATCAAAAAGAAGGATTTGTTCATCAATTATAATCTGCTTTTTCAGTAAAAGTAGTGGTAACTTGATTTATTCAACTTTTCTTTGTTGCAGAAGAATTAAACACATCAAAAAAATTGTATTGATAACCATATCTCAACTTTATACTTGGAAATTCTTGATCATATGCTCATACAAATCAATAATTTATACAAGTTAAAATGAAAATGAATATTGAAAAATATATTTTTTTCATATAAGTATATTAATTTTTAAATTTTACAGGACTAATTGCCTCTGATATTTCAGTAGTTCAAGTTCATCAAACTACTCACTTTTCTTCAACTTTAAACTCTGAAGAATCTATATTATTTTGTTTAGTGCAAGATACAATTAATAGTAAAATTCAAAAAACATATATAATTTTTTTTAACATATTGAATTATTTTAATAAAATAATTATTATCCACCTGGTGTAAATCAAATTCAAGTAACTGTTGTAGTAACATTTCAAGAAACTCATCAAGCTACTCATCATTCAGGAGCAATTCATGCTCAACTTCATCCTGGATTACTTGTAGCACCTGGAACTTCAGTTTTAGGAGTTCAACTATTACTGTTAATTTTTAGTGCAGCAATAACTGGATTAACTCATAAATTAATTTCATCTCATGTAACAACTCATAAATTTAATGCAGCAGTTGCATCTTTTGTTCATACAGGAGCAATATTTTGCTTATTATTTCAGATTTCAAATGCTGGATAAGCTATAGCATAAGTTGTATTTAAACAAATATTTCAAGCAACCATAGCACGAGATTCTATAAATTTAGTACTTTTACCATCTTGTAATTTAAGTCCATCAACTCATAGTTTAGAAATATCACCATTAACTAAATAATCTTTATATTGAGGTAATGTTAATTGTTTATCAATTTTATTACTTTTCAAAAATTTATTTAATTTTGCTAATTGTACATTAACTCATAATGAATTATCTGAAGAATTTAAAAGTCCATCAATTATAGATTGTTTTTTATCATTGTCAATATTTATAAATTTAGGAACAACTGAAAATGATCAATCAATTACTGAAACTCTATGTAATGAAGATCTACTTTCATTTTTATGATTAGCATCCAATGGTGTCATAAATTGTAAAGATGTAATCTCTTGTCAAGGTAGTATTTCAGAAATTTGTTTTGAAGAGTAATTTCATTTTACCACAAAATTATCCTCAGAAGATGGAATTGGAAAACCAAGTTTTTTAGCTAATGCTGATTCTGCATTTACTACTCATTTTGTACGAATTTCATTATATTTTGGTGATTTTTTTGCTCTTGTTTCACTATTTCAAGACATGTATGTATCCCACTCATTAAATGAATCTATTTTATTTTTTAAAAATTTAGCTAAACTTTTATAATTTCATTTTTCCATTTTATTTAATTCAACTAAAACATTTTCTTTATCTCATCTAGATATTGCTTTAACTAATGCAGAAAATTCTACTTTATGTCATATATCATATAATGCTCTTCACATAGTTTCAGAACCATTAACTCATTCTCTTAATTTAGCATTAAGCATATTATCTTTTCATTGGCGAGCATTTTTAACTTTACCAATTTCTTGTGTTCAAGAAACACTTCATTGTGGAATAGTAGTTTTAGAATTACTATTTCTTTCAACTAAGCTTAGAACATAGTAATCTTCTCTTCATCATTTATACGAAAATTTAAAATCATATATTTTATCAGAATTTTCTAAATCTAATCATTCAGGAATAATTATTTCCTTTATTGGGAAATCTCTATCATCACCATCTAACTTAATAGTTTGTCATTTTTCTGGAATTGAATGTTTATATTTTCAATTAGATAATTTTTCTATTTTAATTCAAACTCTTTGTAATTCAGATGAATTTAATGATTTTTCTGTTAATTTTGATTCAACATCATTTGTAGCATTTAACTTAGTTGGAACATAATTAGTATCTATATTATCTCTATTTAATCCTATAAATAACAATCCAAGAGTTGCTTTCCAATCTGAACCCTTATTTTCTTCTCATAATGTCATTATGTATGATTGTATCATAACTTTTTGTAAATCTTTTTTTCATTGTGGAGTATTTGTATCAATTTTATATTTTTTAGATAAATTTATAACTTCACTATACATAGATTTTAATTTAGCATTTTTTATATCAGTATCAGTTCAATCAAGTTTTAAACTAAGTAACTCTTTTGTAAATTCTGTAATTTCAGATTCAATTTCATCAACATCCATCTTGTCTTTTCAAAAACTCATAGATAGTCTCCTTCACATAAATGCATCTTTAATATATGAAATAACTGACTTTAATCATGATAATACTGAACCTTCTTCTGATTTTTCAACTTTAGATATAAATTCTTCTCATTTAAATTGAGTTTCTTCATATCATACCACAACTAATCATCCAGTAACTACCAATACTCCTGTTGTTACAAGTCAAGCAATTACATTTTTTACAGTTGGAGTAAGTGTAGAATATATAATACTATCTATCTCAATTTTTCTATTTTCAGTTGGAATTTTATCTAAAAAATTTGATAATTTTCAACTTAAAAGTGCATATAATCAAGAATTAATTCAAATACTTGTTAAAAAATTTAGATTTAATAATAATTTTTCTTTAAACTCTTTCGTTTCTGATTCATTAAAATTTGTAGAATCTTTTCAAGTTATTTCTTTAAATATACTTTTAATTTTAGAAATATCTCATCAATTAGATAACTTTGATAAAGCTGTTTTTAAAGTTTTTTCATCAACAAGATTTTGATCATCTAAATCATTATCATTATTTAAATCTGAAAGTTTTAATAATAAATCTGATCAAGACAATTCTCTTGACTCACTTTTTTCTGTGCTATTTCAAGTAATATCTACATTCACAACTTTTTGTTCTTTTAATTCAACAACAGATGAATTAACTCATTTTTTAGATAATTCTTTTTCTAATGCAGCTTTTGTAGATGATCCAAAATCTCAATCTACTCAATTATTTTTTCATTTTAACTTATATCATAATAAAATTAATGCTCATTGTAATGCCTTAACTTTAACCAAATCTTTTGAATCTTTTTTAACATCAAATTTTTCAACAGTTGTTTTTGCAATATCATCACTTAAAATATTTGAGTTAGCAGATGATTCATTAACTATTCCAACAGCTGCATTAACTTGCTCTTGACTTAATCAACTTCTTTCATTTTCTTGTTTAGTCTTAAGTTCATCAAACTTTTTAACAAAAGCATCTTCAGTTTGATAATTTTGAATTTTACTCTCAATTTGAGAAACAATTTTTTTTATTTCATCACTTATTTTTTTATTATCAATTTTTAAAATTTCTCTCATTTCTTCTTTACTTGCTTTTTTATCTCAATTTGAATCGATATCAATAAAAACACTAGAAGCTTGTGAATCTAGATTTGTTTCCAAAAATGAAAGTAATAATTTTTTATATTGTTTTACGATGTGTAACATAATAGGTTTTTTAATTAATATAATTTATACCATTATATAATATCATAATTACAAAACAAAAACCAAAATAATTAACTTGACTATTATAAAATTTTATGAATAAAAAAAGATAAGGGGTTTTTACCTTATCTTTCTTATAATTTATAATTATTAATTATTTTTAAATCTAACTATACCAAAACCTAAAATCATTGCTAGAATTAGTAATAAGAAATATTCTGCAGGACCAGTTTGAGGAAGAGTTTTTGGTGGAGTAACAACTGGAGCAACTCATGCTGCTGATTTATACAATACACATTCATTATGTGGAGTATTACTCATACCTAATTCTCAATTAGCTAAAAGTGTATGACTTAGTATTGGATATATTAACAAACCAATATTTTCATCTTTAGCTGTTTCATTTTTATCTAATTTATAAGCATAACCTAATTTAGATTTTAACCAAGTTAATGATTTACCTGCTCAAAGTACATATCAATCTTGTTCAGTTGAAAATACTGCTTCAAATTCAGGAGTATATTCCCAAAAATCTTTTGAATCTGGAGTTTGTGACCATTCTACTTTTGAAGTATTTAAGTTAACCATTTCTGGCATTTCTTGTTGTTCTTTATAAAGAATTTTATCACTCTCAGAAGTATTTGACCAAATATCAGTTAATAAACCAATAAATCCTCATTGTTCTTTTGAACCTCAATCAAAACATTGATTACATGAATATTCAGCGAAAACTGGATCAGTAGAACATTCTACTTCTTTAGTATCAGCATGTGTATAGCTAAAAGAAGCTAATAACAAAGATACAGTCAAAATCTTTTTTAACATAATATAAATAATTACTATATAAATATAAGATTATATTAACAAAAACTATCTAAGTGTCAAAATCATTAACACTTTTAGCTTTACTTTTTCAAAATTTTATTTACAACTATTTGTTGAACTAACATAAACAGAGTAGAAATACCCCAATATATTCATACTCAAGCGAAAAGTGAATATGTAAATACTCCTACCATAGCTGGCATACCATAAAGCATAAATTTATTCATCATTTCTGGATCTGGCATCATTTGTGAATACTTATCATCATTTGCTTTTTTTTCTAAAACAACTCCAGATGCTTTGTTTTCTTTATCCTTTTGATTTAATGATAATTTTATTTGGAAAAATTGAAGAGTTGCAATTATTATAGCTAAAACTATTCATTGAATACCTCATTTTGCAAGTAAATCAAGTCAATAGAATCAAAAACTTATATCAGTTAATAAAAATGATTTTGAATACTCATAAAGATAATAAGTATTTGATGGATCTTGAATTCAAAGTATTATACGATAAATAACTAGAAGAATTGGCATTTGAATAAGTAAAAATCAACAAGACCCTACTGGGTTAACTTTTTCATTCTTATATAAATCCATCATTTTCATACCTATCATTTGTTGATCTCATTTATGATCATCTTGTATTTTTTTGATTTTTGGTTGAATTGCTTGTAATTTTTTTTGTGATAACATCATTTTATGTTGTGGCCATAATAACAATAATCTGATGATTATAGTCACACAAACTGTAGCCCAACCAAATGAACCTTTAAATATTTCTATTAAAAAAATAACTAAATTATAAATTGGCGCATATATAATTCAAGTAAATAACTTACTAATTGTTCATTTATTTTCTAATTCAAATTGATCAAAATATTCCTTATCTCAAACTTTTGAATTTAGAGTATATTTACCAACTTTTTCAAAACTTGAATATTCTTTTGCATAAGAAATAAGATGAGTTTCTCCAGATTTTATTTCAATATCTTCACAAAAATCATTTGTAAAACTTATTTTATCACCTGAAGATAGTATATTGATATCACTACAAGTATTAATAATAACTCCACTAGCTGTAAAATTTTTTACCATAACTCAAACAGAAGCTGGAATTGTATAATTAGTTTTTTCAAATGATATATCTAAAGTATTATCAAGTGTTTGTTTTTTATCACCTCCAAAGTAACTAAATATTAAAATAGTTAGCATTAACACTAGTATTAAATCCAAAAATTTTTTCATATTATATTTTATATTTATCTAATAAAAAACTTAAATCTTTTTCAAAAGAGATTATACTTGAAACTTCTTTTTTTTCTAATTTAGTTTGTTTTTTTACAACAAAAACTAAATCATAAGATTGTCATGAATTTTCAATTTTTCAAGAACATTTATCATAAAATTTTCTCCTAAAAAAGTTCCTATCTATACTTGTTTTAACTGATTTTCATCAAATTACAATGGAAAATCTATTGTAAGGTAAATCATTTTTCAGTAAATTTAACACTATTCAATAAGAAAAAAAAGGTTTTCACTTATGTAAAACCTTTTTTGTTTCTTTTTCAGTTAATCTATATTTTTTAGCAATCACTATAAAAATACTTAAAAACTAAAATATTACTTTCTTTTAACAAAATTTCCTTTACCATCAAAAGGTGATTTTCTTGCAGTACCTCCTGCGATAATATGCATTTTAGCTTTTCCGTTGATTTCTTGAAATCTTTTTGGATAAGAAACTGTAAGAACATGTCTTCCTTTTCTTCTTCTAGCTTTTAGAACATTTCTCCCATTATCAGTAGCACTTCTTTGTAGAAATCAGTGTACTCTAAGTCTTTTTCTTTTCTTTAGTTTTGCTAACATCTTGATTTATTTATATATTAATTATGTTTTTTATAAATTTCTAAAAAGTGTATATATTTTTTAAAAATTGCCCGTGTATCATATTAAAAAATACTTATTTGTCAAAAGATTTTTTAATCACTTATAGTACTACCTTCCTTTTCTCATGAAATAGCTCTTAATATAGCTCAAGATTTAGATAAATTTACTACTTTTATTATTTGATTTGACTCTTTTGCAAGCGATACTGCTGTTTGATCCATAATCTTAAGATTTTTTGAAATAACTTCATCGTATGATATTTTTTCATAAAATTTAGCATCACTATGTTTAATTGGGTCTTTATTATATATTCAATCAACTTTAGTCGCTTTTATCATCATATTACATTCAAGTTCAAGAGATCTTAAAACTCAACCTGTATCAGTCGTAAAATAAGGATTTCAAGTTCATCAAGTACATATAACAATATGTCATTTTTTTAGATATTTTTTTGCTGTATTTTTGTTGTATTTTTCAACAAAATCAACTCAATTTACATCCATAACAATTGACTTAATACAAGCTTTATCTAAGAAATTCTTTAAAACTACTCAGTTAAAAACTGTAGACAACATACTTAAATTATGTGAATCAGTTGGATTTACTCAAGATGCAATAAGATTTGATCATCTATATATATTTCATCATCAAACAACAATTGCTAATTCTATATTATTTTCCTTAATTTCTTTAATTTTTAATACTACATCTTCAACAAAACTCGGATCTATTCAAAAATCCTTTTCTCATTTCAATGCTTCTCAGCTAATTTTTAAAAGTACTCTCATATTTTTTTATTTACTTAATATATTTTTAAATAACATATCTGCAATAGTAACAGTGGCATAAGTATCATTTTTTAACTTAAATTCAGAATTTTTATCACTTAAATTTGAAATATCTATTCATTCTCAAGTTTCAAGTTGCAAAACTCAATAATATCCATCAGGTGTGAAATAATGTTTTTCATAAATATACTTAGTTCAATCTAATCTAATTACAAAGAATGAAACTCATTCATTATCATAAATTGGCCTTAAACTATTCCAAAAAAACCATCATTCAACTTTATTAGACAAAAAATTATTTACACTATCACTATCCAAAGTTAAACCTGTACTTGTAAGTTTTTCAATTTGAAGTCATTTTATATCACTATATGTTATTTTAGAATCTCATAATTCAACTGGGTTTCAATAATATTGTCATACAGGTAAATTTGAAGTATCTACTTTTTCAGATTCAATTGGTTCTTTTTCAGATTGTAAAGAAGTATCATTTTCTGGTTTTAAAACATTCAAAATAAGTTCAGTTTTAGAAACTTTGTCTCAAGAATATGCTTCTATCAAATAAACATTTCTTCCATAATCCATAGTTTCATACTTCAAAAATGCTCTATATAAAAATGTTTTATCTCCAGATTTAAAAGTTTTTAAAGTATAATTATCTTCTTTAAAAGTTGATCAAGAATTTGAAAAATTTACAATTATTTTATCTACATTAGTTGTAGTAGTTCCAGTTATTTCAAGAGATAAAGCAGATAATTTATCTTTATCAATATTATCTATTTTGATAAAACTATCAGTAGTTAAATCATTTATAATAACACTCTCTTCAATATTTTCTTTTTGATTTTTTTCAAGTTCATCATATCTAGCTTCATCTTCAACATTATAATCTTCCTCAATTGGATTATTTCAATTAAGTAATTCTTCTTTTGCTTTATTTATGTCATCATTATTTGATGAAAAACATGAAGTTAATAGAAAAATTAAAACGCTTAATAGAAATATATTTATTTTATTTCTCATAGTCTTAGTTTTAATAAAATAAAAGACAAAAACAATAATAAGGAGTTTTTGTCTTTTGTAAAATATTTTTATACTTCTGTTAACATTGGTATAATCATTGGTTCTCTGTCTATTTTTTGTAATAAAAATTTTTCTAAATCATCTCTTAGAATTTTTACTAAATCTTTTTCTTCCATATCTGGAACATCTTTTACAGTATTTTCATAGATATCTCTAGCTTTTTTTATAATCATTCTATGAATAAATCTAACTTCTTCTAGATAAACAAGCCCTCTAGATTCTAGTTTAATATGTCATAAAATAGCTTTTGTTTTTTTATCTACCTTAAACATGATAACTAAAACTCCAGAATTCATCATTTTTTCTCTAGCTTTAATTACATGACTAGTAGCAAGTCACATTCAATGACCATCAATTATTAATTCTTGGATTGGAGCTTTTATTTTTGATTTAAATACATTACCATTTTTTGGTGCAAAATCAACGATATTACCATTTTCAAGCATAAGTACATTGTCTTCTTTTATTCAAAGTGACATTGCAGTATTTTTATGAACAGTTCTAAAATACAAATCTCAAAAAATTGGCATAAAATATTTAGGCTTAACTAAATTTATCATGATTTTTTGTTCTTCTTGAAATGCATGTCATCATGTATGAACTTCTCAATCATCTTTTGTAACTACATTTGCTCAAAGTTTGATCAATTTATTAATTATTCAAACAACTGATTTTTCATTACCTGGAACAACCGAAGAAGAAAATACAACAGTATCTCATTTTATGATTTCAACTGAATTATGTTTTCATTCACTCATTCTTGCAAGTGCAGAAAATTGTTCTCATTGACTTCAAGTTGTAATAATAATTTGTTTATGTGGAAGAATTCATTCTGTATTTTTTGGTGTCATCTTTTTAACAACACCTGGTTTTATATTGATATAACCAAGTTCTTTTGCAATAGCCACGTTTTCAACCATACTTCTACCACTTAAAAATATAGTTTTATCATATTTTTCAGCAATATCTATAAGTTGTTGTACTCTTGAAATCCAAGAAGAAAATGTAGCAATAATAAGTCTACCTTTATGATGATTTGAAACTATTTTTTCAAGTTCTTCTCATACATTTTTTTCACTCATAGAAAATCATTTTCTAGTTGAACCTGTAGAGTCTGACATCAAAACTGAAATTCATCTTGAACCAATTTCACTAATCCTATCTAAATCTGCAGGTGTATCAATTGCAGGAGTAAAGTCTATTTTAAAATCTCATGTATGTACAATCTTAGTTCCACCTGGTGATTCAATATATAATCAAGCACAATCAGGAACACTATGATTTACTTTAAAAAACTCAACTTCAAATTGACCTATTTTAATTTTTTCTTTTTTTCAAGCATCAACTTCAACTAAAGTAGCATATGATAACAATCAAGCTTCTTCTAATTGTTTTTTAATTAATCAAATAGTAAACTTAGTACCATATAATGTTGGGCATCATAATGCTGGATACACGTGTTTTAAAGAACCTATATGATCTAAATGTGCATGAGTTATAAGAAAACCTTTTATGTTTTTTTTGTAGTTAACTAAAAAAGAAACATCTGGAATAGAATAATTTACTCCTAGCATATCTGCATCAGCAAATTGTACTCCACAATCCATAAGAATTATATCATCTCAATATTGAGCCATTCACATATTTTTTGCTCAAGTTTCATTATTTCCTCAAATTGGAATAAATCTAGTATAACCTTCTCTTAAAGAAGGAAGATAAAACTTAGTCTCAGGAAATTTAGAAATAAATTTACCTCTAATTTCATTTGATTCTTGTTTTGGTTTATTTTGTTTATTTGGATTGTTTGAATTATTTTGATTATTTGAAAATGTTTTTACATTTTTATGAAGTTGTTTTTGTTCAGCTTCTATGTTTTCAGTAGTTCAATCCATTCATTCATTAAGTATAATATGTTGATCTACTATATCATCATTATTTTGAATTCAGTCAATTTCTTGATCTAATTCATCTAAAAAATCTTTCATTAAATTAATTTTTTTATAAATATAAAATTCATATAAAAATAACTAAAACTCATTTTACAAGTTTTATAATTCACAAAAATAGTTTACTTTTTAAAAAAGTAATTTCAATTATGGCTGAATATTTTTGAGGTTTTTTTATATTTTCTAAAAGCACTTTTCTTAGTCTTACTAAAAAGTTACTTTTATATAGCAAGCAAGAGTATATCTATTTTTTCAAATACTGCAAAAAATTTTCTAAAGAAAACTCTATTTTAGTTATATCCCGATAATAAGGTTTGATTTCATTAGTTGATTTATAGTTATCAGATTTAAACTCATCATTCCTAAAAACATATTTTGAAAAAAAATCATATTTCTCTTTTAAAACTAAAGAATCATTAGATTTCTCTAAAAAATCTCAATTATGTAATATATAATAAGTAAAACTTTCAGCAAAATCTTCATATTTATTTGTCATAGCATAACCTGAAACAAAGTCTTTTTGTTCAAGTCATGCCTTGATTGTACTTATTCAATCCCAAGAAATAAAATAAAAATAATCACTTATATCGAAAGTAACCTTTTTTTCTAAAATATATAAATCAAAAAAATGTCCAAATTCATGTATAGAAACTGCTAATAATTCTCAAACGGACATATTATAAATTCAAAAAAGTTTTAACTTCTTGTCTTGCATTTTTCATCTAACTTCTCATTTTTCCTTATTAAAAACAACATCTAAACTTGATATCTTATCTTGAATATAAAAAGTATTTAAAAAAGTGTCAATTGGTAAAAAATAAGAAGAAAAAGCAAATTCAGAAAATAAATCATTTGGAATATATTTATATTTTATTTTTATAGCTGAATTAAGATTTTGTAAAAGTTTTTCTTCTACTTTTTTATTTAACAATTCATTATCAACAACATTATCACTATGGTTTATTTCAACTATTGGATCAATATATTTTTCTTCTATTAATGAATTTTGAAAATCATCTTTTCATCAAAAAAAATAGTTTTTTGTTATAAAAATCAAAAAACTAAAACTCAAAGTAAAAATAAGGATTTTTACTAAATTTTTTTTAAATTTAAACATACTAATTTAAAGAATAAATAACTCTAACAAGTAGATTAATTATAAAAGAAGCTGTGATTAATCATAAAAATCAAATAATTGACCATTTTATAATATCTTTTGCTTTATTAACTTTTTCATCTTCTCAAGCACTAATTGTAAGCATAAAAGCTCAATAAACTATTCATAAAACAGCACCAATTCAAAGAAAAAGTGAGAGATTTTTTACCCAATTATTAATTGTAATTTTAAATCCATCTCAATTTATAATTGTAGCTTCTGATCAAACTAAAGTAGAACCAGATAAACAATTATTTAAAGAATCAGTTATACTTGAATTTGTAAGTGGATCATAAGTACAATCAGCTGCTAAAACAACAGATAAATTAAGTAAACTAAAAATTAAAATCAAAAATGCAATAATTATTTTTTTCATTATTTATTATTATAAACTTAAACTAGAAACAATTTTTACAAGTCACCAAGCCATAAATACAAAAAATATTCAGATAACAGCGTAAATAGTATGCATCCAAGCTTTTTTAAATTCTTCTGGATTTCATCTTGCAGTTGCAAATTTAATACCAATAAATATAAAAACAGCAATTGAAATAACCATAATAACTGAAAATACTTCTGTTTTAAACCAAACAAATAATCATCATAAGATACTTGAAGTTGAAGTTCAATCTATAGTTCAAATAGTTGGTTCTGTTACTTCTATTAATTTAGTTTTAACATCTGCAGCATAAGAAATTCAAACAGACAAGAAACTTGTAAGAAGTGAAGTTATATAAAGTAATTTTTTCATAAGTTTTTTAAATTATAATTTAGCCAATTCTAATATTATTTAGAAAGTTTATTATTCACCAAGCAGAAATAGAAACAAAAACTCAAACTAGAGACCAAATAATCCATTTTTTAGCTTTATTAGCTTTTTCTTCTTCTCAGGCTGACAGCAAATACATTATACCACTAAATATAAGAGCAAATACTGCAAATACTGCAACTATTTGAATAAATTCTCAAATAAATTTAGACATAAATTTTGCTCAAATGTTGTTAGCAATATTTACTTTTGATGGTGTAGTTATAGATGTACTATTTGCACATCATGGTAATCAAGCACAATTAACATCTGGAGTTGCAGAATATGATATATTTACACTTAAAAAAGTAAACATAATAAATAATAAAACAATTATTTTTTTGTACATATTTATCTTTTAGTAAATTAATTTTTATATAATAAATAACTAACAATTGCAATCAAATAATATGAAGTTAATGCAACTATCATAGCATAAACTCAAGACATAAATATAGATTTTCATTTACTCAAAAGTTCATCTTGTCCATTATGTAAGATCATATATCAAGAACCAATAGTCATAATAAACACTGACAAAATTCAAAGTGCTATCATCATATTTTGAATAAACGTTCAAAGTAGCCAATTTACTCTTTCCTTAGTAGTTGATCATTGTCAAACAATTCAAGGAGAAATATCATCTACATTTATTTGAAAATCAGAACTTGTTAGATCTCAAGATTTGTCACTATATGCAGAATCTTCAGAATTTCACCATTGATCATTTAACATTTGTTCTTGTTCAGTTAACGCAAAAGAATTATTATAATAGAATAAACTGAAAAATAAACACAAAAATAATAATATTTTTTTCATATAATAAATTAATTAATTATAGATTTATTGAATTTTAACAAAAAATTAGTTTTTTTCAAAAAATAATTATTATTTAGATAGTTTTTAAAAAATAAATTATAAATTAATGAAAATAGCAATCCTTCATGAAATGCTTATAAAACTTGGCTGAGCTGAAAAAGTAGTAGAAAACTGGATGAATTTATTTCCAGATGCAGATATTTTTACTCTAATTTATGATGAAAATAAAGTTGGAAAAATATTTCCAAAAAACAAAATAAATAAACAAGTTTTTTCTCTTAAAACTCAAAAAATATATTCTTTGACAAAAAAACAAAGGTTTTGTTTACCTTTTATGTCTAGAAGTGTTGAAAGTTTAGATTTTTCAGATTATGATTTGGTTTTGTGTTCTAGTTCAGGTTTTGCTCACTGAGCTATAACTAAACCTGAAACTAAATTTATAGTTTATTATCATTCTCCTGCTCGTTATATTTGGGATTGGACAAATGAATATAAAGCAGATTTATGATTAAATTCTTGATGGAAAAACTATATTTTAAAACCATTAATTAATAAAATGTTTTTGAAAATTAGAATTTGGGATTTTATAGCTAGTAATAGAGTTGATATAAGTATTGCTAATAGTAAAAATACTGCAAAAAGAATAGAAAAATATTATAGAAAAGATTCTATTTTGTTATATCCACCAATTGAAACAAATAGATTTAGTAAGAGAATAAAAAAAATAGAAAGTAACTGGAATAATAAACCTTTTGAAAATAATAATTATTATATAATAATTTCTGCTTTAACAGAATTTAAAAAACTAGATATTGCAATAAAAACATTTAATAATTTAGAGGAAAATTTACTTATAATTTGAGCTTGAAATTACAAAGAAGAATTAGAAAAATTAGTAGAAAAAAATAATATAAGCTTTGTTTGAGCTAAATATAATGATGAACTTGTGTATTTAGTACAAAATTCTCTTGGTTTAATTTTTCCATGAGAAGAAGATTTTTGAATAGTTCCAATAGAAGTTATGGCTGCATGAAAACCAGTTTTCGCTTATAATGCTTGATGATTAACTGAAACGGTTTTAGCTTGAGTTACTTGAGAATTTTTTGATAAAAAAGATTGAAGTGATTTTATAGAAAAATTTAAAATATTTCATACAAATAATTTAGAAAATAAATATAAAACGGAAAATTGTGAAAAACAAGCTTCACTTTTTAGTAAAGAAATCTTTGAAAAAAGATTAAAAGAAATAATAAAACAATAAAAAATTTACATTTTTATTGTTTTATTTATTATATACAAAATAACATTAATTAATTTATATGAATATATTTTCCTATCTTACAAAATTTAGTGTAATAACACTACCTTTTTACGTATTTTTTACAGTATTTTTTGGTTACTTAACTTGATTTAACAAAGTAGGTTTTTTCTTAAAAGAATGACTTTTAATTTTAATTTTTTTAAGTTTAGTTTATGAATTTATAAAAGCTAAAAAATTACCTAAATTAGATATATTAGATTATTTAGTATTTGCTTACATTTGATATGGAGTTTGAATTACTCTATATAATTCTCTATGATTAAATAGCATAATATACTGATGAAGATATGATTTTATGTTTTTAATTGTTATGATTATTTACAAACATTGAGCTGAATTTTTAAAAGTTAAAAAAGAAGAATTAATTAGACTATTTGTATATTCTGGAGCTTTATCACTACTATTTTGAATACTTGTAAAATTTAGACTTAAAGAAGAATTTTTAGTAGAATTTTGATATGTAGATTATGCAAGTAATTGGGTATTTAAATGATGAATTCCAGTATATCACGGACTTGAAAATTCTTGAATAAGAAGATTTCAATGAATACTTGATGGACCAAACGCAATGGCATATTTTTTAGTAATTTTTTCTTCAATGTATCTTTATTTACAAAAAAAGAAAAATGAATTCTATGTTTATGCTAGTATATTATTTTTATTTTGGCTTGTTTTACTAACATATTCTAGAAGTGCATTATTATGAATCATAGTTTCTTCTGGTATAATATTTTTAGTAAGTATAAAATATATTTATAAAAATTATAGAAAAGTATTTCTAAGTGTCTTACTTTTTACACTATGATTTCTAAGCATTTTATGAATTATATTTCAAACTCAATTAACAAATATAATATTTAGAACATCATCTACAACTGGTCATTTTGACAGAATGAGTGTTTGAATAGAAAGATTTAAAGAAAAACCACTTTGAGCATGATTAGCTGAAGCTGGTCCAGCATATAGAAACATATATCCAGATAAACAAACAAAGGAAGATGAAGTAAAATATATTCCTGAAAGTTGGTACATACAAGTTTTAATAGAATGATGAATAATTTATTTTGTTATATTTATAAGTATATTATTAATTGTTCTTAGAAAATTATATTCTAAATCTAAGATAATTTTTTGAATGTTTTTAGCTATATTAGTTATGAATATATTTCTTCATATATTTGAAGCAACATATTTGTCAATGCTAATGTTTACATTTATTTGATTATTTATAAGTAAAAAATAAAATGAAAGGGTAAAATTTATTTTTAACCCTTTTTTTATGAAAAAAATTTTTACGTCTCTCCTTTTAATTAGTTTGTTTTTTAATTTATTTTTTGTTAATAATACTCAAGCAGTATATGTGGATGATTATTACACACAAGAGTTAGATACAATTAAATTAGAGTTAAAAGACTCTAAAAATTGAAATAATTATATCAATAAAATTGATAGTTTCATAGAAAATAATAAAAATAATGAAAAATTATTATCTAAATTATATCAAAAAATAGATGATGTAATTTATGAAACTGAATTTAAAAATAATGAAACTGAAAATATTATTTATTACCTATATTATAAAACGTATATTGAAATATTAAATATAGAAGATAGTAAAAATAGTGAAATTTTAAGTTCAACAATAAGTAATGAAGATAAAGAAATAGCAAAAAATAAAATATATAAACTTCAACAAGATTTATATAATATGAGCAAAAAATCTCTAGATAAAGTTTATACAAATTTTTCTAAGACAAACAATAAAACTGAAACTTGAGATATAAAAATAAATTTAGATATAAATAATGAAACTTACTGAAATCTAAAATCAAGCTTTGAATTAAATAATTATGAAGCAAATACTTACAATTTTGATTCAAAAGTAAAATGAGAATTTAAAGCACTTATTGAAGCTATTCCTAAATGAGAAGATGCAATAAAACTTCAAATTAAAAGTATAGTTGATTTAGTAAGTAAAGATGGAAATATATATTTATTATTACAAGATTTCAACATATTAAATAAGGATTGAACAGATAAAATCAAAACATATTTAGATAAATTAGAAAAAGTAGTGAAAGAAAATAAATACATAAAATATGAAGATAATAACAATAAATTATCATATGAAATATTAAAATCACTAAATTATACAAACATAGAAAGTGATTTAAAAACTACATTAAATAAACCATTATTTGAAGCATACAATAAGATTTGAGATAAATATTATTTGAGACCAACAAAATTTGCTTGTGATAAGATGAAAGAAATTTCAAATAAATTTGATCCATTTAATTGAAAAGAATGTAGTGAAACTCAATACAATGATTTACTAAAAGATTTTAATAAATCATGAAAAATATATTTAACTATTTCATGAAATAATTCAATAATTTGATTTGAATGAAAATTAGATGGTACTTTAGAAAAAAATTCTTGATATATATCATTTAATGACAATGAAATACTAGAAATAAATTATGAAATAATTCCAGAACAATCTACATATCCTGACGAATTTTTTAAATTTAATTTCAAAAATAAACAAAGTATAAAACTTAATTTCTATGCTGATAAATGAGATATTGATGTAAATTTTGATTCTAAATTAAACCAAGATAATAATTTTTTAAGTTATAAATTAAATTGAAAAACTCCTGAATTTAATATAGTTTCTGAATTAAATAATTATAAAATAACTTGAGATTTTAATTATACTATTAAATGATATGATTATGATACTTGAGAGTATATAGATAAATCTTATATTTCTTGAAACATAGTTTGAAACACAAATTATCAAAATAAAATTAATAATTTAAGTGTTGATTATAAATGAAAAGATTTAATAAAAAACATTGAAAATTTAAGTTGAAAAATCTCAATTAATAATAATGAATTCTTATTCAAAAATAATTATAATTGAGAATTTAATAAGAATATTATAGATTTAAATTGAAAACTTGATACAAATTACTTATTAAATGATTTAAATTTAAAAATAGATTCGCAAAAAAGAAATGGAAATTATGATTATGATACTTATGAATATATTTATGATGATAATTTTACTCCAAATTTCAATGTAAATTTAACAATAAATAACAAAAATATAACTTGAAAAACTTTTGTTTATAATCAATGAAAAACTTTTTTTGAAATAAATACTAGCTGAGATTATTCAACTGAAAAAATTGACATAAAAAATAATTTTAAGATTAATGATGAAAATTTAAACAGAAGTTTAGGAAATAACATAACTTGAAATTTAAATATAAAATGAGATTTTTCAGAAAACAAATATAATATGTACTTATTGTTTGATTTATTATCAAATTCTTGAAAAATTATAAATTTTGAAATAGAAAATAATAGCAATATAACTCCAAATAATAAAGAAATAAAAACTCCTACAAATACAATAGATTATAAGGATGCTTTTGATATAAAAGATTATAATGATAATTACTATTACGATGATGGTTATGATTATTAGCATAAAAAATAAGTGTTTAAAAACACTTATTTTTTATATTTATTCATCTTGACTTTTTATGTTTTAATTGTATTATATTTTATATTATTAAATAACTATACAAACTATGAAAAAATTATTATACATTTTTATTGGTTTATTATTTATATCATCTTCTATATCACAAACTTCAGCAGTTGATACAAAAGATGCAATCTTCAAAGAAATAGCACTAACTACTACTCAAGTAGAAAAAGATTATTCAAAAAAATATACTGAAACTCTTGATTTATATTTCAATAAGATAAGATATTATAAAGAAGTAAATAAGTTAAAAGATTTGGAAAATAAACTAGAACCAATTATAGAAAAATATAATAAAAAAACATACTTGAATTCAACTCAAAAAAAAGAATTTAACCTAATTAAAAACATTTATTATAGATCAAAAATATTATCATTGTATTACGTAAAATAAAAAAATCTAAATCCTACGGATTTAGATTTTTTTATTTTATAATATAATCGCTATTTATCTTATATAAAACACTAGCAACTTCTCTATCAAAATGTTTATCATATAATTTTATAACTACATAATCAGCATAATAATCATATTTAAGAGAATAATTTGAATTAACAGTATTTATTCTACCATCACTAAATATAGTAAATAATGGTTCTTTTTCAGTATCAGCTATTCTATAAATAACTAAACTTCAAGGATTGTAATCTACATTTTCAGGTAATACATAATAATTATAATTTGTACTATTTAAAAATTGTACATAAACTCATGAATCTACTATTCAAGCAAAGTCATCTATTACTTTTACTACTTTATTTCAATTAACACTTAATACTTCATAAAATATATCTTCAAAAGTATCTTTTAAAATTATTTTTGGGAAAATACTATCATTTAATAAATTATTTGATTCTAAAACATCAATCTTATAAATATTATCCTTTAGAGTTATTTTTCAAGTTTTTTCATTTACATTAGCAATAATTGTATTATTTTTTTCTATTTTAACTCAAGATGTACTTCAAGTTCAAATTAAGAAATCATAACTTCAACTATTTGATAGTGTTAAATTATCTCAACTATTATTTGCTAATTTTGAAACCATTCATCATCTAACTCTATATAAACTAACAGGTTCATTATCTAAATTTTCATCTAAAACTCCAGAAATATTATCTCATTCTAAACTATTTATTTCAGGAATTGGACTATATATTTCAAAAGGAACTTCAGCATATCAAACATTTCAATTTTTATCAGTTATACTAATTCAAATCTTTTTATTAAACAATTCTTCAAAAACTCAAACTTCTAAAATAATTTTATCATCACTTTTTATGAAATTTAAATTATCCATAGTTGATGAATCATCATCATTTTTTGGATTTCAATCAAGAGACGTATCTTTGTCTAAATCAAAATCAAGCGAAATTTTGGCAATTCATTCTATTCATGAATTTTCAAATATATATTTTGTTATGTCAATATCTTGTTTTTGATAAACAGGAACTCTAATAGTACTCATATTTAACTCTGGAGAATTGTTATCTGCTTGAATTTGTGGAGATAATAATATTTGATTACTTATTGTAGAATTTATATTATTTTTAAATCATAAAACTTTAGAATAATAAAAATCATTTTTTCTACTATTTGTTATTAAATATTTATCAGATTCATAACCTAGATTATATAATTCCCAATCAGAAATATACTTAAATTCAAGAGAAACCTCTGAATCATCATAATATTTTAAATCAATATATGTATCATCTCTGACATCTAAATTATTTCAAACATAAACTATTTTTGTTCATTCAAATAGTGGTTTTCAGATAAGACTTCTAATATCAGTTCCACTATAAGTAATTTTTCAACCAGTTTTTACATATCAATTTCATGTTATTCAAACAACATTTATTGTAGATGTTACCTCTATATACCTATGTTTAGGAACAATTATTGATTTAACTTCAGTATTTGCTGGTAGGAAATATTTTAAAACCAAATTTTCATCTCAAGAATATATCTTTGTTCAATTTGATATTGAAACAACATTTCAATTAATTAAATCATCTTTTATATCTTTTAATTCATCAGTTGAAACTTCAATTCATCTCAAATCTCATACATTACTTATATTTACTATATCTTTTCTTTCTATATATAATCATTTATCTTCCACTAGATTAATATCATCTATTCAAGCAATTGCATCAATAACAGATTTTTTTCTATATTCTGGTATATAAGTTGATAATCTTTCGTTTAAAAATTTATCAACTACATTGTAAAAACTTAATCTATAATTATTTATGTTTTTAATTCAAGAAAAACTTATATTGATAAAAGAACTTGTTGAAGTATTACTTTTTGCATTATTTACAGCACTTATATAAGTATCTCAATTTAAAAATTTATTATCACTTGAATCCAAAATTAATGGTGATTCATTTAAATAAACTTTTTTATCCTTAATTCCTAAATTTTCTTTTAAATACAATATATTATTAGCAAAATATAATAAATCTTCATCACTATCATTATCAAAATCGATAATTGTTGTTTCTTCATCTCATTGTAACTCATCTTTATAATCAAAAAGTCTATATGATTTATTGTTTTCCAAAATGTAAAGTCATTCATAATTATATCAATAATCTGAATTTGCATTTTGTGAAGTTGTACAAGAATTTGTAGTATTTGAAGTATTAGTTGTATTTGCAGCCAATAATTTAGATGTATCATTTTTACTTGTATTTCAACTTGTATACTTAGATAATGCAGTATTTGTACTCGCTAATAAATCATTTCATTGTTTTTTTATTTCTGCATTTACAGAAGTTGATTCATCATAATTTACTAATGCTTTTGTTTTCTCAAATGCATTAGAATTATACTTATCAAGCATAGAATTATATTTTTCTTCATCAGAATTATCTACTTTTGAAACTTTTTTAATTGGGTTATTTAACAAATTATTAAAATCAGACTTAAATTGTTTATTTTTAATAATTTCAGTATTTACTATATCTTTTAGAGTTTCAAATTTATCTAAATTATTTTTTTGTAAATCACTAATAACCTTATCTTCTCAAGAAAATGTATAATTTTCTACATTTTTCCACAAATCTCTTAATTCATCAAATCTAGAATCTGAACTAAATGCTTCACTTGCTAGATTTTTTCAAACTTCTTTTTTAAATTCAAGATTACTAATTGTATTAGTTGTATTTTTAGAAATATAATCTTTTCAAGATAAAATATTTTTTACAAGTATACTTGCAACCAATTTTTTAATAGAATTATTATATCAGACATTTGGATTAACAGTTTGACTTTCTGTATCTATATTTACATCAGAAGGAGTAACATTTCTAAAATCTAAATCATTAACATTTATGTTAAAAATATTTGTAAAATCTGCAGTAAAACTATTTATAGGCATAGCTGTTTGTCTAGCTAATTCAACTATAAATTCAGTATCGAATTCTAAGTTTACATATGTTGTAACTTTTATAGCATCAATAAATGGAAATGAAAATTGTGGTAAACTAAGATTTAAATAATCAGTTCATAAATACCCACTTCTTTCAGTTAAAAATGCAATTTGATCTCAAGCTCTCCATTCTGGAACAAAAGGTGATGATTTCAAAATACACATTGCCTTTGTTACTAATTTTAATATATCTAAAATTGCTTCTAATTGAGAAAACATCTTAGGTAGAGTTGGAGGAGGAGGTAAATCAGGAAGTTCTACACTAGGAATAGTTGGAAGGTCTGGTAATTCTGGAATTTCTAACTTAGGTAAAACAGGAATACTTGGAAAAGTTATATTTACATTTGGAGCATCAGATAAATATAGATTTGGTAATTCAGGTAATAATATAGGTCTAGGAGTTACTTCAAACTCAGGTAATTGTATATTTAACGCAGCTCTTATATTATGTAAATCCAAGATTATGTCTGGCCATTTTGGAAATTGTATTACTGGAATATCAGGAACAACCATACTAATAAGTTCAAACTCAGAAGTAAGAGAATCTTGTCTTTCATTTTTACATTCTTTACATTCTTGTTCATAATCAACAAAAACATCAATTAATAATTGCCAAGATTTTAAAATAGATTTTATTAATATAAATAATTCAACCCACGCTTTAAATCTCTCACCATTTTTTCAAATCCGTCATCCTAACATAGATGAAATTGAATTGATATCACAAAGAATTTGTTCTAAATAATATTCTTTTTTATTTAAATATTTATTAATTTTTTGTGGTATTTCCTTATAACTTTTCAATACCTCAATATTGGCTTCAAGTGATGAAATCAATGTTTGTGTACCTAAAGCTACTTTTTGTGATTCATTATTATATTTTTCACATTCTGCTTGTTTATCAGGATCAGTATAAGAACATGTTTTTCAAAGTGACCAAGAATTTTGTGCTCTTGTATACTCTTTTTTCCGTGAATCAAGTGTTTTTCACCGAGTTAATAAAGTCTTATCAATTTCAGTTTCAGAAATCCAAGGTAATGACATATCAACAGGAACTTGCTCTATTTTTACAATAGGTAGCGATCACATAAATTCATATGCTTCTTTTATTCAAGAACTATATTTTTTTGCATCTTCAGCTAATCATGGTGCTTTACTACTTAAAGCATCCATGTTAATAACATCATTTTGAGTCCTATCTTTATTTCAACTTCTTTGCATCCAGTTTTCTTTATTTGTTTGCCAATCTAAATCAGTATCAAAAATTCAAGAAAAATCTGGTAATATTATAAATAATGTTGGAAAATCTGTTAATTTATTAACTATTTCTTCTATCTGTCTAGTAACCCAATTCATCAAAAATCATGGAAATGCTTGAATTCTTTTCTTTGAAATTTTAGTAACATCAGAATAATCAAAACCTCAAGCAGATGGATTTATTTTTACAGAAACTGGTGTTCAACTAGTTCAAAGAGAAAAAAGTGGTCAATGTCAAGCATTTGTATGAGTTGATACAGCATTTTTAACACTTCATAAACTAGAATAACTTCATTTTCAAGTTATATAATTATAATAATTATTAACATAATTTTTATCAATATAGTTTTGTTCATCAACTGAACAATTTCAATTTATAACTCAAAAACTATTTCAATAAACAGGATAACCGATTGAAGCAGGATCTCATTCTGAACCATCATTACTACATCAAAGTAATGGTTTAGCTGCAACTATACAATTTCAACCTGGAAACAAAGGTGAGATTCAAGGCATATTAGCATTTCATGCTTTACTAGCTGGTCAACCAAAACATGCAGCTAATCAAACACCACCTGTAAGAGTTGGTGTAACAAATAATCTAAAAAAGTTTGATGCACTATTTGTACCAAAATATCAACCAGCTCAAATAAATGTAGAACTTGTATCTGGTGAACCAATTTCTCAAAGTGCTTCTCACCAAGCTTGAATTACATTTGCTGAACTACATGAAGCATCAGCATTTAATGACATTGGAGAAATAGGATAAATTGATGGTATAGTAATACAATAAGGTGAAAATCAAATATCAAGTCTTGTCAAAGCTGAAAATATAGGAATTCATTCTCAAATATTTAAATCATCCAATTGAAGTTTTCAATTAAATACTGGGTCATTTCATGGAGCTAAAGGAGCCCAATTTAATGGTGCAGAAATACATGAACCATTACTAAATCAACAACTAAGTCAATTTACAGTTGATTGTAATGAATCAAGACCAGAATTTATACTTGATCATGCATTTCATAAATCAAAAGTTATATCACCACTTACTGTATTAAAACTATCTTCATCATCTGGGATTCAATCAGAATCACTATCTTTAAATAAATCAGATAATGTTTCTTTTGAATATTGACTTAAAGCAGTTGTACTTTTTGTTAAATTTTCAATATAATCTGGAACTCAATTATTATCAGAATCAACTGACATATTTAAAACTGATTCTGGTAAACTACTAGTATCACAACTAGGATTTTTAGTTCACTTATTATATAATCTAGTACTTGTAGATCTAAAAATTTCAACTGGATCACTACAATTTTCTAAGTCATCTTTTAGTATAATATCTCAATAATTATCATCTCAAGCTTCTCATAATTCAAATAATCATACTTGCATATATCAATATTGTAAAGGTTTTACAACTCAAGTATAATTTATAGTTAATGTTTCATTTGAATTTAAAGAAAATTGGTCAATTAAAAAATCATAATTGTTATTTGGTTTTTTAGCTTCTAAATTTTTAGAATTTGTAATAGATTTATCATCAAGTGTGAAATAATCAAGTACATCTTCTACATAAGCAATATTATTTAATTTCTTTCATGAAATATTTGTCAATTTTACTTCTACATCAACAAAATCTCATTTAGATAAATAATCTCCATTTCTATCTAAAAATACTTTTTCAACTTTTATTCAAGCACTATCTGAAAAGTCAGATTTAATAAAAGTAGTTTGACTAATTGTATCTGGCAATTGTGCAAGTGAATCTACACTATTTATATCAGATAATTTTAAAGAATCTGATTTAGAATAAGCTAATTGTTCAAATATAAAACTATTTACTAAATCATAATCAACAGTTTCTTTTTTATCTTTTACAGTTCAATTATCAATTGAACTTTGTACATTTGCTAAATATTTTTGATTTTCACTTATTAAATCACTGTTATCATAAGTATAATCAACTTGATATAATCAATCATAATAAACAAGACCTCCATCATTTCTAATATCTTTATTTAAACTTATTCAATAATCATCACTAACTGTTAACTTAGTAAAAGTTGGATTTACAGATCAAGAACTTCAATAAAAAATATTTATTTCTCAAGCATCATCAAGTGTAACTATATCATCAATTCAATCATTATCCATATCAAAACTTTCAGCTCTGATAATATTTCAATTCAAGTTAAATTTATTTGCTAAAGAAAGTCTAGAAAAATCCTTATTTATATTATTTAATAAATATGGTTTTCAATCTTCACCTACAAAAAATATATCATCGTATCAATCTCATGTAAAATCTCAAGTCTTAATTAAATCAGGACTTCAAAGATCAACAACATAAGCAAGATTTCACTTATCTAAAAATCTAGAACTTGTCTCTATATTTTCTAGAAGTTTAAGATATAGAGTGTTCTTTATAAGCAATATATCATCTTTAGAGTCATTGTTATAATCAAAAACCCTATATCACTCTAAGTCATCTTCATTATTTATTACGTCTCAAATTGTAGAATCAAATTGTTTTAAATTCGTAGAATCATTAAAAGTTTTTCTTATAGATTTTAAACTAATTACTGGATCTCAAATATTTATAGCTGAAAAACTCATATTTTCTTTTAGAGATTCTCAAACTGTTTTTCACGCTGAAAAAGATAATAGAGTTTTATTTTCTCCTCACCATCAAAGTCATCATACAGTTTTAAAATTTTCATATGATGAACTATTACTTTTTGAAAAAGTATTTAATGAATTATTTGATGCAAATGGATCATTATAATATACGATTAATGATTCATTTTCTGCTTTTCAACTTATATATGAACCATAAAATGAAGAATCTAAATACAATAAAATCGTATTTTTAGATGTAGATACCTTGCTATCATAAGCCGTTTTATCCCTTGTAACATTTATAGAAGAATCTACAAAATCAAATCATAATTTTCAAATAATATCACTTCAAGACTTAAGATTTAATTCTAAGTAATCATTTGAATTTGAATTAACTTCAAATGAAATATTTCCAGTTCTAGTAATATTTCATTTTTCATCTACTTCTAAATACGATTTTCAAAGACTATCTCTTAAATATAATTTTCAACCTGAAGTATAAAATCTATAATTTTCATCTAAATATTTTCAAAAAATTGTAGTTTTTGAATTATTTAAACAATCACTTATATCAGAATCACAAACCAATAAATTTGTATTATCAGGAAATGCATAATTTATTTCTCAAATATGAGTATTAAGAGAATTGTTAAATATATCTATATATAATTTAGAATCTTTAAATCAAACATTTGTACTTATATCTTGTGATAAGTCATTTGGAGAATACATTTTTAAAAATCATGCATTCTTTGAAATTGAAAATGTATTATTTGCTAGATAAGGATTATTTAAAATAGAAGTCACAGCTAAAGCTTTACTATTTTTATCAAATATAAGTGAACCAGCTAAGTAATCTACTTGTTCTACATCTCAATAATTTGCTCAAAGTAATGTTGTATAAATAGAATTATAACTACTTTTTGCAATCTTATCTTTATTCCAAACATAAAAACTTTCTATTTTTGCAGCATTTTCTCAAACTCAATTTACAACTATATTTCAATTTTCATCTAATATCGTAAAACTATTTAATGCAAGAGAAGGATTTGTAGAAACTTTAAAATATCAAACTCAAGGATTTACAGTTCAATAAACTTTAAAATTTGCTTTTCAATCTTTAAATATAGTTTGAGTTTTATCAGATGATAAAACATGAGAATACTCAGGTAATATTTCCAAATTCGCTTGTGTAGTAGAATCTGTATAAACTAAGTTATTAAATCTATCCTTTAATTCTACATTTACATTTGAATAATCAGTAGTATTTGCTTCAATTTTTGCTTTTGATAAGACTAAATCAATTTTCATTGCAACATCTGGCAATATATCAATAGTTTTTGTAACTATTTGTCATAATCACTCTATTTGAAGTTCAATTGGAATATTTTTTCAAGCAGTTGTTCTAGTAGAAAACTCAATTATTCAAACTCAATTAACAATATCAAAATATGGTTGTACTAAATCTATGTAACTAGAATTAGCTGTCATATAAACTCTAGAATTAAAATTAGTAAGTAGATTTCAATCCTTATCTTTTACATCAACTTTATATTTATAGCTTCATCAACCTACATAAAAAGCCCCAGAAGTTGAAACTGCATCAATTTGAAAAGAATCTAAAACATTTACATCTTTGCTAGTTGAAAGAAGTAATTTTCAATCAGTAGAATTAAGTGAAATATTTACTGTACTTTTTCAAGACTTATCAGTAGTTTTTAATCTAAAAATCTTATATCATTCATAAGTTGTAGTTGTAAAATCAGTTTTATCATTATCAACAAATAAAAGTGAATTTCAATCTATATTCATTTTCAAATCATAAAATTCTCATGAAACTGGATTGTCAAACTTGTCTAATATAGTTATATAATTTGTCGATAAACTACCTCATTTTTGTAAATAATTTGTTGATAAATTTAAATCTAATTTAACTGGATTACTAGGTAAAACCTCAAAAGTTTTTTGAGTTAAAGATCCAAAATTATCCTTGATTTTTAATGTATATGTTCAAGCTTCTTTAAGTGAAAATAAAGGTTTAAATCCAGATATATCATTAAATGTATTTTTTTCTAATAATTTATCATTTTTATATAATTCCAGCTCAATTGGGTATGAATTTGCAATTATACTTCTTGATTTAGAAATGTTGTCTAACTTAATAACTAATTTCTCAGTAGAAGTAGAATTATTATTTATTAACTCAGAAGTTTCATCAATAGTTGACTTATATCAATCTATCAAATATAAGTTAGTTTTATCACTTGCAACAACACTAGAAATTCCAGATTGTACTTCAAGTCAAGAATTACCATTTTTTAAATTATATGTAGAAACAAATATACTTTCTCCTCTAATTTCTATTTTTAAAATATTTGAAGATAGATCTATAACATTTGAATCTTTATTATCATTTATATTTACACTTGCTCTTAGATAAATATTTGCATCATTATTTTTTGTAGTAATTCAATATTTAGCCATTCCAGCGCTTGATCTAACTTTTAAGTCTTTAAAAGTTACGTATTTAGTCAAAAGTGACACATTATTTTTATTTGTATCATCTATATCAAATAGTATCTTTTTATTTGCATCAGATAAATCTTTTGTTTCATCATTTGCAATTTCTGCCTTTACTATTTCAAAGTTTATATCTGTAGAATTTAGAAAAGTTAAATTTTTACCATCACTACCTTTTAAAATAGCTCTTAACTCTACATTATTATTATAATAATATTTATCTGAATCAGATTCTAGAGAAATTGAACCTACAGATAATTTATTTTCTATACAATCATTAACTCCATTTTTATTTACATCTCAAGAACAAGAATTTAATTCAGCTTTTTCTTCATTTGAAAGTAGAGCAGGTCAACAAGCTCAATCAGAAATAGCCAATGTTGGTGGCATCATATCTCACAACCGACACATAACTGCTGGCATCCATTCCCATATAGGAACTCATTCAGGAGGTGCACATTTAAACAAACTTTCATTACTTGTTTTTGTTTTTCAAATATTTAATCAAAGAAGTTTAGTTGAAATATCTTGATTTTGTCAAATAATACTTGAATATGGATTTGTAGCTTTTGCTTCTGGATCAATTCAAACAAACATATTTGAAGCATCTCAAGATGCTCATAAATATGCTATTTCATAAGTTTTTTTATTTTTTGGTAAAAAATATTTTTCATTATCACTAAACTGATTTGATAAATAATTTTCAAATACAAAACCATATTTAGAAGAAACTGAATTTAAATTATTCCAATAAATAGCAAAAACAAGCATATCATAATAACTTATTTTTTTTGATTCTCAACCAATAGTTATTGTTTTACTTCATTTATTTTTTAAATATGATTTTAAATCAAAATTAGCAGTTGGATAATTTCAAGTAGTAAAATAGTTATTGATTTTAGAATTATTTATATATAAACCATTTTTTTCATTAATATCTCAATTTCATATTAATCAAAATAATTCAGTTAAAAAATTTCATTCTTCATTTACTGGTAATATTGAATTATCACCTGATAAAATTCAAGATAAATCAGATAAAAAATTTCATTCTTCTGTATTAGATAAGTTAGAATCAACAATTCAAACACTTGAATTATTGATTAAATTATTAATTTCATCTGATTTATCTTGAAGAACCTTATCAAGTTCTACTGAAACTTTATCTAAACTTATATCTGAAACATTTTCTAATTTTAATCTATATAAATATGGATAATTTATTTTTGCATAACTTGCATTTGCAGAAATAAAATCTATGTATCTATCTTTATCAACTGCTAAAGACGGAGCAATCATAGAATTAATTTGTTTAGTTAATTCAGTAGATGTAGGAGATTTATGAGTAATAAACGAATCTATTGTCTTATAATCATAAGTATAAACTTTCCATTTAGAAGTAGAATCAGTTGTTAATCAAGTAACTGGATCTGTTATTGAGTATGCACTACATTCACAATCTCATAAACCAGAACAATACTCTGTATATCAAACTTGTTTAACTATAACTCAATCTAGTTTTATTATTTTCTTTTCGCAAAGTCATGCTGATAATGATAGATAATTTTGATCAAAAGTTTTTGTAAAGTTAAAAACTTTTCAAGTTCAATTAGTATTAGTTATACATTGCCATCATGGCACACCAGTTTGTAATGAATTTGAACCATAGGTTGGTATCTTATATGAATTTGTCCAATTAGAAGAAAATGAATCATAATCTAACTTATTTGCTAATAAATAGTTATTATCAGCACAAAAAAATGGATTTTGAACTTTTGAACTATCAGTAATTTTCTTAGAACCATCAATATCATAAAGATTAACAATTGCTCATTTATAATCAGTGTTGGTATTTAAAACCATATTTCACTTAGCAGTTTCGCTTTGATTTAGATTAAATGGAGAATTTCTTCACCATAATCATTCTAGAGAAGCTCCTGATTGTAAATTTGTAAGACAAATATTTCCAAAAGGAGACAGTGTATTTTTATCTGGCTCAATATTAAAAATATTTAACCCTCTATTTGATTCAACTAATTGTCAAGAATTTGATAAAGAACCTCTATAAATAGAACATTGTTCTGCAGATGTTATATTTGAAGCTTTATTTCAAAACAAATAATTTTCATAAGTTTCATTAACAAATTCATCTACATAATCATAAGTAGTTGGAATTGCTATTTTTCTAGATAATCAATTTGAAACTAAACTATCAATTTGTCATTCTAACTCATCATTTAATTCTTTTATTATTTGATCATTTACTATATCAAGAACACTAATAAAATAAGGGATAAAATCTACATTTACCTCATCTTTTGTGTTATATCTTCATGCATTATAAACATTTTTTCTCAAATCTCATATAGAACCTGGCGAAAATATTTCTAAAAATTTCTTTATAGAACTATTTATTATGTACCTAGATTGTATATCTGGAATATTATCTAAACTAGTATCTACACTGCTTAAAAGAGATGGATCTAGATTTGGATTTACCTTTTTAGCTAATTCTGAAATTGAATTATTTGAATTTCAAAGAATTTCTTGTTTTAACTTATTTGCTAGATCTTTTGTAAATCTATTATAATTTATATCTTCCTTATTTTCTAAATATCATTTATATCAAACATAAGAATTATAATTTACAGATTTAGATTCTCTAAAAGCATCAAAATAAAAAACATATGGTTCATAATCCTTGTTATAATATTCATCTAAATTTCAATTAATAGAGTTTTTTGATAAATCATATAATCAATTTCAAGTATAATAATCATGATTTTTATCAAAATAAGTTTTTAGTGCATCTGTATCATCTCAATCATCTCCTGTATTTGGTGAAATGACTCAATGCCAAACTTCTGGAACTGCTTCTTTTTGATTATCTATATTGTATTTATATTTTCTATCAACACTATCATAGATATATGTTTTATCATCAAAATCAGTATAAGGAAGAATTGTTTTAGAAACCTCGCTATCTTTGTAAACCAATGGAAGTGGTAGGTTTCAAACTAAAACTGTTCAAACAAGCTTTGATTCAAAACTTACATCTTTTAATCATTTATATCATTCATAATAAAGAGCTTCATTCATTGAAGCTATATCATAACTAGTTGCAGTTTTTGGAACTGGTAAAATAACTACTTTTGTATTTTCTAAAACATTTGTAATATCTTTACTATATCTTTTTAACTCACTTGTTATATCAGAATAAGTATCTTCATCAACAATTATAGAAACTAAATCATAATATTCACTTCCAGATGCAGAAGCCAAAAAATCAAAAAACGGTAATCTAAAAGTGATACCTGAAAGCATTGAAAATATTAAAAAACTTGATAGAAATTTTTGAAATTTTGTATACTTCATAAACTAGTTTTTAATGTGAATAAATAAACAAAAAAGAGTTTTTAACATTTTATGAAAAAAACTCTTTTTTACAATACTTTTGTACTATTTTTTTATACAAAATTTAGTATTTTTTATATATTTTTTACTCATCACATAAAAGGAACCAAAACTTCTGGTATTTTTACGTCTCATTCTTCTGTTTGATAATTCTCAATTATAGCAATTAAACATCTTCAAATAGCCGAAACTGTACCGTTTAAAGTATGAGCAAATTGTAAATCTCAATTTGAGTCTCTATATTTAATTCCAAGTCTTCTAGATTGAAATTCTCAAACATTACTACAACTTGTAACTTCTCTATATTTTTCTTGTCCAGGCATCCAAGCTTCTAGATCAAATTTTTTCATTGCAGGATTTCATAAATCACCACTACAAATATTCATTTTATTATAAGGAATACCTAAATCTTGCCGAACTTCTTCTTCAACTCCTACCATAAAATCATGCATAGCTTTACTTTCTGTATTTTTACAAAAAACAACCATTTCAACTTTATCAAATTGATGTCATCTTAAAATACCTCTAGTATCTTTTCAAGCACTTCAAGCTTCTCTTCTAAAACAAGGACTATAAGCAACATACATTTTTGGTTTTTCTAAATCAAGGATTTCATTTGAATGATAAGAAGTAACTGGAACTTCAGAAGTACCAACTAAAAATAAATCATCTTCACCAGGATTTACGCTATAAATCCCATCTTCTCCAGCAGGAAAAAATCAAGTACCAAACATAGCTTGTTCTTTTACTAAAACTGGTGGCAAAATAGGTTGAAATCATTTAGACATCAATTTAGAAACAACATAGTTTATAATTGCAAATTGCAACATAACTAAATCTCATTTTAAATACCAAAAACGAGCTCCTGAAACTTCACTTCATTTTTCAATATCTATCCAACCTTTTTTCTCTCAAATTTCCCAATGTTCTTTTGCTTTGAAAGAAAATTTTGTAGGTTCCAAAAAACTTTTTTCAACTATATTTCCATCTTCGCTATCTCAAATAGCCGCAGTATCATCAAGTAGATTTGGAAATTTATAATACTCAGATTTCCATTTTTCATCTACTACTTTTTGTCTTTCTTCCAAAATAGATAATTCATCTCAAACCTTTTTCATTTCTGCAATTTTTGCTGGTCTTTCTTCATTTGAAAGTGTTGGAATTTCTTTACTTACCTTGTTTTTTAAAGCCCTATATGAGTCTACCTTTATAATCAAGTCCAATTTTTCTCTATCTATCTCCAAAAAAGCATCTAAATCCAATTTCATGTTTCTTTTTTTGATAACATCTTTTACTAAATCTGGATTATTTCTAATAATTTTTATATCTAACATTTGGCATAATTACTAACTAAATTTATCTAATTATAGAGAAAAATAGAAAAAATCAATAAAATATTTAAGATATTTTATTGATTTTTAAGTTTTAAAAAACTCTACTAAAAATTTTAGTAGAGTTTTTTAAATATATTTTTTCATAGCAATTTTTGCTTCACGGTCCATTGTTCTCTCTTTTAAAACTTGTTTTTTATCATAACTCTTTCTTCATTTTGCAAGTCAAACTCTAAGTTTAATTAGACTTCATACAAAATATAATTCTAGTGGAATTATAGAAAATCAAACTTCTTTTGATTTTCAAGAAAGAAATAATACATCTTTTTTATGTAAAAATATCTTTCTAATCCTATCTGCTTCAATCGAAGTTTTATTTGATAGAGTTTTCCACGGAGAAACATTCATAGATTTAACATATAGTTCTCAGTTTACAACAACTATATATGAACCTTTTAGATTTACGTGGCCTTGTCTAATACTTTTTACCTCATATCATTTTAATTCAATTCAAGCTTCATATGTATTTAGTATTTCATAATCAAAATAAGCTTTCTTATTCTTTGTTATAAAATCATTATTTTTATTATTTTTCATTTTTTTCAAATATATTATATTCATTTTCTAAAATATATTTTTCACTTTTTCATTTAAAATACCAATCCCAATTCATATACTCATCTATTGAATATGAAGTTTTTCTTGTATCATTATGTGGATTTTCACGAAACTCAACATGTACATGATAATCTGTATAGTTTTTATCTGGAACTCCAGTTATTCAAACAGCTCAAAGTGCTTGTCATTTAAATACTACATCTCAAACTTTTATATTTGAATAAACTTCGCTCAAATGAGAGTAAAAAACAACATCTCATCTCATAGTTTTAATCCAAACTTGATTTCATCTAAGTATATCTAGATTTTTTACCTTGTCATCTTTTGTTAATTCTCAAGTAGTTTTTAATTTATCTAAATCAGCAAAAGAAAAATTATCTATAACTCTAACTACAATTCCGTAATCAATTGAAACTACAGTTTCTCCATAATCTGCATCAAAATCCCATCATTCATGGATACCACTTGTATATTCAGATCTATATGGTCTAGGTACATTTGGCATCTTACTTGAAAGAGTTGGAAGATTAGATCATTTTATAGGAACAGCATATTTTAAATTTCTTTTACTTAATATATCTGAAATAAAAGTTTTCATATACATTAATTCTTGTAAGTTTCTATTTTTATCTAAAAAATCATATTTATCCTTGTGTATAGTTTTATTATATGAAGAATAAGATGATAATTTAGTAATTCAAACCTCTATACTTTTTAAATATTTTTCCAATTTTTCACTTGAAAAGTCTAAATAAGTATTGTATAAATTTCATGGTGTTGTTAAATTAAAACTAGCATTTAACAACAAATCTCATTTAGAAAAAACTGCATTTATAGTTTTTTTATCACATTTTTCATCAGCCAAAAACAACTCAAATACGTAAAAATTAGCATTATGTTCAACCATCTTTCATGTAACAGAACAATCTCAGCTTATTTTTAAGTTTGATAAATTTTCTCTTGATTCTATTATAACCATATTTTTGCTCAAATTTAAACTATCAAAAAATATATTATTTGATAGTTTAAATTTGATTTCTCATATATTTCCAGCAAAAACTAGAGTATATCAGAAACAAACGCTTAAAAATGATATAATTAGTATCCAAATTCAAACAAGATTTTTATTGATCATATATTTATTTTTTTTATAAATGTGCAATAATTATATAAATTTTTAATTATTTTCAAGTTTTTATAGCACATAATGAGTCATTTAAAACAGGTCTAAAAATTTTTACATTTTTAAATCCTTTTTCTTGCAATGCTACTGCTTGATTTCTAGAAATAACTCATTTATTACAATACAATAAATAAGTTTTTGTTTGATCTAATTTTTCAAAATCAAAAACTAAATCAAAAAATGGTATTTTAAGTATTTTTACTCATTCTAAAACAAGTGGACTTTCTTTTTCTTTTAGTTCTTCTCTCACATCTATAACTACTTCATCTTCTCCAGGAATATTTGCAGTTTCTATTTCAGTTTCTCAAACTTTTTCAGTTTCAAGTACTTCGTTTATAAATTGTACTTTTTTATTTTCAATAGCTTTTTCTAAAAGTGAAAAATCAAAATTTATTTCTTCTTCAAGTATTTGTTCAAGTCTAGCTCAAGTTGCTGGCTTATCAGAAATAACAGCACAATATTCAGGCATATTACAAGCAAAATCGTAAGTTCAAATCTTCATACTTAGATCTATAATTTCTTGTTTATTAAATGAAATCAAAGGTCTTAAAACCAAAGTATCACTCGCTTTATCTATAACAAACATATTTTTAAGCGTTTGACTTGAAACTTGTCATAAACTATCTCATTTTATAATTGCATAATATTCATTTTCTTTTGCTAGTCTGTCAGCAACCATTAAGAAAAGTCTTTTTAATATTATTCATCTAAATCTATGATTTATATCTTTTACTAAATGAGCAACTATTTCTTCAAAATTTACAGTTATAAATCTAGCTCTATAACCAGATGAAAAATTATTCCGAATATAATTTGAAACTTGTTTTACTCATAATTCATGAGCGACTCATCATAAATTAAAAAATAAATAGTCTACCTTACATCATCTTTTTATCATAGAATAAGTTGAAACTCCAGAATCAAAACCACCAGAAATAAGACTTAAAACCTTATCTTGAGTTCAAACTGGATAACCTCAAATTCAAAGATACTTATTTTTAACTAGATAAACTTTATCATCTTTTATTTCTATATTTATAACTATATCTGAATTTTTAAGCTTAACGCTAGCATTTTTTGCTCTTTTTAAAAGTCATCATCAAACGTATTTTTCAACATCAAGTGATTTAAAAGTATGAGTTCCTGATCTTTTTACTCTTACTGCAAAACTTTTATTTTCAATTTGTTCTTGATACAACTCACTTGCTTTTTCAAATATGGTATGCACGTCTACTAAATCATATTCTACAACCTCTAAAAAACTCTCTATTCAAGCTATTCTTGAAAGAGTTTTAACTAGATTTTTAGATTCAAATTCACTTAATTCTATTGGAACAATTACTTCTTGTTTATCCCGAAAAAATTTAGTTTTTATTTCTGGATTTATTTTTTTTAAAGCTAAACTACAATTTGTTTGTAAAAAACTCAGGTATTTTTTTCTAACTGGTTTTGATTTTACAAGTATTTCTGAAAAAGGTTTTATTATAAATTTCATTTTTATTTCTTAATTATCATTAAAATGCCATCATCTGGATCAATTGGCAAGATATTATATTGAACTTGATTTTTTTCTAGATAAGTCCGAAGTGTAGACATCTTGTCTTTAAATTTCAAAACATCATCTATTATTATTATTGCTCAAGATTTAGCCTTTGGTAAACATAATTCTAAAAATTCTCAACTTCTTTTTTTCATTCAATCTATAAAAATAAAATCAAAAAAGTCATCTTGCAATTTTGGAATTTCATCAAGAGCATTTCATAAAATAGCAGTGATTAAATTGTCAACTTTGGCAATTTTAAAATTTTCTAGAGCTTCATTATGGGATTTAGGAGAAAAATCAATTGTAGTCAAATGTCAGTCATTTTTTTCTAATTCAATTGCAAAATTTATACCACTAAATCAGTTTGCAGTACCAATTTCAAGCATATTTTTTGTTTTTGAAATATTAATCAAATCAACAAGAAATTTAGCATTTACATCAGTTATATTTGGAACTGTGTTTTCTAATCAATATTTTCTTAAATCTAGTAAAAATTGTTTTCTATTCATATATTGAGATTATTATAATTTTATGCATAATTTATTCATAAATTCTTTTTTTGCAATCTTTTGCCAAAAAAAATTTGTAATTATAATTTTTTTGTTATAATTTAGCTTGTTAGTATTATATTTTAAATTATAATTATTTTACAAATGACAAAATTAATGAAAACTAGTTTTTATTCAGTTGCTGGACTAATGTTAATAGGATTAAATACTGTAAATGCAATTGATCTTAAAAAAACACAAGGTTCTACAACTTGAGATAATGGAACAAATGGAGCATTTATAGATACATTAAATAATATGCTTTGATATTTAGTTGGTCTATTATATTTTGTTGCTGTAGTATTCGCATTATACGGTGGTTTTCAAATATTAACTGCTGGATGAGATGAAGAAAAAGTTAAAAGTGGTAAAACAACTTTAGTTAATGCAGTTATTGGTCTAGTTGTTATATTTCTTGCAAGTATAATTGTTAACTGGATTATATCATTGGCTTCAACTACAATTAAATAAAACAAAATGGGAAAAAAATATACAATATATTTGCTATTAATAATGTTTTCTATGTTCATATTTAACAATGTGGGTGCATCAGATGCTTCTACATTGTTTTGAGTAACAAAAATAGATCCTTCTCTAAATGGTTGATGATCTAATCTTGTTGCTACAGTTAATAATATAGCATGATATATGATTTGATTATTCTATTTTATAGCTGTATTATTATGAATATATTGAGGATTCTTAATACTTGTATCATGATGAGATGAAGAAAAATTTAAAAAATGAAAAAATATTATTATCTATGTAGTATTTTGATTAATTGTAATTTTTCTAGCTAGTCAAATAATTAATTGGGTAATAAAAGTTATGACAGATACGACTATTGTCTGACCTTAAAAATAATCACTTTAAAAAGTGATTATTTTTTTTCTTAAAAAAAACTAGAAAAATGAGTTTTTTCCTATATAATAGCTTAAATTTATTATTTTTATAGAGAAAAAATGTATAACCACAAAGAAATAGAAGCAAAATGGCAAGCTTATTGGGAACAAAATAAAACCTTTAAAGTAGAAAATGATTTTACGAAACCAAAATATTATACACTAGATATGTTTCCATACCCATCTGGTGCTTGACTTCATGTTTGACATCCAGAATGAATGACTGCAAATGATATAGTTGCAAGATATAAAAATGCCTGTGGTTTCAATGTCCTTCACCCAATGTGACGGGATGCTTTTTGATTGCCTGCAGAAAACTATGCTATCAAAACTGGAACTCATCCTAGAATTACAACTGATGCAAATATAGCAAATTTTAAATCTCAAATAAAACGTCTTTGATTTTCTTATGATTGGGATAGAGAAATAGACACTACTGATCCAAAATACTATAAATGGACTCAATGGATATTTTTAAAATTATTTGAAAAAGGTTTAGCTTACGAACAAGATCTACCTATAAATTATTGTCCAAGTTGTAAAACTTGACTTGCAAATGAAGAAGTTTTAAATGATTTTACTTGTGAAAGATGTGGAACAAAAGTAGAAAAAAGAAAGATTAGACAATGGGTTTTAGCTATTACAAAATATGCTGATAGACTACTTGCTGATGTAGATAAACTAGATTGGCCAGAAAGTATAAAAGAAATGCAAAGAAACTGGATTTGAAAAAGTGAATGATGTGAATTTGAGATGAAAGTAATAAGTCATCCTGAACTTGATTCAGGATCAATAAATAATGACTCTGAAACAAGTTCAGAGTGACAAATCATAGGTTCTATTAGAGTTTATACAACTCGTATAGATACAGTTTTTGGTATGACTTATGCGGTTTTAGCTCCAGATCATAAAGATGTAATGGAATTTATAACAACAGAACAAAAAGAAGTTTGTCTAAAATATATAGAAGATTCTGCAAAAAAATCAGACCAAGATAGAACACAAGATGACAAAGAAAAAACATGAGTTTTTACAGGAAGTTATGTAATAAATCCATTTAATGGAGAAAAAGTTCCACTTTGGATTTGAGATTATGTTTTATGAAATTATGGTACTTGAGCAGTTATGGCTGTACCAGCACATGATGAAAGAGACTTTGAATTTGCAAAAAAGTATGATTTGGGAATTAAATGTTCAATAGCATGAAATAATTTTAAACTATATGATTTAGAAAATAAACCCAAAAATTGAGTTGCATTCAAAAAAGAATGAAAATGGTTTTTTTATGATAATAATTCAGCATTTACTCAAGATTGAATCTTAGTAAATTCTTGAGATTTTACTTGATTAACTTCATCAGAAGCGAGAAGTAAACTTACAAAATTTGCAGAAGAAAAATGATTTTGAAATAAAAAAACAAACTTTAAACTTAGAGATTGGTTATTTTCTAGACAAAGATATTGGGGAGAACCTATTCCACTTATTCATTTAGAAAAAGAACAATTAAAAGCTTTGGAACATATAAATGATATAAATAAAGCTATTGATAAAAATAAGGCGTATATACTAAAAAGAAATCCACTAAAATGAGAAGTTACTACATGAATAACTTGTTGTTCTGGAATGGTAAGAGAATTAGTTTTAAATTGAAAAGTATTTTCTAAAATATATGATGGTATTTACTGAAAAATAATTTGTGATTATAATCTACCTTTAGAATTACCTAAAGTTGATGATTTCGCTCCATCTTGAGATGGACAATCTCCTCTTGCAAAAGTTGAATCTTTTGTAAATGTAAAACTTGCAGATAATCTAACAGGAAAAAGAGAAACAAATACTATGCCTCAATGGGGTTGAAGTTGTTGGTATTATTTGAGATATATGGACAATACAAACTCTCAAATGCTTGTAGATCCTGAAGTAGAAAAATATTGGGGACAAGTTGACTCTTATGTTGGTTGAGCTGAACATGCTGTACTACATCTACTTTATGCTAGATTTTGGCATAAATTCTTGTTTGATATATGAGTAGTATCATTTGATGAACCATTTTTTAGACTTAGAAATCAATGACTTATATTGGCTCATGCATTTCAAAGAAAAAATGGATGACTTCTAGCTAATGATTTAGTAGAAGAAAAAGATGGAAAATATTTTGAAATAGAAACTGGTGAAGAAGTAGACAGAATAGTGTCTAAGATGTCAAAAAGTTTAAAAAATGTTATAAACCCAGATGATATAGTAGAAGAATATGGTGCTGATAGTCTTAGATTATATGAAATGTATATGGCAGAATTTAAAGATTCTGCTCCTTGGGATACTAAAGGTATAATTTGAGTAAGAAGATTTTTAGAAAAAGCAGAAAGATTATTTACAAGTGAAGCTAAATTGTCTAGCGAAGATGATAATACATCTATGAAATTAGTACATAAAACTATTAAAAAAGTACAAAATGATATAGAAAATTATAAATTTAATACTGCAATTGCATCTCTTATAATTTTAGTTAATAATTGATTACCTAAAAGTATAGAATTACAAAATGAATGGAAAAAAATATTTATTACTTTATTAAATCCTTTTGCTCCACATTTAGCTGAAGAATTATGGGAAAGAATTTGAAACACTAATTCTATTTCTAAAAACTCTTGGCCAAAATATGATGAAGCAATGACAATTGACGACGTGATAAAAATCTGAGTTCAAGTACTTGGAAAATTAAGATGAGAAATAGAAATAAACAAAGATGAAGAACAATCAAGTGTTCTAGAAAAAGCTAGAAACAACGAAGAAGTTGCTAGATGGCTAGAATGAAAAACAATTGTAAAAGAAATTTATGTTGCTTGAAAAATAGTAAATATAGTTGTTAAATAAAAAATATATATCAAAAATTTTAGATAAAATATTTGACTATATGAAGTAAATTGATATAATAAGAGTACATTTAAATTTGTTTAAGGATATTCTCTAAAAACAACAATAAAAAAAGAAAAGATTGATTACCTTTTCTTTTTTTATTTTTCAAATGCTCGGTTCATCTGAAATTTTTCATCTATTTATCTAGAAAAAAATCAATAACTTTTTCAAGCAAATATAATAATTTGAATTTATTATCATTGATTTTTTTCAATATCGTTTCTTTTTTATGATACTGTTTTACCATTTAATTTTGTATTAAGGATATCCTCAAACATACTAGGATCAATAATACTACAAAGACCGAGAAAGCTAAGAAGGTGATTAATCTTCATTATTGAAACCCCTCAGAATGAGGGACGATAAGCAAGTTTTTTAAGTAGGACTTGCAACCTAATATACAATATATACTTTTTATATAAAAATAAAAATTATTTTTATATTTTTTGCTAAAATTTTACTTTAATATATTTATATAATAGTGATTAGAAGCTAAAAAACTCCTTTTAAAAAGAAGTTTTTTATATTTTTAGCGAACTTATTTCTCTTTTTGCTTCATCTACCATATAGTTTGTTTTACAACTTGGGCATGAAAGATAATATTCATAATAATAATTTTGAGTCTTTGTTTTACTTGTATGTTTTGGTATTTTTTTCTCAACTTTAGCTCCACATTTACGACAAATATCTCAAGCTTTTTTTACTTTTATACTCTTATCAATGTCTTTTTTTTCTAAAGAGTTATTTTTTTCTAAGAAATTATTTGTAAGTTTTGTTAATTCCTCACTACTCGGAATGTAGTTAATATCGTCAATTAAATTGTCCATATTCATAGCAAGAGTAGCTAATTCATCACATCTTTCATTTTCTAAGTGTCAATTATGTCATTTTACCCAGTAAAATTTTACTTCATGAAATGAAACTAAATCAAGAAGTTTTTCCCATAAATCAAAATTGACTGCTTTGTCTGTTTTCGTTCTATACCAATTATTTTCTTTCCATTTTTTTGCCCATCACTTTTCTATACCATTTATAGTATATTGAGAATCTGTATAAAGATTTACTCTTGATTTTTTATTTAATTTTTCAAGTCAAGTTATAGCTCAAGTAAGCTCCATTCTATTGTTTGTTGTAAGTTTATAACCTGCGCTAAATTCTTTTTTAATTCATTTATAACTTAGTATAACTCAATAAGCTCATTTTCAAGGGTTTGGATTTGCTCACCCGTCTGAAAATATATCTACTTCTGGCAATATTTCTCTATTATTCATTTTTATAAATATTTTAATTAATTTATAAAAATATAGTTAAAATATAAATTAAAACAAATAAAAAAGACATATATGTCTTTTTTATTTCAAATTAGCATTTACAAAATCCCAATTAACTAGATTCCAAAAGTTTTCTACATATTTAGGTCTAGCATTTCTTGTGTCTATATAATAAGCATGTTCCCAAATATCTATAACTAAAAGTGCTTTTTTATCTGTTGTTAGAGTTGTTGCAGCATTACTTGTATTGTATATTTCTAATATATTTTCAGGAGTTAAAACAAGCCATGTCCATCCAGAACCAAAATTTCAAATAGCACTAGCACTAAATTTTTCTCTAAATACTTCAAAACTTCAAAAATCTCTATTAATTAAACTAGCTATTTCTCAAGTAGCATCTCATCCTGCATTTGGAGCTAAACAATTCCAATAAAAAGTATGATTCCATACTTGTGCTGAGTTATTAAAAATCCCTGCTGAACTAGTCTTAATAACTTCCTCTAAACTCATATTTTCAAAAGGAGTTCCAGCAGTTAAATTATTTAGATTTGTAACATAAGCTTGGTGGTGTTTTCCATAATGATATTCTAATGTTTCAGCTGAAATATATGGTTCTAAAGCATTTTTTTCATAAGGTAATTTTGGTAATTCAAACATATCTTTATAGTTAATAATAAAATATTACTAAAATAGTAATCATTCTCATTTTAAAATCAAGAAAAAAGATAAAATTATCAGAGTTGGTTTCAAAAAATAGTAATATATTTTTTTGTCATTCTGAATTTATTTCAGAATCATTATTATAAGCCAAATACTATATATTAAAAAATCCTGAAACAAGTTCAGGATGACATTTTTAGATAATCTCTTATCAAATTTTATCTTTTAAATTTTCTAAGTATTTGCAAAAAATTGTACTTAATTTTATTATTTACATATATATAACTTGTACTTACTTCTATTATATCTGAAGTAAATTTTGACTTGAAGTCAGTTACTCATTTTAATGGTGATTTTTCATCTCACGGACTTGCAACTCATAAGAAATCATAGGTTTCACAAGATAATTCTTTTGCCTTACAAATAGCTGTCCATTGAAGTAAATATGGGCTCATTAAGTTTCTATATTTAGAATCACTTGTTGATGCTCAATAATAATAAATAGCTTCTTTTGCTTCATATGTAAATATTCCAGCAGATATTATTTTTTCCTCAAAATAAGCTAAAAATAATTTAGAACTTTCTATGTTATTTAAAAAATCTATATAATAATTTAAACTATTTCAGCTAAAACTATCCCTAGAAGTAGTTTCAAGCATTAAATCATAAAATGCTTTTATATTTTCTATATTTTTTTCAGCTTCTATAACTTTTATTCCCTTTTTTTCTGCTAATTTTATATTGTATCTACCTTTTGGCTTCATAAGTGATAAAATCTCATCCAAACTCTTAGATAAATCAATTATTGCTGTAAATGGAGTTATAAATTTCTTATAATATCATTTTTTTATATCTATGCTTTCAAGCAAAAAATCAGCATTATAACCTAGTGTTTCAACTTGTAAAAATACTACTTTTTCATCTTTTGCTAGTTTTTTTAATTTAACTAAAATTTCATTATTAAATGTTTTTTTATTAACTCACAAAACAAATAATCCAAATTGTCATAATCAAATACTTCTTTTTTCAACAAAAACTCAATCAAACTCAAAATATTTTTGAGTTTGATTTGATTTATTAAGCATTTCTTGCCAAGATTTAGTTTGCCAAATAGACATTATTTATTATAGATTAATTCAATATAAGATTTTTTAATTCATGTTCTAGCATCTATTTCTAAATGTTCTAATACATCTGAAATAATAGCTTTTCAACTTTTTTCATCAAACTTAAAAGTTAAATAAGCTTCTCCATTTTCCAACTCATCTAAACATATTAAAACTCCGGAAATAAAGAATGTTCTCCTTAGTTTTGATATCTCAATAACGTCATTTGGATAAAGTCATTTAAAATCAATTAAAGCATCATAATCTATGAAAAACTTCATAGTATATCTATCTTCATAAACTTTTTTATCACTTGCTGGTCAAAAATAAGTAAAAAAATATCTATTAAATCATAATTTAGTTATTTTTAATATTTCTCAAGTCTTTTTAAAATTTGAATTACCAGGATTAAAAAAATAATCTACTTGTTCAGTTTTTCAAACATAAGTTCAGCCCAATTTATAAATAATTTCATCAAGAACTTCTTTTATACCTTTTTGAGTAACTTTAAATCTTAGTTTAGAATTTTTTATTCTAGCGTTTTGAGCTTCAAGCGCTGGGATATAGTCATTTATCAAAATAACATCAGCATTTTTCTTTGTAGGTTCTACGTATTTTTTATGCATTGGAGAAACTACATCTAAAAAATATTTTAGAATATCTTTTGGTTTATCTCCTGTTCTTTCTACATCTCTAAAAAGCCTTCTAAGGATCTGACTATGTGTTCATAAATCAACAAAAACTTTGTAATCTCATAGTTTAGAAATCTTGTCTGTAAGTGCAAAAAGTCATTCTACAATTATAATCTTACTAGATTTTATTTTAATAGCATCCATTTTTGGATCATTTCTAAAATCAAACTCTGGGATCATAACATCATTTCCTTTTTTAAGTTCTTTTAAATGCTTAAAAAACAAATCTAGATTCAACACTTCAGGTTGATCAAAGTTATAATCCTTATGTTCAGCCATAAAACTTGGTCCTCTATAATAATTATCCATAGACAATATTTGAGAATCTACAAAAAAATCATTTATTTTTTTAGCAACAGCAGAAGTCTTTCAACTTGCAGTTCAACCAGCAACAAGTATAACAAAAACTCATTTATTTTTTTCAAGTTTTTTATTAATTTGCTCTTTAACAATTTCCATTCATTCTAAAAGATTGTATTTATCTATATTTTTTTTGAAAATCATATTTTTATTTTTTTAAATGAATAATAGCGTCATTAGTTATTTTTCTACCTCTTGGAGTTCTCTCTATAAAACCAATTTGCAAAAGATAAGGTTCAACTACATCTTCTAGAGTTGATTCTTCTTCTCAAATAGCGCTTGATAGCGTATTTAATCAAACAGGTCAACATGCAAACTTATCCATAATTGTATTTAAATATTTTCTATCTAAATAATCAAGTCATAATTCGTCAATTCATATATCACTAAATATTTCATCAATAATACTTGGTTTTACTAAATCTTTTCAAATAGTGTGATAATCTCTAATTATCTTTAATAATCTATTTGAAATCCTAGGAGTTCATCTTGATTTTTTAGAGATAGAATTTAGTGCATATTCTGATAATGATAGATTTAATTTAAATGAATTATTATGAACTATTTGTGATAATTCATTACTTGTATAAAAATCTAATTTTAAAATATTTCAAAACCTATCTCTAAGTGGATTTGATAATGCAGATAATCTAGTAGTTGCTCAAACAAGGCAAAATCTCTTTAATGGTAATTTTACACTTTGTGCTCAAGTCCCACTTCAAACCATTATATCAATCTCAAAATCTTCCATTGCAGTATAAAGTATTTCTTCAACTTGTGGCTTCAATCTATGTATTTCATCTATAAAAAGTATATCTCATTCTTCTAGATTTGATAATATACTTACTAAATCTGATTGTTTATCAATTGCAGGGCCACTTGTAGACTTAAGAGATGATTGCATTTCAAAAGCTATTATATTTGAAAGAGTTGTTTTTCATAAACCAGGAGGTCAGTAAAAAAGTATATGATCTAGAGTTTCTCATCTAATCTTTGAAGAGGCAATTGAAACTGATAAATGTTTTTTTATACTATCTTGTCAAACATAATCTTCCAACTTTGAAGGTCTAAGAACGTTAGAAAAATAGGCTTTATCTTCCATATTTTCAGTTGGTGTAACAACTCTAGAATTTTCTTGTTTCTTACTTGACTCTATCATAATTTCTTTAGAAAAATATATTTTGTATATATTTTATAGATATAAAGGATTTTGTAAAGTTTAAAATACAAACAAGCATATATTTGCAAAAAATTTTTTTTTGGTTAAAATGAGAATAATTATTATTAAAAAATAAATTTCATATGTTAATTATTGAAACCTGAGAAAATAATCCAATTCTTAGAAAAGTTGCTGAGAAAATTACTGATAAAAACTATAATGAAGCAGTTAAATTATGAAAAGAAATGCTAAAATATATTAAAAATCCAGAAAATGCTTGAGTTTGATTAGCTGCTCCACAAGTTTGACACTCTGTAAGATTAGTAATTGTTAGTTTATTAAAGGATCGGGATGATGAAAATTTCAAAACTGTTATTATGATAAATCCAGAAATAACAGAGCATTCAGAAAATAAAGAAAGTGATAGTGAATGATGTTTATCTGTTCCATGAGAAAAATGAGATGTGGAAAGATACAAAACTATTAAACTTACTTATAGTGATGAAAAAAAAGCTAAAAAAACGCTTATTTTAGAATGATTAAGCGCTAGAATAGTTCAACATGAAATAGATCATTTAGATGGAAAATTATTTACAGATTATTTAAATAAATAAAAAAACACTTTGTAAAAAGTGTTTTTTTATTAATTATATTTAGAATAATCATACATTTTTAATTCTGCATCAACTTTTCTAACCATATCAAGAATAACAGAAACGATAATGATTAATCAAGAAGCTGATATAATAAAATCAACAGATTGACCACCCATAAATTTTCAAATTATATAAGGTAAAACAGCAATTAATGCTAAGAATCAACCTCAAAATAAATTTAAATGTCCTGATACTTTTGATAAATATGTTGCAGTTTCAGATCCTGGTCTAATACCTGGAATATATCAACCTCTTTTTTGAATGCTTTCAGCTACATTTTCAGTATTAAATGTAATTGATACATAGAAAAATGAAAATCAAATTACAAGTAAAAAATATAAAGCTATAAATGCCCAAGAAGGATTTTGCATACTGAAGTTTGCAACTAAGAAATTACCAATTTTTAATATATTATCATTTGCTGATGAAGTCATCAATTGACCAATAATAGAAGGGAAAGTAATTAATGAAACAGCAAATATAATAGGAATCATTCAAGCTTGATTTATTCTTATTGGAAAATAAGATTTTTCTTCTCTTCATGTTCTAGTATAGATAACTGGAATTCTTCTATTTCATTCAGTAAATTTGATTATTACATAAATAATAGCTAAAGTAGCTAATAATAATCATGCAAATAAAGAGTAAGTTCAAGCAGTCATATGACCTATAATAACACCTGGAACTCAAGCTAAAACTCAAGCCATAATGATAACAGATATACCATTACCAATTCAAACTTCAGTCATTAATTCTCATAACCACATTAAAAATACAGTACCAGTAGTAACAATTGTCATTGCCATTAAAACAGTTTTAGTATCTGACAAATCAATTATAGTTCATCATGCTAGAGTATTTAATAAAACTATCATACCATATGATTGAACAAAAGCTAAAGGTAGTGTTAACCATCTAGTCATTTTAGTAATCTTTTTTTGTCATTGTTCACCTTCTTTTTGAAGATCTCAAATTTTAGGAACTATAACTCAAAGTAATTGTATTATAATTAAAGCATTAATATAAGGAGACAATCACATTAATATAATTGAAAAATGAGATAATCATCCTCACATTAATGCACTAAAAAATGATAATCATTTATTAGCTTCAATAATAGTTGATAATTTTGTAGTATCTACTCCATAAACTGGAATTATAGATAATACCTTATAAACTAAAACTAATAAGAGAGTAGCAATTATTTTTTTTCTGATATTTTTATTAGAAAATACAGATTTTATACTCTTAATCATAGGATAAAATTATTTATAAATTATTATAATCTTAATTATACATAAAAAAACAAAAAACCCAAACTAAAAGCTTAGGTTTTTTTTATTTTGTTTCAATTTTTCCTCAAGCTTTTTCAACAGCTTCTTTAGCTGAAACAGATGCGTAATCTACTACAACAGTTAATTTTGCATTTAATTCTCATTTAGCTAATAATTTTACTTCTAAGTTTTTATCTCTAATAACTCTGTTTAAAAGTAAAACTTCTTTATTAACTTCTGAAATACCTTTAGAAGCAAGAACTTCTAAATCTGATAAATTAACAATGTTATATTCTTTTTTAAATAGTGCATTTGAAAAACCTTTTAATTTTGGCATTCTTCTAAATAGAGGAGTTTGTCAACCTTCAAACCAAGGAGCAGTACCTCCACCTGATCTAGAATTTTGACCATTCATACCTCTACCAGAAAAAGTTCCTTTTCCAGAACCATTTCCTCTACCTACTCTTTTTGAAGTTGTTCTTGATCATGAAGTAGATTTAACGTTATTTAATGATAACATAATGTAATATCGTTAATAAGTATTTATTATTTAAAAGATGTTAAAGCTTTTATAGTAGCTTTAGCATTATTTATTAAATTTGTAGAACCATATCTTTTAGCTAATACATCAGTATAACCAGATGCAGCTAAAACTTTTCTAACAGCTCCTCAAGCAATAATTCATGTACCTACTGAAGCAGGGTGAACCATTATTTTAGCAGCTTTAAATTTAGCTTCTACATTGTAAGGAACAGTACCGTTTTCAATTTTAACAGTAACTAATCTTTTTTTTGCATCTGCTACAGCTTTTGCTATTGCATCTACAACTTCCCAAGATTTACCAGTTCCTAAAGCAACATTACCTTTACCGTCACCGATAACCATAA
>JAQTWV010000003.1 GCA_028689115.1 Candidatus Altimarinota bacterium
AAAAAAATCACCATTTTAAAAAAATTAAGGGTTGAACTTTTTTTAAATGATGATTATTCCCTTAAAATAAAGGAAAACAGCTTATTAGATTTATCAAAAATTTTTTTATCTTGATATGGTATCCCCAGCTGGAATCGAACCAGCATCTAGCCCTTAGGAGGGGCTTATTCTATCCATTGAACTATGAGGACAAAAAAAGTGCTTATTTAAAATAAGCACTTTTTTTGTTTTTTCAACTATTTTTATATTTTAATTAAAAAAATTGTTCCAGCGATAGCAAATAATACAATCAAAGAAATAAGTAATATTAAATTATTTGTTTTTTGATATTTTAATTCAGAAGTTATAGTTTCTTTTTCTGCTTGTAAATCAGAAAGTGTTTGATTTAGACTAGTTTTTGATTCTTCAAGTAAGAATTGAGATTTTTTAAAATCTATAAGAGATACAGAATTTTTAGCTATTTCTTCTGCTCTTCAAACTCTAATAGATAATTCTCTTATAACTACATCCTTTTCTTTTATTTCATTTCTTAAATCATCATAAACTTCATCCATTTGGTTTTTTATATTTGATGGAAAATCTACTTCCTTAGAAGTTGAAAAATATGCTTCATTATTATTTGATTTATTACTTGCTTGTTTTTTTTCTACTATAATTTCTTGATTTACCATTCCTCATGAAATCAAGTTTTCAAGATCAGACAATTTAATATAAACTACTTTTCCATCCTTTTTAGATCTAAGTCTTCATGATTTTACATATCTATCTATACTTCTAGTAGATATTCAAAGCATATCCGCAGCTTCTTGTCTAGTGTGTTTATACATGGACATATATTTACAAAATAATTGTCTACAATGTATACTTTTTATCTAAATAATCAAGTTTTTTTGATTGACAGATATTAAATATTTGTCTAAAATAAAGAAGTAAGATAAATCTTACTTCTTGTATATTGGAAAATTTTTACATAAATTTAATATTTCATTTTTTAATTCTTTCAATTTATTTTCATCATCTTTATTTATTATAGCTTCTTTAAAAACTTTTGCTATAACTTTCATTTCTGATTCTTTCATTCATCTAGTTGTAACAGCAGGAGTTCAAATTCTAATTCAACTTGGATCAAGAGCTTTTCTAGTATCATAAGGAACCATATTTTTATTTGTAGATAATCAAACTCTTTCTAGTGCTAACTCTGCTTCTTTTCATGTAACTCAAAAACTAGAAAAAACATCTATTAAAATCAAATGATTATCTGTTCAATTTGAAACGACTTTAAAATCATAATTCATCAGTTCACTTGCTAATACTTTTGCATTTTTTACAACTTGTTTTGCATATTCGCTAAATTCAGGTTTTAATGCTTCCGCAAAAGCTACAGCTTTTGCTGCAATTAAGTGTTCATGTGGTCATCATTGTACTCATGGAAAAACCGCTCTAGCAATTGCTGGACCAAATTTTTCTTTACTCATAATTATAGCTCATCTTGGTCCTCTAAGTGTTTTATGTGTTGTTGTTGTAACTATATCACAATAAGGAATTGGATTTTCTAAAACTCCTCCAGCTACAAGTCAAGCGATATGAGCAATATCTGCCATTAAAACTGCTCAAACTTTATCAGCTATTTCCCTAAATCTTTTCCAATCTAAATTTCTAGGATAAGCAGAAAAACCTGCAATTATCATCTTTGGTTTGTTTTCAACAGCTAATCTTTCAACTTCATCCATGTCAATCAACATAGTTTCACTATCAAGAGTATATGGAATTATATCATAAAGAAGTCCTGAAAAATTTAATGGATGACCATGACTAAGGTGTCAACCTTGATCTAAACTTAATCATAGAACCTTATCTCATGGATTTAAAACAGCTATATATACAGCTAAATTAGCCGGACTTCAACTTAAAGGTTGTACATTTACATATTCAGCTCAAAATAATTCCTTGCATCTTGAAATTGCTAGATTTTCAATTTGATCTATATATTCTTGTCATGCATAATATCTTTTTCAAGGATATCATTCACTGTATTTATTTGTAAGAATGCTTCATGCAGCTTCCATAACATCTAAACTAGTATAATTTTCTGAAGCAATTAATTCTATTTCAGTTTCTTGTCTATGTGCTTCTTTTTGTATAAGGTCAAAAAGAATTTTATCATTTTTTTCTAACATTTTTATATTATTAAGTAAGTAAAATTTATAAATATTTACTTTATAAAAACAATTAACTTAAGTGTAAATCTATAATTCATAATATTAAATTAGAATTTAATATATAATTTATAATGAAAAAAATAAAAAAAGCTACAAAATGTAGCTTTTTTATGTTAAAAATTATTTTTTCTCATTGTAATTATCAATAGTTAGTTTTAAAGCTTTGTTTTCTACAAAAGAATTAAGTATTTTTTTAGCTTCTTCCTTTTGTCTATCATAAGTATTTTTATAATCTTCCTCTGTAAAACTTACTTCTATGTCTGGATTTATTCATTGCTCATCTATATTTACTCATTTTGGAGTAAACCATTTTGCTACTGTCAATTTAACCATACTTCCATCATTTAATTCAAATGGCTTTTGAACTGATCCTTTTCAATAAGTTTTCTTTCAAACTATAATTGCTTTATTATAATCTTTTAATGCTCCAGCTGTAATCTCAGATGCACTAGCAGAATTTTCATTTACTAAAACAACTATTTTTCAAGCATATATATTTCAATCATTATTACTATTATAAACTTCATTCATTTTTTCATCTCTATATTTTGTAACAACTACAACTTCTCATTTTTCTATAAAATCACTTAGTATTTCAACTGCACTTATTAAATATCCTCATCAGTTGTCTCTTAAATCAATAATTAATCAAGATGTATCTTTTAGCTCAGTTAAAGCCTTTTTTAACTCATGAGAAGTTTCTTCTCAAAACATATTTATAGAAACGTATGCTGTATTATTATCAAATAATTCATAATCAACAGATGGAATTTTTATTTTTTCTCTAATAACATCTTTTGCAATTATACTTTTTTCTCACTCTCTTAATATTTCAAGTTTAACAGGTGTTCAAGCTGGTCATTTTATATTATTAACAGCTTCTGGTAGAGTTAATCATTGTAAACTAATTCAATTTGCTGAAATAATTATATCACCTGATCTTAAATCAAATTTTTTAGCAGGAGAACCTTTAATTATCCTATCAATTCAAACTCAAAGTGGATTTATATCAACAATTGCTCAAATTCATTCAAAATCTCATGAAAGAGTTTCATTAAAACTTTTATTTTCTTCTGAGTTAAAATATGTTGAATGTTTATCTCATAATCAATTTACTAATCAGTAAATTGATGATTCTAAAAGTTTATTATTATTAATAGAATTTACATCAAAATATTCATTTTTAATGATATCATATATTCACCAATATTTTGATAAATTTAAATTATCATTTTTACCATATATACCGTAAATATTATTACTTTTTAACAATTCATTATTTAAAACTTTGTCTATTTGTAGAGTAGAAACAACTCATAAAGTAAAACTTGTTAAAAATATTATAATAAATAGTCAAAAATTACTTTTATTTTTATTTTCCATAATTTTTTATCATTCTTAGTGTTAAAATATTTAATTTAGTAAATAATAATTTTTATCACAAAAAAGACAAGTCAATAATTTTTTTTATTAATTGTTAAAAAAATGTTACAAATTATAAAATAGCTATAAATAGCAATTAAATAATCTATATTATTTTAAATTAATTACTTGATAAAATAAAAATAGCATATTTAAAGCATTTTAACATTTTAACATTACCAATTAATATTAATAATATATATAAATAAATATAAAAAAATATATATAACACAAAGTAATTCACATTTTTGATTTTATTTTTATTTTATGATATTATATATTATATATATTTAAATAATTTATAAAATATGATTTTTGAATATTTGAAAAAACAACATAAGATTAAAGAAAAAATTAAATTAACAAAGATTATGATTATTAATTTACAAATTCCAGAAGATCAAAAAAGTCTTTATATTCAGGCTTTAGATATATTGGATGAAAATTGAATTGATAGAATTTATGATAGTTTAGTTATTTTTATAAAAGATATTGAAATAAAAGAACTTGATCAAATTCAAAAAAATAATTTTACAGTTATTGCATGAATGAGAAAAAAAGAAGCAGAAGAAAGAAAAAAAGAGATAAATTCATTTTCATTTTTAATTAATAATATATAGATTATGAATAATATAGAAAATTTAAAAAATCTAGATTCTTCAATGAATATAGATTCAAGATTAAATAATTTATGAGAAAATTTAAATTCAATTAATGAATTGAAAATAATTAATATTTGCGAAAAAGCAGATAAAAATGATATTTCAAAACAATGTTTTAGTTTAAATAATATTTTTTGAGAAGAATTATCTAAAAAATGAATTAATTTTAAACAAGCATTAAATAAATTAGAAAATCCAATTTGAATAAGTTAATTTAGTTTTATATTTTATTATGGCAAATTACAAAATATCAGTATCGAAAGATGGTAAAAAATACAATATCGTCTTTAAAGCAGATAATGAATCTGCTGCTAGAGAAAGAGTTCATAAAGAATGATACTCTATTTTGTCTTTGCAAGAAATTTTTGATAAAAATGAAATTTGAGAAACTTTTATATTTGAATGATATAAATGATGAGAATATAAACATGGTAAAATTGCGTGAACAGATATTTTTAAATCATATGTAAAATTAAGAAAAGATTTAGAATATGATGTTGTTTTACTTTATTCTGAAGAAGATGAATTATCAACTATAGAGAAAAAAAATAAAATAATAGAAGAGTTAAAAGAAGAATATAATCTATATTACAGTAATTGAAAAAAAGAAAAAATAGATGATTTAAGAGATAAATTATTAAAAGATAAAAATAAAAATTGAAAATTAAATAATTTTTATTTGAAAAAAGAATTAGATGATGTGAGTTTTTTGCTTGAAAAAGTAATTACTAAACTTGAAGATATGATTTCTTGAAATTATTTTGTAGAAATTGATTCAATTAAAAAAGAAAAATTAAAAATAATTTACAATGAAATTATTAAATTAAAAAAAACTACAAATATATCAAAACTTAGAGAAATTTGAGAGTTGGCGCTTTTAAAAATTTGAAAAATAGAATTAGATGAATTAGAGAAAACTAAAAGTAAAGAAAATAGAGATTTATTAAACGATACAAATAAGTTATTAAAAAAAATATGAAGTAAAGATCAATTTATAGAACATGATAAAGATTTAGTTTATCAATTTAATGCGATAATAAATAGAATTAAAGAAATATTTAAAGATAATAATGATGAGGTAAAAAAGGACGAAATTGATAAAGAATCACATTCATATATAAAAAATTTATTATATTTATCTAAATATAGAGATTATTATAAGGAAAATACAAAGTTAATTATAAAAAATTATTTTAAGTTTTTTAGTAATAAAGAGTTAAAAGAAAATCTTTTTTTGACAAGAAGTGTAATAAAACAAAATATAATTTTGTTAAAATCAAAAGAAAAATGAGTAAGTATTTCATATACATATATAAAAAAGTGATTTAATAAGCTAATAGAAACTTTTTTATGATATTTTAGATATATAAATAATTATATATTTTGAATAATAATAATGTATACTATTGTTTTTCTAATTTATATAAATTATTTACAAGTTTTAGGTATAAAAGATTATAATTATAATTGAATTTTTTATTTTATAATTATATTATTAATTTATTTATTAATATATATTTCTAGAAATATATTAATTCTAGCAACAAATTTTGTAATTTTAATTTTTATTATTATATTTGGAGTAATTAATTTTTAATTTTAAAATTAAAATGAGATTACTCCTTTTTCTTATATCATTTTTATTCTCATTCATATTTTATAATTTTCATTTATTATCAAAATGAAAAAATATTTTTTGAGATTCTACATTTTATGACTTAAAAATAAATAGTATTTCTTGAAATTTAATAATAGAAACGGTAAGTTTTCTACTTATTTGAATACTTTTTATTATGTATTTTACTACATACAAAGCAGTAAGTTGAAAAGTAAATTATAATAAATTATATTATATATTATTCTATTTTTTATTACTTATACCTTTTTATTTTCATTTATTTGATTTTAATAATACAGTTTTTATATTTTTGGTAATTTTTATTTTTGGAGATATAGTTTTTAATTATATTTCAAACATTAAATATTTTTCAAAGGAAAAACTTAAATTAAGATACTTTTGATTAATACTTAATTATCTTGTGTTTTTACCATCAATTTTTTATATTTTTATTGTAGATTTTTCCTACTATCTATGATTAATAGTTATTTATAGTATTATATTTAATTTTAATATACATAGAAAATATTCAAATTATATATCTTTATTTTTGTCTATAATTGGTATTATATCATCTATTTATTTTTTATTTTTGAAAATAAAAGAATTTTATATAGTATTGTTTTAATTTAATTTATTAATTATTTTTATGGTAGATTTTAAATATGATTTTAGTGAAATAAAAAATTCAAATTTAGTTTTTTTTGTTGAAAAAATAGATGATTTAAGATTATTAAAACCTCTTAAGTTAAATAAGAAAATATCTGATAAAATAAAAGAAATTATTGAAAAAAATGAAAATAAAGTAGTTGATTTTTATATATGAGAAGAAAATTTTGAAAAATTATTTATTATATTTTTTAGTAGTGAAAGCAAAAAAGATATAAATTATTTTTTATGAGAAGAATTTCCGAAACTACCATCAAAACTAACTATTTTAACAAATAGTGATAAAAATATTAACATTTTGTTAAATAATTGTTTATTATCTAGGTATAAATATCAAGAATATAAGAGTAAAAAAGAAAAAGATGAAATTATTTTTATAATAGATCAAAAAAATAAAGATATCTTTAAACAAAGATTATCTACAATAAAAAATATAGTATTAGCTCGTGATTTAGGATTTAAACCATCAAATGACTTATATCCTGAAACTTTTGCAAAAATAATTAAAGAAACAAAATTTAAAAACTCAAAAGTTAAAATTTTCGATTTTAAAGCTATAGAAAAAAAATGACTAGGATTATTATCAGCTGTTGGTAAATGAAGTATTAAAAAGCCATATATGGTTATTATAGAAAGGATTATTGACAAGTCATTACCAACAATTTGACTAGTTTGAAAAGGTATTACTTTTGATACTGGTTGAATTCAAGTAAAACCAGGTGATCATATGTATGAAATGAAATGAGATATGTGTTGAGCTGCTGCAACATTTGCTACTATGAAGGAATTAGATGAAGCAGATTTAAGTGTAAATATTATAGCTTGTATGGTTTTGGCTGAAAATCATATATCATGAGAATCATATAAACCAAGTGATATAATGACTTCTTATTCTTGAAAAACAGTAGATATTATTCATACTGATGCAGAATGAAGACTTGTTTTAGCAGATGGAGTTAGTTATATTAGTAAAAATTATAAATTAAATAATATAATTACAATAGCAACTCTAACTTGAGCTTGTATGGTAGCTCTAGGTTATAGATATGCTTGAATAATGTGAAATGATGAAGAAATGATTTCTAAATTTTTAGAATATTCTAAAAATAACTTTGAAAAATATAATAGACTTCCATTTGATGATTATTTTATAGAAAAAACTAAATCAAAGATTGCAGACTTAGAAAACTTAAATAGATGAGTTTTTGCTGGATCTACAATGTGAGCTGCATTTTTGTCAAACTTTGTCTTAAATGGAGAAAAATATACTCACTTAGATATAGCTGGAACCGCTTTAAATTCACTAGAACCATATGGCTATGCAAATCTATGAATGACATGATTTTGAGTAGACAGTTTGTCTAGTATCTTTAAAGAATTAAAATAAATAAGTCTCTCCTAGATTTACTTATATCTGAGACAAAAAATATGAAGATATTTAAATTTTTTCTAGATTTAATTGCTCCTAAAAAGTGTTACTCTTGTAATAAAGAGTGACACTTTATTTGTGAAAAATGCTTTAAACTTGAATATGATTTTGAAGAAATATGTTATGTTTGTAAGTGAAAATCAAAGAAATTTGAAATACATGAACCTTGTAAAAAAGACATATATTATGATAAAGTTATTATTTTAAAACATTATAGAAGTAATTTAATTTCAAAATTAATAAAAGATGCTAAATTTTATAATAAGAAAGAAATTTTAGAAGAAGTTTCATATTTTTTGTATGACAAATTTTTATTAAATGAAAAAATTATAAAACTAGAAGATTATATAATTATTTCAACGCCAAGTCATTTTTTGAGAGGGTTAAAAAGATGATACAATACTAGTGATTTATTATGTAGAGAATTTTCAAAAATTAGCACTATAAATTATAAAAATAATGTTTTATTTAAGATTAAAAATACTAAACAACAGTCAAAAATGACAAGAAAAAATAGACTTATAAACCTGCAAAATTCTTTTAAAATTAACAAAAAATATATTGATATTATAAAAGATAAAAATGCCATTATAATAGATGATGTTATATCAACTTGAACAACATTAAATGAATTATCAAATATATTAAAACAAAATTGAGTAAAAAAAATTATAGGACTTATAATTGCATCTGATTAATTTTTATGTTAAAATATAATAAATATATTTTTATTTATAAAAATGCCACTTGATAAACAAAAAAATACTTTTTCAAAAAATATAACATCATCTTTTAGACAAGAGTCAGTAAAGGATAGAGTTTTTGATGTATTAAATATTGAACCATGTCCAAATTGTGGTAGAGATATGATTAACTGAAAATGCATTGATTCAAAAATATGTTGATATTGACATTGAGAAGATTATTTAGCTGATAAAGAAGAAAAAAGACTTATAAAATCATTAGATATGATGTGAAATTGAGAAAAGTATGAATTAACAACTTTAACTTGAGAAAAATTTTTCTTTTTTGATTTTTATTGAAGAATAAAGAAAAGAAATGCTATACTTGAATTAGAAGTTAAGTGAAAAAGATATAAAGTTGAAGTTTCTTATGAAATATTAATTAAAGACGAAGTAAAAAATATAGCTTCAATTTCAATTATATGAGATATAAAAACTCAGGAAAAAAATAAAAGATGGAAAAAATTTTATTTTGATTATAGTGAAATGAAAAAATATATTTTTTCAGTATTAAGTGATTATAGGTTCAATAAATTTTTATGAGAAGAATAAAATTTAAAAAACTTGCTAATAAAAAAAAATGCTTAGAATTAAAAGTTAGTATTTACTAACTTTTTTTTATGTCTAAATTTTTAGAAGTTATTTGAGCCAAAACTCATAACTTAAAAAATATAAATGTATCAATCCCAAAAAATAAGATGACGGTTATAACTGGGGTTTCTGGTAGTTGAAAGTCATCACTTGCTTTCAACACTATTTATAATGTTTGACAACAAAAATACTTAGAAAGTCTTAGTAGTTATGCGCGTATGTTTATTTGATGAATGTCTGAAGAAGCTGATGTTAGTGAGATAAATTGATTATCTCCTACTATTTCTATTGATCAAAAAACTACAAGTAAAAATCCTAGATCAACAGTTTGAACTATTACTGAAATCTATGATTATTATAAATTGTTGTTTTTGAATGTGTGAGAAAGAAAATGTGTTAAATGCTGAACTATAGTTAAAAAAGACACTATAGAAAGCATTATTACATATATAAATGAATTCGAAGATGCTAAAAAATTCTTAATAAAAGCACCAATTAAATGAGCTTTTGCTAATTTTGAAGAAATTAAAAAAGAAGTTTTAGATCTATGATTTATCAGATTTTCAATCTGAAGTGATATTTATACTATAAATGATACAGTTGAATTAAATAATATTGATAATTTGTCAATAGTTGTAGATAGGCTAGTAAAAAAAGATTTTACGGAAGATTCATCAAATGATGTAAAGAGACTTAAGGATTCTATAAATCTTGCATATAAGATAGGTAAATGACAACTGATTATTGATTCTATTGATACTGAAAAATGATTTTCTCAAATATTTGTTTGTTCTAATTGTGGACATATTCCAAGTGAATTAAATATATCAAGTTTCTCTTTTAATAGCCACCATTGAGCTTGTCCAGAATGTCATTGATTATGAGTTAAAAAAGTCTTTTTAGAAGATAGAGTTATAAATTTTAATCTAACTCTTTTAGAATGAGCAGTAATTGCACCATGATTTTGAGGTGAGTATTTTTTTGCATTGTTAAAAGAATTATCAAAGAAAACAAAGATTGATATAAATACTAATTATTCTCTACTTTCTAAAAAAGATAAAGATATTATATTATATGGTACTTGAGATATTCAATACAAAGTTACTTATATAAATGAATATTGAGTACAAAATACCTATAATACTAGATTTGAATGAGTAATTAATGCACTTACAAGAAGATATTATGATGGTTGAAGTGAAAAATGACACTATGATGACTTTGTTGTAGATATGGATTGTCATGTTTGTAATTGATTTAGACTTAATGAAGAGAGTTTATCTACATTTGTTTGATGATTAAATATATGACAAGTTTCAGATTTTTCTGTAAATAAAGCCATAGATTTTTTAAAATCATTAAAAATGTCTAGATCAGAAGAACATCTGACAAAAAAAGTTATGAAAAATGCAGTCGAAAGATTAGAGTTTTTGTCATGAGTAGGTTTAGATTATATGACTATTTCTAGAAGAGCTTGAACTCTTTCAGGTTGAGAAGCTCAAAGAATAAGATTAGCAACACAGTTATGAACAAGATTAGAATGAATTATTTATGTTTTAGATGAGCCATCAATTTGACTTCATCCAAGAGATAATGATATGCTTATTGCAAATCTTAAAAAATTAAGAGACATATGAAATACTCTTATAGTTGTTGAGCATGATGAGGATATAATGAGAGAATGCGATCATATTATAGACATATGACCTGGTGCTTGAATACATGGTTGACAAGTTATGGCAACATGAAATATAAATGATATAATTAATAATCCAGATTCTGTAACTTGACCTTATTTAAGCCATAAAAGAGACGTAATTGTTAAAAGATGATTTAGACCAAGTTTTTCTGATTTGAAAAAAAATAAAAAAATACTTGAAATAGTTTGAGCTAGTCAACATAATTTAAAAAATGTAGATGTTTCTGTACCTTTATCAAATTTTGTTGTTGTAACTTGAGTTTCTTGAAGTTGAAAATCAAGTTTAGTTAATGATATTTTAGCTAATTATTTAGCAAATGAATTGAATAGAGCAAAGAGAGATGTTTGAGCATTTAAGGAAATAAGAGGACTTGAAAATTTAGATAAAACTGTAATTATAGATCAATCACCTATTTGAAAAACTCCTCGTAGTAATCCAGCTACATATACTCAAGTATTTACTCCAATTAGGGATGTTTTTTCTATGACACAAGAGGCTCAAATTAGATGATTTTGACCAGGTAGATTTAGTTTTAATACAAAAGATGGTAGGTGTGAAGCTTGTGATTGAGATTGAGTTAAAAAAATAGAAATGCATTTTTTACCACCAGTTTATGTAGAGTGTGAAACTTGTTATTGAAAAAGGTATAATAGTGAAACTTTAACTATTAAATACAAATGAAAAACTATTTCAGATGTTTTAGATATGACAGTTGAGGAGGCAAAAGATTTTTTCTCAAGTCATCCAAAAATAACTAAAATATTAGATGTATTAGATGATGTTTGATTATGATATATTAAACTTTGACAATCAAGTACTACGCTTTCTGGTTGAGAATCTCAAAGGGTTAAGTTATCAACTGAACTTTCTAAAAGATCTACAAGTAAAACTTTTTATATATTAGATGAGCCTACTACTTGATTACATTTTCAAGATGTTGACAAATTATTAAATATATTGCATTCACTTGTTGATAAATGAAATACCGTTATGGTAATAGAACATAATATGGATGTTATTATGAATGCAGATCATATAATTGACATTTGACCAGTTTGATGAGATAAATGAGGATATTTAATTGCAGAATGAACTGTGGATGATATAGCAAATGTAAGTAATAGTTTTACATGAGAAGCAATTGTTAAATATAGAAAAAAAATATTAGAAAATAAATAAAAAAATAATTATGATTTTAGATTATTTAAAACAAGATATAGAAATAACAAATCTTTCAAATTTTAAAACAAAGGCATTCACTAAATATTATTTTGAAATAAATGAATTAGATGATATTTTGAAGTTAAATGAAATAAATGATTTTTGTAAAATAAATAATTTATCTCTATTATATATTTGATGAGGTACAAATATGTTGTTTGCTTTTGATCTGTATAATTGAGTTATTGTTAAAAATAACTTAAAATGATGGAATTATGATGAAAAATCTATGATTCTAACTTCATATTCTAGTGAATCTATATCTGATATAGCAAAAGATCTAGAGAGTGTTTATAATCAAAAATTATGGCATAGATTTATATGACTTCCTGGAAGCGTTTGATGAGCTGTTTACTGAAATGCATGATGTTTTTGATTAGAAACTGAAAATAATTTTTTAGAGGCTGAAATATATGATATTGAGACTTGACAAACACTAAATTTAATTAAAGAGGATTTTAAATTTAATTATAGATCATCTTTAATAAAAGAACATAATAATAAGTATTTTATAATCAGTGCTAAATTTGATTTATCTAAATTAGTTGAAAAGTATCATAGTGATGTAGATAATATAGATTTTAGAGAAAATAAACAACCGAAAGGAAATACATGTGGGAGTTTTTTTAAAAATCCTAATAAGGAAAATTCAGCTTGAGCTTTAATTGAACAAGTTTGATTGAAATGATACAAAATATGATGAGCTTATTTTTCTCAATTGCATGCTAATTTTTTAATGAATGATGGAACTGCAACTTATGATGATTTGTTAAAAATTATTAAATTAGCACAAAATAAGGTTAAAAATGAGTTTAAAATTGATTTAATTCCTGAAGTTAGAATATTAACTAATTAATTTTTATGAAAAAATATTTAGAAATATTTATTGTTATTAGTATTTTATTATCAATAATTTACACTATATTATATTTTTTTTATTTTGATTCTTTTTGTAGTAAATTTTCATGAATTGAAGAGAAAAATTATTCTGTAATTTTAAATAATTTTTCAGCATGTACTGATACATTTGTTTGTAATATTACAGATATAGAAAGAGATGAAAGAACTCAAGTAAAAACATGGAAATGTATAAAAAAGGAAGTATTTTTTAAATTTTAAATAATAATTTTAAATAGTAATATTAATGGAAACAACACTAAGATTACAGAAATATTTAAGTCAGTCTTGAATATGTTCTAGAAGAAAAGCAGAAGAATATATAGCTGCTTGACTTATAAAAGTAAATGGACAAATAGCTACAATTGGTATGTCAATAAATCCTGAAATTGATAAGGTAGAAATGCTAGATAGTGCAGTTAAACAACAAAATGAACTTGTCTATTATAAACTTAATAAACCAAGATGAATTGTTACTACTTGTGCTCAACATGATGAACAAAATATAGTTGATATAATGGATGTAAAAGAAAGAGTTTTTCCTATTTGAAGATTAGATAAAGAAACAACAGGACTTATTCTTATGACAAATGATTGAAGACTTGCCAATTTTTTAATGCATCCTAAATATGAACATGAAAAAGAATATATAGTTGAAACATTTTGAAGTATAGATGATAAAGCTTTAGATTCAATGAGAAAATGATTATTTATACTTTGAAGTTATACAAAGGAAGCTAAAATAGAAAGAATTTCATCTTGAAAATTTTCTATTGTTATTACTGAATGAAGAAATAGACAAATTAGAAGAATGGTAGAAAAAGTAGGTTCAAGAGTAAAAAAATTAAAAAGAATTAGAATAGAAAATATAGAACTATGAAATCTTGATTTTGGACAATATAGACACCTTAGTAGACCAGAATTAAAAACGTTATTTGATAAATTATGAATTAAAAAAGACAGTTAATTAACTGTCTTTTTTATATTATTTTTTTTAAAATAAGTATTTGTTTTCTTATATCTTTTAGTGTTTTTATAAATTCTTGTTTTATTTGATTTTGACTATCAAAATCTCTATATGAAAAATATTTTAAATCTTTTGATAAGCTATTTATTTCATTTAAAGCATTTTTAGTTTTTGTTTCATTTTCATTTAAATAATTATTATTATACAATTTTTCATCATACATAACATTATAAATTTCTTCTATTTTAAATGATAATTTATATCATAAGTTACTATAAAAATCTTTTTTTATTTTTAGATTAACTTCAAAACTATCTTTTTTCTTTTGTAAAGTTAGTTTTAAATCATCATTAACTTTTTTTATTTCACTTAAAATAGTAGTTATAACTAAATTTTCTTTATCTTCATCTAAACTATTATTTTGAATTTTATTAAGTGATTCAATTAGATAATTTATTCTATCAAGACTTTTTTTAATTTCCACATCATTTTCAACCTCATATTTCATAGAGAAATTTATTATTTTTTCTTTATGTCATAATAGGTATTTTTCAATAAGCATAGTTTTCTCTATATTGCTTTTTCAAACATATGGATCTTCTTCCATATATGCAGTTGAAAAGCACAATATTCAGTATAATATCACGAATAATTTAACAAAAGTTTTCATTTAAGTTTCTCTTATTTACTATTTTTGTTATTATATACTTATATGTATTTTATTCAAGAAATTTTTATATTATGATTGTTTGTTTTGATTTAGAGACTACAGGTTTAGATAAGTATAATGATAAGATTATAGAAGTTGCAATGATTAAGTTTGATGAATATACTTTTGAAATTATTGATACTTACTCTAGTTTTGTTGACCCATTAATGCCAATTCCAGAGATTATTTCAAATATAACAAATATATTTGATGATGATTTAATATGAGCACCAAAAATAGAAGATTTAAGAGTAGAAATATTGGACTTTATTTGAGATGCTACACTTTTGTGACATAATGTAGATTTTGATATAGATTTTTTTGTAAATGCTTGAATAAATGTATCAAATAATTATAAGATGGATACTTTTTTCTTTGCTAATTTTTTAACTTATAATGCTACTTCCCTAAATTTGGAAATGCTATGCAATCATTATAAAATACCATTTACATGAGCTCATAGAGCTATAAATGATGTAAAAGCTACTGTAGAATTATTTAAAAAACAATTAGAAGATTTTTCTAAATTAAAAAAAGATAAGAAAAAAATAGTTTATTATTTGTTTAGTTTATCATTTGATAAAAACATAAAGAATATAGAAAAATTGCTATTTAGTGAATATGGTGAAAAAGTTAATTTGGAAGAATTTGAAAGTATTATATTAAAAAAAGTTTGAAAAAATGATTTTTTGGAGCAATTTTACTCAGATGAAAATTTGGAATGTGAAGATATTGTGAAGTTTTTTAATTTTTCAGAAAAAATTGAAGAAAGAGAAAATCAACTTAATATGACTAAAAATGTTTATGATACTTTTAATTCATGAAAAAAAACGCTTATTGAAGCTCCAACTTGACTTTGAAAAAGTTTTGCGTACTTAATCCCCTCTATTATATTTTCAGTTAAAAATAATCAAAAAGTATATATTACAACAAAAACAAAAACACTTCAAGAACAATTATATTTAAAAGATTTAAAATTTTTACATGAAAAATTATGAGTAAATTTCTCATATACTAAGCTTAAATGAAAAAGAAATTATGCTAGTTTAAAGTGATTTTTTGAATATGTATTTTTAGCAAATCTTAGTTATTATGAAGTTACTTTTTTATTAAAAGTTAGTTTTTGGCTTTTAGAAACTAAATATTGAGAACTTGACGAACTTAATTTTTATCCTGATGAGTATTGATATTTAAGAGATTTGAACAGTGAAGGTATTTATATATGAAATGATAAAAATCCATATAGAGAATATGAATTTCTAACAAAAGCTAGAAAATCGCTTGAAAAAGCTAATATTGTTATAATAAATCATAGTTTGCTTTTTTCTGACCTAGAATCAGAAAATTCTATCTTGTATGATATGAAAAATTTGGTTATTGATGAGGCTCATAATATAGAAGATTCAGTAACAGAGTCACTTAGAGAGTCTTATAATTTAAAATATTTAAAAGAACATTTTGATAAATGTGAAAAAATTTTTACAGTTAAAAATATAAAAAAAATCGATTTTTTAAATAAAAAAGAGTCACTATTATCAAATTTAGAAATACTTGATGATTATGCTTTTAGTTATATAAATAAAAAAATTCCTGATGATAGTCAATATAAAAATATATTAATAAAAGAAGATTTTTTTACAGATTTAGATTTTGCAATTTTGCTTTCAAAAATCAATTTAGATTTGATTGACATAGTTGACAAATTAAAGGTAATTAATGAATATGATTTTACAAAAGAGTTAAGTTATTATGATAAAATAGCCAAAAATATAAATGTATTTTTTGACAAAAATAATCATAATAGATACATAAAAATATTGACATATGTAGATAGAACTGGTATTAATTTTGATTTTACACTTTTAAATCCATGAGATCATTTATATAAAAATTTATGGAAAGATTTAAATAGTTGTTTACTTACTTCTGCTACCTTAAGTATAGGATGAAATTTTGAATATATAAAAAATATCTTAAAATTAGATGATTTTGGATTTTATTCTTATGATAGTGATTTTGATTATAGTAAACAAGCAACTTTATTTATACCAACCGATATTTGAAATGTGAAGAATAATTGAGATGAAATGGTTGTTTTTCTAAGAGATTTTTTCCTTTTAGTTAGATGAAAAGTACTTACTTTACTTACTAGTTTTAGTGTAATTAAAAAAATTTATACATTTTGCAATTTAGATTTAAAAAAAGAGTGAATAAATTTATATGCACAGTCAATCTGATGAAGTAAAAATAAGCTTTTGTCAAACTTCACACAATCTCCAGATAACTCTATTTTGTTAGGAACTGATAGTTTTTGGGAATGAGTAGATATTCCAGGTGAAGATTTAAAATATTTGGTTATACATAAGTTTCCCTTTTCTGTCCCAAACGATCCTATTTTTCAAGCTAGAAGCGTATTTTTTAAAGATAGTTTTAATGATTATTCTCTTCCTAAAGCAATTATTAAGTTAAAACAATGATTTGGTAGACTTATAAGAACTAAAAATGATAAATGAATTGTTATATTACTAGATGATAGAATAAACACTAAGTGGTGAGATTTGTTTTATAGTGCCTTTCCAAAGGATATAAACATAAAAAAATGAACAAAAAAACAATTTTTAGAGATACTTGAAAAGAAACAATAAAATACTTTACTTAATTGTAAAGTCTTTTTTTTGATATTAATTATTTTTTATGATATTATTATATTAATTATTATTTTATTAATACTTTTATATGTTAGAAACGGACGTAAAAACACCTACTCCAAATGAAGAAAAATCAACAAATATTTTTGATGAATTTTCAACGGATTCATCGCTAGTTGATGAGGTGGAAAAACTAAAAGAGGAAACTAATAAAGATACATTTTATTATATTTCTTTAACTTGAAAAATATTACAAAAAATATTTATAATATTATTTTTATTATTTATATTACTTTTTTGATATATATATATTCAAAAAAGTGATTCTTTTTCTGATAATTCACTATTAGATCCTATATGTTCTATTTTTATTGATTCTTCTATTTTAAAGCCAGAATGAACAACATATTGTTCATCTGTAAGTTTTACAAAGACTTATTATGAAGGTGTACTTGAAAAAGTAAAAACTGAACAAACTTCAAAAATATTAGAAAATATAATTAAAATTTATGAAGAAAACAATTTTACAAAAACAAGAGATATAGTGTTTTTATTAGACAAGTCAAAAGATAGATTAAGTGTATTAAAGGTATTAGAAAAATTTGATACATTAAAAAATGATTATTCTTGAAATATAGATAAAAGTGAAATTCAATGTGAAAGAATATCAATAGATACAGATAAAAAAGAATTAGTTATGACTTGTTACTCTTTTGCTCAAGGTTATGAAAGTTCTATAATTTGATTTCAATGAACAAAAGATGAAGAAGATATAACATGATGAACATCTATTTCAATTGCTAATAGTTTTTTAAATTATATAGAAAAAAATTCAAAAGAATTTACATTAATTGATAGACAAAAAGTTTTTTCAAGTGAATCAATGACTTGAGAATCAAATGGTTATACAAACAAAACATCTTTTGATGTAAAATTAAAAATTAATTTTTAGAAAATGAAAAGAACAAAAAGAGAAGAAAATTCAATTATAATTACTACGGTATTATATTGATTGTTAATCATTGTAATGGTATATTTGTTTTTGTCATATGTAATTCCATGATTAAAAGATGTATGAAGTTTAAAATCAGCATTATCTTGAACATATACTAATTTACAAAGAGTAGAAAAAGAATGAGTAAACTTAACAGAGTTTAACAATAGTGTTAAATGATTATTATCTAAAGATAGTAAAGATAAGAACAAAAACAAAGATGAAGAGTTATATTCTTCAGTTGTATTAAAAAGTATAGATGAAGCTTTTTATAATAAAAATATTAAAAATACTACAGAGGCAAATTTTAATTTATTTATAGATAAGGTTACTAAAAAATATGCATCAAATTCAACTTTAAATAGTTGAGTAGATACAATATGAAAAATTTTACCTGTATATTCTGAGGATGTATCTGATTTATGAAATAATTGATTAACTGATTTTAAATTTATCAACTATATCGAGTCAGTTGCTGAAACATTTAATATAAAATTTAATGATTCTATATGAATATCAGATTTAAAATTACTTGATAGTTATGCAGTATGAATTTGAAATAATTCACTTGATACAAATATATTTTATATTCCTTTAGATTTAAATATAACTTGAACTAAATCTTCTATTATCGATTTTTTATATTTTATTGAAAATGTTTGAAAAATTGAATTACTAGATGATTCTTCAATTTATGTAGGAAATGAAATAAGTAGTGATTTTCAAAATTTTAAATCATTAGTTTTAAAATGACAATTAAAGAAAGAAAACTATAACATATTTAATAATCAATTTTTTGATATAGAAAATATATCTTTTCAAGAATATATTGATTCATCATTTGATCCAGTTGAAGATAAATGAACTTTCGTTAACTATATAAAATCAAATCAATGAAGAGAATCAATAAAAGCAAATGTTAAATTGAGATTTTATGTAAAATGAATACCTATATTTAAGATAGAAAATTTTATAAAAGATTTTATTACTGATTTTTGAAAAACAAAAACAACATTAGATACACTTTTATCAAAAGCAGAAGATTGATCAATTAAACAACAAAAATTACAAGAAATAAGTACTGTTGTAAATCAAATTCAATTAACTATTGTTTCACCTATGCAAAAGAAATTAAGTAGTAAGTTAAATATTGATGAAACATATAAACAAGCAAATATTTATAAAAAAATTCTTGATTGATATAAAAAAGATTTAGAGCAATATACTACTGTTGCAGTTGAAACTGCTACTGGCGCAGTACAAAATAAAAAAGATTTAGAAAAAAATAAATAAAAAAATATGAAATACAGTGAAGTAATAGAAGAATTAAAAAATATGGTTTATAAATGAGATAATATACAAAAAGTTTGTGATTATATCATTTTAGCAGCTGTTATTTGAGATTCTTCGGATATACATTTAGAGCCATTATCTTCTTATGTTAGGCTTAGATATAGACTAGACTGAGAATTGAGAGAAATTTTGGAGTACCAAAATTTCCTTCATTCTTCAATTGTTGCTAGATTTAAAATCATGTCTGATTTAAAAATTGATGAATCAAGAGTTCCACAAGATGGTAGAATAAGTACTACTATTGAGTGAAAACCTCTTGACCTAAGAGTTTCTACACTACCTACTGTACATTGAGAAAAAGTGGTTATGAGAATTGTTGATAAGTCTAAAAAGATTCCTAAATTAACTGAACTTTGAATTGAGTGAAAAAATTTAACTTTAATTAAAAAAGCAATAGAACTTCCAAACTGAGTAATATTGACTTCTTGACCTACTTGATCAGGTAAATCTACTACGCTATATTCAGCATTAACTGATTTAAATAAGATAGATGTAAATATAATGACTCTTGAAGATCCAGTAGAAAATCAAGTAGATTGAATAAATCAATCTCAAGTTAAACCTGATATTGGTTACACATTTGCAAATTGATTAAGAACTGCATTGAGACAAGATCCAGATATAATAATGGTTTGAGAAATGAGAGACAAGGAAACTGTTGATATTGCAATTGAAGCAGCACTTACTTGACATTTGGTATTATCTACAATACATACGAATAATTCTGCTGAAACTATTACCAGAATACTTAATATGTGAGTACAACCATTTTTGATACCAGCATCTGTAAATATTATTATCGCACAAAGACTTATAAAAAGACTTTGTCCACATTGTAAAAAACCAGTTGATTTCAAAGGTTTAGGTAATGGTATGATATCAAATATAAAAAACGCAATTAATATAACTGAAAAAAAAGAACTTTTAGAAAGAGTTTGAGCTGAAAAATTAAGAGCACCAGTTTTTTATTGACCAGTATGATGTGAAAAATGTGATAATTCTGGATATAAGTGAAGAGTTTGAATATATGAAGTTCTTGAAATTACTCCATGAGTAAAAGAAATGATTCTTGCATGAGCTTCAGCATTTAACATAAATATACAAGCTATTAAAGAGTGAATGGTATCATTAGAACAAGATTGAATAATTAAAGCATTAAATTGATTAACATCACTTGAAGAAGTTTATAAAGCTTCAAAAACACAAAATGGTTAATTGAGACCGGTCTCTTAATTAATTAATACATTATTAAGACCGTTCTAATATTTTTTTAAAATATAAATTATGGCAGATTTTTTAATTCTAGAAGATGATAAAAAACCAGTAAATGACAACAATGTCTCAAATACTGAAATGAATCAAAATTCTGGTACATTTATGGATAAACTAAACGATTTAGTTATGTCTTTTCAAAAGATAAAAACATCTGAAAAGGTTATTTTTTATCGTCTTTTGTCTACAATGACAAATGCTTGAATGTGAATAATGAAATCTGTATCTATTATGGAAAAACAAGAAAAAAATCCTGTTTTTAAAAAAATTATGTGAAGATTTTGTGAAGAATTGAAAGAATGAAAATCTTTATCAGATTGTATGCTTATGTATCCAAACAATTTTGAAGAAGCTGAAATATGAATTATTAGATCCTGAGAAAAAACTGGGCAATTAAATAAAGCCTTAGCTGATTTAGCTGACCAAGTAGAAAAAGTTGAGGCTATTGCTTGAAAAATTAAAGGTGCCATGATGTATCCTTTGTTTATCATAATTGTAGTTATTTGAGTAGTTGCAGTTATGATGATTATGGTAGTTCCTAAATTACTTGAGATTTTTGACGATAAAACTAAATTACCATGAAGTACACAAGCACTTATGTTTATGTCAGATTTGTTTGTAAATTATTGGATTGTTATGGCTATTGTGTTATTTTGAGCATATGTTTGACTTGCATTATGGAAAAGAACACCAACTTGAATATATATGTATGATCAATTTTTACTTAAAATACCTGTTTTCTGACAAATTAATCAAAAATTAATCTTATCTAAATTTTCTAGAGTATTTTCTTGATTAGTTGGTTCTTGAGTTTCAATTGTTGAATCATTGAGAATTACTTCTGCAGCAGTATGAAATGAAGTATATAAACAAAGAATATTGTTATTAAGTGAAGATATTGCTTGAGGTATAAAGATGTGGGAATCTCTAGATTGAGATAAATTGTTTCCAGATATGATGGTTCAAATGATACAAGTTTGAGAACAAACTGCAAAACTTGACCATATTATATTAAAAGTTGCTGATTTCTATGATGATCAAGTAGATAATACAATTTGAGTATTAAATAAGCTTTTAGAACCATTTATATTGGTAACTCTTGCGATAATTGTATGATTTATCGCTGTCGCGATAATGCAACCAATTATGTGACTTGCTGATACTGTAAGTAACTCATAACATAAAATTAATAAAAAAAATAGCCAAAATGGCTATTTTTTTGTTCTTATGTGAAGAAAATTTAATGAATGTGAAGATTTGGTGAAATATCACTATGCTTGTTTGACTTTAATACAAAAAAAGATTATTATATTTCGCGTATTATATTGGTGATCTTTAAAATAAACCGCAAAACAAATTTTAAAGACTTTTTAGTTTTAATCTAAAGAGTTGTTTTATGACTTTGGGGATTAGTTATCAAATCATTTTGATGATTGTTTCCCAGGGTTGTACACAACTTTTGGGTTAAGGCTTTAACCTTGTATTTTACTATTACAAAATAATATGATTCCAAAAGATAAGATTATAAGCGTGCTCCATCCTAATGTTAACAATAAGTGATGAGCAATAAATATGATGATTTATTTATCAAATTTATTAAAAAAAGAAAATATTGTAGAGTTTTATGCTTTTTCTTATGATGAACAAATATTTTCAAAAGATATTACATTCAAAGTAAACTGTTTTAATAAACTTAAAACGGCTTATTCTATAAGAAACAGTGACTATATAATAATTTGAAATTCACCCATGCAATTTGTATGAGTGTTATCTAAAATACTTTTCTTTTCTAAGGCTAAACTTATTTGGTGGCATCATCATTATCCTTGGTATTATAGTAAAAATACAAACGTTTTTATATTGATTAAAAAATTATTGGAAAGGTTTTCTATGAGATTTATAGATACATTGGTTTCTAATAGTTATTATCTAAAAAGTTCTTTGAAAGATATTTATAATGTAGACTCAAAAGTTCTTTATCCTATTTTGGATAGAGAATTTACTTCGCATGATTACAAAAAACTAGCACTTAACTGAAAAACCATATTTACTTATGGTAGACGGGTAGAGTGAAAAAATTTAAACCAAGTTTTTCAAACTTATGAAAGCTTAAAAAGTCAAGTATCTTGACTTATGCTTAATATATGATGAATTTGAACAGAGTTAGATTTCTATAAAGATAAATATAAAGATGATACTAACGTATCTTTTTTATGATTGTTAGACAAATTGTCTATAATCAATTATCTTGAAAAATCGCTTGTTTGTCTTTTTACTTCTAAAATTGATTCATTTTGAATGACAATTATAGAAGCTATGTCTATTTGAGTTCCTGTTGTTGCTTTTGATTTACATTGAGCTAAAGAAATAATTAAAAATTGACAAAATTGATTTTTAGTAAAAACAGATTCTGAATTTACTAATAGGGTTTTAGAAATAATTAATGATGTCTCATTGCAAAATACACTTTCAAAAAATGCTTTAAATATAACTAAAGATTTTGATGAATCTAGTTTTATAAAAAACTTAGAAGATATTTTTTAATAACAATATATATTTTATTTATTATAATAATATTCACTCATGAATTTATTTAAAAAAACTACTGCTGCTGTTGCATTAGTTACTCTTGTTTCAGGGATTTTCTCTACTGGAGTATCTGCATATAGCACTTCTGAAGTTGAAGCTGCAAACGCTTTAGCTGATGCTGGTATAATTGTAAGCCACTCTGATAATTCAGCTGCTTACAACTTAGATCAAAATGTATTAAGACAAGAAATCGCTGCTGTTGCTAGAGGTATTGCTGGTCTTGATAAAAAATCTACTTGTGATGGTGTGTATTCTGATGTTTCAGCTACTACTCCAAATACTTGGGCATGTTATTCTGTTGAAGCTTTAGCTGACGCTGGATTAATTGCAAAAAACGCTGAATTTAGACCTGAAGCAAACATTTCAAAAGCTGAAGCTGTTGGTATGGTTGTTAAAGCTGCATTTGGTGATGAATACGCTTTTGATGCTACTTTAGGTACATCTTGGCAAGAACAAGTTGTAGCATTCGCTGTTGCTAATGGTGTTGTTTCATCATTTACAAACTATGATACTGCTGCTACTAGAGGTTTCGTATTCGAAGCTGGTGCTAATTCTATGGATTCTGGTTCAGATGATATGTCAAATATTCTAGATGATCTACTTGGTGGATTAACTGGTGATGATACTACTACTTCTACTGGAACTACTGATACTACTAATGGTAACACTACTGTAGTAAAAGCTGGTGATGTTGAAGTTAGTTTAAATCCTTCTTCTGCTGCTAATGGAACTCAAATTCCTAGTACTGGAACAATCAAATTTGCTGCTGTAGATTTTACTGCTGGTAGTGCTGATGTTTCTGTTGATACAGTTGAATTAAACTCTCTTGGTTTAGCTGCTGTTCCTTCTGGAACTAGAGTTTGGTTTGAAAAAAATGGTAAAAGATTATCAGGTAAAGCTTCATTTTCTTCTGAAAGAGTTGCTGTTACTTCTTTTGCTCCTGCTTTAGTTGTTAAAGCTGGTTCTACTGAAACTTTAGATTTATATGTTGAATTAGCTTCTGCTGGTACTGGTAATGATTTCCAATTTTCTGGTAAAATTACTGCTTCTTCTGCTAACAATAACAATGGTACATTTGTAACTTCTGCTCTTAGAACTGCTACTTATACTGTTGCTCCTGTTACTTTTAATGCTGAAGGTACAACTGTTAGTGTTAATCAATCAGCTGATGCTATTGAAATTGGTAAATTTAAACTTACTAATGAAGATACTTCAAATGAAACTAGAGATTTAAAATTTCAAACTGTTACTTTAAGACAATTAGAAAGTGGTGATTTACTTGACCTTTCTAATATAGTTCTTGAAAGAAATGGTATGGTTGTTTCTACTGAAACTATGGTTAATGGTAAAGATGTAACTTTTGTAGTTAATGATACTATTAAAGATGGTACTTCTGCTATTTACTATGTAAAAGCTAATGTTGTTGCTGTACAAAATAATTCAGGAGATGCTTACCAATTATCATTAAGAAATACTTCTGATTTAAGTGTTGTTGAAGTATTAAATGGATTTAGATCTACTGTTACTTCTACTGGTACATTTGCTACTTACACTGTAAATGGTGCTGATGTTACTTTCGCTAGAGATTCTTCTGTAGAATTATCTAAAACTTATGCAAAAGGTTCTAGTGATGTAGTATTTATGCAAGGTACTATTACTACTAAATCTCCTATTACTTTAGAAGATCCAAGTATTCATTTTACTAGTACTGCAACTGGTGGAGCTTTATTCTCTACTCTATACTTACAAATTGGTTCATCTACTATGACTTGGTCAGCAGATGCTACTAATACTGGTTCATTTTCTGGTTTAGCTACTGTTAATGGTACTGCTACTGTTAAATTATACGCTAAATTAAAAGATACTGCTAATGCTGTTGATGTTAAATTTGATGATTTAAGATTAGATTCTTTTGCTAAAAAAGAATATGTTTCAAATCAAAATAATGTAACTTCTTCTGTTGGTTCTATATCTGGAGTACAAGTTACTGTAGGTTCTACTAACATGAGTGTTACTAGAACTGATAATATGGGTGCTACTAAAGTTGCAGTTGGTTCAAAAGGTGTTTTAGCTAATGAAGTTTCATTAGTTGTAACTCAAGGTAATGATGTAAGTATTTCTAATGCTACATATACTGTTACTGCTTCTGGTTCATATATTGACAATGTATTTGCTACATTATACGTAGATGGTGTTGCTGTTTCTACTAAAACAGTTAAAGGTACTTCTGTTATATTTAACAATGTAAGTAAATTAGTTACTAAAACTGCTACTAAATTAGCTGTTAAATTAGACTTATCTGATGCTTATTCTGCTGGAGACTTCTCTATTGCATTATCTTCATTAGATGCTGTTGATACTGTAACTTCTGTTGCTGTTACTCCTTCTTATCCTACTTCTGCTACTCTAACTGTTGCTCAAGCTGTTGGAACACTTTCTACAAGTGATTCTAATCCTAAAGCTTCATTATTATTAGCTGGTGATAGAGATCAAAAAGTATTAGCTTTCAGAGTTAAAGCTACTAACGATTCAGTTAAATTAAGAGACTTAACTTTTACAGGTTCTAGTTTAGATAAATTATCTAATTTTAGAGTTGTAAATTCTTCTAACGAAGTTGTTGCTTCTTCTACTTCTAATTCTAGTACTGGTGTTATATTTACAAACATTGATACTACTGATTCTATAGCTATGGATGTAACTAAAACTTACTACTTAGTTGCTGATATCAATACTAATGTTTCTAATGCTACATTCAGTGTTAATTTAGATGGTGCTAATTCAAAAGTAAAAGGTACTAATGGTACTCTTGTTGCTATGAATGCATTAACTGTTGCTTCAAATGTTCATGCAATTGAAGAAAACAAAGCAGTTGTTGCTAAAGCTTCTAACTCTTCTAAAGATTTAAGTACTTCTGCATTAAGATTTACTGTTACTGCTTCTGGTAAAGATTCAGTTACTTTATCTGGTGCTACATTTGATAATGTATTATCAGGTTATACTGGAGCTACTCAATTAACAGTTTATAAAGATACAGTTTCTGTTTCTAATATAGTTGGTCAAGTTAATGCTACTACTTGATTAGTTTCATTTACTGCTAATCAAACTGTAGATTCTGGTTCTACTAATACATATATCGTTGTAATTAACGGTACAATTGATGCTAATGCAAATACTCCATCTTGGACAGTTAGATTAACTAACTTAGAAGTTGGTGCAATTAATGCTAATGCTTACACTAATATGGGTGAATTCCCAATTACTGAAACTAAATAATTATTATTTAGAATTAGTTAAACAAAAATTATTTACTTAATTTTAAAATCCCTTCTCACAAGAGAGGGGATTTTTTTTGTTGAAGTTAAGTTTTAAACTTAATTATAAAAGATTTTTGACTAATAATCAAGGTCTTTTTTTGTTTACACTTTACTTTTTAGATATAGACATTAAAATATAAATCGTTATTTATTTTTTAAAACATTTTTATAATATGTGGTTTTGTAAAAAAGAAGAAAAAGTTGAAGAAGTTGTAGAAAAAAATACTACAAGTACTCCAAATAATAATTTATTGGTTTGAATAATTGTTGTTTTAGCTGTTGTTATTGCTGTTATGTGATTTTTCTTAGGGAAAATGACAAATGGTACTGTAGGCGGTAATGGTACATCAGTAAAATATGATAAATTATCTGTAAGAGTAATAAAAGATGCAAGAGATGCATGAACTGATGTTAGCAATATAGTTAATGAAATGAAAAAATTACCTTCTATGGCAAATGCTAAAATAGAAATAGTTGATTTTGCAGATAAAGGTATAAGTGATTATTTAAAAGAAAATGAAATAAAAGCACTTCCAGCATTTATTTTTTCTACTAAAAATTTTGATGTTTCAGCTGATCCAGCTCAAGCAGGTCAAGATGGTAATCCAATGCCAAAAATAAATACATATTTACAACCTCTTCCAAAAGGAGAATTTTTCTTAGAAGTAGGTTCAACATATGATCCATTTGTAGAAAGAACAGAAAGATGATTTAGAACTATTTCTAAAGAACAAATAGAAGCTATTAAAAAAGATTCTTACATAAAAGGAAATGTTAATGCTCCAATAACTTGGTTAGAATATAGTGATTTAGAATGTCCATATTGTGCTAAAATGCATGCAACAGATAAAACTCCTGCTACAGTTAGTGCTAAATATGGTGATGAATTAAATATTGTATTTAACAGTTTTCCATTATATTTTCATAATAATGCTCAAACAGCAGCAGAAATTATAGAATGTTTAGGTGCTCAAAAATGAAGTGAAGCTTTTTATAGCTTAATTTCTACATCTTATGAAACAAAAGATTCTACTAAAGAAACTTTATTGAAAGAAGCAGTTAAACTATGAGCAGATGAAACTAAATTAAATAAATGTTTAGAAGATAAAACATTTACTAAAAAAGTTGCTGATCAAATGCAAACTGGTACAGATTTATTTGGAATAACTTGAACTCCAGGTAATGTACTTATAAACAATGCAACTTGAGAATATGAAGTTATCTCTGGAGCTTATCCAGCTGAAGCTTTTTCAAGCTTAATTGATAGATTAAAATAATAAAAAAAAGACTGATTTTCAGTCTTTTTTTTAGTTTAAAATTTGTTTTACTAGATGTTCATTTTTTCTCCAATTCTTATGTGATTTAGCTCTAAGAGCTAAAAAAACTTTTTTTTCAAAGATTTGTTCTAGTTCTATTCTAGCTTCTTTTCAGATTTGAGAAATCATAGCACCTCATTTTCAAACTATTATGTATTTTTGGCTTTCAGTATCTGTATAGATATAAGCAACTATTTTTAGTAATTCATCAGTTTCTTCTATTTCTTCTACTTTTATGTAGATAGAGTGGGGAAGTTCTTCTTTTGTGTGTAAAAATGCTTTTTCTCTTATGATTTCACTTATTCTAAAATAAATATCTTGTTTTGTATAATATTCTTCTGGAAATAATAATGGTCACATCTCAAGATTATTTTTTACTTTTTTTAATAATTCATCAAATCAAGTTTTTGTAATAGAAGATATTTTTAATACATCATTTCATTCGGGAATATTTATTTTTGCTTCTAAGTCTGTTTTTGTATATATTTTGATAATTGGTTTATTAACCATTTCCAAAATACTTCTTATATATTTTTCTTCTTCTCATCATTCTCTAGAAGAATCTATGAAGTACAAAATCATTTCACAATCTTTAAATGAGTTTATTGCCACATCATTTATCTTTTTATTGAAGTCTTTTTCTGATTTATGAATTCATGGAGTATCAAAAAATATGATTTGACTATCACTATCATTATATATAGCTAAAACTCTTCTTCTAGTTGTTTGAGGTATATTTGTGGTAATTGATACCTTTTCACCAATAAGAGAGTTTATAAACGTAGATTTTCACGCATTTGGTCTACCTATGATTGCTACATATCAAACTTTTTTCTCTTTAGAGAAATCACTAGTATTTTCAAGTATTTCTTTTAGGTTTAGTTCTTTCATTTATTTTTATAAAATTAAACTACTATTTTTATATAGTAGTTTTTAAGTAAAATTATTTTTATTCTGATTTTATTGTTTGATGACTATCTCTATAATCATCAACTACATTTAGTATTTTTCTAGCAGCTTGTATAGAATCTGGACAAAAATCCATTTGAAGTGTTGTTTTGTTTCAAGCTGTTTGAATAGATAGAGTACCGTAGTTTAGTATATTTGCAAATAATCAGCTAGTTTTAGAGTTTACTTCTTGAACTTGTCATAGATTACATTCTGAAACAGCTCTGTTTAAAAATGATATTTGTTCTATTCAAATAACTCTATTATTTGTCACTACATACATATCAAGTTCATGATTTAGCCATTCTATATATAAAAATAGTGAAAACATTAGCCATATAAATATATTTCATAAATGAGTTAGTGAACTTACTCATAAAATAACATATAAAGCAATGCTTATAGTAATAGCAAGTATAAAATATATAAAAAGTATCACATATACTATCCAGTGTCTTTTTACAACCATTATTACTTTTTCTCAAGGTCTTAGATTTTCTAGATTTAACATAAATTATTTTTAACAAATATTTGGTTTTTTAATGTAAAGAGGCTCAATTTTTTTTAGATTATCAAATCTTATTTCAGCTATTATACTTAAATAATCTATGTTTTCAATTATTTCCACATTTTCTATATCTGCTTCTCAATAAATAGTAGATAAGTTTTTTTGTTTTAAGTAATTTTGTAAATCTTCATTTAGTATTATTTCTATATTATTTTCTTGGTTTTCTTTGAAAAAACAATCTCTTTTTGAGCTAGATTTTACAATAGGATAATTTTTAAATAAATCAAAATATGAAATTGCAGTTAAATTATTGTTTGTTATATAATTTATACTATTTATAGCTAAAACTACGGTTCTAACTCATGTAAAACTACCAGGTCAATTTACTAGAACTATATTTTTAATTTCATCATATTTTAAATTGTTTTTCTTTAAAAAAGAATCAAGAGTTGGTATGAGTAAGCTAGATTCATTTCATTTTATTTCAAATATTATCTTATCAGATATCATTCTATTATCATCAAATAAAATAATATGTGCGTCTTTTGAAATAGTGTTTATAAATAAGTTCATTTTGTAAATGTAAAATATAATTTTTCTTATTTTAATTTTTTTATATAATTTGTAAACAAATTACTTAAATTAAAGATAAAAGGTGATATACTTAAAAAGAGAAATACAAAAAAATAAGGTTTATACACAGGCTTGAAATATATTTTCAAAATTGATTTTTTCTAAATCAATTTTGAATAACGAAGCTTGTTTTTTAATAGTTGTCGAAAATGAAAAACATATAAGTAATTATATTAAAATAGCCAAATATCTAGGTATAAAACTAGACATAATGGACAATATTTCAGACATCATAAACTTGGTTTATAATTGAATTTGAACATATATTGTTACAAAAGATTTTTTTTCTTTAGATATAGAATCTAAAAATCAATTTGAATATAAAAATATATTTTCAATTAAAAAAGGTTATAATATAGCTATTTCAGAATTAACTAAAAAATTAAACTCTCTAGAGATAATTTTTAATGAATATCAAAATCCAAATACATTTTTTATTTCAGGTGATACACTAAACTTCACTGATAAATCTTGACAATTAATAAAAATAAGTTTTTGGGACAATGAAGTAGATGAAATATTTATTTGATCAAAATTGGTATATAATTACACATTTTGATTAAATAAAAATGTGTGATTGCTTGATTCTAACAGAAAAACAAGCGAAGCATTACTTGAAATATATAAGAGCAGAGATATATTTACTATACTTGACAATATAGATTTTTATTCTAGTTTTGACGATATATTTGTTAATTTAAAAGAGTATGTAGTTTTTTCTTCACTTTGAAATTTTGATACCAGTTTTAGTTTATGATTTAATGATTTAGTTATTCATAATATAGATGAGTTAAAGGCCATTTTAGAAGATAAAACTATAAGTAAATATATATTTACAAAGAATAAAAAGACTATAAATAACTTCTTAAATTTAAATAATTTAGATGATGTTTTATTTTTTGAAACAGATTTAAATAATCTAAAAAGTCTTAAAAATGATAATCTAGTTTTGATTTGCGATGACAATATTTCTAGGATATTTATAAAAAAGAGGATAAAAAGGACACTTAGTGAAAATATGGATTTGCTTATGCAAATTAAACCAGGTGATTATATAGTGCATATAGATCATTGAGTTTGAGTATTTCGTGAGATAGTTGAAAAAGAATTGTCTTGAATAAAAAAAGAATATATAACTCTAGAATACAAAAATAGTGATAAACTTTTTGTTCCTATTACTGAAATAAACCGTGTTTCAAAGTATGTATGAGTTGAAAACCCTAAATTAACAGCTTTGTCAACAAAGGAATGGGAAAAGAAAATCAAGAAAGTAGGTGAAGATGTAGAGCAAATTGCTGGAGAATTACTTGAAATATATGCTAAAAGAAAACTTCAAATTGGTCATAGTTTTAAATCAGACAAATACGAAGAATCTAAGTTTTTTAATAGTTTTGAATATGAATACACACCAGATCAATACAACGTTATAAATGATATTTATAAAGATATGGAAAGTGAAAATCCTATGGATAGACTCTTATCTGGTGATGTTTGATTTGGTAAAACAGAAGTGGCATTTGCTTCTATTTTTAAAGCGATTATAAATCGCAAGCAAGCTGCACTTATTTCTCCACTTGTAGTATTGGCTTATGAACATTTTGAAAAAGCAAAAGAGAGATTTGCTAGTTTTCCTTTTAATATTGAAGTTATAACTAGGTTTGAGAAACCAAGCGTTATAAAAACCACTCTAAAAAAACTTAGTGAATGAAAAATAGATTTGATAATTTGAACTCATAGACTACTAAGTGAAGATGTAATATTTCATGATTTGTGATTACTTGTAATAGACGAAGAACATAAGTTTGGTGTAAAAGATAAGGAAAAAATAAAGAGTTTTAAATGAAATATAGATATACTTTCTATGTCTGCAACACCTATTCCAAGAAGTCTAAATATGGCTTTAAATGGGATAAAACAAGTGTCAATGTTGACAACTCCACCTGTCTGAAAACAAAGTATTCAAACTATAGTTTCATCTTTTGATGATGATGTTATTTTTGAAGCATGTAAGAGAGAATTTGAAAGAGGTTGACAAGTGTTTTTTATACATAATAGAGTTGAAACAATAACTTGAGTTCAAGCTTATTTGGAAAAACTACTTCCTTGAAAATCGGTTATAGTTGCTCATTGACAATTACCATGAGATACTCTTGAAAAAAGAATTATAGAATTTAAAAGAAAACAATATGATATACTTTTGGCTACAACAGTTGTAGAAAATGGTATAGATTTTAGGGATGTAAATACTATTTTTATAAACGAAGCCAATAATTTTTGAATAAGTCAAATTCATCAATTAAGATGAAGAGTGTGAAGATGAATAAATAAGTGATTTTGTTACTTACTTTTTAGAAAAGATATTATAAAAGAAGATGCTGCAAAAAGACTAAAAACTATAGTTGATTATAGTCATCTTTGAGCAGGATTTGAACTAGCAATAAAGGATTTAGAAATAAGATGATGATGAGATATTTTATGAATTAGACAAAGTTGAAGTAGTGTAGAAATTTGAGTTAGTTTATTTTTAGAAATGCTTGAAGACAAAATAGAAGAATTAAAAGTAACTAGAAATATAATTAATGAATGAGAAACAAATTTAAAAAGAATAGATACAGTTATAGATTTAAATATAGAAGCTTATATTACAGATAAGTATTTTTCTAGTGAATTAGATAAGATAAATTTTTATAGAGAAATAGAAAGCATAAGAGATATAGAAGATTTAGATAATCTAATAAATGATTTTAAAGAAATAAATTGAAACTTTGAAAAACCAACTCAAAATTTGTTTGATATTATTAGACTAAAAATATTATCTAGTAAATATGAGATAAGATCTATAAGAAAACTTTGAATAAATTATCAAATAGATTTTGATGAGAAAACTACACTTGACTGATTAAAAAGATTTTTAATACTAGATACAAAACTAAATTTTTCATTTGTGATTAAGAATAGATTAAGAAGTCCTATAAAAAATTTTGCAAATGAGGAAAAACTATTAGAATACCTTTTGTTTATTTTTGAAAATAAGCCAGAGAAAAAGAGGATTATTTTAAAGAAAAATTAATTTATTAATTTATAAATATATGAAAATATTTAAGAGCATATTATTGCTTATTATTTTAACATTAACATTAAATAGTTGTATGACAAATGATAAAAAAGTTACTGAAACAAGTACATCAAGCGGTTCTACTTATAGAGAAAATGATATAGTTGCTGTTATGAAAACTACAAATGGTACTATAAATATAGCCTTAGAAACAGAGTTATCTCCATTTACTGCTAATAATTTTATAGGTTTAGCAAAAGAAGGTTATTATAATGGAATTATTTTTCATAGAGTTATAAAAGACTTTATGATTCAAGGTGGTGATCCAACTGGAACTGGTATGTGAGGTGAAAGTTTATATGGAGCAAAATTTGATGATGAGTTTAATCCAGCATTAAAAAATAATAAATACACTATTGCAATGGCAAATTCATGAAAAAATACTAATTGAAGTCAATTTTTTATAAATGTTGCTAATAATAATTATTTAGATAATAAGCATAGTGTTTTTGGTAGAGTTGTTGAATGATTTGATAATGTAGATAAGATATCAAAAGTAAAAACTGATAGAAATGATAAGCCAGAAAAAGAAGTAAAAATTATATCAATTGATATAAAACAATATAAATGAGGTTCATTAAAGGATTATAATTTTGATTCAGAAGCTGCAAAAAAACTTTATAATGAAAAATCAAAAGTTAACTTAGAAGCTAAAAAAGGTATGCTTGTTGCATCAGGAAGTACTGTTTCAGTTAATTATACTGGTACTTATGAAAACAAAGAAAAATTTGATTCTAGCTATGATAGAGGGACTCCACTTGAATTTGTAGTTTGAGCTGGTATGATGATTCCTGGTTTTGATAAAGCAGTTCTAGGTATGAAGATATGAGAAAAAAAATCAATTACTCTTCAACCAGTTGATGCTTATGGAGAAAGAAATGAAGATAATATTCAAAAAATACCAAAAGAAAATTTAGTAGATTTTGAAAATGCTTGATTTAAACTTGAAAAGGGTACAGTTTTACCAACTCAAATTTGAAATATAGAAATAATGGAAAGTGATGAATCTACAGTTACAGTAGATGGAAATCATCCTATGGCCGGTAAGGTTCTTAACTTTGATATAGAAATTGTTGATATAAAATAATAAAAAAAACTTATCTTACAATAAGTTTTTTTTATTTCATATTTTCATGATATGGACAATGTTTATTTTCTAATCAAACATTTCAACAAAAATACTTAGATTTATTTCATACATCACAAGAAACATCTCAATCATTATCAACAACTATCAAATTTCATGATACATGACAAATACAATTATATGCTCAATCTTTTGTTATAGTCACTATATTTCATATTGCTTCTCACGTAATTAAAGGGAGTGGAGCAGGAGTTAATCATGAAAACCTTTCATCATTAATATTATATTGTTTTATACACATATTTTTGAATAAGTTATTATTTTATTATATAATTTCATATTCTGAAAATTCAACTCTATTTCTTCATCATTCTTTAGCTAAATACAATCAACTATCAGCTCTACCAATTACAGATTTAAGAGTATCAGTTGTAGTCAAATAAGTAACTCATATACTTACTGTAATATCTTTGTTAGCCATTATTGTACTACAATTTTTCTCTGGACAATTTTTACAATTATAATCATATTCACATTTTTTAGTTCAATTTTGCAAAACTCTAATCCTTTTTGCTAATTCTTTTTCTACGATTTCTTTTATTTCTAAAGATCTTTTTATATATATATCTTTAATATCTCAAATACTATTATCTGTTTTTGTTTTAGGCTTTATTATAATAATAAATTCTTCTCATCACCATCTACCAATTTTGTCATCTCATCTAAAATTTTCTCTAAAAATATTTCATAACTCTACTAATACAGAATCTCAAATATTATGTCAAAATGTATCATTTATATTTTTAAAATGGTCTACATCTACTAATATTATTCAGAAATTTGTTCAATTTATTTTTTTGTCTTCTATTGCATCTAATAAATAACTTTCAATAAATCTTCTATTATAAAGTCATGTAAGATGATCATTATATGATTTTTTTACTTCATGACGTAGACATATTACTTGAATTTGTAAAGCAATGTTATTTATTTGCAATCAAAGCTCACGATTTCAATTTTTAATTAATGAGTTTCAAACATCAAAAGCAACTTCTTGTATTCATCTTCTTCATATATTATTTTTTTCTCATAATACAACTTTTACAATATCTAAAAAAGATACCATTGTAGCCAGGATTTTTTTATTTATATTTTTTCCATTTATTTCTCAAGTTATTACTGATTCTTCTAATTCTCATATATTTTTTAAACGCGCAAAAACAACAGCACTTTTTAAAGCTGTTTTTTCGTATTGCTCAATATATGATCAAATTAATTCTGTTGTCATTATTTTATTTTAATAAACCACTAGATTTATTTATTATCTTTTAATTTTTAAAAATGTCAAGTTTATTTTTTTATCCACATAACATCTCAAAATGAAAAAAATCTAAATTTGTTTTTTATAGCATAGTTATAAGCCTTTTTTATATTTTCTTTTCAAGCTAAACTTGAGATAAGCATTAGAAGAGTAGACTTTGGAAGATGAAAATTAGTTATTAAACTAGTTACAAATTTCCATTTGTATCATGGATATATAAATATAGAAGTTTCTTTGTTTCAGTAATTTAATACTCCATTTTCATCACAAAAACTTTCTAAAACTCTAACGCAAGTTGTTCAAACAGCTATTATATTTTTTCAATCTTTTTTATAATTATTTAGTCTTTCTGCAACTTCTTTTTGTATTTCTATGTATTCGCTATGCATATAATGTTTAGTTAAATCTTCAGTTTCTACAGGTTTAAATGTTCCAACTCAAACATGAAGTAGTACTTTTTCGATTTTTACTCAAGCATTTTTTAGTTTTTCTAAAAGCTCAGATGTAAAATGCAATCATGCTGTTGGACTTGCTGCACTTCAATGTGTTTTTGCGTAGATAGTTTGATATCTTTCAGAATTTTCTAGTTTTTTTGTTATGTATGGTGGAAGTGGTAATTCTCAAAATCTTTCAAGGATTTCCAAAAACTCAAAACCAGATTTATCAAACTTGATAAATCTACCCATTTCGCTAATTTTTTCTATTAATCAATTTAATATGATATTTCAATTATTATCTAAAAACCTAATATTTCTTCAAATTTTTAAGTTTTTTCCAGGATAACCCAAGCATTCCCAAGTATCTAAGTTTATTTGTTTATGTAAAAATATTTCTACTTTTTTTATCTCTTTTTTTCAGTTTGGAAATATATCTATTTCTCAAAATAATCTAGCATTTATAGTCCTAGTTTCATTTAATACTAAAACATCATTTTCTCATAAATAATTAGCTATTTCATAGAATTTATTTTCTTCTATATTTCAGTTTTTATCCAAGATTAAAAGCTTAGAATGATCTCTAGGTTCTATTGGAGTTTGAGCTATTAGTTCTTCTGGTAAATTGTAATCAAAGTCTGAAAGGTGCATAAATGATATTAAATAAAAAAAATAATTTCTCTAATTTTAGAGAAATTATTTTTTTTTCAAAATTTAAGATTCAAATTTTACTTTTATATTAAATCATGTTTCATTTGAAATTTTTCATATTTCATATTCTATGTTTTCAAAAACTTCAGGATGAGCTTTAAGATTTTTAGGAGAAGTTTTAATTGTATAAACTCAATTTTCAAATAAAAAACTAAATTGATCTTGTTTTCATTTAAAGTATTTATCTAAAAAACTTATTGAAGTCAGATCTAAAATATCTTTTTTTATTTCATCATTTAAATTTTTAAATCAATCTAAACTTCAATTTCATTCTTTATCAATTAATCATTTTTTTTCTAATTCTTCTGGGTTTATATCATCAGCCATTGCTCATCTAGCCAATAATATAGCTGATCAAGCTAAAGCTAATCAAATACCAATCTTTCTTTTTTTAGGACTATTTTTTAGCAAGCTTCATGCAACTTTTAATATATCATTTCACCTTGCAATAGTCCATCATCATAGTTTAATCATTTCTACGGGTATTCTAAAGGCTGAATTTAAAGCAGTTCTTCAAACTCATTCTACCCATCAATGTTTTGGAATTAATTTTAATAAATCTTTTCCAATCAAAATTGTTTCTGTTCACAATACTAAAACTCATGCTCATGCAGCTCCTATATTTTCAGCTTTAAATCAGTCATTAATATCTATTTTAGCTTCATCTAAAAGCATTAATCATCATGTAAATCACCAAGTGCTTAAAAATGCTTCTTTTAATGATGATTTATCTTTATTTTCACTAAAAGTACTTATCATTGCAGCACTTGTTAATATAATTGGAACTCTTCAAAAAAATCATTTTATAATTTCTGGTGTAAGTTTTCATAATGCTTTTACTAACTCTTTTCATTCTGCTTCAGAACCTATTCTAAGAACAGCATTTGCTCATATATATCTAACTTTGTAAGATTCTACTATATGTTTTAATTCATATGCATATTTAGATAATGATCAATTTATTTTTAACTGAGCAAGTTTGTTATTAGTAGAAACAATTTGCTCTAAGTCTTTAATACTATTTCTATAATAATGAGATTGAAGAGGACTTTTTGCTCATGATTTGTATAGTTGAGTGTTATCAATACTAACTTTTCATGATAATAATTTTACTTCTTGTTCTATTTTTCATAGACTTCAGTAGATTTTTGCTTTTTCAGCTTCTGTTGTTGCTAGCTTTAATTGATCTAATAATTTATAACTTTCTTCTGTTTTTTTCATAGCAGTTATCATATCATCCATCCAGACTCCATTTCAAGGCTTTAATTTTTCTAAAGTAGTTCTTAATCTTTCAGCAGGTCAAGTTAATAACTTTTGTGGTTCTTTAAATATATTTATGTTTCATAATCTTGCTTTTTCTCACACTTCAAAAATACTTGTAATTCACGAAGCTAATGCAAATCATCATGCTCATAGCACTCAAGCAACTAATCATAATTCACTATAAAAAACTCTTTCTAGTAATAATTTTTTTGAAGGAGACATATTTTCTATAGTTTTGTCTAAATCATCCCAAGAGATAATTCAAGCAATATCAGGTATTATATCTCATCAAGATAAACTTTTCAATCATATTTTTATTTTATCTGTACCATATTCTCAAGCAGAAATAACTAAATTTTTTGCTTCAATTATATCTTCTTCATAACATCTAAATATTACTTTTGGTATAAGTAATCATGTATCAATTGCTCAAAGTGTTAAATCAAGAACACTTCATTTTCAATCTTTAATAAGTTCTATTAACTTATTTTGTGAAATTTCTTCTGATAATATAGCTTCAAATTTTTTTAATTTGTCTCATTCTAATTTTACACCAGAGTTTTCTATATATGGTTTAAGTTTTTCTAAAACAGCTTTTCTGCTTTTTATTATTACCATATCAAAAATTTCTTTTAATTCATTATCCTTAAATATTTTTTCTAAGATACCAAGAGATCTTATGTCTTCTAAATTTAATGATTCTCACTTTTTTAACTTTTCTTGTAATTTAGATATTTGTTCTAAGTTTATATAACTATCTTTATTGTTTGGATCTAATTTATTTAATAATTTTATTCTTAAATCAGGAGATAGATTTTTTCATAGTGATTTTTCTATACTAGTAACTATAGCTTCTTTTGTTTCCTTAATTTTTTCAGGACTTAATTTTTCAATTAATTCATCAGCTTTTTCTGCCACTTTTTCTATTCATCATTTATATCAAAAAATCTTTGCAATTCAAAGTAATAAAGATGCAAAAAATCATAATAATCAACCTTCTTTTGCTAATTCTTCAAGCCAAACCATTACTCATTCTGCTCAAATCTCATCTTTTAAATCTGAAGCTTTGTCTTTGATTTCTTCTACTTTTTCTTTTGCTATTGCAACTGTTTCAGAACTTGCACCTTTTGTTCATAATCATTCTACTATTACAGCTGCTTCTTTTGCTGATTCAATTGTATCTTCTTTTCATTGTTTTAAAGCGCTCTTTAATCTATCAGGAGAATATGAAGGCATTGTTTTTCTTAATTGTTCAGTATGTAGTTTTGTTAATTCTTCAATAGTCAATCTTCATTGTTTTAATCTATCAGCTTGTTCCATACTTAAAACAACATCTTTATATTTTTCTCTTTGGTCCTCACTTAAAACAGCATCTTTTATTTCAGATACTTTTTTTGTAATTAATTCTGTTTTATTTCAAAGATTTTCACTTAATGTAGGATTCATATAAGATTATTTAATTTAGTAATTATTTATATTATTTTATCATATATTGTTTTAAATGAAAAAAAAACACACATTTATATTTGATTTATACTATATTTATTTTATAGTATAAATACATCAAATTTACTAAAGGAGAATATGATGAGTGCATTGAATTTTTTTAGTAGCATTGTATATGCGGTAATATCTAGTGGAGGATATTTATTTACCAGTATTTGGATTTTGGTAATATCTATAATTTTTATTACCATAGTTACTTTGATGCTTAAAGAAAATGTTAGTTTTATCTCATTTATTATTTCTTTTTTTATTTTAGCATTTTTATTTTCATTATGGGATATATATTTTCATAATGAAAATATAATAAAATATATATTTATTGAAATAATTTTACTATTTATTTTAAAGTTTATTATTTTTCCTTTTATTATTTTTTCATTTTTAATGGCTATTTTAATTCCGCATTTAACTTTAAAAGAAGAAAAAAAAGAAGAAGAAAGATATGGTAGTGATGGATTTTCTGCTTCTGAAGGTAGAGCTTTTTTGGCTGCAGAAAGAATCAAAGAGATAAGGAGGAATCTTTGAGTCAACAAAAAACCACTGATTTTTCAGTGGTTTTTTATTTTGTTTCAAGTTCTTTTAATCTTTTTCTAAGTTCTATTATTTCATAATCAGTTTCTTTATAATCTCATGAATCAAGAAATGCTTTTAATGTTTTTTCAAGTACATGTTTATCATTTAATACTAAAGATTCTCATAATTCATAAGGCATTGGTTTAAATACTCATAAATTATTTATATATGCAGGAAGAAAATCCCTAGGTTCAAATCATTTGAATTTTCAATAAAGTGTATTTATCAATGGTTCTGTAGCAATTGTCCAAAATCAAACAGTAGCTAATTGAGGAGCATTTGTTAATATATTAGCGGCACTTTCTTTGCTCCAGATACTTTTTTCTGGCTCATCCCATTGAGAAATAGATTCATATATTGCTGAAGCTGTTAGTGAACCAAAAATTTTTTGAGTCCAAGTAAGATTTTGATGCATTTTTATTGGATTTAATGCGGTAGATATTTGCCATGCTGGACTTAGAGTATTATTAAATCAAGGCATTAGTAATCTTTTTCATGTTTGTTCAGTTAAAAATACAACTGTACTAATTGGTGCTTTGAAAGTTCAAGATATAAACCTAAATCATTCATAATCTTTTTCTATTTTTGCCCATAAATTTTCTTTAAAATCTTTTATAAAATCACTTTCTTTATAAGTTTTTTCAAGTTTTTCTTTTCAGCTTGAAGATAATTTTGATTTTATATTTGAATAAATCTCTTTTCATTTTAAAGTAGAAATTTCACCTATTTTTTTTAAATATTCTGCTTTACTTTTAGTTTCTACTTTTTCATTTCAACTTTCTACTTTTGTTGTTTCAGTTTTTCTTCAATTTACTACATTAACTAATTCATCAGGATTATCATATTTTTTTCAATCATAACTAAGTTTTCAATCTTTTGTTCTTGTTATGTATTTTTCTCAAATTTTTATTTTTTTTCAAATTTCAAGTGAATTTAGTTTTTCAGAATCAATTTTTTTAGGACTATTTTCTGCATTACGAGCTACTGATACTTCTTCATCTATATTTTTTAAAACAGCACTAGCACCTTCACTATCACCAAGGTTTTGTTTTATATTTGCCTCATTTAATCAATCTTGCGTTTTTTTAGCTAAATCTTGACGAACTTTAGAAAATCAACTAGCCATTTTTCAGCTTACCAAAGGTAAAAGAGCCCAAGGTAGATTGTTTTTTAATGATTCTCAAACTGATATGTCAATTCAATTATGATTTGCTCTAATTTGATCAATACTTATTCATAATGACAAATCTCCTCACATTTCTGCTCAAATTGCTCATTTTGATCATAGTTTTGAAATAACTGCTCATGAACGTGCAACTTTAAAAATTAATCATCAAACTACAAAAGTTCATGAATTTACGGCAGTTTCAAAAGCAAAATCTTTTCAAGAAAGAGTTTTTTGTTCTAATGCCATATTTGCTCAAGTCATAATAACTCATCAAGCTAAAATTCAAGCTGAATAAGCTAATAATGCTCATCATCATATTGCTCAGATTCAAGTTGAAACAAATGCAACTCATGCAATTCAAGCTCATAATGCTAATAATTGTTCTCTTCACATTATAGCTGATACTTTTGTCGAGTCTTTTAGGTCAAAAATTCCACCTGTTCAATACATATCTTTTAATTGCTCATATGCTTTTAATTCTTGAACACTTAGTGATTTCTCATCTATTCAATTAATATATTTTTCCATCTCTTTTCCGTATCATTCAGCAAGTTTTGCGTTAACTTTATTCCATGCTCATTTTATAGTTGGATTAGATAAAACTCTTGTAAATGCTTCTTCAAAAGAAATTCATGATTTTTCTTGTTCTTTTTTTATAAAAGCAGAAAAAAGTGTTTTTGTTGGAGTATCTAAACTATCAATTATATCATTTATATCAGGTTTTTTAGGTGGATTAGTTTTTTGCTTAGGTAGAGAAGCTAAAAGTAATTGCTCTGCCAACTCTGGATTTCTAAAATTTTTATTTGGACCATTCATTGAAAAATATGATTCTGTTTCTCAACGATTATACATTGCTATTTCATTATATATTGATTTTATCCATTCTAAATTTTGTTTTTCATAAGGATTTTCAGTATTTCATTTAATATATTTTTTTTCAAAATCTATAATACTTGCTGCTAATTCTGCATAAATAGTATTTATACTTTCAAGATTATTTTTTATTTCTTCTTCATTTAAAACTCACTCAGATTCTTTTGTTATTTTTTTCCAGGCATCAAATTGATTTTGAATTTTATTAACACTTTCGCTATATTTGTCAGGAGATTTTTCTTTAATTTCAGGAATTTTCTTTGTTTCTGGTGATTTTTGAACACTAGTTTTTCCTTCAATAACAGGTTCTTTTTCAGTAGGAGCTTTCGCAACTTCTTTTCTTAAATATCATAAAGCAACCCATCATTTTTTATCTCAAGATGAAACTTCAACAAAAGTTTTTCAATCAACTTCTTTGTTTTTTCCAGTGTAAGTAACTTCAGTTTTTTGATTTAAAGTACTAATTATTTTTAAGTTACCATCTCTTAGTCTTAATCTAGAATTATCATCTTTTATACTTACAATTAATTTATCATTAGCATTTAGTCAATCTAATGATTTTAGATTATTTGATAAAGTATTTATTGTAGAAAAATTGTAATTTTCAATTTTTTCATTTTTTGATTGTTTTGATATTTCTTTTTTTCATGTTTTTTCTATATCTAAATCATCAGATGCTTGTTTTACTGAAATTTTAGTTTCAGTTTCAATTTTTTCATATTCAACCAAAAAAAGTTCAAGTTCTCTCTTGAAATCACTATCTATTCATTCTCATTTTTCTTCATCTTTTTTGATTCTAGCAAGATTATCTTTAGCATATTGAGCCATTTCTTTCATCATACCAGGTTGACTTTTAAAATACTCCTTATTTCTTCAGTAGTTGTCGTCATTGTATGATTGAATATCATTTTTATTTACTCAAAGTATTCCCATAAAATTGTTTTAATATATAAATTCCTTATTATTTTATCATATTTATATGCACTAATACAAAAAATCTAACTTGACTATTTACTATTTTATGAAAAATACTCTAAAATATTTTCTAAATTTGCAAAAAAAATCTAATTGTATATTCTTTAAAAAAGTTAATTAATAAATGATTTATAATATGTTTTTTCGTATATTTAAATACTCTGTAAAAAATACTCTTAGAAACAAGTTTTTGAGCATATCTTCAGTTCTTGTGTTGACTCTACTTATGTTTTTTATAAATATATTAGTATTGTTAAATGATGTAAGTTCTAAACTTATAGATGGTATAAATTCTAAGCTAACTATATCTTTATATGTAGATGAAAAGTATACAAAAACTTCTCTTGAAATAACAGATTTTATAGATGATATAAAAACACAAAATGCTGGTGTTGTTGTAGAATATAAAACAAAAGATGATATAATAAATGAAATAAGATTAAAAGAACCAAACCTAGTTAAAATACTAGAAAGAAATAATCCATTACCAGATACAATTGTTTTGTCAAATATCTGAATTTCAGAATATAAGAAAATTAATGAATTAGTAGAATCTAGACTTTATTTACTTGTAAATGACCAGGATCAAAAAGATTATTTTGCAAATTATACAACTCAATATAAAAAAATAGAAGATGTAACATCTATTTTAGATGTGTTACAATTTGGTTTAAATATTATTATACTTATATTTATTGTTTCAATTGCTATTATTATATATAGTATAATTTGAAATTTTATCTATTATTATAGAGATGAAATTTACATAACAAAACTAGTTTGAGGGTCAAATATATTTATATATGGACCATTCGTATTACAATGAATAATCTATTCATTTTCTGCATTTTTATGTAATATAATATTATTTGTATTATTATTAAATAATTTAAATGGTATGTTTGGTACTATTTATACTTTTTCATTTTCAAATATAATCCTATTATTAGAAATGTTAATGTTCACGTTAGTGTGATGAATAAGCTGATATTTTTCTTCAAAAAAATATTTAAGGTAATTATTGTACAAAAAATTTGTAATACAAAAATGGCATTATTTAAACAAAATAAAACATTTTTGTATTTTTGTACAAAAAAAATTTGCAATAATAATTTTTTTTTATATAATCCACGAGCATTAAATAAATTGGTCTCGTAGCTCAGCTGGTTAGAGCGCTGCACTGTCACTGCAGAGGTCGCGGGTTCGAATCCCGTCGAGACCGCCATTAATGTAGCACACAGTTGCTGAACAGATAGAGAGTTTAAAATGATGTTTTTTTATATCAACTCTGTATCGATAATAATTATATGTTTAAAATCTGCTTATAAACTCTGGGGTCTTAGCTCAGTTGGCTAGAGCGCCTGCCTTGCACGCAGGAGGTCAAGGGTTCGACTCCCTTAGGCTCCACCATTTTTTAAAAATGACTACAATTAAGCTTTACGAGTTACTGTTTTCGGTGATTCGGTTTTGAGTTATAATTAACTTATATTATTAACATAGTAAATTTATGCCTTCAAATAAAAGACCTAGAAGATTAAACTATGCAGTTAACAAAAAATGACCTAAAACAGGATGAAAAGTTGGTAATGCTGTAGCTCATTATACAAAACTGCAAGAAAGAATAAAATTTGAATGAGAAACTAAATGGTTATTAAATGCTGTTAAAATTGTTACAGTTAAATTAAACAAATACCAAATAAATCTTAACAAAATATAATATGCCAAGACTTACATGATATGCTCATAGAAAACTAAGAAGAGCTTTGTCGATAATCGAAAAAAAAGTTAAAAAAAATAAAAGATAAAATTTGATTTTATCAAATAAATTATTAAATTACTTAAGTTGTTAATACAAACATTTATTTTATTATATTAAAACACATACTATGGCTTTTGATAGATCTAAACCACATATGAATATTGGTACTATTGGTCACGTTGATCACGGTAAAACTACTACTACTGCAGGTATATCTGCTGTTTTATTCCACAAATTTGGTGGAGGTGAAGGGTTAAGAGACTTTGCTTCAATTGATAACGCTCCAGAAGAAAGAGCAAGAGGTATTACAATCAATACTTCACACGTTGAATATGAAACTGCTAATAGACATTACGCTCACGTAGATTGTCCAGGACATGCTGATTACGTTAAAAACATGATTACTGGTGCTGCTCAAATGGATGCTGCTATATTAATAGTTGCTGCTACTGACGGTCCTATGGCTCAAACTAGAGAACATATTTTATTATCAAGACAAGTTGGTGTTCCTTACATCGTTGTTTTTATGAATAAATGTGATATGGTTGATGATGAAGAAATGTTAGAATTAGTTGAAATGGAAATTAGAGATTTATTATCTAAATACGATTTCCCTGGTGATGATACTCCAATTATTAGAGGTTCATGACTAGTTGCTTTAGAAAATCCTACTGATTATGAAAAAGCATATGGTGCTAAAACTATCCTTGAATTATTTGATGCAATTGAACAATTTGTTCCAGTTCCACAAAGAGATTTAGATAAACCATTCCTAATGCCAGTTGAAGATGTATTTTCTATTAAAGGTAGAGGTACTGTAGTTACTGGTAAAATAGAACAATGAGTTATTAAAGTTGGTGAAACTATTGAAATCGTAGGTATCAGAGATACTCAAACTTCAACTGTTACTTGAGTTGAAATGTTCCATAAATTATTGGATCAAGGTCAAGCTTGAGATAATGCAGGTTTATTATTAAGAGGTATTCAAAGAGAAGACGTTGAAAGAGGTCAAGTTCTTGCTAAACCAGGATCAATTAAACCACATACTAAATTTGATTCAGAAGTATACGTACTTTCAAAAGATGAAGGTGGTAGACATACTCCATTCTTTAAATGATACAAACCTCAATTTTACTTCAGAACTACTGATGTAACTTGAGATATTGAATTACCAGCAGGTGTAGAAATGGTTATGCCTGATGATAATGTTAAAATGACTGTTACTTTACAATCTCCAATCGCGATGACTGAAGGTTTAAGATTTGCAATCAGAGAAGGTGGTAGAACTGTTGGTTCATGAGTTGTTGCTAAAATTATAGCATAATTAATGTAATCTGATAAATCCAACATTATTGATTATTCAATAGTGTTGGGCAATTAGAACTACATTAAAACTAGTTTATTAATTATAAAAAAAAATATATGGCAAAAAAAGCTGCAAATAAAATTAGAATTAGCGTTAAAGCATTTGAACATAAATTATTAGATGAAGCTGTTAAAAAAATAGTTAGTATAGCTAATGATTCAGGAGCTAAAGTTGTTTGACCAATTCCATTACCTACTAGAATTGAAAAAATTACTGTTAATAGATCTACATTTGTTAACAAAGATGCAAGAGAACAATTTGAAATAAGAAGACATAAAAGATTAATTGATATTTTAGAACCTTCTGCTCAAACTATGGAAATGCTTCAAAGTTTAAGTATACCAAATGGAGTTTGAATTGAAATTAAAGCATAATTATTACTTATTTAAATATAGAACCATGTCAAGAGTTTGTGAAGTTACATGAAAAAGAACTGCAACAGGTAATAATAGATCTCATTCATTGAGAGCTACAAAAAGAAAATTTTACCCAAATCTTTTTTATAAAAATATAAAAGATCCTGAAACAGGGATTGTTTATAAAATTAGAGTTTCTGCTAAAGGTTTAAAAACTTTAAGAAAAAACTGATTAATATAATAGTTTATTTCCTCGTGAAAGCGAGGAAATAATACTTACATTGTGTATTATAATTTGCCCAGGTGGTGGAATTGGTAGACACGCGGGACTTAAAATCCCGTTACTTCGGTAGTGCGGGTTCGATTCCCGCCCTGGGCACCATACTTAAAAAAATTAAAAAAACTAATAATAAAAACTATTTATAAATTGATAGTTATTGAGCTAAAAATATATTTTTTGGTTTTAAACTCTCAATTTAAAAAAATCTTTACCCTAATTTATAATTTATACTTGATTTATGTTAAAAATAAGACTATCTAGAGCTTGAAAAAGAAATATGCCTTTTTTTAGAGTTGTTGTAACTGAACATACAGCTGCAGCTAAACACGGATACAAAGAAATCTTAGGATTTTACAATCCAATTTCTAAAGAATTCAAAATAAAAGATTTAGATAAAGTTAGAACTTATGTATCTCACTGAGTTCAATTTTCTCCTAGAGTTGAAAAATTAATGAAATTAAATAACGTTTCTTTATAATTTTTAAAATCCTTCAATAATTTTTTATTTGAAGGATATTATTTTTTTATACTAATATATTTATGGATGAAGTTAAATTTTTGAATTTTATAGTTGAAAATATAGTTTCAAATAAAGATTGAATTAAAATTGAAAAAACAGATGATGAATTGGGTACTCTTTTAACACTATCTGTTGACAAAGAAGATATGTGAAGTATTATTGGAAAAGGTTGAAATAATATCAATTCTATTAGGTCTATACTTAGATTATACTGAGTTAAGTCTAATAAAAGAATAAATTTAAAGGTTTTAGATTAATTGTTAATTTAAATAATTATGATAATAGAGACAGCATATGCTATAGAAACTTGAGCAGCTATTTTATGAGATAATATGGAGTTTTGAGATTTCGTTTTATTGGCTATTTCAATGTTTGTTTTGTCTGCTTGAATTTTTTCTATCTTATTTATTTTATGGTGAGGTTTACTTTTAATATTATCTGGTGGTAAAGATGATAAAATTAAACCTGCAATTAATACTATTAGATATGCAGTTATAGGTATAATCGTTACTGTATTTACTATATTTGTTTTCCCAATACTTTGAAGATTATTAGGTTTAGATGTTGAAAAATATGCTGAACCAAAGAAAATTTTTCAAAAAATAGAAGAAATTGGTACAAAGATATTTTGAAATTCTAGTTCTTTTAATTGAACTGATGTAAATAATGTAGATACACTTCCTTCTGATTTTTCAGATTTATAAAAAAACAGTCTTAAGACTGTTTTTTTATAAATCTGAATTTTTTTTAAATAGAAAATATATCCATTTTTCATAAGTACTCATTTCTTTTGTATCTGTATTTGCATTATTTTCTTCTTCAACAACATCATTTACTTCTTGTTTATATTCTTCTATATCTTTTGTAAATTTATTGTATCTATCTTCATTTGTTAGATATATTACTTTTTCATTTTTATTTTTAAATCATTGCTCTTCTTTTAAAATTTTATTTTTGTAAGCATTTGATTTTTTATAATCAATCAATTGATTAGCATTTTCAATTTTTTTACTTATTTCTTTGTTTAGATTTGTTATATAATCTATATTGGAATTGATTTTATATTCTTTATATTTAAATGTACCAATAAGGTATAAAATGTATAAGGTTATGATAATCATTATAACAAAAATATATTGTTTTTTCATATTTTTTGAATTTTATCTTTTTTTATATAATATATATGTGTTTACTATATTATAATACTTATAATGCAAAAAATAGAAAATAAATTTATATATTTCATATTGATTTTAATCATTTTTATAATCTGATTTTCAATTTATATATCAGTGTTTAAAAAATGAGTAGATAGAAGCTCATATGTACAATTAATTGATGGTGAAGCTTATCTTAACAATAAGCTTTTAACAGTAGATAAAAAAGAAAAATTATTGTTAAATGATGTTGTAAAAACAACAAAGGATAATTCATTAGCAATTATTGAGTGGTGAGATTGAAGTGTTACAAGACTTTGATGAAATACCTCTATTGTCATAAATGAACTCTATGTTTCGGATAGTCTTGATAAGTTAAATATATCTTTTGAATTATTATCTTGAAAAACTTGGTCAAATGTAATTAGCTTTTTACCTGAAGAGTCTTATTTTAAACAAACTTTTGCTGATACTGAAGCAGCAATTAGGTGAACTATTTTTAATGTAGATTTACAAAATGATTATTTATATGTAATTGATCACAGTGTAACTCTTACAAAAAATAGTTGAGAAAAAATTGAAGTTGCTGAAAAAAGTCCTATATCATTATCTACTTTTTCATTTATTAGCTTAGATGAGTTTATAAAAAATATTAGAGATAATGCATTTGATGAATTAAATAGAAGATTTGATATTGAACTTTTTAATAAGTTAAAATCTGATTTACAAGCTAAAGTTAATTCATTAATTGAAATTAGCTGAAAAAAAATTGATGAGTTATCATCTCAAGATAAAGAAAAATTATATAATGATTTGTTATCTTCATATCAAAGTTTAAACTTTATTTCTAGTAGTGATAGTAATGACTTATTTAATTTAAAATTAACTATTAAAGAAAAACTTTTACAAGTTGCTCCAGATAATCAAAAAGAAATGATTATAAATAGTTTTTTATATGATTTTAAAGATTCTATTAAAACAAAAAGTTATGATTCACTTGATATTATAATTTGAATTTTTAATTCTAATGAAACTACTATTGCATTAAAGGAAGAAGTATTAGTTTATTTAGATAAGATTAATTTATCAGATAATTTAAAATCATCAGTTATTACTAGTATATCAATGCTAAAAGATACTTTTTCAGCACAAATACCAACTAATATAATTGATAGTAAAAACAAAGCACAAGATCTAATTAATAATTTAATAAATAACTAATTAATTTTGAATAATAAATTATTACATAATAGAGTTTTTTTAACTATATCTATTTCAAGTTTTATATTGTTTTTAGTTTTAGTTTTAAGTAATCCTTTTTATATAATAAATGAAAAAATAAAGTCATTTATTATTAAAACAAAAAATGAAATATATTTACTTGATAATTCAAAGATTGATCAATTAATTAATAATGATATAGTTGTTATAAATTTTGATGAAAAATCACTTGATAAGCTATGATTTCCTATTTCAAGAAGAGAATATAAGCCAGTAATAGAAAATTTAAATAATGCTTGAGCAGAAGTTATTGGTTTTGATATTATTTTTGCTAATAACAATAATTTAGATTTAAAATGAGATGATATATTCGCAAAAACAATTAAAGATGCTTGAAATATAGTTTTGTGATGAGCAATTATTTCAAAAACATTTAGCTGACAAACTTTATGAGTAATTGAAAAACCATTAGATAAATTCTTAACATGAGCACTTGCTTTTTGATATTATCAACCAAATGTTGATATAAGATCTAATGTTGTTAATAGCTTTAGACCTAGCGCTAAAGTATATGATGTTAATAAAGTATTATGAAATTATAATCATTTTTGAATTGCTATTTTAAAAGCATATTATTCAAAAATATATGAAAAAGATTTTATAAATTACGAAAAATCTGATAATAATTTTTATTATTTGAGGCCAGATTATAAAATCCCATTTTTTTTATCAAATGCTAGTGATATTTTGATAAATTTTATACCACTTCCGAATTCTAATGAAAATAAATATTCTAAACTACCATCATATTCTTTTTTAGATGTTTATGAAAATAAGATTGACCCAAAAGTATTTGAGTGAAAAATAGTGTTAATATGAGCAACAGCAAAGTGAATAAAAGATATATTCACTACTCCAAATTGAATAGAGTATGGAGTATATGTTTTGTGAAATATAATTAATACAGTTTTGACAAAAAATTATTTATTATATCTTGATAAAAATTTAGAATTATTTTTGATTTTTACTCTTATTTTATTGTCAGTATATTTTAATTTGTCTCGTTCAGGATATGTTTTAGTTTTTAGTAATGTATCTATATCAATTATATTTCTAGTAATTTTTCCTATTTCTATTCTTGTATTTACATCTTATCTTTTAAATTATTTATTTGAGTTATTTTTTGCTTTGATATTGTCTTTGACAATATCAAATATAGTTAAATATATAACTGAAAATAAAAATAAGAATAAACTAAATAAAGCACTTTCTGAGTATGTTTCTAAAGCAATTGCAGACGAAATATTATCAAATTCATGAAAAATAAATCTTGATTGAGAAAGAAAAAAATTAGCTATTTATTTTTCTGATATTGAATGATTTACTTCTATCTCTGAAAAATTTGAACCAGAATTTTTAGTTACATTTCTTAGAGATTATTTATCTGAAATGTCAGATATAATAATGGATGAAAAGTGATTTATAAACAAGTATGAATGAGATGCAATAATGTGATTATGGTGAGCTTTTACACCATATGATAATTATAGTTATTATTCTTGTTTATCTGCACTTAAACAACAAAAAAGATTGTCCGAACTAAATGAAATTTGGTCTAAAAGTTGATTTTCAGTTATAAAAGTAAGAATTGGTTTACATGTTTGAGAAGCAATTATATGAAATATATGATCTGCTTGAAGAAAGATGGAATTTACTGCTCTTTGAGATAGTGTAAATCTTGCTTCACGTCTTGAATGAGTAAATAAATTTTATGGTACTTATATATGTGTAAGTGAAAATGTTTATGAGGAAGTTAAAGATGATTTTGAATTTAGATATCTTGATAAGATTAGAGTTAAAGGTAAAAATAAACCAATAAAAATATATGAATTATTATCTCTAAAATGAGAATTAGATAAAAAAAGAGAAAATATAAGAAATTCATTTGTTGTTGCAGTTGACTTGTATAATAATAGAGATTTTCTACTAGCAAAAGATAAATTTAAAGAACTTATAAACTTATGAGATACTGCAAGTAAATATTATTTTGAAATGTGTGAAAATTATATAAAAAATATTCCTTCTATTGATTGGGACTGAGTTTCTGAAATGAAAAGTAAATAGATAAAAATAAAAAATAGTCAAAAAAATTTGACTATTTTTTATTTTATATATAATGTCCTAGCAATAAGAAATGAGCGGCTATCGTCTAGTGGTTAGGACATCGGGTTTTCATCCCGGTAACCGGAGTTCGATTCTCCGTAGCCGTACCAAAAACTTATTGCCATTTTTTTTATCGCGGAGTGGAGAAGTGGTATCTCGTCGGGCTCATAACCCGAAGATCACAGGTTCAATTCCTGTCTCCGCAACCAATTAAAAACATAAATAAAGCATTGTTATTTTATATAACAATGCTTTTATTTTTTAGGAATTGACCTATTTATATATCCAAGGAGCAATTAATTGTAGTATTGGACCACTTAAAAGTAATAAAATTAATCATATAAGAGTTCATATAATTCTTTTTTTTGCATCATCTTTTAGAGATGGTTCAGCTCATCACATACTATAAAGTATTCAATTATAAACTATAAATAATACTCATGCAAGTGCTGCAATATAAGTGAAATATTTTATAATGTTTCATAGCATTTCAACTATTTGAGTTACTCATTTTTTTACCTCACAATCATATAGATTAGGAATTGTTTGACCAGAACTAGTTCAACTTGTAGCCTTTACTTCATTACATTGAACTCAAGGTATTTTTTCAGTTACTCTAACTAAAACTGTTCAAGATGCTGCATATATATTTTCACTTTGAAATAAAAACATAGAAATTATAAATATAGTTATTAATATTTTTTTCATATTAGAAATTGAGTAAGTCATATAAAAACACATAAGATACAAGTAGTATAGCAGTTCCTAAAACAGTATTTATTACTATACTTTTTCATTTTTTTGCTTTTTCTTCATCTCAAGCAGATGTTATATAATAATATCATGCAAGTGTTAGAAAAAATATAGCAATTGGTCAAGCTAGAAATAAAGCTAGATTAGCAATAGTTTTAAATATGTTAGTTCCATCAGCAATTTTTCAGGCATATGCAAATTTTTGCCATGCTTCAATAAAACCTATAAATATTAATCATATAATTGACCAAAGTATTTTATGTTTTGCTTCTGTGATTTGTTCTTCTCTTCATCTTGAAGTTATTATTTTTAGTCATGCAATTATTATTACCATAATTGCTATTCATACAAGGATTATTTCTAAAAATTTAACAACTGTATTATTTAGAGTTATTGCAAAAACGTCAGTATTTATAAATAAATTTGTTGTTGTACTTGATATTTCATTACTCCAAGAGTTTCATATTCATCAATTTACTGTTGTTTTATCTCATTTTACAGCATTATAAATTGTTCAAGGCATATTTATGAAGAATAAACCAATTGCAGCATACCAAAGAGATTTTTTAGCGCTTGATAAGCTATCATCATCTGTTCACATTGACATAATCATTTGTGCTCATGCATACACCATATATATAAGAAGTATTCATGAAAATACAAATTTTATCTTACTAAGTATATCTAGAGTTACAGTATTTATTGTATCTGATATATCACTTGATGCTCAACTTATAGCAATTGATTTTTCATTATTAATATTATCTAATCATTCAATATTTGTAGCATAAGTATTATTAATCATAAATATACTAAATATTGATATGAGAATCAGAATTATTTTTTGTGTAATTTTCATATTTTTTTATTATTTTAAATAATTGTTTCAGGTTTAATTAAGAAACTTAATATAAAGTAATTTAGAATTAATATAGCAATTCATATAACTATGTAGATTATTGAACTTTTTGCTTTTGATAATTTTTCTTCATCTCATGCTGAGAATAATACCTGAACTCAAGCATATATAATCATAAGTATAACTATTATTCATACAAATCAATTCATCCAATTAATTAATTTTATAATTATATCTGATACTCAAGTAATTTGGTTACTTGCATTACAATTATTTCAATTTATTGTAAATATTCATAATATAGTATGTTCATTACAGTCTACTTTTCAATAAGTTGCACTAACTATTTCTTTTGCTAATTTTATTACTATAAATCATATTAATCAATAGAATACGCTCATTTTTCAAGTTTTTACTTTTTCTTCATCACCATTTGCAGTTATGATAGAATAAAATGCAAAAATTGCTATTAATACAAAGAAAAATGAAGCAGCTGTTTCAAGAATTTTTATTATTGGATTTATTAAATTTTTAGTTAGATTATTTGCAAGGGTTCATCATACATCTTTTGCATAAAGTGTATTAATTGCATAAAATGCAATTTGCATTACTACAATTCAAATAGTTATCCAAATTATTCATTTTTTGAAATTTGAAACCTCTTCATCAGTATTTTCTGAAAATATAAGTCTAATTACTAATATTAAAAAATATAATCATGATAAGATATAAAAAATTGTTTTTAGATCTTTTGCAACTGAATATACTAGATAATATATAGATTTTTCTCACTGATTTCAGGCTTTTATATCTCAATTTCATCATAATTGATTTAAATATGAATTAGATATTCCATTTCATCCACTATTATTTCATATTTCTACATTATTTGCAGGAGGTACATAGTTTATTGCAGAGAATGCACTATTTAAGTTTATAAATAAATAGCTTGAAAATATTATAAGAGTTAAAATTATTTTTTTCATGAAATTTTCTTAAAAATTATTATCAATATTATATTATCACAATTATTTATAAAATACAAAAAACAGATAGTTTTATCTATCTGTTTTTTATTCTGGCATTATTCAAAGTCTAGCTTCTATTTCCATATCAACATATTTCTTTTTTCTACCATATTTTTTTCTAGAATATTCTCTTATAATTTCAGCAATCTTAGAACTTTTATATTCATTATCCCAAATTGTTTTTAGGTCAAATGGTCTAGTTGTAGCATTGTCTATATTTAATTTACAATAAGCTGTAAAGTTTGCAATTCCTATTATATCTTGTTGAGAAAGTAGTGGAGCATATTCTTTTTCCATGTATTCAGCATCATCAGCACCAACTTTAAAACTCATAATTGTTCAGGCATTACCAAAAACTGCATCTTTAATACTTGGTTTATCTCATTTTTGTCATGATTGACCTCATATTTGAGCAATAAATTGATGAGCCATAATTAAAGCAAGGTGATATTTTCTGGCTTCAGAAAGTATTTCTCAAAATGTTTCAGTTGCAAAGTTTTGAAACTCATCAACATACATATAAAAATCTTTTCTTTCAGGCTCAGGCATATCTGCTCTAGACATAGCAGCCATATTTACTTTTGATACAAATATTAAACCAAGTAATTGCGCATTTAATGCTCAAATCTTACCTTTTGATAGATTTACAAGTAATATTTTTCTATTATCCATCATCTCTCTTATATTAAAAGCAGATTTTGGTTGTCCAATAATATTTCTAATTGTTGTATTTGTTATAAATGGTCAAAATTTAGCAGAAAAATAAGGAATCATTTCTTGTTTTTCTCTGTCTCAAGTATTTGCATATTCATGTTCCCAAAATGATTTAACAACAGGATTTTTTACTTTAGACACTTTATATTTCATAAATGCATCGTCTACAAATAGCCTAGGAACATCTATAAGTGTACCACCATCTTCGACATCTTCCATAAGTGTCAAACATCCATTTCTAAAATAATGTTGTATCCTAGGACCAAAAACTTCGTCACCAAATATCTTTATAAATATTTCAGTTGCATCCATTGCAGCTCTATCCATTTCTCTTTTTCTAATTTCAGGATCAGTAGATATTACTTCAAGCATATTTAATCCCATAGGTCTTTCATCGTCACTTGGGTCAAACAATACTACATCTTTTGCTCTTTCTTTTGGAGTAAATGCAAGTACATCTTCGACAAGGTCACCATGCGGATCAATTACACAAACTCAGTCTCCATTCCGGACATCTTGTCTAGCAAGATAACCAATAAAGACAGATTTACCTCAACCAGATTTTCATATAATATAATGATGTCTACCTCTGTCTTTTCTAGAAAAATAGACAGGTACTTTTTTGTTTCTATATTCATTCCATCAAAGTAGAACTCAATCTTTAAAAACTGGAAATCCTCATAATTTTCTTTGTGCTTGTATAGGATTTCAATTTTCATCTTTTTCTTCCAAAATAGTTGCTTCAGTTGGAAATTTTATATTGTGTGGAAGTGGTAATTTTTTATAATCAAGCCAATTTATAATTGGAGATTTATTATAAACTATATCTGGCATATGATAAAGTGTTGAAACTTCGTCAGCAGAAAACCATGATACATTTTGAAATAATCATACAAGTTTATATCTAAATCAAAAATATCTAACTGGTGTAAAAAACCAAGGAAGAGCATCTTCAAGAATTTGAGGATTATCTAAAGCATTATTGTATTCATCTGTATACATAGACGCAGCAGCTACTATTGCATGTACTCAGTCTTCTGTACTTTGTTTATTTTTACTAGAAACAATTATTCTAATTGATGACTTAAACATAGGTTGAGCAGCTGTTTCTCACATAACTTTTTGACTTTCAGTTTCAGCTTGGTTAAATATCTTATAAGCATCTCATTCAGTAGCTCCAGGTGCATTGTTTCAAGTTACCATACTATCAGGTCATTGTATCATTGCAACTATTGGATTCCATAAGAAACTTAAAAATCATAGTAAATGCTTTTTTTCTTTTTTATATTTTCATTTTGCAACTAATCAAGCAGCTCTTATAGCTTTTTTATTATAACTAGACGGCTCTGGTTTTATTACTAATTGAAAAACTGCTTTGTCATCTTTTGCTAATCAACCAAACACGTTTGTAAAATTGTTTAATGGATCATCTTCTAAATATTTAAATATCTTTATTGGATAAACGTCATCATTTTCTTTTCAAAGTGATGCTCATCTCATATGATAACCTTCTTCATCTAATTTTACATATCATCATTTTTTTGGATCTACTATTAATATTTCAGCATCATTATATGTAGAAGTTAAATGTTGACTTATAAGATTTACATAGTTTCTAAATGTAACTATATAAAAATTTACTTCTCATTTATCATATACTAATTCAAGTGAAATCTTTGAGTGACCAAATATTCAGTTAATAAAAGTATCTTTTAATCAAGCCTCACTTAATTTATGAATAGCTTTATAAAACATACTCATTGTTCATATTTTTTCTTTAAAATCCTTTTTTGTTTCTTTTTCTTTATCTAGTTTTGAATCTGCTCTAGGTAGAGTAATCTTTAAATATCTAAGATTTTTTGCATACCATATTTCAAATGATAGTTGCAAAGCTTTTTTTATTAGTATAAATGAAAAAAATAATACTAATAATAGAATAATCCAAGAGAAAAAATCACTTAAAAGACCTCAAGAGCTTATATCAAACCATGTTCAGTCTGTAAAACTAGTTGTAGCTGTATTTTGTGTAGCTATTTTTTTTGTTGTTCAAGATGTATTTGTTCATAATACTGAAGCAAAAGTTTGACTTAAGTTTATAAATAATCATCAAACAATTAATAATATTTTTTTCATCTATATATTTTAATAAATATCTTTAATATATTTTAACATATATTTTTTTAATAATAAATATTATTGCATTGACAACTCTTGTTTTATAAATCTAATAAAAAAAAAGAAGCTATAAGCTTCTTTTTTAGTTATTTCAGATTTCAAGAGCAGTTCAAATTCATCATTCTATAACCCATTGATTTTTTGGAATTCATTTTAAAATTTGAGTGAATTTATATAATTCTTCTATATTATTATTGTTTTTAGTTGCAGTATCTATATCTAAAGTATTTCATTTTAGTTTTGTTCATCCATAGTATACTTGATTATCAACATCCGCTCAAAATAAACTTACTTCAAATATTCTTCTAAAATCTTGTTTTCAAGTTATACCTAATTTCTTTTTATTATTTAATAATATAGTTATAGCTTTTCATATTTCTTCAATTTTTTCAATATCTAAAGGAATATTTAGTTTTTGATTTCATGATATAAAATAGAATTTATCATTTGTTTTATCATACGTCATATCTATATCAAAATCTGGTATTTGATTATCTATTAGTTTTAGCATTCAAAGTGCTTGATTTGCTTTTGCTTGTTGTTCAAGTTTTTTTAAATTTTGATTTATTTGTTTAGTAATTTCTAGATTTTCATTATCTAGCATAATTTCATTTGGAGAATTTGGGGTCATATATTTATTTATATTAATTATATTTAAACTTATTTTAACATAATAAAATTAAATATGCAAAAAATTGAAAATTTAGTAGAAAATTATAAAAAAATAAATACAATGAATTTAATAATTTTAGAAAATAAAACACATATTTTATGTTTGTACACTTACATAATCATACACATTATTCAATTTTAGAAGGGTTACCAAAACCAAAAGATTATGTAGCAAAAGCTGTAGAACTTGGTATGAAAGCTGTAGCAATTACTGATACTTCAAATATTCATGGTTGTCATGAACTATATAAAGAGTGTAAATATGCTTGAATAAAAGCTATTTTATGAACTGAAATATATGTAGAATCATCACTTGATAAGAACATAAATCATAAATTAGTTTTACTTGCTAAAAGTTTGACTTGATATAGAAATATTATAAACCTAGTTTCAAAAGCCAGTTTAGATAATCCTTGAGTAAAAGCTAAAATTTGTTTTGAAGATATAATCTTATTAAAAGAACAAGTTTGAGATTTAGAAATGGTTTGTTTATCTGGACCAATTTCATGAGAAATTCCTTATTTTATATTATCTTGAAAAGAAGATAAACAAGTTCTTGATAGAATTAAATCATATCAAGATATTTTTTGAACTGAGAATTATTATCTAGAACTGATTTATCATGATGATATTCCAAAACAAAGATTTGTTACTGATAAACTTATAGAATTAAATTCTAAATACTCTATTCCAGTTGTAGCTACAAATAATGGGTATTATATAAATAAAACTGATGCTAAAACTCAAGATGTAATAATGGCATTATCAACTGGTCATGAATTAGATAATCCTGATAGAAATACACTTAAAAATTGAGATTATTCTTTTTTAAGTGAAGAAGAAATGCAGATGATTTTTTGATTTATTCCTGAAGCCTTAGAAAATACTGTCAAGATTGCAGATATGGTTGATATCCATATAGAAACTGGATGAATACTTATACCAACTTATGAATTGCCAGAAAATGATAAGATAATCTATGAGGAAGCATTAAAAACAGAAAAAGAAGATTATTATAATGAAACAAAATCTGGAAATAAACAAGATTATATAAAAGTATTAACAAGTGATGAATGGTATCTAAGATATCTTTCTTTTTCATGATTAAATTGGAGATATAAGGCAAATATACCTAAGGAAACCATTTTTAAACTTGTTCAAAAATTGGATAAACCTAGTTTAGAAAAAAAGTTAACAGAAACTTCACCTGAAGAATTAAAAGCATTATCTCTAATTTATTATAGTGATGAAAAAAAGGAAATTTTAAAAACTTTTTCTCAAGATATTCAAGATAAAATAGAAAGATTGGAGTATGAACTTGTTGTAGTAAATGAAATGTGATTTAATGCATATTTCTTAATAGTTGCCGATTATATAAATTGGGCTAGAAATAATGATGTACCAGTTTGACCTGGTAGATGATCAGCGGCCGGTAGTCTTATGGCTTATTTATCGGGTATTACAGATATAGATCCACTTCCTTATAAATTACTTTTTGAGAGATTTTTAAATCCTGCTAGAGTTTCTATGCCTGATATAGATACGGATTTTGCTGATACTTGAAGGGATAAAGTAGTAGAATATTGTAGAAATAAATATGGAGCTGATAGAGTTGCTCAAATCTGTACATTTGGTACTTTTGCTGCACGTGCTGCTGTAAAAGATGTATGAAGAGTTTATTGAATACCATTTGCTGAAATGAATGAGTTAGCAAAACTTATTCCAGAAAAACCAGGTACAAAACTAAAATGAGCATTAGAAGATAGTATAGAATTTAGAGAAGCTTATGAAAATAATCCAAAATATAAAGAGATTATAGACAATGCTTTAAAAATAGAAGGTAATGTTAGACAATTATGAGTACATGCTTGTGCTGTTATTATAGCGCCAGAGCCAATGACTAATTTTACTGCTTTACAACATCCACCTAAAGATGCAGAAAGTATTGTTACTCAATATAGTGCCTATCCACTTGAAGATTTAGGTCTTTTAAAGATGGACTTTTTGTGATTAAGAAACTTAACTGTTATAAAAAGAGCACAAAAAATTATCAAAAAAAGTAAATGAGTTGATGTAGATATTTTGAGTATTGATTTAAATGATCCAAAGGTTTTTTCTATATTTGCACTTTGAGATACAACTTGAGTTTTTCAATTTGAATCTGATTGAATGAGAAAATACTTAAAAGACTTAGCACCAGATAGTTTTGAAGACTTAATTGCGATGGTTTCACTTTATAGACCAGGACCTTTGGCTTATATCCCAACTTATATTGATGTTAAATACAAGAGAAAAGAACTTAAATATTTAACTGATGATTTGAGAAAAATTCTTGAATGAGCTTGATATAGTGAAGAAGAAATACTTGAAGAAAAAAGAAAGCTAGATGAAGATTTAGCTCCTATTTTGGATGTGTCTTATGGGATTGCAGTTTACCAAGAACAATTAATGTTTATAGTTCAATATATGGCTTGATTTTCTCTTTGAGAAGCTGATTTACTTCGTAGATGAGTTTGAAAGAAAAAACATGATGTAATTGAAGCTCTTAAAAAAGAATTTATAGAAAAATGAATTAATTATAGACAATATAAGCCAGAAACGACAAATTACATATATACTGAGATGATAATGCCAGCTGCAAATTATTCATTTAACAAATCACATGCTGCATGTTACGCTTTTATTGCTTACCAAACTGCATTTTTAAAAGCATATTATCCTACTGAATTTTTGACAGCGCTTATGGTTAGTGATGAGGAAAATATGGAAAGAATAGTTCTAGAAGTAAGTGAATGTGAAGCTAAATGAATTTCAGTTTTACCACCAAGTGTAAATGAATCTCTAAAACATTTTACATATATAGATGATAAAAATATCAGATTTTGATTAAAAGCTATAAAGTGAATATGAGATTGACCTATTAATAAAATTATAGAAACAAGAAATAATTTAGAAAAACCAATTTTTGAAAATATAGAACAATTTGTGGAAACTTGTGGAAAGGAAGTAATAAATAAAAAATCACTGGAATCACTTATTTTATCTGGTGCAATGGATGAAATGTGAGTTAGAAAAAGACTATTTTTATCAATTGAAGACATGATTAAATTTTGTCGTCGTGATGAAAAACAAAAATTAACAAGTCAAATATGACTTTTTGATAATAGTAGTGATTTTGAAGATAAACTAGAATTAATAGAAAGTGAAGATTTTTTATTTGAAGAAAAATTATCATGAGAAAAAGAAATGATAGGTTTTGCTGTTTCTGGTCATGCACTGGATTGATTAAAAAGATATTGTGCTAGAAGAAGTCAAAATGTGAAAAAATTGAAAATGAGCTTTGAAGAATTGCTAGAATTAGATAAGGTTCAAAATCCTGAGAAATATGAAGAAAAAGTAATAGTTGAAATGTGAATTGATAGCGAAAAAGAAATAGAAAAAACAAAAAAAATACCACCAAAAGAAGAAATTATTCAAGCCGTTTGAGTTGTAATTGATTATAGAAAAATAATCACAAAAACAGGGAAACAAATGCTTTTCTTAAAATGTGAATGATTTGATTATGATTTTGAAGTTGTTATATTTTCAAAAGATGTAGATACATACAAGGATAAAGTTGCAGTTGACAAGATAGTGATTGTAACTTGAAATCTAGATATAAACTTTGAATACAAGAGAAAAAGTATAAGAGCTCGTGATATAAAAGTAGCAAGCATTACTCAAGTAAGAGAACAGGCTAATGATTTATGATTATTTGATAAATCAAAAAGGTTTATAAATATGAATTTAAATGAAACAGTTATAGATTTAGAAAATACTGAAACTACAGAATTAAATTGTGATGCTTCAGATACTTCAATGGATAATTGTTCTGTTATAACCGAAAACTTTGAAGAAGTTTTAGAAGAAAAAATAGCACATAATAAGCTAGAAGAAGAATGACAAATTATGGATGATAAGTTTGTCGTTAAAATTCCAAGCAATGCCAAAAAAGAAGATTTAGTAGATTTAAAAGAGTTTTTATTAAAACAAGAAACTTGATTTATAAACGTGTTTATTGATTTAAGATGACAAGAGATAGATACAAAAATAGCATTATCTAATTTAAAAGAGTTAAAAGGTTGGATAGAGAATAAGTGGGGTTAAAAAAATTGAAAATTAATAATATTTTGTTATATTGAATATATATAACTCCTAAATTCAGCTTTATAAATTTCTATAAGTTGTTTTAGGAGTTTTTAGTTTTTAAAATAAAAATATGAATAAAAAGACTGCAAAAGAAATGAGAGTTGAAAATATTAAAAAACTTATTTCAGATAATCTAGAAAAAATAAAAGATAATTGAGCTAAAGAGACTTTAAAAAAATACCCATCAATTATTGATGAATTATTTATTGAAAAACAAGATATTGTAGAAGAAAAAATAAAAATTAATACTATAATTTTATCAAAAATTATACCATATGTTGAAAAAGTATTAGAAGGAAGCTTAGTAGAAAAGAATATTAGGACTGCTATTTATTCTTTATCTTCTTTAATAATTAATGATCTTAATGCATCTTTATTATTGTCAAAAGCATGAAGATATACTGCATTAATGACTATTTTAAGAAAAATAGATGAAGCAATTATTTTAATAAATGCATTATCATATGAATTTTACAAATGAGAAAATAAGTCTTTAATTTCTTGGTTTGATTGAGAATTAATAATGCATTGAGACTGCAGAAAAATATTAGAAAAAATGAATGAAGAGTTTGATATTTGAATATGAGTAAATATATGATCATTAGAATCTTATTTGTATCAAATGACATCACAACCTGCACATAATTGATATGTTTCTGTAATAGAAAACATTAGTCCTTTTACAGAAAAATTTGATTTTGAATGATCAACTTGATTTCATAGGACTATTTCTTGAATAAAATTTTTAAATGGAATAATTAGAGGTTTTGTTGATTCATTAAAACATGTTTATTTATTTGTATTAAAAGATCCTAAATGATTGGATGAAATTGAAAATATTTATGTAAACTATTGGTGAAAAATTACTAGAGATTCTATTTCTGAAGAAATTATTAATAAGTTTTAAAAACTAAAAAAAGAGATTTTAAAATCTCTTTTTTAGTTTTTAACTTTTACCAAATCTTTTTCTTTCAGTTTCAGTTAAGTATTTTTTTCTTAATCTTATACTTAAAGGAGTAACTTCTACATATTCATCACCTGATATATAGTCGATTGCTTCTTCTAAAGTCATCAATTTTGGTGGTACTAATTTTAGTGCTTCATCTGTACCAGATGCTCTAACGTTAGTTAATTTTTTATTTTTAGTAGCGTTTACTGCTAAATCTTGACCTTTACTTGATTCTCAAATAATCATTCATTCATATATTTCAGTAGCTGGTTCAACAAATATTTTACCTCTATCTTGTAAGTTAAATAGTGAGTAAGCCATTGTTTTACCATTTTCCATAGAAATCATTGATCATACAGCTCTTTTTTCAATTGGTCCTTTGTATTCTTCATAACAATCAAAAGAACTTGAAAGTAAACCTTCACCTTTTGTCATTGTTGTAAATTCTGATTTAAATCATAGTAATCATCTAGTTGGAACTCTAAATTCTAAACTGATTATTCCATTTGTTTCAATCATATTTGACATTAAACCTTTTCTTTTACCTAGTTCAGCAATAACTGATCATTCACTTCAAGCAGGAACAGAAACAGAAACATTTTCAATTGGTTCCATTTTTTTACCACCTTCTTCATGCATAATTACAACTGGAGCTCAAACTTGTAGTTCAAATCATTCTCTTCTCATAGTTTCTATAAGAACAGATAAATGTAATTCTCATCTACCAGCAACTTCATAATTATCACCACTAGAAAAATCTATTTTTAATCATACATTTGTTTCAAGTTCTTTTTCAAGTCTATCTCTAATTTGTCTAGAAGTTACAAATTTACCTTCTCTACCAGCAAATGGAGAATTATTTACTAAGAATTCCATTTTTAAAGTAGGTTCATCAATTGTAATTGGAGGCATTGGATTAGCTCAAGTTACTCAAGCTACAGTTTCACCTACGAATATATCAGATATTCAAGCAATAGTTACTATATCTCAAGCAATTGCTTCTTTTGTTTTTAATTTATTTAATCATTGATTTGTAAGAATTTCAGTAATTTTACCTTTTCTTTCAACTCATTCATTTGAAGTAATAAATACTTCTTGACCAACTTTAACTTTACCTTCATAAATTCTACCAATACCAAGTCTTCCAAGAAAACTATCATACCCTAGATTTGCAATTTGCATTTTAAATGGAGCATCAGTATTGTTTGGAGCTTCAGGAATTCTATTCATTACGAAATCTAGAAGAGGAGTTATATCCTTTTTTTCTGGATTTGCATCAGTCCAAGCTAAACCTTCTCTAGCGATTGCATAAACTGGTTCATTTAAATGTTCTAATTGTTCATCAGTTGCACCTAATTGTACAAATAAATCAAATAATTGATCAATAACCCATTCAGCTCTAGCAGATGGTTTATCCATTTTGTTTATAACAACTACTGGATGTAAACCTAATTCTAGTGATTTTTTTAATACGAATTTAGTTTGAGGCATAGGACCTTCATAAGCATCAACAACTAGACAAACACTATCTACAGTTCTAAGTACTCTTTCTACTTCTGAACCAAAATCAGCATGCCCTGGAGTATCAACTATGTTAATTTTGTTACCTTTGTAAGTAATACCAGTATTTTTTGAATAAATAGTAATCCCTCTTTCTTTTTCTTGTGCGTTTGAATCCATAACACAAACTTCAATACCAACTCTAGCATCGAAATTATCATCAGCTTTCAATAATTCGTCAACTAATGTAGTTTTACCATGGTCAACGTGGGCAATAATAGCAATATTTCTAAAAGACATAAAAAATATGTTTTAATATTAAAATAACAAATTAAGTTCAGTTTTTGTAACTGAACTTAATTTTACGCACAGAGTATATAAATAAAATATAAAAAGTCAATTTTTAAAAATAATCCTTGACTTTTAAAAAAAAGAAACTTTAGTTTAAACTAAAGTTTCTTTTAATAATTACCCTTCGTAATTTGGATCAAAGCTTTTAACAAATGGTAATAGAGCCATAATTCTTGCTTTTTTAACTGCATTTGCTAATTTTTTTTGATTTTTTAAACTAACACCAGAATAATATCTAGGAGTAATTTTACCAAATTTAGTAACGTATTTTTTTAATAATTCAACATTTTTGTAATCAATGTTTTGACCATCAAGTGGACAAGTAACTTTTGTCATATTTTTTTTGTTTAATAATAAATTTTGGGTATATAACCAAACCTTTTTGGCTTGATAATTTATTTTTTAATCTATTAGATTAAAATTTGTCATCTTCTTCAATATCAATTTCATCAATAATTCCAGCTTCTTCAAAGTCTGATTTTTTATTTAAGAAAATTATATTTGAAACAACTACTTCTGTTTTATACATTTTTGAACCATCTTCTTTTTCAATAACTCTAGTTTTCAATCTTCCTTCTGCATAAACTAATTTACCTTTAGTAAGAAATTTTTCACATCTATCAGCTAATGCACCCCAAACTACACAATTATGAAATTCACTTTCAGATTTATTTTCTCCGCTAGCAGTTTTATAATATCTATTTGTTGCAATAGTAAATAGAGCTACTTTTTTGCTTGCTTCAGTTGTTTTTACTGAAGGATCTCTAGTTATATTACCAATAAGTATAACTTTATTAACTGTTCTCATCTTCTTTTGTTTTTAAAAGTATAAATAATGAAGTATTTAATTAAGCATCAACTCTTGTAAACATATATCTTAATATGTTTTTATCTAAGTTTATAGTTTTTGATAATTCTTTTATAAGTTTACCGTTCATTTCTAAATCAAATAATACGTAAAAACCTCTATCTAATTTATTTATTTTGTAAGCCAATTTTTTGTCTCCCCAAACGTCTTCTTTTGAGATAGTTACTTCATTTTTTGCAAATAAAGTTTTTAAACCACTAACAGATTCATTTCTTTCTTGTTCTGTAATAGTAGGATTAATAATTAGCATTAATTCATATTTTGCCATGTTATTCCTATGGATTATATCCAAATTATATAATGATTATAAATTTGGAAGGATATAAAAATTACTTTTTTTAAAAAAGTGGCTTCATTTTATTTAAATATGTAAATATGTCAAAAAAATTTGACTTTTTTGCTATTGTAAATATAAATCTATCTGCAATTTTAATTTGTCAGTGTAGCTCAGTTGGTTAGAGCGCGGGATTCATAACCCCGAGGTCGGTGGTTCAATTCCACTCATTGACACCATTTTAAAAGCAAAAAAAGGTTTCGAGTAAATATATTTATAATCGAAACCTTTTTAAATTGTAAATTTTAAAATTTCTTTTAAAATAGATTTAAGAATTTTTATATTTAAAAATGTTTAAATTTGTTTTAAAAATATTATCTAATTATCAAAAATGTTTATAGATGAAGTGAAAATCAAGGTTATATCTTGAAAAGGTTGAGATTGAATAGTCTCTTGGAGAAGAGAAAAATATATTCCAAAATGAGGTCCTTGGGGATGAGATGGATGAAGATGAGGAGATGTTTATTTAATTACAGATGTAAATTTAAATACTCTATCAGAATACAGACATAAAAAAGTTTTAAAAGCTGAAAATTGACAAGCTGGTGGTACAAATACTATGCATTGAGCAAATGCTGAGGATTTGTATTTAAAAGTTCCTGTTTGAACAATTGTAAAAGATGCTAATTCAGGAGAATTAATTGCTGATTTAAGTGAAGAAAATACTAAACTTTTAATTGCTAGATGAGGTAGAGGTTGATATGGTAATGCGCATTTTTGTTCATCTACTAGACAAGCTCCTGCTTTTGCTGAAATGTGAGATGTGTTTGAAGAAAGAGATTTACATTTAGAATTAAAATTAGTTGCTGATATTTGAATTGTAGGTATTCCTAGTGCTTGAAAATCAACACTTATTTCAAAAATCACAAATGTAAAAGCAAAGATTTGAGATTACCCATTTACTACACTTACTCCAAATTTATGAGTTTTAGATCATAAAGGGAAATCTCTTGTTATAGAAGATGTACCATGATTAATTCCATGAGCAAGTGAATGAAAATGATTATGAATAGAATTTTTAAAACATATTGAAAGAACTGGTGTAGTTTTACACTTACTTGATATGTACAGAATGGATAAGGTTTTTAGTGATTATTCTGATATAAGAAAAGAATTAGAATATTTTTCTGAAGTTTTAACTAATAAAGAAGAAATAATAGTTTTTTCAAAAGCTGATTTACTTGATAGTGAAATGAAGGAATTTATAGTAGAAGAGTTTAAAAAGAAATTTGATAAAAAAGTATTTATTATTTCTGCTGCAACTTGAGAATGAATAGAAACTTTGAAAGATTTTTTAATTGATAATTATTCAAAAGAAAAATTAAATAAAGACGTTCTTGCAGAAGTTAAAGAAATAAAAATCTATAACCTAAAAGAAGAAAACGAAGAAGAACCAAAGAGATTTAATGTAGAATATGTAGATTGATATGTATTTAAGGCAAGTGGTGCTAGACTTGAACAAATAGTTAGAATGACTGATTTTTCAAATTTAGAAGCTTTAGCTAGAGTTTATGATGTTATGGAAAAAATAGGTTTATTAAAATCTGTTGAAAAAGAACTAGATGCTATAATAAAAGAAAGCTGAGTTGATAATTCATCATTTTTTGAATGAAATGAAGGAGAACAAATTTCACCAAAAATAGTTATTGCTGGTAGAGAAATTCCTTTAGATAAATTGAAATATAATTTATAATATATTTATATAATTGGTCAATCTAAAAGTAAAAAAATCCTTTGCAAATACCAATAAATACTAATAATTAACTTATTAGTATTTATTTTTTATAAAACCTATGCAAAAAAATAACAAAGCTTTTACACTAGTAGAGCTAATAGTAGTAATCACTATATTAGCTATTTTGGGTACAATAGCGTTTATAAACTTACAATGATATAGTGTATCAGCAAGAGACTGAAAAAGGATAAGTGATATAAACAATATCATGAAAAAGATATGAATAGAGACATCAAAATGAACATCTATTTCATCACTAATAAATACAACAAAAACAAATTCATGATTAACAATAGATGGAAATAGTTGAAGTTCAATCCAATGAACAGCAAATTTTGCAAATCTAAAAGAAGATGGAAGTAAATTTAAAGATCCAGTAACAAAATGAGATTATGTATTTTCATACTCAGTATGATGAAGTGGAACTGGAGCATATAAATTTACACAAGCATCAACAGTAAATGAAGAAGAAAATACAGCAGTAGTAAAATGAAATTATTATTTAATGCAATCTTCAGATAGTCCAAGTATAACATACAATCCAGATAATACATTTTTTGTAGTAGATTGATGAGAAGATTTACCATATGATATAGTAGAGTGATGAACTCCACCTCCACCAGTAATAACACTAAAAACAATTTCTGATTGTTGAATTACAGCAGAAGTTTTTTATTGAACGGTAGACTGATTAGATACAGGGTTAACATGTGCAAATGATATAATAGTATGTAATTGAACAACATGAAGTTGATATACAATAAGTGCATGTAATGTATGAGCAACAGTAGTGTGAACTTGAGCATCATCATATTGAAATTATTTTCAATGGTGAAGAAATAAAAGTTTTGCTTATGATGATATTACTCAACAACCATCACAAATATTAAATACTAATTATGACAAAAATAATGATGGATATTGATTTGTTTGGAGTTGAAGTTTAAGTAGAAATGACTGGATAGTAAATCAAGATGATAACTTGTGGTGAAATACTACAGATACACCATTTTGAACAAATATACTTGCAAGACAATGACCATGTGCTAGTGGATACCATGTACCAAAAGATACTGAATGGTCATGAGTTAAAACAGCATGATGATGGTGAACAAATTGACCAAGTATGAGAGATAAACTTAAACTTCCTTTTGCGGGTTTTCGTGATAGAAGTACAGGTTTTTTGTTTTGAGGTCGTGGACGTTATTGGTCTTCATCTACTAGTACTACTTATGCATATTATTTGGAGTTATATTCTACTAATATTTTTCCTAGCTTTCCATATGATCGTGCTTATGGTTTCTCTGTTAGATGTTTCAAAAATTAGATAGATAAATTGAAATATAATTTATAATATATTTATATAATTGGTCAATTTAAAAGTAAAAAAATCCTTTGCAAATACCAATAAATACTAATAATTAACTTATTAGTATTTATTTTTTATAAAACCTATGCAAAAAAATAACAAAGCTTTTACACTAGTAGAGCTAATAGTAGTAATCACTATATTAGCTATTTTGGGTACAATAGCGTTTATAAACTTACAATGATATAGTGTATCAGCAAGAGACTGAAAAAGGATAAGTGATATAAACAATATCATGAAAAAGATATGAATAGAGACATCAAAATGAACATCTATTTCATCACTAATAAATACAACAAAAACAAATTCATGATTAATAATAGATGGAAATAGCGGAAGTTCAATCCAATGAACAGCAAACTTTGCTACACTAAAAGAAGATGGAAGTAAATTTAAAGATCCAGTAACAAAATGAGATTATGTATTTTCATACTCAGTATGATGAAGTTGAACATGAGCATATAAATTTAATCAAGTATCAACAGTAAATGAAGAAACAAATACAGCAGTGGTAAAATGAAATTACTACAAGATGCAAACTTGAGATACTCCAAGTATAATAATAAATGTAGATGATTTTTTTGTAGAAGATTGATGAGTAGATTTACCATATGAGATAGTAGCCGCTTGAACAACTCCACTAATAGTAACAAATCGTTATCCATGATGTGATACAGATGATATAACAGTATGAAGCTATACAATATCAGCATGTAATGTATGAGCAACAACTGCAAGTATAGATTGGACAGTATCAGGTTGAGAATACTTTCAATGGTGAAGAAATAAATGATTTACATATTTAGATAACTCTCAACAACCTACAACTCTAACATGAAGCATATGATTAAACGCAAGTACTGATGATAAATGATTTGTATGGAATGAAAGTTTAGTAGCCCCATATAGTTGGGCAAACACAGATATAACAAATAATTGGTGAGATACAACAGATACACCATTATGAACAAATATATTAGCTAGACAATGACCATGTGCTAGTTGATATCATGTACCAAGTAATACTGAATGGCAATGAATAGTAACTACATGATGATGGTGAAGTAATTGAGCTAATATGCAAATAGCACTTAAACTGCCTTATGCAGGTTACCGTAATTGGGATGGTGGTTATTTCTACAATGGAGGTTCTTTCGGTGGCTATTGGTCATCATCTCCTAATGGTGTCAATGCTTATCACTTTGGCTTCGTTTCTAGCTCTATTGGTACTAATAATAGCGATTATCAGGCTTATGGTTTCTCTGTTAGATGTTTCAAAAATTAGAGAGATAAATTGAAATATAATTTATAAAAACTTCCATAAATTATGGAAGTTTTTCTTTTACTAGGTACATTCATTTCAAATCATGTCTTGTAATTATAAGTCATGCATGTCAATTCTTACTTAAACAAAATCATTCTCATAGATAAAGCATATAGTGCCAATATTCTCAAGTTAACTCATCTCATTCTATTAAATAAATAATATCTCAAGCTACAACTTTCTTTATATCATCATCAGTTTTTAAATAGTTATATTCTAATCCTACTTTATTATCAAACCGTCATTTGATGTAATACGCAAAACTTGTACAATTCATAGGTGTACTTTTTAATCATCAAGGTAATCTATATTTTTCATCAATACATAATTCATCTTGTTTTCTTAAATATTCAGCAATTTTTTTTCTTATTTCTTCAGGAATTTTTAATTCTCTAAAATCCATTTCTTCATCTGAAACAAAAAAATAAATATCAGAGGTATTCTTTAATTTTTTATATTTTAAAATATTAAAATCACTGTAATATTTTCACGATGATATATATACTCATCAAGAGCATACTGAAACATAAGACTTAGGTTTTATTAAGTCTCTCATGATTATATGCCTTATTTTTCATTTAGTAGAATCACTAGTTTCATCTCATATATTAGTAGATTTTTCTTGTTGTGTTTCTTCTTCGGATGATTGTAAATTAGAGTCTAATTTATCCATTATTATTATTTATTTTTATAATCCTTGATATTTTATCATTTTTTCTTATAATTCGCAAAAATTTAGAAAATAATAAAAATCGATAGTATGAAATTCAATTTAGATAATTTAGTTTTAGAATATGAAGAATTAGAGAGAAAAATGTCTGATCCTGATAATTTTAAAGATCAAAAAAAGATGAGAGAATTGTCTTCTAGAAAAAAATCAATTGATGAAGCTGTTAATATTTATAGAGAATATAAATTATTATATGAAGCTTTAGAAGAGAATAAAGCTATGCTTTATACTGAAAAAGACGAGGAAATGAGAGATATGATAAAAGAAGAAATATATAATGCTGAAAATTCTTTTCCTATCTTAGAAGAAAAACTAAAAATATCTCTTCTTCCAAAAGATCCAAATGATGATAGAAATATAATTGTTGAAGTTAGAGCTTGAGCCGGTTGAGATGAAGCTTCACTTTTTGCATCTGAATTATCAAAGGCTTATATTCTTTTTGCTGAAAGTGAATGATTTAGTGTAGATGTTTCAGATCAATCAGAAAATGAAACGGGTTGAGTAAAAGAAATAATGTTTGAAATAAAATGAGCATGAGCTTATTCTAGATTTAAATATGAATCATGAGTTCATAGAGTTCAAAGAATACCAGAAACTGAAAGTAAATGAAGAGTTCATACTTCTACTATAACTGTTGCAATTATGCCAGAAGTAGATGAGGTTGATATAGATTTAAAAGATGAAGATGTTACTATGACATTTACAAGATCAAGTTGAGCAGGTTGACAACACGTAAATAAAACAGACTCTGCAGTTCAATTAAAACATATCCCAACTTGAATAATGGTTTTTTGTCAAGATGGTAGATCTCAACACAAAAATAGAGAAAAAGCACGGAATATTTTGAGAAGTAAATTATTTACTTTTGAAGAAGAAAAAAGACAAAAAGAACTTTGAGATGCTAGACTTGCTCAAGTAGGTTCTGGTGATAGAAGTGAAAAAATAAGAACTTATAATTTTCCTCAAGATAGAGTTACTGATCATAGAATTGGTCAAAATTTCTCAGGTTTACCACAAATTATGATGTGAAAATTATGAGCTATAATTGATGCTTGTGCGGTTGCTGATCAACAAGCTAAACTTGAAGCTGCTTGAAAAGGTAATGTTTAATAAAAAAATATGACACTTTGATTATTTATAGGTAGATTAAATCCACCACATATTTGACACTCTTCTATTATAGATAAAGCTTTAATAGAAAATGAAAAAGTTATAATTTTGATATGAACTAAAGATATAAAAGACGAAAAGAATCCTCTAAGTTTTTTAGAAATAAAGGAAATTCTTTTAGAAAAATATCCTAATAACTCAAAATTGACTATTCTAGAATTAAAAGACGATAGAAGTGATTTGATTTGGATTTACAATATTTATAAGATTCTTTATGAAAATTGAAATAAGATAAAAAACATAAATCTATATGGATGAGATTTTAAAAATGATTCAGCTTATAATACTATAAAAAATCACGAAAGTCATCTAAATAATTTTGTATTTAATTATATAGAAAACTCTAGAGAAAATTCTTTTGTAAATTATAAGGGAGTTAAATATGATATTTCAGCTACAAATTTAAGAAAAGCTTTAAAAGAATGAAATATAGATTTAGCAAAAATATTTTGTGATGAAAAAATGTTTGAAAAGATACTTCATTTTTATAAAAAATAAAATTTATACCCAAAAATTTCGCTTTAAACGAATTTAAATATATTTTTAGTCCATACGTATCCTAAGTAAAAAAGCCCATTTTTTAAAAAATGGGCTTTTTTGTACAAAAATTTCATATATATGAAATTTTAAAAAAAGTATAGTATAGAAAGTAGGTAGACTTGATTTTAAGTCATTATTGAATATATTAAACGCATAATTTATTTATTAAATTAAGTATAAAAATGACTGAACAAAGTTACTGAGCTGCAAGTATACAGGTTTTAGAATGATTAGAACCTGTTAGAAAAAGACCTTGAATGTATATTGGTTCTACGGATGAAAGATGATTACATCATTTAGTTTGGGAAATAGTTGATAATTCTATAGATGAAGCTATGGCTGGTCATTGTGATACTATTAAAGTAACACTTTGAGCTGATGGTTCTTGTACTGTTGAAGATAATGGTAGATGAATTCCTGTTGAAAAACATCATCAAACTGGTAAATCTACTCTTGAAACTATTTTAACAGTTTTACATGCTGGTTGAAAATTTGGTTGAGGCGGTTATAAGGTTTCTGGTTGATTACACTGAGTTGGTTCTTCTGTTGTAAATGCACTTTCTACTAAATTGGAAGCTTGGGTTCATAGAGATTGAGAAATTCATTATCAATCATTTGCTCTATGAATTTCAGAAGGAGATATTAAAGTTGTTTGAAAAACAGACCATACTTGAACAATTATTAGATTTTACCCTGATGCTAGTATTTTTAAAATAAGTACTACTTTTGATTACAAAACTATTAAAAATAGATTAAGACAACAAGCATATCTTACAAAATGAATTACTCTTTATTTAAATGATGAGAGAAATGGAGAAAGATATAAATACTATTTTGAATGAGGTATTAAATCTTATGTAAATTTTTTAAATAAAAAAGAAGATACAATTTGAGAAGTGTTTTATGTTGAAAAAGAAAACAAAGATATATTGGTAGAAGTTTCTATGCAATATAATAAAGAATTTTCAAACAATATAATTTCTTTTGTAAACAATATTCATACTCCAGAAGGAGGTACTCATCTTACATGATTTAGAATGGCTCTTACAAGAACTATAAATAAATATGCAAGAGATAAGGCTATTTTAAAAGAAAAAGATCAAAATCTAACTAATGATGATGTTATAGAAGGTCTAACTTGTGTTATTTCTATAAAAGTTGTTGATCCACAATTTGAATGACAAACAAAAGGTAAATTAGGTACTGCTGAAGCAAGATGAGCAGTTGATAGTGTATTTGCAGAAAAATTTTTAGAATTCTTAGAAGAAGATCCAACTACTGCTAGAAAAATAATTGAAAAAGTATTTTTAGCTGCAAAAGCTAGACTAGCAGCTAGAGCTGCAAGAGATACAGTTATTAGAAAAGGTGCTTTAGAAGGTATGACTCTTCCAGGTAAATTATCTGATTGTTCTAGTAAAGACCCACAAAAATCTGAACTATATATAGTAGAGGGAGATTCTGCCTGAGGTTCTGCTAAACAAGGTAGAGATAGAGAACATCAAGCAATACTTCCATTAAAAGGTAAAATACTAAATACTGAACAAGCAAGAATTGATAAGATTTTTGCTAATCAAGAAATCAAAAATATGATAATTGCACTTTGAACTTCTATTTGAGAAACATTTGATGTTTCTAGACTTAGATATCATAGAATTATTATAATGACGGATGCGGATGTTGATGGTGCGCATATTAGAACTCTTCTTTTAACTTTCTTTTTTAGATATTTAAAAGAACTTATTAAAGAATGATATTTATATATAGCTCAACCACCATTATATAAACTTACAAAATGAAAAAAATCTCGGTATGTATTTACTGAAGAAGAAAAACAAGCTATAATTGATGCTGAACAAATATCTTGAGAAAATATTCAAAGATATAAAGGTCTATGAGAAATGAACCCAGAACAACTTTGGGAAACAACTATGGATCCAACAACTAGAAAAATGTACAAGGTATCAATTGAAGATGCTGAACAAGCAGATGAAATATTTAAAATACTTATGTGAGATGAAGTAGCTCCAAGAAGAAGATTTATTCAATCAAGAGCTAAAGATGTAAGAAATTTAGATGTGTAAGAAAAAAATATGACAGAATTAACATTATTTAATAAATATCATTGAAAAGAAAATACAATTACTAATTATTGTTGATTAATGTTAAAGTTGCTATATCAATCAAGTCCGGCAAATTTTGAAAAATGTATAATTGATTTGATAGATGAAGATGTGAAAATTTTCGTTGAACCAAAATTTTTACAGCAGTTTAATATAACAAAAAAATGAAATAAAACTAGTATTGCAGATTTAAGAATAAAGCAAACTGAATATGAATTAATCTTTGAAGTTAAAACATTTGATTGGTTTCATAATGAACAATTTAAAAATTATATTGATAATTTAAGTAGCTCTGAAATAAAATCTAATAAAATATTATTTGCTTTAACTGATGAATATAAAGATGAAGAAAAATATAAGAATTTATCAAAAGATTATGATTTAAAATCAAAGAATATTACTTTACAACTCATTACTTTTTCACACTTACTTGAAAGTATAAAAAATAATAAAGTAAATGAAGAACTATTTTTAAGATTTTTGAGTGAGTTTGAAGAGTTTTTAGATAATAATTGATTATTAAATTCTTGGCAAAATTTATTAGATGTAGTAAATTGTGCTTGAACTATTAATCAGGTTAATGATTGATTTTATATATGTCCAGATACTTGATGATCTTATAGTCATAAAAGGGCAAAATATTTTTGACCGTATAGTAAAAAACAAGTAAGTTCAATTTTTGAGATAGATTGAATAGTTATAATTAACAAAGAATTGAAAGAATTGGAGGTAAAAATAAAGTACAATAATATTAATAATGAAAAATATTTAAAGGAAAAGACTATTAGTTTAATAAACAAATATATTTATGAAAAAGAAAATATGAAAAATAAATATAGTTGAGAGTTTACTGATTTTGATATAGAGTTAGAAAAATATGGCTTACAAGTTTTTATTCTATCAAAAAGGGAAGAAATGAAAGATTGATTTAATAAATCAACACCATGATGATTATTTTGAAATAAAAAATATTTTAAATGAATTGCAAAGAATTGTAAAAATTCCCAAGAGTTAGCAGAATTTTTAGATTGAAAAAATTGGAATGATAATGATATTATAGAATTATTAGATAAATAATTTTTAATTCATTTTGAGAATAATATTAATTTAATTTAATAATAATTTATTATGGCAGTATTAATGGAAGCTACTAATATTATTATAAGAAATTCTACAATAGAAGAAAAATATCCTTGATGATTAGATGAATATATAAAAAATATTCCTAATGATACTTTTTGTTCAGATTGAAAAATTACAAGAATATGATTTATGGTTTATGATTTATCTATAGAATTTATTAAAGTTTTAGAAGGATATTGATTTATATTAGAAGATGAAAGTTTATCTTTTAAAGATATATGTATAACTAGACAGTCAATATGAGCATTACATTCTTGTGATTGGTTGATTTGTTGAAAAATAGAATGAATGTGATATGAATTTTGTGCATTAAAATGAGAAGAGGTTACGGAAGATTCTATAATTTTACCAAAATGATATAAAAAAGATTATAAGTCAGATTTTAAACAATCCGAAAGTTCAGAATATTTGTTTTGATTTAATTGATGAGATGAATTATTTTTAATTGATGGGGATGTTAAATATATTTTGTGTGAAAATGAAAATGTTCCTATAAAAATTTTTTTAAAAGAGTATTTACCAAAAGATTCAGATTTAGTAACATATAAAAATATATTTTGACCTTATTCTAAAGATAAAAATTATGTCTATTTGTTTTGAAAAATAATTAATTGAGCTGATCCTCAAACCTTTAAAATATTAAGTATTTTGAATTTAATAGGATCTGATAAAAATTTTATTTATTCTTGATTTGAATGTTTAGTTTTATCAAGTGTCGATACTTTTAAAGTTTTATGAAGTTTTCAAACTGATAATACTGATATTTATTTATTGTGAGAAAATTTTATTAAAATAAAGTGACCAAATATTATTCATTGAAGTATTATTGATAATATAAAAAATATTTCTTCTAAAAAATCTAATAATAATATTTGTAATAATTTTATAGAAATTATTACTGATTGAGCATGAAAATTTTATTTTTGAAATAATTTATGAAAAAATAATAACTCTAATATTATACCTGATTATATTTTAGATAATATTGATTTGAATGGTATCAATATTTTTCCAGAATATGATAATCAAAAATTTTTAAACAGAAGGAACAGTATATTGAAAATAGCATGAATAAAACAAAATAATGAAGAATTAATATTAGAAAATAAAAAAATTAAATATAAGTATTGGACTGATTTATTAGAAGATGATGTTAATAATCTTTTAAAGTTAGTAAAAGAAGATGATCAAGAATTAATTAAAGAAGTTATATCAATTTATTGATATTCATCAATAGGAGAAGCATTATATGAAAATGGATTATAATATAAGTGTCCAAAAAACTAGAACATTACAATGTTAAAAAAAGAGATTTTTGTTAAAATCTCTTTTTTGTTTGCTTTAATTTAAGCCAAAAATATATATTATGATAAAAAGTGAAAAAAAATTTTGACTTTAATTAAAAAACATATAAAATCTCACTCGCTTAGATAAATAGCAAAATATATATTCCTCAATAGCTCAGCGGTAGAGTAGATGGCTGTTAACCATTTGGTCGTTGGTTCGAATCCAACTTGGGGAGCCATTAAATATATTGTTCATTAAATGAAATACTAGGTGTGGAGAGATGCCAGAGCGGTTGAACGGAACAGTCTTGAAAACTGTCGTGGGGCGACTCACCCAGGGTTCGAATCCCTGTCTCTCCGCCATTTTTT